>CAWFHG010000001.1:0-385648 GCA_963815625.1 uncultured Methanomicrobiales archaeon
AAATTGGTACAAATATTGAACGCTGTTATGGGAATGGGCCTTCGAAAAAATTGAAATTATTAGAGCGTTCTTTTAAAAGTCTAGGATTACCGGAATTTGAAAAACACGGGATAAAAAGAGAGTTTTATCTATTTCCATTAGTTTACAATCTCAAGGAAATTATAAAAGATGGAGTTACACCTATTTGGAAAAATCGTTCATTTGATGATTTACAAAAATATTGGCGAGGAAGATGGGCATCAAAAAGAGTGAAATCTATGGAAAAATGGACGACCTTTGAAAAGGAAGACTATTTTAAGGAAGTCGAAGCGACACTCAATCAGTTATGACGTCAGAACAAAATCTATTCCCTTTTGGAGAATTACCTGGGGCATTGGTTGAGGAGATGCTCAATAAAAGTGAACAGATTCGGTATGACTTATTCAATTCTTATTCAGTAATTCGAGACAAGAAAGAATTAATGAGAAAACAATTAGAAGATAATGGTTTTTTAAAATATGAATATGAATACGGGAATCCCCGGCCACCTACGACCTGTGGAATTGATGGAGCAAGGGTCATCGAGAGACTCTTATCTATAGATTACGCTGCTTGTGCTGCTGTTGGAGTCGAAGGACTGACACCCCCATCAGAAATACGAAAATGGGAGGGGCCAACGCATGAGGTATTTATTTCACCTCTCGCTCACCATCTTGCAAACCCTCGAGTAATTGGCGGGAAAATGCTTTCGATGGAAGTCATTCTTGCATCAAATGCTCCACATGATCTAGTTTTTCTCGATGGATCTTCAACAACACCACTCATTCACATAAATGCCGCAATAAATGCGGCATTAAACTCTAAAGATAAAAAATTAATCGATATAATTGTCACTAATTTCGCAGAATTTTTGGAGAGTTATAAGTTAATTATTGAATCAGCAAGAACTGACAAAATATTTGCTTGTTTACCAAAATATACCACCAAACGAGAAATTGGAGAGAGATTTGGATGGCCTCAAGGATTTGATGACAGAGCAATTTTGACAACAATACTTCGGCCTGGTGAACTAATAACACCCACACCATTACAGCAAGATGTGGAAGACTGGCATATAAAATCGCCCTCTGATGAGTTTTCTGATTCAATTGACGCGGTCCTATCCTCATTCAGTAATATTTTTATCTTATATTATCGTCCAAACCCATGGACACCAGCATTACGAATTGAGGTTTCTAAATCAATTGTAAGTAATTCTGCAAGAATGGGAACATTACTTCAAGGAATTAAATATCAATGTGAAGCACCAGGTATTATTGAACCCTATCCCCTCTTTATTGCTGATAGAATGGTTAAGCACCTTGGTCCAGGTTTATCTGCGATTAGACAGTGCTCAACGCAACAAATTGTCGAATTAGATAATAATCCTGATATGAGTGATATCTTTTTCATTATGCATGGTTATAGAACTTAATAACCTGGGTGAAATATGGAACAACAAACAATAGAACAATTAATTGATAATCAAGAAAGAATTGCAATAATTGGCTCTCCTTCATCAACTTGTGATATTTCACTAGACATTCTTGGAACCGCTGTGACAAAGAAATTGATAGGTGAATTTGGAACATTTCGTTTTTTACAAGATGGACTTCCCCATTATGCAATGGGACAAATTACAGAAATCGAACTTCGAAATATTTTATTGGAAGATCCTACGATGAGATCCTTAACAAGGCGCCATGGCTGCGTGAATCCAATAAGTGGAATTCAGGATACCCATATTGGTACAATGAATATAAGCGCAGTTTTTTGTGATCGTAATACCCATATTGAACCAAGTATTCTAGGAACGGTTCCACAAACCGGGACGCAAATACATCTCGTAAATGATGCAATATTAGATAGACTTCTTAATCGTTATTTGGGTGAATTGTTTTATTTAGGTAATGTATACGGTTTCCACTCCAAAATTGCCGATGTGGTTCAAACATTTCGGTAGTGGGATTGGAGGAGCTGGAGAAGCATATCATATTGGAATATTTGGCAAAACGGGTTCTGGAAAATCTGTTTTGGGAAAAATGATATTGCTCGCATATGCCCGCCATCCACAAATGGGGATTTTTGTAATAGATCCTCAAGGCGAGTTTTCCAAGGACGCACGAGGTGAAGCAACACCGGGATCGTTCACCTTGAATTTGGGTGATATTTTAGAACATATTCAAAAAAATATTATTATCGTGAGAATCCAAGATTTGGTTTTTGATCGATGGGATTTATTCAGAGAGATTTTCCTAAAATCAAGATTTTTCCATCAGATCTCTATCCCCCATAAACAAAACCAAGAAAATGCAGTAGAAGAAATTGTCAGTCGAGTTCAAGGTCAGATAAATTTAGCAGACCTTCATGCTCGGCAATCATTTGATCGGATTTGGCAAATATTACAGGATCAAAATGTGCAAAATTTAATTTTCACAACCCCCGCAACAAGACAGCGGCTTCAGAGGGCAATTCAAGATATTTCCAGCGATCCACAACGTCTTAATGATTTATTCACGAGACATTGGAAACCAATAGGTGAATTGTTTAGACCTCGTGCGGGTGCAATGAGGGTAGATCATCTAATAAATCAAGCATTTACTCTTGAAAATAATCAAAGACCGTTGGTTATTGTTGATCTTTCGTCTCAACAAAATAATCAAGCAATAATTGGGGATGAAACGATTCAATATTTAATGCTCAAAAGACTCCTTCATGGAATTAAAGTTGCAGGTGAGCGGGCTTATACCAGAAATGAGTCATTAAATAGTTTGGTTATTCTAGATGAAGCTCATAGATTCGCCCCATCGGGCTCTCAAGACAATCAATATCTCGATGATGTGAGATCCGTTCTGATAAAAGCATCATTTGAGACTCGAAAATACGGACTGGGATGGATGTTCATCAGTCAAACTTTATCAGGTGTGGATAAAAAAATTATTGGCCAATTAAGAACTTATTTATTCGGATTCGGTCTAGGGTTAGGTGCTGAGTACATCAGCTCTTAAGTGAACTAGTTGGGAGAGATTCCGAGTCTTTAAAGTTATATCAATCATTTTATGATCCACATAGTTCATTCGATGCCGAATCTAGAAAATACTCTTTCATGACTAGTGGACCAATTTCACCATTGTCATTTCAAGGAACACCTTTATTTTTCACGGTCTTTAATAGACCTGAAGAATTTTTAAGGACTAATCATTTATTCGAAGTGCCATCGGATACAACAGATCAGCCATCGGTAGAGTCAATAAATGCGGACGAATGAATATCATTTGGGCTAACCAATTTGTGTAATTTTTTTTCTACTTCGTTATAACTAGTAGATAAATTTATTTACCAAGTTGGTAAATATTTAGATGTACCTTTAATGGAGATCAAGTTTAGAGACGAGCATTTACGGAAAATGTGCGAAGATAAAGGTTACGCTGTCAAAAAACTTGGATCGGTATGTGCTGCAAAATTGAGAATCCGTATATCGGATATTAATGCTGCGGCAAATGTTCGCGAATTGCCTTCTGGAAGACCTCATGCACTTGAAGGCAAGAGGAGAGGCCAATTTGCTGTTGATTTGTATGGGGGAGTGAGGCTGATCTTGATCTCAGCAAATCAGCCTACCCCATTAGTTGGAAAAGACAATGTCGACTGGTCAAGAGTCACAAAGATTGAAATTATTGAAATCGGGGATTACCATGCCTGATATGTCGAAAAAATTTTCTCCGGATTGGATCTCTCCGCCCGGTGAAACAATTGCGGATATCTTGGAAGAAAGAGATTGGACCCAAATTGATTTTGCAGAACGAATGGGCCAGTCAACCAAACATATTAGTCTGCTTCTAAACGGGAAAGCAGCAATTACTGAAGAAACCGCACTAAAATTGGAAAGCGTACTCGGCAGCACTGCGGGTTTTTGGCTTAATCGTGAAGTACAATATAGAGAAGCTTGGCCAGGCAAGATGAAATGGAAAACCTAACATCGTGGATCCCTTGGATGGAGCGATTTCCTATAAGAGAATTAATGGAACATCATTTCATTGAAACACGTAGATTCGATAAGGCTCAAAAGCCCTTCATTGTCAAAGAATTACTGCAATTCTTCGGAGTTGCATCGCCAGAGGGGTGGGAGTCGCGATATGTTGGTATGGAAATTGCTTTTAGGCGGACTCGTGTTGAACAGAGTGATATTCATGCCATTTCATCTTGGATTCGAAAGGGAGAGATAATAGCTGAAAGAATGGATGGTCCGAGGTATGACCGTGCAAAATTCGAAACGGCTCTTAAAACCATTCGCATATCCACCAGATTACCTACGAGCAAGTTTGAACCTCTGATAAGAAAACTATGTTTCGATTCCGGTGTTGCATTAGTGCTCATTCCAGCTGATTCCAAGAGCTCATGTCAGTGGTATCGCCCGGTGGTTAAATCCCCATAAACCAGTATTACAGATGTCACTCTATGGAAAAACCAATGACCGTTTTTGGTATACATTCTTTCATGAGGCTGCACATATTCTGATTCACGACAAAAAAGAAGTATTTCTTGATGAATTTGATGGAAGAGGTGCAGAATCAACGGAAGAAATGCAGGCAAATATATGGGTTGATGACTTCCTTATTCCAAAAGAATATTCGGCTAATTTGTCGAAATTGACGGATAAAAGTTTGGTACGTGCTTTTGCAGACGACATTGGAATTCATCCAGGTATTGTGGTTGGCCGACTTCAGCATGAAAAGATAATCCAATATTCATGGATGAATGATTTGAAAGTGCAATTCGAATTTAAAGAAAAAGGGAAAATTTGAAAATTGGCATGGCGATATCCGTAAATCCAAGGTATTTTTATTTATTGAACATTTGGAATCCCTACCCCATTTTCACCAATTAATGTCAACAACTTTTTTATTTTATAGACAATTTCTTCTATTTTTTTGATTCCTTATTCCAAGATCCTCCTTTACCACAATTTGAACCCGATAAATGTGGTAAGTGGATAATCATCATTGCAATCAAAATGGAATTTTGATCATTGATAGAAGGACAATTCCACATCTCTCCCCAACAAAATGAAATTTTTATCTTTTAATCCCTACTTATTGAATTCTGTCTCAAACCAGTTATTCCCACAATTTTTAGCGTCAGAATAACAGAAAGGGGAAAACGATTAATAATTCCATCTCCTTCTTCCAGAAAGTCATCTTGGTTTTTTATCACATTGGACATATATAACAATTTTTTGGATTTTGTATCTCTCAATTTTTAAAGATTATGCATTAAAATGAAAAAACTATTATTTTTTATTAAAAACTTCGTATCCCTCAATTTTACTCAAAGGATTGATTGGTGGCATTTTTCTGATTAATACATTACTACCAACATGCAAATCTTCGCTTTTTCTACCCCAAGCTGTTGCTTTAATTATTGATCCTTTGTCATCAACAACTTTCACCACTCTCATTTTGCAGGATTCGTTGGGGCCACAAATAATCGGCCTCCCCACTTCTCGAATTTTTCCTTCAAATTGTTTTTTATCCATAATTCATCCTCACCATTATGCTAATAGTGAATGAAAACGATCAATTGCCTCTTGATCAGTAAGTGACGCAATATAATCACAAATAACTCTTATATCTTGTACTTTTTTAATTTCTACATCTTCAATCTTCCTAATATCTCCTGGATCAACTTTTTTTCTCACTTCCTTTGAAAATTTATTTTTATATACCCTTGGCATGCAATATGGGTCATCAAAAAACAGATCATATAATGAATTAATAATATTTCGTCCCCTTGCATTCATTTGATTTACTTCATCACTATTTATTCCTAAATTATTAGTTATGGTTTTTATTTCGTGGACAAATTTTGACTTATCTCCAGAATATGATATAAAACGATATTCTGATGGATCACCAGTAAATCGGGTATTAAGATTTTCTATACTGGTATACAATACGTCATCGACAAGTTGACTCACTAAAAAAGAAATCATATCCTTTGTTAAACCATCCCTCGAAAATCGCTCACTTAATTCAAATTCATCCTTATCTCCAAAATAATTCGGGAACTCCTGTAATAGACTATATATCCAGGCATCTTTTATGATTTTTACATTATATAAATCATGTAAGTCGTGAGTGACTTGGGCTATATCATCCGCGATATGGACTATTTGTGCTTCTATAGAGCCTTCAGTTTTATCAAACCTTAAAGATTTCAATCTACCATCAAAAACGTTATTTTTATATCTCGTTGTGTGCTTGAAAATTCCATCAAGTGTGGCCTTCGTTAAATTCAAGCCTATATAAACGTTTTTAGGTGCCCTTACATTTTTAGGAGAATCCTCTAATATTGTAGCCACAATTACACTTTGCTCGTTATGGTTAAATCCTCCTAATTTTTCTTTTTCAAGCTGTTTCCCAAGCGCGATCTCCCCTGAATGGCCGAATGGTGTGTGACCAAGATCGTGACCAAAAGCAATAGCCTCAGTTAAGTCAACATTTGCACCTAACGCCCGTGAAATTGTTACTGATAACTGCCATACCTCGATTGTATGAGTAAGCCGATTTCTGATGTCAGGATTTAAACCGGACACAAACAACTGTGTTTTATTTTGTAATTTTCTGAAACTTCTACAGTGCACGATCCTATCCCTGTCTCTTGAAAATGAATTTCGATATTTTTGTGGGGACTCTGTTATTCTCCTCTCTTCCTCATCAGGGGATTCGGGATATTGTGTCGCAAAATCTTCTAAATCTGAATTTTTTATATACCTCCTCAGGTCATGAATATGAAAATTATCTGTCATGTTTTGATCACCTTAATTCCAAGCCAAAATTAGTCTAGGACATCCTTTATTTAATCTGATTTAAATGAAACAAATCCGCAGATCTCCTTTTCGTCAATGAGTAATTATCCGAGCAACGGCAACTATGACTGATTTACTTATGTCCCACTATATGATTGCACCGAAATAACTCGATCAATATTTTTTGCAGGCTCAGGAATCAATTCGGAAAAGGGGATACAAAAAATTATCCCACACCACCCCTCACCCATCCACCTCCCCCCATATCAACCCTGACCACGCGGTGTGAAAGTAATCTCCCCGTAAAACAGTCCGATCCGCATATTTTAATACGTCTCGTCTCCTATCGGGATCTTCCCCCGGTTCGTACCGGGGGAAAAGGATCGACAAAAATGAACACCCAAAACCAATTCAAAGACCAGGACACCGCGACAAACAATCGCGTTGCTGGTAACAAGGAGGAATCAGAAATGACAACCATAGAACAAGAGTGCTCCCGGCACAATCAATCCACCTCGCAAAAGTTGAACGATTCACAGGGAGCAACTATAGAATTTGACGACCCTCTTTCAAATAGTTATGGCATTGAGAACCCACCGGTATTTCTTGCCCCGACACCGGCCGGAGGCCTGTATATAGTATACAGGAAGAACCGGTACTTCCTCGAACGTGAACAACTGCGGTTACTCCTGGTATTCAACTGGACCGTTCAGGCGTCGTGCGGGGAAATGCAGACAGTTCATCCCTGTTGTTCACGCCATCCGATCGGGACCGGGATCGTCCTGCAGATCGGTGACGCCGGATTCGTCATTCCCCGTAACCGGTTCGAACGGGTCGCAAGAGCCCAGGTGCCAGGCCTGATTGTGAAGTCAGCCGGAGCATCCTATGTTTAACTCCACCGGCCGGACCGTTCAGCGCCTCGTCTGCCCGGTCATGTCGGACTCCACCGGACCCGGACTCATATCAGAGGAACAGGTCCTTTGGTTCTACTCTTTTGTTTTTTGTTCGATCAAAATCCCGATCAAAACTTACCAATGAAAGTCCATAACGTTCTGCCATTGCATATTGGTACGCATCATCGAAATCCAGATGATATTCCCTGGCTGCACTGGCAACTCTGGAAAAATCCCCGGCTGCCAAAGAAGTGACATGAATACCGCTTGCGATGACATCCTCATTGACAAACGTGAGAAATTCAGAAATTTTATGCTCCCTGATATAGATTACCCCCAGCGTATGCAGCGAGAAATCACTCATGTGCAATGTGGAAAGATTGGCACGGGAGAAAAAATCCTTCACTTCCTGCACACGTGATCGTTTCAGGATATATTCAAGAAAAATGTTGGTGTCGAGGAGAAACATCAGTTTCCCCGCCATTCCAGGGCCTTGTGTTGAAGGTCAACTGAGGAGTACCTGGTTCCAAGCTCCTCCAGCGTCCCTTCTGCAGCACAACGGAACGATGCAGCTGACGTTCTTTTTGACCGCTTCAGCAGTTCATCGATATAATGGACAACCTCTTCGCGCAAATCCGGTGGAAGCATGCGGATTTTATCTTCAACTGAACCTGAGGATGAGGACATGGTAAACATTAGTCTATTGATTTTACTCCATACAATTCTTTCGGATAAGCCATTCAACGAATGGGTGCGATAGCGGAACGCACTCCCGGCCCTCGTTCCTCCAGTAGCAGAAACCCTCTCGGTCCTCTTCCAACCAACGGGACGGGTCGTCGAACTCCGGCACTTTTCGGGGACCCAAAACAACTTCCGGGTATTACGATCGCAGATGTAGCGACACACTTAACACGCTCTTGCAGAGCGTCATCAATACCAACCCGTTCCAGTGCGTTGACAACTCTCCATAAATACAAATCACCACGGTTCCTACAACAGGCAACAGGGTTACCCGGTCGGCCTAGTCCACTTTCCGGTAATCACCTCCATGTATCTCACCTGGTGGAATCGGGGCATGCACCCGTACATCTGCGGAAGATTCTGTAGAGGTATTCCCGGTTCCACCATCCTTTTTTTTCCGATCGGTGACAAATTCATCTGTTTTTTATTTGCCCTACGGAATTTTGTACTTCTCGATGAGAACAGGAATGCATCACACATATCCCACCAGGTTGTTCCGCGAGACACACATTTCCGTAATAACCTTCCTTACTCGTACAGCTATAGGTATAAGAACCAGTAATTCAGTTATCCAGTCCTGTGCAAATGAGATTTATCTCCACGGAATTTTTCCGCTATTGTGCAGCTTGTTTCCGTACTCTGCCCTCCTTTTCCAGTGAGGTCATCCCGGATCCATACACTCCCGCCGCTGCAACCAGGAACAAAAACAACGTATCGTCGAAGGTACAGGCATTTGTCCTCCTCCGCATCGGGATCCCGCTCGCATGTAGAGATTATTCACCACATCGACCTGATTATTTTTTGGATTAAGATAGATCTCTCCCGGATCTGGAAGCTCCACAGAACCATCTCATGGAAGGGTTACAGCACCAGAGATTAACCTCCCCATCGGTCAAAGATCCAGGCATTTAAAGCTGCGCAGGAAATTGTCAGCAATGACTTATTTTTCCAATTGTCCGTAATAATGCCGGGCGCTCCACTGGAAACAAAGGGGTATAAAAGCATATTCAATTTGTCTGATTGGCTGACCTGTCATGGTATTGACATCGTTTCAGAAAAGTCCTGCCAGGGAGGGATATTGCAAAATCCTGCCACCTGTCCGTTCTCATCGGGACACCGCGATGGGGCGTTTGCCATCCGGTTCCCGAACGGTGCGGTCCATGCCGGATGCCATCACAATTCCTGTGGAGGCGGTATGCAGCGGTGACCGGAACTCAGGGAGCGGTATGAACCAAGGGCTGCCAGGCAGAATAATGTATCGAACTAGCCACCATCGGGAAGTCCTCTTTGTTCCATCCCGCTCAGCTGTTCGTGAGCCGGACGGTTCTTTCCCTTCGTCTACTGGAAATCAATTGTTATCTGCTGTCTTGACCTGCTCTGCTGATCGCGAAGCATCGGAACAAGGAAAAAACACGGGTGGAAACGGTGGCGTTTACGCCACCCTGAAAAAGACAAAGAGCAAATAAAGGCCTATTATGAGCGGAATATTGAAATAATCGCTGTAAAAGGCCACGAATGGTATGCCAGGGAAAAGGGGCCCAAACTGGCCTTAACCAAGGCACAGAGACTGGCGAAGTCTGAAGGGGTGGACGTGATGGGTAAGTTCCAGACCTTACTAACACGCCTCGTTTCGCTAATTCGGGCTAAAATCGGTTAGTTCGTAAAAGAGAGGGCGAAAACGGGTGATGTTGAGGAAATGACCGATCATCCGGCAGGAGCGGATTACCCGGACATTCCCGGCTGGACAACCGGGACGATTCCCGCCGGATCGTTCGGGAATGGTGGGCCGGATCGCGATGTGTGCCGACGGGATCGCGATCTATTCCGACCTCGACGACCGGGAATTTATCCTCCTGAACGGGGATACCAATCAGGTCCTGGACGGCGAAACCCGGGACGTGATGAACGGTCTTCGTCCAGTGGGAAACAGGGTTGTCGACATCGGGAAAAGCGCTGAATATTGCAATTTCGCCCGTATTATTACATGGTCTCTTTGCGATCAGTACTCACGGTGCTCGACGGCAGGAACAGGAAGGGGCGTTATGGGTAGGGAAATAGTCCCCGTTAAACTGCCTCAATTAGCCTTTCGTCAACGGCATATTTCTTTTGGTCCTTTCAAGTTCTTTATGGATATCGATATACAATGGAATAGTACCACTATCCCTGAGCTTTGTTTTATTGATAATTGCCTCATGGAAATCAAATTTTTTATAGAACCCCACGGCTTCCGGCTTCGAATCTACGGTAATTATCCGGCACCCGATATATTTCGACAAACGGATCCATATCGCAAAAATTTTTAGTAACATATTCCGACCAATTCCCTGCCGCTCAAATTCCACGTGGGTTGCGAAACGAGCAATTTTTAATGCAGAATATGTCGCATATCGAAAACCTTCAGCACCATCCCCCTCGGCAATCTCACCTCGTTTAATGACATCGGTAACGAGGGTAAAATACCCGACAAGACGGCCATGATAAAAGACTAATCTTGTAACTGATATTCGATCCAGTTGATTTTGTAAGGCATCCTGCGTTAAGAAATCTTTCAATTCGGCGTTCTTACATGTAAAAGAAGTTAGTTGTCGGAGGTGACTCGCATCTAATACCTTAAATTCAAGATCATGAATTGATATGCTCATTTAGAGTCGCATATCTTCTGCTAATTCAGAGGCTTCCCTGATCAACCTGCGACCTTCTTCTGAATATGTGGGATTATCAATATATTTCTGGAAACGTACCGCATCCTCTCCGTCAAGAGTCAATCCCAATTCAATTGGCTTCGCCATTGCAAGTACCTCCTAATACTACTCACTACTTTGTGCTCTACGTTTTTATAACCCATTATAAGACTAAATACGTTTGCACGCCGGTTTGGTCTATCAAGAAGTCTGGTCCCGATCGGTTCTCATAAGGGAACTGCTTCCTGTATCACCGAATGGCGGATCTGCTCTTTTAGTCCATGAACCGATGCAACATCCACGTCACAACCGAGAAGTTCACTCAGTTCACGCTCGAATGACGCAGAAGACCGGCATTTTCTCCGGCAGGATCCATGATTCTGTTGGTATCGATGACCAGTTTCATCATTTATTTACTCCTGGAACCGGATGCCTGAATATTTCTGAAATATTACGATTATTCCGTTTTCCTACCGGTAATACGTGCTGCTTTACTCTTGTAATGCTGCTGGACACCGGATTTGATTTTCTTATCGAGTACCATAATATCATCTTCGGTCAGCTCGCTTTGTGCAGTCATCGCATTCAGGAGTTCAATTTTTTTCGCGTAATCTTCAATTGCCCGTCGGGCAATCTCGCTCCAGCGGATTTCCTTGTGAGTCTTTACAATCTCATAGATATCTTCCGACAGGGAAAGAGTCATATTGGGCATTGGACCATCACACATACTTATGTGCATTCACATATTTAATGTGCATTATAGCCACAGTAACCAGCCGGTTGATGACACCGGGTATTCTGTCACGATCACGGTTCATACGTTGTCGACGTCAGGAAAGACGTTGAACCTCGCAATTTCGCCCTATTATTACACAATCCCCTTGCGATCGGGGCTGGCGGTGCTAGACGATAGGAACAGGAATGGGGCGTTGTGGGTGGGAAAGTAAGGGAATCCGGATAATTGTATGGTACAATGAAGGATATGTTGAATAGGACATTGAACCCTGAAGTCCATACAGAGATATAACGAGTTAAGGATTTAGCAATTCCACAAACATTTCATGAGCAACCGGTAGACATCTTATCAATTATGAGTGAACCTGCAGGGCGTGGAAAGCATGACGCCAAATGGATCACGATCTCTACTGATGAGTATGAGTCTATGAAGCGGACAATTGAGGTTCTTTCCGATAAAGAACTCATGGTGCAGATCCGGGAAGGGAAAAACAAAGATACTTAAATCCCGTGATTTTGAAACTCTGGCAGAGGAACCAGGGGATTTAAAATTCATCCTTATGCCTGACTGCGACTTTTTTCAACAATTTTTTGTTCATGATTACCGGATGAATAACTCTTTTTACTCATGAAAATTCGAAACCCTTATCAGGTGACTTGAAAGAATAATCAATCAGGCTCCAGTAGTATCGAGGTTTTCCTAAGAGCACGATAGTGATGGAATTTGGGAACCTCCCTGGACATATATTCTGTGGGGGGACCACGAAGTGTATCTGAATAAGAAGATCTATGGCTTGCTTTTGGTATGCACGATACTATCCTTATTTTGTATACCGGTTTTTGCAGAGAATGAAACGGTAACAGGGGAAGACCCGGGGATAATGGTGACAACCGGACCGACGGTAATTCCTACAACGGTGCTAACGACTGTTGAACCAACCGTCGTTCCAACAACTGTTGAAGTCACTACGGTTCCGACCGAAATCCCCACGGTACTACCTACGGATGTTCCGACTACGGCGGAGGTAACTCTGGTCCCAACAGAAATCCCTACAGTATTACCCACGGAAGTTCCGACTACGGTAGAGGTAACTCTGGTCCCAACAGAAATCCCTACAGTATTACCCACGGAAGTTCCGACTACGGTGGAAGTAACTCTGGTCCCGACTGAAATCCCTACGGTACTACCCACGGAAGTTACGACTACGGTAGAGGTAACTCTGGTCCCGACTGAAATCCCAACTACATCGATAACGGTTGAGCCTACACCGGCACCTACGGCCAATGAATCGGTTACGTTACCCCCTGTTGCCGATTTACCTGCGGTGAACGAGACCCCTGATGTTCCACCTGAAGGTGTGACTACGCAGGAAAATCTCACCGCAACGGCAGTACCTGAAAATAATGTTACGCTAATTTCTTCCGATCCCGTATTGGAGAATTATACGTGGTCAGACCCGCCACTGAATATATCGACATCGAATCCGTATTACACCGGAACCGGGTGGGTTGTGAATGAATCCGGCCATGAATGGATAATGGACCTGAATAGTAGTAACAATACCCCAACTACAGGGACGGTTATTTTCGATAATGACAAAACGTTCTCAAACTTCGGTTCAGACTTTGCTATCCTGATTCAGGTGTCGAATGTGATCTTTGATGGTATGGGTGCGGTCCTGGATGGTGGTGGTATAACAAAATATGGGATCATCGTCCAGAATTCCAGCGCTGATGCCCTTGACAACATCAACGGACCACTCGGCGGTATCAGTATCACAAACATCACCCTGACGGGCTTTACAGAGGCGGGTATTTTCTTCAATAATGTAATCGGGAATCTCCCGGAAACTATCCCTTCAAGCATCACAGAGGTGAATGCGAGTTCCAATCCCATTGCCATATACTCAATCGGAGGGGGGATTGTCCTTCAGAATTCTCAGTACGTGGAAGTGAGTGATAACCAGGTAAATAATAACGGGTATTTTGGTATCTCGCTCACCTCTTCGGACAACAACAACCTTACCGGTAACCAGTTCCTGGATAATGAAGGCAATGGGATCGGACTTTCAGGGTCGAGCAACAATACGCTCCTGAATAACGAGGTGGACATTAACCTTATTGATGAGAAGAATATTGGTATCCGCCTGGCAGATTCCAGCAATTACAACAATCTTACAGGGAACAGGGTATCGGACCAATTGTACGGTATCGCGCTTGATGATTCAAATAATAATAACCTGACAGGAAACACACTTCGCCATAACGATATGTCAGGGATCTCCCTGACTAATTCGGATAATAACAGCCTTTCCCGGAACATCGCATCCGGGAGTGACGGTTGGGGCCGTGTAGGTATATTCCTCGATGGTTCGGATGGGAATACGATTTCCGGCAACCAGGTTTATGATAATGGTGTAGGATCATATCAGGGTCAACCAGGCACGGGCATTTATATTCAATCCTCCCGGTACAACACCCTGGATAATAACCAGGCATACAACAACCTTACGAATAACCAGATATATGGTATCGTTCTCATGGATGCAAGGGACAACAACCTCACGGGTAACCAGGCATTTAACAACAGATTAAACGGGATATTCCTCGAATTTTCGAGCAATAACAATACTCTCACCGGGAATACCGTAAGCGGGAACGATGGAGGTATATTTGTTGAACAATCATCCTACAATACCCTGACCGGAAACGATGCCTATGATAATACCGGAGTGGGAATCGGACTCGCTGTTACTGACGGGAATACGCTGCAGAATAACCATGCTTATAATAACCTGACCAATAATCAGATTTTGGGATTCAATATAATCTTCTCCAATAACAGTACCATCACAGGAAACACGGTAAATGATAACACGGATACCGGGATTGCGATCGAGAATTCAGTGAATAATACCCTCACCGGCAACACGGTATATGGGAACGGGGGCGGCACGTACAATTACGGGAATTCGGGAATTTTCCTGTTTTATACAACCGGGAACAACCTGACCGGTAACAAGGTATATGATAATTCAGAGACCGGGATATCACTGTCTAATTCAGAAGACAACACGCTGCAGAATAATGAGGCCGGTAATAACCTGACGTCCGCCCAGATATACGGGATACAACTTGAACGCTCCCCGGATAACACCCTTGTCAACAACACCGCAAACTCGAATGTTTATACTGGCATCTTTCTCTCAGATTCGGGCAGCAACAATACCCTCATAGGGAACACCGCGAACTCGAACCTGATCGGCATCTACCTCACCGGGTCGGACAACAACAAACTCACCGGAAACCACGCAGACTCGAACGGCTGGTATGGCATCGAGCTGGAGCAGTCGGGCCGTAACAGCCTTACCGGGAACACGGCGAACGGGAACGGGTTCAGAGGGATCGGGATAACGAAGACTGGAGGATTTTATCTCGTAAACTCCTATGATAACATCCTTTCCGGCAATTATGCGGGCAACAATGCCGAGCAGGGATTCCTCCTCGAACAGAATTCGAGAGAGAATACCCTGTATAACAACACTGCCTCCGGAAACGGGGTAAACGGATTTTTGTTGTCAAATTCAGGAGACAATAACCTGACGGCGAATAACGCCAGCGGGAACACTTACAACGGATATTATCTCGATAACTCCGGCGATAACACTCTTACCGGCAATATTGCAACCCGAAATGGAAATAGCACCCTGGGGGGAAGCGGGTTCACTCTATTCCAGTCGGGCAACAATGCCCTCACCGGTAATTCCGCCATAGGGAATTATTGGGACGGGTTTCATATCCGGGATTCAAGCAACGCGAACAACCTCACCGGTAACGTCGCATTCAACAATACGTATGACGGGTTCTATACCCTCTCCTCCAGCCGGAACAATTTCACCGGGAACAATGCGACCGGCAATGGTGACAACGGGTTCTATATTCAGTCCTTAACGGAGACCTCCGGCTTCAATAATCTCATCAATAACACGGCAACAGGAAATGGCTGGAATGAAGGCGGTTCAGGGTTCAACCTGGAGAATTCCGACTACAATAATCTCACGGGAAACACCGCGACCGGGAACACTGCCGGCCTGAGCGGGGGCGGGATCTATCTCAACGGATCGAGCCACAACAACATCGCCGGGAACAATGCAAGCCTGAACCAGAATTCCGGCATATATGTATCGGGTTCCCGGGAGAATGCCATCTCCGGTAACTACGCCGGCGGCAACAATTTTTACGGGATATATCTCATCGGTTCCTATGAAAACAACCTCACCGGTAATACCGCGACGGGAAGTTATGACGGTTCAGGGATCGGCCTTGATCCGGGATCTGACCGCAACAACCTTTCAGGGAACAACGCCTCGGGTAACTTTAACGGAATCTCCCTCAATAGTGTGACCGGAACCAACATCACCGGGAACACCATGAATTTCAATCACGATTCAGGCATCTTTATCTGGAGTTCGCCGGGCACGAACGTGATAGGAAATACGGTTTCCGGAAACACGGTCTCCACGAATCCACAAATGGGGACGGGTATCTGGCAGAGATTTTCGGACGGGTGCATCATATCCGGGAACGATGTAACCGGCAATAGCGGGGCCGGCATCGTCCTGTTACAATCGAACCTCAACCTCGTGACCGGGAACAACGTGATGGGGAATGAGATCGATGCCCCCGGTTACGGCATGCAGGGTGATATTATCCTCGGCGGGTCGGGCCACAACGAAGTATCCGGAAACACGATAACCGGGAGCCGGACAAACGGCATCGCGCTCTATGACTCATCCAGCGATAATATTCTGGCAGACAACACCCTTACCGGCAACACGGTAAACAGGGCAGGTTTCCCCAACAGTAACGGCATTCTTCTCCTCCGGGGATCGGACAGGAACCTCGTCTCCGGAAACGATGTCAGCAGTTTCCTGAGCGGCATAACCCTGGGTGAATATTCGTCTTCCAGCTCCGGGTCACACAATAACGTCATTTCCGGCAACAATGTGACCGACAACGAGTATTATGGCGTCCAGCTCTGAGTACTCGACCGATAACACCATTGCCGACAATAGGGTTGCAGGGGATTCGTCCGGGATCTCCATCCGTGACAACTCTGACAGGAACACCATTACCAGGAACCAGGTCACCGGGAACTTCTTTGGGATTACCGTTTTCAATTCGCGTGATAATGTGGTAGCTGCAAATAATGCCAGCGGGAACACGGGCCAGGGCATCGAGATCAGGCAAAATTCAGGCAACACCACGGTCTATGGCAACACGGCAGACCGGAACGGGAATTTCGGTATTGTCGTGGACGGAAGCACCGGAAATAACCTGACGAATAATGTTGCGAACGGCAACGGAAAGGGTCTCTTCGTGATCAATTCGGGCGGGAACACCCTCCATAACAACACGATGTCCGGCAATACCTACAATTTCGGTCTTATCGGGACCACGGACGCCCATTTCATCCAGCAGATCGACACGACCAACCTGGTCAACGGGAAGAGCGTCATCTACCTCAGGAATGTGCAGGATACGGTTATTGACCCGACCTGGAATGCCGGGACGATGTACATTGTCAATGGCACGAATGTCACGGTAAGAGACCAGCAGCTCGACCATAACTGGGACGGCCTCTATTTCAGGAACACTTCGTCCTCACAGGTCACGAACATCTCCTCTTCGGATAATTCCAACGGCATTTACCTGGACCTCGGCGGGTCGGACACGGTCAACGGGAGCCATATAACCAATAACGGGGTTGGCATCACGCTCCGCAATTCCGACAATAACACGGTCTATAATAACCTGTTTTCCAACGGGATTAATGCGAACATCGATGCCGACGAGTACAGGCAACAACTGGAGCATCGACCCCACCCCGGGGATGAACATTGTCGGCGGCCCGTACATCGGAGGAAATTACTGGGCAGACCCGGACGGCACAGGCTGGTCACAGACCCACTATGATGTGGGGCAGGGTTTTACGGATCCCTATGACCTGACCGGCACAAGCAGCTCGTCCCGTTACCGGGGTGTCGCACCTGCGGGGCAGAATATCGACTGGCATCCGCTTACCCTCAACGGTCCGGCCCCGGTTCCGCCATCCCCGGGTTCATCCGGTGTGGTAATCCCGCCATTCCCAACCGGCACCCAACCCTACGATTCGACAATCACCGGCAATGACATTCCCGGGAACATGCAGTCCTGCCATTCGTACAACGTCGGGGTGACGGTGAAAAACACGGGAACACTGAACTGGTCATCTGCAAACGGGGTTGTCCTGATTCCATCGTCATCGAACGGGTTCACCTTCGATCCCGCCAGATGCATCATCCCGGAGGGTATCGTGGTCCATCCCGGGGAGTCCTACACGTTCCCGGTGAGAATCACGGTCCCCTGCCCGATGAAGGACGGTACGTACCAGTTACGGTTCAGGATGGCATACACAGTCCAGACCAAATCAGGGCCGGTCGAAGTCTCATTTGGTGATGTCCTGGCGGATAGCGTTACCGTGGGGGTAACAACGGTTGGATCATCGGGAGTAAAGGCAGGAGTGAAAATAATTACTCCATCCGGCACGATCACGGGCACATCAGGGCGGTTTACAACAATCGTTCCAGGCCCTGTTGTGAAAAGCCCGGCAATATCACCGGCATCCGGGTACTATTCCGGCTACAGCGGGAACCCGGCAAATGCAACCGCAACCCGGAATTTTTACCCGGTAACAGGCCTTTGAATGGATATTCCTCCAGAACGGATTACTTTTTTTAAAAAATTATCGGGGGCAGAAAGGGATTTTTACCACCCGGTAACGATTATCTGATCGATTATTACACGGTAAATGAATCTATCATCGACTGGATTTGTGGGTAATTATTGTCGTAATAATCTGCTTTCGCTTCAAATTCAAGGATATACGCCTTTTTCTTAATCACGGTCGCGATTGCGAGTCCTTTTCGTTTGGTCACGTCGTTCACATCGGTGATGTAATAGTCCAGGCGATATGCCCGGTTATTATCCAGCTGGACTTCTGCCGACCCCGGCTGGATTACGACATTCGGGATCCCCGAAATCCTGTTGAATATTGAAAGGTACGCCTGCTCGGGCTGGATATCATCGGGCCTGGCAAAAACACTGAACGTCGCTAAATTTTCATCACTGGTATCGGTTATCGAAAATGTCGTCAGGTAATACCCGATGGCACTATCATAGCTCTCCTGTTTATCCCATGCTTTCGGATAACTGATAGAAAAACCGTAGGTCGGATTCGTATCGACGGTCATCGACAAATCTGAAGGATTTGCATAGGTCCGGGGCAGGAGGGCGTATTGCGGCCCACCGGTTTCTGTTACATAGGGTACGATGTCTATCGCCGTTACTTCAGGAATGGAAACTGTCGTCCCGGATACCGAATAATAATCGGTTACACCATCGACCATCGCCCATACGTCGACAATTTCGTTTTCAATGACCAGCGGACTCCCGGCATAATGGACGTAGATGACGTTATTGTCATAATCGGGCTCCTCTGTCCCGATCCGTAAATCGTACCGGTTATTGCCGGCCGGTATCATTTGCAGGACTTTCCCTCGGAAATAAACGACCTTCCCCCTGTAATCGTTGATATTCCTGAACAGGGTCGTATAAGGGGGGATTAGTGCAGAGTTTTTCACCTGGTCAAGTGTCGCCCCAGATAGTGCCGGTGTTACGAGAGTATTCGGGCCATTAAAAAACGAAATGGTATTCGATGTCTGATGAGGTGTAACCGGTACGCCGTTCCTCGATACCGGCGAGGGTCCCAGGCCCGGTATATGAACCATCCCGGCCGAAATCAGGCTGCCCATAATAATCAGGATGATCGGAATTATCGCAAATACAATCATATAACCGACATTCGTCTTATGCAGCGGGAGATCTCCGCGGACTATTTTTTTTGCCGAGAACCAGGCATCGATAATACTGTAAATCCAGGCGATTACGGTAGGAATAAAGAAAAGGAGAATCCCGGCCAGCTCAATGACCATCACAATAACTGCTTTCACGTACTGGCCGTTGTATGCCTGCCCTAACCCGGGCCATAATAACGAAAGGACAGCGGCAAGCACCGGGTTTTTCTGTCCGCGGTAGATGGGTTCCCTATCGTCACTTTTTTTTCCCGCTTTCGGAACCGATGGCTGGGGGACAGGAACGCTCTTATCGGCGGGTGGAGGACTTACCGGAATGGACAGGTCTTTCGTCGTGTCCGGCCGGGTAGGGAATTTATCCAGTATTTCGGTTCTCCTTTTTTCAACCGCTTTTGCTTCCTCAATTTTTCCGAGTTTTACGAGGGTGAGACCGGTATTATTCAACAGGTCAGGATTATCCGGGTCAAGCACCAGAGCTTCGTTAAAACTATTGAGGGCCGCATCATAGAATCCCTGGCGGTAAAATGTGTCCCCGTTTTTTTTCAATGTCGTTGCTTTGGCTTTGTTTATGGTATCCAGATTGTTGAGGACGTCCCCGAGATCTTCATCAGCCATTGATAAATCAACTATCACACCTGTCCACAAAAGACGATAATAGTATCTGAAAAATTCGATCGCACGCCTGCACCAGACGTTTCACAAGGGAAGCCCATGGTTATTGAACACCGGGTAGATCGCGAAATATCGCCATATCACCGTATTATTGGGGCCCCGATTGCGATTTTCGGTTCAGGCGGTTCCGGGCAGGAACAGGAACGAGGCATCGGGTGTGGAGATGCAGGTTCAAACCGGCAATTGAAAAGGGTCGGGATTATTTTTGGCGGATCAGAATTTCAAGGCCTTGGGAACCCATAAACCGCATCAAGCTCTGTACAACTGGCCCGGGTTGGAAGTGTCCCCCGTGGTTGCCAGAACGACAACACCCGGCTGTCCACCCGTTCACAAAAATTCCATTGTGATCGTTGCCAGGCTGTAATGGACGGAACGAACAGGAAAGGGAAGTCAGGGAACGATTTAAAAAAATTCCAACCATATTGACCAAACAGCTCTGTTAGTCTTCCCGGGGTCTGGAGCGGATGGACGCGAACCAAGAATAATTAACCATCTTAATTCATACATTTCTATCAGATTTACAACAATGGACCTGAGGACGAAAACACTGGTAATTTTCGGTGTTGGCTTATTGATAATCCTTGCCGGATTTGCGGTTTATTCTTCGTCAGTTCTGCAAATGAGTTATCAGAATATTGAGAAGAACGAAGTCCGGCAGGACCTCCAGCGGGTCAGTTTTGCCCTCGAAAGCGAACTTGATGACCTTGATTCCCACCTTGCGGACTGGGCATTGTGGGACGATACGTACTATTACACCACAGGGAGTAATCCGGGGTTTGTTGAAGAGAATCTCCCGGCCACAACATTCAGGACCCTTGATATCGATTACTTCATTCTTTTCAATAATACAGGTGGCCTCACGTATGCCCGGTACTTTAACAAGACTTCCGGTGACCTGGAACCGGTATCACCGTTATTCCTCGATACAATAACAAGGGATTATCCGCTTTTAACGTTTAACGCCCCTGATTCAGATTCCACCGTAAAAGGCGTCCTCTTTGTCGGGAGCCAGCCTGTGGCCGTCGCCAGCCGGCCCGTGCTGAAGAGCAGCGGGGATGGTCCTGATGAGGGAATCCTCATAATGGCGAAAAACCTGGACGAGGACAGGGTAATGTCCATATCAAAAACGACAGGGGTTTCTGTCTTTTTTATCGCCCCCGACACCCTGACAGCGGACCGGTCCCTTGCGCCGGTACAGGACCAGTTTCATTCAGGGAACCCGGTTGCTATCCTGACGGAAAGCCCGGATAGTGTCCAGGGCTACGTTCTGCAACCCGAACTCAACATTACCCCGGACACCTATGGTATTGGGATTTCCGAACCCCGGACGATCTACCAGAGTGGTATCTCGACACTCTATTCTTTCCTGTTTATTATTATCATTGCGACACTGGTGCTTGGGTTCCTTGGCATATTCATCATGGACCGCATGATCCTTTCCCGGATTAGTGTCATCACGAATGATGTACGGAAGATCGGGGCCGGGGCTGCCGATGAAAATGTAAGGATCACCGAAGTCCCGGGGAACGATGAACTGGCGCAATTGTCAATCGCTATCAACCGGATGCTCGAACAGATATCGCGGAGCAGGTTATTGTACAAAAGTATCCTCGAAGACCAGAGCGAATTGATCTGCAGGTTCAGCCCCGACGGAACGATAACGTTCATGAATCCCGCGTTTATACACAAAGTAAAAGATTTAAAAAACGGCCTGGAACCGAAATCGATTTATGACGTCTTCGAGCAGGCGGTTTCAAAAGAACCCCTGGATAACTTTTTACACACCCTGATATTCAAATCCCCGTCCGGCTCAGGCGAACAGGAATTTACATTAAACGGACTGGATTACACCATCGCCTGGACAATAAGGGGAATTTTCGATCAAAACGGCGTGTTGCTGGAATACCAGTACGTAGGAAGGGATATCACCGAGACCAAACAGGCAGATGCAGCATTGCAGCAGGTGACCAGGAAGCTTACCCTCCTGAACCAGGTAACGTTCAGCGATATCCAGAATGCCGTCTTTACGCTCAACGGGTACCTCACGCTTGAAAGACAGGCTCCCGAAGAACAAAAGGCCGAAGAATACCACAACCTGGAACAGGAGTCGATCCGGAGGATTGAATATTCGCTGAACTTTGCGAAACAATACCAGGACCTGGGTGTCAGGCCACCTGAGTGGCAGAATGTGCAGCAGTCATTTGTTATGGCCATTTCACACCTGGATTTTTCAGCCATCCACAGGATGGTGAAACTCGACAATCTTGAGATCTACGCCAGTCCCCTTCTCGAACAGGTATTTTTGGCACTTGCAAAAAATGTCCTGACCGGTGCTAAAAACGCAACTGAAGTTACCATCGGGTATACCATTGTCAAAGACGCCCTCGTGTTGTCGTTCCGGGATAACGGCACCGGTGTACCTGATGCCAAAAAGGAAAAGATTTTTGAAAGGGGATACGGGAGCCAGATGGGGATGGAACTGTTCCTTGTCCGGGAAATACTCAGTATCACCGGCATCACCATCAGGGAGACCGGCACGTACGGGGAAGGGGCCTTATTCGAGATCTTCGTCCCTAAACGGGACTACCGGTTCCCTGAAAAACAATAACCTTTTTTGAACACACGGATCAGTCAGTATTTTGCTTTATTCCTACAGGTGCCCCCCGGATTCGGTGCCGGCTGCCTGACAGTAACAACAGGATTGCCCGGCCAGACAATTCCGGTCAGCTTATCCTTTTGTAATTCTTTTAAAATTTAAAAACAAATTATTATCAACTTTCTTAAAAGACTAATTAATACGCCATCCAGCACGATCACGGGCACCACTGGACGATTTACGACAATCGTTCCGGGCCCTGTAGTAAAAAGCCCTGCATTGACACCGGCAACCGGCTACTATTCCGGCTACAGCAGGACCACGATAAATGCAACCGCAATCCGGAATTTTTAACCGGTAACAGGCCTGTTCCGGACTGTTCTCCTGCCGGAATAATATCATCCTCTTTTTCCTTTAACCGAATACAAAAAGAAATTATTATCAACTGACTTGTAACAGTAATGAAACTAGGCTTTCAGCGTCATGGGGGATTTTTATAAAACCATCCTGGAACATTGATTTTAACCCCCATGGATCGACATGCCGGAGGGGTTGCCATATTGTATCGGAATCGTAAGATCTACTGCCTGATTTTGGCATGCACGATATTATCCGTGCTTGTTGTACCGGTTTTTGCGGAAAATGAGACATCGTCCGGGGGAGAACCGGGTTTGGCCGGCCTTGCGGACGGACAACAGTTAATCATCGCACCATCAGTTACTCCGACACCAGACGTCACACCGGAGGTGACGACGGAAGTAACCGTAGAACCGACGGAGATCCCAACAACGGAATTAGTAACGGTCGAACCAACTGAGGTTCCCACTACCCAGACGACAATGATTGCAACCACAGAGACAACAGTGGAGCCAACCGAAGTCCCCACAATCCTGCCAACAACGGTTCCGACTGCCGACGTAACGGTTGAACCGACAACAGTTCCTCAGGTCAACGAGTCGGCAAATTCTCCACCGGTCGATGATACCCCGGTTGTGAACGAGACCCCTGAGGTACCTTCCCCGGTTGAGAATATGGGTGGAAATCTCACCATAACAGCTATATCTGAAAATAATGTTACCGTCAATTCTCCCGACCCGGTGCCGGGAAATACCACGCCGGTTCTTGCTGGTACTCCTGCTCCATTGTCGGATCTGAACCTGACCAACACCACCCCGGATACCTGCACGCCTTCCGGGACCAATTTATCCTGGTCTGACCCGCCGCTGAATACCTCGGCAGACAACCCCTATTACCTCAATAATAACAGCTGGGTCATCGATCACCAGGAACTCTGGACGATGGACCTGAACGCCAGTAATAATACAAATTATGGCGGCAGCATCCAGTTTGCTCCCTCGACGAACACATTTTCGAATTTCGGCACCGGCTTTGCCATTCTGATCAATGCATCCAACGTGATCTTCGATGGAATGGGCGCAATTCTTGACGGGGGTGGGCATACAGAATACGGTATCATCGTCAACAACCAGAATGCAACGAGTTATAACATATTCTCTGGCAATCCGGGTGATGCACTCGGCGGCATCAGCATCACAAACATCACGCTCACCGGCTTCACGCAGGCCGGGATATTTTTCAATAATGTCATCGGGGATCTCCCCAATGTGATTGCGTCGAATATCACGGCAAATGCAGCTCCTGACAGCAATGTGGAGGTCAAAAATTCAGGAAATGGGATTGTCCTCCAGAATTCACAGGATGTAGAGGTGAGTTACGTCGATGCGCACAATAATGCGAATTCCGGGATTACGCTCACCGGATCGAGCAACAATAACCTCACCGGCAATATAGCGAGCCAGAACGGAGGGAGTGCCGGCGGCAACGGGTACGGTATCTACCTCAACGGGTCGGACAACAACAACCTCACCAGCAACACGGCGAACGGGAATCACGGCGGCGTCGGCGGTGCAGGTTACAGCAGTACCGGGATCGGGGTTGATGCCTTCGGTGGTGCTGGGGGGAGCGGGGGCAATGGTTACGGCTTCTATCTCACCGGATCGAATGACAACAACCTCACCGGTAACACCGCTAATGGAAATTTTGGCGGAAATGGTGGATCTGGTGGTATCGCCTACGGCATCGGTGGTAACGGCACCGGGGGTGCTGGGGGGAGCGGGGGCAATGGTTACGCTTTCTACCTCGCAGGATCGAATGACAACTCCTTCAATAACAACTACGCAATCGGAAATCACGGCGGTAATGGCGGCGTCGGCGGTGACGGCTACGGCGTCGGAACCGTAAACAATGGCACCGGTGGTGCTGGGGGGAGCGGGGGCAATGGTTACGGCTTCTACCTCACCGGATCGAACAACAACTCATTCAACAACAACTACGCGAATGGAAATTATGGCGGTAATGGCGGCCTTGGGGGTACCGGCGGCGGTGTCGGGAGGAATGGCATAGGTGGTGCAGGGGGGAGCGGGGGCTATGGTCACGGCTTCTACCTCGCAGGATCGAACAACAACTCATTCAACAATAACACCGCTAATGCTAATTCTGGCGGCATTGGCGGTCCCGGTTATGTCGGCACCCTGACCAACGCGAATGGCATAGGTGGAGCAGGGGGGAGCGGGGGCTATGGTTACGGCTTCTACCTCGCAGGATCGAACAACAACTCCTTCAACAATAACACCGCTAATGCCAATTCTGGCAGTACCGGCGGCAGCGGGGGTACCGGCGTCGGAGCCCCGGGCAATGGTTTCGGCGGAGCAGGTGGTACCGGTGGCAATGGTTATGGATTCTATCTCGCCGCCGGATCAAACAACAACACATTCACACCCAACAACACCGCTAATGGAAATTCCGGCAGTAATGGCGGAGCCGGTGGTATCGGCTTCGTAACCGGGGGAAATAGCTTCGGCGGAGCAGGAGGTTCCGGTGGCAATGGTTATGGGTTCTACCTCACCGCATCGGACAACAACACATTCAATAAAAACACCGCAAATGAGAATACCGGCGGTATTGGCGGTAGCGGTGGCCTGGGTATTGGCGGTAGCGGTCTCAGTGGAGCCGGTGGTGCCAGCGGAACCGGTTTTGGATTCTACCTCAACGGGTCGGAATTAAACAGCCTCGGCGGTAACTATGCCAACCGGAACGGCCGGTCCGGAGACACAAGCGGAACGGGCTATGGCTACTATCTCTCTGGTTCTGACCTGAACCATCTTCACGGGAACAACGCAAACCTCAACGGAGGGAATGGTACCAGCACAGGCACCGGTTACGGCTACTATCTCGTAAGTTCGGACCTGAACCAGCTCAATGGTAACAATGCAGACTTCAACGGGGGTACCGGGGGAACCGACGGCAGCGGATTTGGCTACTATCTCTCTGGTTCAGACGAGAACAACTTCTACGGTAACAATGCCAATTCTAACGGGGGGATCAGCGACACCAGCGCAAGCGGTTATGGATACTATCTTTCTGACTCATATTCTAACCCCCTTAACGGTAACAATGCCAATTCTAACGGGGGAATCAGCGACACCAGTGCCAGCGGATTTGGATACTATCTTACAAATTCACATTTTAACCCCCTCGACAATAACAATGCCAATTCCAACGGGGGGATCGGCGACACCAGTGCCAGCGGATTTGGATACTATCTTACAAATTCACATTTTAACTCCCTCAATGGTAACAATGCGTATTCCAACGGGGGGATCGGGGGGACCGGCGCAAGCGGATATGGTTTCTATCTCAACGAGACTGCCTTCAACCTGCTTGACGGTAACAATGCGTATTCCAACGGGGGAGTCGGGGGCACCAGCGCAAGCGGATATGGTTTCTATCTCGACAGTTCGTTCATTAGTTTCCTCAACGGAAACAACGCTTATTTCAACGGGGGAATCGGGGGTGCCAGCCCCGGCGGCTATGGTTTTTATCTCAACGGGTCGGACTTAAATGCCCTTACCGGTAATAATGCGAGCTTAAATACAGTGGACGGCATCGCTCTCAACGGATCGGACTACAACACCATCTCCGGAAATAATGCGATCGGAAATGGCCTGAACGGCATCTCCCTTGGATATTCTCACTACAACACCGTCTCGGGCAACATCGCAACAGGAAACCTTGTCAATGACGGCATCATTCTCGGACGTTCAAACAACAACACGATTACAGGTAATGTCGTGACAGGGAACAACGTCAGCGGGATCGAACTTATCGAATCGGAATATAACGACATCACGGGGAATAATGCAAGCCTTGACATCGGGACAGGGGATAACGGGGAAATCAATAACGGCATTCTCGTCGAATATTCGAACCACAACAACATCACAGGGAACATTGTCAACCAGAATTTCGATGGCATCTGGTGTATCGGTTCGAACAACAACACGTTCTCGGACAATACCGTTAACGGAAATACCAATACCAGCATAACGTTCGATTATTTATGCAGCGATAATACCGTTACGGGGAATATCCTGGCCGGAAATGCCAAAGGTATATGGATAAACGGGTCGAGCAATAACAACCTGATTTACAATAATTTCTTCAATAACCTCGACAATGCCAATGTTTCGGCCGACAGCACCGGTAACGTATGGAATATCACACCGACACCGGGGACCAATATCGCAGGCGGGCCGAACCTTGGCGGCAATTACTGGTCAACCCCCGACGGGACCGGCTGGTCACAGACCCACCCCGACATCGGCGGCGGGTTCACCGAACCCTACAATGTGACCGGCAGCAGTTTCACAAGCGGCTTCAACAGCTACCAGGTTGTAACACCCGTCGTGCAGAATATCGACTACCACCCGCTGGTCCTGTTTACGCCGGTCCCCACACCCCCGCCGGCACCCGGCCCTTCCGGCTCGTCAGGTATAGTAATCCCTCCGTCCCCACCGCTGACACTGCCCTTTGATTCGATATTCACCGGCAACGACATCCCGGCGAACATGCAGTCCTGCCACTCATATATCGTCGGGCTGACGGTGAAGAACACGGGGACCGTGAACTGGTCGTCGGCAAACGGGGTTGTCCTGATCCCGTCGTCATCGAACGGGTTCACCTTCGATCCCTCGAGATGCACAATTCCTGAGGGGGTTGTTGTACATCCCGGCGATTCCTACACGTTCCCAGTGAAAATCAACGTCCCCTGCCCGATGAAGAACGGTACCTACGAACTGCGGTTCAGGATGGCCTACACGGTCCAGACAAAGTCCGGGCCGGTCGAAGTCTCATTCGGTGAAGTCCTGGTCGACAGCGTGAATGTCGGGACTACAACAGTTGCATTATCAGGGGTGAAAGCGGGAGTGAAAACGATTACTCCGGCAACCATCATCGCGGGTACCGGGACAACCTCTGCACCCAGGCAGTTCACGACAACAATTCCAGGCTCTGCGATGAAAAGCCCGATAATAACACCCTCATCGGGGTACTATTCCGGCTACGGCAGGAACACGGTAAATGCTACTGTTGCCAGGAATTTCTACCCAATGACAAGCCTTTGATGGACAATTCTCCGGATGAATAATCTTTTTTTAATTATGGTGAAACCCTGGATATACCTGTTGTCTTTCCGGATGGGTAATTTCACCCTGTATATAAGGTTTCATTACGATCGATGCGGATGGTTCCGGATGGCGGGGGATTGGACAAAAGCAGACAATTCTAAAAACAACTGTCAACCCTGATTACCTTCCCGGTTATCGCATCAATTATTACCTCTCTGTTTGCATGGATCGGGACGTCGATAATTTCCCCGGTGTTAACATTGTACCATTGCCTGCACGCCAAGTGCATGCGGGTCCGTCGATACACCTGACAATTCAACAACCCAGACGGGTATTTTTAATTCGAATCCGATACTTCTTATTTCGTTTGTGACCCGTTGAGAGGTCAAGGTGGCAACGGGATCTGAAGTGAGACTAATATTGCTGACGGATTCTTTTGCAATCCGGATTGCCTCATCCTTGGATATATACAAAGGATCTGTTCCCGGATTTGTGGGGACAGAATCAGGCTGAATTGCAGCTCCCGGGTCCGTAGACGGATTTATCAGGGCGGGAGTTATCCGGGGTTGGATGAACGGGAATGCAATTGCTGAATATTTCCTGAACGGCTGAATCGGGATTCCTGTTGACGGAACGGAAGGTGTTGGAGGTAAAACAATGGGGGTTAAACTGTCCGGCTGAATTGTCTGGTTTGTGAAGTCGGGGATTACGGGGAAATATTTGTGCTGGGGAAAAGAAACCGGGCTTATCAGACTTGGATTCTGAACTTCAGATATTGATTTAATCGTTTTCTGGCCGGGCATAGAGGTGATAGTTTTTCCTGCGGATACGGCGGGGACGAATAGTATTCCGACGAGTGCGATGATGACAAAAATCGCGATAACAGTGATTTATGGATTTTTTGACCTGTTTCATGGACCGTCCCCCATTAAAGTTCCCTGAGTCACGGACTATAATAAATTGATAGGATGGGGTTGGTTCAGTCAGGTTTTAATCCCGGTTTACTTTTTTTTGATCAATTTTAAAATTCAATAATATAAAAGCCAAGATTTATCGGCCAATGCATCGAGTTGACAATTAGCATGAAACAATATATCCTGGTATTGTTACTACTGGGAATTATCGTCATCAACAGCGGGTGTACCCAGCCACCACAGGAACCCGTTTCCCCGAATACCACCTATTCCCCGAACCTGACGCAAACAAATGCAATTCCATCGTCAGTACCACCTAATGTGAAGGATACAAATATCCCGCTCTTTGTATACTCTAAACCGGTTGGGGCTTCAATTTTCCTGGATGGTACCGATACGGGCCTGCAATCCATCGGACTATTGAAGAATGTTTCAACGGGATCACATACGATCGTCCTCAAACTTGACGGATATTACGACTCAATGAGGGAGGCCCATCCAATTCCACAAGGGGCAAATACGTTGAATATTCCACTCATCAGGATACCGAATGGCAGTATCACTGTCAATTCCGACCCTGCCGGAGCCGCGATCTATTTCGATGACACCTTTACCGGAAAAACTACGAATGATACACTGATGGGAATCGTCCCTGGATCGCATCATATCACGGTACACCGGGATGGGTATTCAGAATCAGAACAGCAGGTGTCGTTAATTTCTGGACAGAACGTGAATATCACCCTGCCGCTGAAGAAAATCCCCGAAGCGTATGGCAATGTATCTGTTACATCATACCCGAAACGGATCGAAATTTACCTGGACGGCGTGACTACCGGCCAGATGACAAATAGTGTGTTGAACGCGGTACCCGTCGGTCTCCACACCATCAGTCTTCGCAATCCCGGTTACACTGATGTGGACCAGCTCGTCAGGGTAATTCCCAACCAGACGGTGGATGTCTATGCCGAGCGGTTTCAGGTTCCGGAGGAGAATACCCAGGCGGTTCCTGTTCCAGCCGGAACCCCGATATTTACCAATGGAATTGACGATGGGAAAATTCCCACGGGTATCTTTCTAAACACCAGTCCCATGGGGGCCGCAATTTACCTTGGGGGTAAAGATACCGGCAGGTCCACACCCTCAATGTTGAAAGGGGATTATAATTGGGCAGACATTGTATACCACCTGGATGGTTACTACGATTCATCTCACACTGTTACGACAAGACCTGGTTCTACCATCGATTTATCCACCCAACTTACAAAGGCAACAAAAGGGAGCGTATCAGTAGTATCAAACCCTCCAGGAGCCCGGATCTTCGTTGACGGAGTTGACACCGGGAAGATCACCAACTGCATTGTCAACAGTATCTCCCCCGGACCGCATACCATCACACTCAGTCTGCCGGGTTACTATCCTGCAAGCCAGGAAGTTGTAATCGCAGAAGGGCAGACTGTCTACGATTACACACCGCTGGTTGTGGACCCGGATTCCCCGGACCGTCCCAAACCCCCAACGCCGGTCCCGACCTACGCACAATCATCAGCCAGGGAGAAAGTGACGCTTGATATCGCGTATCCTGAATTCCCAAGGACGTTGATGGCGTATAAAGTCCTCCATGAAGACCCGGATGTCAAAATGGCAGATTTAATGAAAAAATTCGATATCTATGGGAACCTGAAAATCGATGATGAGAGGATCGTTGTGCAGGAACTGAATAGCTCGAGCCATAAGGTTAGCCGCGAACTGGCACTGTATCTCGCTTCAGGAAGCTTTGAATACACGGATTGGACCCGCTACATGGGAGAAGATCCAAGGGACCTTCCGGAGTTTGAGCCCGATAAGGATGAGGCCAGGTCAATTGCCCTGGAATACCTGAAGAATAAGGACTTGCTTCACGAGGGAATAGGATTTGAAGAGAGTTTTAAGGGTACGGAGGAAAGTAACAGCGGGTCAGGGAATCACACGATAATCCACCAGGATATCTTCCTGGTTTTCAACCGTTCTATCAATGGCTCAAAATCAACCGATCAGATTCGGGTAACGATGGGCGGCGGTGGAGATATACTGCAACTAGAGGAAAACTGGAAAAAGATTGAACTTTATAAGGAATTCCCGCTGATTTCACCACAAGAAGCGTTCAAAGAACTGCAGGATTCTGGAATGGTTGGAAACGTGACCGATATCAGTCTTGAATATTATTCGGGATCCCGCTTTAAGAGCACGCAGTATATCCTGCCGGTCTACGTGTTCAGGGGAACGATGTGGGGGAAATGCAGTTACCAGCCGTTTACATCCTACGTCAGTGCGGCACCGATCCTGGGCAGATCCGGAGTAATCCAGGAACCACTGTAGGAGGGGATAAAGACGGGAATGAATTTTAATGGAGAGGAAAATCTCTCCTCAACCGCCGGTCAATTTATAGCAAGCTCCGATGTGGCGATAAATACCTGATTGGCTGGAAACGACCCGACATGGGCCCGCAACATGATATGCTGCTATTCTCATCAAAAACAGGAATGTCATATGAATAAATAACTGGGAAATGAAATGGCTCAATATGTATCAGGGTTGCAAATGGTTTTCCATTGGGAGATGTCAATACTTTTCCAAAATTTTGAAAAGGTATTCCTGCTGATACCACAGGAACTAGTAACAGACCAATTGCAGTCAAGACAATTAACATTTTTATTGGCGATCCCATTTTCATACACAATCCCCCGTTAAAGTTCCCTGAGTCATGGACTATAATAAATTAATAGGATGGGGTGGGTTCATTGGTTGTTCACTCATTATTTGCTTATTTTATACGAAGATGGAAGTATCGGGAATCCTCTGATCGTTTTACCTTGCAGAGCTATCAAATGGACATGGGATGGTGGAGTTATCCGGATCTCGACGGATCGATCTTCTCGATCGTGTTTTGCCCAATTTTGGTTACTGAACCGGTTTTCGCATCAACCGAAACGGTGAGGGTCCCGTGAGATTGTTTCTCATTGGGTTTTAATGACCATTCAAATTTATATTCCCTGCCCCGGTTGCCGTTATCAACCAGTTGTACACTTGATAATTCGTAGTCGTCCGGGTTATAGGGCGAGAGATGACCTTTTAAATAGGCAACTGCGTTGTTCTCCGCCGTTTGCTGATCGATGATGGTGCCAATTACGGTCCCCAAAAATCGGTTTGCATTCGGATAAGAATTCGCCGCCTGTCTTTGAATTTTCCCAAAATTCATCGTGCTTTTTTGCGATCCGCCTGCTGAAGCGTACTGGATCAGGGAATTGCTTTGTGGCAGTAATGATATGTCCCCATCTACGGCAGGGCTCTCAGAAACGACCATCGTATAGTACAAATCAAGGTCGTCATCCGGTGGTGCAATGGAAGATGCCGTTGTTGGTATCGGGATCTCCTCAATGTCCGAGAAGTCAGGCTGAATCTTGTAGTATATTGTCCTTCCATCCGGATAATCTACCTGAGAATTATCTTTACTTTCCCTTCGGATTCTGGGGAGGAGCCCATTTATCGGTGAGAAAGTTCTTAAGAAATCCCAGATCGTCTTTCGTAACCGGTTCGGGGAAGTAAGAATGAATTTGGCAGTATGCGAGACTCAATCTCGATCCATGGGGCCCCTATATACACATCGGCGATGGTAATCTGATTCCCCGGAGCGACCACGCTACAGTATTGCGGAATATCAATTGCACTTACCGGGATTGAAATCGCGCAAAGAGAGAAAATTACGAGAGCGATTAATGGAATAGAACTTTTTCTGATTGTTAAAGATTGTTTCAAATCAATTCCTCCTTTTTCCTTCGTTTCTTCCGGCAGGGGGAAATGTTTAATCCGATTAGACATTTACACTGTACTGCCTTCGGGCAACGGGAGGTCTGCTGCTGTTAACACTATGGCGGACCCCTCCGTTACAATTCTTTCCTGAGACACGATGTCTCTTAAATTACTATGATGGTCAAGGTTCAACGGTTAAAAAAGGTTATTTTTTAATGCTTTTTTTAAAAAAAACGGGTCATATCGCAATTCCACCGCTCGATGTAACAATTTCTTTGCGACTTGTCCAGGAATATCGTAAGTAGCGAAAAGACCGGTTTCATCTCCCATATAACCATTCTTTTCAAAAACTGGCCTTTCCAGCAATTATATAAAATCACATGAGATAATATTGTCAATCCTCCAGGGGATCGTGACGTTATGCAAAAAAGAAGATCTCATAGACTGTTCATCGGAATCCTGCTGTTTTCCATTCTGCTGTGTATCCCTGCAATTTCCGCAGCAGATCCCGATCCGATGATGAATAATCAGAAATATTCTCACCCGATCTCCGACCATGTCCCGCTTTTTACCGGACCGTACGCAACTGAAGATACGCAAAATAATAATTCCATTTCCATAATTCCCCTCCCTCCAACTCCGCCGGTTCCCGGGACAACAAGCCCGGGTCAGTCGCATCAGGCAATCCACGCCGGATAATCAGCGTTTTGCACATGTCGCAGGAAGTTCCGGCCTGGTAAAATTCCTGCAAAGTTTAAGTCATTTATCGCAGGGAACTACGCAGGAAAACACGGTAATTACTCCTGTTACACCGCAGATTCCGGATCCGGTGCCGGTAATTCTAACGGTACCGTCAATGAACCAGACGAAATTCACGACAACCCGGTTCAGAATACTGCCGGTGAGTAAGAATACCGGCTACCGGCAGGCGTTTGTGAAGCCTGTTCAGCCCGGAGGGACTAAACCTGTCAGTCCCGGGAATGTTTCGGTGAAGGATGTTACAGAAGCGAATAACCTGTTCGCATTTGACCTCTATGCCGACTTCAACAAAAATCCGGTTAATGACGGCAAAAATATCTTCTTCTCACCGTTCAGCATCTCAACCGTTCTGGCACTGGCGTACGAAGGTGCACGGGGGACCACGGCAGACCAGATACAGGCGGTATTCCATTATCCGACTGATAACAACACCCGCAGATCGGAATATTCAGCGATTATTGCCGGGTTGAATGACGGGAATTCCGGGTATACGCTCCAGACCGCGAATGCACTGTGGGCCGAAAAAACATACCGGTTCCTTCCGGAATTTACCGGTATCGCCCAGGATTACTATGATGCGAAGACTATCAACCTGGATTTTGCCGGCCAGCCGGAGATCTCACGCAATACGATCAACAGGTGGGTCGAGGATAAGACGAATGACAAAATCAGGGACCTTTTACCTGCCGGGTCAATCACCCCTGATACGAAACTCGTGATTACCAATGCGATTTACTTCAAAGGCACCTGGGTAAAACAGTTCTGCAAAGGACGAGACAAAGGCTGACAGATTTTTCGTGTCGCCGGGAAATTCCGTCGATGTCCGGATGATGCAAAGGACGGACCAGGATGCGATGTTCAACTATGCTGAAACAGGTGGCATGCAGGTCCTTGAGATGCCGTACACACACAGCAGCGGCAAAGAACTATCGATGGTCGTGATTCTCCCGGGTGAGAACAAGTCTCTCGCGTCTGCAGAGGATTCCCTTTCAGGCAACGGACTGTCAGACCTGAAAAGCAGGCTCAGTTCGCAGCGTGTGATGGTCTATTTCCCGAAATTCAGGATGGAGACAGATTACAGCCTTGCAGGGGACCTGAAGGCGATGGGAATGCCATTAGCATTTTCAGACAATGCCGACTTTTCGGGGATGGACGGGACCAGGAACCTTGTTATTTCAGATATCGTCCACAAGGCATACATCGATGTCAATGAGGAAGGCACCGAAGCCGCAGCGGCAACAGGTGGCGTATTCGAATCAAAAGCTATTTTCCAGGAACAACCGGTCCCGGTATTCCGGGCTGACCACCCGTTCCTGTTCTTTATCCAGGATAAGGACTCGGGAGCTATCCTCTTCATGGGACGGGTAATGAACCCGGTGGGGTCGTAAGAGGCTGAACAGGTTCAATCAACTTTTTTGAAGTATCAACAGGCTTTTACATCGGGGTCATAGTAAACAGGAAGTAATAAATATATTTTAAATTCAATAAAAAAAATAGAATGAATTACCAGTAACCCGGGTTTCAGGTTATTCAATCAATGTCAGGCATTTCCGAATGGATAAACCCTTACGGTTTGAAATCCCCGGGTAATTGGGGGAATGATTAATGGGGGAAAATAAAAGTTTATTAGTATTTTTCATCGGGATTCTTGCCGTTCTCCTCGTAAGCATGCCGGTGACCGCATCGTCAGGCGTGATCAATAATGTCCCGATGGGAGGCGACGTGTTCATCGGTGAGCAGGGTCTCATCATACCGATACCATCCGGGACTGTCTTGTCATGGTATTCCGGATCGCAGCATCCGGGGACGGGTACACCATCAGCCACGGTAATCGTCGGAAATCCAAATAACTTTTACGTGGCACCGTCGGAGTTCGTCGGGCATCCCGGCAACTGGTACATTGGAAACACCTGGCAGGTGGGGATTGTAGTAAACGACCCGTCACAGACTGTTTCGATATATGACCAGCAGACGGGGAAGGATGTCACAGGGAAAAGCGTACCGGAAGGGGATTTCCTCATCTTCCGGATTGAAACGAACCTCAACACGGTCCCTGCACAACGTAATAGTACGGCCGGGTTCGTGACCATCAAGGTTAAGAGATCCGACGGGACGATATATTCCAGCCTCTACGAGAGCCCAACCGTTATTCAGTCTCTTTTAAACCAGGCACCGGATGCAATGCCGTACTACTGGAACAAAATCCCGCTCGTTCTTGGCAGCGAGAAAGGGTGGGCAACCGGGTATCTCGGCACCCAGGGCGAGAGAGTGTACCCGTCGGGCGGCTATGTATTCTGGACCGAGTGTAACCTCAACGGGATGATGGAGAACTACAAGGATGCATCCGGAAACACTTATACCGGAAAGACGGTCTCCGCAATGCGGACTATAACTATTGCATCAAACACGGTCAAAATCGAACCCAGCAAGGACTCGGTCGTCCGCGGTAACCCGTTTGCGGTGATCGTTACCGGTGCTCCAAACCGTGCCTATTACCTTTGGGTCAGGAATACCAGCTCGATGTCAGGCATGGCAGGCGATGAACCCCCGTTTATCATTTCGGGCCAGGGAAGTGTTGCAGCCGATCCGGCAAACGGACCCTGGTTAATCGGTTCCTACCAGTTCAAGGACGGCGGGGGAAAGACGATCCAGCAGGACGTGCCTTTATTCCTCGGTAACGAGAGCGTCGGGGGTACCGCCTACTATGCGCTTATTACCCTGTCCAATTCCGGTACCCGCACCGTAGGGTTCCAGACCACGAAGGACACAAATTACACCAGGTACACCATCCGCGTGGAACGGCCCGAGCCATACAGCCCGCCATCATCGGATTCCGGTACAGACAGGAAATTCTTTAGCGATGAAGTCGACGTAAGTGTCCAGAAAGGTGCCGTCACGGTAGTTGCTGCGGGAACCCAGAACTACTTCCTCGGTGAAGTGGTCAGTTTATCCGGGACCAACTCGGAGACCGACTACACCTACCTGTTCATCGCCGGTCGGCCGCTTCCGGCAAAGGGCGGACAGATGTCCAGCCCGGGCACTGCAGTTAATCCGTCAGACCCGGCAACATTCTCCCCCGCATCTGTCCTTGAGGACAATACCTGGGCCTACCAATGGAAGACCGCAAACCTGGACCTTGCTGCAGGGACTTATACGATCTACGCTGTGGCAACCCCAACCGACAGCGACCACCTTTCAACGACAGAGTACGCAACCGTATCGGTCATTATCAGGAAGCCATTTATCAGCGCCCATGTCTCACAGCCTGTTATAGCCGCCGGTGATCCGCTGTTCGTCAGTGGAGAAGCTGCTGGACAACCCACACAGGGTATCGCAACCTGGATCTTCGGCAGGAACAACACGGTGATCTACAACACCAGCCTTGTCAATGCAGATGGTTCCTTCGAACAGGAGATCCCCCGGGGCACGACTGCAGGCCTTCTGTCAGGCCAGTACTTCGTAATCGCACAGCATCCGATGTATAACGAGATCTTCGATGTCTGGCCCGCATCTTCAGTACCCGGATCAGATAACCTTGACCTTGTCGAAGGCAGTTACCCGGTATCGGGCAACGTCCTTTTCAAAATACGGGGACCAGGCAGCCTCCAGGGATCGGATGCCACCGATGCCCTCATTCAGGCCATTAACAACCCATCGGTTGATGATACCTACACAAAGCTCCAGTTCCTCGTTGAAACACCCACGATTACCATCTTCCCGGTCGGTGAGAAACATGCCGGTGACCGGTTCACCATATCGGGGACCACCAACCTCGCGGTTGATGACGAACTCCTCGTTGAAGTGAATTCCTCGTCCCTCAGCCAGCCCAATGCGACCCATACCGGTCTGTTCAGCGGATCTATCGGTACTGTCAAAGTCGTACAAGGGACCGACGGTATGAATACGTGGTCCTTCCCGATGGATACGACGGAATTCCGGCAGGATGAGTACCTCGTCCGGGTAACGGGCATTACGGTTCCGGTACAAGCCTCGGTCCTGTTCAATATCGTCGGGATCATACCGACAACCATTCCCACCACGAAGGTAACTCCAACACCGTATCCGACGGCCGCCGGGAAAATCTCCGTGAGTTCGACCCCGGCCAACGCCGATATCTATCTTGACGGCCAGGATACGGGCCAGAATACCCCTGCCCTTCTGACGGGAATCAGCAAAGGAAAACACACGGTTGTGCTGAAAGCCGCAGGTTACCAGGACTACAGCAGGACCGTGACGGTTAACACGGTCCAGACAATTGCGATACGGGCGATATTAACGAAAGTGTCCGTATTAATCGCGGATTTCACCGTTTCGCCCGTGAACGGGGCCGCTCCACTGACGGTACAATGTTCCGACAGATCACTTGGCAGCCCGAATACGTTCAAATACAATTTCGGCGATGGATCAACTGCGTCAGGACCAAACCCGGCCCATACCTACCGGAATCCTGGCGTATACACGATTACCCTGTCAGTTCTGAAATATAACGCCATATCGAGATCGTTCATGAACAGTTCGGTTACCAAAACAAATGTAATCACGGTGTATCCCGGCCCATCGGCACCACAACCGGCCGCAAAATTTACGGCATCGCCCCGGAACGGCACTGCCCCGTTACGCGTCCAGTTTACCGATCAGTCGACAGGATCTCCGCTGGCATTCAATTATGATTTCGGGGACGGTTTCCACGCGAATGCGAAAAACCCGGTGCATGTCTACCGGTTCCCGGGTGTCTACAATGTAACCCTGACGATCCTGAAATATGACGCGAGCTCCGGTTCGGTGATAAGCAACGTATCCGTCCGGAAGGACCTGATCCTGGTCACCTGAACCGTAACCATATTATTCTTTTTTAGCCGCGGAGAACGTTCGCAAAGAAAATTGGGATTAGCGGACAAGGCGTTTTTTTATTACATGCCAAAAAAAACTTATTGCGGGTTAGGGTGAACTGTAGGAGATCGGTTTGAGAGTATCACACCTAATAACCCTTAAATCTAGTTTTAGATTTTTTGTTATTAATAGGTTTAGATGACGACCAGATTTAACCCAGTGGTTATTTCAATAACCGCTGGGTGATATGTATCAAATGAGCGGTTAAATGAACCGCTTAATGTAAAATATCTTCAATTTGAGGGAATTGACGAGAAAGATTATATTGTTTCGTTACCAAAATGTGTGTTGATGCTGAGGAGTATCAGCATGAAATTTAGGAGGAAAAAAATGAAGACAACAGGCGTTATCGTCATTGCGCTCGCAATGCTGATTGCACTCACCGGCGTTGTAATGGCCGACCAGGTCGTTCCAGCAGTCCCTGAGACTCAGACAATTTCAACTTCAACAGCCATCATTGCAGATGGTCTTGTTATGGACAATGCAGGGCTCGCATGGACACTGTCAAACCAGTCAATTACAGCAATTCCACCCCTCGCAGACTCCCAGATCGTCTACACCACAGCCTATGATGCAAGCACTGTAGCACAGGCAGGAACAACCAGCTTCGTAAAGACCATGAATGTTGACACCAGGAACAAGGTCATCGGCCAGTCCAACGTCAATGCTGACACCGCCGTCACATTCATTGCAACTGCAGATGGTGGCAATATCGTCGGTTCAGAGAACCTTCTGATCGATGGTGCAGGCAACTTCACCACCGCATCCGACCGCATGCTCTGTCCGTTTGCAGCAGCAACCGGCAACGTAATTCCACAGTACTGTAACATCGTCCAGGCAGGCAGCAAGTACGACCTGACCGTCGGATCAGTTACAACTGCAGCAGATGACAGGTTCGTCGGCACCGATGCAACCAACCCGGTCGTCCTGAACTACGCTATCAACGTCAAGCCATACGGCACATCCGCTGGACAGATCCCGGCAATCGGCTCGGCAATGTCTTACGTAAAGGCACACATCCAGGAAGGCCGCACCAACGCAACCGTAAAGGATGAAGACCTGACCTACTCTGAGACCTCATCGGCCACAGGTACCATCAGCTCATTCCAGAAGGTAATTGCTTACCAGTCCGGTAAGTCATTACTCTGAAGGCGTTAAAACAGAAATAGGGAGATAATAAGGGGATTTCCCCTCTATACTCCCCATTCTTTTAGAGAAATTTATTACAGGGATAATTTTTCAAATCCTTCGAAACGTTCAGAACCGTCGCTGTTTTCAATTCGTGACCCGGGTTTTTGTAAAAGATTCCGGTGGTCCTTATGATCATGATCCCTGTTCTTCCAGGTCCATAAACCAAATAAAGCTCGATACAATATTGTCTGTTTCGGCTTGTCCGGGTTACCCCGAATGCACGTCAATGAATTGCATGTGGATGGGATGGAAACGTAAGAAACCCTCCAGCCGGACAACCACGTAACAAACGGTTGCCTTTATCGTAGCAGGCATCACGTAGTAAAGTATCATGAGGGGTCTTTGGGCAATCCTGCTAATTGCAATTCTCGTTATTTCATCCGGGTGTCTTCAGGCGGTCGACCAGGCGGCAATACAGAGTACCTCTCCGACTCCCTCACCGGTAGCAACTATTCCGGCCACAACACTATTCACACCTGGAAAGACGGTCATTCAGACAATGATTGTAACCAATCCGAAATCTCACTATATCACAATCAACGATGTCGGTACACACTACGTCGGGGACTCCTTTTATCTCAATGGCTGGAGCGATCTCCCGAACGGTTCACGTCTCCATGTCGACATCATGCAACAACTGGGGAGGCATCCGGAGCATGGGGATGTGATTGTGGGATTCAGTGGCGATACCGTTCTCAATGGAAGCGATGGCCGCAGAAAATCCTGGGAACTGCTGGTAGAGACTCCGGATTTTGTGCCTGCCATGTATGATGTCACGGTTTCCTCTGTAGATACTATGGATATCGGGAAACGGGCATACTTCAATATGACGGCACGGCCCGGGTCTGTATAATAAATTTAGAACCCCGAACCAATCATTTCATCTTCGCATAAATGGCCTTTAATATCCAATAAATTGCTTCGAGTCCATTGACAACCGGCTCTCCCCGAAAAGTAAAGTTTGGGCTTCACGGGGAATTTTTCAGCGATTCTTCGGAACTTTTGATCATTTCCACTGGTGTCATAATAACGGGATTACCAGACAGACAATTACGAAAAAGATAGTCTTACTTTTACAACTCTTTTAAAAATCCAGATGTACGGAAACGGCCTGTATCACTACGATGGCTCGCCTTCTTTCAGGTCGATTCAGGTATTAGCCAAAGGAAACGATTCAAATGGATTACACCAAACGAAAATTTCCTGAAGGTGCAGGGGTAAGGGTTATCACTTTCGCCCTGCACGCGACCTGAGTTCATACCATCCACGTACCCTACAACAAGGCATGAATTTCGAAGGTCCCATACCGCTCTGCCCATGTTGTAAAAGGCCAAGTCTCTATCGTTCCCCGTATTCCCGGACTGCGTACAAGTGTTCGTATTGCCATTCGGTAATGCCGGAGTCATGTGTGGTGGATTACCTTTCGGTGGAGGAGCCCGGATCAACCTACGGGTGCAACGTTGCAGGGTCAAAATCCCGACCGGAACATCATTCTTTCGATCCGTAAGGAGATTCCTGGAACGATTGAGTGGGGTGATATGAGAGGGATTGAATGGTATCTGCAATTTTTAAAAAATTGGGCTCTGTAGAAATCCTGTGGATAAAAAAAAGTTAACCGATCTGCTTAGACAGGAGGGGGTTTCACCCCCTCCCTGCCCCACACCCATTAAGATATTCTTTGGGCTGGGTTTACCATAATCCAGTTAAATTAAGAGTTGTTTGGGGATAGTCTCTATCCCAACCGGGGTCGCCACAGCGGCGGGGCGTAGCCCCGGGAGCGTTGGAAAATTAAGGAATAGTCCGAAATTGTAAGGACATATTAGAGCATTTCTACAGAGCCAAAAATTGTTTTATTGTTTTAAATTTTCATTTGTCGTTAATGGGAATTGTTGGAATAACCTGTACGGGGCCCGGACCGCGGTGGAAGTCCCCTGGCGGGGGATGACGACCAGCTGCATAACGCGGTCGTCTTTAAAATACTCCATCGCGTTCTTCGCGGTCGAACCCGTCGAGGACGTGATTACGATCTTCCTGATACCAGGCTCGTTTGCCCGTTTCACGTGCCAGCCGGAACGTAACGTCCGTGTCCTCCGGGCTTGAGGGTCTTACAGTATGTGATTGTTTCCGTTCCATGACGGGCACTATTGCAGGAGTGACTGATAAACGATTTCTCCCGGGGATATCATGTGGACGCAATAAAACACAGGGATTATTCAGAAGGACATCGTAGGGAATATACCTGATTCTCCATGTTCGCAATATCTCTCATGGCACCCCTGTATTCTGCGGTATGGGCATTCGTCCTCGTTTTTCCCATCATCCTGATGGCAGGATGCCTGCAGAACGGCCCGCCTGCGGGTCCGAACATGTCCGTTTCCCGGAAGGTGACAGGGCCGGTCCGGGTATGGTATTCTCCGGGGGAAATTACACGGCTGAATACTGCGGCGGAGCAGCAGGCCAGTGCCTCGCTCAACGCGATTGCTGCCCTCCCTCCCGGACAACGCACGTTTAGCACAACATTCGTTGCCTTCGACCGGGTGATAAGCGATTACGAGGATGCAGTCCAGACGCTCAACCTGATGGGGAATGTCTACCCTGACCCGGCAATCGCCGCCGAAGGTGTTGCGTCCGAACAGGCATCCAATGTCTTCCTCACCGGCACGTATTCCCGCCGTGACCTCTACGACGCCATGAAGGGGCAGGTCCCGGGGACCAGTGACGAATCGCGGCTCTACACGATAATCATCAGGGATTTCGAACACAACGGGCTCAAACTGCCGGAGGAAAAGCTTGCATCGGTCAGGGCAATGAAGAAAAACCTGGCCGGGCTTGAGTCGCAGTTTACGGCCAACCTGAACAACGACAATTCCACCCTCGAATTTACCGCGGAAGACCTGGCCGGTGTCCCGGACTCGTCCATGGCCACATTCGCCAGAACGGACCATGGCACCTACGTTGTCACCCTGAAATACCCGGATTACATAGCAGTCATGACGTATGCCGCCTATAACGAGACCCGGAAGAAGATGTATACGGCCGACCTGAACCGCCAGGCGGAAAAGAACACCGCCCTCCTGGAAGAAGCGATCGTTCTTCGCGAGCAGATCGCGAAGGAACTCGGGTACAGGACCTGGGCCGATTACCAGCTGGACGGCAGGATGGCAGAGACTACCACCAACGTCATGGCATTTCTCGACGCCATGAAAAGGCCCCTGGTTGAGAAGAACCGGGACGAGCTGGCCGGGCTCCTTGAAATCAGGAAAAGGTCCGACCCGGAAGCAACGCAGGTCGACCCCTGGGACATCATGTACCTGCTGGAGAAACAGCGGAAGAACCTGTATGCCTACGATGTGAACGAAGTCAGGGAATACTTCCCCCTCGACGGGGTACTGCAGGGCATGTTCTCCACGTACGGAACGTTGTTCGGGATCCGGTACGATGAAGTGACGGATGCACCGGTCTGGTCTCCCGGAGTACGGCTCTTCCGGGTCAGCAACAGTTCCGACAATGCGACAATCGGGTACCTGTACCTCGATCCCTATCCCAGGGACGGGAAATACGGTCATTTTGCAGAAAATTCCCTCATCAGGGGAAGGATGAAGGACGGCACGTATACCGTTCCCGTGGTAGCGATTGTGGGGAATTTCCATGCTCCTGACGGGACTATCCCCTCGCTCCTGACCCCGGACGAGATAGAGACGCTCTTCCATGAGAACGGCCATGCGGTACACGACCTCCTGTACCAGGGCACCCTACGGCACCCTTTCGGGGACGAGCGTCGAGATGGACTTTGTCGAAACCCCCTCGCAGACCCTTGAAGAATGGGTCTGGGACCCGCAGGTGCTGGAATCCCTCTCGGGCCACTATACGAATACTTCCCGGAAGCTCCCGGCAGAACTCCTCGCCCAGGTCATCGCTGCGAGGGATGTCGGGATCGGGAGTTATTACAGCAGCCAGCTGGCCTATGCACTGGAGGACATGAGGTTCCATACGGCCGACGGGCCGGTCAATACAACGGATGTCTGGTTCCGGACCTACGAGGAGATCAAGGGGATGAAACAGCTCGCGGGGACACACCAGCCTGCGACGATGGGCCACTTCATGGGCGGCTACGATGCCGGGTATTACGGGTACCTCTGGTCGAAGGTGTATGCCCTCAACATCGTCGATGCCTTCAGGAAGGACGGGATGACGAACCAGACCGATGGCATGAAGTTCCGTCAGGATATCCTTTCAAGGGGCAATATGGCAGACGGAAACGAACTCCTGGTCGATTTCCTCGGGACGAAGCCGGGCGTGGAGGTATTATACAAGCGTCTCGGGATTACCGTGACGTAAGCGGTCGTGGAAGGGACCACTGAAATCTGGTGCCGGTACAGAAAAGACAAGATAATGGCCCGATCCTCCCGGGTAAAACGCCAATATTTAAATTCCCGGAAATTCATCCCTAAAATATGAAACAAATCACAATGTCAGGACTCATCATTACACTGCTGTGCCTGGTGTTAGTTAGCACTGTTTCAGCGGCCCCGATAATTACTGCGCAACCAGCAGTGAAGAGTACAATTTCTTTTGTAAAAATCAGCCCTCCTGTCAGTATTACCCGATTCCAGCCATACTTCCAGACTACTCCCATGACTCGGACATTTAACGGGGATGACAACGGAAAGAGTTTTACCGTATCCGAGGGGCAGATTGTGACGATCGCGGCTCAATGAAAACCCGACAACCGGGTTCCATGTGGGATACCAACGGTCAGCCCGGGGATTTCAATTATCGGAAATTCGTATAAAACCTCGGGCAATAACCGGTTTGCCTCCGGCAGATCTGATTAGAGCGGAGCCGGTGGAGTTCTTACCTGGACGCTGGAAATGACCAATACCGGGGACCAGCAGTTTAGTGCAGATTACAAACGATCGTGGATGCCCGGAGCCGGAGAAAATTATACACTACATTTCATTGTCGTATAAGGAAATAAATAGCAGAAATTCCCCTATTTTTTAATAATACACCGTTGATGGTGATTAATAGAAAGAATTTTTTTGTTTGATTTTGCGGGATGGTTATTGGGATTACTGTATAACCAATAACAAAGTATGCCAGCGACCTATATTTGGCATTGTTGAGCTCCAATAAAACAGTAATTTTAGAATCTGTTTCACCAAGAAACTAAAATCCTGATCCTAAAAGGAATTCTGGTTAATTAATCAAGGCCCTTACTTTGGACTCGTCTGGAAGTCTGCAAATTGAAGTTTGTATATTGAGGGTTGAAGTAATCTCGATACGAAGCACCTTAATCCGTTCGGAGGGCTTCATGGTGTATGTTCCATAATTGACACCGCCGCTACTGGTCGTTTATTGTGAACGCAGATGCAGGCCTGATTTCCGACTCCGGGTTGATTATCTGGCTGCTGAAACGGCAAGTGACTTGAAGACAACAACCATCGCCGATGTGGTAGGTATGACCACCGAAACGGATGCAGGGACATGGAGCCTGACGAACGGTATTACCATCAACAGGTATTGGAGTGACGTGGGATGGGTTTGGGATATTCCCCCATCAGGTTGGATTGAACAGGTTGAAACGGCCGGGGGTTCTATTGAATATACCCTTGTTACCCCGACTGAAATTCAGTGGTCTGCATTGAACATCCCTGAATCTATTTTGGATCAACAAATTCCGGGTGCCGCTGATGGATGGACAAACAGGTATTTGGGAGACTATTTGCTGGGGAACGGAGGGGGCCATGACTTTTTCAATATCAACGGACCAAGTCTGGATACCAGCACACTCAACCCCAAACAGGTACGGTACACGACAACCTATGATGCGAATATCGTCGCACAGGCAGGACATACAGTCCTGACGAAGAGTATGAACATCAACACCGGCAACAAGGTACTCACCCAGTCCAACCTGAAGACCCAGACCGGTCTTACCTATATCGCCACCTCTGACGGGGGGAATGTGGTCGGTTCGGAGAACCTGATGATCGATGGAGCAGGAAATACAACACGTGCATCTGACAGGATAATCTGTCCGTTTGCTTCACTGCCTGTTGACGTAATCCCGGCTTATTGTAACATAGTCCAGACCGGCAACTCGTATGATCTGACGGTCGGATCTGTTGCTTCAACCGTGAGTGAGCGGTTCGTCAGCTCCGATGCCATCAACCCCATGCAGTTAGACCAGGAATTCAATGTTAAACCATACGGGACAAATAGCGGGGCCATTATCCCGGCATATGGCACGACTTCCGCATATATCAGGGCCCATATCCAGGAAGCGCGTGATTACAATAACAGCACGATAAATATTGGTTCCGGGGCACCGGTTTATGTGACAGTTCCCTCTGTACCGCTTAAAGCAGAAGATCTCCAGTACTCCGAGAACCTCATCTGCATCCGGTGTGATCCAGCAGTTCACCAAGGTAATTAATTACCAGTCCGGCAAGTCACTCCTGCCGTAAGAAAAGATTCCCTTTAATCTTTTTTTTAAATAATACACAGGTAATTGCGGTTTAATCATGAATGGTTAAACCTTCATGGCGATATCCTTACCTGGGTCCGTTCCGGACAATTCCGGCAGGTTTATGCGGGAAAGGACAGAAATACCCGTAATGGTGACGAATCATCCTTCTGCGGACCGGAAGAACCTGATTAATTTTTGTTGATCAGTGCAATTTCCGATCGCAGTGCACAATTACTATTTAAATTCCGGTGAGTATCACTGGAGTGTATGGACATACAACTCCGCGACCGGTTTATTGTGTTATGGCAGAAATATTTTCCCGGCACAGATCTTCCGGTTACGTTTGAATTCAGAAGGGAATCCCCTGCATCAGAGAAGGTCCCCCCTCCGGACGGCTGGCGGTGCCTGATCTGCCAGATCGGCCGGGTCCGGAACGGGACTCCCCTGGTATTTGATTCCCGCTCGATCACCTGCAGGGGAGGACTCCTCTACTCCGGATTTTCCCATGAACGGCCACCACATTTCCGGAACTTCCTTTCCGACGGAGAACCGGGTGTTGTTGAAGGAGAGCGGTACAAGCAGTCACCGGAGATTGTCGATGCCTGGATGAAGAACATCAGCCCGCTTCAATCGGAAGGAAAGGAAATCAGATTCGTCCGCTGGGATAAGCTGACAGAGCAGGATAATCCCGAAGTCGTGATCTTCTTTGCCCGTCCCGAAGTGTTAAGCGGGCTTTTTTCCCTCGCAAATTTCGACCAGAAAGATCCGGAAGGCGTCATCTGCCCCATGGGTGCCGGGTGCAGTTCAATTATTTATTACCCATGGCATGAGCAGCAGAAGGACGATCCAAAGGCGGTACTGGGAATGTTCGATCCTTCTGCCCGTCCCTGTGTACCGCTCGACATGCTGACGATGGCATTTCCCATGAAGAAATTTGCCCGTGTTATCGGACTACATGGAGGAGAGTTTCCTGATCACGAAGACATGGGATACCGTGCAAAAGAAGATTAAGCGTAGTGAAGATCTTCACCGGAGGGTGTGATACGTTCCGGTGGAGGCTCCGGGCGGTCTTGATGAGCTGATAACAGGGGATGAATCATGGCCCTGGCCCAATTACCGCTCGTTAAAATGTATTCCCGGTGGATGGACATGAATTGGTTGTATTTCCTGGTAGGATCGACAAAAAGAGGTGATCCCGTAACGGTGTGACGCTCCAACAAATCCCTGAATCAGGTCCTCTATCCGGGGTTATCGCCATTCTGGTAAGTACAGGATGAAATAAATTGAGTACTCATTTCTCCTGATGGTTACCCTTTCTCGTGTACGGGAGGGAATACCGGTAGCTCACGATAAAGCCCATCACCAGTGCGATGGCCATCGCAGGGACGAGTGCATTCTCAAAAACGATGGCGATGATCAGGGCAATGGCAATGGGACTCCGGAGCAGTGCGACACTGATACCGGCGATGACGCAGACAAGGCAGACCGAGAGAGGGATGAAGGGGAAGAGCCGGTATACCAGGATCCCGACCGTACCACCGATAAAGAAGCCTGGGAAGATGTATCCCCCTGCAAACCCGGTGGAAAAGGAGAAGGTCACGAGGATAATCTTTACCACGACAAGGACGAAGAGCAGGAGGAGGCTCACCTCGAGGTAATTATTAATGAGGACCTGGAGCTGCTCGTTACCCATGAAAAGGGCGAGAGGGAGGAGCATCCCGGCAATCCCTAATCCAAGACCTCCCAGCAGGCCGAGGAGCACCGGCCGGTGCTCAAGCGGTTCGAATATTCCCCGCATTTTCTTGTACATGAGGATAAAAAATATCCCGCATGCCCCGCCAAGCACGCCAAGGCCGACGGCATAGAGCAGATCGATGTTCCGGAACTCCGGGTAGGCAGGCAAGGTAAACACGTTGCCGAGGAATGTGCCGGACAGCAGGAAATAGGCTGCAAATCCTGCCGTGGCCGCAACAATAGACGGGAGGACCGCTTTCCAGGTCATGACGCCTTTTTCAAGGGTGGTCTCGATGAAAATGAGGGGCCCGGCAAACGGTGATGTCAGGAATGCACCAAAGAACCCACTGATGGCGGAGAGCGATGACAGGGTGACAACCGGGGGAGGCATATGGGCTTTCTCGGCAATCGTGGTACCTACCGCACCGGTAGAGACGGTAAGTGGTCCCTCCGGGCCCGAGGGGAGCTCCGCAGACAAGGGAGACCAGTCCCCGGAGAAAGAGTTCGATCCCCCGTTTCAGGTCAAACCTGCCTTTCTCGGTAAACTCGACAAGGTCCTCTGCCATGATGGCGATCTCGCCGTTAAAATAATGCCGTATCAGCCCGGCACCAAGCCCACCGATCACACAGATTACGAGGATCCAGGGATTAAAGACCGGGGACAGGGAGTACACGGGAATCCCGTTCCACAGGAACCCGGTGATTACATTCTCCAGGGAGAAGAAGGCGATCATCAGGAGGGCGCCGATTACCCCGACTATGGAGACAAAGATGAGCAGGAAATAGAACTTCCTGTTGTTTAACGAGTCCATTTCTTCATCGATCTCTGGTACTGCTGACACTCTCGGGCATCGCGGTCTCCTTTACAGAGTAAAAAACCGTGGAGTATTAAATGCCACCGTATTTACTTCGTGCCTTATGCAGGGTAGGGCTGGGATAAGTGTTCTTTTTTGATTGTGGTTTGTTGGCTTTAGCTGGCGGCAGGGACAGGAAGGGGTGTCGTAAGTAGGGAAGTGCAGACGTCCTTTACAGCCCATAAACCGGATGAAGCTATATGCAATGCTGCCCGGGTTCCGGGTGTGAGATTGCAGAGGCCCGGGTCTCTATCGATCCCGGCATTCCCGGACTGACTATATGTGTTTGTATTGCCAAGCGGTCATGCAGGGGTCGTGCATTGTGGATTGGCTGGGGGGTGGATGGATCTAAATCGTTTTTCCCCCAGAAGAGGAAATATCCTGGATTATGAGTCTGATAAATCAATGAAAATAGATTTGGCTCGAATAAATTTACGCCCCGGCCAAGCTAAATATCTAATTAAATTTGATAATGCCCATCAGGACCATCACGATTATCGCTAATATTACAGCGCCCAATAAACCAAATATTAACCATCCAACCAGGAATGCAATGACGGAAAATAATCCCATCATCCCCCAATTCACTGTTATCGCCATTTTTTAACCCCCGTTTTTCATCTTTTTTCCATGATCCATGCATACACCGGGAAGGCAGATAAAATTTCCCTGGATCATAGGGGGATCCGGGCTCGTGCGAGTATGATCACAGGAATTGCCTGCAAAGGATACAAAGAGCGGGTGTAAACTAATTGCAGGAAGGAATTGTTTCATAGTGGCGAGTAATATCCCAATAAACTATTTAATTTTATGGCTCTTTGACTCCCTTTTTCACAAAAAATTATGTAAAAAAGAGGGTTGGCAACGAGGTATGAATTACAAAGGCCCGATACCACTCTGCCCCCGCTGTAAAGAGGCCTGGTCTCTATCGATTCCAGCATTCCCGGACTGACTATATGTGTTCATATTGCCATGCGGTCTTGCAGAAATCGGGTATTGTGGATTGGTCGGTGATGGAAGAGGAATCGGTTTACCGGCACCGGACAAAAAGAAACATTTATTGCACGTATAACCAGAATTTAATTATCGGGAGATTTTTTTGGATATCTTCCTTTTCTCAGGGAGTGAATAGTTTGAAAAATCACAAATACGGGGTTATTACGCTCTTATTGTTTGGAATAGTCATTGCAATGACCTGTATCGTAAGCGCAGACCAGGTCGTTAATGCAACACCCGAGATCCAGAGTCTGTCAACGGTAACCAATGTGGATGTCGTGGGAATCACGATGGAGACAGACGCAGGGGCATGGTCGCTGACAAACGATCCGGGAGTTAATAAACCGGGTTCCACATTTTACGACTATATCGGAGCGGGCGAAACGAATATGGAGCTTATAAATTCCATGGAAGCCCTGTTAGAGCCCGCCGGGGGTAAGGTTGTCTGGTCTGACGAGGGTTTTCTTTCTGTAACTGAATTGTATGTCCCTGAATCCCTCCTTGATACCCTTATCGAGCCCGGGAGTTCCATGACATTCCAGGAGTATGGGGAATTTATCGCAAATGGAGAAGATCCTGACTATCTCTTCCAGCCCCTCAATTGTATCCCCTGGCGGCCTTCACACCGGAGCCCTTGACCCCGGCCAGGTCCAGTATACCACCGTATATGACGCAAACATCGTGGCGCAGGCCGGGCATACGGCTTTTACCAAAAGTATGAACATCAATACGGGAAACAAGGTCATCGGGCAGTCCAACCTTAACGCAAAGACATTACTTACCTTCGCAGCAACCTCTGACGGCGGTAATGTTGTCGGCTCGGAAAACCTCATGATCGACGGTGCAGGCATGAACACGACTGCTTCAGGCCGGATGCTCTGTCCGTTTGCAGCGGGTATTGCCGATGTAATCCCGGCGTATTGCAACATAGTCCAGGCTGGCAGCACCTACGACCTGACTATCGGATCGGTGACAACAAATGCAAACGATCGGTTTGTCGGCACTGATGCAACAAACCCCGTTGTCCTGAATTACGATATCAATGTCAAGCCATATGGCACAGCCCAGGGACAGATCGCGGCAAGTGGCTCGTCGATGGCATACGTTAAGGCACATATCCAGGAAGCACGGGTAAATGGAACAGTAAAGAACGAAGACCTGACCTACAATGAGCGGTCAGGTGCACAGGGTACCATTACCTCCTTCCAGAAGGTTATCGCGTACCAGTCAGGAAAGTCATTGCTCTGATCTGACAACTCGAAAAATTCTTTTTTTTAGTGGATTATTGCAGAAGTGCCAGATCTGATTGTAAGACCCACCGAGTCAGCGAGGGCTACATCAGCCCGTCGAACCGTGCAGCGGCCGACCTCCTGCGTTATTTCTTCAGCACTGCCGACCTGTTCAGGAAGAAGAACGACCTCTCGATCGGCTGGAGCCCTGTTCCCACGGCCAGGGCAAGGTTGTCCCGGAATTCTCTCCCGGAAACGACAAAGGGTGGCTCGGTATAGAAGAGTTTTCCGCCCGGCCGGAGGAGAACTGCGATCTCCGTGAAGAGTTTCGCGGGGTCAGGCACCTCGTGGACGACGAAGATGGCGAAGGCGACATCAAAGGTCCCGTTCAGTTCCAGGGGGAGGTTGATGGAGGCTGGCTCGCACTGGTGCGTCCTGACCCGGGGCAGGAGACCTTCGGGCTCCAGTTTTTCCCGAAGGATCCCAAGCATCTCCTTCTGAAGGTCAACGGCGAAGACCGTCCCGTTATCCCCGACCCGTTTCGCAAACTCGCGGGTGAAGAAACCCGGCCCGCAACCGAAGTCGAGCACCCTGTCACCGGGATTCACGAACCGCTCCGCGAGCCGGTCGGGGCGGTAGAGGAACCGGCGGAAGTTTGTGTCGAGGTGACCGGCTTTTTCAGCAGAGAAGACCTCGTGATGGGTGTGGGGTTTTTTCCGGTTGTCAGGGGAACTCATGCAGAATGATTGGGGTATTACTGGGATAACAGTTCTTACTTTTCCCCGCCACCCCATACCTTCGAAAGGCAATTGTCGGACTGTCACGATTGGATTAAGAACCATCGTAACCGTGTAGCCCGGAAATACCCTGGTCCGATAATGAGACCCGCCGTGAGTCCGGGATACACCGGACTATCGATCTGTTCGTTCTCGACAGGACTCCGGGTCCGGATTAGGTAGTGGTTCAATGTGGCTCGTTGCGATAAGCCAGGCCGGGATCGCTACGAACGGGGAACTGGGTATACAAACACTATCAGTAAGGATCTCATGGCACAACGGTCGGTTTACCATCGATGAAACGGTGGAGTGGCATCGTCCCTGAAGAACCTGTTATTGGGGAACAGACCTGAATGTATACCGGTTCTCTTTTTTTGGGAGTAGTACTGAATAGCTACCGAAGTGAACTACATGATCGAAAAAAAGAAGTGCGAGTACTGTGAAAAAGACGCCATCGGTTACCAGGGATACGGATGCTGTGCTGCATATGTATGCCTGGACCATGCCGACAGTTTTGTTCTTAACCTCAAACCCGGGGAAAAACTGACCTCGGGCGAATGTTACTTCGAGCGGTTTGACTGACCCGGATTAAATCTTATTCATTTAATCTCCGGCATTGTTGCGATACCAGGCCGAACGTGCTGGTTTTTGTGTAACCCGAATCAATTAAAAATCGATTTGTTTATTGTCTGATATTTTAATGTAAAATCATGAAACGCTTTCCCGTTGTTTTACTTGCAGTGATTTTCATAATTATCGTTACTGCAACTCTTGCAGGCTGCACACAGGCCCCGGTGCAGACACCGGTTACGCAGATTCAGACGGCAGCTCCGGTCACCACAGACGGAATAACAGTAGTTCCTGCCAATACCTCAGTATCACCAACGCCAACTGCAATTCCCACCCAGAGTCCAGATTCGCCGATCAGGGTAAGAAATGTCGTTATAACCCCAAATGGGGACCTCCAATCAGACCTCAAGTCAGGTGCCCCGGTGAAGGTTTCATTTGACATTAAATTTAATCCGGCCGGTGGTGAAACCTTCCCGGGTCTGAGGACGCTCGCTATGCTGACGGACTTGCAGAATGTGGAATGGTCATATAGCACCGTTATCGATGGCAATCCAAGCCCTGTAATTAATGGCACCGAGCGGAACGTGTACATTTCAGGCTGGGTCCTTTCGTATCCGTCAAAACGGGAATTGTCAATGCGGGTAAACCTGACCGGAAACGTTCCATCCACCCCTGTATCAGGTACTATGAAAGTAATTCGTGTAAATGTTCAGGACGATACGGGTGCAATCATTCCCGGTACCGATTTTATAAGCATGAAACCTTATTCTGAAAGTGCAACATCGAATCCGGCTCTTACCGCTTCAGCCTTCGCCCGGGGCCACTCCGGGACCCTCGGTATATACAGGAAACGGGGATGATATCAGATCGTTCACATTACAAGAGGGTGGAGGATTTATTGTCACGGGAGTATATTCAGGAGACACGAATTTCATCGTCCGCATTACCGACAATGACGGGAAGCAGGTCGGGCCAACTCTTTTCAATCAGACGGGATCGTATACGGGGAAAAGAATAGTCAACCTGGCTGACGGGAAATACTTCCTTGAAATACAGGCGAAGGGTCCGTGGTCAGTTGATCTTACCCCGACTTAAACTATTCAAATTTTTAGAGAAGATACCTTTATTATATGGATACCAGAATTAAACTTATTGGGGGGTACTATCGGGCATCCTCCATATATTTGGGGGATGAGTGTTTTGAGTCATATTAAAATGAGTGGCATTAAACTCTTAATATTCGTAATGGTCATAGCATTGACCGGTATCGTATACGCCGACCAGGTTGTCCCGGCAGTTCCCGAGACTCAGATTCTTTCGACTTCAACTACTGCAGATATCGACGGGCTTGCAACGGAAACGGACGAGGGGGTATGGACAACGACAAACAGTGGTTCCACACTATATAATCTTGTCAACCCTGGAGATGCCGAAACAATGGAACCTTCACCGGAGTTTCTGGCACAGGTCCTCGGCGCGGGAGGGAGTTTTATCCTGTCACCATCAGACCCGGACCACGTTATAAGCCTGTTTATACCTGAATCGTTGCTAAATCAGCAGATAGCCGGCGAACCGGGCCAGACCTGGCAGGAGTTTATTGCGCAAAGTATTGAACTGGGTTGGATCTACTCGGTCTCGCAGGGCGGGATTCATTCAGGCGCCTTAAATCCTGGCCAGGTCCAGTACACTACCGCATACGATGCAAGTATCCTGGCACAGGCCGGTCACACCGCGTTTACCAAAAGCATGAACATTGACACACGGAACAAGGTCATCGGTCAGTCCAACCTGAATGCAAAGACCGGTATCACATTCATTGCAACCGCAGACGGTGGCAATGTTGTCGGATCAGAAAACCTCATGATTGACGGTGCAGGAATGAGCACAACTGCGTCAGACCGGATGCTCTGTCCGTTCGCAGCAGGTATTGCCGATGTAATCCCGGCGTATTGCAACATCGTCCAGGCAGGCAGCAAATTTGACCTGACCATCGGATCGGTTACGACGAATGCGAACGACCGGTTCGTCGGTAATGATGCAACCAACCCGGTTGTCCTGAACTATGATATTAATGTCAGGCCGTATGGAACAACACAGGGACAGATCCCCGCAATGGGCTCGGCCATGGCGTATGTCAAGGCACATATCCAGGAAGCCCGGGTAAACGGAACAGTAAAGGACGAAGACCTGACCTACAACGAGCAGTCGAGTGCTCAGGGTACCATTACCTCGTTCCAGAAGGTCATCGCGTACCAGTCAGGCAAGTCATTGCTCTGATCTAAAAACCGAAAAATTCTATTTTTCGGTTTTAGGACCTGGTCAGATAAATCGGCACAGTCCGCTAAAGTTTGGGATTATTGCGCCACAACTACCTAATGAGAAAGGAGATCTTTATTGCCTATATCTCCAATAAAACAATTTACCGGAGGATGTTCTGGATATCTTCCCATGTTATCAGGGTGAGTGATTTGAAGCATATGAAAATTGGGGTTATTACACTCTTATTGTTCGGAATGGTCATTGGATTGACCGGTATTGTATTCGCTGACCGGGTGTAAATGCAACACCGGAGACCCAGAGTCTGTCAACGGTTACCGCTGCGGATGTTGTCGGGCTGACGATGGAGACTGACGCAGGGGCATGGACACTGACGAATGATCCTCCATCAGAGACGATGATCGTTTTAACCGGTGATTCCCAGCAATTGGTCGACCCGTTTGGGGTTCTTCAACAACAACTCATTGATGCTGGGGGGAGCGTTACTTTTGGTCCGGGTGATGTTATTCTAAGTATATCAATACCTGAATCGCTAATATCGGAACCATTCGGTCCGATTGGGACATGGCAAGATTATATCGCCTTCCTTGATGGTATTGGGTACAGTGAAAATATCGTTGCAGGAACTTCCAACGGCATCCATACCGGAGCTCTTGACGAAAACCAGGTGCAGTACACCACGGTCTATGATGCAAATATCGTAGCACAGGGTGGGAAGACCAGTTTCATCAAACAAATGACAATCGACACCCGGAACAAAGTAACCAGTCAATCAAATCTCAAAACGCAAACCGGACTTACTTTTGCCGCAACCGATAATGGTGGCAATGTAGTCGGCTCTGAAAACCTCCTGATCGATGGAGCCGGCGATCTTACCTTCGCAGGGGATAAGATCCTCTGTCCATTCGTTCCGTCCAACGCCAGTATTATACCCGCCTTCTGCAATATCGTCCAGGCTGGAAGCACCTATGATCTGACTATTGGATCCGTGACAACAAGTGCAGATGAGCGATTCGTTGGCACAAACGCGAATGATCCCGTTGTATTGAACTATGCGATCAACATAAAACCCTACGGAACGTCGCAGGGACAGATCCCGGCAAGTGGTTCGGCAATGGGATATATCAAGGCGCATATCCAGGAAGCCCGTGGATGGGATGATTTCTTACCCATTCATGGAATGAATAAATCCGAGGACCTGACCTACGCCGAATCATCAAGTGCACAGGGTATCATTACCGCCTTCAGCAAGGACATGCACTATTCCTCACAGGTGACTGGGGTTGCATTAATCCCGGTGGAGCCAACTGGAATCCCGCTCCCCGATACGGCGGGATGACCTATTCCATACCTGAATTTTTATCATAAAATACTTTTATAAAAAAAATGGCTTTGTTGAAATCCTGCGGATTTGAGGGAAATACGAAGACAGGAGGGGGTTTCACCTCCCTCCCCTACTCCCAACAAGATAAACATTCGGGGGATGGGTTTCCCGGAGGCTCATTAAATTCAGAGTTTTGGGGGATAGTCTTTATCACAACCGGGGTCGCCAAAGCGGCGGGGCGGAGCCCCTGGAGCGTGAATAAATTTCGGAATAATCCTAACAGGCAAGATAGTATTGGAGCATTTCAGCAGAGCCAAAAAATTAGATAATAATCAATGAGAGATTGTAATTCCCGGACTTAACTGATCTTTTTTGCCAATCCGGGCATCTGTTACAGAGCTCTGCAGTTTTTTTACACTTCTACACCGTAATCCCGAGAAGGGCAAGGACAATCACAATTACTGCGCCGGGTAAACCGCCGATCGCACAGATGAGGATGGTGATAAGATCATACCCGATGTCGGGTTTTCCTGCATATTGCATCAGGTGGAAAAAATTCACGATGAACAGTAAGACAAGACCGAGTATCGCGTTGATGATCAGGTGCACGACGTTTTTAATGACAAAAAACGCGACCGCAAGGAAGACGATGATGACCAGGATGAGCAGGGGGATACCGATTATCAGAGACATTTACCATCCAAATCACTTATGAGGTAATTAATGTATCGTTCCCCGTTACGTCCCGTCAGGCTGACAGGTTTACGAGGGTAACCGGGATTTATTCTTTAAGCCCGTTCGGGTCACATATCAGATGCCCCTTAACCAGGGCGGAGAAGGGAGCCACGGGGTCAGCAATGACCCCCTTTAATTCTGAAATTCCGTCTGAAGTGCCAAACCGGGACGGGCAGATACCTGGGGTTGCAATGAAGTGAAAAGTCCGTGCTTTTACCCGATACGATCAACATCCAGTCCGGGCAAAACTCCTCGCCAACAACGTCCGGGACGAAATCTCTGCTGGACCGCGTAACTCTGGTCTCGTGTAGATTCCCCATTATATTACTGAAAAATTAAACAGATACATTTATTAATTTATATAACCGTGAAAAATTTAATGGCAAGGATAAAAAAGAAAGAGAGAGATCTTTTTCTTACCGTCATCGTTCTCCTGTGGGCATTGACGTTCTCATTATTCGCGTTGGGGCTTGTATTCCGGTCCTATGCGCCGATCCCGGCATCCGCCGAAATGGCGGGTATCGTGCTCGGCTGGGCAATGGTCCTCCTGATTATTGCAAGCATTCTGGTATGCCTTTACATTGTCCGTCTCTTTTACAGGGCATGAAACCCCGGGGACATGCTAAGTTGGGCCGGATAACTGGACTGTTTGCACAACGGTCGGATAAAAAAAGAAACATTATATTGCACGTATCGCCAGATTCTAATTACTGGGGATGCTTTGGGCAATCAACCAATTCTATTGGAGTGAACAGTTTTGAAATACAGCAAATTCGGGATTATCACGTACTTATTGATCGGAATGGTCATCGCATTAACCGGTTTGGCATTCGCCGACCCGGGTGTACCGGCAGATCCGGAAACGCAGACCCTTTCGACGGTCACCACCGGGGATGTGGTCGGGCTCGCCATGGAAACCGATGCCGCAACCTGGACACTTTCAAGCACGGATAGAATATACACAAACTGGGGGAGTGCGGACGACCCCGCGGACTTCAACGACTCCTATGCTACCCAGTATACCACAGCGTACGATGCGAATACCGTCGCACAGGGCGGGCACACGGCATTCACCAAAACGATGAACATCGACACCCGGAACAAGGTGACCGGCCAGTCGAATATCAATGCACAGACAGGACTGAACTTCGCTGCAACTGGTGATGGCGGAAACGTTGCCGGTTCGGAGAACTTATTGATTGACGGGGTAAGCGATTCACTTGAGGCAGGCGATAAGATCCTGTGCCCGTTCGTTCCACCTAATGGCGCTACCTCTTATTCCTGTAACATCGTCCAGGCAGGAGGCAGGTACGACCTGACCATCGGATCGATAACGACAAATGCAAACGACCGGTTCGTTGGCACCGACTTTTCAGACCCGGTCGTCCTGAATTACGCGATTAATGTCAGGCCGTATGACACATCACAGGGACAGGTCCCGGCAGGCGGGTCGGCGATGGCGTACCTGAAAGCACATGTACAGGAAGGCAGGGAGTACTACTACTTCGACCGTCCTGACGGATCATGGGGACCCGAAAAAGCCGAAGACATTACCTACACTGAATCTTCAAGTGTCCAGGGGACTATCACTGCCTTCAGTAAAGAATTCGGGTATTCCTCACAGGTCACCGGGTTCGCACTCCTCCGGCAGCAGGCGTAAATCTGTTCCACCCGAAAACGACTTTTTTTAAAATTCTTCTCATATGTGAGACCAGGCCATGAGATCCTGTCGACTCCTGAGGAATATTCCTGGATTGGGCCCGCCGGATGAAACGGGCTTCAAAAAAGTTTCAGGCTCGCATCTTTACCGTTTTAAAAGAAAAACGAGAAAATTCACCGGCCATTATCCAGGCCGGTTGGTGATCGTGAACACGCAGTGTTCGTCCCCCTTGGACCGGCACTTTATCTCCCTGCCCTGGACCTTAATCCCGAATGAGCCTTCAACAATGCCTGCAAGGAGGCCGGCCGTGCAGAAACAGACATTCTTTCCTATGTTCCCGAAGGACTCGGACTCGACGGTGTTGGAGAGCGTGATGGTCTTCGTCTTGGTCTTCTCGTCCCATTCTTCCTTGACGAAGTTAAACCAGCCCATCTGGGAGTAGAAGGCAAATGCCATGTCAGAGAGGGTCTTGGGATTGATCTTTTTCGCTGCTCTTCCTTTAACGAGCCGTAAACAGTTTCTTCAGGAATTCCGACAAAAAGGATGCCGATGATCTCACCTGCGGAATTCTTGATCGGCTCATACGCCACGACCATCTTTTTACCAACCACATCTGCAGTGCCGTAATAGGTCTGCCCTTTGTTGATCACGGCATCGTAGACAACACTGGAAATCTCGGTCCCGACAGCCCGCTTGCCGTCAGCGCCAACAACGTTGGTAGATACACGGATTGCCTTATCACCGATTTTCTGGAAGACGGTGGCCTTGCTGCCCATGTCCTTTTCAATGGAATCAACAACCTCGAAGTTATCGTTGACGATATGGCTGCCATAAGCAATCTTGCCTCCGGAAACTGAAGGAGTCCCGTATGCTGCGAAACGTTTGTGCAGCTCGTTGAGGTCCTTGTCAAGTTTGGTCCTGGAGAGGTCATACGTGATACTCATCTTCTTGTAGTGCTCCACATTCTCCTTGCCCATGTCCATGTAGGCACGATAGTTGACACCGCTTGCCGGCGCCTCTCCCATGGTCTTCTTCAATGAATTGGTCATGGACGTGAAGATGAACCGGGGCATCATGACAACCGGTTCATCCATGAGGGAGATCTTGCCCTCAAGCGGCTTGTGCTCGATGAACTCGGTGATGGCAGATTCGCCCTTGACGACGGCTTCTGCCTTGAACTTCCAGCTCGCAGAGACCTGGTCGGCAACAAACTCGCAGTATTCGTCGCCTTTCGCATGGCAGGTCTTCTCGAGACAAAACCACGTCTTACCGGTCACTGACGTGAGGACTCCTTCGATCCAGCCCTGGTGGATACCGCAGACAGGCATGTGCCAGTCCTTCAGCACCTGGGATTCGAAGGTATGCCTGGTCCTGATAACGATCTGCTTTTCACTGGCCGAGACGAGTTCAAACGGGGCACCCCATCCCTGCTGGTGCTGGAGCTTGAAGACCAGCATCAGGAACTCTTCGGGTTTTAAGTCCATGCCAAGTTTTTTTAACAGGTTATTGAGCCCGACGGAACCCGCCCCGACCGAACGGAAGAGCTTGCGGACTGCCTTGACCGCAAGTTTCTTGTTGAGGTTCGCCTCGTACATCTCGTAGATGGCTTTGATCAGGTAATTTGGGTTGCTTGCTGTTTTAACCCCGAATACCGAATATGACCCCGCAACAGGGTCAAGATCGATATACGAGGAGATGTTCTTCTCCCCCTTGATCAATGCCTCAAAATCTTCTCGCCCAATCTTCTTTTGTTCCATACGATCACTTATATTTTTTATATCTGTCGTGAATCATATAAACAAGTGCCAAGGATTTGACCGGTGAATATGGTGAAAAAATATGGCGAAAAAGCTGGCCGGATTACTGTTTATCTCTGTTTTGCATAACAAAGGACGATCCGTGCCCTGTCCGGATATTTTAGTTCAGGTCCGGTGAAAAATAAGACCGGTCAGAGTGCCGCGATCAGGCGTTCCCTGTTCTTTTTCAGGGCGTGCCGTATTCGTCCGCTGCTATCCAGGGTATCGGCGATAATGGTGACAAATTCCGCATCGGTCAGCGGTGCGATCATAATAAAACCTTTTGCGAGTTCCATTTGCATCTGGACCAGTTTTCCCCGCGAGAGTTCCGTTCCCATCGCCTCCGATGACCCCATGCCGGTGGACGCCATTGCACCCACCGACTCGAAATCGGTTATCCCTGATGTAACACCTTCAAGGAGAGATCCGTCCCGGCCTACTATGGCTGCTGCCGATACACCTTCAAGGGTGAGGAACTCTTCGAGTATCGATTTCAGCATATTCAATAGCTAATATTATAACTATTTTAATTTATCCAGAGATATTTTGAGGTGCAGGTAACAACCGGAGAAAAGGCCATTTGTGTCCTTTTTTTCTATTTTAACAAAGAGATAGTGTTTGTTAAACGCATGAACAGTTATTCCGGTTTAAAATCAAAAGATAAATGGCGAAGAGGTATTCTGCCCGGGTACCACTTGCGTTGAACAATAACAAAACCCAGGTTTTTATTGGTGAAAAAAAGGGTGACAATTAAAAAAAAGCAATTGTTTACCCGAAAATGGAAAATACCGTATTAAATGAACCGACAGGGTTGTGTATCGAAAAAAAGACAAACCCGGGCGAATTAATGAGACAGGAAGTATGGTCAGGAGATCCTGGTGAATTAAATGACGTGCCTTGTGCTATATGCATCAATAACGGGGCTCGGACATAATAGTAATCCGGGGCGGATATTATGCGCAAGACATATTAAGTGAAAACCAGGTAAAAGACCGTATGACCAAAGTAATTTTAGGAGTGACAATATCATTGGATGGATTTGCAGAAGACCGCAACGGTAGTGTGGGTCCATTATATCCCGATCTGGAACTGTACGATAATACCGACGTTATGCGGGAAACCATCCGGAATACCGGCGCAGTCGTGATGGCCTGGAAAGAATACGCAATGGCTGAAGACCCGGACTGGTTTGCAGGCGGTTATGAGTTCCAGGTCCCGATATTCGTTTTTACCAAAAAAGTTCCCGGGAAGCATCCAAAAGAAACCGGCAGGTTAACGTTTACGTTCGTAACGGATGGTATCGAAAGTGCTGTCCGGCAGGCAAAAGCGGCTGCAGGTGACAAAAATGTCACAATTATTGGTAGTGCCGGCACCACTGGTGAATGTATGAGAGCGGGTGTTGCCGACGAACTGCATATTGACATCATACCGGTGTTTCTCAAAGCCGGTTTCCGTCCGTTTGAAGACACCGGTGATATACCAATTAAGGTTGAGAGAATAAATGTAGCGGAACTTCCGGCCGGCAGGACGCATCTCAGGTTCCGGATTGTGAAATAAACAATATATCCTTCCGACGATCCCAACCCACACATTTTTTGGTTCCCGAAAAACCTGTCCGCTATAGTGGATAAAGCAGGCAACGCACAAGAACCAGCCCGTAGACGCATCGGACTTTTTTCCCCGGTGATTCAAGGATATGGAAGGAATTGTGGGGAAGAAGAGGGTTCTTAGGAATTCGCATAAACACCAGATTCAAAGGTTTTTTCCTGTGCTTCACCCAATGTAACCTTGAGTGATACTCCATGAACACGAGCGACCCGTTCTTTACGAAAGACACCTGGGCGAACGATGCCGGTATCGAGCTCCTTGACGTCTCACCGGGAACGGCAAAGGTGCGGATGCCCATCGGGGACCGGCATAAAAACAGCCACGGGACCGTGCACGGCGGCGTAATCTTCACTCTTGCCGATACCGCGTTCGCCCTGGCCTCAAACTCCCGCGGGGTCCCGGCAGCAGCAATAAACGCCCACATCTCCTACGTGAAATCAGCCTCATCCGGAACCCTGTACGCCGAAGCAGAGGAGTTCTCTGTCAGCCCGAAGATCGCGACCTACACCGTGACGGTCACTGACGACAACGGGGATAAGATCGCGATCTTCCAGGGCATGGTATACCGGAAGACCCCGAGACCGTGAAAGGGGACTATCGATTCGGAAAACTTATAATTTCTCTTTTTTCGGGATTTCGTTGATACCCGCGATATTCCCCGGTTTTCTTTCCCGTCAATTATCCACAAAAGATTATAAAGGTCACACGATAATAGTCCATCCATGAAACCCGGTCGCCTGATCCCCATCCTGGTACTCCTGTGTCTCATCATTCCCCTGGTCGGTGCACAGGACCTGGTCATTACACAACCGAGTGCGAACGAACTGCAGCTGGCAGAGATGCGTGATTTCTACGTCTACGGGATATTCCCGTCGAGTGTCGCGAAGCCCGGGAATGTGCTTATCGAGGTATTCCCGGGGAATTCTGCCACCGGTACACCCATCAGGGTTGTGAGGAGCATGGTCGACCCGGTCACCGGCATCACGAACGAGAGCATGATCAACACCGCCTACGCAAATGCCACCCGGATGAACAACGTGATGGTCCCGGACCTGGTGCAGTCCCCGGGAACGTTCCTCGACACTTCCAATAAGCTGGTGGTGACGAACACCTATTATATGGGGCTCATCTTCGGAGGGGTGACGAAGGATTTCGATACCAGTTATTCGGACCCCAACGGGACCCCGCTTACTGACATGACGGCCGGAAATTATACCATCAGGGTGACCGGGCTCTCAGGGGACCTTGCCGGGCAGACCGCAGAGGAGACGGTGACATTCGGGCTTACAAACGCGGTCCTTGGTTCTTTCCGTAATATCCCGAATAAAAATGCCCTTATCCAGTATTCAATCGCGAATAACCGGCGCATTTACCTGGACTGGTTCCCGGGGTATTTCACGGACCCGTACGACAGCAGCAAATGGTACGAAGCCCCGAACCGGTGGAAGCCGAACAACGGTATCGAGGTCGTGAACGACCGCCCGGGTACCGTGATCGACACCCCCGGAACGGCCGACAACCGGATGTTTATCTATAATATCAACAACGGCAGTGCCACGTCCAGGATCGAACTTTCCGCCATTCTCAGGTACCACCTCGAGGACAGCGCCCGGACAATGTTCCTTTCCTACGATACCGGTGAACCGTCCATTACATGGAACGATGCAGGTACCGGCAGTGTGCAGACGGTTCCGGGAACGCCCATTCCGTTCCCCCCTTCATCGAGGCTGCACGTCGCCCGCGTAGAGATCATGAACCAGACCAGCACAAGTTACGAGAACCTCTTCGACCCAAACGACATAACGACACCCAAAATACTGGACTTCGACGTGTCCGATGGGATAACATTGCCGACCGGCAAAGAGTTTGTTATTTACGGGGCGACAAAACCGATTGCCTCGACGGTGACCTCTACCGGGACTCCCTACGAGTTCACGATTAACAACCGGATCACCCGGATTATCTGCACGATCACGGATTCAAAAGGGCATGTTGTCTCCACCACCCAGCATGATGTGAACCTGTCGCGTTTGTACAATGCCGGCAGCCCACAACGGTTCAACTCGCTCTGGGAGTTCGGGATCGAGGTCCGGGGACTGACGCCGGATGATTACACGATCAGTCTCGCCGGTTCCGACGCATCGGGCACGGCGGTTCCCGGAGCTACCGCCGTGTTTGACGCAACCATTCTTCATTCTGCAGACTTCACCGGCTCTCCGGTTGATGGAAACGCACCGTTGACGGTGCACTTCACCGACCGTTCCACACCGCCGGTCACTTCGTGGGCATGGGACTTCACGAACGACGGGACGACGGACAGCACGCTGCAGAACCCGGACTACACTTACACGGACCCCGGGACCTGGTCGGTGAGACTGAACATCACCAGTCCGGATGGATCAGACAGCAGGGTCAGGGAGGACTACATAACGGTGCATCCCGGCCCGAAACCGGCATTCAGCGCTGACTTCACTGTGTCACCGGTGACCGGGACCGCACCCCTGACGGTGAAATGCACCGACAAATCCACCGGGAACCCTTCATTCTTCAGCTATAATTTCGGGGACGGAACAAATGTTACCGGGCCAAACCCGGTCCACACCTATAAAATCCCGGGAATTTACGACATTACCCTGACAATTACGAAATTCGACAAAGTAAACGGTTCCCTGCTGATCAGCAGCCTGACGAAAAAGAAGGTTGTCACGGTAACCGGGGTCTCGTTTCACGCCACCGGTTGCGAAATTTTCCGCCACCCCCTGACAGGGATAGCCCCGCTGACGGTCAGGTTTACGGACCAGTCCACCGGATACCCGGTATTTTACAATTACGATTTCGGGGACGGGGTCAACGTAACCGGGCCAAACCCGGACCATACCTACAGGAATCCCGGCACCTACACGGTCACGTTAACGGTGATGAAACAGGACGCAGCCAATGGTACGCTGGCCATCGATTCATTCATACAGAAGGATCTCATTGTTGTCCAGGAAAGATAATATTCAATTTTTGCTGTTTTTATAGTAATTTTCACCAACATTAGGGTGATCACTTACCGGCATCTCAAAATCCGCCAGGTACCCTCCGGGATTACAATCTCGAATCGTGCCCCCTTACCCGGCTCTCCGGTTTCCGCGATTGTGATACCCGTGATGTCGAGCACCTCGCGGGTCAGGGCCAGGCCCATGCCGGTGTTTTTCCCGAAGCCACGGTTAAAGATCTTCTCCTTGTCGGCTTCATGAATGCCTGTCCCGTCATCCTCGCAGACGAGGACCCGGTCGTGCCCCCGTCTCTCCATGGAGAACCGTATTTTAGTGATTTCTCCACCATAGCGGGCTGCATTGTCCATAAGGTTGTAAAACACCTTCGAAATAAGCGGATCGGCGAACACTTCCACTCCCGCAGGGAAATCGTTCTCCACAACGATATTTCCCAGCGGGGCTTCCTTTGCCGCAGAGTCTACAAGTGAGCGGCAATCCTGCCATATTGGTTCCCTGACACCGATCTCCTCGTATTCTTTTGTAAACCGGATCATTGAAGAAATCCGTTCCGCAACGTCATCCAGTTTCTGTAAATACCCATCGAAGGTGCTGTCATGGGGCTGGTGTTTCATCAGGTCCAGGTACCCCATCAATACCGTCAGCTGGTTGCTGATATCGTGCCGGGTTATGCTGGTGAGAAGCGTGAGCCTCCGGTTTGCCTGCCTGAGTGCCTCCTCATCCTGTTTCTGCTGCGAGATATTGGAGATTATTCCAAAAAAACTGCTGGTACCGGTGCTGTCCGTAAATGGGCGTGTCGAGGTCCTCACCCAGGACAGGCTGCCATCCCGGTGTACCAGGCGCCAGTCGATCGGTCCGATCAATCCCTCGGAGATCTCCCGGGGCCGTTTCCGGAGCATGGGGAGATCTTCGCTGAATACCACGTCGGTAAACGGTTTTCCGAGGAGATCGGCGCTGGAATATCCGAACTGTCGTTCTCCGACCGGGCTCACATAAGTGATGCGCCAGTCATCGCCGAGGGTAAACACCACGTCGTTGAGGTTTTCAACCAGGGAACGGTAACGTTCCTCGCTCTCGAGCAGCATCATACGGGAGCGGATCCGGTTTACCGTGCTGCCAACCCATAACGCCAGCGTTTCGAGAATCTGCCTGGCTGATTGTGGTATATCATCGATGGTATGTGATGCGACATTAACGAGGGCGATAAGTTCTCCTTCGTGGAGGACAGGAATAGAGGCGACCGCGGTAATCCCCTCCGCGTCCCGGATTTCATCGGGCCCGGGTTGCCTGATGTCGGTAAATTTTCCGTAAAACGGTACGCCGGCCTGGGCCCATTTCACCTGGGGGGTATCCCGGTCAAAATGGGAGACGTGTGAGACGAACCCGGGGGTGAGACCATGGCTTACGTGGAGGTCGAGCCCGCCTTTGACTGGATCTGCGATATAAATCCCCCTGAGTCCGGCCCCTCGATCTTCAGGATAGCTGAAAGGATATGGTTACACGCGTCATCAAGCGTGTTGCATTTGTTGAGTTCAAGGCTCAGGTCGTGCTGGAGACGGAGGGATTGTTCGGCTTGTTTGCGATCAGTAATATCACGTGCGATCACCTGGACGCTGGAAAAGGAGCCTCCCGACAGAACAGGTGTCCCTTTCCCCTCAAAAACGGCATATGTCCCGTCTTTCTTCTTCATCCGGAACTCGACCTCCTCCAGGGGGCTTCCCATTGCCAGGCGTTCCATGGCCTGCACAAGCTTCCCCAGGTCTTCCCGCGGGAAAATTTCCGGATTCGCGCTCTTCCCGACATAATACCCAGGGGGAAACCCGAGGATTGACTGTACAGACGGGGAGACATAGGTAGGTCCTTTCTGGTCTGCGATAATAATCAGGTCGGAGATCCTCTCGGCGATACCGCGGAACCGCTCCTCGCTTTCTTCCAGCGCTTTATTAACAGTGTGACGTTCAACGGCGAGCCTGACCTTGTGCGCGAGGTCGGCATATTGTGCAACCAGGTCACCCCCTTTCTGGACATAAAAGTCCACACCGCTGTTGATCGCATCGACCACTACTTCTTCCCGTCCCTTCTCGGTAAACAGGATGAAGGGAATCTGCCCGTGATTTTTCCGGACCTCGGTAAGAAAATGGATGCCGTCCATCATCGGCATCTGGTAGTCCGAAATGATCGCATCGAAGGGTGAGGAATTGAGCAGGTCGAGGGCACCCTCTGCCGAATCAGCGGTTATGACGGAAAAATCGCCGGATTTCTGGAGATAGATCTTCCCTAATTCAAGGAGAGCGGGTTTATCGTCGACATAGAGGACCCTGATGACATCGACCATTACCCCCATTTCGATCTGGTACCACATACGTTTTTGCATTAGGGTTCTTGGAATTTTCCCGTGCCTGTTTTTATTTTAAGCAGTTTAAATACTCCCATTACGTCAAACAACCATTGATTCCAGGGATAACCGGATTTACAGGTTGAATAAAAATACGGAGAATTGTTCTCCATCTTATGCTCAATCCGGTTCAAGAAGGGCCGGATTGAACCATGGTTTTACAGCACTTCTTTGATAAACGTGCCGAAACCGACCCGCTCGATCGTTGCACCCAGGCGTTCGGGGGTAATGCCATTCGCACCATAGAACGCGATGACCTTCCTGGTCAGCTCTATCGCCTGATCCTGTGAGAGCCCTTCGGCGATCTCCTGGCCGAGTTTCGGCGTCCCTCCGCCCTTGCCACCTACAACAGCCGTGTACCCGGTATCGGTGCCGAAGAACCCGAGGTCTTTCATATAGGGGTCGCTGCAGCCGTTGCCGCATCCCGCAATGCCCATCTTGAACTTGGCGGGCGCCGGTTTGCCATAGAATTCCTTGTCGAGGGCGAATCCAAGACCGGGACTGTCCTGTTTGGCCCGTTTGCAGGATCGCGTGCCCGGGCACATCTGGATGCTCCGGATTGTCAGGCCGATCGCCTTGGAACGGTCGGTGAACTCGGACCATGCATTGTCGAGGTCCTCTTCCTTTATGCCGATGATGGCGATCCGCTGGGCACCGGTGAGTTTCACATATTTTGCACCGTATTTCTCTGCGACGTCTGCAATTTTCCGGAGCAGTGCCGGATCGGCAAAGCCACCGGGGATGTGGGGAAGGATCGAAAACGTTTCCATATCTCTCTGGATAATCGCTCCTTTTTCGGGAATGTTACCTTTTGTCATGATTTTCTCCAACCAAAATGTCTGGTAGAACAGGCTAGTGTGTAGATTACATATTCTTAATGGTATGGATTTCCGGTTAACCGGGATCCAGGGGATCCAAATCCCGGAAAAGACTATGGAACCCCTGTTGAATTGTGATTGGCCAGGACCGGTCCAGTCCTGGCAAGACCCCGAATACACCTGTAAAACCCTGGAATATTCTGAATCTTCGTGGGTGATTCTCCTGCTCAGGGTCGTCATTGCAAGGGCATACTGGAATTTCGACCCAGGTCAACGGCAGAAGGAGAGTCCATGTAAAAGCCATTCCTTGTGCCGCTCATTTCCGGTTACTACAACACGCCCACCCGGAAACTGACTACCTCTGCCGTTTGAACCATCCACCCGGTTTCCCCGTGGACAGATAAACGCTGGTGTGTTTCGTATGATTGGACCCCCCCTCGGAAGATATGGTTGAGTACCGTTGGGGCATTTTTAAAAAAGAAGAGTGGATTACACCATTGGGACTTTACATTTGACGCGATGTCCCCCTTACTTCCACTCCCACCATTTGTCATGGGACGTTCCGTCCGGCATGCTTTCCATCTCGAATACTAAGGCTACATTGTTAAGTCTGCTGAGTGAAGGAGAAGTTGTCTGGGCATAGCGTATTCCACGCATTGCCATACCGGTCCCCTTTCCTTCAATGCTGACGCCGGATCCGTGTAAAATTACCTTTTCTCCTTTCGGGGTCATCATGATACCGTTACCTTCAGCATACATGCCACCCTGGGGTCTTTCCTTGAATTTGATAGTGGCTATAAAGGTAACATCCATGCCGAGGACCTTTCCTTTCGATTCTATGGACTTCTCCATCTTCAGCTCACCATCGTGGCAGCGGATGATACGCGTACCCACAATTTTTCCGGTTAATTCACCGATCATTTCACCGATCATGTTGATCACCGAGCTTGTCCAGTCATCTTAAACAAGAAATACGTTCTCCCGACTTTCACCAACTGATACACAGGTAGGCGTACATGTTGCGAACCTGTTGTGTAATCGTCATCTCTTCATATCCCATGGTTATACAAGGTCGAAATCTTCAGGTTTGAAACGATAATTCTGGAGCATATTCAATACCAACCGTGTAGGTTAAATATTCAAAAGAGAACAGGTGAGGAAAATCACGAACGGTTGTTCTTACGTTCATGAGGTGGGAGAGTCACTACAAAATTACTAAGCGCTCGGATGGATTGTTTCCTGTCCAGGGCAGAAACCGTCCACACAGGATTCGTCCCGAACTGTTTTTTCAACAATTCCGGGTTAGCCCCGATATTCCCGCACTTATTCAGAAAGACCACCAGGGGAACCTTTGCCAGAGGAGAGAGAATCATAGAGATGTCTGGTAAAATCATCCGGACTGCTGGTTGCGTCCACAAGGAGGATCGCACCGTCCATTCCCTTCGAGATAATCTCACGGGCGAACTCGAACCGCTCCTGCCCGGGAGTGCCAAAAAGATGTACACTAATCCCGTTTACCTGCAGGCGACCGTAATCGAGCGCCACCGTCGTGGTACCGTTGGTACAGTCCGCTTCCACATGCCTGGATTCCGGGTCAAGGGTCTTTACCAGGGTGGTCTTTCCTGCACCAAACGCTCCGAAAATGACAATTTTGCATTTTTTCTCACCGGTCATTACGATATAGTTGGAAGGGAGTGATTTTTATCATTTTGGTCGAGAACCAGAATCCGGCATAAAAAAATTAAGAGGGTGAATTTTTGGGCGGACGGATTCGGGCGGTCCCCTCGTTTTCAGCAGGAAATGTCATTCCCCAGGTTCATGTCTCCTGCTATCCGGGCATACTTGTCCGGCTCTTCCTCGAATTTCCGTATGCAGAACCCGGTACAAAAGTAGTATTCCCTGCCTTTGTAGGATGTCCTGAATTTCGTATCGTCATCAACCTGGATATAACATACGGGGTCGTTCGGCATCGATCTCACACACCTGAATAATTGTTCTCTCATTTCTGCTATCGGATAAATATTTCTTAAACCATGTACCGATAAAAATTGAAGTCTTCCGGAAGCCCCGGAGTTCAGGTTCACCCTACCGGATTTTTTCCCTACGTCACCTGCATGGAAATGTTGAACGGTTTCGCTCCCTGTATATCGCATCCGGAAATGGTAAAAAGCCCGTCGATGGTCTCCGTGCCGGGGCTTGTCGCCTGGTAACGCCACCGGTAGGTTCCCTTGCCGCCCATGAACGTCGAATATGGATCACCGTTTTGTCCGGGAGGTTCGTAGATGGGTCCTGCGTTCAGGAGGGTCACGCCCGACCCCTCGGATGGCATGAGCCAGCGGAAGGCCAGACCCGGGATTGTACCAAGCGTGATCTCGACGACATCGCCGGTTTTCAGTGAAATTGTCCTCCCGGAATCACTCTCGTTCAGTGAGAACCGGACTCCTCCAGGCATCGGCTGGTCAATAGGGACCGAAATATTGGTCCGTGGCGGCTCGACATAGTTCACGTACTTCGGGACGCACCGTGGGCCCGAGCCTTCCGGTGGGACGAAATCGAAATAAGAATCTGGCATGCCGGTATTGACCGCAATCGATTCGTATGTTATCTCGCTGTTCGGCCGTTCCAGGAACTCGCATGCCACCGGCATTGCCGGATCGGGTGTGCCGGGCGGGAAGGTCGGTGCCCTCGTAGGACCGCAGCCGTAGTACGCCTGAACATTCCATGCAAGGCCGGTCGATGGTTCAACCCAGGCACGGATCCGGGAGCTGATAAACGGTGTATACTTGTCGGACCAGGGCAGGGTCACGACCTCGATCTGGTACCGAACAGGCCCTTGGCTGGTGTCTGTACCGATAATCGTGAAGTTACGGTCCGCGACGATCCGCCGGACGATCGCCTGGTAGTCATACTCCCGGGAGAGTTTCATGCCGGACGAGAGGTCGTATGTCCTTGAATCCGCATCATACCACCCGGTTGAGGTGCCGTTATTGGATGCAAACGTCCCCGCGGCCCGCGAGCCTGACTGTGTCACTTCCATGCGGGCAAAAGACGGCGCCTTGTAGTCATATCGGATCCGACCTTTGAAAGGGTTCTCCACAGTCCCGGACGAGACGCTGTATTCAGATCGGTAGTCTTTGATCGCATCTGCGTGCAAAAGATATTGATCGGCGAGCCCGGCAGCGGTCAGGTTTTGTTCCTGCGGGGCCCCCGTGATGCACCCGGGGCATAGGGCGATGAGGAACAGGACCGACAGGACGGTTGTAGTCAGGATGAGCCGGTGTACCTCCATACTATTCCATCACGGAATGCAACGATAATTGTTTCCCCGTGTTTGTCCCGGGTTTCCAAACAGGCATTTTCGATGTTGTGAGAATATTACGCGAGGCTTTCAGTTGTCAGGTAACAGCCGACCTTAAACCAGATCCGTTTTGTTGTCGATTGCCATCTCAATTGAAACCCGGAGGGCATTATCGGTAAATGGTTTGGCGATAAATCCGCTTGGCCCGGTCTCTTTTGCCCTTTTAAGGGTTTCATCGTCTGTGTATGCAGTCAGGTACACAAGAGGAATTTTCCTGGTTTCTAATATTTTCTTAGCCACGGCTATGCCGTCGTCGTCTCCTTCAAGGTGAATGTCCATTAATATCACATCAGGGCAGCATGAGGCGATCGACTGCAGGGCTTCCGCCTCATTTCGTGCCTTACTCACTACATTGAACCCCAGTTTTTTCAGGCGAAACTCGATGAGCGAGGAGATAATCGGATCATCCTCTACAATCAGGATATCAGCGGTTGTAATTGTGCGGCCCCCCGGAACAACTTATATCAATGGTATTTAAAAAACGAAGTATAAAAGAATTTGTTACGGTTACAACGGGTAGACTTTTTTTTAAGATCCCAAATCGATACCAAATGCCAATTGGCACTCCATGGAGGATTTTCTTCGTGATAAAAATCCGGCCCGTGAGTGATTTTTGTAAAGGTTCCGGCATTTTCATTTGTCCCGGTTTTTTCCTCCTTCAAACCTCCCGGACAATTGACTGGTGATTCGTTTCCGGGAAGAGGGTCATGAGTCAGGACATTTTTAAAATGAATTCGCCAGTCGGATTTATTTTAAAAATTACCGGGATTACAAGGCGGGAATAAAAAAACAATTGTTCCAAAACCTGTGGGAATGTCCCGGTCAGGACGACATGCAAAATGGATAGATCCTGTTATCCCTACCGGCCATACCTTCTTCTACCGGCAATAAACCGTGGATAGATGAAGAAGATAAAGACACACGCAATCAGCCAGATGACTATAAGCATTCCATAAACATTCTGGTCCCTGATGACACCCACCGATTTTAACGAGACAAGGAGGAGGCCCGACCCAAAAAACCCTCCATAAAATGTCAGTTTTTTCTTTGCCACCTGGCGCATCTGCACCTGTTCATATGTCGGTGTGAATGTCCCATCTGATTCCTTCATCCGGGTAAGCATCCATGACAGAAGCATATCCGCTCCCGTCAACATGAACACCACAACGACCAGAACGATCACGGCAAGTCCGGTATCGCTCGTACCGGAGGGGTTTACTCCCGCCCGGAAAAGAAGGAGATACAGGGCGACCGGAATCATCAGCAGACTGATACCGATGATCCCGATAATGAGTAGTTTATGTGTCCGGGGTTCGTCCGGGTCCCGTAACATCCAGGTATACCCCGGAGAAATAATACACCACCGGGCATATCGCAACCGGTTAGTGGCGAAAAACGAAACGAGGCTGATCAGGACACCCAGGCTGAGTATAACAGCGGTTATACCGGAAAACGAAAAGCTGCTTCCCCGTGAAAAAAATCCGGTGTATTTTAATTCGAGGACCACGATAACAAGGCCCATTGCGACACCAACCGAACAGAGTCTGCCGAGCATCGGGTGGCTTTTCGGCAGGGCCCTGTCCACATAAGGAGGCGGAGTCCGTCTCTCGAGGACCTTATGCACGGCTTCAGTTCGTCTTTTAGCATCCTCATCTATGGACTTTATCTGCTTTTGCCGGCTCTCTATCTCCTTTTCGGTCGCAAAACATTTTGCTGCCTGATCGTTCCCCAGATGCTGGTATAAAACGCCGAGGTTATGCCAGGCAGGTACATAGTACGGGTCCTTGTTTAATGCCTCGATATAGCACCTGATGGCGTCATCGTATCTTTTCCGTCCGGCATGCATATTCCCGAGATTCTTCAGTTCCCCGGGTGTTTTTTCCGTTATTGTATCCCCTGGTATAATTTCACTCTGGCATATTGTAAACCTGCTTATACAACCGGGGAAGTAAGCTTGAGTTGTCGAATAAAAAATCTCACGGCAATTTGAAAAAACATCGGTTTCTGCAGTCATAATTTACCGGTATAACATCACCTTTACTTCACATCGATAAGCCGAATTGGCACCATTATCTGGCGTTATACAGGGTATTTACGTCGAAATTGTCGTATTTGATCAGGTTCATGCCTGAAGATTATAACCCATTTGGCAGGATCTACCCTTCTGCATGGTTTTCCCTAAAAAAATTATTTTTTGTGCGTTTTTTTGACAAACCATGCGATATTCTCGCCGAGCTGTCGCATCGTATCGACGCCTTCCTCGTCGGTGTCGACATCCCCGGGCTTCAGGCCAATCCCAAGGTTCCAGTAGCGGGACCCGGCGGTATACATCCCACTGATACCGAAGTAATGGTTGATGGTATCGACAGCACATACCGCACCGGCCCTCCGTTCTGCCGCAATTCCGGCACCGATCTTATGCCTGAACAGGTCCCCGTTTGCCTTGGCGACAAAGAATGCCCGGTCCATGAATGCCTTGATCTCCGGGGAAACCCCGGCAAAATACGTGGGAGTTGCGATAATGATGGCATCGGCCTCGACCATCTTCCCGATGCACTCGTTCACCATGTCCTTGTCCTGGATGCATTGCCGGTCCTGGTTTTCGAAACATTTCCAGCATGCTATACAGGGATGTACTTTTTTCCCTCCGATTTGGACTATTTCGGTTTCGATCCCTGCCTTTTCGATCTCCGCAAGGGTATACCCGATCAGCCGGTGGGTGTTGCCATCCTTGTTAGGACTTCCGTTGAATGCGATTACTTTCATCTGGTTCCTCATCCGGGGTAATCCCGGGCTGATATAATATCAGTAGCGAGTATATTATAGTAATCAGTTATCATATTGTTACCAGGTATCATGAACAGAAACGGGGCATTATGCAAATATCATTGCGAGATCGAAGCGGCGTTTGCCATAATGGGCGGCAAATGGAAGTCACGGATCATCTGGCACATTGGAGAGGGGAAACCGAGGTTTAACGAACTTCGGGACGTGCTTGAAAATGTCAGCCCCCGTATGCTTTCCAAGCAGCTGCGGGAACTTGAACAGGACGGTCTCGTCATCCGGACCCAGTACCCGGAAATCCCTCCCCGGGTGATCTATCAGCTCACGGACGCCGGGAAGGCACTCATCCCCATTCTGGGACATATCAGCACCTGGGTCACAGAATATTGTCCTGATGCAGCCGGGAGGATTGGGTGCCCGGCTTCGGCAGGGAAATGAAAAAAAGCGGGTTAATAATCCCCATTTTATCTGTAAAATTTTCCGGTGACGGCTGAATAAACCTGCAAAACTTGGAGTTCATTAAAAAATCAACAAAACAGGCTCTGTTGAAATCCTTTAAAACTATCTTTATAGTAAGATTATTCCAAAATTTATTCGCACTCCAGGCGCTCTGCCCCACCGCTTTGGCCACCCCTGGTGGGATAGAAATCGTCCCTAAAACTCTAAAATTTAATGAGCCCCCGGGAAACCCTGTCCAATGAATATCTTGTTGGGGGGGTGGGGCCGGGAGGGGGTGAAGCCCCCTCCTATCTACGTATTCCCTCAAACCCACGGGGGTTTCAACAAAGTCACAAAACAAAAAAACAAAATTTCCCGGAAAAACCCACCATGCGGGTTGCCCACTTAATGGGTCATCGGGACATCGAAGTAGATGCTTTTCCCGGATGCCTTCAGGGGGATGGCGTACGCCATACTGCATTCTTTCAGCATACCGAGTTTCATTGCTGCTACCGCTGCACTGTACATGACACGGTTGTCGACGTTATGAACAGATGCGGTTTTCACTGCCGAACCTACCGCTATTCCGAGGTCGCTCACCTTGAACACGCAGTTCGGGCCTTTGAAGTCTGTTTTATTGGCTTTCGCTGCCTTCCCTGCTGCCATCATTTCCTTGCAGGTCAAAAACCCACATCCGCCGCAATTGAGTCCAAGGGCTTTCTCCCCGCTTACCCCGATCAGGATCGTGCATTCGCTGGCTTTTACCTGTTCTCCATTGACCCTGAAGAAGTCCATGCCGGTCTCCCCGGCGATCGCGATCATCTTGTCCCCGATTTTATCCTGGGTCTTCCCGGAAACAATTTCGACCGAGATGGAATCCAGCCCTACGGCTTTCGGTGCGGTCCTTGCGGCCAGTGCCATGAGGCCGGCAACCGTTTTAACTGCCTCTGATTCTTCGGACATACCAGACAATTCAGGTTACAACCGGAAAAAGGATTGAGTTACAGGAATGATACCGACTTCTTCTCTTAAAAATCAGCAGACACCGGCGACAGGATTGCCGCCCGGTCTGCCTGCAATTCGTCAAAATCCAGGTCGGAAAAAAACAACAGTGTTCATGTAACAGAAGAAATTCATTTTTCGGCTCTGTTGAAATGCTCCAATACTCTCTTGCCTATGAGGATTATTCCGAAATTTATTCACGCTCCAGGGGCTCCGCCCCGCTGCTTAGCGACCCCGGTTGGGATAAAGACTATCCCCAAAACTCTGAATTTAATGACCCCTGGGAAACCCATGCCCCGAATGTTTATCTCGTTGGGGGTAGAGCAGGGAGGGGGTGAAACCCCTCCAGTCTTCGTATTTCCCTGGAAACCCGCAGGATTTCAACAACGCCCTTTTTTCTTATTGTTTGCAGAGATTGGATCCCTTTTTTCCATCTATACCCACAGAACAGTTCAGATAAATGATATTACACATGGAAAAAATTAGTAAAATTTCTTTTAATAGAGCCCTGGTCTGCAATTTTCACTCTTTTCGGTGTGTGCTGGACTTTGGGAAACCATACCATCCGGATTATTCATTTTGCAACGATGGGGGTACAGAACTCCCCGGTGCCGGAACCGGGTTTGCCCAAAATATGAGTGCCACGGCGATCAAAGCGACAGCAATACAAATTATCAGGTATTTTTCGCATCCTGATTCAAAGATGTAGTTTGAAGAATAAAAATAATATCCCTGAATCATGTTTATTCGTTTATTGACCGGCAGTTATTGGGAGATGATATCGAGGATATCAAGGATGCCCCGGAAATTATTAACAGAATAATCAATATCCCTGGATTCTGGACGAACCAGTGGGTCATTATTCCATTCCGGGCAAAATAAAATTGTCTTCATCCCCAGCTTTTTGGCAGGTATCAGATCAGTTATTATGGTATCTCCCACCATGAGAGAATTTTTAGATGTAACCGTGAGAAGAGAAAGTGCCATTTCAAATGGTCCTGGCGCAGGTTTTTTGGTCTTTGATTCTTCAGGTGATACAATGCACTGGAAAAAATCCTTAATACCGTTTTTTTCGAGATAAGTACATACATCCCGGGACTGGGAGTTGGTCACAATACCCAGCAGGAGTTTTCTTTCCCTCAATCTGACAATTGTTTCATAGACTCCTTCAAAAAGGATTATTTTTTCCAGTTTTTTACTGGTATAGATCGCACAGGCATTTTTTAGTTTTTTACCATCTGCAATCCCGATATCGTTCAGATAGTATTGTATTATGCGGTGATTTTCGCAGTGAGCGGGGTTTAACAAAAAGTAGGAGTTAAGATTTACCGGATCCCCTGCACCTAAATAATCGATGACCGCCTCGCATGCCGCGGACTGGGCACCTTTATAGTTATACAATGTGTTGTCGCTGTCAAATAAAATTGCCCGGATCGCACAATCGTCTTCCATTAGTCCTCTTCTTTTCTCCCAGCCCGGGTTATAATGCCCCATTGAATCCGTTGGTTTTACTGTGCACGTTTGCCGTTATAAGGATTCAATTTTTTAGTGTAACTATCCCCGTTTAAGGCAGTCCTGTTAATACGATCCGATGTTTCTGCATTTAATTTTTCCATTTCAGAATCCCGCTTATCAAAGCAGGAACATTGACCGGCATTGGCGGGCATTATTTGAGGGAAACCCGGTTGCTGCGATTTATGGGAGATCCATCGACAAATAGATGTGTTTCTCCTGAAACAATGGGACCGTCGCATACCATCTGTCTGCCTTGCATCTAACAATCGTGATCCGCCTGTTTTCTGGACCGGAATACCGTGAAAAACCCCATGATCGCAAAAGCGCCGACAACGACAACCAGAGATAACCCGGCCCGCGTCGGAACGGTAGTGGACCCGCTTCCGGGAATGAAGGTTACCGGTACCTGTATTACCTGGTTCGCCGGGACATCAACCGACGTTGAGTAGTCGCTGTACCCGGCAAGTTGCAGGTTGATAATGTGAGTTCCCGGTGCTACGTTGTAGATGGTGACGGGAGCCACGCCTCTGAACTGGTTATCGACATAGACCTGGCCGCCGGTCGGTGTCGAGGTGACGATAATTGATCCGACTGCCGGGGAGGCGGGGGCATTACCCTGTTGATTGACAGGTAATGGGACAAATACGGCGTTTATATCCGAAATCAACCCGGCATCAACCTGGACCGTCTGTTGGAAATCTGTATATCCTGGCACATGGAGGAGGAGCGCATGGGATCCGGGATCAATGGAGATGATATTAAACGAACTTCCGGATATGGTAGCGCCTTTATAGGTCCCATCGAGGTATACGAGTGCTCCGGGTACCGTTGACGTAACGTCAATGGAACCATACGCAGACACAGGTGAATAAGGAACGAGGGCCAGGTTAGCGACCGTCGTCTGTCCGCCTGTCACGTATTCCGTGCTCGTCAGGACCTCGTACCCGGCGAGGTGGAGCTCGACCTGATGGTCGCCGGCTGACAATGCACTGACCGTAACCGGCGTTGTGCCCTGGTAATTCCCATCCACGTACACATCAGCTCCCTGTGGACTTGAATCCATGAACAGCGAGCCGGAATACCCCAGATTTGCCAGGTCTGCATTAATCTCCAGATTAGCCCCGGTATCCATGTAGATATTGTGGATATATGCCTGGTATCCCGGGTAATCAACTTCTACCGTATGATATCCCGGCGTCAGCCCGGTGAAAATAAAGGGGGTAGTCTCGGAATTATACCCGTCAAGAATGACCACTGCACCCGAAGGGTTGGAGGTAACGGTCAGTGATCCCGTTCCGTAATCAGGGGTATACAGGGCGGTATAAAGCGGAGAAAAGATAGGGCCCGATCGGTATACCAGAACCGTAACGGTTACTACAGGAGTCGTTGTGGTCAGGGTGACAGGGATCGTCGTCGGAGAAACCGTTGGAGATGCTGATACCGTTGTTTGTGTCGTGACTGGAGTACCGCCGACTGTCGTCGGGGTAATTATCGGGGTCTGGGTTACGGTTGTGCTGGGGATCGTCGTCGGAGATACCGTCGGGGAGGCAGATGTGGTGGTCCGGGTTGTTACAGGAGTAACACGAACGGTCGTGGGGGTAATAACAGGGGTAAGAGTTACCGTGGTCCGGGGAATTGTCGTCGGAGACACTGTCGGAGACGGGAATATGGTTGTCCGGGTCGTTTCAGGGGTAACACGAACGATCGTCGGGGTAATAACAGGGGTAAATGTTACCGTGGTCCGTGGAATTATCGGAGTGGGAGTTGGACGTGGCGTGATGGGAAATACCACCTCACCGGGAGGGATTCGTCCTGTCAAAGATGGTGGAATCGGAACTTTTGAAGGGGTCACTGTAGGGGTGGGAGTCGGTGAGTTCCCAACGGAGGATTCATCGAGAGCAGCCGTTGCAGTGACGATTAACAATATCAGGCCAATTGATAGGCAAAGGTAAATTACCCGGTTTTTCATAGGAACCATCCCTGATTTTTTTAGTAATCCCTAACAGATCCTCATAGTTTTTATTTGTTTGGGAAGGTATTTTTTCTAACTTTTGCCAATCAACGGGATCCGGGTAATCAAATAGCCCCTACCAATATTCTGCCGTTCCAGAATGATGAAAAAATCACTGTAGGGGTCAGGAGGACTTCCGGATACCCTGTCCTCATTGAGTCTCAAAGGCTCCGCAGATTATGCCGAAGATTCCGGAAATCAGGAGAATATTCTTTCGATCATGTAGTACACATCAATCGTACCGGATAATGAATCGTTATCGAAAACCCGGGAAATCCGTCCTGGCAGAGGTTGGTTCTTTTGACACGGTGTAAAAAATATTAGAAATTCACGAAATGATTTTCATCCGGTAAGTTATATACCATCAAAAAACCGGACCGGGTTGTACCAGGTAGAAGATCGATGGGGTAAGGGAGAGCGTCGTGAACGTAAAAATTATGCTTGGGCTCCTTCTCGGGGTCTCAATCGCTTTGAACGTCATACTTGCCGCAACCATTATTGATCTTCAGCAGCACGGGATTTCTGAAACTTACAGCCGGAATCGTCCGGAAAGTTCAGGTAATATTTCACCCTTTTTAGCAGGAAACAGGTCCGGGGATTTTGCAACGCTCCAGGCCCCCGCTGTTATGACAACCGTAAGTTATTCACGCCAGGGGCGGTTCATTTTTCAGCAGACTGACACCAACGGCACAATGATGGACATATCAGTCGAGATTATTCCCGGGCAGGGCCGGGTCCTTGTCCAGACGACCCCGCTCATGGGGGTTGTATTTCAGGATGCAGCAAATACAGCCGTCCTGGTCGCTGCAAGCCAGACCAGCACAGATTTGTCAGGGCAGGATGTGGTTGTGTCCATCCATGCCCCGGGGGAAATTCCGGAAGTGGACGGACCAAGTGCCGGAGCACTGATGTCTGCCGTAACCGTAGCAGCGCTTGAGCACCGGGGTCTCAACCAGAGTGTCACCCTTACCGGCACAATTGACCCGGCAGGACATATCGGTCAGATCGGGGGAGTAGTAGAAAAGGCACAGGCAGCCAGGCAATTTGGGAAAACACTCTTCCTCCTCCCGCAGGAGAATAGCAATCTCCTCCTGTACTCAACGAACCAACAGACCCGTTCCGGCAGGATTATTACGTTTCAAACCCCGGAATCAGTCGATGCAAAACAGTTCATTGAAGAAAATATCGGTATCCAGGTCGAATATGTGGATAATATTTCCGACATCACAAAAAAACTGTTGATATAACGAACTCCATTTCGTCGTGGACCAACTGAGAGGGGTGAGACCCCTTTACTTCCCGGCGGTCGTGCCCACACATTGCATCGTATGGGGCTCTATTCCGCTGCAGAGTACTCTGAATGTCATGAACGCATTTTTAAACTCGGGGTTATCCCGCCATTTCATAAGAATATCCCGGTTCTCCCACGGTCCGAATGAAATGAATTTCTGTGGATCTTCGATGTCCTGGATCAATACTGCAGTCCTGGCCCCCTTGATGTTCCCGGCCGTCCATTTTGCGAAGTCGTCCCAGGCCCTGATGAAGGCTTTCGCGTTTCCCGGTTTGACAGTCCAGATAGCGAGCGAGTAGAAGGTACCGATATCCCGCAATAGTAATTGCCACATAAAAGGGAACTATTAATAAATTTCCATATAGGAATAAGCCCGATTCCCGGGAGGGGTATTATTCACCTTCCAAATTTCACCAGGTCTGCCAGATTAAAAAAATAATAAAAAATGAAACCCGTCTGGGTCAATTCCGGATTTTTTGTTTTTAGTTAAGGAAAATGATAATTGAAAAATAAGAAAAATTAAGAGCCAATCGCCGTGAGAATCCCCGGTGTCCGCATATAGAGCCAGTAACCTTTGGTCGGGTATAATGTTCCGGATTCGCTCTGGTCCCCATTGAAGATTGCCGGTTCATAACTCTGGGTCGTTGCATCGAATCCCATTGAATTTACCCAGTTCTGCTGGACCGAGATGTAGGTGTTCCGTGCCGTCGTCGGGGTCAGACCGGTAAAACCAATGGCATTCCAGCCGGCCGGGAGACTCCGTTGTGCCGGGGCAACCACCGGGTTAGTCGAATCAAAGTTCAGGGTGAGTATCGTATCTGATACCGAATAGATCCAGATGCCATACAGTGGCTGGATCGGTGTCGCTGCGGTAACCGCGACCCAGACCGGTGGATTTTGTGATGTATCCCACATGAAGGCAGAGTGTCCACCCATATTCACATTACTGAATATCGAACCGGTATTGGAACCGGGGGCCAGGGTTTTCGGCGTCGAAATAAAATTCCATCCCTGCATCAACTGGATCGTGTGATCGTTGGGAACGCCGATAGCATACATACTGTTTCCGCTTCCGGTGAATACGACACTGTTCGCTACCGCAGGACTTGAGAAAATATTGTTTCCGGTGATGCGGTCCCAGATTTTCATACCGGTATCTGCATTAAGGGCATACAATTTGTCTGATCCCACATACACGATCCCGTTCGCCACCGCAGGACTTGATTCAATGCCGGACCCGGTCGTGTAGTCCCAGATTTTCGTGCCGGTCGTCGCTTCCAGGGCATACAGTTTACCGGCATTATTTCCTACATAGACAACGCTGTTCGCTACAGCGGGGCTCGATTTGACGCTGCTTCCGGTAGTGTAATCCCAGATTTTCGCACTGGTCGATGCGTCAAAGGCGTATACCCTGCCGTCTGTGCTTCCTACGTAGACAATGCCGTTCACTACCGCAGGGCTTGATTTCACGCTGCTTCCGGTAGTGTAATCCCAGATTTTCGCACCGGTCGATGCCCTGATTGCATACACCTTGTTATCGTCGCTTCCGACATAGACAGTACCATCCGCTATAGCGGGACTGGAGCCGATGTTGTTCCCCGTAGCGTAGTCCCAGATTTTCGCACCGGTAGCCGCATTAAGGGCGTACACCCTGCTGCCCCCGCAGATATAGACGACACCGTCCGCTACTGCCGGGCTCGAAGTAACAAAACCTTCGGTAAGATAGTCCCAGATTTTTGCGCCCGTTGCGGCATTGAGCGCGTATACATGTTCATCATTGCTTCCGACATAGACGACACCGTTCACAACCGCTGGGCTTGACCTGACCTGGTCCCCTGTTGCATAATGCCAGATTTTCGCACCGGTCACGGCGTCAAGGGCATAGACCCTGCCATCCATACTCCCCACGTAGACGACGTCTTCCGACACTGCCGGGCTCGATAGAACATCGTTACCCGTAGAATAACTCCATTTCAGGATATTAAGCGGTCTCGTCCCCCCATCGTCATAGACCCCGGTATGCATGGGATCTTCACGGAACATTACTGCCGAACCAGCCACCGGCATGCTCACCAGCAGAACCGCGAGGATGCCGATGAAAAACAGTTTTACGTTTTTATTCCAATTCAAAATATCAATCTCCTTAACCCTTGAATTACTGCCTGTATCAATACCACGAGGATTTTACTCTCCCTGACGGTAATCGAACGCCACCTTTATATATTGCAGTTATTGTCAATCGGTATATTTAATCTAATCCCCGAATTGGAGCGATGTTTGAGCTTAACCCGGGTATTTTTTCCTGGACACCTTGGCGAGACGGGCAATCGGGTGAATATGACGGTGGCCGGGTTTCCGCAAAAACAGATGGATACCCAGCCGATAACAGGAGGCATTACGAACCGCCACCGGGGTTAAGCAGCCGGGATTACTTCTTCTTCGTGGCATTTGCCCGTGAACAAAATAAAGGGAATCGGACCGGACTTCAGCCGGACTTCGATTTAGGAACCGGATGCCATCCACATCAGGCATCTGGTAATCCAATCTCGAGAAGTCCGGGTTCGTCATCGACATACAGGATACGGAGCACATCTGCCATTACGCACCCGTTCTGCCTGGTGACAGATTCTTTTTCATCAGCACCGGACGGGACCCAAGCATTCCTGTCTTGTGTGAAAAAAGCGATTGAACGGAAAAGCCCACTACATCCCTTTCATCATATTCCGTTTCTGGATGAGCCGTGCAGCAATAATAAACACCGCAGAGACACCAATAAGCAACCCACAGTCCATAAGGGGCGGGAATACCGACGCCCCGGACATGGCCGCGTTGAACAGGTCTACAAGGTAGGTCAGCGGCGAGCAATACGCAAGGGCAAGGCCAAGACCCTCCATCTGCTGAAGCGGGACAAAAATCCCCGATATAAAGATGAGCGGGAACCGGATCAGGTTGGAGAATATCATAACGTTGGGTGGGCTGTCCGATGCCGGAGATGCGAGGAGTGCCCCAAGTGCGGAACAGGAAAGCGTGCCAAGGAGAAACGCGAGGAAAAACAACACCCAGTTCGCGATCCCGACTGAAATGAACAGGGTACTCGCAATCCACACAAGAAGGGAGATACCAATCCCGAAGACGGCCCCAGCCACGACATCCCCAAGGATGATGCTGTCCTGTGTCACCGGGTACGAGAGGAGCCTTTCATACGTCTTTTCCCGTTTTTCCCACGGGGTGATCAGCGGACCCACCGATGATGCGGTGAAAAACAACATCATCGCAAGAAACGCCGGGAAGAATGTCGTCAGGTCCAGGTGCCGGCCGACGAAGAACGCGAAGAACATGAAGAGCGGGAACAGGAGCCCGAACATTAAAACGGGCGGCTTGGTGTAATACAGCCTCATATTTTTCCCGGTTATGACGAGGATGCCCCTGATAAATAACGGGGTTTCCATCATGCACACTCCGTGATTTGGACAAAGGCTTCTTCAAGGCTCGGTCCGGAGGTCGAGAGAGAGGTAATGCCGAGAGATTCACGTTCGGCACGGCCGACAATGTATTTCAAAACCAGGTCAGGGTTGTCGGTGTAAAGCCGCCATTTGTCACCGCACGGTTCTGCCCGCAAAATCCCTTCTGCAGTGAACAGGTCCCGTGTAACGGGGCGGTCAAACGAGACTTCCACCGACCGGGTGGTATCGAACATTTTTTTAAGCCGTTCGGGGCTGTCCTGCGCGACGATCTTCCCTTTATTGATGATACAGACAGTCTGGCAGAGCGTGTTTGCCTCTTCGATGTTATGCGTCGTGAGAAAAATCGTGCTTCCCTGCTCGTTCATATCATGAATGGTCTCGATTACGAGCCTGCGGCTTTGCACGTCGAGCCCGCTGGTCGGTTCGTCGAGGAACAGGATGAGGGGCTTATGAATGATGGCACACGCAATACTCACCCGCTGTTTCATCCCTTTCGAGAATGTCCGGACAGGAAGGCGTCTTTTTTCAGAAAGGCCCATTTTTGTAAGGATCTCGTTAACCCTCTCGTCCCGGAGAGCCCGGGGCATACCATACATCTTCCCGCTCAGGTGAAGGTTTTGTTCCGCGGAGAGGTCGCCATATACCGTACTGCTCTCCGGAATGACTCCCATCTGCATCTTTGCTTCCAGCGGGTGCCGGTGGATATCGGTACCGTTGATCCGGACGGTTCCTTCATCCGGCGTGAGAACGCCGGTCAGCAGCCGGATCGTCGTGGTCTTTCCCGCCCCGTTGGGTCCGAGGAACCCGAATATTTCCCCCTCCCGGACGGTGAGGCCGACATCGTTTACCGCGGTTACCGTCCCGAACGTTTTCTTCAGGTGGTCCGCCACTATTGCATCCATCTAGTATCCTCCAGGCACGAAAATCACAAATTTCATAGTTCTATAGTCGGGGGTCATGGAATCATTTTCCTTGAATTGTTGCGCTGATAAAATTTCTTTGTAACGACATAGATTAGGAGTTTTTAGATTTTCTTTTTTCAGTCCCTCTATCTTTCGTTCTGTTATTTCCAGCTGGATCTGCATCCTCTGCCTGTTGGCTTCGAGGAGATTGATTTCATCGTCAATTGAGGGAGTGTTCAGACAACCGCACGGGCTGGCACAATTGCATGACGGGTTCCGGACTGGTATACACATCGCTGATTTTACCTCTGTCACTTGATATATAATTACAATATTTTGTATAGTATTAATACTACCAAGTTTATAGTGTTAAAGTGACTATGGAAAACGATAGCGACAGGATCTGCCTGTGCCCGCTCGAGGGAATTATCACAACGATATCCAAGAAGTGGGCCATTCTGGTCATCAGCATTCTCGGGCACCACGAACGGCTCCGGTTCAACGATATGATGAATATCCTCGAGGGGATCAGTCCGAAATCGCTAACGGACCTGTTAAAAGAACTCCAGAGAACAGGCCTGATCCGGAGGGAGGCATTTTCCGAAATACCACCGCGGGTTGAATATTCCTTGACGGACGATGGAAAACAGCTTTGTGAAGCGATTATCCCCCTGATACGATGGGCAGAGAAAAGAGATAACCTCCATTCGAAAACCTGCAATGCGACCTGCCAGAGTACCTGCTGCCCTTCAAAACGGCCGGGGAAGCACGGAAAGTCTGAACAGTAATGAATTTCTTCGAGTTGCAGCCGGATTAAGTCAGCTTATTAAATATCCCGGAATTTGCCTGGCTGTGAAAAATGTAGTATGCTATCGTAGAGAATAGACAGGATTCTTTCCGGCAGCTTGAGTTCCGGATTTCGCTATCGTATCCAGGAATAATTTTATCCGGGATCGTTCAAACAACACCAAAAAATATCTTCGTTACTATTCCTTAAACCGGAAAATAAATTCCGTCCCCGTCGTACAATCAACCTCGACATCCGCCTGGATCTGGTATTTTGCCAGGAAATTCACGAGCTTCAGCCCGAGTGACCGTGTTTTGGTAATGTCAATGTCCGGGGGGAGCCCGATGCCGTTGTCCTTGTAGGTCATGATGTAATTCCCGCAGTCTTTTACAAGCCGGAGCGTAATGACAGGGAGTGCATGCCGGATCGCCTGTACGTCGAACGATGCGGGAAAAGCATACTTGAAGGTATTGGTTACGAGTTCGTTTACGATAAGCCCGGACGGTGTGGCCCTTGGAATATCGAGGGTGATACCCTTGGCCTCGATACACATCGCTACAGGTGTGTTCGTTGTGTATGAATTGGAAACCTGATTGAGGAGGGTTGTGAGATATTTCTCCATATCAACTTTGTCATACATATTTGTCCGGTAGAGGATCTCGTGAATGAGGGCCATGCTCCGCGCCCGGTTCTGCAGGTCCTTCATGAGCATTTTTCCGGCAAGAGAGTCGTCGGTCGAACCTTCGAGGCTGAGCAGGGAGACGAACGCAGCAAGGTTGTTTTTGACCCGGTGGTGTATCTCCGACAGCAGGACTTCTTTTTCTGCGAGTGCCACCCTGAGTTCCTCCTCATTTTTTTTCAGGTGCTCTTCCCGTACGGTGAGATCGATAACTTTCTGTTTCAACGCTTCCTTTGTCGAAAATATCTCTTCGTTCAACGCATGGAGCTCCTCATTCGTAACAGTGAGTTCGTCGTTCATAGCATCAAGATCGGTATTCTTCCGGACGATTTCCTGCTCGATCCGGTTCCGCTCATCGGCGTAACGGATAGAACGGATGAGAGAAGGGCCGTTTATCTGCCCCTTTACGAGGTAGTCCTGCGCCCCTTCATGGAGCGAAAGCATGCCGATCTCATCGTCGTTAAACCCGGTGAGGACGACGATCGGCAGGTACGGGAAACGGTCCCGGACCGCCCTGAGGGTTTCGATCCCCTGGCTGTCCGGCAGCCCCAGGTCAAGAAGGACAAAGTCGGTATCTCCGCGTGCAAGGAACTTCCCGGCCTCGGCGAGGGTCCGGACACATTCAAGGCTGAATGAAGAACCCGGCTGGTCGGCCAGTAGCTCACGAAGGATCTCGATATCAGCGGCGTTATCTTCGACAGCAAGGATTTTCATAGCAGTTATTTCCCGGGGGAAGGGGGCAGGGTCACGATAGTGAACCAGAAATGTTCGATCGATTTAACGATCTGGATGAATTCGTCGAACTTGACCGGTTTCCTGATGTAGCAATTCGCGTTCAGCTTGTACGATTCGAGGATGTCCCGTTCATCCTGCGAGACCGTCATGATGACAACCGGGATGAGCCTGAGGTCGGGGTCCGCCTTGATCTCTGCAAGGACCTCGCGGCCGTTCTTCTTCGGGAGGTTGAGATCGAGGATGATGAGGTCAGGTCGTGGTTTAGAGGCATAGGAACCGGTTCGTTTGAGGAACTCCATCGCCGCCTCGCCGTCTGAAACGATATGCAGGTTGTTATTCAGTTTACTCTCCACCAGTGCCTCCTGCGTCAGTGCGACGTCAGCAGGGCTGTCCTCGACCAGCAGGATTTCTACCGGGCGGGACGAATTCGATTGTAGGGGTGATCCGTTCATGATTGCTCCGCTTTTCCTTTGGGCAGCGTAAAGGAGAAGATCGATCCGGTTTCCGGTCCTGGACGGACCGTGATCTCTCCCCCGTGTCGCTCCACTATCCTCTTACAGATGGCAAGGCCGATACCGGTCCCCTCGTACTCCCCTTTTGCATGCAGGCGCTGGAAGATTTTGAAGATCCTTTCGGAATATTTCGGGTCGATACCGATACCGTTGTCGGTTACCGAGAAGACCCATTCGTCACCGGCCTGGTGCACCGTCACGTTGATCTCCGGTATAACACCCGGCCTCTGGAACTTGAGGGCATTACCGATCAGGTTCTGGAAGAGCTGGGTGATCTGGGTGCCGTCGGCGTAGATGCCGGGGAGGGGATCCCGCCTGATGACCGCATTTTTCTCCCGGATCGAGGCCTGAAGGTTCAGGAGTGCCTGGTTCAGGGACTGGTTCATGTCGATGAACCCGAACTCCTGTGCCTTGGTCTGTACCCGCGAGTACGCGAGCAGGTCGTGGATGATCCGGTTCATCTGGCTTGTCCCATCGATGATGAAGCCGATGTACTGGTCGGCCCGTTCATCGAGCTGACCTTTATAACGCTTCTCCAGCAGCTCGGTAAAGCCCGAGATGGCCCTGAGGGGTTCCTGCAGGTCATGAGAAGCAACGTAGGCAAACTGCTGGAGCTCGAGGTTCGACCGGGCGAGTTCCTCGCTCTTCTTCCTGAGCTCGTCGGCCGTCGCCTTACGCTCTGCAATCTCTTTTTCCAGGCTGGAATTTACTTCCTGCAATTCGATGGTCCGCTCCCTGACACGGTCGTCGAGTTCGTTGTATGCTTTCAGCAGGGCGTCTTCGGCTCGTTTCCGTTCGGTGATGTCGCGGGCAGCGGCGAAAACCCCGATGACATTCTCCCTCTCGTCCCGGTAGACGGACGCATTGTAAAGGACCGGGGTGATCCTTCCGTTCCTGTGCCGGATTTCGAGGGCATAATCGGTCACGGAACCGTCACGGAACACTTTTTCGTACCCCATTTTTGCCATGTCAGGCTCGGTGAAGTACCGTGAGAAATCGGTGCCGATGAGTTCTTCACGGGAAAAACCGGTCACGCCGACTGTCGCCGCATTGACATCGCTGATCGTCCCATCGGGTTTAATGGTAACGAGCGGGTCGAGACTCGCCTCGATGAGGCTGCGGTTATATGCATTGGCACGTTTGATCTCTTCTTCTGCCTTCTTTCGATCGGTAATATCGCGGGCTGCGGCAAAGACCCCTTCAATAACTCCGGATTCGTCCCTGAACACAGTAGCGTTGTAAAGAACCGGGGTGATCCTTCCGTTCCTGTTCCGGATTTCAAGGGCGTAATCGGTCACTGAACCGTCACGGAACACCGTTTCGTACCCGGCTTTCGCACTGACGGGGTCGGTGAAATAATTCGAGAAATCGGTACCGATGAGTTCTTCACGGGAAAAACCGGTTACGTCGACGGTCGCCGCATTGACATCGCTGATCGTCCCATCCGGGCTGATCGTTACGAGCGGGTCGAGACTCGCCTCGATGAGGCTGCGGTTATATGCCCCTGCATGCTTAATTTCTTCTTCTGCCTTCTTCCGCTCGGTGATGTCGCGGGCGATGGTCGACCCGCCTACAAGCTTTCCTTCACGATCTTTTATCGGGGATGTAGTAAGGGAAACATGGATTACTGTTCCGTCTTTTTTCATCCGTTTTGTCTCGTGGTGGAAGACCGGCTCGCCGTGACTGACCCTGTCGAGAATGAGTTCAATATCGTTAACCTGGCCAGGGGGAATAAGGATGGAGATATTCCTGCCAATCACTTCTTCTGCAGAGTACCCGTAGGTCTTCTCGGCGCCGGAATTCCAGCTCAGGATGGTGCCTTCGAACGATTTTCCGATGATGGCATCGTCGGAGCTCTCGACGATGGCCGCAAGCGTCGACCTTCCCTCTTCGGCCCGTTTCCTCTCGGTGATGTCCCGGGCAGCGGCAAAGACCCCGGCGATGGCACCCCGGTCGTCCATGAAAACAGAGGCGATATAGAGTACGGGGGTTATATGGCCGTCCCGGTGCCGGATCTGCAGTTCATAATCGGTGACCGAACCATCCCGGAATACGGTTTCATACCCGGCCTTTGCCTTCTCAGGATCGGTAAAATAGTTCGAGAAGTCCGTTCCGATGAGTTCCTCCCGGGAAAATCCGGTTATGTTGATCGTTGCCTTATTCACATCGCTGATTTTACCATCGGTGCTTATGGTGACAAGCGGGTCGAGGCTTGCCTCGATGAGACTCCTGTTGTACGCGTTCGCAAGCCAGAACTGATTATCAGCGCCGATCAGAGGGCCGGGGGGATTTGTTTTTATAACATTCGGTTGTGATTTCTTTCGCATTGAAGGTCTGATCCCGGGTACGGGGTTTCCGAATCTTTATTGCTATCTCAACAATCAATTACCGTGACGATGGAAGAAAGATTCGATTAACAGGAAATAAACATTCCGTATTTTTCGTGAACCCGGGTTTTATTGCGTGTTTGAAGAACCGGAATCTTGTCCCGCATGATATGAAGGTCCCGGAACATAGCGGATTTATCGGTTCAGCCCGGAATATACTCACTTCAGGCCTCGTTTCTCCCTCATCAGGGCGATCATGTCAAGCATCTTCTGTTTTGCGACACGTTCCTTCTCGTCTTCAGGCTCGGCCCAGGGTTTTGTCACGCCCCATGCCAGTCTTCCGCTTAACGGTGGCTCCGGGTACGCACCGGGATCGTATAGTGAATACCCCTCAAACGGCACCGGGGCCTCCTGGTAGCAGGACCAAATTGCCCGCCTGAGGATTTCTTCCCCTTTAAACTGGCAGTCGACCAGGGTGACCTGCTTTCGCAACCGTTCAATGAATTCAACGGGGACATTATACAGCGTCGGACTCAGTGCTTCAGTCCCCATAATCCGTTTCTTTTCATCCACTCCGTTGGTGAACAGCGCCTTGATCGCCTCGCCTGTCCGGTGTCCTTCCGTTTCAGGGCCGCCCAGGATGAGGTACCGGATATTCGTATTCGAAACAATATTGCAGATAATCTTCTCAATACCGATATTTGCGGTTTGCACGGTCCCGGAAATCGCAGCACCACATTCCAGGCCTGCCCGCACGAGACCTTCAATTTCTGGGGGAATTTTATCGGCGTCAGTATTCAGGATAATTACTACTGCTACCGGCGAGAAATCGTTGCCACGGAGGTATCGCCCCTCTTCAGGAGGATATCCGGGATGAGGTTTGACTTTCAGCATTGGTTCAACTCCTGAATACAATATTCCGGCTAATCTTCTTCACCGGACGTCATACCAATCCATTCAGCAATGTTGTCCGGGTGGCAGGAAAAAATTGGTGTCCTGCTTCCTTCATGTACATCCCTCATCGCACGTCAAAGATTTGTCTCCCCCGTACCATTTTGCCTTCAGCCATAGTGCGACATTGACAAGCCCAATCAATACAGGCACTTCGATGAGCGGACCGATGACGGTCGCGAATGCCACCATTGATCCTATCCCGAATACCCCGATCGCAACGGCGATCGCCAACTCGAAGTTATTTGATGCGGCGGTAAACGAGAGGGTGGCCGAACGTGCGTAGTCGACCCTCAGTTTCCAGCATATCCAGAAACTGACAAAGAACATAATCAGGAAATAGAGGACCAGGGGTATCGCTACCCTCACGACGTCGAGCGGAAGACTGATGATGTACTCTCCTTTGAGCGAAAACATCACGATAATGGTGAAGAGCAGAGCAACGAGGGTAATGGGAGAGATCTTCGGAATAAATGTCAGTTCATACCATTCCTTTGATTTTATGCGGATAAGAGTGAACCTGGTGATTATTCCGGCGAGGAAGGGTATTCCAAGATAGATGAACACAGTCACGGCGATATCCGTAATGGTGACCGGCACGGCAACGCCACCTGCGATTCCCAGAAATACGGGGAGAAATGTGATGAAAAACCAGGCATAAACTGCATAAAAAAGCACCTGAAATATCGAATTGAGCCCTACAATTGCTGCACAAAATTCGCAATGGCCTCCGGCAAGTTCGTTCCAGACTATAACCATTGCAATGCAAGGGGCGATCCCGACGAGAATAAGCCCATACATCAGGGGTGGCTGGTCGCGGAGGAATAAGACTGCGAGGGCGAACATGACTACTGGTGCAATCACCCAGTTCAGGAAGAATGCAAGCCCGAAGACCTTCTTTTCCTTGAAAACATTGCCCAGTTCCTCGTACTTCACTTTTGCCAGCGGTGGGTACATCATTAATATGAGGCCGATTGCGATGGGGACAGAAGTTGTACCAACCGACATGCTGGTAATAGCCGTCGGAACTCCGGGGATAAAATACCCGATTCCCACTCCGATAACCATCGCGAGGAAAATCCAGAGTGTAAGGTAGGTATCCAGGAGTGAAAGCCGTTTAACCGGGGTATTCAGCGGGCTCACCTCCTGCGTTTTCAAGTAGTGTTTCAAGGATAGTAACGGCATCGCTGACGAGAGCCGGGCATAACGTTGCGAAAAGCCTGTTATCTCGTGCCTTTGCATACTCATCCGGATTTCCAAGGTTGAGCCCGAGCAGGTCCGTGCAGTTGACAGAACCATTCCTCGCGGTAAATTCACGGATAAATTCCCTGACCATCGTCCTGGTCTTATCGGTCGCAGCATCATCCCCCTGCAACATTTTCCCATATTTAAGGCCAATCACCATAACCGCTCCTGATACCGCACCACATATATTACCGGTCTTTGAAATCCCTCCGCCAAAACCGCAGGCGATCTTCCTGGCGGTCCCGGTATCCAGCCCCAGGTCTTCGGAAAATGCAGAGAATACCGCCGCAGAGCAGGTAAAGCCGCTTTGGAAAGCGTTCAGGGCCTCATCTGGTTTTGTCATAATCCATCTCCTTTATCGATTTATCCCAATATAGCGTTAAAGAGTAACCCTGTCAGGGTAATGGCTACAAACAGTATTCCCGCAAATATCGCGATTAACTTGATCTTAATGACCCGCCTGAGAATGATCATCTCCGGGAGCGAGAGCCCGACGACCGCCATCATAAACGCGAGCGCAGTCCCGAGGGCCATTCCTTTCGAGGTGAGCACCTGCATGATCGGGAGCATCCCGGCAGCATTCGAGTAGAGGGGGATCCCAATCAGTACCGCTATCGGGACAGCAAGGGGATTATCTGGTCCCGCGATATTCACCAGGAAATCCGCCGGGGCATAGCCGTGGATTATCGCACCGATCGCGATGCCGATGAGGATATAAGGCAGGACTTTAACCGTGATACTTTTTGACTCGCCGACGGCAAAGTCAAACCGGTCACGCCAGGTCATCGGCTTATCGGGGTTGTCATACATTTTACACTTGTAGACAAACTCTTCGACCTGGTTTTCGAGGTGAAGCCTGCCGATAATGATGCCCGCAACAATGGCAATAATCAGGCCGGAAACGATATAGAGGACTGCAATCTGCCACCCGAAGAGGGCGAACAACATGGCCACGGCAACTTCATTAATCAGGGGCGATGCAATCAGGAATGAGAACGTGATCCCCAACGGAACGCCGGATTCCACAAACCCGATAAAGAGGGGGACCGCTGAACAGGAACAGAACGGCGTCGGAATTCCGAGCAGCGCCGCAAGAACGTTTCCCAACCCCTTCCGTTCTTCCCGCCAACCCATTTCTTCACCCTCTGCGGGGTAATGAAGGTCCGGATGACACCCACACAGAACACGATGATTGCGAGGAGAGCGGTCACCTTGATCGAATCGTAGATAAAGAAATTGACCGACGATGCGAGCGGGCTTCCAGCGGTCATCCCCATTACCGTGTAGGTCAGCCAGTCGGCGAATATCTGCAGAAAATCCGGGATCATGAAATGGCACCTTCCCTGCGTAAGTTGATTTTTTCAGACCACTGTTCAGTCATTGTGTTCTTATATATTCTGGCGTTTCACTGCATGGACGACCGTTTCAAGATCCTGTTCAGCAAATGCCGGTCCCGGGACCTTTTCAATGCCAAGGTCGGTGATAATCACGTAGTCGTCGATGGTCAAGTCCCTGTGTTTCCATAATTTTCTTTCCACAGGCCATCGGGCAGCCATCGATGACAACCCGCCTGTTTGCCGATTTTCCGACTCCCGATGAGTCTTTCGACGGTCCCTCCGATGCCTGCAAGGCACGATCCGTTTCCGAACCCTTCATTGGTCAGGCGGGCGGCCGCAGCGTTGGATAATTGTCCGACGTTCGACCCCAGGCCGGAACAGGAATAAAGGATGGTTGTTTTTCCTTCCGATCCACAATTACAGGATGATTGTTGCTGGTTCATGCTGATCACTGATTTCAACTTTTATTGAAGTCTTGGTGTGAAGAGTAATATAGTTTATCATTTCATATATTTTTGAAATGACTGGCCCTGTCACGAAAGAACCATCACCCATCCCACCCGCCATCCAGGAAGAACTGGACAGGACAGGAGGATTGGAAGGCCTTGTATCACGGCTTCCCGGTAACAGGGAACTGGAAGATCTTGCCGGAATCCACCAGGCCCTGTCAGACCTGATCAGGATCAAAATAATTCAGCTGCTCTCCTTCCAGCCCCTCTGCGTCTGCGTCATCAGGGAAATTATCGGAATTTCCGATTCCAAACTGTCGTATCATCTCAGCGCACTCAAAAAAGCGGGCCTGATCGCTGGAGAACAGAAAGGGAGCTGGATCATATACAGTCTCACCGGAAAGGGAAAGGAATATAGTATCGTAAAACAGGACCGCGGGGATACTGTACTCAAATCCAGTCCCTTGTGTTGCAATGAACCCCGGAAGAAAAAGAAATGATTTTTTTTGATATTTGGTTATTCGGCTTTATTTAAAGTTAGAACCGGGGCACATCCACCGGCCGAACATCCGGATTTCCGACCTGAATTATCGCCACAACAGGATTTTGTTACGTGTTCTTTTACGACCTGTTCCGCCACCCTGTACGCGTATACGGTAAACATCTCGTCCGGCACCTCATCAATCCCGAACGGGAGGTCGACCTCGTGGACAAGGTCAGCCCTTAATATAACGGGTTGTACTTCCGGCAGTACACCGGCCATCATCCGTGAGGAACAGTTGAGGAAACACCCTTCGATTGCGATCACTTTCTCAGCCCTCCTCACGAGATTTCGCTGCCCGGTATCCTTGGTAAACGCTCCCCCGAGACAGATTCGTACCGTATCTTCCCGTGCGAGCCGGTGAGTTACCAGGTTAGCCGCCCTTCGTGCGACTTCTCCCCGTGCACATGCCCCTTCGCAGGCCATGACTGCAATTTTCGGCGGTGATGTGGAGTTTATTCCAGCATAGTTTTCGCATGCCGGGCATTTTCCCGTTACTTTCTCAATTTTTACCGTTTCATAGTCCATTTTTCACGTCCTTTGATGGGGAAGCATGGGGCCGTTACCCATATATATCGTTGAACCGGATTTCAAAAATAATTGAAAACCAAAGACCACCTTTAACTGTCCCGCATTGATTATTCCCAAACGTATTATGTTCGGGAAAATCCTTGTTGTATACATGGCTTCTGCCCGCTGCTGTCCCGCAGACTGTGCCCTCCGGAGCGACTGGGAAGATGAACTGCGGTGCGAGAAAGAGGCGTTATCCGCCGAAAAAGTCCCGGTTTTCAACCGGATGATGAAACTGCTCAGTCATCCACTCAGGCTCAATATCGTGATCCTTCTCCTTAAACGTGACCATTGTGTCTGCGAATTTTACTATGTGCTCGAAGAGCCGCAAAACCTTATCTCGTATAACCTGAAGGTGCTGAAGGAGGGCGGGCTTATCGATTCTTATTACCGTTCAAAACACAAAATTTACATGTTGAGCCCGGATGCCGAACCGGGCCTCCGGAGACTTCTTTCTGAAATAGCAGGGTAAAAGGAACCTCTGTTACACCCGTGTCTCTCAAAAACAGGGATACCGGTGAAGATTAGTTTTTAGAAAAGCAGCCTTATAAACAGGTATTCCTTCCAATTGCCATTAAATCTTAAGGATCACCAGGCCGTACTCCCCAATCTCTGTAAACCCGAGGGCGGTGTAGACACTTCTCGCTGCAGCCATGTCATTTCCCGTAAACAGAATTGCCTGTCGGACTCCTCTGCTCATCGCTTCCATCAATGCCCCCGCCACAACCGAGCGGGCAAAACCCCTGTTGCGGTACTCCGGTGGGGTATATACCCCACCAACCTGCACCATATCAGGAACCACAGCATTGAACGCGGAAGTGGCGACGATCTCCCCGTCTGTTTCAAGGACCCAGTGGTTATGGTTTTTCTGGAGGTGATCGATGATCTGACGGGTTTCATATTCAAGAGTATCTCCCGGTCCCGTACCCAGGCATTCCCTGCAATAAGCCATACGCCATCTTACAAGCGTTGCCAATTCATCGTCAAGCGGATTCCGGCAGAATGCAATACCAGACCGTAATTGCTCAGGGATCCTGACTGCATCGAGCATGAGCGAGAATAGAGCTTCCCGGCCGTTCTTTGCAAGGGAGTCGTGTGACAAGTCCAGATCATCAAGGGCATCCTGCACCTGATTCCACGGGCCGGCCAGACCGGCAATTTCCCTACCCGAAGCAGCCTTCGCTGCACGTACAAGCTCGCCGGCCCGTTCCGGAGCCTGGAGAAATACCATGCCATTCCAGTAATGCGCAACAACCCCCGCTACTTCATCCTTTTCCATGAATGCCGCATAGGTGCCTTCAAGGATACGGCCATGGTCTTCCAGGCCGGCCGAACGGGCATTGGAGCGGAGCACAAGGGAACTTTCCGCTCTCTGTGCAAGAAAACGCTCAAGGGAGGCAGCAGATGCATTCGTCAGAATTTCAGGGGATGGCATGACCGGCCTCACAACGATGAATTCAGGAGTGATTGATAGTTCCCGGACATTATTGTTTCGAAGAGTGACCCTGGCAGCCGGATAATGGAAACGGTACCGTCGTGGAAATTTATTCCCCCGGCAGATATTTTTAAGGATACGTCCGGACTTTGACTGGCGGAATGAATGAAAGATTCATCCAGACCTCTGATAAATTATGATAGCGCAGGATATACGACAGGGTGCAATATGATCGACGACGAGATCAAGAATGCCATCCGGAAGAGCTGGGACCAGTCGTCCAGCAGATATGACAGCTGTCCGGGCCATGGGATAGGGACCCAGGCTGAGAAAGACGCATGGAAAAGGGAACTGGCCGGGAACATCCCCGAATCGCCACAAAAGGTACTCGACGTCGGGTGCGGAACAGGTGTTATCGGCCTCTTGTTTTCGGAAATGGGACACCAGGTTACCGGGGTCGACCTTTCGGAAGAGATGATGGCAAAAGCACGCGGGAAAGCAAAAGTGCAAAACCTTTCGATAGAGCTCCGGACCGGAGATGCAGAACATCTGCCTTTTAATGACGGATCGTTTGACGTGGTTGTCACCCGGCACCTCCTCTGGACCCTTCCTCACCCGCAGACAGCCCTGAAAGAGTGGCACCGTGTCTTGAAAAAAGGGGGCATGTTGCTCGTCATCGACGGTATCTGGAAGAACGGAAGCTTATCAATCCAGGCGAAACGGAGAGTAAGCGACGGGCTGGCGAAGCTGTTTGGTCATACCCATGGCGGCCATTATGATGAAGAACTCCGGAGCCAGCTCCCCTATGACGGGGGAGTACCCGAGGAGACAATGATATCCGACTTAAAAGACGCAGGGTTCACCGGCATCTGCTGCCGGGATTTGATGTACATCCAGGAGATGCAGAAATCACAACAGCCCTGGTTCCGGAGATTTGCACCGGGGAAGACTTACTACATCCTCGCTGCCAGAAAATAGAACTGTGATACAGGAGAGGGGATCTTTCTATGGATTCCGGATTCCACCTCTTTTAAGGAAATAATACCCTGAGGAGAGTGCAAAAATGATCGCCGCGATCGCAAACATAACCAGAGCGTCCATTTTGCCGGGCTCCAACAGAATTACCCCCCTGACTATCGCGATGATCGCGATCACCACGACGATCTCGACATGGATGACCTTTTCATTTATATATGCAGTGTATCGACGCCAGAAGTTCCACCCCAATTAAAACCAGGAGGAAATACCCAAAAAGATCCAATAGTTCGTGATTTTCAAAAACATAGGGGGTATCGATTACTACCGTGTTGAATACCAGGATAATCAGTCTGGATAACCGAGAATGTGACAATAACCGCAAAAAGAATGATGAGGATCATATAAATAATCCGTTGATACTTCTTTAGCAGGTCATTGAAGTCCATACTAGCATATAATCAAACAATAGATGTTATATCCTCTGTTAAAATCCTGTAGTTCATCCGGGTTTACCCACCTTAAACGAATATCCGGCACCACATACGAAAACCTGGGAAAGTCCTGATGAAAAATGCCTCAAGAACCCATCCTGATGAAACATCACCGGGTAGGGGCCTCGGTCCATGACTCAGGAAATGGAAATGTTCAAATCACGAATGTTTCTGACAAGTCTTCATTACTCATGATTTGCCTGATCGGGGTCTTAGATCCAATCCAGAAAGACTTATCTTAAACGTATGCTGATTTTAATCATTGGCAGCGGGGGAAAATCTTCACTCAGTGCCCGGAGATCTGGATTTTCATGTCATCAATACAGGTTGTACCCGGTAAACCGGAAAGTAACACAGTAGGATCACAACATACGAAGCCGCCGTTGCTCCGGTGGCTTTTCCTGCTCCTCCTGGTAGGTACGCTGGTCGCCGCACCCGTGGCAGCCGCTCCGGGGTGGAAGTTCCATGCCGACAACCAGAACACCGGGGTGTACGACGATGGGGGGAAGAGGCCGGCGGGGGACCTCATCTGGAAATTCGGTACAGGTCATGTGGTGAGGTCCAGCCCCGCGGTTGTGGACGGTACGATCTACATCGGGGGTAACGATGGATTCCTCTATGCACTTGACGCCGGCAGCGGGGCGCTCCGCTGGAAGTTCGCGGCTGAACCGGGGATACAGACCGGCCCGGCGGTCGCGAACGGTGTCGTCTATGCGGGGGGATGGGACAACAATATCTACGCGGTTGACGCTGGCAGCGGGGCATTACTCTGGAACTATACGACCGCTGACAGCGTTTTATCAAGCCCGGCAGTGGCGGACGGTATCGTCTATGCCGGAAGTCGTGATGACAATATCTACGCACTCAACGCATCGACCGGGACACTCCTCTGGAATTATACGACCGGGAACGATGTGACCTCCAGCCCGGCGGTCACGAACGGTGCTGTCTGCTTCGGCAGCTGGGATGGCAAAATCTACGCACTCAATGCGTTCACCGGGGCACTTCTCTGGGATTACACTACGGGGGACGAAGTAAGGTCCAGCCCGGCGGTCACGAACGGTGTCGTTTACGTGGGCAGTAATGATGACAGCCTCTACGCACTCAATGCATCGACCGGGACACTCCTCTGGAAATACGCAACCGGGGACGATGTGACCTCCAGCCCTGCTGTGGCAAACGGTATCGTCTACGTTGGCAGCAATGACGGCAGCGTCTACGCACTCGATGCGTCCACCGGAGCACTCCTCTGGAAATACGCAACCGGGGATTCCGTGTCTTCAAGCCCGGCGGTCGCGAATGGTGTCGTCTATATAGGTAATTCAAATTTTGATGAGGGGAAGAGCTTCCACGCACTGGACGCGTCGACAGGTGCGCTCCTCTGGGATTACCAGACAGGGGAATGGTCCGTATATTCCAGCCCTGCTGTCGCTGACGGGATGGTCTATTTCGGAAGCGACGACAGCAATCTCTACGCGTTCGGATCGTACCCTGACGAGCCGCCGGAGAGTGTGACCGACCTCCACACCACCACCACGCAGCAGCTCCGGATCACCTGGGCCTGGACCGATCCCACAACGGTCGGTTTCTCCCATGTCATGGTATACCTCAACGGGGTATTCCAGGGGAACGTGACAAAAGGGACACAGACCTTCACCGCCACCGGGCTCTCTCCATCTGCAACGTACACGATCGGGACGAGGACCGTCGCGACGAAGGGGCAGGTCAACCAGACCTGGGTGAACCAGACGGTAACCACCAGTGTTCTTTCGCTGTCGCAGATCGATCCGGCGGATGTAATGGAAGGCAGTCCTGGCTTTACCCTCGACGTCTACGGCACAGGATTTACGCAGGCCAGCACCATTCTCTGGAATGGCGAGACCCAGACGACGCAGTACCTCCAGCCGGACCACCTGACCATGGCAGTCCCCGCTGATAAGATTGCATACCCGCGACATGTCGGTATCACCGTCTATGACAGTTCCTACGGGGAATTGTCCAACACATTATTCCTGTCGGTCACCGACAAGCCCTCCGGGGCAAAGGCCTGGAAGTTCCGGTCAGATATCTACAATTCCGGCGTGTATGACAACGGGGGATTCCTACCGGACGGGACGCTTTTCTGGAACTACACGACCGGAGACGCGGTGACTTCCAGCCCGGTAATTGTAAACGGGATCGTCTATGTCGGAAGCCATGACAACAACCTCTACGCCATTGACGCGAGCACCGGGGACCGCATCTGGAATTTCACTGACTTTGACAATAACTGGGTAAGTTCCACCCCGGCAGTGGCGGACGGTGTCGTCTACCTGGGGGGTTACCGGAACAAGGTCTACGCGCTCGACGCGATGACCGGTACACTTCTCTGGAACTATACGGTACCATCACGTCATATGACACGGACCAGTGTGAGTTCCAGCCCGGCTGTGGCAAATGGTATCGTCTATATCGGTAATTTTGACGGCAACCTGTATGCGATCAACGCGGCCACGGGAACCCTCGTCTGGAACTATACCATGAATAACTATCCTGGCGATCCCGGGGTCTATTCCAGCCCGGCCGTGGCAAATGGTATCGTCTATATCGGTAACGCCAACAGGAACCTCTACGCCCTCAATGCAGAAACAGGGGGCCTTATCTGGAACTATACAACCGGAAACCAGATATCTTCCAGCCCCGCAATTGCAGACGGTGTCGTCTATTTCGGGAGCAGTGATAAAAACCTCTATGCCCTCAACGCAGAAACCGGGGCTCTCCTCTGGAATTATACGACCGGTGGATCCGTGAGTTCCAGCCCGGCAATCGCAAACGGGGTCGTCTACTTCGGGAGCAATGACAATAACACGTACGCACTCGACGCAGAAACCGGGGCTCTCCTCTGGAATTACACGGCCGAAAACCGGGTATCTTCCAGCCCCGCAATTGCAAACGGCGTCGTCTACTTCGGGAGCAATGACAATAACCATGTACGCTCTCAACGCAGCAACCGGGGCTCTCCTCTGGAATTATACGACCGGTGGATCGGTGAGTTCCAGCCCGGCAATTGTAAACGGTGTCATCTACTTCGGGAGCAATGATAAAAACCTCTACGCTATCGGCTCCACTCCCGTCATTGACGGTGGCGGTAAGGGATATTACCTGGTCCATTCGAACGTGGAAGGTGCAGAGGTTTATTTCAACGACTGGTATGAGGGGGTTACTGCCGGGAATGGTACCCTGCTCGTCCAGACGTGTATCCCATGCCCACCCGTCTACACATTTACCCTTAAAAAATGCGGGTACATCGCCCTGACGCAGAACAACACCCGGTACCCGCACCAGAATGAGACCATCGACCTGTATGCCAACCTTACTCCCCCGAAGGAACCACTGATTGCCGATTTCGACAGCAATACAACCACAGGTCCTGCCCCGCTTTCGGTAGGGTTCAACAGCCATTCAATTGGCATCGCAGAGACCTGGAACTGGAGTTTCGGGGACGGTACATATTCAGAGGAGGAGAACCCGTTACATACCTACACCGCTGAAGGGGCCTATACGGTCAGTCTTTCGGAAACCAACAGCGCCTGCCAGAACAGCACTATGGTCAAACCAGACTACATCACGGTTGGCACCAGACCCACGTTCCAGGCAGATTTCACCGTCACCCCGACAAGCGGACAGCCACCCCTGACCGTTACATGCAGGGACCTGTCCATTGGCAGCCCGACCAGGTACAACTATAATTTCGGTGACGGTGTAAATGCAACCGGGCCAAACCCGACCCATACCTACCGTTTACCGGGTACCTATACCATCACCCTGACAATAACAAAGTTCGATAAGGTAACAGGTTCCGTAATCAGCAGCAGCAAAACCAAAACGAACATAATCACGGTCGGTACCATCCCGTTCACACCCCCGATCGCGAGCTTCACGGCAGACCCGGTGAGCGGAACAGTACCCTTGACGGTCAGTTTCACTGATCATTCCACCGGGAACCCGACTTTTTACAATTATGATTTCGGTGACGGGACTAATATGACCGGGCAAAATCCAGTCCATATTTACCGCTATCCGGGCAATTTTACGGTTACGTTGACGGTAATTAAAAACGATGCCTCAAGTGGGACATTGGTTACCAATTCATCAATTATAAAGGATTTCATTGTTGTCCGTGGTAACTGATACCCACATTTTTTAGGCGACTTTCAACCTGAAAACGAGAATTTCCGGCCGTGATTTACGGCACCGAGATTCAAATTACCGGGTTATCCCGGAAGGAGCAGATTGTTACATTTTACACCTGGTGGATCCCGTGCAACAATACGCGATGCCCCTTTTGTGACCCGTGTGGAACAGGGAAATAATCACCGTTTTTTCAATCGGATACCAGGTCCAATTATTAAATATCCGGCTTGCAGATAAGAATGAACAACAATAAACCTCACCCCCATACGGAGCTCCTGATAATGGACTGCAAAATGATCGCAGGTGAATGTAAAACGCTTGGCTCGAAGACGACCAGGGGCGAACTCGGCCAGGCCATTTCGGCCATCGTCCTGGCATACTCGCCCCGTGACATCCAGCAGATGCGGTGGAATTTCTCTGAAACAATCCAGGACTTCAACCCGGAGTACCGGAAAAAACTGGAGGAGACGATCACCGGCCACCTCCACGGGACGTACCAGGCACTCATGCGTATGCATGAACTGAAGAATTTCGCCCGGATGAAGGAACCTCTTGCGGCGGATGCGGGCGATTACTGGAAGATGGTCGCGGTGCAGTGCTCTTCCGGGGAGGAGGGCCAGGTCCGGCTTCGGTTCCTGAAATTCCTGCTCGCAGGCTTCTGCATGTTTGTGCAGGGACTCCCCGGTCACCCGGTCGGGATGCCGTTTCCCGGCGGGGACAAGGTGGAGGTCATTGACGGAGTATACTACTGCCCGGTCCGGGAGAAGGCAAACGATGTCGATGCCGCCCTTTGCCCATTCTGCCCGGCCCTGCAGACCCCGGAGATCGGTTACCTTAAACCGCCGCTGAACGCGAGTAAGCACCGGAAGCAGGAGTTTATCCGGAACTGTTACGACCATCATAATTTCAACGGGTGAAAGTATCGGCCGGTTCTCAGGGAGGACCTCTATGTCTTTGCCTACGATTACAACGGTACGGTGCTTGCATGGCCCTACCGTCCGGACCAGATCGGCCAGAACTGCATCAATGTGACGGCCCCCCCTGACACCTACCACATACGGGAGATGGTTGATGCTGCCCGGAGGGGCAGCGGCCTGGTAGATTATTACTCGGTCAACCCTGCTACCAACGAGACTTAACTCAAGATCAGCTACATAACCGACGTGGACGGGAACTGGCTACTTCGGCGCAGGCCGGTACGTGGGATCAAGGCAGGTTGTCCTGAGAGAATGAGGAGGATTAAGGACGAAGTACCGGTCATTCCGGGCACCAGAGAATACCATTTTTTTTTGAATCAAAAAAGGAGCATTTTCGTCATGATCTTCCCCCTGTAGCAAAAAAGGTTTCCACGATTAAGACCCTGAAATCCTGCTGCGGGTCTTATTATTAATGAACGCTATATCACCCATTTATGTGTGGTTCTCACGAAAGCAGTGTATTCCTGCGAAACCTGGCAGGTTCTTGTATCCCTGTTATTCTCTGTTTAGCAGTTTTTACCGGTTTTATGCCGATGGTACATGCTGAAACGGCACCTACAGGGATCTGTACCGGTGATAGTACCTGCCAACCTTTCACCTGCCGATCCACCCCCCGTCATCACCGGTGGCGGTAAAGGGTATTACCTGATCCATTCAAACGCGGAAGGTGCGGATGTATATTTCAACGGTGACTGGTACGTAGGTAAAATTGAGAACGGCACCCTGTTGGTACAGACCTGTCTGACCTGCACGCCCGTCTGGACATTCACTGTGAAGGAATGTGGGTATTTCGCCCTGACACAGAACAATTCCCAGTACCCCCACCAGGACGAGGTCATCAACCTGTACGCCAACCTCTCCCAACCCGAGGAGCCATTGATTCCTGATTTCACAGCCAATGTAACAGAAGCATCCTCCCCGCCCCTGACAGTCGGGTTTACCAGTTCTTCTATAGGGGTTCCCGAGACCTGGAACTGGAGTTTCGGCGACGGGACCACCTCTTCTGAATCAGACCCGGTCCATACCTACACCACTGGCGGTGTCTACACGGTCAGTCTCCAGGAAGCGAACAGTGCCTGCCAGAATGAAACCACGGCGAAAAGCGAATATATCACGGTAAATAATGTTCCTAAACCAACGTTCCTTGCGGATTTCACCGTTACACCAACACGCGGACAGCCTCCCCTGACCGTGAAATGCACCGATAAGTCCATTGGCAGCCCGACCCGGTATAATTATGACTTCGGGGACGGTGTCAGCGTATCCGGCCCGAATCCGATGCACACCTACCGGTACCCGGGAATCTACAGCATCACCCTGACAATTACTAAATACAACCGGACATCGAATTCGGTCATGACGACCAGTACGATCAAACAAAATGTCATTACGGTAGGGACGGTTCCGTTCATTGCGCCACTAGCACAGTTCACAGCATCGCCTGTCCGGGGGCAGGCTCCATTATCCGTTACTTTTACAGACCGGTCAAGTGGCAACCCGACATATTATAATTATGACTTTGGGGATGGGGTCAATTCGACAGGGCCAAATCCTGTGCATACCTACCGCAATAACGGTACTTACACGGTTACACTGACCGTCATGAAAAATAACCCCGCAACCGGCAGCATGGTCGGGAATTCCTCGGTCCGGAAGAACCTCATTATTGTTGGACCGAACAGCCCACCCCTGCCTCAGACGGTCTGCGACCAGCCGTACGGCCTCTGCACGGTTGCAAAGTGTGAGCCTATGGAATCGGACCCGACAAAAGCCATTTGTTCCTGTTTCATCGAAGACGGGGTTTCGCTCGGTACCTCGACATGCAGCGAGCGCCAACCCACAGGCCTGTATTATTCGGTAAAGGACGGGTGGATGATCCCTTCAGGAGCTGCAGTCGCCCACCTTACCTCGACCTATTCGTTTATTAATTCGGTTCCAAGGGATGAGAATAAGATCCCAAATCGCTATATAGACCCCAACTATACCGGCAGCATCATCCTTAAGCCCTGTAACGCCCCCTTATGGGCAAACTGCCTGGACATGAAGTGCTATGTGCCTCCGGCGGACCCTGGTGCGGACATTAATGTGGACCGGAAAGCAGCCAACTACACCATTTGCGAGTGCTCCATGGTAACCGACACCCCTGACTTTTACATGGCTGCATCCGAAGGAGAAGCCAGTGCGCTGATACGGGGATCTGCCACCAGTATATCTGGTCCGCAGCATTTATCGAGACCATGGACCAGGGGATTGGCGTCCTCAAGTCATATCTTGCTGTCCATCCGACCCAGGATCCGGGCCAACAATATTCGATGCCGATTTGTGAACCTTGCCAAAACGGGAAATAACACTTTTTAAAGGTTTAGTCCGGATCGCGCGAGGGGCTGCGATATGCCCGATTCCCCGGCATCAGGCATGGTTTAGAGCCAATCGCAGCCAGGTGACTGTGGGACAATTGCAAATTATTAGTAACGCCCCATCCGGAAAAATTGAAAGTTCATTTTTTTTCTATTTTGACCTTTTCAAAGAATCAATTGAGATAGTCTATGGGTTGGACGTATCCCGGAATACCAGTTGGATCTCGTCGGTGGATATTACGACTCCATTACTAAATCCGTCCGGGTTTCAACGGTCCTGATGGTCATCCTGTCACAGGCTAAAGACGCCAGAAAAGTCCTTGGTAACAGGGCGGCTGTTCATCAGCCAGTTTCATACTAAAGCAGTTTTTTTTACTCAGACATAATTATCGGTGACGAAAAATGGCTCCCTGCGAATTCATTGAATGAATTGATGAATGACGTATCTCGTCATTCCGACCCTGATTCCAGAAGATTATGCGAGTATTCTTGTTATTCCCCGACAAATTAACAAAAACCAAAAAAGCAACAATTTAGTATTATTTAAATCAACATTCGGAATGTTTCCACCATGTCCGCGACACATCCTGTCCTCTTTATCTTTATCGGAATTACCGTGATCCTTGCTGCAGGATGCACCCAGCAGTCGCTGATCAGCATCAGAAAGTACCGGTAACACCTGTCGTGACAACGACGGTTCCGGTTCCGCCGCTCAACGGACTCCTGATGCGGCGACATCCCGGAAGATCGACGACTATATGACGGCACTTGCGGATGCCGGCAGGTTCAGCGGAACGGTGCTCGTGGCACGTGGCAATACCGTACTGCTCTCGAAAGGATATGGTATGGCAGAATACGAGTTCTCAGTCCCCAATACGCCACAGACCGTCTTCCCCATCGGTTCGAACACCAAACAGCTCACCGCGGCAGCCATCATGAAGCTCCAGGAACAGGGGCGGCTGAATGTCACCGACCCGGTCACGATGTATATCCCCAATGCCACGAACTGGAAGGACATCCGGATTTACCACCTCCTGAACCATACCGCGGGGATCCAGTCAGACGGGGCGTTCTCCCTCACCGATCGTGCAGATCTCACACTCCCGGAAATTATGGACCGGGTTTCAGCCCTGCCGCTCACCTTTGAACCGGGATCAGGCTATACGTATTCCAATAACGGCTATATCACCCTGAGTTACATCATCGAGCGGGCTTCTGGCATGTCATACGACGATTACCTGAAAACGAATATCTTCCGGCCACTCGGCATGAACAGCAGCGGGCAGGACAATGCCCGGGACGTCTTTTCCAACCGTGCATCCGGGTATACCACGATGAACGGAAAACAGGTCCACTACGACCTCCAGAACATCCACAACTCATGGGGCGCCGGGGCCATCCATTCCACGACCGAAGACATGTTCCGGTGGATACGTGCCTTCAATACACCGGGAACGATCCTTTCTCCGCAGTCAACCGCTGCGATGGTGGAAAACCATTACGGGATTGAAAGCGGGAAATTAATGAACCGCACCTACATCGGCTTTAGCGGGCGCAATTTCGGGTTTATCTCGCAGACACTGTACTATCCGGACGAGGATGTGAGTATTATGTTCCTGACGAACCATGACAGGACACCGGTAGTCACGCTCGTAAAAGACCTCCCGACGATTGTCTTTAACGAGCCATATTCCCTGCCCCAGACGGATCGACCGGAAGGCCGTGCCGCTGACCGCAGGAGCGCTGGCGGAATATACCGGGACATATGCACCGGTATGGGAGAAATCATGGACGATCACGGTTTATACTGATGGCAACCGCCTGTTTTACGATGCGGTTATGCCCGGTGATAAAAAGGTCGAACTCTTCCATGAGGGCAATGACACGTTCTTTGTGACACCGGAGTCAGCCGATGCATACATATTCACCCGTGACGCAGCCGGAAAGGTCAACGGACTGAAGATGTATACCATGGAAGGCTCGTACTGACGAGTCAGATAAAGGTGGCGTGAAGAACCGGATATATTTTTTTTAGGTTCTGTTGAAACCCTTTCAAATCGATCTTGCAGATTAGATTATACAACAGTTTGTCACGCTCCCGGGGCTCCGCTCCGCCGCTGTGGCGACCCCGGTTGGGATAGGGGATAATCTCCAAACCTCTGAAATTTTCTTGAATGCCCCAATTTAACCCTGCCTATGAATATCTTATGGGGGGGTGGGACAGGGAAGGGGTGAAACCCCCCTCCTGTCAACGTATTCTCCTTTTTTTAAAATATGCAAGGATTTCAACAAATCCTTTTTTTATGATTGGGTGACCCGAAGATCAGACGTTACTCCCAACCGATCAAGCGTACCCGGACCGGTTTTCACCAGGGATAGGATTTTGCGGCAATCTCAGCGGTCTGTCCTGGGGATCGTTCGAGGTTTTTTAAAAATTTAGTGTCTGTCGCAGATAATACAAATCATAAGATATTTCGTTACGTAATCTCAACCCCCTGCATGAACAACCCTGCCCTGCGATACGTATTCCTGTTCCTTTTCGCCTTCGTTTTGACCGGCATGGTCTTTTTTGCCGGTTGTACCAGATACACCACAGGCAACCGGAAAACTCGATGGCTTCGATAATTTTGTCACCGCGAAAATGGCGGAATACGAAGTACCGGGTGCCGTTGTCGGGATTGTCGAGAACGATACCGTCGTGTACCTGAAAGGGTTACGGTGTCCGGGAGATCGGGAAACCCGGAAAGGTTGATCCCGACACCCGCTTCCAGATCGCATCGGTCTCCAAGTATGTCACCGCCGGTGCGGTCGGCTCCCTCGTCGACGAGGGGAAACTGGACTGGGACACACCTGTTGTCACCTACCTGCCGGGCTTTGCGTTAAAAGACACGTACGCCGGTGAGCACGCGACCCTTCGCGACCTCCTCGCCCACCGCACGGGATTGCGGGCCTACGATGGCGACCTGCTGGGCAGGCTCGGGTATTCCAACAGCGATATGCTGGAGCGGATGCGCTACTTAGAACCGGGTACCAGTTTCCGGGAGAAGTACATTTACTCGAATGCAGGGTTCTTTATCGCCGGGGAAGCTGCTGCTGCCGTGGACAACCGGAGCTGGGAGGACTTGACCGATGCCCGCATCATCCGGCCGCTCGGCATGACGCGGTCAGGAGCTCACCCGGAGACCCTGTATCTCGATGATAACCACGTCTCCGGACATGGAGGCACAGGCGGGGATGTCCACACCATACCCCTTGAAAAGGCAGGGTTCCCCGCTGCCGGCCAGGTGGTCTCTACCGGCCGGGACATGACACAATGGCTGCGGATGATGCTCAACGAGGGTTCAGTTGACGGTAAGCAGGTCCTCACACCAGAAACGGTTAAAGAGATCCATGCTGCGAGCCTTGTGGCGGGCCACGGGGGTCCTCTTAACGATCTGAACGGGGCAGTCGGGCTTGGCAGCGACTCGTACAACTTCCTTGGCGAACGGGTCATCGAGAAGAACGGCGCCCTTGACGGGGTCCGCTCGATCGTGATCCTGATCCCCGGAAAGAAGACCGGCCTTGTCGTCATTGCCAATAAGCAGCTGACGGTCTTCCCGGAAGCGGTCCGGGACGAGTTCCTCGAGCGGTACATCGGGAAGAGCGGGGTTGACCTGCAGGCCAGGGAAAAGATCAACCAGGCAGGGTGGAACTCGCTCATCAAATCCGTCGAACGGCCCGCAGATGCAGGCCCGGCAACGATCAGCCCGTCAGCGATCGCGGGAATTTACAAGAGCGACCTGTACGGGACCATGCAGGTTGAACCAGGGCCCGGATGCAGGGAATATGACCTTCGGGATCGGGCCGGGCAAGTACCCCGGGACCCTCATGCACGTGACAAACAACACCTGGTACCTGTCATTCCCGAACCCGGACGACCAGGTCGGCTATCTTACCTTTGCAACGGCCCCGTCAGGATCTGTCACCGGGTTTACCTCAAAAGAGTTAGGCCCGTTTACACGGACCTGACCGGATGGACTGGTACCAGCCAGTCAATTTTTTCCCTGCAACACGGTTGCCGGCACTTGCGTTGAAATCCGTCGAAAGATATGGGTCACTTCAGGAGATCACGGACGCCTGTATTCTGATTCCCAACTCCCGTCAGCCCACACTTTAAGAATATCATAATCACGCATCCGTGTTGCCTTACTCATCGCCTGTTTTCCGGTCAGCATCCTTTTCTGGATAAAATCATATTCGCAGACAATTTTTGAGTTCCGGAGCAATGTTACCCTGATCGGGTGGTGCCGGTACACGACTTTTTCCTTCCCCCTGACATACCATTTTATTCTGTGGAACGTGAGCCAGTCAAGTTTCATGGCGAGCGTAGAGTGGAACATGAATCCTTCAGCGGAATCCAGGTCATAGTTCCGTAATGAGCAGTAGGGGGAGATTGTCCGGGACAGCAGGTACCTGAATTGTTTCAGTGTTTCGTCGGGAGTAATTGAAACAAAAACAACCCTCGTATCGTCAAAAAATCCATAACCACCGACCTCATATTTCGGGATCATCTTCTGATCCGCACATATTCTCGTGAAATCTTCGACGAGTTTTTCTTCGTCCTGGGTTGAAAAAGGCCCGACCAGTGTGATATGCGGGATTACACATTTATCCCTGATATTAAATTTCCCGGACAACTGGTTGCTTAATGTGCTAATCTGGTGCTTCACGGAACCCATCTGCCGGATATCTATCAGGTAGTGAGCCATTTTTCAACCCCTCGTATAAATGCCAACCCGGCAACCTTCAGGTAGATAGTCTGAGTAATCTTCCGGAGCAACTGCCATCCGGTTAAAAATGGCAGAGGTGTAACCTTATTCGGTTATATACACCTGCAGTCCTGAAATGGCCTCTGGATTGATTGAGATCTTCCCTTCGGAAACCGTTCCAAGTAATCCCTTTCCTTCAAGAACCATTTTTGCATGCTCCAGGGATTTCACCTGGACCGTGACTGAAGAGATTGCGTTCCTCTCTGATTTTACCAGGTGAACCGTGACTCCTTCTCCACCGTCCCGCCATTCAGGCGATTCTCCGGGAACTCCGGGCAGCAACCGCTGCCATTTTTCAAGTACTGACGGGTCTGCATATTCAACGGTTATCTCTTTCATCCTGGTGATGCCGAGAGCCCCGCCATTTGCAGCGGCCAGCGACTGCTCCATCTGCAGGCGGAACCCGGTCTGGTTGAATGTATATTCACAATAAAAGATCATGGAACCGGGCATCATATTACTCAGTTCGAGGTTATTCCAGAGGGTTGAGGTTGTCCCGTTCTCTGTGACATTAAAGGGAATAATGGGGCCGTGGGGGACCTGGTACACATCGAGGGTCTTTTCCGTCAGTCCGATGGGCTCTGACGGCTGGAACGCAACCCCGACAATTCCGTTTCCATCCGGTATCAGGCCCTGCTGCCTCATTTCCTCCGAGCCGTTCAATAGCTCCATGTTCACATTCCCGAATGTTACTCCGCCGGATGAGAATTCCCCATAATCGACCATCGGCCACGCGACGGGAAGCCCGAGATCCCCGCTGAAAAGGTTATAGACCAGTTCCGGTTCAGGTAGCTGGACCATGAGGTGATCGACCTGCTTAATGGTGGCAGGGAGAGGTGCACCGGGTGTGCTGTTAACGACGATCAGGCCCTTTTTCACCGCGACAGAATTCGCAACGGTTCCGGTGCCCGGGTCCGGTTTCAGGACGGTAAGGGTAACATCATAGACTCCCGGGAACTGGTAAGTGTGTACCGGGTTCTTACCGGTTGCAGTGGTCCCGTCCCCGAAATCATAATTTAAGAATGTCGGGGCCCCTGTTGACTGATCGGTGAATTGTACCTTCAGGGGTGCCGTGCCGCTGACGGGTGATGCAGTAAATTTCGCCACCAGCGGTATAGATGGGACTTTGTTCACCGTGATCACATCCGTTTTTGTTGCTACACTGCTCATGACGGAATTCGTTGTTTTATTATATTTTGTGATGGTCAGGGTAATCGTGTAAACGCCAGGGGAACCGGTAGGTATGGCTTGGATTTGGTCCCGTGACACTTGTTCCGTCGCCGAAATTATAGACCAGCATACCCGGGTTCCCGGTGGACTTATCGGTGCATTTTACGGTCAGGGGAGCGATGCCGGTCACCGGTGAGACCGTGAAATCTGCCTGGAACGGAGGGTTATACGGTCCCGTTGTCGGAGTCGGACCTGGAGTCAGTACGGGTGCAGCCGGAATGGAAATAAAATACGGGTCCATGACCGCTTCCGGATAACCCGGGAGCATCTTCTTCTGCCTGGACGGGTCCGATGCCGAGTAGATCAACCCCGGGGTCTGCTTTCCATTATCAAGGTACTGCCCGTCGGGGATGAGGAAGTTCTTATTGACAAGTGTCTGATCATTGCCGCTTTTTGCCTCTTTCTTGATCACGTTGAACCAGACAATCCCCTTGATATCCGGATAGGTTGCCGAGAGGACCCCGGGGTTATAGACCTCTGTTACATGGGAGATTTTCAGGGATTCTTCCTGGACGGAGTCCCCCTGCCCGTCGCTGCTCGTCTCGGTGAAGATAAACGGGTGGTTTCTCTCTTTTGCGTAAAAGTCATAAAACCCTTTGAGATTGGAGAGTTGTTTGGGACCGTCCGGCCAGGAATACCATGTCATCCCTACCCAGTCAACAGAGTCCGCAGGGAGCTGTTCCAGGTTATCATTATTCCCGGGCCAGTAGACCTTCCGGTCATCCTTTGTCTGCGCAACATTTCCTGCCCAGACGACCTGGATATTATCCCCTCCCTTCTGGTGAATCAGGGCATATGCATCCCGGAACCACTGGCGGAATACCTTTTTCGCCGGGCTGTCAACATTGTCATTTATTTCGGGGTTAACTTCGGAGTGCGTATTGAACTCGGGTGCAAGCCAGATGAGAATCGTCGCACCTTTTCCCGAAGAGTCCTTGTTCCTGTCTGATACCGCTTTTAACTTCGTGGCCAGGTCGGTGAGGATTTGACTGCCTGTTTTTCCATTTGGATAGGTATCAGACAATGAAAGGGTATGCCCGTTGTAGGGTGCGAGTGCGATCATGGGAACGCCACCCTGTTTAATGACTTTTTCTGCCCATACATCGGGCCCCGGGGACGCAGTATATGGTTTCTTCCCGTAATCGTTGTCAGGGTAGAAGTTCATCAGGTAGTACCGTGAAAAAATAACCTGTTTCACTCCGGACCCGCTTTTTACGGCATTCACTGATGCACGGAATGAGTCAATCCCGGTATCAATGGAATCAAGGCCACCGGATACCGTTTCACCGTATGAACCAGGATGGTCCAGGTACTGTGTCTCATAGAGGTGGCCATCCGAATTACTGTTCATAAAATCATTCGGGCCCAGGGTCCCCACGTTCCCACCGAGGTACACCCCTGCGTAACATCCCTTCTCTGAAAGAAGCCCTTCGCTCACCGTAGGGATATGGATCGCTGCAAGCGGCATAACCAGCAGGCATAATCCTACAACAATTCCCAAAATAATACCGAGTTTACCATTCACTATGATCCTTCTCCTTTCAGATATTTCCCGACTGACCAATACTGGCATCTGCCAGGATTAAACAAAATAAATTATTGGTTGTTTAATGGCAGATTACTTGATTGTACTACTATGATTGGGCTTCATAAAAATACAACTTTTGTATTCATTGGATGCTATTGTTTCTGAAATTTGAGGTATTAACGATTTTTTAAAATGGTTTGATTCTGGGGGAGTGGGGTCCTTGAAATAAATTCCAATTAAATAAACCAATATTGCTGTATAATTAATAATATAGCGTCAATGTATCGTTAAAGCGTAAACGAAGCCACATCCGTGATTTTTTTACAAGGCCGTTCAAATCACTTAAAATGTTAAAATTGGGATCTTCCTGTCTGACCCGTACTTCAGACCACGATATATCGCCGCACCCGGTTACGATACTCCAGGTATTCCTGGCCAAATACCTTCTGCATATGGTTCTCCTCTGCCAGGACAATTGACATGATGGATAGCGATCACGAATACAGCGAGAATAATAACAACCGGGTTCAGCGTATAGAGGCCTGATGCAACCATCGTTGCATACATACCGACGTACATCGGGTTTCTGCCCAATCTGAATAACCCGTTGACCTTGAGACTCGTGTGTCTCCTTTGGGGTACCCAGGCGGAATGAACTCCCCATTTCGAACCTGCCGGTGTATAACAGTGCAAATCCGAAAAACCATAATGCCAGGCCGGTTACCTGGAGGACAGGGGACACTTCAAAAACCGACAGGCTGATCCCCCAGACCGCAAGGACCATCGCCCCCCAAAGGGCAAGGATCGAGTATTTACTGATGTAAAACAGCGTCCTGTTTATCGGAGCCTCACCGTCCTGTTCAATATTGTTACGCAGAAATAACGCCCCTCCGCCGAATAAAACAATCAGGAAGCCAAGGGGAAGGATAGTTGCTGCAATAGCCGCAATCATGTCAGTCACACCAGAAATTGCCCTGTTATTCCACCCTCATGAGGTCTGGCAGAATCCCCGGACCAGGAGCCAGGTGCCAATGAGAATTAAAAATCCGGCAAAGGCATATGGCCAGAGTGCTGCAGGCGCATAGACAAAGCCAATCCCGATAAAGACCAGGAAGGCTCCGATAAGAAGCATCGTCACATCTGTGCTTCCCGGTTGCGTAAATTCACTCCCCAGCGGTTTCCTGACGAGGGGAAGCAGTCCTGAACCGAGAAATCCGAGCCCAAGCCCGACAAGGAAGCCGGAACCCACGTGATCTACGAGCATGCCCACGCCGAGTCCGATAAGGATACCGGCAGGAATAATGAATCCGTACGGTTGGTGTTGTTTCCCTGGTTCTGTCAACCCGTTCGTCATTTCTCTACTTTTAGTGTCTGTGATTTCAGCACAATTGTTTGTTTTCATCGAATCATTCCTCATGGAACTAAATAAAGAAAAGGCAGGATATGACGATATGAATTGAGCCGTACATGTATGGTCATATTTATATCCCATTCATGCACCAGATCGGGTTGTATGAAGAAAATGACGGTCCGGCTTTCCGGAGATCTTTTCGATTACTGTAAATCGTACGGCCAGGTTATCGAAAGATTCGAGGTGATCTCCCTCTTCAACATGGTTGACGATATACACAGCGAGGTGTGCAGGTTTACCATCAGGGAAGGGATCCCTGTCGATCAGATCCAGTGCAATTATGTGTCGAATCTCTTAGTGCTTCAGAACAAGGGTCGGGAATATACCTGCCTCGTTAAGGGAACATTTTCTGAAGATATTACACGGTTCCTCAAGACTTATGGTTCAAAGTTTGAGCCCCCTGTTGTCTTCGAGAACGATTGCCTGACATTCAATATGGTCGGGACCCCGGAGGACTTCCAAACGTTCGTTTCCGATGCCAGGGAGAAGGGATGGGGCCTTGAGATCCTGTCAGTCTGTGATTATAATCCCGGGGTCAGCGGGGTCTTTGACGTCCTCACGCCCCGGCAAAAGAAGATCCTGATCGATTCTTATCGCCTGGGGTATTTCGATCAACCCCGTCGGCTGAATGCGGGCGAGCTCGCGGAAAAGATGGGAATTAACAAGAGCACGCTGCTGGAACACATCCACAAAGCAGAGAAACGACTCATCGGGCAAATCATTGCACAGGTCGCATGAGCGATACTTCGACCCGGAACACTGATAGATTCTTTCAAATAACAATTTTTATTTTGAATACGCCTACATTACCTTCTAATTGCAAAAAAATACTAATCCAAGCCTCAGCCGTGATTTGAACACGGGACCTGCTGATTACAAGTCAGCCGCTCTGCCAACTAAGCCACTGAGGCGCCATACTAAATTATCGTTGGTCGGTAAAAAAGGTGGTGCCTTGGAACATAGGGGCGACACGGATTTCACGGGATTTTCCCACGGGTCCATACCGGTTCGCCGTCGTACAGGATCTTCGTGATCCGGTGATACGGGATAGGGGTTGTCCCGTGCGGGGACTCACGCTCGAAATAATACGCATCAAGCCGGACTATCTTATCCCCGGTTACACACGAGCGGTCTAAAGGTGCCCCACGGTCGATATACCAGACTTCAACACGTTCAAACGAGTACCGGGGGTCGTGAAAATATTTCAGAAGCAGCGTGTGACTCGTCCTCATTGTCTCCCATTACTCTGGATTTGGTACCCTGACATCCACGTTCTACCACATAAGGTACAGAGTTCCCGGGTCGGGTGACAGTCCAGGCCGGGAAGAAATACCTTTTTCAGAACCCGGGGTACATCACCATACCATGCGACCATTCATCGTCCTTCCCGGAATACTCCTGGTCATCGCGATCCTGTTCACCGGCTGTACTACCGAAAATCCAGGTGGATACCCCCATACCTACCCCAATAGACACGTTTCCCATCGTCACTCCGCCGACTACCCCGGTAACACCTTCAGTAACTGGTACCGCAGTTCCACTCATAACACCGGAAATAGTGGATATTGCTATCCGGGCATCGCCGGAAAAGTACAGTCCCCTGATGTCATCAACGGTCGGGATCGGGCTGACCCCGCAGTATACCGGGTCCGGCCCGGTAGTATACAGCTGGAACACCAGTTATGGTTATTTCGTCAGCTGGAATGCCCCTGGCTGGAATGTCAACCAGCACGGCGATCGTGTCGATTCTACCAATGCGACGATATACTGGACGTACTCTCCTGAAGATATGGGAAAAGAAAAACCGCCGGTCACCATCCGCCTCATCATAAAAACACCCCCGCAGGGCCATGGCGGGAACGGGACAATCGCCTGGAAAGACCTCCATATCAGCTGGGAAAATACCGATACTGCTGTGATCGCACAGGCAGCATGCGGCATACAGAACTGTCACGGAATGGAGATCAGCTGTGGTCCGGATGTTGTGGAAATGTGCACGATGGAGTACCAGCTGGGTGATAAATGCCGGAGCCTCGCATCCTGCCAGAACATCAACGGGTCCTGCACCGTGGTCAAACAGGAGGGATATGCAAAATGCGTCTCCTGCGTGGAGGAATGCAACAGGACCGCCGGTAATGATCCCGTAAAGGCATTCGACTGCGAAAGCCGGTGCTGATTACAGTCCCGATATCAATTCACCGTTTTTCCTTTTTCCAAAATCACGCCGTTTTAGCAAGGCTCACAGATAAAGAAGATAACAGAAGTGACGAACGAATTGCCTCGTTTGGAGATTTCATAAGGGATTTGAGCAGGGGAGGTTATTAAGATTTATTTTTTCTGGTGATGAGTTACGACCAGGTAAATAATTATGGCAGGAATCGGCCATATCATTCAGGCATTCATTCTCTATGCGGATTATACAATTTTCCGGCCACATGAACCACAGAATTTTTTACCCGCGGTCAGTGGATTTCCGCAGGACGGACATACGGGAGCGGCCGGGACCTTCACCACATTCTCTGTGGGTGTTCCGACACCACATGCTGCTCCACAGGAACCACAGAATTTAGCCCCTGGTTTTACAGGGTTTCCACATTTTGGGCAGGTGGTGCCAGAGGAGGTCCCTGCCCGGGAGCCGGGCTGTTGTTGCTTTGCGGGCGGACTAAAAGGGATAACCGATTCCGGGACCGGTTCTTGTTTTGATACCACCTTCGAGACCTGGCGGACGACCTCTTCCTGGACTTTCTGCCGGACCTGCTGCTGTACGTGTTGTTCAGCCGTGGCTACTGCAGACTCAACCATTTTCTGGCCCGTGGTCGGGAGCACCTCACCCACGACCACTTTCCACTCAGCCGGAGGACGTATGACAACTTGTGAAATCTCACCGGCGGCCTGGGCGATCTTCCCTGCCGTGCTGACCGTCGATTCGACCCTTGATACGGTTGACGAGATGGTATTCGCGACATCCGCTGCTTTTTGTACGGTTTCAGCTGTTGAACTCCCTGGTGCAGCAAGTTTTTCCCCGCAGCTCCGGCAGAACTTCGCATCGCTCTTGTTTGAGTTCCCGCATTTCGGACAGAATTTTTGATTTCCGGTCATATTTTCGGCCTCCTTCCCTTTTAAACCCACCATTTCCCGTGCTGGATCCGGATAATCCTCCTCTCCCCGGGAAGGTCGAGGTAGGGACAATTCGTCACGCTGCTGTGGAGGACCAGGTCCTTATCCCCGGCCATGATCCACTGGAGCTTCCCGCTTTTGATCCAGGGTTTCAAATCGAAATCGTACGTATTCTCTTCATCATAGGACTCGTACCAGCGGAAATCAGCCCCTGTCTTTCCGCTGGAGTAATAACTCAGGCCCCAGTGGTTCGGCCATTTTACATCAGTTACGGGGTATTCTGCGAAGTATACGATGGCATACCCGGTATGTTCCCCCACGGGTAACGAATAGAGGACCGCCTTTACCATTTCCTGTTCAAGGAGCCTCGGAATAATGTACGGGGCACCAGGGCCGGGCTTTACCAGGAAACGTGTGTTTTCAACCACTTTTCCCAGTTTCAGGGCGCCGGTAATCGCACAGAATGTTGGTGGCAGTTCTTCAAATGACGGTCTTGCGGAAGACTCGTAATTCCACCATAACCCGTCTATACCGTAGGGGTCAAACGAGTGATACACGACCTGGCCGGTAAAGGGGCAGCGGGATAGCGGCATACGGGGGAGTTTTGCCAGGTATTCATCCCAAAGCTCGTTCTTCTGCGTTTCGTACCCTTCAATTTCGGCTTTCACTTTTCCCGGGTCGTCCTGCCCGCTGCTCTTCAGGTATTGGATCTTCTCCAGGAGGAGATCGTATTCCCTGATAAGAATCCTCCGTTCAATTTCAGTAAATGGTGTGCTCATGGCCCTGAAACCCCCGTAATCCATGCCCCGGTCACCTTGCCGTCCGGCCCGAACTTGATTAGGGGCTCTGCATTGGTCTTTCCCTCCGTATGGCTCCCGACAATCTTCTGGTCAATGCCCATTTTCACATCATATGGTGACTGGGCACCTTTCGGACTGCCGGCCGGGACGGTCTTCGGTTCATTCCGGTAATCCCACTGCGACTGCCACGGGTGCTGGACGTTTAGTTCTTTCTTCAGGCGATTATATATTCGTTCCATTTTTGCAGGGTCTGTCACAGGCTTTCCGGTGGTGCTGTCAATCACCCCGAATACATCGTAATCCCCGGTGATGTCTCTTTTCGTCCCGTCCGGCATTACCTTTTTCACCTTTCCATCTTCCACTACGAGCTTCTGGCCTGACGAAGAATCGAGGCCCGAATGCTCATCAATATGTCCCTTCTGGTCTGCAAACTCCTGTTTTCGTTGGTTATACCGGCTCTCGAGCTGGGCAAAGTCTGCATCACTCATCCCGGGTTCACGAACCGGCTGTTTTGGCTCGAAATACCCCACTTTACCAAGGTCCTCAGGTTTCAGGGAGTCATTCAGTTTGAGGTCGTTTGCATCAATGGTCTTGGTTTTCACGTATTCCGGTTTCGGGTCTGCTCTCCCGGTCCTGATCAGCTCTTCGGCGTAGGGTGTTGTGGACCTGATCAGGAGGTCAACATTTTCATCAGCGGATATTTTCTTTGCCGCAGCCATATGCTCATCGGTCATACCCTTTGTCAGTTTCCCGACATCTGCACCAGGTGCATCTTTGTAGGTGAACTCCCGGTATTCCTTTCCAAGGGGTGTGCCCTTTTGAGCGGGTTCTGTTTTTCCGTGACCTTCCGGTTCTCCGGGATCCTTTGTTCCTGGTTCTTTTTTATCCTTCTTACCAGGGGTTTCTTTCTCGGGTTTATCCGGGGTATCTTTTTCAGTCTTACCAGGTTCTTTTTTGACTCCCTTACCAGGGCGGTCTTTTTCAGGGGGTTTATCTTTAACAGCCCCATCTTTCGGGTCCCGTTCACCAGCCCCCTTCTTTTCCGGGGGGACCTCTGTTCCACCAAAAAAGCCCTTGTCTATCGCTTCTTTGTAGACTTTTTTGATATTGGTTCTTCCATGGGCTTTTACAAACTCTGCGAGAACGAAGGTCAGGAGAAGTTCACCAAGTTCTTCCGTTGCCTTTTTCAGCTGAATTGATGAAGCCCCCGTCATTTTCCCCATCCTCTTTAAGGTGGACTGAAAATTTCCATAGCCAGAGCCATGCAAGCATAGATCCATATACTTTAGGTTTTTTGAGTAGTTCTTTAAGTTCAAATTTCCTGAGGATAAAAAGTTCGGCGGGTGTTTTTATGGCCATATCTGTTATAAATTGCACCCAGTGATCCTCGGTATACTCCGAGATGCAGGTGACGAAATCAGCCCCCTTCCCCTTATTGACATAAAGGGAATAGACCGCGAGAGACTCTGCCTTGATCTCCGAAACAATGGTGGCCAGCCCGAGCGAGGCCACGGGCCCAAGTGGGGCAGTGTAAAACATTACGACCGCATTGAAAGCAAGATCGCCGGCATACTCCGTTTTTTCGGTAACATTGATCAGGTTTGACCAGCGATCATCCCAGATCAGGAAGTCCTTATTGTCCTTTTCCCATATCTCATAGGCCGTTTTATGAATTTCCCAACTGAAAACGCGGTAATCATTTGCCCCTTTGTACTCTAAATTATCAAGTGATTCCCTCAATTTTGCCCGGGTACTGTTCAGGGAAACATTTTTCAATGATTTTTTCGCACCTGCCACCTTCAATGACAAAGGACATCTGTTCATTTAATTCGTCCGCATTACCGAGTTTGAGGGTGACGGGCAGATCGTAATACCAGTTGCTGTTATCGGCGTTAGCCTCGTCGTAATACTCCTTGCGGAAAAATCTGACAAAACCTTTCGCCTCCTCTCCCTTGCCGGGTATCTGTTTTTGGAAGGTAATGTGCCAGGTACTGTCACTGAGAGCACCATCCCTGTCGCCGCTATAGGCGACAACCATCTCGGCATCTTTCAGGGATAAGATAAAGAACCACTGGTCTCCTGCAGGCGAATTTTCTTTAAACCTCCCGGGGTCGGGGTCAGCGAATATATCAGTACTATTGGTACTGGCCAGTTTTGTCCCGTCCCATTCCCAGTTCTCAAAGGTCATATACGGGAACATATGCCTCGCAACTACGTCGTCAACAGTTTCAAGTGGGGCGCGTTTTTCTGCCGGGTCTGACACATTGATTGTTACCCTCCCTTTTTCGGTGACGGAAAGCAAATTCCCCTCTTTATCATATTCAAACAGAGATTTTGGGTAAATCCCTTCATACAGGAGGGAAATGGTAATGACAGGCCCTTCGATCTTCAGGTCACCCAGGGTTGCAAACGTCTTTACTTTGATATCCTGCTGCCCGGGAGCAACACCGGGTTTCTGTTCGAACCTGGGAATTTTTTCCGCTATTTCGAATAAGAAGACCTCTGATGAAGGTGATTTGTCCTGTTCTTTGAATGAGACCAGTTTTTGTTCATCTTCTTCATATTCCACAGAGATCTTCCATTCTCCATCGCCCGGATCGGTGACAGATAAACTGACAGGTGCAGAAACAGGTGCATCAGGTCTTCCGGGACGTTCCTGCTTCGCGGTGGCAAGGAACGTGACCTCCATCGGACTTGCTGCCAGGGTTTGTTTCAGGTCGAGCGTGATGGAAACTGGGTTCTCGTCAACCACTGTGCCTTCGACAATTGCCCTGACCACGACATTCTCCGATCCCGGGGGTTTCAGTTTCGCTTCGGGGTCCGGATTCCTGCCGGTGAACCTGACGGTCCTTGAGTTATCACTATCGACTGTTTGTGTATCGCCACCGGAGCCGGACAATGGTATTGGTACAGTCGAATCTGCAGGACCAGTCATCGAACGATTCGGGTCAACCGCGAGAGTGAAGTCTGTCGGACCGTCCAGCCACCCTTCGGGGTTTTCGCAGGTAAATTCGATATCTGCCTTAACCGGCGTAGTCCCGGCGGGCGGAACCAGACTTCCCCCGGATTACGACATAGTCGGTTTTAATATACGGGTTCAGATGGTTTTTTTCCGGGGGGTCAAAAACTACCTCAAGATTACCGTAATCAATCGTCTCAAGATTTACCGGCACAGCCTGGGGTTTCACCGAATCGTTCCCTGCAATCGCATGGACCAGTAAAGAGATTTTTTTTGTCCCTGAAATTTTAACCTGGGAGACCACGAAAATAACGTTTCCTTCTCCCTTGGCCGGGGCGACCGCAACGACATCAGAGTCACATTCAACACGTAACCTGGCATCTGTGAGGAGGACCTTCTGTCCGTCCGGCACCTCTTCAAGAACCTGTGCGGTAAAAGATCCGGGCTTTTTCCTTGTTATATCGAGATTTGCGGGGTGGACATTGAGGATGAATTTTTTGCCGATCTCAAACGTCACCTGCTTTGTTTTATTCGAACGAAGGCCTGCCAGGTTAACCATTGCCTTGACCGTAATCCTGGCAGTCCCGTCTTTGGATTTAAAATCGGGCAATGCAATCAATTTGAGGGATTTTGTTTTCCCATCCTGGTTTTCCGCACCTTTCTCTATCGAAACATTTTTTTTATCTTTTATATCGATCGTGATACTTCTGATAACCGAGTCCTTTTCAGCCTGGGATATATAGGGTGGCAGGTCAAGGGTCGCGGTGACAAGCAGGTTGTAACTCCCATCAGTTGCCTTACCGGTGAATATCGCATCAAGTTCTATCTCCGGCTGCTTCATCGCCGGCAAAGTGACGTCCACCTGGTCGGTAACGGGTGCGGCCGGTATGTTGACGGGAACACCCATTCCCGGGATCAACATCCTCGGGAAAAGGGTTACTTTCAGTTTTATCGGTTTTTTTTTGAGGATGACTCCAATATAATGCGAAAGTGAGATAACCTTGGCCAGGCTGACGTGAATGTTCAGCTTGGTCCTCGCAGGGTTCAGTTCATTCGCAATCGTGAGGGTCCCGGGATCCCAGCCGCCACCGGGTACCAGCTCGACATCCCCCCCCTCAAGGGGGAGGGGTTCTCTGCCCCGTTCAACAATGATCTTCGATCCTATGGTTACCGGCCCGAGGGATGAATCAGGGTTCAGGGGAATTTCTTTTGAAAAAGATCCCAAAATTACCAGCCTCAGTCAAATTCTATATTGGTTTCGGACTCGAAATTCACGGTAACATACGCCTGGGTCCCGGTTCCGCCCACCGATGCGTTGACCTGAATTTTTGCCTGGCCGACATTAACCGGCCCATCCATTGATACTGAAACGTTAACAGAGCCCATTCCTGAAATGGGTACAATTGTAAGCCCGGGGACATCCGGAGGGGGGGCGAAGGTAATGGATGCATTACTCGCACGGCTTGCATTGCCGTTTTCATCCACTTTCCAGGCAGTCGCGGTGAACGATCCATTTTCTTTTGTGTTTACGTTGATAGTATCAGTAGGAGAGATCTGGAGAATGTACCCGACCGGACCATCATCCTTTTTCTTCTGTTTATCGTCGGGTTTTTTCTTCTGCATTGCTTTTGCTATTGCTGCCGCTGCGACTGCAACTGCACCAATACCCGCCACCGCGACCCAGGGAATGCCGGACTCATCGGATGCGGTCGAAGATGTACCAGCAGATGGTTCAATCCCGGAAGAACACGGGGTTTTGTAGGGATATGCCGGGACCTTATGGATATACGCCGCACCACCTTCAGGATTCGCTGACGAATCCAGGACGTTAATCATTTGTCCCCCACCGGGGGATGATGACGATTCCTCTGACTCCCAGCCTAATGTGAAGGCATCCCTCGCTCCGTTGTCCTCATAAGCGGCCGATTTCCCTGCGGAATCCCTGACCCTGAGGCTGACTACCACCCATTTATCCGTAATTACATGAGAGAGAGACGCAAATTGGGGGCCCGTCCCCTGAACCAGGTTATCGCTCCCCGCACCAAACCTCCAGGTATAGGTATAGGGCGGGGTCCCCCCCTGCACGTCCGCTGAGAATGCGTAGCTGTTTCCCACCCGGCCGTCATGGTCGTAGTTAATTACCGCCGGGCCATCCAGGTTCTTAATAACCGGTATATTGCAGGGATCGGTACCCGGTCCGGCACTTGCAGGACTGATGACTGCGGCGATGAAAAAGAATAACAGGATAACCAGAAGGTGTCGTTTCATGATATGACAGCGTCCTCTTTTACTTGGCATGTATTATTGAAGGTCCGGAATCCTATAAACCCGGAAAATATCAGGATTTTTCCATCCGAATCCAGTAGATAATACCTATAGAAAGACAATATTAAATGTTTCCTTTTCTTATGAAACGGCCACGCGACGGCCACGTCTCCGCCGGAGAGGCAGGCCCCAAGGAGGGCACCTACGGGAGTGAAAGCACATACGGCGATGTACCGGAGTGTCCGGTAGTCGTTATGGAAATTGAATCCCTGTAAAAAACGGTAGATCCAAGGATGCAGGTTATTTCATCCCTGGGAGAAAGCCGGCTTTTGCATCCGTGGGAGGGAGAACCGACAATACCTGCGGGGTGTTCCAGGAGTAATGAGTATCATATCATCCTCCATCCCTGGACAGGGCGGAGAACCGCCCGGATATGGTTTCCAGTCTCTTCGGGAAAAACGAGACTGATTGGTTCCCCGTGCGGGAGAGAATTGATCTTATCAACCTTTCCCGCCCCCTCCGGGGCACAAGTTGCACTGCCTGTATCGCTGGCAACGGAATGTAGAAATTCACGTCATTTTCAAGCAGGAACGAAACGGACTCATTCATGAGTTTCTGCCATGGTGAGTCAGGCAGCCCTGCGAGTTCACCCCCCACCATTTCCCACCTGCCTTCTTGTTTTTCCCTCATTGGCATTTTATTTGTAAATTGCCGGGAATCAGCTTTCAGGGAATTTTATTAGTTCGTGGGTTCAAACCGGATACTGATTAGTTCCATGCCAGAATTACCGGTTGAAGTATCGGGCCGTGCCCTGATTATTGACCAGAAGGGTCGTGTTCTCGTTCTGAAACGGTCCGAAAACTCAGGCAGCAACCCAGGGAAATGGGAGTTGCCCGGGGGCAAGCCAAACAAAGGTGAGTCATTTGAAGAAAGTTTCAGGCGTGAAGTACTGGAGGAAACAGGATTTTCAATAACTATCCATCAGTCTGCGGGAACAACAGACCAGTTGGTCTCCGGGTACCATGTCGTTCACGTGGTAATGGTCGCCTCTATCCAGTCTGGTGGCCTGTCAATCAGTGACGAACATTCCACGTACCAGTGGGCGGAAATGAATTCACTGGGGGCTCTTGATAAGGCAGACTGGTTTTCCCGGTATTTCCAGACTCTATCTCTGTGGTCCGGACCCGAAACCGGATCATTAACCAGGATTTACGGTCAAACAGCATACGAGGTTCAACACGGGTTACCGGACCGGAGAGACTTTGTCCAGTCATCAGTCGTTATTACACGGGAGAACCGCATCTGCTGGGTCACCAGGATTGCCCGGTGGAGATCGGCATCGCTGATAGTCCCGGCCGTATTGGTCACCGACAGGGTACCGGTGGCATCTGAAAGGAAGTTCACGGAATACCCGAAGTGAAATGCCTGGCGTGCCGTCGTATCGCAGCACATCTGGGTCATGTAGCCGGAAATTGTTATCGTCGTGACACCCTGCTCATCAAGCCATTTTTTAAGATCGGTACCGGTAAAGCTTCCCGGAAGGGCCTTTTCAACCAGGATATCATGATAACGGCACTTTATTTCGTCATGGAGTTCCCATTCTTTCGTCCCTTTCCTGAACGTGGGTGCGTCCGGTGCAGTGTTTGTATGCTGGATCACGACGATCGGCACGTCGGACATATGTGCCCGGTCCATGGCCTTCACAATATTATCTAAACTTCCCTTCGGATACGTTACCGGGAGTTTCCCGGTGAAATACTCGTTCTGGACGTCAATAACAAGTAATGCCTGTTTCATCATGGTTTCACCCCTGAATATGTAGCCCGGTCAATCTCCATCGTGTAAAAAGAAACAGTTTTGCCCTGGACCACTTCGGTGCATTCGCCGGTATCCCGGAATTTCAGAGATTCATAGAGTTCGTTTTGCCCGCGGATTGTTCTTCCGCACGATCAACCGGATGGTGGCAATACCGGGATCCGCAAATCCGCGGCCAAGAGTCGTGAGGAGCACAACAGTTTTCCCGAACCCCTGACCTAACTTTCCAGGGTGCAACGCGATCCGGAATTCGGCCAGGTTACCGGGTTCCCTTGCAAGGAGCGAAAACCCTATGATTGTTTTGCCTTCCGTTGCAACGAACATTTCTGTTCCGCTCCTATTCCGGTATTCGTCGAGCCATCCACCATCCCTGAGTAAATAATCGAGGTCGGAAAATTCTTCCGGATAAGGAGGCCACGCCTTGATGATCACAATATCCTCGTCCCGGAGTTCGCGGAGTGTGATCATTGGGATTCCACATACCTGTTCGTTGCAGCCCGGGAAAAATGGTGGGATATGGGGATCTGGTTAAGGCCGGATTCATGGGACCTCAAAAGATTCGACGGATGGAGATGGTAAAACCAGGATTCGGTCTAAATAAATTGGTACCTTTACAGAATTGATAACGGATATTTTCGTACGACGGGTTACCGGGGTCCCCGAATGAAAACGCCAGGTGTCAGGAAAGTAATGCAGAATGAGCCAAGACCGCAGGTTACAATGCAGATTGCGTCTTGAATTTAGAATAGAATCAATTTCGGATTAGAAAGAATTTTTTCCTGCTGGTATCATAGTACTGTCGCCAGAGCCAGGTTATTGTAATCCTTTCCGGCTCCCCGCTTCAGTTACCCAGTATTCTTTTACTGCAGTCCTGATCCATTGGGCAACATCGGATGAATCCAGATACGTTTCTCTCGCGATTCTCTGGGATAAGCATGAAAGCAGGTCGGATGATGGGCCGTTATCCATCCCTGAAATTTCTTCGCCGGTGATGTCCAGCAGTGCACGTCCCATGAAATTTTTAAGAGCGGACGGTATTTTTTCGTCTGTCATCGGAGTGTAAGCCATTAACCGGTATATTCCCGTACTTCCATATAAGCTTTATAATCGGGGCAGATGACAACCAGGGTTAAAGAATTCTGCCGATATTTCCCGGGTTTTAGTAAATCCATCCGGTTTGGGAGAGTTTTTTATTTTGGAGCCAAGTCTCGCGGGCAATTGTCTTTACCTGTACAGCATCGAAGAAATGTTTCCCTCAACGTGGGTATACGGGGTGACGGGTAGATAAATGATGGAGCATGCCGGTGATTATTTGGGATACAATCATCTCCTCTTTGACGAGGATCAGGATTCATGGAACTGAGTCGAACGTGTTACCGGTCCCACGAAGCAGAGTTCTCATTCGCGGCCTGCCCGGGGAGGGTAATGAAAACGGGATGCATCTCCACTATTTATTGCACCGATCTTCGGGGGGGGGATGAATCCGGGAGCAGTCCGGAATACATTATGTTCGTGATTTCAGTATCCAAATGGATTCGCAGATGTTCCCTTGGAAGACGGGTGAACTAGATCTTCTTCATCGCTTCAGTCCTGAGATCCTTCGGCATCAGTTCAATGGCATACCGAAGTGCGGTCCTCGGCATGACTTTCCTGTTCTTCACCACGTAACCAAATACCACCGCCTGGTGTTTCCGGCTCGCTTCCTTGAGCAGCCACCCGTAACCTTTCTGAACGAGGTCATCGTCATCGGTCAGCAGGAGGTCCGCGATCGCGATTGCCTCGTCAAGGAATTTTCCATGCTTCGCCGGGACTATCAGTGAGACCGCCGCGGCCCGCCGCATCCACCGGTTGCCAGACCCGGTCCATTTTTTGAGTTCTTCGATATATTCAGGATATTGTTCGATAAAGTCGCCCATCGTATGGTTGCAGAACCCGTCGCATGATGCCCAGTTGGTTATATAAGATTCAATCCAGTGCCGGAATACCAAAAAATCCCCAGGTTCGTACCTCCCGGAGAGAGCGTGGGCCCAGTTTGAAACAATAAACGACTCCTCCATGTATCCGGATTTATACAACTCCTCGCAAAGGTCGAATATTTCCGATTTAGGGCGCCCCTTCACCACGTTCCAGTACTTTTTGGCAATCGCAATCACGGCTGAGGTCTTCATCCCGTAACACGTAATTTCTTCCTTGAAAAACCGGAGCGAGGTCTTCCTGATTTCCGGATCTGCCTGTTCTTCAAGTTCCTTCCTTATTTGTGCGATGACCGGGTCCATACCGGAAGGTTGGATCGGGATACAAAATAAGCATGTGGCATACGGGACGTGAAAGTAATAAAAGAGCCAATGGTATTTGTCCGGAAAATAACAAGGCTGCCAGGAAATCCCGGCATTGGTTATTGGATTATTCCTTCGTTCAGCTGGTGGACCATGGTGATATCATCGTACCGTGGTAACGCCCAGGAAAACACAAAGGACAATCCAGTTCTGCGCCGGTTTTTCAATTCTTTCCGATGATACCCATGGATAGTCGATGAAACCAAGTTATCAGGGAGCGGGTTTCACTTTCGCCCCACGCGTCCGCAATATTTTAACCATTGCCCGGACGATGACAGTATGGTGTTAAAAATGGACGAGATAGCAATAGTGGACGTTCCTGCGCAGAAGGTCCTTGGTATAACAAAGACCGGCAATTACCAGTTGATCCCGGAGCTGCTGATGCAGGTTATCGGGTACACGGTCTCAGAAAAGATTACCATTGCGGGGCCGCCGGTTTTCCTCTGTCACGAGGTATCGCCAGAATCCGTGAAGGAAGCGAATGAAAAAGGCACGGCCGTGGTTGAGGTCGCCTGGCCGGTCTTCGGCCCTGTCAGGGGCGACAAGGAAATCAGGTCGTATGAACTGCCGGGCGGGAAAATGGTACGGACGGTTCACAGGGGACCCTATGAGGCATGTGAACCGACCTATCTCAGGCTCTTTGAATGGATCGGAAAGAAAGGGCTTACGATTAGCGGGCCTGTCCGGGAAGTGTACCTGAATGATCCGCATGAGGTAATGCCTGAAGAGATTACGACAGAGATTTTAGTGCCGGTTAGGTAATATACAGGGGATATTCAAAGAACCAGTGGTTACGATCTGCTTCTCTTCAGAACGGATCCCAGTCACCGGCAGGCGGAAATCCGGCCCCAACTTCATTTTCCAGAAATAATTATTCCAAAATCCAGACCCGGTTCATTTCATGTTCGGTTCACCGGTGAACTTCTCTTCCGCCGGACTTTTTTTTTGAGGGTTTGCGGTGATATGCTCAACTTCCCGGCCTTTACGGATCGTTATTTTCAAATGTTTGAGGCATTGTCAGCCATTCCTGCTCACGGAATAACAAGGCATGTCACCCGGGACTAAAATATTCTTTATGCAACCTTCCGTCCGGCCCATTCCCTGCCGTATACCAGCCCTTTTCGGATTGCCTTATCGAGGGCAAGCCAGAATATAACCGCACCGGCAGTCATCACCCACAGGAAGTTGTTACCGAAGTAACTGACGAACTTGCTCTCAAACGGCCGTCCGAAAAAGATTGTCCCGCATGCAGCAAGAAGGACCATGCAGGCAAGGGTTACGACAAATGATACGATCCAGTAACATCCGATGCTATAGGTGCCCATCCTGATATCGTGATTTTTCATCAGACGGTGCCAGAGCAGGTAGGAAATGTAGGGGTAAAGGAAGTTGATAAGAAACCCGAAGAGGCTCATCGGGGACCACGAACCAAAGAGGTCCCCGGCCACGTTACCGATACCGAGCCCCCACGCAGCCGCAGGCCCCCAGAGGATCCCGAAGACAACCGGGAGTGCTGCTGCCGGACGGAGTGAAATGCCCCAGATATCAACGTGGACCTGGTTGAACGGGATCAGGACCAGAACGTAGATGACGGCACTCAATGCGATTAATATCAGTCCTTTCCTTTCAGTCCATACCCCGGCAAGCTCATGCATACATTTCCTTTGTTATACATGCAATAAGACCCTGTCTCAGGATGTGTACGCACAAATCCGGGCGGTCCTCCGGCCTGGTCTTTACACCGACCTTCCGTTTAACGCTTCCAGGAATTTTCAATGCTTATCGATTCTTCAATGGCATTTTTTCCGGGGCTCATCACAAATTCGTTACTCTTATGCTTTGAAATTCTGAAGGTTGTTTATGGATCTGTTGCCACCCCTATCCCGGGTCATCGTCATGCTCTTCCTGGTCAGCCTGTATATTGCCGCAACCGGGTGTATTGGTGGTGAGCGTTTCGCCGTTACCGATATCCTGGTCAGCACGTATGATTCCGGCGGGCAGAATGTCTGGAGCAAAACCATCGACAGTGGAAAACAGGACTATGCGACAGCGATTATTGAAGCTTCGGATAACGGGTATGCGATTGCCGGATCGATTGCAGACGAGCCAAGGTCACAAGCCTTTCCAAGAGTTATCAGGTTAGACCGGAACGGGGAGATCCTATGGGACAGGACGCTTGATTCCGGCACCGACGAGGCTGTGGCCATTGCTCAGGAACAAGACGGTGGATTTGTCGTTGCCATGAAATCAGGAAGGGTAGCTAAACTTGATAATAACGGACAGCAAGCGTGGAGCCGTACGTTTAATTATCATATCCATGCGATGATCCCGAACCGCGATGGCGGGTATGCATTTGCCGGGGATCATACCTTCGGGGTTGACGGAAACGGGAGCATATTATGGGACCAACCGTTCATTTCAACATCGATTCTCCAGGCTGCTGATGGAGGGTATTTCGCGGAAGAGAGCGGGGTGCCGTCGACATATGGGACCGTGTTCCGTCTCGATCAGAACGGGACCCGAGCCTGGACGGCGCCCGTTAACAGCCACGAAATGGGAACAATCACATCACTGAATGAGACCCCGCAGGGTCTGGTCGAGGTTGTGTATACCTACCCGGTCAGGACGAAGGATAAGGATCTCATCCAGTACATGGAATCGGAGCAAATTAACCTTGGAAGAAACGGCACTGTCACAGGGACAAAACCGCTGGTTGCAGTAGCACCTCTTACCCGGACGTCAGACGGGGGATATGCATTCGAGGCATACCCGTTCCCCGGCTCGAATGCATTTACTTCATTTCCGCAGTCGTCATGGGACATACACCTCGTCAGGCTCTCCCCGGAGGGCCAGGTCACATGGGACAGGTCACTGGACCTCGGAAAATGGAAATCACCGCAGTCCATCCTTCAGACCAGGGGCGGGGGATTTGTAACGCTTGTTGTCCTTGGTTCCTGAAATCCATTGTATCTTTTTTACGGCCTCCCGTAGAGCAGTATCGGGTTTTTCGAATGGGATGCCAGAAGGCATCAAGGCCAGTGACCGCTGAAGATGCTATGGAATTCAAAAGCGACTAAAATCTTTTGAAACCGTGATGGGTAGCACGAACAAGAACTAGTCGATAATCATGGGAAAAATAGCAGTCTCTCTTTTGTTCATTTAAATTCCCGTAAATTATTAACAAATCGTAAACGATATGAGGATCGTGAACGATCATGTCCCTAATGCAGCCCCCCGACAAAAAATGGCTTTTCCTTATCGGATTAATCGTTATTATCGGCCTTGTTTTGTCAGCCGGAATTATGTTGCCAAAGGGGGGATCGGTTTCAAACCTCTACATTATTCCTGCAGGCGTTTTCAGTCCATCTGCGGGGTTACCATCATTGAATCCCTCACCCCCGCCGACAACCTCGACACCCGCCTGGACAACGACTTCGGCAGCACCCACGGTTAGTCACTCCACACAGGTACCTACCGTCGTTCCAGTAACGATGGTGAACAATCCATCTTCAACGCCGTCGTCCAGGACATCCATGAATGTTTTGCGTGGGGAGCCGTTCACCATCAAGGGGATGGTGGATAACGTATCGATTACGAAAGTGCAGGTCTGGCTCCTGAATGGCACGATCTCAACAACAATTATCCCTGTCACGCAGAACGGGACATTCCAGGTTACCCTCAATTCACGCGAAACTGCCGCATTATCCCGGTCGTTTACAACCGCAGTCCTCGTGCAGTATCCATCTTCTTCCAATCATTTTGCGGTCATGCTGGACGCTCGCCAGCGGTAATGTGATCGAGACTGAAAGCGGACAGACTACCCCGATCCTAGCCCATGTGAAGGAGGCCGGATTGTATCCCACAACACAGGTGGACTACCTCGACCAGGGCATCAGGGCAGCCGGTAATTCGGCCCGGATATATTTCCTGAACGGTGTCGACGGCTGGATTACCATCGATCCTACCGGGCCGGCTCAACCAGGGACACTGGTCGTTCGTGGTACCACGAGTCTCCCGGTCGGGACATCGCTTTCGATCTCGGTAGCAACGGCAAATATGCATCCGACTCCAAAAAATTATGACTGGTCGCATGAGCTAGCCGATGACGGGACCGCGATGGTGAATCACGGACCTGGTGGCGTCAACCGGTATTCCGGGGTCATCGATACTTCGAAGCTAAACACAGGGAAATATCTCATTAATGTAGAATCCAGGGATGAAAATCTCCAGGCAAATGCGGATAGTTCAGTCGAGCTCATCGCGAACGTACCCGCTAACCCCGGAATCGTGAACTACATCGACTGGTCCCGCCTTGCATTACCGGTGCTGGCAGTAAATAATTCAATTACCCCGGTCATGCTGGAGGGTGAATTACAAATCGTTCCGCCCGGGACAGAAGTAACCAATAACGAGGTCCCATACCGTTCAATTATCGACTGCGGCCCGGATGGGATCTGCAGGATCTTCAACCAGTCCGGGGTCCAGACTCTCGCCGTTTACAATTCGAACGAGGCCCGTATCATGGGAGTGCCGAACGGAGCGATGATAGACTCCGGGACGGTAGGAAATGTCACATTCATCAGACTCGATGGCAATGTGATCCTGACAAAAATCGACGAGTATTCACGAGAGTCCTGATTATTATCCGGGACGGACCCTGCCAGGGGAAGAAGAGACTGAAACGATCCTGTTATTGAATAGAGGGCAGAGGCATCCGGAAAAAAAAGATTATCAGGTATTACCCAATCAGGTACGTCACCGTGACCGACGCGGTCACTGTTACGTCACCGGGCTGGATCGGCGTTGGAACTGCACCAGAGGCCGAATCACTCTTTGCATAGTTCTGGAACAGAACCGGGGGAGAGTACGCTCCGCCGACATCGACGGACTTTACGGACGAAATGTTGACCCCGAGTGCAGCAGCGACTGTCCGGGCATCGGCAGCAGCCCTGTCAGAGGCTTCCTTCAGCGCCCCGGTCCTCAGCACCTGGGCCTGTTCGTCAGAGAGGAGGAACTGGATGGAATTTGCCTGGTTAATCCCGTTTGCAACACCGATGTCTATCACTTCTCCGGTCCGGTTTACATCGTGAAGCGTGACGGTCAGCGTGTTCGAGACGTGATACGCCTTGATCTTCTGTGCAGGGAACTTGATTTCGTCGTAGACAGGGTAGATGTTATACCCGGTGGTCTTAAGAGCGTCCTGAGGGATCCCTATCCCGGTCAGAGAATTCATTACATTGGTCATGATGGCGGCATTTTCAGCCTGGGCGGCTTTTACGTCGGCGTTCTCGGTCTCGACAGCGAGCGAGATCTGTGCACGGTCGGGTGTCCCGATGACGGATCCGGTTCCCGATGCCGTGATCGTGTGATCGGTGCTGGTATCTGCCGCTGACACGGTCCCGATCGCCAGCATGGCGATGAGGAGCACAAGAACGGTTAGAATCGAGGTATTATATTTCATGATTGAACGGACAATTCTTCGCGGGATTCGGGGTTAAGGCTTACCATGACTGCGAATTGATTTGCAGTCATCATCCTGGATAACCAGGTGAGAATTTACCAGGGAAACGTTGACCGGAAGTCAGGGTGTCTCTTCAGGTAATCTGTTCGGTGATTACCCGCTCTGCCTGGTCCCTGATATCAGCATTCATCGTTTCAAACTCCTGCCTCGTATCTTTAAGCGTACCGGAGAGGAAGGGGAGGAGGAGCCCGGTGAATTTCTCACTATGGACAAGCAGTGTTATTCCCCCGGCCTCCTCCCTGATTTCAAACCTGTGTTCACCGTCGAAAAGCCCCGGTATATGGAAATAACCTTTCCACTTGATTTCACGGAATGGATCGACGGTAAGTAGTTTCACGGTCAGGGTCGCATTCCTGTCTCCGGCACTCATGGCCACCTTCATGTTCAGCCCGGTCTTCCGGTCGCGGATTGCGTTTCGGATCTCTTCCGGGATGGATGGTGAGACCACCAGTGCATTCCAGACATGTTCCGGGGAGGCCCTGATCCTGATTTCGGTGTGAATGGTCTTCATGGTTTGATCGTTAACGGTTCAGAATGGTTTATGCAGGGAAAAAATGTTCCTGGGGGAGCCGGGGAAGGGATAAAGATATTGTCCGGGCAACAGAATAGTTTCACATTATGGGGTCCGAAAACATCAGAATATTTGCGTATCTTGCATTTGTGGTTTTTACCAGTGCTTTACTAACCGGATGCGTGAGCCCAACCATTTATGTGGCATACCAGCCGCCGGCAAACCAGGAATACCCGCCGTTTTCACACATCTGGAACACCACACTTGAAAAGGCAGGAGTGGATCCGGACACGGTAACGATTCATTACCTTACTTTCAGACTCGACCGGAACAATACCGTGGACTCTCTTTTCATTCAGTTCACTGGCCGTCACGGCAACGAATATTCATGGTACCAGGTGTCCTACGCTCCTCAAGGGTCGGGCATCGAGATTGTCCCGTTAGGCATTGACGACAAGGGGGGGCGTACTTTAACGACAAACCCCGGATACCTGTTTTTGGCGCTTGAGAAAATTCCGTACGTGAGTCTTAACCCGGATCATTATTACACACTTTCGGGCATGGTTGATCCCTCGTCCGGCGGAGTATGGCGTGACGTTTACGAAATCAGCAATGACCCGCTCATACCGGTCGATATAGTGGCATTTGACTCCGCCGCAGATCCGATATACCCCATTTATATTTCGTTGCACCCTCCCCCTTACAAGGTGACACGGTATCCAAACGGCAGCACTGAAGAGTCTATACCATAGCGGGACATATATAACGTTATTCGCCTCCGGGGATATCTCGAAAGCTGACACGGTCATGTATCCCCGGAACATAACTTCACGTGGGCTCAGGGAAAACAGGACAGGGAATGTAGCAATTCCTCCGAATCCCGGGCGAGGGGGAGGTTACGGCGGAGCCGGTGGTGGTCCGGGCAGGATCGGACCATGAAAAGCGGAATTCGACCAGGTCCATTTTTTCTTTCCACCGGAATTTTCGGATATTCCCGGCCACATCGACTGGTTTCGACCCGAATAAAAATATTCGGCCAGAATTTCGTGATCCGAAACCATATCAGGTATTGGTATGCCTGTCAACCAGGTTTCTGTTTGTGCGACTTTCAAAAAAGTAACAGTGTTAACAATTCCTGAACGTGTACAAAACCGTCCCGTTCCGGTACCTGATGATCTCCGAATCCCCGGTTGACACCGACACGGTCCCATCGGGCAGGTCGGTCCTGAACCCGGTGACAGTCTTCTCTTTTACGTGCGCTATTAGTTCCGTTTTCATTATCCCATGGTACTGAAGAGCAAGCGTTGGCCCGGCATCGAGGCACCAGTCGCACGAACCTGCCACGTCCGGGTGCGTTGACATCCGGCACCGGCTGCCGATGAAGTTCATATCGTAGCCAATCCCCACGATCTCCCACCCGTCACTTAACAGACGCCGGACCTGGCAGTCGTTCATAAAAAGGGCCTCGGTTTCCGGGAGGTTGTCTGCTGTCCACCCGCAGTCCCCCGCTATTTTCCAGTCGGTATCGGTAAGCAGGACGGGGATTTTGGTGGAATTGGTTGTGGAATTCGCGGGAAACTTAATGAATTCCGGTGGTGAAGAAGCCTGGTTGGTGCTAATGGGATTATTTGTTGTATTCGTCATCGCGGTCGGAGGGAGGGTGCACCCTGTGACGGATATGACGATGAGCAGGAGAATACAGAGGAAAACCGGCTTGTAGTTCATCGATAATCCGGATTTGGTTTCGGGAATGAAATAGGTTTGGAAACGATGAAAATAGAAAATTGTCATCCGATGGTTCGTCCTATTTTTATAACTTTTTCAAACGACCATTCAAAGATATCCGTAAGAAGGAGATCACTCTTCGAAAAAATCCGATAGAAAACAGTCGCAGAGCACTGGGTTCAGGAAGATAAGGAAAATATGAGCGAAACCGGTTCGTTGACAGCCAGCAGGCAGTATAGGTGATAGCCGGTGTGGTTTTAATACCACAACAGCAATACCAGGACGAATCTCAGCGACGAAGGGGCTGGATCATGTTTACCCGGTTTCCTTCGGTGTCAAAGAATGATGTAAACAAGCCGACCCCCGGAATTTCCATTACTTCCCCGGATATTTTTCCACCAGCTGCTTCTACTTTTTCCAAATGCCCCCTGATGTCCGCTACCTGGATGGACACCGTTGTTGTCTGTGAGGGGTCATCACCGGTTTTCTGGTAAAAACCACCGTTTATTTCTCCCGGATTCTTCGGGTTGTTTTCTTCCGATTCGGCGGTGTTAACAAGGATAAAGTTTCCCATATCGGGGCCTAACTGCTGGGTTTGCCAGCCAAATACCCGGGTGTAAAATTCGACCATCCGCTTTTTATCCACCGCGGGCATTTCAAAATGGACTACTGGGTTCATCTCCATAAAATCACAAATCCACGGATAACTACCTTATCCCTATTAATTATTTCCCATAGCGATCTGGTCCGGGTTATCCCCCGGACACGTTATCGACCGGAATCCACCTGCAGGTTGAGAATCAAAAAGGTATCCATGGTGAAAAACCGGATAAATTTAATTCTCCTAATGCAGGTAGGTTTTTCCCCGGGTTCAATTTTCGTTCTGAAGAAATTGCTGGTCTGGTTTAAGTAGCTCATAAACGCGGCCATTCTGAATGAATTACAATATCAAACATGCGAACCGGAATTTCTACCCCGGATCCCTGAATAAATACCGCATGATTTATGTGAATGGAAATAAATATATATGGTAGAACAATACTTCCATCTTAACGTTCGGAAATGATCCATGATGCTCTCGGTTCTGTATGTTGACGACGATCCCATGCTCCTTGAGCTTGGGAAGATGTTCCTGGAAGAATCGGGAACAATCCACGTCGAAATTATTGATTCGCCCCTAAAAGCCCTTGAAAAAATCCGGGAGATATCGTACGATGCGATTATCTCCGATTACCAGATGCCTGGCATGGATGGGATTATTTTCCTGAAGGCTGTCAGGGCTGAATTTCCGATGCTCCCGTTTATCATTTTTACGGGAAAAGGACGGGAGGAAGTCGTGATCGAGGCGCTGAACTGCGGTGCAGATCATTATCTCCAGAAAGGCGGCGATGCCAGGCCCCAGTTTGCCGAACTGGTGCACAATATCGAACGGTCCGTGGAAAGAAAACGTGCTCACGAGACCATCGTTCACCTGAGCCGGTTAAATGCCGTATTATCCAGCACAAACCGGGCCGTGATCCGCATCCGGGACCGCCAGGCACTGCTTGATGAAGCCTGCAGGATAGCAGTCGAAGAAGGAAATTTCCTGATGGCCTGGATCGGGATGGTCGACCCGGCCACGAGAAAGGTAAGTCCGGTCGCAGCATGCGGGTACGAGGAGGGATACCTGAGTGATCTCTCGGTGAGCGTGGACAACATCCCCCAGGGCATGGGGTTGACCGGGACCTCGATCCGGGAGGACCGCCCGGTTATCAGCAATAATATCGCATCCGATCCCCTGATGGCCCATTACCGTGAGGAAGCAGCAAAACGGGGTTACCGTTCTTCTGCTGCTATACCCCTGCACTGCGGCCCGGATATTATTGGTACCATGAGGTTTTACTCCGGGGAGAAGGATTTTTTTAACGCCCGGGAAATTCAGCTGCTCGAAGACCTGGTTGCGGATATTTGTTTTGCGCTTGAGATCATGGAAACCGGGATGTTCCGGACTATGTCGAACCCGCCTTTGCAGGACCGGTATTGAGATAACAGGTTTTGAACCGGCAATACGATAGCGGAGATAATCACCGGGTTTTGATCACTCCCAGCCATTTTATTATGGCAGAAGGGACTATTGAGTAATAATGGACAAGAAACTTATCACGGGGATTTTTGAACAGGGTGCAGTTCTTTTTCCCGATTTCGACACTGATGCGGCTGAAAAACCCTGGAGTCCGCATCCTGCATATGAGGGCGTTTTCTTAAAGGACCTCGTGACCGGCAGGGAGACCGATGGAAAATTCAGCTACCACCTTGTGAAGGTCTCAAAAGACCGCGAAGTCATGGACCACGACCACAAGACCCAGTGGGAATGGAACCTGATCATCAGCGGGAACGGGGTTTTTGTTATCGGTGACAAGGAGGTCACGATAGCCCCGGGCCAGACATATGTTACCCCTCCTGGAATCCATCATATCGTGAGTGCCGGTGATGAAGACCTCATGCTGTTGGCAATATTTGTGCCGGCGTTGTGTTGAGGGGGGATATTCTTTTTTATGTATTGTTTCATTTTTTTATGATGGCCATAAACACTAGATGTAGGCAATTGCTTTCATCATTTCTAAATATTCAGCGAGAAACGGAAATTAGAATATCCGTCTCCGGAAGGTCTATTGGTATGATACCCATCTATCAATAATTGCATCAATATTTGCCAAACCCACAATTATTTGACCTTTTTTGCCCCAAATTCCCGGGTAATTATTGTACCTTTCTACTAACCCTCATGGAAATCTTTTCAAACCTCTTCCGGCCCCTTAACAGAGCCCGGATTATCTTCCTTTTACTTCAAGTAACAAATAGAGCATTTTAAACAGATTATAACCAAATTAGGGCTTAAATCCGCCCTTTTTTGCACTTAATCCCATCCTGATACCACAAGCACAGATCAGTATCCAATTCCAGCACACCATATAAAAAAAGGAATAAATCCCCGGTCTGAAACGCTTATGAGGACGGGTTCACTACCCGTCCCATGAAGAGGATTGTGCCGGTCTCGTCATCCTGGACGAAGAATATGAACGGGTGGTCTGCCCTGAATACCGGTACCGGCTTCTCGGTTCCCGGCGCAGCAGCGAGGATCATAACGACTCCCGTTGCAGCCGCTGCCTCGGTACCTTCCTCATTCACATCGACGAAGGCCTGGTGGATCACATCGCCGATGAACAGGTCCTTCGCGCCGTCCATACCCGAGAAATCCGCATTCCCGGTAAAAGCCGTTGGCATCCCCATTACCATCAGCGTGTCTGGCAGGGAATATTTTGTGTCAAGGGTAAACTTCGGGAAATAGACCATCACACGCCGGGACGTTGCATTCTTCTGAAGGGCGGATAATTTGTCTGCACTGATGAACTCTTCTGCGGCTCGTAAGGTTATTTCCTTTGGGAAGGAGAACGGTCATCGAGAGTTCCTTACCACTCGCATGTTCGTAAGGCATCGACAACATCTGGTAATCGTTGTCTTCCGCGTACCGGTATGTCGCCAGTTCATCTGTCCGCTGCATCATCGGGACCCGTACCGTTTTTCCCGGAGCCCGTCATGAAATCAGCATCCGTTGTCTTGTTTTTATCGAACTGTTTGACCCAGTTGCCTTTGAACCAGATCGCATTCGTGATAACGAGCCGGGTCATCGGGTTGATGACACCTTCAGGGATCAGGCTCCTGATCCTGTTCCCGGTCTTCTCCTCCACCCAGTTATTGATGGTCACCCGGGATTCCTCGGGATGGGTTTTAAAGTCGAGATTCGTTGTATTTGCTACCGTAATATTGTTGGGCTGTACTGATGTATCCCGGAAGGAACGGATAGGTCTTTTCCGCCCACAGGGCATTTGCCGTCTGCAAAGAGTAACTCGTATCCCCACGGTTAATTCCGGCGTTCAGGTCCGAATATCCTGCCCTGAGCGTGGTATCGTTTGGCGGGAAGTGAAGCACGGACCGGATCTCATCAGCCGTTTTCCCGTTTGCCCCCTCGTATGTAATGGCAAGAGCCGAGGATATGGAGAACGGTGAAAAGAAGATATTCGAGCCTGTATTTGCCGGGTCTTTTGCCAGCCTGGAATACAGGTCGAATGCAAACCGGTTGTTTGCCCCGGCAACATCCGGGGTACTGTTGGTATCCGCTACCGCAGCAGTTGTCGTCACCTGTACGACGGGAGTTGTCCCGACTGTGGGAGATCCGGGTTGGCCCGGAATTGTCCCGGTACATCCGCCGATAATAATGAAGAGAAGAGCAAGCGGTACCAGGGCGAACAGGCCGGTCGTTTTTCGTTCCATGACATTTCTTGCGTGACAGATGAGTTATACCTGGTGTTAATTGCGAATTTTTTCACAACTATGCGGGAGAAAGAGTCTGAAAAGAAGTAAACTGGTACAATTGTGGGAGGATCTCCATTTGGTATTCACTTTCTGTTAGTTCTGCATTGATAAATGAATAGATGTCGATGGGGAGTGACCCGCAAAATAACCGGGCGTGAAGATTTTTATCCGGGTGTATTTCCCATGACCCGGCCGTGATCCCGCTGGTTGTTGTGTCTTTTGTTCATTTTCCGAGTTGACCGCGTCCAGGGGAATTGCTATATCCCGATCCTGCCCACCTCTACAGTTTGAATCCAGGTCCCGTATCGAACAACTGCTGGTAGAGACGGCTGAAGAGCAGTATATACTCCTTTGCCTGCTCAGTTGCGACATACAGGGTCTTCCCGTCGTCCTGAACCCGGAACAGGTACCCACGGGACTCGAGAAATCCGAGGTAGTCCTGGCCGGTCTTCGAGTTGAGGTCGCACCGTCCGATGATACCGGTAAATGAACGGGGGGTTTTGCAGAAGACGAGGATCTCCCAGTAGATCTCGTACTGGGTCCGGCGTTCGCTTTTCATTCGTCAGTCCGTCCCAGTGTTTTCGCCAGTTCCTGTTCCGACCGGGAGATCTCTTCCTGCCTGGTGTCCCAGGTCTTTGAAAATTTCATAAACCAGAACGAACTTGCGAGGCTCACGATGGCAACACTAAGCGTGAGGAGGGCCGATGGTATCAGGAGATAATTGTTCAGCGTGAAACTGCCGGACGAAAGACCGATGGAGAAAAATTCCAGGCTGTTGAGAAGTCCCAGGATTAGGAAGCAAAAACCGCCAAGCGTGCAGACAAGGATCATGTTCCGGATCGTCTTTTCGTTCCCCCGGTAGTGTGCGGTCATCCTGACAATCCAGCAGGTGAGGGTCTCGTCAGGTACCGGCCCTTTATGGTGCCTGAATTCCCTTCGGATCAACGTGATCCCTTTCAGGATCCTTGCACTGAACAGTACCCAGCTCAACCCGAGCCCGAAGGATACCACCGCGATCGCCCCGGTAAGCACCCGGAGCCACACAGTAGCCTGGCCACCAGTCAGCCCGGGCACCGATGTGACGATGAACTGCATCCCGAACGCCATCGCCATGGCGCCGAATACCAGGTTCAGGAGGATCAGGGCAAAGAAACTGTTGATTTCGGTTTTAAACCGTGCGAGGTTTTCTTTTGTCATGGGGTAGATTCACCGGGCTATACGTATATTGGTGTTCTCCAATTAAAGACCATGAAACTAAGATACGTAATCAGAATTTTATTTCCCCATGAAATTGTTACACGACGTCAGCTACCGAAGGGATTTGTCCAGGTTAACAGCCGGGAACTGTCTTTGTGTCTGGCGGCGCCGCAGGAGTGCGACAGCAGCCTGGCTGATGAACGCCTCAACAATTCGGGGGTCTTGAAGTTCCGCACCTTTTTTCAACTGGATCATGACGGTGCCGAAGATCTCTCCCCGGCGGATGAAACCCATTACATAACCCCTGCCAAACGACAGGTGGTCCTCGATCCTTTTACATATGTCTTCGGGAATGGTATGGAAGAACGCATCGTATAACGGGGGCCCGTCCTGGAGGGTATGTTTCTCGAGAATCGGGATTGCCTCCGGCACCGAATCGACGCGAAAGGTCATCCCGCTCAGGGCCCTGATATGATCGCCCATTTCCTCACGCATCCAGGAGACCTCCTCCTCTTTTCCTTCGACTGCACGTAACATGAGGACACCGGTGCCCGGATCAAAGGACGAGACACCGATCATCGAGTCCGGGACCAGTTCATGGATCTGCTTTGCAATGAACAGGTAGATATCCTCTTCCTCGCCCATCTCAACGAAAGCCATCGCAGTGCGGTTGAGGAACTCCATATTTCTGGTTTCTTCCGCTTCTTTCTCCACCAGCGCTTCTTCTGCAGACACCCGCTGAAGAGTCTATCGATGCTGCCTTGGCATATAATTCGATAAGCGGGACATTTGTCAATACCTCGCCTTTCTTCAGAGCGACTGTCATAACGCCAAAGAGCGAATTCTGCCGGACAAGACCTATGGTATAAAAATCCCCGATATCAAGAGTCTTTTCAAACGATTCGCAGGCCTCAGCCGGGAGCTGATGGAACACAAGGTCGTAAAGAGAAAACCGGAGGGGGAACACTTTTCCGGTGCGGAGGTTTTCCGATACCCTTTCGTCGACCCGGATTGACCTGCCGATAATATCGTTCCCGAAATACCGGAATACACAATCACGCTCCTTTTCTCCAAGGACCGACCTGACGGTCAGGGCACTCTCCTGCGCCCGATACGAGTTCACGTTAACGAGAGCGGAAGGTAGAAGTTCCCTGAGGCCCGCACCAATCGCCTGATAGAGATCGGCACCTGGCGGAAGTTCGATAAATTCCTGCAATTTCCTGGAAAAGAACCCCATCTGTGTAATATGAGCCCTGATTCTCTCCGCTACCGCATGTCGTTCGCTGATATCCCGGATAATGCCTTCGATACCGGTTACGTTCCCGGATTGATCCTTGTAAAGGTGACTGCTAACGGCTGCGAACAGCGGTGTACCGTCCTTTTTTTTCAGGACGACTTCATAATCCCTGACCTCTCCATAACGGTGAACCGCGTCGAGATACACCTGTCGCTCCTCCGGTTCAAGGTAAAATGATTCCGCAATATTCCGGCCGAGGCATTCACCGAGGGAGTCATATCCGAGCATGGATGCCCAGGCTGGGGCTCGCCATGATCAGGTTTCCATTCAGGTCGGTCCGGTGAAAAGCATCCCTGATATTATCAATTACGCTGCGGTACAGCCGCTCGCTCTTTTTCAGTGCATCCTCGGCAATTTTCCTGTCGATTGCGATGGCTGCCATCCTTATGACCGCCTCGATCAATTCCCTGTTCGGCAGTTCGGAACCGCTCTGAATACTAATCCCGACATCCCCGACAATCCTTCCCTTGGAGACAAGCCCCATGAGATAGGAATCGATACCGCCTGCAGTTTCCTCTATCTGCATGCATATTTCCTCGGGAACCTGCATGTGCAGGAGCCTGTAGAGGGGAGGTGTTTTCACAAGTTTCCGGTGCCGGATAAGTTCCGCGGTTTCGGCCTTGTTGATGGGGAAGGTCATGTCCGCGACCTTCTTCCCCGTGAGCTGCTGCATTGTGTCGAGGGCAATCGCGTTCCCGGCGACACCCCTGATAACGAGTAACTCGCTTGGCTCATCGATGATGCCAACCCACACTAAGAATCCCGGGGCCAGGGAGTAGACCTGCTGAGCGACATAGTCATAAATGTCGTCGTCTCCTCCCATGTCAATGAATGCCTTTCCCGTCTGCGTGAGGAATTCCATCATTTTGATATAATTATTGATCTTCCCAGCCGCCTCTTTTGTTTCGGTGCTGTCCCTCCCCACACCCTGGTACTCGTGGAGAACTCCTTCGTCGTTAAAGAGGGCACGGATCGTCCAGGTATTCCAGCCAATCCGACCGGTCCGGTCGGATACCCTGCATTCTATATTCATTGTAGGATGTTCCCTGTCAAGGCCCTGGAGGGACTGGTTCAGGACTGCATAATCATCATCGATGATCCCGGGTATATGGTGCATGCAGGAAAGGTCGGCCGGGTTTCTTCCCAGATACCGGGCATAGGAGTCATTCATGAAGATGAGGGTCCCGTCGGGACGGAACCGGGTGATAAACTCGGTCTGGTCCTCAACAATGCCCCGGTACCGTGACTCGCTCAACTGCAGGGTCTCTTCAAATGTTTTCTTGGCAGTGATATCTTCAATAATGAATGTCACGCCCTTGCCACCGTCTTCAAATGCAGTCGGTACCTGCTTAACCCTGAAGTGAAGGGGTTCCCCGTTAAGCACCGTGCTTAGTTCCGTTATCTTTTCATCGGCAACACGCCCGTTTTCAGCCGGTTCAATCGTTGGGAGGCAACAAAAAAAAGGATTCATAATTTCACTGGTTGTCTTTCCCACCAGCGACTCTCGTTTTTCATGAAGGAGTGTAAGAACAGGTTCGTTCACCTGGAGTATTCTCTGTTCCGTATCGAGCACGATGACGTAGTCGGAAGAGAATTCAAGCATTGTAGAAATGGGGACACGGTGAGAGAGGAAGTAAACCTTGGCCGTCCCGATGACTTCCATCTCCACCTGCCCGGATATGAGGAGCATGTCAAGGGACTTCGCCACCAGGTTCCTGTTCAGGTCAAGTTTTGATGTAAGATCAGAGATGGTCAGGCCGCGTGGATTCCACCTGAGATGTTTTTTTATTGAATCGACTCTTTCCTGATCGAGAACGGCCATGTAAGTATTGGATCTCTTCATTTACACTATATAAACAATCCGGATAATTTTTTAAATTAAATCGCATTATTTAAAGATTTCGCAAGGCAAATCTGAATTGCGTCTGTCCGGCAAAGGGTCATTGCATCTTTGTCTGGCAAATCCTTATTAAAACCCTGAAATAATCCCATATCAGCCACAGATGTGCAGTGAGCAATCATGTGGAGAGGAGGAATAAAAAATGGCATGGGTTGTTATGAACGGGGTCTCCCCCGAGGCGGAGCACCTCTATAAACAGGCACGGCAAAAAGTGGACAGCGGGGAATTTCAGAACGCAATAACAATGCTCAACCGGGCAACCGAAATCTGCCCCCACTATTCACAGGCATACAACGAACTCGGAATCTGTTCTGAGTATGTGAACCAGCACGATGATGCACTGGCGTATTACGAGAAAGCGATTCAGGCCGATCCCTTCCATGCAGATGCATGGTTCAACAAAGGCATGAGCCTGAAAAGAATGGGACGCGAAAAAGATTCTCTGCCATGCATCGAAAAGGCAATCGATCTGTACCTGGGCAGGTAGATGAGCACTCCGGTTTTTTTAAGCCGGAATCAATCGGTTGGGAGGGAGGGAAGAGTAATAACGGAATAGTCCAACTTTCGACAACGATTTCGTGGAGGCCGGGGATTTTCTGGATGGGGATCTGAAAAATCCTGGCCTTTTTAAGAATTAAGATCCCATATCGCGGTTTGATTTTTGATCTCTTTTTGTTATGGGGAACATCAAAAGGAGCCGGGGTTATGTCCGTACCGTGTAACCGGCGCCGACCAGTATCCGGACCACTCGTTCGTCCCAGGCTTCGTCGTCGGACTCTTCCAGGTGGTTGATCTGATCCTCGAAAAGCCGGGTCAGGGCTTCATCTTCAGATGCCAGGTGACGCTGGTACATGATTCTTCCAGCCCTCTTTCCAGTTGAATCAAGGATCAGCAGGTGCCAGCAGCCGTAATCCCTGCAGATATCAGGGCGGGTCAGGTGGATGGTGCAGTATCCTTTTGCAGAAGGTGCATCATACCGGAAAAACGGGCATGCTTCGGGTCGTTGTTCAAAAATACTTTTGTCAAGAAAGAGCCCGATCTTGTCCGGATCGATGGTTACCAGTGTTTTTTCGCCCGTATACTGATTATTGATAAGGAAATGATAATCCCCACGGTCTTCTTTTATTACGTGGACCAGTCCCAGATGGGTGCAGCATTCGCCGCATTGACTGCATTCAAACGACAGAGAATTCACTCCTTACCGGTTTACTGGATATTACACTTATTCTTTTTAATGGCACTGGAACACGGCATGGATGGATTTCCCCCCTTAACACATAAACAAATTATGCGGGCCAAACGATAGGGATTAAAAGATCCCTGTAACTGGGTGAAGATGATCCCACCAAACTTCGTATGCCTTGGCGCATGGTGCCTTCTGTAAATATGAAATCATACAATGGATCTATCGGAGTCTGTCTATCGGGATCAACTACAAAGTCACGGTAAAAAACTACCTGGTACACGTACCGGGGATCAAGTGCTGATGCCATCTTGTTGCATTCCGCCGCCTCTTCATACCGCCCCATGTTTTTGAGCGTCATTCCCTTCACATACCAGGCCCCGGCATCCCGGGGATTGGTTTCCAAAGCCTTGTCATACGCTGTGACAGCTTCATCATAACGTCTCATGTTCTGGAGGGCGACCCCTTTTGCCATCAGGGCTTCTGTAAAATTCGGATCGATCGTGAGAGACTGCATCAAAGAAGTGAAGTGACTCGTTGTATTGACCGTATTGTGTGAGGTTGGACAACCCCTTGAGGAACAAGTCCTTTGCTTCCGGAGAGGATGTCGAAATCTCGTCGCCTTTGAATGCGATGGCAATCGATGTCCCGCCATAATTTGCCCCCGTTTCTCCTGAAACCGCTGGTGGCGGACCCGGTATCGGGGGAGGACTTATTGTATGTGAGATACACCCACCAGTAACGCAGGTACAAAACAGGAGGATGCTGATGATTACCATCAGTCGCATATGGGAATTATTCGGGTTTTCGAACCATTACATTTCCGGTATCTTCGCCCGCAGACCGTTTCACTTCTGCCCGGACATTCCGGAATGCCCCGAAAAAAGGTTATTTCTTCCCGAACTTTTTTCCGGCCGAGAAAGCTTTCTCGATCTGGTTCCCTACCCCGAAATAGGTCAGTCTGTGCATACACGATCGGGTTGATCTTTTCGATATCGGGTTTCCCGTCTGTCAGGCATGACCTGTCGGCGTGGATTTCCATGACCTCGCCGATATGGAGCACGTGGCTTCCGCATTCGACCGATTTAAACAACTTGCATTCGATGTTGACCGGGCACTCTTCCACCAGTGGTGCTGTCTTCAGTTTTCCGTAATATGACTGGAAGACCCCGGACTTATTCTCCTGTGACCCGGAAACAAGACCGCAATGATCGGTTTCGATTACCATGGTTTCAGAAGGGACGTTCAGGCTGAAAGTCTTGTTCTCTTCAATTCCTTTTGCGGTGTACCGCATTTTGTTGATCGCTACGCATACCATGGGGGGTGCCATGCAGGCGACGGTCGCCCATGCAGCAGTCATGTAGTTTGGCTTACCATTCACATTTGCACCCACAAGAACCGTGGGCATGACACTCATATACGGCATCGGGCCGAGCGTAATTTTATCCATCCTTTCTCACTCCGGAATATGGTTTGTAGAGTGTCGCGGTATAAAAGTATCTGCCAGAGGAGGAGAATAATCCTTTATCATATCCGGGAAGATTTTTCATTGGCGAAAAGCCTTTTGAAGGATAACAAACCGTGGGATGACGAAACGTTTTTTTTATTTTCTAATCCGGGATCGCTCTTCCGGAACCAGGAAATTATTGACCATATTGTTTTTCCGGCTTCTTGGCGGCCGTCTTTATGATGTCAATCCAGAAAGGTTGTGGCAAAGCGTGAAAATTAGCGGATAACATTTTATTACACCTGATCCCGCAAGGTTATCCGGAATCCTCTCATGAAGATCCTTTGTGCCTATTGTAATGCCGTCATGAACCCGGGAGAAGCACCAGATGATCTGGTCGGTCATAGTATCTGCGACAGGTGCACCCGTAATGTACTATCTGATACCGGGATAGACATCTGCAAATATCCCGATATGTTCGACGATCCGGTTTTTCTCGTCAACCCTGATATGCGGCTTCCTGGCGGCAGTTACAAGGCAGTCCGGTTTCTTGGGAAACCTTTTGACCAGGTCATTAACTCCCCGTGTTGGAGACTGCCTGCAATGCACTAATGCACGATTTCCTGGAGGCTGTGGCAAAGCCTTCTGCTGTTCCGGTTGCGTTATCATGAATTCAGTCTGTAAAACAAATGAGACCGGAGAGCCGGCCGATCATCTTCCTGCCGTACTGACGCAAGTTATACCCGACCAGTTCAGAGAAAGAGATCTCCTCGTATCAACAAGGAAACCGGGCCTGTCGTAATCATCAGGATTGAACCCGTAGGTGCCGGGAACGCCCTGAACCCTCCAGTATTTTAAATAAAAGGTTTTTCGAAAACTGAAGTTACCGGCACACAACCAATAATCCGGTCCCGTTCACACACCCATTTTCCCGGGCAGATCCTTTGCCCAGCTGGCAATTGCATTCCAGTCACGGAAATCACCCACCGGAGATTTCACCTTACCAATCATCCATCTCTGGATGAACGAGAGTTTCTCAAGGTCCACTTTCCCTGCAAAGATCGTCTCTGCAACAGGTTCCAGAGGGGAGAGTGTCTTGTGAAGAATTTTCATTTCGTTGTCCACCGCACCGGGTTTTTTTTCAACCGGGGCAATGCCCACGCCGAATGCAGCGACAGGCAGTGTTTTGAGGTTATCTCGGTGCCTGGCAACGAATTTTCCTATGTTGCCTAACCTGCCCATATAGAAGGGCTCGCCGACAATGATCCCGTGATAGCCTTCGAGAGATGATACGGACCTCATTTCAACTATATCGGCATCATACCCTGCCGATTGTAGCTCTTTTCCAACAGCCTGCGCGATCTCCGCTGTTGATCCTCTCAGCGATGCATATGCGACAAGAAAACGGGTGGACATCATAGATCCTCAGATGGGTATTGAACCGGGTCGGTATATAATCCGGACGGAAAGGCCGGGAGGACATCCCGGCAAGGGATGAATTATATCTTACGGTTATTCCTTCTCACTCCATCCCTGGGCCGTTCCGGATTCCTGTCAGTTCGTTTCAAGGAAAAATGTTACGATCCGCCCGAACTGTTCCGGATACTGGTACATCATGCCGTGTCCCCCGCCGGGGACCTGGATAACCCATGCACCCGGAACACGCCCACCGATAACGAACGCATTCTCCGGTACGCTGATTACGTCCTCCGTCCCTGTCAGGACCAGCGTAGGCGACCGAATCCCCGGAAGGCGGAAGTAGGTACCGTTCCACGAGCTGATCGCGTCGACCTGGCGTGCGTAACTCTCCGCGGGAGAGGATTCGGTTGGAGTAGGGAAATAAGTCCGTGGGTCGGGATGTTCGCGTAGCCAGCCTGCAGGGAAGAGAACCGAGAAGAGTCGTTCCCCCTGTTCGCGCGCCGATCCGGACGTGTTGGTCAGCTGCTCCACGACTGCTGGCGATGCCGGAATACTTTCATTCCCACCGGCGGACCCGGCATAAAGGATAAGCCGGTCTGCTTTTTCCGGATGACGCAGTGCAAGTTCCTGTGCAATGTCGGCACCCATCGACCAGCCGAGGACATCTGCCTGGCTGATGTTGAGGGCATCCATAAGCCCTGCCGTATCGTCGGCAAATAGGCCTATGGAGAACGGCTTTCCGGTTGCGGTTGTATTTCCCATTCCCCGGTTATCGAAGACAATTACCCTGTGCCCGGCAGAGAGGTTCGAGAGGACTCCCGGAGGCCACAGGTCCATCGTCGCACCGTAACCGGTGATGAGGATGAGTGGTTTTCCCTGGCCCAAATCTTTGTAAGCAATGTCGATGTCATCGACCCGGACAGTCCTGACCTGCCCCAGCCCGGGCTGATATCCGGGGGAATTGGATGCCGGAACATGCCCATCAGGTGAAACGGGTGCCGTAATATTCGGGACCCCGGGTCCGGGTGCAATACATCCTGCGTGGAGCAGGAGCAGGGTGAGGATTATGATGCCGGGAGGAAGAAGGGAACGCATATAGCCCGGTAAGAGACACAAGGGTAAAAAGATGCAGTACAGAAAATGTGAAGACATCCCGGTCGCTTTATTAAATTCTTACCTTTTCGGAAAAGGTGTCCGGTATGAAACGGATGAATCTCAGATAACCCAATGTCAGCAAATAGTACCGGGTCACTAACAAAAGCTTCCGGGCTTCTTCTTTTTCACCAGGTGATTACCGAATTAAAAAAAACCGGAAGCATCTGTTCACTTTCCGTTTTATATGATATCCCCGCTGCGGTAAATAAAAAAGTTTATCAGGTTGGGACTATACCGATTTTTTCTCACCTAATTTTATCTCCGAAATCTCCTGCAACGCTCTCTTTTTATGGACGTAATCCGGATACCACACGGTAAAGACGATAGCGATTACCATGAAGACCCATTTCAGGTTATCCCAGAACATAAGGCTTTTGTCAGGCAGGACCAGCAGGAAGGTGTCAACTATCAGGGCGAGAGTGAATGCAATTGCCCATACTCCGGTTATAATATAATTTACCCTCATGAAGGGCGCACTCCTGGCACGCTCGGGGTCTACACCTTCTCTCGAATACTGGAGGGTGAAGGGAAAATGGAACAGCATCGTCGCCCAGCAGACAACCGTAAGGAGCAACATCGAGAGTACGGAAATATAGTTCGCGACGTAGTACTGTTTTAACCCGATAATCACGATAAAGAACACAACGAAGAATACTATCGTGATAACGGAAAGGATATAGCCCTTGAGCAGTTGGCGGTAACTCGTCAGGAGAGTGAGTACAATACCGACAATAAAGGCAAGGGTCAGACTCATCAGGGGATTTCCCACGGGAGCTTCAGCAACAAGGGTGAACGCGATCCATGGTACGAATGCTGTAAGAAGTGATATCAGGTTCATTATCGTATGAAAAAAAAGATACCCGGAGAGATAATTCTTTTGTTTTATTTTGTCGGTTCCCGATTCCACGGGAATCACCGATATTTACAGTTTTCCAGGGGATCACCATGGACATCAGAATAAATCATTCGAATATTCCATTCAGGAATTATTGTTACAAAAACAATGGGTTAACATCACGATTTTATAAAATAGAGACAAGAACTTCGACGAACAACAAAATTATTGTTGAATTAAATCTGTTGAAAAGATCCAGATAATACAATTAACAACAATTTTCAAGTAGCAAGTAAAAATTTTTTTAAAATATGGAATAGCATTCTTTTAAAAAAACTCCCTATAGGTTCATCCTGGGTTCAATTACCAATTTTTCGGGCTTTGTTTACTTCTACGAACTAAATTCCAAGAATATAAATTCAACCCACACCCATCCTTCAAATCATAATGGCTGATGAGGTTGAGGGTGAGGAGATGTACCTCACCAAGGGACGTCTGGAAGGGCTTTCGGATGGGATATTTGCGTTTGCGATGACACTTCTGGTCGTCGGCCTGGACCTGCCGGATAAAACGAATATTGTGCAGTCAACCGGGTATGCGATGGGCCTCCTTGTATCGCTCGAGTCCGATTTCCTGCATTACATCTTAGCGTTCCTGATCCTCGGCGCTTTCTGGCTCAGCCATCATACCCAGGTCCATTCCGTGAAGAGGATCGATAAGGTGTACGTCTGGATTAACCTCTCTGTGCTCCTGTTCGTCGCACTCCTTCCCTTTACAACCTCATTTTCAGGAGATTTCCCAAAAGTACCTGTCGGGGCCATGGTATTTGAAGCCAGTCTCTTTGCGATAGGTATCGCGATGTTCTGCCAGTGGCTGTACGCAACACAGGGTCACCGCCTCGTCGAGCCGGCGCTGGACAATGGCTATATCCGTTACATCCGGATCAGTAACCTCGTTGTTCCATTTGTTTCTGTCGTTGGATTCCTCATCGCACTAACCGGGAGCACGTATAGCACTGCAGTCTACCTGACACTTCCTTTCGTTGGCTATGTGGTATATCGCCTGGTCAGGTGATGTCCTTATTGGGGACTGCCGTATCCGGATTCCTTTTTTTTACGTTTTCTGGAGGCCCCCGGGCTCCTGCCATCTGCCCACCAAAAACCCCGGATATGTTGCGAGGAAAAAAAGCCGGGTAGCAATGCATATAATCCCACCATATTCTTTTCCTTTGGGATTCCCGGCAATTCGATCCATTTATAGTGGATTTACGCAGAGAAATAGGTATGAGAAACCGGCAAATATACGGGATGTTCTGTCTCCTGTTAATTATTGCTGCACTGCTTGCCGGTTGCACCAGCACAAATCAGCCCGTCCGGGACGTTACATTGCAACCAACAGTCATACCCCAGCGAATGACACCCGGCGAGCTGGAAGGACCTGGTGAAGGACGCTGCCGAATATGCCAGGGTCGCCGGAAGAGAGGCCGCTATCAGCGAGTTCTCGAAGAAAGAGGGCCGGTTTTCGAACGATGATATCTATGTCTATGCTTATGATTTCAATGGGACGCTTATCGCCCACCCGTACCAGTCGGATCAGGTCGGGCGGAACCGGTTGAATTTCACCGATATCAGGGGGCTGCAGGTGATCGCCATTGCAAATTATACGGCATCTACCGGCGGCGGTTTCATCGCCTATCTCTACCCGGCTCCTGCAGTTGGTTTCATCGACGAGGCGGCAAAGGATTCCTATGTCCCGAAGATCGGCTACGTCTGTCCTGTAGATACAACCTGGTGGGTCGGCTCCGGGATCTACTTCTCTGACCTTGAAGGGGCGGACCCGGTTCCGGAAACGGTGGCCGCGATGATCGACCTGGAACAACGAGGTGCCGATTTCGGACGTACATATGGCAAAGAAACTGCTTTAAGCGAGATCTCGAACCGTTCCGGGCTATTTATCGACAGAGAGGGTCACTACCTTACCGGGTACGATTACAACGGCACCGTCCTCTCACACCCCTATCTGCAGGATGCAATCGGAAAGAGCCTTATCGACCGGAAGGATGCATTCGGGATGGAAATAGTCAGATCGGCATCCAACACCGCACGGGCCGGTGGCGGGTATGTAGTCTTCATTTGGCCGAATCCCAATGCAGGAAACAGGGAAGAGACAAAGATCGGCTACATGCTTCCGGTCGATGAGACCTGGTGGATCGGGTCCGGGGTTTACCTGAGCGAGATTACAGGGGAGCCAACGTACTACCCAGATCACCCAACGTAAAACCAGAAAAAGTCGGGATATTATCAGGATATATTTCGGACCCTGCACCGGTAAAGGTATTCGATAAATACTGGTAATGTGAGAGACAATTTTTGAATTGTCTCACCTTTCGGAGCAAAACGGTTTTGGTCAAGGATTTGGCCACCGTGGCAGATTGGATTATAATCTGATCCTTGTCTGAGTTACGACTGATAATTTGGATAAAATGATTTAATCAGTCATACAGTCTAACCTGTCTGGATTGAAGGTGTCATATCGTGTTGGTACGCCTCGAACGTCGCGACGAAAAACTCCTATCTCCGATTGCTTTCTATAAACGTCTTGTTATTTTCGGGCTCCTGTCCCTGGCAATCATCCTTTGTTCACTTGGTATCGGAATCTGGGGTTATATGTCATTCGAGGACATGGCCCCGATCGATGCATTCCTTAATGCAGCGATGCTCATGGGGGGGATGGGGCCGGTCGGAACGCTCCATACCGATGGGGGTAAGATCTTCGCCGGTTTTTACGCAATGTATTGCGGATTCATCCTGATCTTCTCGGTAGCCCTGTTTATGACTCCGATATTCCACCGTTTACTCCATCACTTCCACTTAGAGGGGAGACAATAACGAGAGATAAAAAAATTTCCTGATTACCGGATTTTCGGAAAAATGTTGTCTTTTTAGTCGATCTGAGCATGATGTCCGGAGTTTTCCAAAAACCAAGTCGTCAGGGTTAATTATATTCCGGTACCAGGACTTTCCGGATGATCCCAATTTAAAACCGGAATCATTATTAATTTCTTTACCAGATGGGAGCACCTATGTCAGTAATACCGGTTTTAATTCCGGTACCCGGACAGGCTGTGATCTCGGCGTGATTTCATCCCGTGCATCCGGAACTGGAAACGGAATCCCCGGTCATCTGTGCAAAGCCTTGATTTTTTGGCCAGGAAATACTGAAATCCATCTATCGGAGGGATAACCATAGACCACCGGACTTTCTGGCGGATTCTTCGTATCGAGGGACTTATTCCGTTCACATTGTGCGCCATTCTTCTTGGGTTCGCCGTAACGCTGTGGGAAACAGGTTTTTCAGGTGCAGACTGGACATTGTTTGTTCTTGCGGCCCTGGCGGCCCTTCTCATCCATATCGATGCCCACATATGGAACGACATCATGGACCTGGATATCGACCGCCGGGAGAAAAGCACGGAGACCGGGCGGGACCGGCCGCTGGTATTCGGGTGGGCAACTGTTCGCGACTACAGGAAAATGTCGGCGATTGTCACGGTCCTCGTGCTCGTCCTTGCCGCATACCTCACGACACAACGGATATTTATCCCGGTACTGGTTTTAATTGGATTTTTTTTCGACTATGGGTATAATCATCCCCGGTTCGCCCTTGCTCACAAACCGTTCACCGAATGGTACATTTTTCCGTGGCTGGTTGTTGGCGTTACCGTGACGGTTGTCTACGCTGCTACCGGCATATTCTCCCTTCTGGCATTCATCCTGTCGCTGTTTCATGGCCTTATAGCCACTTGTTTCGTCGTTTCCATGATGCGCCGGGACTTCCGGTCCGACCAGGCGGGGGGGAAATGCACATCGTCCGTGAAATACCAGGAGTTCCCTCACTCGGCCGTGTATGGTATCGTTACGATGCTGGTCGCAGTCCTGATGCTTTATCCACTGGCCCTGTTACTTGGAAATGAGCTTGCCTACGGTATCATGCTTACAACGGTGATAATCGCAGGAATCAGTACATTCCTCGGTGTAAGAATCGATCAGCTCTGCACCCGTGCCATGTACTCTGTCTTTCCCGATTTTGAATCGAAAGCCAACATACTTATGTTGCAGCAGGTAGGAGCAACTGTCGTGTATGTTGTGTTCGTTGCCGTCATTTTGGTTGAGTTCGGGGTAATTTTATGAAGGTTGCAATTGCGGGTGCCGGAATCGCCGGGGGATACCTGGCGGGGCTTCTCGGGCAGAAGGGGATTTCGTCAGATGTCTACGATGGCATGGTCCACAATACACGCTGCGGATGTCGCTCATGCGGGTGGGGTGCCCCTGTTGGTATCGAAAAGTACCTCACCGATTTCGGCCTCGATCTGGAAGACTATCTCCTCGAACCCATGTCCTCGATAAATTTTGACGGTCTCGTCGCAACAACGCCACTGTGTACCCTCGACAAACCCCGGCTGATCCGGGATCTCAAAAGCGGTGCCAGGTTTATGCGGCATAACCTGAGTCAGGAGGAGGCAGAGAGGTACGATATCGTGGTGGATGCAACCGGTATTACCCGGGCTTTCCTGCCACCCTGCGTTTCAGATCTTACGCTGCCTACCCTGCAACACCGCGTTGCCGTGGAAGCACACGGGAAGGATACCCTCCAGGCAGGGATTTACGGGAACCGGATACCAGGACTCGGGTACCTGTGGATCTTCCCCCTCGGGAACAATCAGTACCATATCGGCATCGGGGGGATCGGTCTCGTCTGCCATAGCAGTCTTATGGACCAGTTCTACCAGGAATCTTCGGGGCGGTTTTCTTTCACCACGCTTTGCAGTTGCGAGGGAGTTGTCCGTGTCGCATCCCCGTTCTACTCGACACCGTTTTATTCCAGAAAGATCCGGGAAGACGGAACATCCCTGACGACTGTCGGCATTGGGGAGTCGATTGGAACAGTATCCCCGTTCACCGGGGAGGGAATCGTCTTTTCATTGGAATGTGCAAGGATACTCGCAGATTCCTGGCTGGATCCCGGGAAGTATACCAAAGCCGTGCTGGCCCGGTTCGCATGGATGAAGAAGGAGCGGGAAACACTCGATTATCTCCTCTTACAACGAGGGAAGAGCGGGCCGAGACTACGGGACAGGTGGAGGTTTTTCCGCAATGCCCGTCGTTCGGGTATCGGACTCCCCATGCTTGAAGCGTTCAGGCGGATCGGAACCCTTTCGCGATGGGTGGACAGCCCGGATCGGGAGTGACAGAGGTGCCTGCGGATGATATCCGGATCGTTCCCCCGGTTGATTATCAGGGAGAAGGCAGAAGCCTGGGCCTTTCACGTGGCCTCCTGGTGTATTACGGCGACCTGAACCTTACAGGAGAAGGGATGGGTATAGGGAGCGTCGCGTTCAGGGACCGCGGATGCACATATTTTTCCCGGTCATGGACAGACTCAACAGAACAGGGAGTTTTCAAACGCACATTTACCATCGATACTTGTATGAGATGGAGCATAAGGGGAATATCTTCAGGACTATTGACCCGGCTGATCGAAACCGGTATCAGCGCCTATATGCATTTCCCACGTTTCCAGGGCATGATCCTCTTTTCCGTGCCAACACTCCGTTCCCTTATCGGAATTCACCCGCAGTTTGATACAATTCCTCCCCGCGGAAGTGTCACTTTTACGTACCGGGTCACAGGTCATCACGTTGATGTCCATGTCGGGGGAACCATGTCGGACAGATCACAGGGTATCATATGCCTGCTCAACGAGCTCAGCGCAGCCTGGTTCACGGCTGGCTGGAACGGGGAGGGCCCGGTATCGCCACCTCCCGGCTGGGAAAAGATCAGCCCCGCCCGGCTCCCGGCTTCCCTTGTTGATCAGGTGCATGGGATCCGGTTCTTTATCGACAGACCTTCCGTCTGTCCACCCGTGCCATATACCGTCTACCAGGGTCGCGAAAATGCCAGGGATCTCTGCTGGGCTGGTTTTTGCATCGAGATGGGTTCAATAGAAGGATCGCAGAACCTACCCGAAGTACAATACCGTATTGGTTTTATCCAGGCGGCGGGACAATGAGCGTTCCACCGGGACAGGGTGTAGCCCTTGTCTATCCCTACTTCAGGAGCAGGGACCCCGTTGAAAAACTGTTCCCACCTCTCGGGATCGCATACCTTGCCAGCCAGATTAGGGAACTCGGGATCCCGATAACCGTTGCAGACTGCACGTTCGAGACCTTCGACGGTGTCATCGATCGGATTGCAGCATCCCGGCCCGCAATCATCGGTATTTCAATTATGGTCACCATGAGCAGGAATGCTTTCGGCCTGCTCAACGAACTGCGGGAACTGCTGCCAGAGACCCTATTTGTCGCAGGGGGGCCACTTCCGAGCGTTAATCCTGATATGTTCGCATCACAGTTTGATATCGTGTTCCGTGGAGAAGGGGATGTGATAGTCCCACGCTTCTGTCGCGATTATCTTTGGTCAGGTTGTCAGCCGCACGATCTGAATTCTCTCGATCTCGAATCTTACCCAGGACTCTATTTGAATAAGGATGGCAGGGTATTCTCTTCGCCTCCCGTCCATCACCCTTCAGAAGTCCTTGATCCGCTGCCCCTTCCGGACCGCACCGGTTTCGATCATCACCAGTACCAGGAAACGATAGAAAATAACACGGGTTTCAAACAGACCAGCCTGATCGTTACCCGGGGCTGTCCGTTTGCCTGCGATTTCTGTTCGAAACCTGTCTGGGGCGATCTGTTCCGTAAACCCCCGCTGGAAAAAGTATTTCGTGAAATTGAAGAGATCGTGTCTCTCGGTTATAACTGTCTCTGGATAGCAGACGACTGCTTTACTCTTGATCAGGCGTATCTCGTGGCATTCTGCGAGGAAATGATCTTCAGGGGAGTTCCGGTCAGCTGGACCTGCCTGTCCCGGATGGACCGGCTCTCCCCCGACCTGGTCGATCTCATGAAGCGTGCAGGATGCATCAGGGTCTATCTGGGCCTCGAATCCGGAAGCGATGAGACTCTTCAGCTGATGAACAAGCGGGCGACGGTCCAGCAGGGAGTGCATGCAGTAGAACTCTTTTCCCGGGCAGGTATCGGGACTGCGGGCTTTTTCATGGTCGGCTATCCCGGAGAGACCGTCGAATCGATCGAAAAGACCTTTTCTCTCGCATTATCCCTCCCGCTTGATGAGGCATGGTTCACTATCCCCCTCCCGCTGCCAGGGACTCCCCTTTTTTCCCGGGTCGCCGACATTAATGCATGGGATGACTGGGAGGTCTCGAACCAGGTGAAATTCGTTTATCCATCAGAATTTGACGAGGAATGGCTCAGTGCCCGTATCAGTCAGACCATGGAAGAATTCAGGAATAAAAAGAAGCATCCATGCGGTATGTAATGCCTTCGACAATTTGTCCGATGGATAAAGAATAGTCAGGTCGCCGTACCCGATCCTGTAACAGGCCCGGGATCCCGGGAATCGGCCCTCTTTTATTGCAGGCAGACAAGCCCGGGCCACTTTTGGTCGATAACCGCAGAAAAATATTTATTAATGGCTTTTATCGGTCTGAATAAGTCCGATATGAAACGGGTGAAGCTCGGGATACCCGATACCTGCCAGGACTGCCGGATCGTTATCAAAAAGTCGCCGGGCCTCTTCAGTTGAATCTACGAGATATACGAGAATTCCAACAGCACCATCGGTGGCTGCCCCGCCGAAGACGATTTTTCCCTTGTCAAACAGCTCCCTGGCATAGGCCGTGTGCCGTCGCATTACCTCCTTTTCTTCGGCAGTCATGGTTGTAAGAAAATCCGGGCGTTTGGGCCTGAGTAATGTAATATATTCCATAGCCTGACTCACATCTCTTATATTCCGTTATCTGTTATAGCTATTGGACAAAAATCCGTGCCACACGGCATAATGGAAACCGGAAAGATAAATGATCACCAGGCACATGAAGGACACCTGTTTTGTGTGATCTTAAAAACACAACCGTAAGCTTTCAATTGCATTGATATAGGTCTGAAACTTGTGGAACCCTATCCTCAAAATTTTCTTAATGAAAAGCGCAGGGTCCAAAAAAAAGTATCATATTCAATCTTCACCAATAGTACCTGAGTGGGGGCCGGTTACCGGAAAATCGAATGGTATATTCAATCCTCTATGTGGATGATGAACCAAACCTTCTGGATCTGGGGAAGATATTCCTTGAATCTTCGGGGGGATTTGTTGTTGATACACAGTTGTCAGCAGCCGGTGCACTCGAAGTACTCAAAACCAGGATTTACGACGCTATCGTCTCCGATTACCAGATGCCCGGAATGGATGGAATCCGGTTTCTAAAAGAGGTTAGGGCAATATACGGCGATCTGCCCTTTATCCTCTTCACCGGCCGGGGAAGGGAAGAGGTGGTAATTGAGGCGATCAACCATGGTGTCGACTTTTATCTCCAGAAAGGTGGCCATCAAAAAGCCCTGTTTTCCGAACTTTCACATAAAATAAAAAAGGCCGTGGAACGGAGACAGGCAGAACAGACCATCAGTGCCCTGATAAATGCACCTCCCGATGTGTCACTGCTGCTGGACACCGGAGGGAGAGTCATCGGTCTCAATAATGCGGCCAATATCAGGTTTCATAAGACAAGAGAGGAGTTAATCGGCTCAGATGGTTATTCGCTGCTTTTCCAAGAACCGGCAGGTGAGCCCCGGGAGGAAATTCAGGAACTGATTGCATCGCATGAGCCCCGGACGTATACCGACAAGCAGACAGGGAAGTCATACGAAACCCATTTGTACCCCGTTACAGACTACCGTGGAGAAATTACGGCGGTCGCAGTCTATTCCAGGGATGTGACTGCTGAAAAAAAATCCAGGGATGAACTACAGGCTGCATACGGACAACTCTCTGCAAACGAGGAGGAACTTCGCAGGCAGTATGAGGCCCTGAAATACGGCGAAGAGGCAATCAGGGAGAGCGAAGAGAAGTACCGGCTGGTTGTCGAGAACAGCAATGACACCATCTATATCTACCGGGATCAGCGTCTCCTCTTTATCAATAAGCAGGCTACAAATCTCACCGGATATTCCCACGATGAATTAATCCACATGGACCTGTGGGAACTCATCCATCCCGATGACCGGGGCCGGCTGCAGGAGTCTGCAGCTCATCGGGTATCAGGAGAAAAATTACCGTCCGGGTTTCATGCCCGGATACTCCGGAAGGATGGAACCGTTCGTGACGGAGAATTTTTTGTCGACCGTGTAATTTTCCAGGGGGAGCCCGCATTACTCGGTATAGCGCGGGATATAACCGAAAATAAACATATTATGGAGGCGTTGCGGGAAAGCGAAACTACATTGCGCTCCTTAAGCGATAATCTCCCGGACGGTATGGTCTACCAGGTACTGACAGGCTCCGGTGGAACCCGGCGTTTTGTTCATGTCAGTGCCGGCGTCGAACGAATCCACGGGGTGTGTGCGGAAGACGCACTACGTGACCCACAGTTGCTATACGACCAGATAAGCCCAAAAGACAGGGTAATGTTCGCTAAAGCGGAAGCACAGGCACTCCGGCAGATGTCGACCTTCAACCTGAAGGCCCGGATGAATACTCCCAACGGCGACGAACGATGGGTACTCGTACGTTCCGCACCCCGCGTTCATCCCGGGGGGGATATAATCTGGGATGGGATAGAAATCGATATCACTGCCGCCCAGAGGACAGAAGAAGAACTTGAGGCAGCATACAAACAACTGACTGCTTCTGACGAGGCCCTGAAAGTTCAATTTAATGAGCTGAAATCAGGTCAGGAAAGACTCGCCGAAAGCGAGGAGATTTATCGCACTCTGGTCCAGCATATCGATGATGGCGTGTTCATTGCGCAGGACGGCATTCTCGTCTTCGCAAACGAAGAGATATCCAGGTTGACGGGGATAGACCAGGCTGAGTTAACCGGTTTTCCATTTACCCGGATCATCGCTCCGGAGCACCGCGAGATGGTCTTTTCGCGTCATCAGGACCGACTATCAGGGGAGTCACGACCGGAGACATATGAGTTCAACCTCCTGCATAAGGACGGGGCTACCCGCATACCGGTCAGGATCCGGGTCGGAGCAGGGAAGTACCACGGGTCGCCGGCAACCATCGGCACTATTCATGACCTGACGAAAGAGCGACAGCAGACTGCTATGCTTGCGGAGAGCATGGAACTGCGCAGGAAAACAATTGTTGCCATTCCGGACGTGATCGTTCGGACGGATATTGACGGGAATATTGTCTATATCAATGAGAAGGGGGTGAGTATGACCGGTGCCGGTGATCTTTCCGAACTGATTGGTTCATCAGTATTTTCTCTTTTTGCACCCGAAAGTCTTCCAAAGGCGCTCGAAAACGCAAAATTGATGCTCGAAGGCCCGTTGGGCCCCATTGAATACGTATTCATGACGAAAAAGGACAGACGGGTTTTACTGGAGGTAAATGGAGATGTCCTTCGCACTCCCGAAGGTGACCCTTTTGGAATGATATTTATCTGCCGCGACATCACCACCCGCAGAAATGCTGAACTGGCTCTCCGGGAGAGCGAGGAGAATTACCGGAATATTATTGAGAACATGCAGGACGTGTTTTACCGGGTTAACAGTGAGGGAATTATTACAATGATCAGCCCATATGGTGCCCGGATTATCGGGTATAATTCCCCTGTGGATATAATCGGGAAAATGCAGGCAAAAGAATTTTATGCAGATCCCGGGGAGCGGGATGCCTTCACTGCCTACCTGATTCATGAAAAAGTAGTCACCGGCTTTCCTCTCACGTTAAAAGACCGGACAGGAAATCTGCATTACGCAACAGCAAGCAGCCGCCTGTTATTCGACGATGCCGGGAAAGTGAATGGCATCGAGGGGATCCTCCACGACATCACCCCGCTCCGCCAGACAGAACGGGCCCTCAGGCAGGCGAATCGCCAGCTGACACTTATGACAAGTATCACGCGTCATGATATCCTGAACCAGCTGATGGTGCTGAAGGGCTGGCTCGATATTTCCCGCGACATGGTGGACGATCGGGAACGGATGCTTGAACTTACCACAAAAGAACAGCACATCGTGGGGATCATTGAACAACAGATAGGGTTTACGACATTTTTTGATGACATGGGAATAAAAGACCCGCTCTGGCAGGACCCCGTGCTCCTTGCACAAAAGGCCAGCGAATCGCTCTCATTTAAAAACATCCGGCTCGATACAGACCTAACGGGTGTTGAGATCTATGCAGACCCGCTTTTTGAAAAGGTCTTCTACAACCTGTTCGACAACGCCCTTAGATATGGTGATGCCACGATGACGTATATCCGGTTATCCGCAGAAGAGTGTGAGAGCGGCCTCAAACTGGTTGTTGAGGATGACGGCATCGGGATACCTGAGGCAGATAAGGACAGGATGTTCACCCGAGGGTTTGGGAAAAATACCGGCCTTGGCCTTTTCCTGGTCAGGGAAATATTATCAATAACCGGCATCACCATACAGGAGAACGGGAACCCGGGAACGGGTGCCAGGTTCGAGATATCCGTCCCAAAGGGTGCTTATCGCAGGAGATGTCATTAGAACTCTTTTTCATTCCTATCGATCCCGTCATATTACTTCATATCCGCTTAAACAACGGCACAAGCAACAAAAGATCTTAAGCAGTCAGGAGAAGACTAACTTAGCAAATGGCACAGCTCACCGTCGATATCGGCGGACGCCCGGGGATTGACTGCCGGGGGTTCTGCGAGTATTGTTACTTTAAGCGGGTGAAGGACGTCCCCCCGCTTGGGTGCCGGTACTGCCTCCCGTTCAAAAAAGGCTGTGATTATTGTTCACGGAGCGTACAGGAGCACTATTCCGGGTTTAAAAGTTTCCGTGACGTTGCCGACGATACCCTCGCCCGCCTTAACGTGCTGACCGAGGATGTCAGCAGGGTCACTATCAGCGGGGGCGGGGACCCGAGTTGCTATCCCCGGTTCAGGGAATTAATCGAACTCCTTTCAAGCATGGAAGCCCCGCTTCATATCGGGTATACGAGCGGCAAGGGGTTTGATTCCCCGAAAATTGCAAAGTTCCTGATCGATAACGCCATGTCAGAACTATCCTTCACGGTATTTTCCACCAACCCCTCGCTCCGGAAACGGTACATGCATGACCCGTCCCCCGAAGTATCATTGAAAATACTTGATGAACTCTGCGGGGCAATCGATGTCTATGCCGCTGCCGTTGTCCTGCCGGGAATTAACGATGGAGACCGGCTGATGGAGACCTGCCAGTGGCTCGAAGACCGGGGTGCCAAAGGGATTATCCTGATGCGGTTCGCAAATTCCCGTGAAAATGGGCTGATTCTTGGGAACGAGCCGGTGATCAAGGGCCAGCGGGTCCAAACCCCGGAAGAGTTCCATGACATGGTGACCGATATCGCAGGGTGTTTCAGGCAGCTCAAGATCAGCGGGACTCCACTCTGGGACCCCCAGATCGGTTCTCCGTTCGCACTGAGGAACGAACCTGAACTTATCGTAAAACTCCCGAAAATCACGGGAAAAGCAAGCGTTATCACCGGTTCCATAGCGGCTCCGTTTATCGGGGAAATCCTCGACCAGTGCGGGAACGGTGCAACAGTCGTCCCGGTGAAGAAAGATATCGCCTGCCTGATTACCATCGAAGACCTGGAAAGTCTCGATCCGGGCACCCTCGAAAAGACCGTGGTCATACCCGGAAGGGCCTTTGTCCATGACCGGGAGGCAAAGACCGTACTCTCGGCAGACGGGGTGGACAGGGTTGTGGTCCGGGGACCGGAGATGCTCACCGCCGATGCAGAGACGAGCATGGGGATGAACCGGAACGAGGTCCTTTCGATGGAACTTGAAGGATTTGCCGACCTCATCAGGGTGATCAACCAGGTACGGACAGCCGGGATAAATAAAAAATCCTGGCGATACCATTATGAACGGAACCACCCATTTATAAACAGCACTTTTTGGGTGCTGGCAGATGTAAATCCGACGTGCCTTTGTTGCACGGCCCATTCGTGGCTGGGGATTACGGGGAGTCAGCAGTAGCGGCTCTTTTCCCGGATTTACTTTTCGCACAGTAGAGGTGAACTATGGCAAGAATGTATGCGCGAAGGAGAGGCCAGTCAGGATCGGTCAGGCCATACCGGAAAGAAGCACCGGAATGGTCAAATACCGATGTGGCCGCGATCGAGAAGGTCATCGTTGACCTGAGTAAAGAGGGCGTATCAACTGCCCGGATCGGTCTGGTCCTCCGTGACCGCTATGGTGTCCCTGATGTGAAACTCGCAACAGGGAAACGGATAGGACAGATCGTCAAGGAAAAAGGGACTTGAAGGAGAGATCCCGGAAGACCTGAAGAACCTTATCATAAAGGCTCTCGGGCTCCGCAAGCACCTTGCAGAGAATAAGAAAGATGTGCACAACAAGCGGCAGATGCAGCTGACCGAATCAAAAATCCGGAGACTTGTCAGATATTACGTAAGCTCCGGCAAGCTGGCAAAGGGCTGGGTATACAAGCCCGAGACCGCAGAAATACTGCTCTCCAGATAATTACAATGTCGCTCGAAGAAGCAGCCGGACGGGTCGCAGAACACCTGGAACGCCAGGAGTTCGTTGAGGTGTACGCTCACCATGATGCCGATGGCATTACGGCAGCGTCTATCCTCTGCATCGCGATGCTCCGGAGGGAGATGAAGTTCCGGCTCCGGGTGGTTTCCGAACTACCAGACCAGGGAATTACTGCCGGGCAGGGCACACTCCTCTGCGACCTCGGGTCAGGAAGGGAAGACCTGCCCGGGGACGTGATGGTCGTTGACCACCACATTCCGGGATTTTCAGGGACCTATCATGTGAACCCCCGGCTGTTCGGGATCGACGGGGACCACGAACTGAGTTCTTCGGGTGCGGCATACCTCGTTGCCAACGAGCTCGGGGACAACCGGGACCTCGCAGGTCTTGCAGTCACGGGATTTGTCGGCGATGGCCAGGAACTGGCCGGGAAAAACCTCGAGATATTCAACGGGGCCGTTGCAGAACGGATCGTCACCCCCGGGCGGGGCTTACACCTGGCCGGGAGGGATGCACCGGAACGGCTCTACATGTCGATCAACCCTTATCTCCCGGGAATCAGCGGGAACCAGGAGGCAGTGGAATCGATCCTCGACAAGTGCACCGGTGAGGAAGAGCTGGATAACTCCCTGCTCCTGTCACTCCTTGTCCTCGAGACAAGCACGAAATCCGGTGCGAATGCTGCATACAGGCTGTATGGTGACACATTCGGGCTGGAACGCGAAGTCCTCCCGGACGCACACACCCTCGCAGCGGTAATCGATGCGTGCGGGAAAGCCGGAAAAGGCGGCCTGGCGGCATCTATCTGCATGAGGTCTTCCGCAGGGCTCGACGATGCATGGGAGACCACACGTTCTCACCGTCTCCACGTGGTCGGGGCACTCGACAACGCCTGTCAAGACGGCGGGCCGGGGTACGGCTTCTACGAGGTGGAAGATGCCGTCGTGGCAAGTGATGTTGCAGATGTCCTTGCGTATGACTGCACCGACAGGGAACCCGGTGGTCGTATTTGCGTCCTCCGGGGAGGTCTGCCATATCTCGGCACGGTGCCCGAAAGGGGTCACCCGGGATATCGGGACGATAATCCGCGAGATCGCCCGTGCATGTGGTGGAAAAGGCGGTGGACACCGGCTCAGGGCCGGGGCAACGATTCCCTGCACGCGGATACCGGAATTCCGGTCAGCATGGCAGGAGGCAATGGCTTCATGAATGAGTTGTTAGTAGAAGGGGTCATCACAACCCGGCACGTGCATGCCACGGAGGTGGCAGGCTCAATCCAGCCTGACAACCTCTCGAGCATGACAACCAGAGCGAAAGACGGTTGCGTGAACACGGTCATCCGGAGCAGCAACCTCAGGTCCGTGATCGCATCGGTCGACGACTATTTGATGAACCTTGGAATAGCGGAGGAGATATGTTCGTACGCTTCGCATTAGATGCCGAACTTTTGTTCAGCGCCGACCTCACCCCTGAGGCGGTGCAGGCGGTCGGCACCCTGGTAGAGGAGTCCAACCGGACGCTGTTCCGGAAAGGAGTACCGGCAGGTGCCGGGGAAGACGAGATCGGCCGTATTGTCGGCTGGTCTGCGACGGGTTCCCGGGTCGGCCTCTCGATTGAGAGCGGCCCATATACCCGTGCACATGACGGGCTGTTCCGGTTCCGGAAGCAGATCGCACCGACACTCGGCCGGTTCAGGGTCGGTCTCCGTGATATCGTCGTGAAATCATTCCGGATCACGATGAAAGGGGACTTCCCGAAAGAGGTCCATATCCCGACCCTCCCGTTCATCACACGTTCATGCCTCCTTGGTGATACCCTCGAGATGGAACTTGTGATGACCGCTACGGACCTCGAAAACCGCGTCCCTGACAGGGTTGTCCGGCTGGTCGAGGAGAAGATCCAGGCCTGCACGTATGGTGGTAAGACCGAGCACTGGGAGCTCGTCTTTGAGAGCGGTCCAAAACCCCGGTTCTTTGAAAGCGACCCCACGGAAGAGATGATAAAGCGGAACTGGGTCAGGCATGCGTTGTCCCGCGGACAGTGGATCCATGCACCCCAGTCGGTCCAGCTCTTCCGTGCATTCGAGCAGATCGTCGTGGAAAAGATCATCGGACCGATGGGGTTTACCGAGATGATCTTCCCGAAACTCGTCCCATGGGAGGTCTGGAAGAAGTCGGGGCATGCAAAAGGGGTTTATCCCGAGATCTACTATGTATGCACGCCAAAGACCCGTGACCCGGCCTACTGGGAGGATGTCGGCGACTACTTCAAGGTGACCGGCGAGGTCCCGGTGGAGATGATCAGGGAGAAGATCGACGGGCCGATTGGCGGGCTCTGCTATGCACAGTGCCCTTCGTTCTGGCCGTTCCTGCAGGGCGAGACCCTTGCAAACGACTGCCTCCCGATCCGGATATTCGACCGGAGCGGTACCTCCCACCGGTACGAGAGCGGCGGGATCCACGGGATTGAGCGTGTCGACGAGTTCCACAGGATAGAGATCCTCTGGCTCGGCACCGCGGAACAGACCGTGGAGACAGCAGACCGCCTCCATGAAGCATACCGCCATGTCTTCGAGGACCTCCTCGAACTTGAATGGCGTGCAGCCCGGGTAACACCGTGGTTCATGGCACAGGAAGGTATGATCGAGACGGAGACGGAAAGCAGCTGCGGCTGTGGCTCACGGATAGGCACAACCGATTACGAGGCATTCCTCCCGTACAACAAGAGCTGGCTCGAGTTCCAGAACGTGAGCATCAACGGGGACAAGTACCCGACAGGGTTCAACGTGAAGATCCAGAGCGGCGTGGACTGCTGGTCGGGCTGTTCAGGTATCGGCCTTGAGCGGTGGACCGCTGCGTTCCTCGCACAGAAAGGCCTTGACTATCGACAAGTGGCCGGAAGCGGTGGCAAAACTGGTCGGAGAACCAAAAGAACTATTCAAATTCCTTTAAAGGTGATATTATGGCAAGAAAGAAACAGATTGGAAGAAGAGTTGAAGGCTGGAAAGCCAAGAGCTGGTATAAGGTGTATACACCCGATCAGCTCGGAAAATACTACATTGGTGATACGATTGCGAACGACCCGGAGAGCGTGGTCGGGCGGGTCATGCAGACAACCCTCGGTGAGATCATCAACGACTATGCACGGCAGAATGTAAAAATGCGGTTCCGTATCGCAAACGTTGCAGGCGATTCAGCCTACACCGAGTTTATCGGCCACGAGGTCACCAAGGATTACCTGCGGTCCCTCGTCAAGCGGCGGACAACCCGTATCGATTCCCACATCCCGGTAACGACCAAGGACGGCAAGAACCTCCTCCTGACAGTGACCTGCTACACGCTTACCAATGCAAACCTCTCGCAGACTCACGCGATCAGGGGCATGATGACGACAGTACGTGCTCGAACAGGTAAAGGCCGGGGACCTCAACGCGTTTGTCAACAGCATCGTGACAGGTGAGATCTCAAAGGAACTCTTCAAGATGTTGAAGGTAGTATTCCCGATCCGGCGTGTCGAAGTCATCAAGTCGAAAGTAGAAGTCCCTTCGCTCTCAGTGGCGACATAAGGGTACCATACCATGACAGGGGAATTCTTCCCTTGCAACGGTTTTTCTTTTTACAGCAAATTCCAGGACTAATATAGCAGTCTGGCCGCAGTATCGATGGTATCCCGGCACAAGCTGAACGCACGAATTTTCCTGTGTCTGAAAGCCCCGGCTGATACCGTACGGTATAATTATCCCGGCACCCAAACATTCCCGTTAATGACAGCACAAAAAGTGATTCTTCTGGTGCTGGACGGGGTCTCGGACCGCCCCTGCCCTGAACTCGGCGGAAAAACCCCCCTGCAGACCGCTCGCACACCGGTCCTCGACCGCATTGCCCGGGAGGGCATCTGCGGAATCATGGATACCATAGGACCGGGAATCAGGCCGGGTTCGGACACCGCTCACCTTGCCCTCCTTGGCTACCCACCTGAGCAATACTATACCGGAAGGGGCCCCCTCGAAGCTGAAGGGACAGGTATCCACATGAAACCAGGGATGATTGGTTTCCGCTGCAATTATGCCACCCTTGACGCGGAAGGAATGGTCTCGGACAGGAGAGCGGGACGGATTCACGATACGGAAGCCCTGAGCAAGGCAGTCCAGGATCGGGTCGACCTCTCCAGGTTCGGCGTTGAATTTGTTTTCCGTTCGGGTGCAGGACACCGTGCAGCCCTGGCCTTGTCAGGGGAGGGCCTCGGTGAGTGCGTGTCATCGAACGACCCGAAAAAGGAGGGAGTTGTCCCACCGGAGTTTGAAGCGCTCCGGGACCGCCCGGAGGATGAAAAGGCCGCATTTGTGCTGAACGAATTTGTCGCACAGGCAACGAGGGTACTCTCCGGACCATCCCGTCAACAAAGAACGGCTTGCACAGGGCCTTCCCCAGGCGAATGTGGTCCTGATCCGTGGCGGGGGAGAGATGGGACATTTTGAGCCGTTTAAAGAACGATATGACCTTTCAGGGAGCGTCATATCTGCGGCATCGCTGATCAGCGGCATCGGTAAAGTCGTCGGGCTCCGGCACGTCCCGGTGCCCGGGACGACAGGCTCAATCAATTCAGACCTTGATGCAAAAGTGGCTGCCACGATCAGGGAGTTAAGGACTCAGGACTTTGTGCTCGTCAATATCAAGGGAGCAGACGAAGCAGGTCACGACGGTCACGCGAGGGAAAAGTCAGCGTTCATCGAGCGGATCGATGCGGCAATTGCCCCACTTACCGAAGTGCAGGACTGCCTGCTGGTTGTGTGTGCGGACCATAGTACCCCATGCACGATTAAAGATCATAGTGCCGACCCCGTCCCGGTCGTGATCCGGGGTGAAGGCGTGAGGGTGGACCGGGTGAGCCAGTTTGATGAGTATGCCGTTGCAGAAGGCGGGCTTCACCGGATCCACGGGTGCGACCTGATGCCGATCATCGAAGACCTGATCAACAAGGCGCACAAATATGGAGCATAACGAGGGTGGTGCGATCTTTGAAGGCAGAGTTAATCCTTGGAATTGAAGGTTTCAGGTTTGTTGAACCTACGTTTGCAGACCTTTCAGACGACTTATGGACCGATATCCTGATCGCGGCCCTGGGAGACCAGGGACGGCTGCTGGTCGATGAGAAAGACGACCCGATAGCGCTTGCCATCGGCGATGGGTTCCGCTGGAACGTGGGGTCATTTCTTTCTCGAAAACCAAATGCAGCCCTAATTGAACGGTTTGAAGAGACAGCAGGTGAGATCTGGCAGGAGAAACGGGAGGTCTGGGCCGAAGCAGTCAGGGAATATTACAGTATCGAGGTGATCAATACCGTGGAACCTGCCCTTGAAGACCAGAACCCTTCCCGGCAGGCGATGGTGGACGATTTACTTGCCTATATCTGGGGCAAAGAGGAAACGGGGGTATGCCTCGACTGTTGCTGCGGGTCAGGGATCGGGGCCGTTGCATTACGGAAACTGGGGTTCACTCCACTCTCGTACGATAACGATGCCTCGCTCCTTTCACTCGGCTTTGCGAAAAAACGCCTCGTCCCGGAGCAGACGATGTTGATCGATGCGGCGGTTGCCAGCCAGTATACGGGTACGGCCCCCCATGGTCTCGGGCTGATGTTCGGCGAGATCAATAACTTTACCGAGGCAACCTGGGAACAGATCACCGTCGAGCTGATTGCTCTCACTACTTCTACTATTATCACAGTTGGCACGGAAAAAGAAGCAAGGGTTGTTGAGGAATGGGTGAAGTCCAGGGGAAGGGAGGTCAGGGTCTTTGAGAACAAACGCGACCCGATCTACGACCACTGGGTCCTCGATATCAGGCGGAAAAAATAAGGTCGAAGATCCGGACATGAATACCAGCGTCAACGAAATAATCATGGATTTACCGGGAAAATAACAATTCCTTGTATATCTTCCTGCCATCACCAAGGCTGAAACTCCTCTATCTGACATATCTGTTTTTCGTTGTCTGGATATTCATTATGCCATGCCTGATGTTCATCAGCATCCTGTACCCGCCCACCATTAGTCTCCCCTTTTCCGTCGCAGCGCTATTATTTGTTCTGCTTGCCCTTGCCTGGATCAGAAAATATTACGGTTCTATACGGTACCATTTTACTGCCGGAAAGATCATGCGGTACAGTGGCGTCCTTGTTAAAAATGAAATTTGCATTCACTGTCACCAGATCCACAGGATCAGCACCAGGAGAGGTACCTTCCAGCGTCTTTTAGGTTTTTCAACGGTGGACCTGCTGACGACTGATCCCCGTGCACCGTCCGGAAGCAGTATCCTGCTATCGTCAATGGCGTGGAAAACCCGGCGGACCTGGAGAAAAGAATTGATTCCTGCAGAACAGGCAGCGTCATGTAAGGTGGGCGAATATCGGTAAAACTGTTAAGAAATAATGGTCGTATTGAATGATAATGATGGGATTCTTATCAACAGACAATGAAACGAGGGAGTGAATTAATGGATTCCGGAATTTTGTATGCAGGCCTTACGATCCTCACAGGCCTGGTTATCGCTGGATTAACCCACTTCATCATCAGGTGGCTGAAGATTAAGGCGACCAAAACCGAATCGCAACTTGATGATATCCTGCTCGCTGCTATCGGAAAACCATTGGTTATTACCATCGTGGCCGGATCAATATATATCGCTTTGACCCATTTTGGGATCCTGCCGGAAATTGTCGCCGGGTTTGCGGTCGACCTGTATGTGAATGCATTTTTTATCCTGATCGGGGCATGGATTGTCTCGATCATTCTCGTACAGCCTGTTACAGACGTATGGTTCATCCATTGCAGAGAAAACCGAAACAGACTTCGATGACCGGTTGATTTCGCTGCTTGAGATCATCACCAAGTACCTGATCTGGTTCGTTGCATTTCTCCTGATCCTTGCAAACTTTAATGTCGACATCACACCGCTCCTCGCAGGGGCAGGGATCGCAGGGATTGCCCTTGCCCTTGCCGCCCAGGATCTCCTGGGGAATTTTTTTGGCGGTGCGATAATCGCCCTGGACAAGCCGTTCAAGATTGGGGACCGGGTAAAGGTAGACACATATTCAGGGGACATTGTCAGCATAGGGGCGAGAAGTACCCGTTTGAAAACCCTCGACAACCAGATTGTGACAATCCCGAACTCCAAAATAACATCAAATATTGTGGTCAATTTTACGCAACCCGATATGAAAATGCGAGTGAAACTTCCTTTCTCAGTTGCATACGGGACCGATATATCACGGGTAAAAAAAATACTCCTTGATATTGCTCGCGAGGCGGCGGAGAAGACCCCATGGGTATTATCAGATCCAGCTCCATCGGTGTATTTTCTCGAGTTCGGAGAATCGAGCCTGAACGGGCAGCTCGTCCTCTGGATGAACAATTACGACGATGCCTGGGATGTCCAGGATTATGTCAATTCCCAGATTGATGAACAGTTCCGCAGGAATGGGATAGAGATCCCGTTCCAGCAGGTGGATGTCAGGATGCGAGGACGGTAGCGGTTATAAGGTGTTATTTTCCTGGCCCCGGTTCCATGAGGGATTGATGTCTGCGGGGTAAGCAAACATTCAGAATCTATCGGCCCTAATCCGTCCAATCCCATTGTCAAAGACTAAAGAAAAGATTATGGTTTGCCAGGTCAGAGGGGAAGTAAACATCGGAAATTTAGAGGCGGGTTGAAATCAGGATTCATTGTAATATCCCAAGAGCCGTAATAGAATCCACCCTCGACGGGTATCCGGAATTCAAAAACGAAAATAAAATCGCTTAAATGGATAACCATGAAAGTTCCAGACACTTTAAAAAACCGTGAGGAATGTCTCTGCCCGGGTTGCCCGTCTTATCCTCATTGCAGTAACGGGGAAAAATTATATTGTTCGACGGGAAACTCGTCATGCAATGTAACTATTAAAGGATGTATTTGCCCGGACTGTCTTGTCTACGCAAACTATTCCCTGGATGGGTTATATTTCTGCAACCTTGAGACTATGGCTGATGCCGATGTCGTGATGCGAAAGAGAAAGCCCGATGAAGACCCCGGTTTTTATGATCAGGTCGTTGATATCAGGACGATAGCCGAAACCGGGAACAGCATCATACGGGCTATGGGGTCCAGGAAATTTCTTCCCTTTTCATTTAACGACCTGCATTTCATTCCTGCACAGGTAAGTAATATCCCGAAAAACCGGGAGGACCAGGTAACAAGCGGGTTCATCCTGGGGCCATCATCAAAACGGCCTCTTTCAGGGTCATCCCCGGTGATACTGTCCGGAATGAGTTTTGGGGCAGTTTCAAAAAATGTTCGGATTGTCATCTCCCAGACCGCCTTAAAGAATGGTATCGCATTTAACTCCGGGGAAGGTGGTGTCCTTGATGAAGAACTCAGGGCGAAACAGTTCCTTATCGTACAATATTCTACCGGCAGGTTCGGGATAACGGAAACCCTCCTGAAAGAGGCTGCGGCAGTCGAGATACGGTTCGGGCAGGGTGCCTATCCGGGCAAGGGCAGTCTCCTCCCTGCGGCAAAGATGACAAAAGAAATAGCAAAAATCCGGGGACTGTCCGTCGGCGAGGATTCCTATTCCCCAGCACACCACCCCGATATTACATCTTCCGGGGATATCAGGGATAAAGTTGACTGGATCAGGGAGCTGTCCGGTGGAGTCCCGGTAGGTGCCAAAATAGGTTGTGGGGCAATTGAAAAGGACCTGTCAGTCCTGGTATCAGCAGGAGTCGATTTCATCGCAATAGATGGATTTGGAGCGGGGACGGGCGCTACAAACCCGTATATCAGGGATAATGTCGGGATACCACTTATCGCCGCTTTGCCGAGAGCGTCACGCTTCCTGAAAAAGTCAGGGGTAAAAGACAGGATCACCCTGATCGCCGGCGGGGGACTGAGGACTTCTGCCGATATTGCTAAATGCCTTGCCCTGGGTGCTGATGCAGTTAATATCGGGACAGCAGCGATCATCGCTATTAATTGTGAGCAATACAGGATATGCGAGACAGGGCTCTGCCCGACAGGTGTGACAACACAGGAGCCGGGACTGGTAAGCCAGTGTAAGGTTGAAAGGGGAATCCGCAGACTTTCAAATTTTATCCATGTGCTTGATGAAGAGGTTGCAGGACTCACCCGTGTTGTGGGAAAAACTGATATTCACTCCCTGGATGCATCTGATCTCGTATCCATTAACCGGGACCTCTGCCGGTTAACCGGTTGCCAGTGGCTGGACGGAAACCCGGTATAAGACCGGTCCCGGGCCTGCATCCGGATTTCGATCCTATAACCGGCTGTGGCCAGGCGGCAGGACAAAATAATGGATGACTATAGGTCGATAGCCTGTCAAATAAATGTCCGGCTATGAACCTTTTCTTCGACGCCCGCCTTTACCGCTGCCGGTTTTCGGGCCACCCGTCCCGGGCCAGCCGGATTGCGAAGCCTTGCCTTTTCTCTCTTTCCCCGCGGCTCCCTTCCGGCCATGTTCTTTTTTCCCCTTGCTACCACCGTCTTTCGTTTCCCTGAACCGCTCATCCCGGGTCTCACGACATTCAAGTTCAGCCACGATCTCGATCGGGTCGTTCACCCGTGTAACAAGGTAGCGGATCTCAAGGAGCCGTTCCATACCGATAAAATGCTCGGCCATCACCCTGGCGAGGTCGGAAAGGATGATTTTGCCACCTTCCTGTGAGACAAGTTTGTGACCGATCAATTCATCCAGGACCGGCTCGACCGTCCCGACCATCGACTCGGTGATCTCGTGGAGTGACTGCAGATCACCTTTGCACACCACTGCATTCGCCACCAGTTCTTCAGAACTTTGTTCGATATCATGGACCGGTGAGACCTCTTCCATCTCCCCTTTGAGGAGCATGAGTGCCATCTCTTCCTCGGTGACCTTGCTCTCTCTCGAATAGGTCGCACCTGGCTCTGCGAGAACCACGACTTTTCCAAGGTCATGGAAATCCGGCCTTCCCGCACGACCCGCCATCTGGTTGAACTCCCCCACCGATAACCAGCTGATCCCCATGGAGAGGGCATCGAATATCACCTGGGACGCGGGGAAATCAACCCCCGCACCGAGCGCCGCCGTAGTGACCACGCCGACCAGTTTCCCGTCGGTAAATTTCTTTTCGACGTCCCTCCGTTCCTGTGATGTAAGGCCGGCATGATACGCCGCATACCGGGGCCCGAGTGAGTCTGCAATTGTATGGCATCTGGCCCGGGAATTGGAGAAGATAATGGTCTGGCCTTTGTACCCTTTCGTGGAAATGTGGGTGTATTCCTCCTCGGCCAGTTGCTTGATCGTCGGGATCTTCTCTTTTTTCGGCATGAACATCAGGTAGCGTTCAAGTGCAACCGGCCGTTCGTCGTACCTGACCAGGGTAGCCCCGAGTTTTTTGGCAAGGGTCTTCGGAGCCCCGATGGTCGCACTCAGGTAGAGAAACTGTGCCCGTGGCGAAAGGTATTTCAGGCGTGCGATCATCCCGTCAAGCCTGTGCCCCCGTTCAGGGTCTTCGAGCATCTGTACCTCATCAATGACGACGGTGCCGATCTTTCCGATCGTACCACCACAGCGGATCATATGGTCGAGGCCCTCGTAGGTGGCAACAAGCAACGGAGAGTTAGTGTTCCGGTCCCCGATCGGACGGTTGTCCGGGAGGTTTAACCTGCTCTTCCCGATCAGGATGCCGGACCCGAGAATTTTTCCGTACCGCTCATCAAACCGCTGGTATTTCTGGACAGCAAGGGCTACAAGCGGGACAAGGAAAAGGCACTGCCCCCTCCCTTCCAGGTAATTCTTCACCCCCGCCATCTCACCAATAAATGTCTTCCCGGATGCCGTGGCAGCAACGACAAGGAGGTCTTTTCCAAAAAGGAGCCCTGCATCGACCGCCAGCTGCTGGGCAGGCATGAGAGTATCAACCATGGCAAGGTCAACGAATTTTCGTGGCAGCGCCAGTTCTTCGAGGGTCTGGGTTTTCGTGACCGGGTGAGCTTCCAGGCGATCGAACAGGGTCTGACCGATTTTGACCTTTTCAGGCTGGATACTGGCGAGCACCCGGTCGATATCACGATATTTTTTTAAGAGCTCCTCCATGTGCCCGAGTGCACCCCGGCCAACATGCCCCATATGGGCCACTTCCCTGCGCAGTTCACGCCGTGCACAGTCAAAGCAGATCTGCTCCTTCGCAGGGCCGTATCTCACCGATGTGCCCGGGTCGAGTTTCGTAATCCTGTCTTCAAGCAGGCACATCCTGCAGACATCGGTATAGGTAAAGCTCGATCTGGAAATCATTAAGGAACGACTCGAACAGCGGGTCCGGCCGGGTCAGTTTCACGCGGGTCTGGCGGAACGAAAGGAGGAGCTCTTTTGTCGGGATGTTGCGGTAGACCTTCTTCCCACCCCATTTCAACCGGTAGTGGTCCGGACGTACACCCTTCGGCGACTCGCTGATGTCGACGATCCCGACGCCCCGTATATGCGATTCGTCATAGAACAGTACACGGTAACTCCCTTTTACAGGCTGAATAAGCACGTTCATGGCGCGATCAGGTCGTGGATGACATAGGTGAGCTCCACGCTCTCAAGCCTCTTTAAAAAATCAGTGAATTCCTCGTCGACGATGACGATCGCCGATTCGATCCCATGAAACGCCGCCTCGATTACACCCTCGCGTGCACCGAAGAACATGTCTGGTTTCCGTCCGATCTGCTGGAGAGCAATATAAGCTTCAAGGCCGATGGCGGCGACCATGCTGACGCGACCCGTTACCTCACGGAGGAGGTCCCGCTTTACCTTCCTTGAACCGCCACGCTGGACCCTGGGGACTTTGCAGACGTGGATTAGCCCTTCACTATGGGAGATAAGCCCGTTCAGTCGGGAGATTCCGACATCTTCTCCCTTGTCCGCATCCATTACCGCGTTACCCATCGCATTCTGGGGCACCTTGCTTGCATAGAGCCAGCCGCCCTCCATGTAGACCCCGACAGAATCGCCTGTCTTCAGGTCTTCCGCTGCTATCGCTGTCCAGACAGAGACCTGCTGGATAACGTCCCTTCGGATATGGCGGGCATAGGACTCGAGGGCTTCCGCGTTGTTGAGCACCCACTCGATCCCGTTCCGGGTAACCTCGTACCGGCCGCGTCCTTTGCCGCTCACCATCCCATCATCAATGAGTTCCCGGATGTACTCGGATACTGCCTGGGGAGTCACTCCGAGCTCGGTTGCAATCTCCTGCTGCCTGACCGCAGGCTGGTGCTCCGCGATACCAACCAGTATCTGGAGGCGGGTGACTTCACGTTTGCTTCTGAGAATAATGTAGAGAGGGTCTTCCTCATGTCCTTTCAAGCAGCACCAGTCCCTGCCCCTTCACATCGAGACTGGGCATCCGCTTTGCAAGGCCCTTGATAAATACAGGGCTGACGTTGAATTTTCTTGCGATGTCGGCGATCGAACTGTTACCGTTTTTCAGCTCGTTCTCGACCTGCTCGACCGTCTCGCGAAGCGACTCGTCATTAGATATAGAGATATAGATGAGGTCCGAGAGATCTGAAAAATTACACTGGAAATTTGCCCGGAACTTGCTATAAGTTGCCCTGTACTCACGTATGGGTTTCTGGCCCGATGCAGGCATCCGCCACTGCTCCTCGATGAGGTTCCCCTTTTTCAGCAGTGTCAGACACTGCTCCAGTCCGTCATCCTTAACCTGTGCCTGCAGCTCCTCTTCCGTCATCCATGCTTTATTGAGAAGGTCGTACACCTTCTTGTAAGAAACATTATGGAACGTGATGAGAAGGGGTACCAGTTCGACTGGATCGTTTACTATCCTGATATGGCCCGACAATGTAAAACCCTATAATTATATTGCGCTATAAATCAATAAAATTTTTGGAAAAATAATGCAGACTGCCGGAATTATCATCGTGAGGGGAATTGTTCAGGGGGTCGGGTTTCGGCCTTATGTCTTTCGTAAGGCGATAGAATTCGGCATCAACGGTAGTGTTACCAATCTTGGGAGCGAAGTTGAGATAATTGCTTCGGGGGCACGGTTTTCTGAATTTTTGGGGGCGGTCTCAAGAGGACCCCCAATGTCACGGATTGACGCTGTTGAAGTTCGCCCACTCGTAACAATACCTGGGACCGGTTTTTTTATCGAACCTAGCAGGGAGGGATCACTATCGGGCATGATCCCTCCTGATATTGCGACCTGTGATGAGTGTATAAATGATATAGACCAGAAAGGAGGTCGGTACAACGGTTACTGGGCTACTTCCTGCGTGAACTGTGGCCCGCGGTACAGCATCATCCGGTCACTCCCATATGACAGGGAACGGACCTCCATGGCAGCATTTCCGATGTGTCCCGTGTGTGAAGTCTGAGTATGCCAATCCCGGTTCCCGGAGACATCATGCCCAGACGATCGCCTGTGCTGAATGCGGTCCCGGTCTCAGGCTGCTTGATCCTTCCGGCAATGAGGTCACGACAACCGACCCGGTAAAAGAAGCGGCCCGACTCCTCGATCAGGGAAAAATTTTTGCTATACGGGGTATCGGGGGGTTCCATCTCGTCTGTACCGAGCGATCGGCACGTGAACTAAAGCAGCGTCTGGGAAGGACAGAGCAGCCGTTGGCTGTCATGGTGAGACCCGACATCCTGGACCAGATTGTCCATACTTGTGAAGATGACAATGAGTTGCTCGATGGGCCGGTTCGCCCGATTGCTGTTATGGTGAAACGGGATCCTTCCTCTCATCGTGAGATCAGTAACCTCCACACAATCGGATGCATGCTACCATATACCGGACTCCATCACCTCCTTTTCCATCACCTGAAAAACCCGCTCCTGATAATGACTAGTGCTAATCTGCCCGGATACCCGATGGTGACCGATATCGACCAGGCCATGGCAAAGATGAACCGTGATGTCGACTATTTCCTCACCCACGACCGGGTTATCGTCAACCGGTGCGACGACTCGGTTGTCCGTGATGGCCACATAATCAGACTTTCCCGGGGCATCGCCCCGAAACGGACGAAGATAGATCTGGGAGACCTGACTATTCTCGGAGTTGGCCCGGAGTTAAATTCAAACGCTACGATTTACAAGGCAGGGTTTACGGTCACATCACCCCATATCGGAAACGTGAGAAATCCACAGACCTTTGGCTACCTGCAGGAAACGATAGAGAACCTGAAGCGGTTGCTGGGCGCGGAATATGATATGATTGCCCATGACGCCCATCCGCAGTTCCTGTCAACACGCTACGCACAAAGGCTCGCAAAAGAGACCGGGGCAGAGCTGGTTTCGGTCCAGCACCACAGGGCACATATCGCGGCGACGACGACCGGACCATGCATCGGTATCGCGATCGACGGAGTCGGTTATGGTGATGACGGAACCGTCTGGGGTGGGGAAATTTTTGCAGGCCAGGCACCGGACTACAAACGGGTGGGCCATCTCGAAGTCGTCCCGATGCCGGGAGGTGACCTGGCGACACGGTTCCCGGAGCGTATGCTCTATGGGATCCTTCCGGACAGCGGGGTCCCTGAACTGCTCGCCTCCAGGGGCTGGACAGATATTGAACTCGGGGTACTGGTAAAACAGCTTGGCCAAAAGGTAAATGTCTCGTATACAAGCAGCACCGGTCGGGTGCTTGATGCAGTCGCGGCACTCCTGGGGTTATGCCGTGAACGGACCTATGATGGTGAACCCGCAATGAAACTCGAATCGGCCGCCTGCCTTGGTGCTGCAATACCGTGGGACATTGAATTTTTCAGGAGCGGGAATGCCGAAGTCCTCTCTACCCGTGCACTCTGTCGTGAAGCATTTAATCGGTTTACCAGTATATCCCCGGAGGACAGGAAGGGGATCTGTGATATTGCCGCTTCATTCCAGTATAACCTTGCAAGAGGAATTGCATCCATTGCAATAAATGCCGCGAATGAACGTGGAATGGATAATATTGCCCTCTCTGGCGGGGTGGCGATCAACAGTGCTATCCGGCTCACGATACAGGACGAGATCGTGAAGTCAGGTTATAATTATGTAGTAAACCGGGAGTATCCCCTAGGAGACGGATGTATTTCTTTCGGCCAGTGTATTTGTGCGGCTATGGGAAAACAAAGGTCGCCGTGATGTAACAGGAATTCCCAGGTCTTTTAACCACGAGAGGGTTGTTTGCAAGGAAGTATGTTTTTTTTTGGAAAACCCGCTGTCGGGTAAAAAATTATGGACGTAAAAAGAGGTTTATTGTCCCCAGGGGAACTTGAAAATGCTCAGGAACCTTGTTGCCCATGACGGGATCTGAAGGGCTCCGCTTCCCTGAGATGTCGGGAACGTCGTAGGTTCGATGGTTGGGACGGTTGTCAGCTGGGTCACCGTCGTTGTGGGAACTGTCGTTACCGGCGTGGTTGGAATGACACTCGATCCCGGAGAAAGCCGTCTCGACACGGTGGCCATTGCATTCGTCTTTGCCTCGAAAGCTGCTTCCACTTCGTTATACCCGGCAAGTTTGAAGATCACATCATGGTTACCGACCGGCACCGTCAGGATGACCGGGGTTACCGCATTCGAAAGGACACCATCGAGTACGATGTGGGCACCCTGTGGCGTCGTTGACAGATAAACCTGGCCGGTCGGACCAGTATATGGTGCTGTGGTTGGTACCGTAGTCGGTATCGCGGTTGTTACTGCAGTGGTTGGTACTGTGGTTGTCGGTACAACCGTCGTTTCGGTCGGTTCTACGGTAGTAGTTGTTGTTGGCACTACGGTAGTTGTAGTCGGAACGGTTGTTGTGGTGGTGGTTGTCGGTGTCGTTGTGGGTATTACTGTTGTTGTTGTCGGTACAACCGTTGTTCCAGTCGGTTCCACGGTAGTAGTTGTTGGCACTACGGTAGTTGTAGTCGGAACGATTGTTGTGGAGGTGGTTGTCGGTGTCGTTGTGGGTATTACAGTCGTTGTTGTCGGTACTACCCCACCTACTTCCAATGTTCCGGCCTGGATAGTCGGGTGTATTACTACCCCTCCGAGGCCCTGGCCTACAAAGCTTACCGTAACAGGTGTTGAACCCGGCTTAAGTCCTTTCAGGGTAACGGTCGCAATTGGTACGTTGGTGGCACCGGGCTGAATCTGGAATGCACTTGGGTTTAACTGAAGATCGCCGGCCGTTGCGAACACGGTTGTAGCAGGGAGCGTCGTTGGCACATTATGCAGACCTGCCCATGAAGGGAAGCCTACGTTCGTGACCTGGGCAACCGTGGGGTCGGTAACGGTAATTGTCATCTGGTAGTAAATCAGTCCGTTATCCGCAATATCCAGTACAATGGGGATACTCGTTTCTTCGCCGGCCCCGGAGATCTGTCCTCCCGAAACGGTGACTGTCGATGCATAAACCCCCCCCACGGTGATCGTTGCGAGTAGTATCATGATGCTTACCATCATGAGCCTGGTAGTGTAACTCATTTTTACCTCCTTTGTAAATTTTTTTGCTTGGTTCTTTTTCCAATTTTTTTCGATTAATTACGATTTTTCACTGGTTTTGCCATAATCGGAAATAAGATTATGGAGAGGAGAATTTTGTCTTCTCATATCAACAGGGGAATATTATAGTAGAGTGTTATGACATCCATGTAGTTCACAATACCATTCTGATCGAAGTCAAAGAACGGCTGGTACTCGTTCGTATCATCAGTAATTGGCCCATAGTTATCGGTTACCCACCAGAGATAGGTGAAGAAATCGATGACATCATAATAATTGTACACATGGTCGCCGTTTACATCCTCATAGAGGCCATCACCGTTCGGATCTGTCGGGATAAATGGCGCAGGCGGTACGATTGAACCAGGTAATGGCTGTAGCCGCTCGACATATACGGTCAGGTTCGTGTCCGGCGGACATAGGGTGATATTGTGGCCGAAATCATCGGTCATCAGATTTGTGGAATTGATATGAAGGGTACTATTCCCGATCTGGTTCCCGTGGATCGTAATATTTGCGAGTCTCACGTTCAGGGCACCCGGATCGATTTCCAGATTAATATCGGCACCCTGGAACGTCACATTGTAACCGTCCACCAGCAGGTTCGATACCTGGAAGATGTCGACATTCTGCGGGATCCACTCAGGCCGGCTCACATTTGTAATGTTTGCTACCGTGGTGTTCGGCACCCATGGTAGAGGTGGAGTCGTATTCCTGAAACTTAAGGTGAGATTATACCCGGAAAGCCCCTGCGGAGTAGCGGCCAGAATCAGGCTTACCTTCCGGGTTCCGTTCTGGGCAATATGAATGAAATTGATCGGAGTCGTGCTGTTCGAATCAGTGAACATCGGACTTGCCGACGTCGGGACGAAAATTACCTGCGAGGTTGAGCTTGTCCCTAACGTGTTCGATACCGTCAGTCTCACGGTGTAAGTGCCACCGTTGGAATACCAATGAACCGGGTTTGGTACCGTAGCGTTTGCGGTGCCGTCACCGAAATTCCACTGCCAGGACGTCGGGCTTCCGGTTGACGTATCGGTGAAGCTTACAGGTATTGGCAGGCAGCCCCATGGGGATGGGATACTGTAGGTGAAATTCGCCATCGGAGACGCCGGGGTTGGTACATTGTTGATATGCGTGACAAACCCTTCAACCCAGCCGGAATAATGGTTGCCGTTGAATTTATTCGTTACCTTGAACGAGTTGATTCCAGCGTAATTTGTCGAAGTCGGGAAATCGTAGGAGGTAGTATACCCTGAAATGAAAATGTTAACCGGATCGCTGACAGCAATACCCGTTCCTGTCTCATCGAGGTTCCCACCAAGGTAGGTTGAGAAGTTTACCGTAGTGAGGTTTGAGTTTACCTCCATAATGAACGCATCCTGGAAGGGATGTTTAAAACTAAACCCGTTAATTGGGGTTACACTCGGGAAATCATTCGAACTGGTGTATCCGGTGAGGTAGATATTATTGAAACTATCAAGGGCAATACCATTACCTCCGTCGTTATTTGTTCCTCCGATATAAGTTGACCAGTTCAGCTGACCATCGGGTTCAAGCTTCGTGATGAACGCATCACCAAACGAGGTGGTGCCGAAATTGGGCATGCCAAACGGTACGAACGGATTCTGCACAGGGAAGGTATTCGAATACGTGACACCGGTCACATGTGCATATTCGGCACCACTAATATTCGCAACCGCAATTCCCCTCGATTCGTCATTACCTTCTCCACCGAGATATGTGGAGTAATCAAGTGTATTGGGGAATGTGAATCTTGAAACAAACCCGTCTTTTCCACCTGAATTTGCAGTCCAATATGCTCCTGGAGTGGTAGTAAAGTTGGTTGATTGCGTCCAGCCGGTCACATAATAGGTAACACTATTGTTGGCCGAAACGATCCCGAGTCCCTGGTCATTATCCTCGCCACCCCAGTACGTTGAATATGTCGGGGGCATGGCTGTACCAGGCTGATAGTTGACTATAAAGGCATCACTTGCGGTTGCAGAAGCCCCCTTGTTCAAAAGTGGCTGGTATGCATCGCCACTGATAGGGAATGAGGAGTTATCTGATTTTGTAAACCCTGTGACATATACGAAACCCGGATGATTTGGGTTCCTGTCGATATCGATCGATGTCCCTACATCAGTTGAATTTCCACCAATACACGTGGAAAATGGAAGAGACAGGCCATCCGGGCATATCACTGATACAAAGGCATCAGCCTGGCCGAGGCAGCCCGGGAACGGGCATGGGTATGGGGCCACTATAGCGCTGTTTTTGGGCGTACCATTCGGCACTGGGAAATTCAGAGATGTTGTATAACCAGTAACAAATGCGGTCCCGGTATCATTTACAACAATTCCATTTCCGGCATCTGAATTATTACCACCAAGATAGGCTGAATAGAGTAGATATTTCCCATCGGGGCTGACTTTTGTCACGAATACATCAGAACACCCATTGGGGGTTATGTCAAATGAATGGTTCACCGGGAAATTCGTGGATTCGGTATATCCGGTCACATACGCATTCCCCAGATCGTCAACGTCAATACCATACGCGGCATCATTAACAGCACCTCCAAGGTAGCTCGAATAAAGGAGAGCTGGGTCAATTACGAGGGGATACATGGGTGTTATACGCACCGATGTTAAAACCAACCCTGTCATCGCCAAGGATATTATACCGGGCCGGGACCTCAATGGTATTCCCGTTAATTACCTGGTAACATATCGGTGCGGTCTCAGTTAACAAACCAGAGGGTGTCTGTACCTCGAGGGTGCCATCGGTTCCGTACGCAATGCCATCGATGTTATCGTAGACGATGACAATTCCGGATTCATCTGCACCCGGTGCCACAACAAATTCCCGCTTAAGGACACCGTTATTGCCACGGTACGTCAGGTCTACACCCGGAAGGATATTCTCGTATTTCACGCCACCATAGGTTGGAATTCCACTATGCCAGTCCGACTGATCGTTCCCGATGAAGAAACTGGCTGTGCCTGGGAGCGGTTCTACTCCAACAACCGTCGTTGCCGGGACAGTCCCCGCAACTGCCGTTGAAAACACGACAGGGTTTCCATCATTGTCGGCAACAAGGACCACATCACTATTCGTGAAGAAAATTGTATGGCCTTCTGCCTTTGCCAGGAACTGGACCGCCGGGTCTGCCTGGCCCTGGTTCGGGATGAAACTGAGCGGCAGTTTTGAAAGTTCTGCACGGACTGCAGTCGCCCCGCCTGCACTTTGTTCACTCGCTGAGGCCGCCCCTGAAAGGACAAGCAGAATAACGAGCACGAAAAGAATTACTTTTGCTGAATTGAATCTCATGCGATCATCTCCTCCGGCAACAGGCGTCGTCTGTGCCGGATACTTCAAATGTTCCACATCCCTGTACAGATAACAATCCTGAATCTGCCCACAACATTGTTGAGCCGAAGATGAAGTTGTCCCGTACCTGATAGGATGGTGCCACCATTGTACACTCTACCCCGGATCATCAGGAAAGGGGTAATTTCCCTGGAGATCCTAGAATGATAAAAAGGTAATCTTTTTATACTTATTTATATTTTTCTCCAAAAATCAATTTTTCTCCACCCAATTAATGATCCATCCCCCAATTTCGTGATTATGAATATCACGCTATCCGGTTCCCCGGCCGTTTTTTCAGAGCGCGCTATAATCAGGAAAAATATGAGAGAAATTTCTTCCCACAAAACGTACAGGATTCAGGGGAATTCCCGGGCTAGATTCCCCCGACTCCTTACGGTTAATCCAGCAGTATCCTGCTGAAAACCACTGTGATTTGGAATGTCGAAAAAAATGGTTTGATGCGTGTGCTTCAGGAACGTCCCCTGGATCAGCCACCGTTGTATATTTCAATACGATTAAGGTGTACCGGTATACCATGGGTCCGTGATATCACAGCATCATTACGGATCTGTACCGCAGTGAATTGTACATACATTCCGTCTTGTTTGAAGGCCCCATCCAGGTTATTGGGAACATACAATGCCCCATCGTCCCCGAAAATACCAAACATACCGCTATCCTGTGAAAGGCGGATCCACCTGATATATCCCTTCATAGTGATACGGGTCGGATCCGGTGAATCGATAGCGGCGATTGAAATAAGTCGCACAGGAGTGCCCCACATGGAAATCGTCGGAACATCCGCAGGATACGCCGAGAAGTTGACCCAAAGGCCGTCTGCTTTGTATGTCTGGTCCAGGTTAACAGGGAGATATCGCCTGCCACCATCCAAAGTAATTGAATAGAAACCACCCTCCAGATTTTCGTAGTGGATTTCACCGTTTCCGTCAATCCTCTGCTCGATAACCCGTCCTACCTGGACCAGCTCCAGCAGGTCAACCGGGATACCCCAGTTATGGGGGTTTTCCCTGTCATTCCGTTCTGTCACACGGAACGTCACACGAAGTCCGTCTACCTGGAATATGGGGTCGATTTTACCAGGAAGATACTGTATTCCATCGTCATTTACAATACCAAAAAAGCCTCCGTCCAAATTTACCAATGTGATCGTGCCATTCCCTCTTATATCAAGGTTGGAAACGAGGACCGGGGCCGGCACTGTTGTTGCCACTATAGTAGGTATTGTTGTCGGTATCGTTGTTGCTATCGTCGTGGGTACCGGAGTCGGGACTGTTGTCGGTATCGTTGTTGCTATCGTCGTTGGTACCGGAGTCGGAACTGTTGTCGGTATCGTTGTTGCTATCGTCGTGGGTACCGGAGTCGGAACTGTTGTCGGTATCGTTGTTGCTATCGTCGTTGGTACCGGAGTCGGAACTGTTGTCGGTATCGTTGTTGCTATCGTCGTTGGTACCGGAGTCGGAACTGTTGTCGGTATCGTTGTTGCTATCGTCGTTGGTACCGGAGTCGGAACTGTTGTCGGTATCGTTGTTGCTATCGTCGTGGGTACCGGGGTCGGAACTGTCGTCGGTATCGTTGTTGCTATCGTCGTTGGTACCGGGGTCGGAACTGTTGTCGGTATCGTTGTTGCTATCGTCGTGGGTACCGGGGTCGGAACTGTCGTCGGCAAGACCTCAGGACCTGGTTGTGAGGAGGAACGGTCAAACATCGAATTTAAAAAATCCCAGAAACTATCGGACCCTGTTCCCGTATTACTAATTGTATCCCCGCTATCAGTAACCGTTTCCAGGGGGATTGGCAACTGTGTTAAAGTGACGGCAGGAGTTGAATTGACAGGTATCACGAGGGTTGGGGTTGCAGTTGTTATAGTAACCGCAGGGGAATTTGATGCGGGAATCTCCCCGTTGACCGGGGTTGAATGTTGCACCGTGTTGATCTTTATCTCAAATGATCCCTCGACACCTGCCATCGAGACCATTACTAAGATCATAAGCATTACGGTCATGATCCTGGCAATGTGGTTCTTCTGCGACATATTGTGACCTAATAAGACCTATATATGGAGGATTTGAATAAAAAGGTTTCCTGCCATTAACGGGGTTAAGGCCTGATACACGGATTCCAATTTTAGTTTGGAGGCAGGTTGTCGAATATCTGATCCGTTTGAATTGTGATCCGGTATAACACCGCTTACCGCGCATACGGAGTTAGTGGAGTATCCTATAATATCCTTTTATTTTCGAGTAATACTTGTACCAAGCCTTTTTGGTTCATAAAATGGGTAAATTTTACGATAAATTTATTTTAGTTACGCCCTAATAATGTAAAAAAATTGGAGATTAAACATGTTACTTGCAAATGTGGCAGTTGGTATTATCCAGTTGATCATTGCGATCGTTCTCGCAGTGGTTGCTCTGTATATTGGATTTTCAGTTCTGAACAAAATTACTAAGGGTATTGACGAAGAAAAAGAGCTCGCGAAGGGCAATGTCGCCGTCGGTATTATCGTAGCGGCCGTATTTTTCGCGATAGCAATTGTAGTCCAGTCAGGAGTGGCTGGTGTTTCAGTGGGTGTAGGTTCCGCTCTCGCATCCGGTCTTGGTTCGACTGATGCATACATCGCCATCGGAGTCGCAATCCTCCAGCTGGTCCTTGGAATCGTTCTCGCAATTGCTGCAATTTATCTTGCTCTCAAGGTCCTTGACAGAATGACAAAGGGTGTTGAGGAATTTGAGGAACTCAAGAAGGGAAATGTTGCCGTTGCACTGGAGATGGCGGGTGTGATCGTTGCTGTTGCATTAATCATCCAGGCCGGTGTAATCGGGATCACCACTGCGTTGATCTGAAAAACATAATCTTTCTCTTTTCCGGATGCTGTTGAACCGGCTATTAACATTGTCAAGAATTAATTCGCTCTCGCAAATGGGGATTTGACGAGAGAATGAATATGTTCTCGAAAAACAGGATATCTGGTCTTTGATCAGACCTGGAGGAGTTATTGACCAATCCTTATGAAGGAAGTTATATGCCTTCCTTTTTTATCTCTTCCGCCGATTTCTTCGGATTTTACCGTTTCGGGTTTCATCTGCGGGAACAGGATTACTTCCTTAATCGAGTCTCTGTTGGTCAGGAGCATCACGAGACGGTCGATTCCAAGTCCGACCCCACCCGTGGGTGGCATGCCAAAGCCGAGGGCTGTAATAAAATCAGAATCGATCATCTGGGCCTCCGCATCTCCGGCCCTTCGTTTTGCGTCCTGGTCCTCAAACCGGGCCAGCTGGTCAATCGGGTCGTTCAATTCGGAAAAACCGTTTGCAATCTCCATCCCGTTGATGAAGAGTTCGAAACGCTCGGTGAACCCCTCCTTTTCCCGGTGCTTTTTGGCCAGAGGGGAATTTTCAACTGGGAAATCATAGACGAACGTCGGCTGGACCAGTTTTTCCTCTACCATCCCTTCAAAGAAGAGGACCAGGAATTCCCGGCGGGTTTTCGGTTTTTCGAATTCTTCGATCCGGTTATTCTTTGCTATTTCCCGGAGTTCTTCCGGGGTATGTTCATAGATATCGACACCCGCAATCTCTCTTACGGCATCTTCCATCGAGAGTTTCCGGAACGGAGGTTCGAACCTGAGCGTAACATCACCATATTCGATATCGTACTTCTCATGAATGGTGTGGACCAGATGAGATATGATCCCCTCCAGTCAGTGCCATCATGTCACGGTAGTCCTTGTAGGCCTCGTAAATCTCTACCATTGAGAACTCCGGATTATGACGCGTGTCGATGTCCTCGTTCCGGAAATTCCTCGCCACTTCAAACACTTTCTCAAACCCTCCGACTAAGAGGCGTTTCAGATAGAGTTCGGGTGCAATGCGCAGGAATAACTTCTGTTCAAGGAAATTATGATATGTTGTAAACGGTCTTGCATTTGCACCACCGTAAATTGGCTGAAGGATAGGGGTCTCAAATTCAAGGAAACCCCGGAGATCCAGGTACCTCCTGATCAGGGAAACAACACGGCTCCGTGTCCTGAATACGTCCCGGCTCTCCTCGTTTACAATAAGATCCACATATCGCTGACGGTACCGCTTTTCTATGTCTTTCAGGCCGTGGAATTTCTCAGGCAATGCACAGACAGATTTACAAAGGAGGGTCACCTGGTCAACCCATATCGTGATTTCCCCGACTTTTGTCCGGAATACGTGTCCCGATAACCCCAACGATATCGCCCCTGTCAAGATTGCGGTTAATGAAATCAAATTGTTCCTCACCGAGATCATTTTTCCGTATATACAATTGGATACGCCCGCTTTCGTCTCCAAGATCTGCAAATATTGTTTTTCCATGGTTCCGGACCGTAAAAATTCGCCCGGCTGTTGTTACACTCCCCTCGCTCTTTTCGTGTTCTACGGCATGGTACCGCTGCTTAATCTCTTCGATGGTATCGTTTCGTTCAAATTTCGCCGGGTACAGGGGCACTCCGGCCTCTTGTATCGTCCTGATCTTTTCAAGTCTCGCCTCGTCAAAGTTGAGGGATTCTGGTGTTAAACTCATCTGGCACTCATCTCCCGCTCGTCTACGGAACTCCCCTGTGCACCCATGTATGACGGAAAACAGCATGGTTTAACCGTTATGGGCGGATAACCGCAAAGATTGGCTTATTTAATTATGTTCACAACAGGGCAACGTTATCGGGTAGCATCTGGAGCGAAATGTACCTGATAAATTCTTCCTAGAGGATAATAATACCTTCAATGTGGGATCTATTTTCCGGTAATCAAGGGCCGCCAGGCAGATATACCCGTTTCATTCCGTCGCTCTCGCCGTGATCATGGTAATCGCTTCGGTAATCATCTCCCGGACACCTTCGAGGTCGTCCCGGTATGCCCTTCTCAATGCCGGGATTGCCTTCGGGTCACCCAGATAGCCGAGGGCCCATGCAACCTTCTGGCGGACCCTCCAGTCCTCATCCGTAAGTGCCCGGATCAGAGGATCGACAGCACGGTCGTCCCCGGTCCTCGCAAGTGACTCGGCCGCTTTCCACCGACGACCAGGGTCCGGATTTTCCAGCATCCCGATATAATACCGGAGTTTTTTTTCGAACTTTTCAGATTCCCCATCATCTGAACTGACCGATCCATCGGCAGTTCCCATAGATGGATCACGTAATTCCACAATACCGCTTTCATTTACACCTGCCGAACCATTTTTCAGTTGATCAGGTGGGGAAGCCTCTGCCTTGTCATCTTTCAATCCCATTAAGGCGGTATTACCCTGCTGATCTTTTATTTGTATCTTTCATGCGGTGGAGGACCAGAGGAACAATAATATATCACTTCTGAGAACTTCATCGATAACGAGGAACACTAAGCGTCCCAAACCATTTAAGTAATTTACGGGGAGTCTGGGTAACAATCCCGGTACTCTGAAACTATGCGGTGAAACGAATGCGAACCGGGATCATTGCCGGAATTTAATCTGTTGATAAAACATGGATACCCCCAAATCTGTATACAGGTCTGATAACGGGACCACCGTGATTGAGCTGGTCCTCAGGAACGTGATGCAGTTATTCAATTCTCTCGACCCGTCACCATTTCACGAAAAGGAACTTGACCCGGATGCTGAGGAATATATTTTTAATGCGGTCGTCGACCAGCCGAAAACGAATCCGGTTAAAATGGCAATTTATATCCCGGAAAAGTCGTTTTCGAACGCCACCCGCGATTCAATTATCCTTGGAATACATAACCATTTTATCTATAAGTCCTCGGTTTCAGACCGAGAACTCCGGAGGCTGTTCGAACGGGGGAGGATAGTTCTCATCATCGCAGTGGTCTCTCTCTTCGGGAGCCTCCTCGGTCGCCAGCTCCTCTCGATGCTGGAACAGAGTCTTCTTATCCGGATGGCAGAGGAAGGGCTCCTGATATTCGCATGGGTCACCCTGTGGGAGCCGGTCTATATTTTTATTTATGGATGGTGGCCGATTATCCAGAAACGAAAAATTTATGATAAAATTGCAACGATGGTGATTGAAGTGCGACCCGTTCCTTCAGCGGGAACCGCACCTGACGGTAATTTACCAGATGGTTCATGGTTCCCGCTGGTATGAGCATCTGATATTATTATTTCGATTGAGAGACACACCAGTAGCTATGACAAAAAAAGTGATATTGCTCTCGGGAAGCCCCAGGCCTGATGGAAATACGGCACAGGTCGTTGAAGAGTGCATGAAAGTAATCAGGGGGTGCGGCGTTGAGGCCGAAGTTTTCTCACTTGCAGGAAAGAAGATCGAGTCCTGCACGGCATGTTACCAGTGCAAGGATCTCGGATGTTGTGTAATCAACGACGGGTTGAACGACCTTATCGAGCTGCTCAGGGACGCAGACGGGTTCATTGTTGCATCTCCGGTATATTTTGGCACCGCACGCGGGGACGTTATGTCGGCATTGCAGCGGATCGGCCTCGTATCCATGGCAACTGATAATTTCCTTCGCTGGATGGTCGGGGGACCGATTGCAATTGCACGCCGTGGAGGTCATACGGCAACCGTTCAGGAGATGCTCATGTTCTACCTGATTAACGAAATGATAGTCCCCGGTTCCAATTACTGGAACATGGTCTTCGGGCGTGAGCCGGGGGAAGTCTGGAAGGACACGGAAGGTATCGCAACAATCCGCCTTTTCGCAACGAATGTGGCTGACCTGGTTCAGAAACTGGACTAAAAAAGCAAGGGGGGGCGCATGGGGAATAAACGGTTCGTTCGTCGGCTGTTTATCCGGGATGTTTTTGTCACCTCCGGGCAACCGGGTCGGCCCCTTCATCTGCATCAGGTAAGGTGATCCCCAAAGCGAAAACCGGGATCGTGTGATTTATCGTTAAAAAGGTACCATAGACGCCTGTCACAGGAAGGCGGACCCTGATTGAGCACCAGTATCATCGAAGTTAAAGACCTCGAACACCAGTATGGTGATTTCAAGGCAGTGGACGGAATTAATTTTACCGTTGGTAAAGGGGAGATTTTTTCATTTCTCGGACCCAACGGGGCAGGAAAGAGCACAGCGATTAATGTCCTGATTACATTGTTGCAACTCCAGAAAGGCGAGGCAACCATAGCGGGGTATGATGTCAGGACACAGCCCGAAAAAGTAAGAGAGTCGATTGGTATCGTATTCCAGGAAGTAACCCTTGACCGTGATATGACCGTCTGGGAAATACTGGAATTTCATGGCAGGCTCTATGAAATGGCCCGGCCAGATCGGAAAGAACGGATCCAGGAGATCCTTGAACTTGTGAAACTGGAAGAAAAGAAGGACACGTTCGTTAAAAAATTATCAGGTGGTATGAAACGACGGCTGGAAATCGGAAGGGGACTAATGACAAGGCCGATAGTGCTTTTCCTTGACGAGCCGACAATCGGCCTTGACCCCCAGACACGGATGAGGATGTGGGATTATATCAAAGCAGTGAATGATGAGGGGACAACAATTTTCCTCACGACCCACTACATGGACGAGGCGGACAACCTTTCAGACCGGATCAATATCATCGACCATGGAAAGATCATCGCGAGCGGCAAACCATGGGAACTCAAAAACGCTCTGGGAGAGGACCTGATTTATCTCGAAACCGGCGACAATACCAGGGCGAAGGCCATTATCTCAGACCTTCTGAATGTCAGAGGGGTTGATGATAAAGGGAAAGGCATCCTTATTACCACGGATGACGATGGGACAAAGGTTCTCCCACGACTCATTGAAGAGATCAGGAACAACGACATCAGCGTCATCACGGTGAACCTGAAGAAACCCTCAATGGATGATGTATTTGTCCATTTCACCGGTCGCGAGCTCCGTGATGATAAGCCGGAAAAGACATCCACCGCATTCGGGAGGAAATGATTGTGCATTACGGCTTCCTGACGATCTACTGGCGGGACATGATCAGGTTTGTCAGGTTCAAGACACTCCTGATCTCGTCACTTGTCCAGCCCGCACTGTGGATGGCCTTTTTCGGTATTGCCATGTCGGCGAATTTTGACAGGCTGGGGGCTGGAATCCCCCCGATCCCCGGGGTTCCACAGGTTCAGTACCTGACCTACATGGCTGCAGGCGTCATCGCAATGACTACCCTTTTTACAAGCCTGTTCGGCGGGATCGTGCTCCTGTTTGATAAAAACTGGGGACTGATGCGGGAGATCATGGCAAGCCCGCTCCCTCGGGATCAGATTATATTCGGTATTGCACTTTCAGGCATGACAAAGTCATTCATCCAGGTGTGTATTGTTATGGTATTCGGGCTGCTTATCGGGGTCTCGTTTTTCGCAGGATTCACCGCCATGCAGACTATCGTTGCATTGGGTGGAATCCTCCTCTTTGTAGGTGTATTTTCCATCGGGTTCCTATTTTTTTCGGCGGCCATCTCGATATCAATGGAGACCCCGGAAGGGCTGCAAGGTATCATAACACTCCTGACGATGCCAATATTTTTCGCAAGCAACGCCCTCTATCCTGTTTCCGCATTCCCTCCGGTTTTACAGGCGATTTCTACGATAAACCCTCTTACCCAGATGATCAACGGGGTCAGGTATTTCGCAATCGGGGATAATTTTTCCACTATGGGCATACACTATGTATACACGACAAGTGATATCCTCTTATCCTTCACCATACTGGTGATATTTGCAGTCGCTATGTTCGCACTTGCATGGTGGCGGTTTAAAAAGGCCGTCGTTACCTGACTAATAAACGATAACCGGGGTTTTGTTTCATTCCCGGGTTATTACAACAAATTTCATACCTTCCGGATAGTCCTCCGAAACCATTGAAACATGAATAACGTGACTCTCGCACAGGGATACTGAATCAAGGACTGTAAAAAAAACGTTCTTCATCTCCTCGCTTGTAACGAGGACTATTGATCATCCGTAACTTTCCGGATTCACTGAATATTCCGGCTCAGGGACAAATATCCTTGCAGAGGATAATTCTGACATGAAATCATCAAGATGATACATATCTGTAAGGACCATTTCGCGGAACCTTCTTGCGGGTATTAAACCACCGAATTTCCATCCTTCAGGTTCGGGCAGCGGGATGGAGCCCTCTACATCTTCGCGGGAAAAATTCCTCGCCGCCTCTGCGGCATTTAGAACAGTACCGAATGGATCTTCACCTCTGATCCCGCGGACGAGAAGAGAAAAGTCGTTATAGCTTATCTGGCCCTTGTACCCTAGTTCCCTTGTAAGCAGGGATGAATAGAGTTTCCCGAAATTGTTATTCCTGAACGTGAGGAGCAGGACCCCCACCCCCCTGGCACCTTCCTTTGCCTCAATTACCAGGTCCCCACGGTGAAAACCTGCCGGGACCTTAGTGATCACCCTCGCGAGGTTGATAACCGCATCGTCCGGAAGCGGAAGGATCGACTTCCCCCTACGGATTATCCTTGAAACCCCCCTGCATACTACTTCACTATATCCATGTGCCCCACCGGTCCAGAATATCCCTCCTTTCTGCTCAGACCCCGGAACGACAACCACCCGGTTACGGGCTTCATCACAGTTAATCATCGTCCAGTTCTTACCGCCCAGCTGGAAGTTGGCACTGTTTTTACTATTCACAAACCTTGCGTCAAGTCGCCCGACAATCTCGCCATCGGGGGTCACGGCACGGAACTCTCCACCCCCCTGGATTACCGAATACAAGTCACGCCAGTTTGCCTGGCCGAACTCCTTCTCGGCCCTCGCGCCAAACATCAGCATCTCCCCGTCTGCAACAAGGTACTCTTCTCTCCTGAGGTTTTGGATGATTTCCTCAACTGCCTCATGTGGAATTTCCCGGAATGGTGTGAGGACCCGCAAGGCAGTTATGAGACTCCTTGCGGAAACCCTCCGTTTTCTCAACAGTTCCAGCAGGAGTTGCTGCACAAGCACGTTATATGGGCGCATATGCGGTATAAGGGGCTCTACTTCCTTTTTGCTCGCACACTCGATGACCGCAACAGTACAGAGGAGCTCGCAGGGGTCACGGATGATGAACGCAACAAACGGGGGTTTTCCCCGCCTTCCACTCCGCCCCATGCGCTGAAGGAAGGATGAGACCGAATTAGGCGGACCCAGTTGGACAACAATATCAAGGTCCCCGATGTCAATCCCGAGTTCGAGGGAACTCGTGCATACGATGCAGGCACTTCCTTCACGCGAAAACGCCGATTCCGCTTCACGCCTGGTTTCCGGAGAGAGTGATGAGTGGTGGACGGACAGGTGGTCAACGCGACCGCGGAGCGATTTTATCACTTTTTCTGCGTCGCTCCGGCTGTTAACGAAGACAATGGCCTTCTTTCCTGAAACGACCCTCACAAGGGATGTGATGCGCCGCCCTTCATCAGGTTCAACAGTAAATGAAAACTTTTTTTCACGCGGGGGGACCGGGACGCGGACAACCTCCTGGGGCCTGCCTGGTGCAGACAGCCACTCCAGCACGCCCTCCGGGTTGCCGACCGTTGCAGAAAGGCCAATTCTCTGCACATTCCTCCCGGCCACCTTGTCCAGCCTGTCGAGGAGGCACCGGAGGTGGACTCCCCTTTCAGATTCGACAAATGCATGGACCTCATCGATCACGACGAACCTGAGATTTTTAAGGTCTGTCGTCAGGTTCCGCTCCAGCATGAGTACTTCAAGGGACTCGGGGGTAATCATCAGGAAATGGGGGGGTTCTCCAGCCGCCCACGCACGGTCCCCCTTCGGTACATCACCGTGCCATTTCTGGACTTCCAGACCGGTTGGCACAGCAAACGTGAGGAACCGGCCTTCCTGGTCATTGATAAGTGCTTTTAACGGTGAGATGTAGATGCATGCAACACCCTTTCCCCCTTCTTTTAACAGGACGTCAGTTACCGGAATTAATGCGGCTTCAGTTTTCCCCCCGGCCGTCGGTGCCAGGACCAGTACATCATTCCCCGACCATACCGCCCGGCAGGTCTGTTCCTGCACATCACGGAGTTCGCTCCAGCCGAGACGCTGCAGGAGGACCGACTGGAGCGACTCATGCAACCCCTCATACACGGAAGACACGGTATATCACCATTTGTCGGACTTAAATATCTGTTTTCGGGATGAATCCGGGAGCCCGGAACCGGAAAATGTACAGGAAGCCGCCAGTGAATCCGGCGAGGACGCAGTAAAGCCACGAAAAAAAACGTATAAATAGCAATACCTCGATTGTATGATTAGGTAAACTCATGTCTGTGATAACAGGAATTCAAAATGGACCATTCCTGAAGGCAGGCTTTTTCTTCTTCTTCTTTAGGTAGGGGACCAGCAGCCCCGCTGGATCCCCTTGTAGTGTTTCTTGAAAGTTTACCGAGGTGTTATTATGCTTGGAATCAATGACCCCTGGATATTGCTCGGTTATGGCCTCTCAATTGGCCTGGCACTGGCATGTGTAGTGTATGGCCTGCTGAACTGGAACAAGGGGGAGGAAACCTGATATGGCAGTGAATAGCCCGATACTCATTGCTGTGACGGCAATATATATTGCGGTCATGTTGTATCTCGGGTGGCTTGGATACAAAAAGACGAAGAACACAGAGGATTACCTGGTCGCCGGGAGAGAGGCTCACCCGGTAATTATCGCATTATCGTACGGAGCCACATTTATCAGTACATCTGCGATTGTCGGGTTCGGTGGGCAGGCAGCCAACCTCGGCATGGGGTTGATCTGGCTTACTGTCCTGAATATCGGTGTTGGGATCCTGCTGGCTTTCGTCGTATTCGGTAAGAAAACCAGGGAAATCGGCCAGAGGCTGCAGGCAGTAACGTTCCCCGACCTGCTTGGAAAAATTTACCAGTCACAGTTTATGCAGGTTGTCACAGGGATTGTCATCCTGGTCGGTATGCCCCTGTACACTGCTGCCGTGCTGATAGGAGGGGCGCAATTCATCCGTGAAACCATCGATATATCATACAGCACGTCACTTATCGGGTTTGCCCTGATCGTTGCTGTATACGTGATATTCGGCGGACTGATCGCCGTGATGTACACCGATGCAGTCCAGGGAGCCATCATGCTCGTGGGGATGACCATCCTCCTTGTGGCGACATACCTGCTTTTGGGCGGAGTCAATGCCGCAAACAGCAGTCTTACCGCAATGGCCCCCCTTGTTCCGGAAAGCCTTGTCAAGGGTGGCATGACAGGCTGGACAACCATGCCTGTTTTCGGGTCGTCCATATGGCTGACCATGATCACGACCCTGGTCCTCGGTGTGGGGATCGGGGTGCTCGCCCAGCCTCAGTTGGTTGTGAGGTTCATGACGGCAAAAAACAGCAAATCCCTGAACCGTGCGGTACTCATCGGCGGTCCCTTCATCCTGATGATGACCGGGGTGGCGTTCACGGTAGGTGCTCTCACCAATGTCTATTTCTACCAGAACCTTTCGAAAATTGCAATCCAGGTGGCACCCGGTGGTAACGTGGACACCATCATCCCCATCTTTATCAACCAGGCATTACCGGACTGGTTCGTGGTACTGTTCATGGTAACGCTTCTCGCTGCGGCGATGTCCACGTTAAGTTCCCTGTTTCACACAATGGGGACTGCCCTGATATGCGACCTCTGGGGGAGGGGACGCAAGTGTGCGTTGTCGATGAGGGCCAACCAGGTCGGCATCCTGATAATGATCATCGCAAGTGTGATTATCGCATTCCTGATGCCGGGTAGCATTATTGCCATCGCAACCGCGATGTTCATGGGGTTATGTGCCTCCGCATTCCTCCCGGTATTCGCTGTAGCAGTTTATGCCAAAAAACCTGATTTGACAGCCGCAAAGGCCAGTTTAATTGTCGGAACACTGGTCTGGTTTATCTGGGCGCTTTTTATCAATTCCAGGTACGCTTCAGTATATGGGCTCTGTAAGGCACTTACTGGTAATGTCAGCCTCTCCGGACTTCCCTGGGCCGCAGTTGACCCGCTTGTTATTGCCCTTCCGATCTCTGCGGCAGTCATTATCATATTACAGATCAATGCAGATCGGAGAAACAGGGAAACGGTTCAGCCTGTACCGGCAACATAACCAAAGAATTGGATAATCAGGCCTTATTTAAATTTTTGAGGCGCCGGAAGGAGAATTAATAGAGTTTTTTTTTATGAGGCATTTATCTATCCCTACGGTTCAATATGCCAACCGGGACGGGTACCTCTCTAACCCGGCCCATTTTAGTATTTTATTACCCATTCGGGTATAGTATATGAGTGTGAAGTTCCGGGACCAACCCGGGGTGCTCCCCAAAAAAGACCATTAGAAATGGAGACATAAAATGATAAGGATAGTATTGGTCGCGATTGGTATCGCATTCTGTGTAATGTCGTCATTAACACCACCAGTATAGATTGCAGCTTTAGCACCGGTATTGTCATCACGAAGGAACTTCATCACCAGCATAATCCAGTCTCCGGAACATTCTGGTCTCATTCCGCAGATCTGAAAACAGCACACTAATCGGATTTGCTAAATCGGGTCCTGGGTATAAGGAAACCCATGACCACATTCCGGGGCTTCCAGTCCATTAGCAAGCAGACGTTCAACCTTTCCATCATTCCGGCTTAACACCGGTAAACCGTTCTATTTTTTGGTGTTAACGGTTTTCGATTCCGCCTAAGCAGAATAATTGTCTTTTCGGAAAACTTGTATCTCTGAATTGTATTTTCCCAGCAACTTAACAGATCCGGAATTAAGGACGGATATCGATTCGCCATCGGGATTCGGGAATCGCATTCTGTCAATGGTGGGAAGAAAAGTGGTTTAAATTCCTCGTATCTTTGCGATCGCCGGGTTTTGTCCGAATCACTCCTTCTCCCACTGTCTGTACCTCAGCGAAACACTGAAAACGACGATGAGAATAACAGAGACCAGTGCCACAACCTCGATTACCATGGTAAATATGGAGTTCGTGGGTTGGGGGGGAAGTGCAGGTGGATTCAGCTACAGGGACATGTGACTCCCTTTGAAGGGAATTGGCTGGTGGTCCGTCGGGTGAAACAGATTCCCCGGATACAGATGCGGATTGCCCGTCGTTGCTCAACGCAGTGATGGTTGATCCTTCCTTTGATGTTTCAACCTGGCTGACCGTTGAGGCACCGGGTTCGGATGCAGGGATCACCTGGTTGCCGCTTCCTCCATAGCCCCCGCCGCCTCCACCACCGCCAACAACCGTGTTGGAATTACTTGGTGGGGACGGAGTCACTCTGCTGGAAAGACTGAGGTACAGCATCTGGAGAGGATTGCCGGGCATACTTGTTTTCACAAGCGCAAATTCCGATAATCCATGGGGTGAATCTCCACAAAACACATCAATATTTCCCGTTTCATTATGCGAATTATATGTTGTCTCCAGAACTTCCCCGATCCCCAGATCGTCAAGGCGAATAATTACTATTGGTTCGTATCCGTTAGTCCAATGATACGGGTTAGGATAATTCCATTCGACCCAGTCTGAGTCAATACCAAGAATCACATCTGCCGGCCGGGTACCCGGACTAACGGATGGTGAAACCAGTTGAATTTTTGCTCCATCCAGTGTCAGACTTCGATTATAAAGGGGAACGGCAAGGTTAGAGAGATCAATGCCGTCCGGTTCATTTATTTCATAATAATAAAGATGGTTACCAGGATCTTCACTGACAAATGAAGAATTCAAGGTAATCAGCCGGCCATACGGGTCATTTTTGGGCTGACCCTGTGCATCTAATCTGGCTACACTGAAGCGGTCCTTTATCACCCATTGATGGCTCACCGTCATGGTAACAGTAGCATGACCTACGTCGGCAATATTATTCTTTTTACAGTATAATATGTATGCGACATCCGCAGGGTCCATTATGGTATCGGCTGGAAAATTGCTGTTGCTTATTGTCCGCTGGAATTTTAAAAATTCATCGGGGGGTATTTCCCTGCTGACCGAATTTTCAATAGTCCCCTCCGGATAATATACCGGCATCGTGACAGAATAAAAGGTGGCTGAATAATTACCTAATATTCCTCCAGGCCCGGGTGGAGATACATAATCAGATATTATCTGAATTCCAGCCATATTTCCAGAAATAACATCATTAGTTTCATTAATCACGCCGGAATTCTGAGAGAAAAACACCATCTTTGCTATACCTGAAACGGGAGGAGGATCGATATACAACAGGCTACCGTTATTTTCGATCCTGAAAATATAATCATCATTATAACTCTTGTTAATCATGAAATGGTGATCGTCCTCTGAATATTCAATAATTGAGGGGATATTTAAACAGACCTGCTTCTGGAGAACATTTACTACCCTGATATACTCTGAAGCGGAATCATTTCCGAACTCATTCGCCGCTGAAAACCTGACTGTATAATTACCGGGAGATGTAAATACATGGATAGGATTTTCCTCGGAAGATGTACTGTTGTCTCCAAAATCCCAGTGCCATGTTGTTGGATATCCGGATGATAAATCGGAAAAGGTAATAGTCAATGGTGGGGGGCCTGAAAGCGGACTACCACTGAAGTGGGCATCGGGTGGTGATCCTGATACTATCAAATCAGTAATTCTTTTATTATCCCGATAGAATGGTGTACTGACAGTAAGTGAAACCGTGAACTGACCAGCATCGGTATACGTGTGAATTGGATTCATTTCGTACGATTCATTTCCGTCTCCAAAATCCCAGTGACGGCTTGTAATATTTCCCGTTGAGTGATCTCGAAATTCTACGGTAAATGGCACTAATCCAACAGTTGCGTTCACTGAAAAATCCGATTCCACTTCCGGTTGTAGTGTACCGGTTGAAAACAAATAGATGTCAGAGATGCCATTCCTGTCATCCTGCCAGATTATTCTGTTTTCAAAAATCTTTGGAACCTGCTGGTTTGATTCTTCGTGTCCTTTTATCAGAGGAACGTCAGCCATACCTGAAAGGTTAACCAGATGAACCTGGCTGTAGCCACTCTGCCGGTCTTCATATACCAGAAAATCCCCAAAAATTGAGGGATTTAATTGATCGGTTGTATCTGTTCCGGTTGTCACAAGTGTCTGGGATTCATCAGTCAGGTTGTAAGCATAAATGTTAAAGTTGTTATTTCTCCAGTCTTCCCATACGATCTTATCGTCCATGATCGACGGGGGAGCAAGATAGAAATCGTTGGTATTGTCAATTACTGTCATCCGGGTCTGCGTCGTAATATTGAAAAGCATCAACGAAATTCTGGAATTGGTTGTTTCCAGATAGCTGACCTTATCGCCAAAAATTGCAGGAGAATACTGGTTGGAGTCGGGTCCTGCTTTTTCAAATGGCAGGGTTACATTATTGAGTATGTTATGCAGGTACACATTAGATTGTTCATTTTCAATATCCGAAAACACGATATAAACCCCATAAATTTTCGGATTTTCAGGATGTTTTATATCCGGGTCAAGAGTTAATTGTTTTAGTGAGCCGGTCGTGCTATTATATACGCAGATAATCGAAAGATCGTCCATTTTCCCAGTGAATGCAATCATATCTTTCCATATTGAGGGACTATATTTGTTCAGACCCGGGTTATAATAGGGAATAAGAAATTCCCTGCCTGAAGAAAGATTATAGACCAGAATCTCATCAGACCCCGATTTGGATTCTTCCCACGCAATCAGATCACCATATATCGTCGGATTTTTCTTACTGATCCATGGTTTCCCTGGTGAAAGGATCGTCTCAGTCCCTACCGGATTATATGGTCCTGTAACATTACTGTACAAAATGGACTTATTATCGGCACTTTTGGTTTCCTGAATATCAACAAATGAAATTGTGCCGGAAAACCCTGATGCATTGTTGCCTGAATCGTCCTTTCCAGAGATCCCAGCCTGCATGACTACAGGAACCGGCGTCACATTGACTCCCGTTGACAAGTCTTCCGGCAAATTGGCACCGGAAGAACCATCACTTAAATTACCCCCCGGAGACGATGCATTCCCAATGATACTTCCATTACGCGAGTCATTATAATCCGAGTAATGGGAGTATGTTGAAGTTCTGTTCGCTGTACCCGGTTGATACATGAAGCTGGCGTTCGTCCCGTTTGAAAAGATCACCCCGGCAAAACACGGATAAAAAACAAGAAGTGCCACCACTAATACAATCAATAGGAATTTTTTCTTCATCGTATCTCTGCCCCCCCGCATGATCTGATGATTAAGATTACAATGTAACCTCCCAAGATATCTTTATAAAATTATCTTAAATAACATTAACAAAAAAGTTACACTATTCTCGTAATTTTTAAAAAGTTAATTTCATATTTACCATCTTCTTGGTGCACCGGTAAACGCAAAATTAGTCACAAAACCTGCAAAATTAGCAGCACTCAGACCGTAAATTCCGTTTGCGAGCGGAATTACCATTGCAGAGGCTGTAGCCGGGATAGCTAACCCTGCATTATAATTTCGATGAGTTACATTCCAGCTCACATCGGCTAAGGCCCCGGCAGGTTTGTAACCGTTATTTGCCTTCGGGTCACGGACCATTATCCATTTTCCAGCTTCGTTATGCACTCCAAGGATAGAAAAGGTGTGCGCACCCGACCATGCAATTCCGGGAAACATCGTCTGTGCAGAATTATTGACATAACCATCACAATAGGATTTAACAACATCAAACCAATCGGCATATGGTCCCCCTTTCGGAATGGCCTCGCCTGTTGTATATTGCCCGACTGTCGCATATCCCGAAATTCTTTTCAATGGTGTGACCGATTTTGCACCCCACGCTATGTTCCCGGGATCAGGTGGCTCCGGAGCTTGGGCATTCTGTCCTAATAATAATTTTGCATAAGCCTTTTCAAACAATGCAGGCCATAATTCACCGGTTAGATACTCTGCGGATCGGGTATATTTATACTGATTTGCTTCAGTCCAGACATTTTCCTTCATCTGAACATTCTGGGCCGGATTAAAAAACGTCACCTGATTAACCGTTGGATCTGCCGGAGTACGGACAAGACTCGCCACAATTCTCTGGGGATTGACCCAGGCTACCGATGACAATGCTGAGACGAGATGGCAATTATCACAATTGCCCTGTACCGGTTCCAGGTAACGTGGATAAGTGTTTATCTGATCTGCCGGATTTGGCATGGGATTAAATATCTTCTGACCAGGATAATTATTCCAAGCATACACCATACGTAATTCTACCTCCTCTTACTATCTTCTCATGTTCCCTCTGACGGGACCTCCCAACGACCCGTCCTTGAGAGCAGGTCTATAGTCTCCTACAATACACGGCATTAACCGGATCCCCAGCTAATAATACCAGCAAAAACAGGCACTATCCCAACTTACTCCCTCTATCACCCGCCTTATAGGGGGATTCCGGCATTATACGGAAATTTTATACCTGACACTACGTAAGGCATTTCTCCGTTCCTGGGCAGACCCATGTCCCAGACCCCCCGCAAATGGGACAACGACCATGGAATAATCACGGTGGAATTCTGCAATTGAGTGATTTAACTACACTATATTAAATATTTCCAAAACAGGTCGATATAATTAAAAATCCACAAAATTAGTTTTAATTGTCTATTTACGGCTGATTTGTCTTCCCGCCGGGAAGACGGCCTGTACCTTTTATGCAACACGAGCCGGGTGACGGCTCCTTACTATTGCACACACATTTCCGACTTTTACTTTCCTCGTCAGAAAGTTCCTCCATATCTGCGCGGATCCTCATCGGGGACCAAATGCGTCCGTTAGTAGCGTTTTTTCATTAAAATACTATTAATTACCCTGTCCTGATTGATTTAAAAAGAGATCTCTTTTAAATCTGCTTTTCAGCCAAGGGTCTAATAATCAACCAAAGTTCATTTAGTCAGACGGAGCCTTGTAAATTACTACCGTGACATTATCACGGGAACACATCAGTGCTTCCTCCACGAGATTTTTTACCAGTTCTTCAGGTGGAAGGTCCCTATTCGCATTCCCGATGAGCCTCTTCTCTTACATAATCATGAAAACCGTCGCTCGAAAGGAGGAGGAGATCTCCGGCGTTTAGCGAGATGTGGTAGACATCTACGAGAAAGCTGCTCCCCAGGCTGTTTGTGATCATCGCCCGGAGTGGATGGCTTCTTGCCTCTTCTTCAGAAATCTGTTGTGAATCTACAAGTGACTGGACGACAGAATGATCTTTTGTCCTGAAAAGTATCCGGTCCCTGATGTGGTATGCCCTCGAATCACCGGTATTTGCAATTACAACTGCGTTATTATGAATGAAGGCAGCGACCATCGTGGTCCCCATCCCTTCCTTATCATCCTCGGCCTGGGTTTCAATCGCAACATGCGCAGATTTAAAGGCGCCTGTTAATAAGGTCCCGATTTTATCCTGGCTCATATCTTCATGATAGTGGCTCGAAAACTCCTCTGACAGGGTAGAGACCGCGATTGCCGAGGCCACTTCTCCTGCCCTGTGGCCCCCGATCCCATCTGCTATGGCAATGAGATAACCATTCCCTGCTTTCACAGCCAGGAAGGCATCTTCATTATTATTGCGTTTTCCAGTACAGGACATCCCGGCTATGGTGCCGTTGAGGCTGATGGTCCCGTCTGTCACTCCACAGCTCCTTTCCCATCATATAGGCTGTCATCATCCCCGGTATCCTGCACGGTACAAAGGAACTGTTTAAGGTCTTCGAGCATCGCACGGACTGACTGGTACCGGTCTCCCGGGTCTTTTTGCAGGCATTTCAGGATAATCGGGTCGATTGGACGTGCAAGCGGGTTCACCTCGGACGGGGGCACCGGCATCTTCGAGATGATGGCGTTACTGACCTCGGCAAGGTCATCGCCAGGGAACAGGAGTTTTCCGGTCACAAGTTCATAGAAGACGACCCCGAGCTGGTAGATGTCGGTCCGTTCATCAGTCTCGCCAAACCTTCCCGGAGAGATCTGTTCGGGTGCTGCATAGGCAAGTGAAAAACCTGCAATGGTCGGTATTGCAGAAGAGCCGATAAGGCGGCTCATCCCCCAGTCAGTGATCTTGGGAACGCCGTTGCTGTCGAGCAGGATATTCTGGGGTTTGATATCGCGGTGTATGATCCCCTGTTCGTGTGCATACGCGAGACCGTTAGCGACGCCGGTAATGATTTCCGCAGCGTCTCTCACAGATATCGGAGTCTTCAGGTCCGCAAGCACCGACTTGTGAAACTCCATCTCCACGTACGGTATGGGGAGGATGTTCACCTCGGTGATCTCGACGATATTCGGGTGCCGGAGCCCTTCCCAGGCGAGAATCTCCTTCATAAAGCTTTTTCCGGTGGTTTCATCGAACCGTATCGGTATTTTCACCGCAACGGTCTTGCCATCCTTGAGACGCATAGCCCGGAACACATGGGAGATACCCCCCATCCCGAGGAAGTCAACACTTGCATATCGGTCTGCAAGTTCGGGAGGGAAGATATCCGGCCTTGTTGCAGTTGAACGCCGGTAAGGGTCCGACCCCGATGGTACTCGCGTCTCATCACCATTGAAAAAGCCAAAAGGAAAACCGATCGTCCTCTGCACCTGTAACGCGAGTGAATGATCCTGCCAGAGAGCGAGCAGGGCGGATACCGGGGCTGCCACAATCGTGACGAGGATCCCCATTGTTTCTCCCTGGCCGAGTGAGAACAGGAGGATCGGGGTAACGATGAGAATTATCACACCGATAACAACATGGACTTTCAGGGTCCAGCGGAGCGGGCGGGAGAGAAGAGAGCCTGCTGCAAGGGCCAGAGCAGAAAATATCATATAGGCCCCAAGCAGCAGCACGATCAACAGGAGCGGGAGGGTAAGCGTATTGGTAAGTGCCGTGAGGAGGGCAATCATCCTTGAAAGGACGAATAACATTCCGGCCCCGCACACAACCTGCCCGAATGCTACGCCTGCCCTGACCGCCAGCGGCTGGGGGAACGACAGGTGACCAAGCCCGAGATAATCGTGGGCAAGAAGCAGTACAAGCGGTATTACTGCAATAAAAAGGAAAATGACCACGTTCCATGATGCAAGCCCAACCGGAGGTTGTAACCCTGATCCCGTCGTATTTACAGACCCGTTCACAGGGGGGTCCTTCGGCGTGGTCACGACCGGTACAACAATACTGGTATTATTTAATCCGGTATCCGGGGACTCATTAACAACCGGTGTTACCGGCAGGGTCGCGTTTGTAACCAGGGTCACCGTTATATTAGGCTGAATGGTCTGATTGCTGGTTGGGACGATCGTCGTTTCTAAGGGGATCCGCTCTGTAGGGGTAGGGAAAATATACGGTAAGTTGGACGTCGTTACCGGTACGCTTGTGGTGACGGTCGTGGCTGCGGTGGTAGTCTGAGTTGGTACAGCAGTCACCGTCGTGGTTGTTGTAGCTGTAGCGGTCGCAGTCGCCGTAGGTATCGGCGTGGTTGTCGTAGTCTTGACTGTTGTAGTCACTGTCGTCGTAGGTATCGATGTGGGTATTGTAGTCGTAACCGTCGTTGTGGGTACTGAGGTCGGTATCGTGGTTGTAGTAACGGTCTGCGGGGTCAGTGTAATCTTCGGGACATTTGTTATGTCGTCTCTGTTTACGGTCACCGTTTGCGTTTTATCGTTATAACCCGCAAGAGCGAGCCTTAATTCATGCGTCCCGGTGGGGATATTATCCACCGTTGTGGCTGTTGTCCCGGAAGAGACACCATCAATAAAAATGGTCGCACCGTTCGGACTTGAACTGACCTTTATCGACCCCAAATCCCTGGCAAACGTGACAGAGATGGTATGATCTGAATGTACATTTGGAATCAGGTACGGAAGTTGCACCTGAGTGACCGTTCCATCAACTCTCAGCACATCAATGTGATACCCGTCATCAGGGGTAATAAAGAACGGGGGAGAATTATCACCTGGGTTAACAGAGACCGATCCGGGTTCAATTATTCCATGGCCCCCTGGCGTCGTCGCGGTGATTGTGTAAGCCGATGCCGTAGCTGAAACTGCGAGTATCACGCCGATTAGCAGGATATATAAGAGTCCCCGTATTGTATCCGACCGTTTTCGAAACTGAGTATTCATAGTGGGAAAAATTTCTGTGATAATTTATGCCTCTTCAGGTATTGTCCGGCATAATGACAAGGAGTTTTGCACCGTATATCCCCTTTGCCAGTTCAACCAGGTCTCCATCGCGGACCGGGACCCGTTTTTCTGGTGTAACAATCGTTGCGTTCACCATTGTCCCTCCCGTGCTACCGGCGTCCTCGATATACCACTGCCCACTTTCTTCGATGAATTTCCCGTGCGGTTTCGAGATCCGGCTGACCGCCGTATACTCGGCAGACACGATGACATCCTGATCGGGATTATAACTGCCGGGTTTCCTGGGGTCGACACGGCCGATACGGACTTCAGTTCCTGTCAGGCGGAAAACTTTTCCATCCTCGGGACCGCCAAGCATCACGACCGATGGTGTCGGGGCAAGCAGTTCTTCTGCCACCCTTCCCCTTACCGCATCGAGCTTGTTGCGTAACTCGGTATCCGCGGGATTAATCCTGATATTGGAAAACAGGCCGAGGTTCCTGACAATTGCCTCCATGGCCCCTGGAATAAGGGAATATTTCCAGACAGGGTGGACGCCTTTTGACGTTGCCTGCCCAAGCCCGGCTTCTTTTTTGATCAAACCGGTGCTGAGTAATTTGTCCAGGTGCTTTTTTGTGTTTTCGTAACTGGTATCAATCTCGGCAGCAATTTTCCTGACCTCTTTCGGGCCCTTCTCAAGTATTTTCAGAATTTTCAACCGCTGGCTGTTTGAGAGGACCTCGAGGTACTCCGAGAGCTCAATATAATAATCGTCATTATCCTCGAGGATAATTGTCTGGCTCTGGTCTGTACCTTTTTCTTCCACGGTATAACCTCAATAAAATATGATATCTCCCCGTAATCCGGGGTATCGTTTCCATACCATCTTTGTTACTATCATATTTAGAAGCTGATATCTTGCCTTTGTGGTCGGATATCCATGGAGTTGATGGCACTGGGCAATCGGAGGCCGGCAGGGTAGAAATTCCACGAGCATTGACACTATTGACCGTGGTGGCGCAACGAGGGGGGGGTCTGATCCCTTTGATACCAGGTATTATTCCAGTCTCTCATTCCCCGAAAGGACCATACGCAGTTTCGATCCGTTTTTTCAGCGCATCTTTCGGGTAGGCACCAGTAACGCGGTCGGCCAGATTTCCATTACGGAAGAACAGGAGGGTAGGAATCGCGGATATTGAAAACTGTCCGGAAAGGACCGGGCTATCATCTGTGTTGCACTTCGCGAATGTCACCCGGCCGGAATATTCCCGGGCCAGTTCTTCCACGACCGGACCCACCATCCGGCAGGGACCACACCACTCCGCCCAGAAATCCACCACGAGTGCAGGATGCGCGTGTAAAAGTGCCGTGAAATTACCCTGGTCAAGATGCAGGACTTTTCCTTCGGATTTCGCCTTTATCAGTTCCTGCATTTCTACGAGTCTTCGCTGACGTATTGTTTCAAGCTCATCATCCATATTGCCGGTATACGCAGCCGGAATAATTAATCCCTCCTTCATGCACCCCTAGGGCCCAAAAGGGAAGGTGAGTAAACTATAAGAGCCGGGAGAGGGTATATAATAACCTCCAGAGCAGCGAGGTAGGGTAGTCAGGATATCCCGACGGGCTCATAACCCGTAGACCGATGGTTCAAATCCATCCCTCGCTACTGCTTCTTTTGACTTTTTGCTCGTACCGTCAGGGATGAAAAAAATGTAGTTTCATTTCCGGCATTTGCGAAAAGGATGAAAAAGCAATATATCGAGTAGCGACCTCATTGATTTTTCGGGATTTCCCATATGGAATCCGATTAATGCTTTTTCCGGTAACTGTTATGCCCATCAATGTAATCCATATCCTGGCTTTATGTTAGTATATACTGATGGGATTGGACGTCACCACACTCCAATGAACCCATTCAGGCCGGTCCCTTTCTCGCCACCGTCACGATAAACGTCCGGTTTTTATATATGACATCAACATCGGAAAACCCGCTCTCATGCAGCCAGCTGAGTTGGGTGGACAGTTTTTCGTTCCGATCAAGCGTATCTCTTCGCCGGAGGATCTCCAGACGCTCCTTTTCACCAAGCGGGCCGCTTTTCATAAAATCATTCCAGTAATCCAGGTACATCTGCCGGAACAGGGGGGTTTCCCCTTCAGCCTGGTCGGCATTGATAAACATCCCACCGGGTTTCAGGGCAGAAAATATCCTGATAAAAAGCTGGCGTTTGTCATCACTGGAGAGATGATGAATCGACAAGGCTGAAAAAATGAGGTCGTATGGTCCTCCGATCTGAGACCGGCTGTAGTCGCTGATAACATACCTGATGTTGCCAAGGTGGATGAAACGTTGACGCGCAACTGCGAGCATGTTTTCTGAAATGTCCAGCAGGGTCAGCTGGGCATCAGGAAATTTCTCCAGAACCAATGCACTCAGCAGACCGGTCCCTGACCCGATATCAAGGATTTCCGGGGTTTTATTTTCCGTCACCGCAGCCCAGACCGCAGCCCCGTAATACTGGTGGATGTCAGGTATGATATGTACACGCTGGGCGTCGTATTCCGCTGCAATTGTGTCAAACGCATCCCGGATGTGTTTCATGCCAATTCCCTTACCTGAGTTCCTTTCTACAATTTCCCGGTTTTAATCCCGGCAGATGATATATACCGGATTTCATGTTTTTCCAGGCAGAAATATCTTGGTTCCGGAGGGGGAATCTTGTCCGTGTTACGAACTCTCTCCCCCGAACGACTCAAGCCTCGACTGGTATGTTCCTTCGACAAAATCGACCATGGCCTCATGAGACTGCTCTCCATCGATGGAGACAGGGTAGCATCCCGTGAGACACCCGGTACAGAGGTTACAGCGTTCCTCCCCGATTGCGGCAACCAATGCCTCGATGGATATATGATGAAGAGAATCAGCCGTTATGCTGTGCCGGACTTCTTCCTCGATCTTGTTGCTTGCAATAAGTTCTCCACGGGTAGGCATGTCGACACCCAGGTAGCAGGGTGCACAAATTGCCGGGGATCCTATCCTCACATGGATCTCCTTTGCCCCTGAGTCACGCATCATCTCGATAATCCGGCGTGATGTTGTACCGCGGACGATGCTGTCATCAACGAGGACAACCGATTTGTCCCGCAGGTGCTCCTTTATGGGGTTCAGTTTGATCCTGACCGCATTCTCCCTCTGTTTCTGGGATGGCATAATAAATGTCCGCCCCATATAACGGTTTTTCATAAGGCTTTCAACGAAGGGAATATGTGACCGCTGGGAATAGCCGATCGCATATGACGTACCGGAATCCGGAACTGCACACACGCTGTCGGCAATGATCGGGTCCTCTTCAAACAGCTTCGCACCGATGTTACGCCTCACATCATACACCAGTGCCCCGTCTATGACCGAATCGGCCCGGGCGAAATATACATATTCAAAGATGCAATGGGCATGCCTGCTGGCAACGGCAATCTGGGTGCACCTCATCCCCTGTCCATCGATCCTGATAAGTTCCCCGGGGTTTACATCCCGTACAAACGTCCCATTGAGTGCATCAACCGCTACACTCTCCGATGCGATAATAAACCCTTCCTTCAGTTTCCCGATACAAAGTGGTTTGATGCCGAGCGGGTCACGGAAACCATAGAGGATGCCGTCAACCATCAGAATTACGGCGTAGGAGCCCTGGAGGGTCCGCATGCAGTGGAGCACGGCATCCTCCACCCCCCCCGACCCCCTGATCTCTTCCGTGATCAACTTTGCAATAATCTCTGTATCAGTGGTTGTGGAAAAGATCTGGCCTCGTTGTTCATAGGAGTCCCGCAATTCAGCAGTATTTACGAGGTTTCCGTTATGTGCAATCGAGATATCGTGGTTTTGAAAATGGAAATTGAAAGGCTGCACATTTTCCGGGCGGTTTTCCCCGGTCGTAGGGTACCGGACATGACCGACCCCTACATTTCCCTTCAGGGTCGAAAGTATACTCGTGTTGAAGACATCTGCAACAAGTCCTGCTGCCTTATGTTTGTAAAGATGACCTTCATTATCGAAGGTGGCGATGCCCGCACTCTCCTGTCCCCGGTGCTGGAGAGCGTACAGGGCGTAGTATAAAGAAAGAGATACACCGCCAGCATCCACGATGCCAACGATACCGCACATGTCAGAACTCTCTAATGAGTAGGCACTTTTGGTCGCTTATCAAGCCATCTTACACTGCGCATTCTTGTGCTTCTACCGAAACCGCACGCAGAGCAGGTCTTGTGACGGCAGTGATACGATATACTGCCACAGCGCCTGCATGCAATGTGGGTCTTCTTGTTCCGTTTTCCCATTGAGGGAGTTCCCTTTGTCATAGCATTTCACCTGGAGAAATTTTCCATCTATTGTTCAACTGAGGGTGATATATAGATCACATTGTCTCCACGTACGATGAGAGTTCCGACATTTTTTGATACATCGTTCTCAACATCTGTGGCTTTTTCAAGCACAAGGTTCATGTGCACGTCATACCCCTGAAGGATTCCTCGAAGTTCCCTTCCCCCTTTGAGAGATACGATAACAGGCTGACGATTCAGCACCTGGTCCAAAATATCCAATGGCCTTTTTGTCATATAATTACCCTGTTTACATCGCTTTGGAGTAATATATGTGAGTGAGGCGGATACTTAAATATAACTCACATGATCACTCCCGGAACCTCAGTCACGAAAAAAGAAATACTTCCGGTTCAATCCGGACACAGAGGGATAACCGATATACTGTACGATAATTCTTGACTCACGGAAGTATAAAAACCCATGCGGTCAGAGGGATACATTTTCGTTCAGGTGTCACATACCAATAAGGCGGACGAATATGTCGAAGATCCAGCTGAAAAAAAGACATACCCTGAGAAAGTCCCAGGTTTCTGTCATCTATTCACGGCTTAAATCGGAGATTGGTGATGCAGAGTCCAGGTTTTATCGTGACCAGCTCGAGATTGTCGAGACGAGCACCTCGCTTAAACTTTATATGGTCGACAAGAAACCGCTCCTCATGGACCTGGACGGCATAATTTTTCCCACGTTGAGAGGACTTCTTGAGCAACCATTCCCACAAAGACGAATCGTAGTCGATTCCGGTGCGGTCTCTTACGTTGTAAATGGTGCCGATGTAATGCGCCCGGGGATCGTTTCTGTTACCGATGATGTGAGGGCGGGGTCCCCGGCCCAGGTAGTGGAGGAGCGACACGGGAAGCCAATTGCAATCTGTATCCCCTTGTTTGATGCAGCCGAATTGAAGGAGAAAACCAGCGGAAAGATGTGCAGGAATATCCATCATGTCGGGGATGAGATCTGGGCTCTCGAATACTGATCACGGGATTTCCAGGTCTCCCCAGATATACGATACTCCCCATTCTAAAAAAATCGGTGACAAATAAAACAAAAAGAAAAATCCGCCGGATTTATGAATAGATACTATTAAATAAAATTCAACATACCATTTTTTTATGGGAAAAATATTCGATACTCTTCTTGGGAAATCCAGCGCCCCCACCGGGGAACGCGACTACATGGAACTTAATCTCGAAGACTATGAAGGAACCGAAGACGCCCCCGCTCTCCTGGTGAAAATTGCAACAGTAACGGATATCAAAGACAGCCCGAAGATCAAGGATGAGGTTTATAACGGTAACATCGTGATCGTGGACATCAGTAGGCTCAAGATGGACAAGGTCATGTATGAGCGGGTGCTCAAGGACTTAAAAGAAGTTGCAAAGGATGTAAACGGTGATATCATTGGTCTTGGCGACCAGCGGTACGTCGTTGTGACCCCGCAGGCTGTCAAGATCTCCCGCGACAAGATTGGCGGAGCTGTGTAGTGCAGACAGTTGTACCCGGTCCTTGTCCGGTATGTAATGCAGAGGTTGAGTATCTTTATCAGACTGATAATATTCCTTATTTTTCTGATATTATTATTATCCGTGCCCTTTGTAGCGAATGCGGGTACCGTTATGTCGATACCCAGGTGCTCACCAGCCAGGCTCCAGGCCGTCAGGAGTATCCTGTTGAGACTTCAGATGATTTAGACGTCCGTGTTGTACGGAGCATGCAGGGAATCGTCATGATACCGGAACTCGGGGTCAGGATCGACCCTGGGCCCGCCTGCGAGGGGTTTGTCTCTAACGTCGAAGGTGTCCTTGACCGGGTTGCAGGAGTTGTCCGGGGCGTTATCGCCTGCGGGGATGAAAGCGAACGCGAAAATGCAGAAAAACTCATCGATACCATTGAAGCAGTGAAGAGGGGTGAATTTCCGATGACCCTCATTATCGATGACCCATCCGGTAACAGTGCAATTATTTCAGAGAAAACCAGAAAACTTCCCTATCCTGAAGAAGAGGAGACATGGAACCTGCGAGGATGATCTGGGAAGTCCGGTAGATTGAAATTGTAAATTTCCTGAATTCCTTCGCTTTAATCATCTTTTCAGAGTTATTTGTCATATTTTTTACTCGTTGCTGATCCATCACCAGGATCTTCTTATAAAAGAGGCGCTTACCGAATATAAAAAAATTATACCGGATTAAAGGGTGTTCAATCCGGACTTATAGTCCATTGATTTATTCAATTGTCGCAATAACGGAGGACGCAGACAAGGCCTCCGAGTATTGCATTTCCTTTGATTTTTGCGCATTATATCCATTTTCCTCAAGATGCAGCTAGAACGAGAGGAACCGTGGGAGTCCAAAATCGTGCTATTTATCCCGGAACATAAAAAGATCCCGGGCATTACGGGTCTATTTCCACCTATTCATATCAATAATTCTATCAAAGAAAAAGGTTAAATCAGGCTCATACCCGATTTGTAACCCATAGATTTCGTGAATGCAGCTATCAGTTACCAGAAGCACGCGATGTTTCTGAATACGTGGTATCCTGGACCTTCGACATCTGGAAAATATTCACTTCATCATCTTCCATAATGAATTGGTCGAGTAAGGTTAACCGGCCTTCCTGTGTGTGCACTTTCATATACGCCATTGTTGATCCTATTGCAGGGATCTGCCCATTAGAAGTGCCATATGGTTTGACATTGATGTTGTAGTTCTCGACTACCGGTGCGGTTGCATCAGCGCCGACAAACCGGTTGTCAGCCTCAGTGCTGACCGATCCAACCGTCAGGTCGTAGCTGCTTCCGGTCTGGACGATATTACAGTATGGTGGGATGAACATCGAGGTTTGTACGGCAAACGGACACAACATTTTGTTTGCAGTAAGCTCGTACATCCCGGCACCGTCGAGTAAGAGATTTTCTGAACCGACCACGTTGCCACCGTCAGAAGTTGCAATGTATGTCAGCCCGGTCTTTGCATTGACGTTGGACTGCCCGAGAACTTTGTTTCCTGTATTGACATCCATAGTCTTGATATAACTGATCTGGCCTGCCTGCCCTACGATGTTCGCATCATAGGTAGTTGTATACTGAACTTGTCCTGGTGAAGGATCCATGAAAGGCCAGAGATCTTCCCAATCCAGAACTTCGCCGGTTTCGGGGTCAAAAGGCAAATAGCCTGGAGCTGCAAGGGTATTATTTAGCCCGCGGTTTGAGAGCCTGCCAGGCAAGGCCATCAGTTTCGGTCATGAGCCCTACAGCATTCACCGACGTAGCCGTAGATAGTCCCTGTATTTCCGGAGTCTGGATTACCGACGGATCAGCACATACAATTCCTGCAAAGAGGAGAACGAGCATTAGACTGATAACTGTTGAACAAAATATTGTTTTTTTCATTGTTTTAAACCTCCTTTATTTTGGACCTGGCCAGACATGTGCCCATTCTCCCCCGGTGGATGTTAACCCTGCCACTCCACCATAGTTATGCCTATATGCGAAGTCAACACTTTCACCCACGGTATCCTCTGAATTTGTTGCTGTTACGGCCCCTGAATACCCATGAGGCCGGTATATCTCATTCTCTGTCTTAATTTTATTGTAACCGTTTTCATAGATTTTACCGGACGCGGAGAGGTCGAAGTCCATGTTATTTCTGGTACGATAGTTGCGTTCAAATGACGAAATGACATTCGCATATTGCCCGCTCGGGCCTGTCGAAATTGCACTCGCGGTTCCGCTTTCCCCACGCGCTTCGATCTCGCCATCGGCAGTCGTCATATATGAACTGGCTACAGGAGTACCATATCCAACAAATGGTCTTTGTCCCGCCGCTGCATCCATATCAAAGTGCAGGCTACCATCTATAACCGTTCCGGATATGAGAGTTGAGAATCCCTGTGGAATGGACGAACCTGCGGCTACACCAGCTGTGTCGGCGTTCTCAATCGACCCGAATTGATAGGCATATGTGGGAGGTTCATATCTATAATCACCAAAGTAGGTATCCACCGGTTCACCCATTACCAATGTAGAAGCTCCGGTACCCTGAATTACAAAAAACCTCGAACTGCCACATCCCCCAGATTCCCCAAAGGTTGGTTCCTCGGATCTACTGCTCGTTGCCCCGGCACTCACTGCTGCGGTGGAGCCGTCAGCATTGAACGAATAACTTGTCGCTCCGATCGTGGAAAAGTCACGTGACCATATAAATTGTTCGGCTTCCACTCCGGTAACCGACTCCACAACGGGCTCTGTCACCCCATACAATTCGGTAGATCTTAGCGGTGCTGTTATAGTTCCCGCGTGCTGGAAAACTAGGACCCGTCCGTCAGTAAACTCGACCTCCGCATGCGCTTCGTTTTCATTCACATCTTTCGCTATAACCTCTGCCCAACCTGATGGCCCCTCAAGGATCAGGTTCTGCGTAACGCCAGTTAGTTCAGGACCCCCGTCCTGCACAATTGATCCCGAGCAAGGATCTGTCAGTTGTTCTATTGACCCGCCAGGTCCTACTGCTGCACCGCTGATTGTGGCACTGCCATCTCCGTTACTCGTGTACGTCACGTCGTATTGACCATTGGCACCAATCCCGGACCAATGGCCAGCCTGAACAGGAATGACGCAGAATACCATTATACAAAGGAGGCATACTCCGATGGATAAGGAAATTCCCCGATTATTTTTAACCTTTTCACTCATTTTACAATCCCCGGGTTCTTGTATCCCAGTTTTCACTCATCAGACTGTTAATATAGAAAGGTTGAAAAAAGGAAAATAAATAGATAATGCATTACAATGATGCGTTCCACCGGATAGTTTTGGAAAGTGCACACTGATTTGTACCGGGTCCTCTTGCGGATAATTGGAGATTACAGGTCAAAGAGATCCAGAGGATAAACGTGGTTTTTCTTTATCGAAATGTGTTAACAATTTAAAAAATACTATGCCGGGGAAGATTTTTCCCTGCTACATAAAGTCTATCAGTGTTCAGGCAACCTGCCTGCCATGCAGGGATACTCCCGGCTGCGCGGTCACCTCCCCTACGACTTTTGAACCCGGTATCTCCCGGATGACATCCCCGGCCCTGTCAGGGGCGATAACATAGGCGAAGCCCATTCCCATGTTGAATGTCCGGTACATAACATTCTCTTGTATTTTTCCGGTCTCCTGAATCCAGTGGAATATCTCCTGAGGTGGCAGCGGGTCACTGAATTTAAACCCGTACCGGGAAAGCCTGGTGAAATTTAGCAGTCCTCCACCAGTGATATGACACATCCCATGAACTGGTACCTTGTTGTTTAAATTCAGGCTCTCGTGGTAAATCCTCGTCGGGGTAAGCAGTTCCGCACCAAGAGAACGGCCATTGTCCAGCTCTGCCTCGTATCCGCCATGTTCTTCCGCAACTTTTCTCGCCAGAGTCAGCCCATTGCTGTGAATGCCACTTGAAGGTACTCCGATTATCAGGTCTCCAGGCTGTATTGTTTCGCCGTTAACGACCTTGTTCCGGTCCTGTATCCCGAGGCATGTTCCGGCAAGGTCAAGCCCGTTTACGAGGCCACGGAGCGTTGCAGTTTCGCCTCCTACGATATCGATATTTGCAAGTTTTGCCCCGTCATTAAGCCCGGTGCCGATCTGTGCCATTTTTCCGGTATCGAGCCGGTCCGTGGCGACATAGTCGACAAATGCGACGGGTTCGATGTTCATCACATAGAGGTCGTTCACATTCATCGCGATGCAGTCGATCCCAACGGTGCTCCAGTTGTGCATATGATCTGCAACAAGCATCTTGGTTCCCACGCCATCAACCGTGAGTGCAAGGACTTTTTCACCGAAATCGATGAGACCGGCATAATGGCCGACACTGCCAAGCATCCGGTGCGGTCCGGTGCGACGGTAACTCAGGTTTTGGATCAGTGACTTGACAGCCGCGGCTTCGAGGTAGATATCGACCCCGGCTTCCCGGTATGCATCTTCAGTCATCACATTCCTCTGACAACCTGAACTCATCGTGCAGTACCCGTACTGCACGTGGACCGTCTTCCTGCTTCACAACAAAGGAAATATTGACCTCCGATGACCCCTGTGAGATCATTCGGACATTAATATCAGCCCGGCCAAGCGCCGTAAAGATCCGCCCACCGGTACCTTTCGCACCGGCCATACCGGAGCCGACTACCGCCACGGCACACACATTTCGATCAAGGGTTACTTCACGGACTATTCCCTGTTTTGCAAGTGTTGCGAGCGATTCCGATGCAGTCCCTGCCTGTGCTTCATCAATAATTAGCGAGATATTTGCCTCTGATGACCCCTGCGAGATCATCATCACGTTAACCTCATTATCGGAAAGGGCTGAAAAAATCGCCTTCGCAACTCCGGGCCGACCTATCATCTGGGCACCATTGATATTAACGGCAGCTACTTTTTCTATGTAAGTGATTGCCTTAACCACGCGACTGTCATCGCGGACACTCCTGACAATGCAGGTCCCGGGGTGATCAGGATTGAAGGTATTTTTCACCCGGACCAGGATATCCTTCCTCATTGCAGGTTCAATTGAACGTGGGTGCATTACTTTCGCCCCAAAGAAAGAGAGTTCCATTACCTCGAGATACGATACTGATTCAAGGACACGTGCATCGTTGATAACCCGGGGGTCTGAGGTCATTATTCCATCAACGTCAGTCCAGATCCAGATCTCGTCTGCGTCTATGCCGGCGCCGATAATCGCTGCGGAATAATCAGAACCGCTCCGGCCAAGGGTGGTCAGTACTCCCTTTTCAGTGCAACCCATGAACCCCATTATCACCGGCACCTGCGCCGGGAGGAGAGGGACTATCGAGCGTTTTATTTTTTTCTCTCCTTCCGGAAGCGCCATTGCCTCGCCGTGATTGGCTGTAGTGAGGATCCCAGCCTCGCAACCATCAAGGACCGACGATGGAATTCCATGCTGCCGGAAGGCCGCACTCACCACGAGTGAATTGAGGCGTTCACCAAATGTGATTATGTAATCTTTCGACCTTGGGGTAAGCTCCCTCAGGTTGTGAACTGCTGACAGAATATTTTCCAGTTTTTCAAGCCGGTCTTCGATGAGCGGGGCTACCTCGGCCACGTAGTCCTTCGCCGAACCTTCCAGGGCTTTCATGTGCCGGACCCGGAGGGACTCAATAAAGGGTCCGACCACACTACTGTCAGTGCTGTTCACGACATCGGTAGCGACTGCAATCAACTGGTCAGTTACCCCTCGTTGGGCTGATATGACCACCGCTACCTCGTTCCCGTCCGCGTGGTGCTGTCCGATAATATCAGTGACACGGGAAATACTTGCGGCATCCGCAACAGAAGTGCCGCCAAATTTCATTAAAAACCTCATTATGGCCACTCTTACGATTCCCTAGCTATTTATGTAATTATAGGATGCAGATAATAATAAGATGCGGTCAGATGAACTTGTCGATTGTCATGTCCTCGTAATCGGTAGTGGCGGAGCGGGTGTCCGAGCCGCAATTGAAGCCGATCGGTACGGCGATACCGTGCTGGTCTCAAAGACCATCGTGGGCAAGGGGGGATGTACTCCGATGGCCGAGGGAGGCTATAATGCGGTCCTTGCCGAAAAGGACTCCTGTGAGGGCCATTATGAGGACACCATGCGTGGCGGGGCATACTTGAACGACCCTGGTCTGGTCAGGGCCCTGGTCGACGAGGCTCCTGCCAGGATGGCAGATCTCATCCGCTGGGGCGCCGTGTTCGACGTGGATGACTGCGAATGTGTTGCCCAGCGCCCATTCGGGGGGCAGCGTTTCCCGAGGACATGCTATGCCGGGGACAGGACAGGACACGAGATGATGACCACCCTCACCGAGCGGCTTGCAGATACGGATGTCGACACGCACCAGGAAGTTTCGATCGTTTCGCTCCTTGAAAATGAGGGGAGGGTGTCAGGTGCCATGGGGCTTGACAGGAATGGGGATGTAATACTGTTTCGTTCGGACAGTACGGTCATTTCGACCGGAGGAGGGACCCGTATATTTGACATTTCGACAAACTCCTCAAGTGGTACCGGGGACGGATATGCCCTTGGTTACCGGGCAGGTGCCGAGGTAATTGACATGGAACAGATCCAGTTCCATCCTACGGGCGCGGTATATCCATATGATGCCAGGGGGAGGCTGGTGACCGAAGCAGTCCGCGGCGAGGGGGGGTTACTCAAAAATAAGCTTGGGGAACGGTTCATGACAAGGTACGACCCCGACCGGATGGAACTATCCACGCGAGATGTGGTATCCCGTTCAATTGCGACGGAAATTCTGGAAGGGAGAGGCACAAAGCATGGAGGGGTTTTCCTTGACGTTACCCATCTGCCTGCTTCCCAGATCGAAAGCCGCCTGCCGGTAATGCTTGAACAGTTTCTGAAGTTCGGGGTCGACATCCGGGTTGAGCCAATGGAAGTCGCACCTACGGCTCACCACATTATGGGCGGCCTCCGGATCAAACCGGACGGGTCCACCACGGTGAAGGGACTTTTTGCCTGCGGGGAAGTAGCCGGGGGGGTTCATGGAGCCAACCGCCTCGGGGGAAATGCACTCGCGGAAACACAGGTATTTGGAAAACGGGCAGGAGAGAATGCAGGGAAAGCCGCAGTCCATGAGAGGAGCCATAACCCTGTCCAGGTTGAGTCCGAGCGAAAGAGGCTTAACGAGTATTTCACGGGAGGTTCCGACCCTTCAATGGTGTGGAAGAAACTAAAATTATCGATGTGGGAAGGCGCCGGGATTTTCCGGACACTGCCGGCGCTGGAGCAGACCCGCTCCATGATCCAACACCTGCAATCATTACAATTGCATGCCCTGACTGCCGAAAATCTGGTAGAATGTTGCACTGTCAGGAATATGCTGACGACCGCATCGCTGATCGTTGAGTCCGCAATCCTCCGGAATGAGTCACGTGGCGCCCATGTAAGGAAAGACATTACACAGTCCTGGACTGCAGAAACATCACCTTTGGGACATACATACCTGTCCCTTCACTGCCGGGGAATCGAGAAGGTGTCCAGATGAAGACACTGACAATCCGTATATCTCGGTTTGATCCTCAAAAAGATACAAAACCACATTTTGAAAGTTATACGGTAGGCGTTCATGAGGGTGCAAGGGTACTCCATGTTCTTCACGCGATCCATGATGAATGCGATCCAACGCTGACATACCGGTATTGCTGTGGGACAGGCCAATGCGGGAGCTGTGCGGTCAGGGTGAACGGGGAACCCGTGCTCGCGTGCATGGAAGAGGCAAGGGATGGAGTAACAATTGAACCCCTGGATCTTCCCGTGATCAAAGACCTCGCCGTGGACCTGCTACCCTATATCGAGGCGTTGCCATCAATATGTACCGACGCGTCTGCTGCCCCAAAAATGCCCGGGAAAGACGTTGTCGGGACCATAAAGCCACTCCGAAGCTGTATCGGCTGTATGGCCTGTGTTTCGGTGTGCCCGGCCCTTGCAGTCTCGGAATTCAAGGGCCCGACGGTGATGAGGCAGGAAATGCGTCTTACCCTTGACCCCCGTGACACGAAAGACCGGGCAGCGGGCGCTGTTGATGGGGGCCTTTTCAGGTGTACCAGCTGTCAGGCGTGCTGGAAAGTCTGCCCGAAAGATATACAGATACCCGGGAAAGCTATAGAAAAACTCAGGGAACAGGCACATTACAAGGGTCATACGCTTCCACGACATGCAGAAGTTGCAGCTCTTATCCGGGAGACAGGACGCAGCGTGACACAAACGGAACCATCATTTCTTGAATTGACGACTGAGGTCGTGGAACCCTACGGCCCGGTAAAAAAGACAGTGGGGTTCTTCGTCGGGTGCATGTATAACCTGCGTCTTCCCAGGACGGCTCTGGATGCGATTGAAGTGCTCAGGAGAAACGGAGTACGGGTCGTCATCCCACGCGACCAGATCTGTTGTGGTTCTCCACTCATCCGGACCGGTCAGACGGAATATGTTGAAACCCTGAAGGCCCGGAACATCGCTGCATTCACTGCGCTCGGGGTCGATACGGTTGTGACGATGTGTGCCGGGTGCGGCTCAACACTGAAGCATGATTACCAAACCCCGTTCAGGGTCATGGATTTCTCTGAACTTCTCACTGAAACCGGGGTCGGGTCTCCTGCACACCTTGGACTGACTGTCACGTACCACGACCCGTGTCACCTTGCCCGGGGCCAGGGTATAACGGAGCAGCCGCGGGCTATCTTAAGGAAGGTTGCAGACATTACCGAGATGCCTTCAATATGTTGCGGGTCCGGGGGGGGAGTCAGGGCGGGGTTCCCAGAGGAGGCCGCAGCACTTGGTGAACGCCGGGGAGAGGAAATTAAAAAGACAGGTGCCGAAATGGTAATTACCTGTTGTCCCTTCTGCGAGTTCCACATCGCAGGCCATACGGATAAGCCGGTTCGGCATCTGGCAACACTCCTCCTGAAAGGCTACAAGGAAAAAGAAGAACCTTGTAAATAGTCGTTTTTTAACTGAAACATGGTTGTGAGTCCTGTCCCGTCTGGAATAATCCTGACCGGGTGCCGGAAGACAATCTCATCTTTGTTCAAAGAAGAAGCAGTGTCAGGACAATACAGACACTCAAAGGGATTGTAAGGTTGTCATCAACAGGTGACAGGAGCTCGACAATTCCTGCAGTAACTGCGGCCGCAGCAGCCAGCGGGAGCGAAAGAGTTGTAAGCACCAGGAGAGCTACAATAGTTGAACCCATACCTGCAAGAGTCCCTTCCAGGGATTTTGATTTCCAGATTTTATGGTGCCCATAGTGGATCCCTACTAGTGTGGCCACGCCGTCGAGGACAGCCAGGCAGATGATTGCCGGGATAACAACCTGAAGCGGGAAAAAGACCAGGACGAAAAAGACACCTATTGCAAAATAAAGCGTCCCCTTTCCAGGCATCACATCCTTCCTCTCAAGCAGCAAAACCACCCGTGATATCAGGGGCAGTGTATAACCCTTCGATATCGCGTCTGAAAGAATAAAACCGGCAAAAATGGCAAGTACAAATGCCATGAGGACCAGTTGCATATCAAACAGCGGAACGGCTATCGCGATGCTGAGCCCGATGAGAAGGTGGACCCCCTTCCTGAGCACTTCATGCATTCTTATTTTTTATGATTCTGCAGGATTAATTGATGATCCTTCCCGGCGATCATTTCTGTAACCAGAGAATATTTCGGCCGGGCTGACTAATATACAAGGGAGATGCCCCGTCCATCGAAAAAAGATTTTACCCCGTCCTTAAAGGTAACAAATGCCGGTTGTGACCGGAATTCCGGCATTTCCGGGACCGTTAATTCCTCTCACGGAATACCGGATTACCTGCCCGGAGAAACAATCACTGATACCGTCCGGATTGGGGATACATCCGTAAATCGCCATTCTGCCGAACTTTGGACTTCGGGACAGAGACGAGCCTCGTCAATCCACGAAATTTCATATCGTGCCTGTTTCAAGCCACAACTTGCAGGCTTCTTTATTGAGCGGTTTTCCAGGGAGGGAGATCTAATCTATGACCCATTCGGAGGGAGGGGAACTACCGTAATCGAAGCTGGTCTTCTTGGACGGAAGATAGCGCAAAACGATATTAACCCACTCTCTCTCCTGCTGACCAGACCACGTTTTTTTGCACCATGTATCGAAGCAGTCGGGAAACGCCTTTCTCAAGTCCCTCGTGATTTTGAACCGCCATCCCGGATCGACCTTTCAATGTTTTACCATCCGGCAACAGAGAAAGAGATCCTTGCGTTACGGGAATTCCTCGTGGGGCACGGGGGAACGAACACTGATGACGAAACCAATGCATGGATCAGGATGATCGCGACAAACCGGCTCACCGGGCATTCAAGCGGGTTCTTTTCGGTATATACACTGCCACCCAACCAGGCGGTATCTCCCGGTTCTCAAAAGAAGATCAACATCAAGCTGAACCAGGTCCCTCCGTACCGGGATACCCATGAAATCATTATGAAAAAAACCAGGACCCTTATCCGGAACCTGACCGCTGATGAACGTGAAAAACTCAGAATAGCAGGAAATTCTGGTATTTTTCTTAGTGGAGATGCCCGGGCGACACCGGAAATCCGGGACAATTCAGTCCAACTAACGGTAACTTCACCCCCGTTTCTCAATATTGTTCAATACTCGAAGGACAACTGGCTGCGATGCTGGTTTAATGCAATATCGATGATATTGCTATCGGAAAGAAAATAACAATGACCCATTCGCTCGACGTCTGGGGTGCCATGATCACGGGAGTATTCCGTGAACTGTTCAGGATCACACGCCCCGGCGGGTGGGTTGCGTTTGAGGTGGGGGAAGTGAAGAAGGGAACACTCCGCCTCGACGAACATGTGATCCCTGCGGGTCGGTCAGCGGGGTTCCGATGTGAATGTATCCTGGTAAACCAGCAGGCATTTACCAAGACATCTAACATCTGGGGTATCGGGAACAACAATTCCGGGACGAATACCAACAGGATTGTGTTATTCCGGAAAGAATAAGAAAGACTTGAGGGGAGTCCCGGCCGATTCGGCTTATAGTTCGGACCAGGTAATCATACACTTCCAGTGCTGCCTTCGCCCCTTCACCCGCGGCGATAATGATCTGTTTGCCTTTGATATTCGTCACATCTCCTGCTGCAAAAATTCCCGGTACACTGGTATGACAGTTTATATCGATGACGATCTCTTTCTGGTCATTGAGCTTCAGAAGGTCTGAAACAAAATCAGTATTAGGTAACCAGCCGATTTCCGCGAATACACCTTCGAGGTTGATTGATATTTCCTCATTCGACCCCCGATCTTTAATGGTTATTGCTGTCAGGAGATTCTCTCCATGAAGCGTTTTCACAACCGAATTGGAATGGAGTACAATATTTTTTTGAGCCTCGAACCGTTTGACATACACTTCATCAGCCTTGATGGTACTCCGCACTATCAGGTGGACTTCCCTTGCGATCTTACTCATTTCGACTGCAGTCTGAAGTGCAGAATTTCCGCCGCCGACAATTGCAACGACTTTATTCCGGAATAGCGGGCCATCACAGGTAGAACAGACCGACAAGCCCTTGCCGAGGAAACGTTCCTCACCCTCTACACCGAGTTTTTTAGGCACTTTCCCGGGTGCAAGGATAATGGACCGGCTGAGGTATGTCGCATCTGTGGCGGTATGGATTGTAAAAATCCCATCAGAAGGCGTAATGTCCTGGACCTTGTCAAGTTCAAGGCTTATCTTCTGTTCTTTTACCTGCTCTTCAAATTTCTTCATCAGCTCATCACCGGTGATCATCCGGTACCCCATGTAATTCTCGATAGTCCAGCTTTCGAGGGCCTGTCCACCGATATTTTCAGTGATTACAATGGAGGTGAGCAGCTTTCTCGCACAATAAACGGCTGCGGTAAGGCCGGCCGGGCCCGCTCCGATTATCACCACATCAAGAACGGCTCCTTCGGTACCTGTGCCGAATATCTCGTTGAGACGCTGGGCATCAAATCCAACAATAATATCATCATCTATTGTTATGACAGGGACACCCCGCTGCCCTGAGATATCGATCATGTGCTTAGCGGCTTCCTCGTCCTCCCCGACATCTATCGCTTTATAGGGGATATTGTGTTTCTCGAGAAACGCCTTTGCCATCCTGCAGTATGGGCAGTTTTTTGTGGAATATACAGTAACCTGAGGCATTGATACCGTCCATTTCAGATGTTCCCCGATATATAGATGCTGGAAGATCAGGGACCGCGAGGAATAATTCCGAACTAGTTATAAAAAAATCAGGAGTAAATCAAATTATACAATTTCCCTGAAGACTTTCTTGAATGCACTGCAGATCGGGCATCTGTCAGGTGTCTCACCCCTGAAGATATTCCCACAAATGGGACAGAGAAATATCTTCTGACCTGAAAGGTCTTTGCCGGCACTGATTGCCTTTAAGGCCTCCTTGTAATGGTTGGCATGCACTTCTTCCGCTTTCATTGCGTATGTGAAGGCGATGACAGCATCACTCTGTTTTTCGGCTTCACCAACGTTTACGAATGCCGGGTACATCTCGGTATACTCATGGGTTTCACCCGCAACGGATGCTTTTAAGTTATCTTCCGTCTTACCAATCGACCCGAGTACCTTGAGGAGCCGCTTTGCATGAATTGCTTCTGCCTCGGATGCCGCCGTGAAGAGCTTTGCGACATTGGTGAACCCTTCATCTCGTGCTTTATCGGCAAACGCCGAATATTTCCTGTTTGCCTGTGACTCCCCTGCAAACGCCTCCATTGCATTTTCTTTAGTTGCCATGATCATCTAGTGGGACAAAATCGGTTATAACTGTATTCATCGTTCGGGTACCGGGAGGATTTGGGTTGACTATTCTTTTAGAGTTCATTTACAGAAAAAAATATTTTCCCTGTTTTCGATCGGTAAGCGACAGAAATGGTATTCCGGAACCCTTTTACATCATCACCACCCCACGCTGATATCTGGACATTTTCCTGATTAACCGGGATTCCAAAGGCGGTTTATGACGGATCCGGGCTATAATTCGGAGCCACGCTATGAAAAAGATGAAACAGTTACCGGTACAGGACCGCCCAAGGGAACGGATACGTCGCCTAGGTCCGGGCGCATTATCTGACAAGGAATTAATCGCGGCAATAATCGGCAGGGGAGTCCGGGGCAGGGATGTTCTCGTGGTGGCGGGAGATATCGCCAAAGAACTTAAAGCCGGCAGAGACCACGTCACGTACGAAAAACTGGAAGAGATCGAGGGCGTGGGACCGACAAAAGCCGCACAAATTTCCGCATGCTTCGAACTTTCACGCCGTTACCCGGTGAAAGAAGAAGCCGAAACTCATAAAATATCCCGTCCTGAAGATGTCCTGCCATTGCTCCATGGAATATCCAATAAAAAACAGGAGCATTTTATCTGCATCACAATGAACGGGGCCGGAGAGGTTATCGGGAACCGGATCATTACTGTGGGGCTGTTGAACCATAGCCTGGTACATCCGAGAGAGGTCTTTGCCGATGCCATCACCGATCGGGCGGCTTCGATAATCTGTGTCCACAACCACCCGTCCGGAACACTTGAACCCAGTCCACAGGATCTTGAGGTTACCAGACAACTGACAGAGGCCGGTGCAATCCTTGGAATTCGCCTGCTGGACCACCTTATTGTGACAAAAGATAGCCATCTTTCTTTGAAGGAGAGGGGTTTCCTATAGGCGCTTCGACTCAATTAAGTTGATTTCGAATATAGTTCAGAAAAAGCCTGAACATGATTACGTAATTCTGGTGTCTTACGTCAGGGCCGGATTCTATGAAGAAAATAGGGCAGGTTCTTCAGCACTGAACCAAACCATAGAAAATTATTTCGCTTCACTGTCCTCAACCAGGAGCCTGCCAAGCTCGTAACCTTTCTTGTACGCAAGCTCGAACAGCTCCGGCCTTGTCGTAACATCCTGGATTGTATCCATATCGCGGATTAACAGCTCGTCCCAGTACTTGAAGTCCGTGATCTGGAAAAACGCCTCCACCGTTTTTTTCGCACCATCAAATACATCCGGCAGATTCATACCGGAAATACCGATATAGAACCCGCGGCGGTGTTTCTTTTTTGCCGGGGAAACAAGTGATTGTTTCCGGATAAATTTTGCCATGAAAAATACCTGGAACCGGTCCATAAACCCCTTGAGTTTGCCTGGGATACCCATAGTCATCACCGGTGTGGCGATGATTACACTATCGGCTTCCTTGAACTTCTCATATATCGGGGTTATATCGTCCTTCATTTTACAGGTTTCATGTTCCTTGCAGAACATAATTTCCATGCAGGGGCTAAAGTCGAGAAACGGCACTACAATTTTTTCAACCTCGCACCCCGCGTCTTTTGCACCCCGGAGCGCCTGGTCGAGAAGTTTGGCCGTGTTCCCTTTTACAAGGGGACTGCCGAGGAGGCCGATTATCTTCATTCCCATAGTAATGAGAATATCCACGAAGGGTTCAATATACTTTCTGTGCCGCCAGTCATGGTGTGCCTGTTTCCATCAAAGATCGGGTAGTTTCATGAAATTCTGGCAATTCATGAGAACAAACGCAAATAATATATAACTCTCTGCACCTATTACAAAATCAGGTGATAGTTATGACCGAAATCAAACAGTATAAAGCAGGCTCAAAGGTCGGCCCTGGCAAATACGTATGCCTCGATTGCGGAAAAGAATACGAACTGGACAAGAGTGAACAGGATCTCCGCAAGTGTCCTGCATGTGCATGTGAAGAGTACCAGTGCTTCCCGATGACTCACATCAGGCCGGATGTTAAAACTCCGGAAGATGCGAGGAACCCGCCAAAGCGTGGAAAGAGCAACCAGTAATACAATTTTTTCTTCATTGACTTGCAAGGGATATCGGAACACCGGTAATGAAGAGATCATACCAGATCTTTTTCATGACCGGACAGGCAATTTGCCTTACCGGACTATTCGGAGGATTGAGCAGGATGGTAAATGTATCCAAGGAAGGCCAGGTCTACGAATGTGAGATCTGTGGTAATATTGTGATAGTAAAAACCGTAGGCGGGGGGGAACTCGTGTGCTGCGGTGAACCGATGAAACTTATCGAAGGGTGAAAAACATGACAAAAAACATGGACGAACTTGAAAAGCAAATCGGTAAGGTCCCAAAATTCTTCAGGGAACTGACCGAGAAAGATCCCGAGATGTTTGATATGGTGATGAAACTCGAGGGCCATATCTGGGATGATGGAGCTCTTACCAGGAAGACCAAGAAACTCATTGCAATTGCGATTGCCGCATCACTCCGGGACCAGCATGCAGTACATGCCCAGCTCATTGGGGCAGAGAGTCTGGGAGTTACGAAAAAAGAAGTAGAAGAGGCACTCAGGGTCGCATTCCTGCTTGCAGGGATGCCGGCCTATGTCTATGGAAAAGCCCAGCTTGATGAAGTAATGAAGAAGTGAGGGGTGAGATTTGTGTGTGGAGAGATGGGATCCGGCCGGATGCCTGTAATTGGTGAACCGGCGCCTGACTTTACAGCCGAAACAACCCAGGGCCCTCTTAAACTTTCAGACCTGAAAGGAAAATGGATCGTCCTGTTCTCTCACCCTGCTGATTTCACGCCGGTTTGTACAACAGAGTTTATGGCATTTGCATCGGTGAATGATGAACTGAAGGCGATGAATGTTCAGCTCGTCGGCTTATCGGTGGACAGCGTTTCCGCCCATCTGGCGTGGGTCCATGCAATTAAGGAGAAAATGGGAGTTGATATCCCGTTTCCGGTCATTGCTGACCTGAACATGAATATTGCCAGGACCTATGGCATGATCCACGCCGGGCAGAGTACAACCGCAACAGTCCGGTGTGTCTTCTTTATCGACGATAAGGGGATCATGAGAGCAATGATCTATTACCCATTGCAGAACGGGAGGTATATACCGGAGATCATCCGGCTTGTAAAGGCTCTGCAGATGACCGATAAAAACAAGGTTTCAACACCTGCAAACTGGCAGCCCGGTGACAAGGTTGTGGTCCCACCGCCAAAGACCGCTGCAGAAATGGCGAAACGGCCGACAGAAGGATATGAGTGTAAAGACTGGTACCTCTGTTTTAAAACAGTCTGAAAAAAGGAACAATCTTTTTTTATCCTACGCCGCCAAAGGCTCATCCATGCCCATAAAGGTCCTTGCATTCGCCTCGAGCCCGCGGAGGGGCGGGAATTCTGAGACACTCCTCGACTGGCTGATTGCATCAATGAGTCGTGAGGACGATGTGACCGTCGAGAAGATTGCAGTTACTGAAGCGGACATTAATCCGTGCCGGGGGTGCAATGCCTGCGAAAAACTCAACTACTGTGTTCAGAGAGACGGAATGGACACGGTTCATGATAAAATCATCGAAGCGGATATTATCGTTTTCGCCTCACCGATCTTCTGTATGGGGATACCAGCCCAGGGAAAGGCATTAATCGACCGTGCACAGGTATTCCGGTCGAGAAAATACGTCCTGAAACTTCCGGTAGTCCCTCCTGAACGAAAAGGGAAAAGATTGGGGATTTTTCTCGGAACTGCCGGTCAAACATGGGAAAATGTTTTTGACGGGGCCATCTTGTCGGTCAGATGTTTTTTCCATGTTGTTGATATACGGGACAAGGATAACTACTACCTGTTTGTAAGGGGCGTAGATGAGAAAGGTGCAATCCTTTCGCACCCGACTGCCAAAACGGATGCGGAAAAGCTTGGTACGGAAGTAGTTGCCCTGTTGAGATGCAGGCTCAAATGTGAGAGCGTATGACGGTCACGGTCATTGGGATCTCTGGTAGCCCGCACCGGCATGGAAATACCGAGACACTGCTGGATAAATTCCTCGAGGGTGCAGCAGGTGCCGGGGCCGGGGTGGATAAGATTGTTTTACGATCAATGAATTATGCTCCATGCCAGGGATGTAACGCCTGCCACAAAACCGGCGAATGTATTGTAAGGGACGATGCAGAAGCAATCATTGAGAGGATTATGTCGTGTGACTGCCTGGCCATCGCTTCACCAATCTACAGCATGGGGATTACAGCCGAACTGAAGGGACTGATCGACAGGGCACAGTATATTTGGGCTCAGAAGTTCATTTTGAAGACCAGATTTTACCCGGATGATCTTATCCGACGCCATAAAGGTGTATTCATATCGACCGCAGGCCTGCCATGGGAACATGTCTTTGATGCGGCATTCCCGGCCATCACGGCATTTTTCAACACAATTGGTTTCGAGTATTATGACAATATCATTGCTAATAACATGGATACCTGGCATGGGATCCGGGGGCATCCAACTGCCTTGAATGAGGCATTCGCAAAAGGGGAAAAGGTAGTGAGGGTTATCGAAGCGTTGGAAAAGAAATAACAACCCGATGATTGCCTTGATTTCATACCTGGCTTCGATTTTTACAAGCCCAATAGCAGGACTGGTACACGGATACCACTTATTGTCTCAAATTCGTGCACTCTTTGTTCCACCCTGCGGACCATCCCGGTACTGGTCAGGATCAACGAAGACTCACCAATAATTGCTCTTAAAATACATTTGTCAATAACCCCATAGGTAAAATCGAGTTCGATGTGATTGTCTGCAGCATCCTGTTTCGCACGAGTCCCCATGGCACCGATTGATATTCCCTCGTGAGACTGAAGCCATCCGGGTAATAAATCGTGCCTGGATGAGCTGACATCAAACACACTGATTGTCCCAGGGACGGCAAGATCACACGGGGTTTTCTGAACTGCAACTTCAATGATATGAAGCATGTCAAGGACAGTCCGGGGTTTTTTTTCGGGCAGCGAATAGCCTCGCTTTTCAAGTTCGAAATAAAGATCGAGCAATGTAGGCATCGAGAGATGTGCCTGCCTTACGTATTCTGGCCTGCCAAACGCCACATCCGGATTGGCTTCCTGAAGGATTCTGCCTTCCAACAGGAGGATTGCCCGGTCAGCCCAGGGATATGCGAGTTCAATATCGTGTGTCGAGACAATAATGGTTTTACCCTGCTGATGGAGTTCATCGAGGAGCTCCATAATATCCTCTGAACCCGATGGATCAAGACCGCTGGTCGGTTCATCAAATACGAGGAGATCAGGGTCCATAGCAAGTACCCCGGCAATTGCAACGCGTTTTTTTTCTCCACCGGAGAGAAGATGGGGGGGGCGGCGTTCGAACCCCTCGAGCCCCACGTACCGGAGTGCCGCGTTGACAGCATCCCTGACCCGGCTCTCACTATACCCAAGGTTAACAGGCCCGAATGCCACGTCCTGGTATACAGTCGGTGCAATAATCTGCCGGTCGGGATTCTGGAGGACAAAGCCCACACGTTTTCGCAATTTTCGTAAGGACTCTTTTCCGTAGTCTATTGGCAGGTTATCGAAAAGGACTATCCCGGAATCAGGGCGGATCATTCCATTGAACATCAGCATGAGCGTTGATTTCCCGGCACCATTTGGTCCTACAAGGGCAATTTTTTCTCCTTTCCGAATGTGAAAGCTGATACCCCTGATGGCTTCCATGCCCCGCGGATAGCGGTACCGGATGTCCCGTGCTTCAAGAATAATGCTGCTCATAAAATAATACCTAAATTGCGACAATATTTTTTGTAATAACCACGATCACCGAAGATACCAGAAGAAATAGTCCTGCTGCCGAGAATGAATACATTGTTACCGGGCCGGTTTCCCCGAGCATTGCGAACTTACCAGCATAACATCGTGCGTCCATAGCCCTGACAAGATCTTCCCCGGCATTCCAGCTGGCAATAAATACCGAACCGCACAGGGTGGCAAAAGATTCTATCGATTCGCGGAAGGAGGAGTATCCGAGTCGCATCACCTGGGCCTGGTATGTCTGCACCAGGAGGTGCATCATCATAAAAATCGAACGGTAGATCATCATCGTTAAATCCAGGACTGCTTCAGGAATCCGGCACCGTCTCATCACGATAAAGAGATCGGTCATCGGCGTCGTAAGGGCAATAAAGATCAAAGCCGACATCCCACCGATGACCCTGCAAAATACAAAAATCCCCTCGTTCAGGCTTTCACGCGAAACTGAGAGATATAGCCATGAAACAGGGTTCCAGATCCAATATACCTCATTCCCGCCGGACAGAAAAATTATTACAATTACACTCATCGCGGCAAACCATAACGGTACGATAAAAAGATCTCCATACGTCTTCACATCCACACGTGCAAGAACAATAATTGCAGCAGAAAGCAGAGTTGCAATGAAAAGCGGGGCAATAAAACTTGTGGAAAGCAGGCAGAGTATGATAGCTCCGATCCCTGTAATGACTTTTATATAGGTATTAACTTCGCGCAACCCATTTGCCTGAGCGATATTTTCCAGCAACTCGTCGTACATAATGAGATCTATTCACGGGTTTTTTGTTCCTCTTTTCTGACCAATCCAGTAACCAAAAACCAGGCCAACAAGTATCCCGCCCGTTGCAGCCTGCAGAGCAAACAGGGCCGATTCAATTTCTCCACTGGGAGGGACCCATTGTGGTATCAACGGCCTTGTTTGATCCACCGGAACTCCCGTCAGTTCAGCAATTTTCTCCGAACCGACTTTGTCAGAGCCCGCAAATTCTGCATTATGCATCATTGAACTCGTATAGAGGAACATGCCGCAGAATATTAGAACGGCGGTAATTGCCAGCAACTCTAACGTATACTTGTATGCCATTTCAGGTATCGCTCCTGGCAGCGTTAATTTTTCCTTCTGGAAACACCTTCATCCGGACAAGAATATCGGGTTTCAGCTGGACAATGTACTTGAACACCAACGCAAGAACTACACCTTCAACAATGGCAAGCGGGACCTGAGTAACAGCGAAGATCCCCATAAAGAGGATAAAGAACTGCCGATACCACCTACTTCGGCCGGGTAAGCCAGTGCCAGCTCCACCGACGTTGTGATATAGGTGAATATATCAGCGAGTGCACAGGCAAGAAATACCGTAAGAAACATATTCATCCTGGTTTCTCGTAGTGCCCGATACACAGCGTAACCCGCAAGCGGACCGACTATTCCCATCGAGACGATATTCGCCCCGAGGACCGACAGCCCGCCATGAGCGAGAAAGAGAGCCTGGAACAAAAGCACGATTGCACAGACCACGGAAGTAATCCAGGGACCAAAACAAATGGCGGATAGCCCGGTTCCGGTCGGATGGGAACTACTACCGGTAACCGAAGGCAGTTTTAAGGAAGACAGGATGAAAATAAATCCCCCGGTCACACCGAGTAGTGGAAGCGCTTCGCGGTCGGCGTCCAGTACCTTTTTTAACCGGTAAATACCGTATACCAGGCACGGGAGGGCGAGCGCCCACCAGAAGACTGCCCAATGCAGCGGCAAGAAACCTTCCATAATATGCATTTGATCATTTCTCCAGTCAATTTAATTTGTTTTAACTTAATATTACTTTATTAATTAGTACTTATTATCAATTTCTATTTTTTCCAAACCCATCCCAATCCCGGAAAAACGGCATAGCCTGTTAACCAGGTACATTCACTGGTGCAGGAGCCGGATATGGTCTAAAAAGTGTTCAAATATAGGAAGGAACCATGGTAAGAGCAACAAACAACACTGCGAAGGCAACCACGATCATCGCAATGAATATACCGGCGTTCCATTCCAATACTTTCTTCCCGTCAAGAACACTGATTGGGAGAAGGTTGAATGCAGCAATCATTGCATTGATCTGGAGTCCCATCATCCCGATGAACCCGATAACCGGACCTGTTCCTGCGATGAATGGTGTCATCAATACCATGATACCGAACGGGATGCAGAGGACGAGGTTTGTTGCAGGACCGACCGCCGAAATTTTTCCGTTCTGCTCCTTTGTCAGGCTTCCCCCATAAATGACCGTTGCACCCGGGGCTGCAAATACGATGTGAACAAGGGCAGCAAGCACGACTGACATCAGGAGCATGACGTTATCTTTCCGGAATTCGGCATAATATCCGTATTTCATGGCAGTAAACTTGTGGGCCATTTCATGCAGGACAAAACCGATACCTACCGTCACGCAGGCTATCCCAAAAATGTAGAGGAAGAATAGCGGATCTATTTTGCCATTGAAACTGGACAGTACGATTGCCAAGGGTGAATGCGATGGTGATCCCAAACCACGCAATAAAGAGATCGAAGCGCTCTCTTCTAGTTATCCGTTCGAGCATAAATTGTCCTGTACTGGTGGTACTTACCGTGGCTTATTAGCTTCGGGTGGTCATAACAATAGGGTCATGCCCAACAATTGAAAGATATTGAAAATTTTTCGTGTCGGAATGAACTTAAAAGAAGTATTTCACCGGACCTCTGGCCCCAGCCCGGGCAGTTTTCCGGGGACATATTTAAACCTATAAACCGCTGCATTTAGGTATATGCCAATCGAGTCACTCAGAGAAGAGATCAACAGGATTGATCGGGAGATAATCAGACTGATCGCAAAACGCCAAGCGGTAGCAGGAAAAATTGCTAAAGTAAAATTTACAGGGGGTCTCCCTATCCACGACGAGGAACGTGTAAAGGCGGTACTTGAGTCATCTTTTAACTATGCCGTCGAGCAAAAGATCAATCCAGTCCATGTTCAAAGGATTATGTTGATCCTGATCGAAATGAGCGAAGAATGGCAACGTGGGTGTTCAGGAGACGGTAACCTTCCATGAACAAAACAGGGTTTTACTGTTTATGCTGGACTTTTTTCATTTTGTTATTTGTAAAATACCCCGACCAGCACAGTAATGCCGATAATTATCATAAGACCGGCTATGATGAGAAGAAGTATCGTCAGATGGTTTGAGCCGGAAATATCAGGTACCTGGACAGGCGAAATACTCTCTGATGGCACAGGTGCTGTTGAATTCTGATTTCGTACGATTTGAACGACGATATCGTCGAGGTGTAGCTCGATATTCTCAAAGTCCGTTAATCCCAATTCCCCGACGAATACAACAGGTACTGATGAAACTGGAATGTTATAACGCTGGTTGAACTGCCGGAACAGATGTTGATTTGATATGCTATCCGCAATATTGAATGAACGTATCATTATTTCCGGGTGGCGTTTATGGAATTCCCCCATGAATGTTAGTGCTTTCTGGCACTCACCACAATTCTGGTTATAGAAAAAATAAACAACAACCCCTGCGGGTTCATTTGAGAGGAGTGCGGATATATCCTGTATGCTGCCATTCGTATCAGAGGGTACCGGTCCGGATTCAGCAGATACTATAGCGGACATACAAACTAAGGGAACAAGGAAAACAACAACAAAAAAATAATAAGGAAATCTCATCTGACACCGGGAAATTTCTCGATCGTTAATACCCGTTATCCTGTTTCCCTTTAATACGTTTATCACCATAGGGCACTTTCTTTTCCGTTACCATGGTCCCGATGCCTTCATCTGTAAATAATTCGAGGAGAAGATTATGCCGGATATTACCATTCACTATATGGGCAAACCTGACCCCCCTTTCTACCGCATCGATCAATGAGGTCACCTTCGGAATCATGCCTTCACTGATTACCCCCTGTGCCATCATTTCCTTAGCCTCATCGAGGGCTAAGTCTCCGGTAGACCGTTGTCCTTTCACGGTTCATAACCCCATCTACATCTGTCATATTGATTAATTTATGGGCTTTTAACGCGACTGCAAGATCGCCTGCCGCAGTATCGGCATTGATGTTCAGGTTCTGGCCATTCCTGTCAATTGCGATCGGGGCGATTACGGGGATGTAATTATTATCAAGCAGGGTGTTAAGCAGGGACGGATCTACAACCTCGATTTCACCTACATGCCCGAGATCAACCTCATGCTCCTTTCCGGCAACCGTGACTTTCTGGAGACCCATTTTTCGTGCGATAATCAGGTCCCCATCATTTCCTGATACCCCGATTCCCCTTGCACCTGACTTGGCAATCAAGGAGACTATCCCGGTATTGATCTTACCCACCAGCACCATCTGTGCAATTTCAAGGGTTTCGTGATCTGTTATTCGGAGACCTGCAACAAATTTCGGTTCTTTCCCGAGGGCCTTCATTTTATCGGTAATCTCGGGGCCTCCGCCATGGACGAGGACAACCCTGATACCGACGAGTTGCAGAAGGACCGCATCTTTTATCGCGTCCTCGAGGACGTCCGGGTCTACCATCGCATGACCGCCGAGCTTGATCACCATTGTCTTTCCATGGAACTGTTGGATGTAAGGGAGTGCTTCGGTGAGCACCTCTTCACGTTTCATGTCGTATATCTCCCGTTTATTTCGACATATTTTTCAGTGAGGTCACATCCCCACGCAGTTGCCGTCCCGTCACCGGCATCGAGGTCAAGTTCGAAGATGACCTTTTTCCCTGCCATCAGGGATTTGGCAAGCGTAAGGTCCACAACTATCTCGCCGGCCCGGACAAGATCTGCCCGGCGGGTCCCGTCCGAGATCCAGAGTGAGACCGCATACGGGTCAAATTTGACACCCGAACGTCCAGCCGCAGCGACAACCCTGCCCCAGTTCGGATCCTGTCCATAGACTGCAGTCTTTACGAGAGGGGATGCTATGACGGTCTTTGCCACCACAGAGGCGGCTTCTTCTGATGGTGCTCCCTTGACCGTGACCTCCAGCAACTTCGTTGCACCTTCCCCGTCAACCGCAATCTGAACCGCAAGAGAACGGCAACACTCCTCAAGGGCTTTTTGAAACTCATGTAGATTTACGTGGCCACGAAGGCCGGTTGACGTACAGAGTGCGATATCATTGGTACTTTCGTCCCCGTCGACGACAACGCGGTTGAAGGTCCGCTTCACCGCGAGCTTTAACGAGGCCTGGAGGTCTTTTGTCGCCCACTTCCGCATCGGTATAGATAAACGCGAGCATGGTACCCATGTTTGGCGCAATCATCCCGCTTCCCTTGGTAATCCCTCCGACAGAAAACGTTTCCCGCTCGATCAGGGCATGTTTCTCAAATAAATCGGTGGTCATTATCCCCTTAGCCGCCTGTATTTCGGCCGATGCACTGGACTCAATATGCGGGGCGACTTCTTTTGCCTGTGTCCTGATCAGGGGGATATCAAGGTACCTCCCTATTACTCCCGGTACTTGCGACACCAATCTCGTTTGCATCCAGTTTCAGTTCTCCTGCGGCAATTTCTGCCATTGCTTTCGCATCCATGTACCCGCGATCACCGGTATACGCATTGGCACAACCGCTATTTGCAATCACGGCCCCGAGTCTGCCCCTGATAATCCGTTCCTGCATGAGCACAACTGGCGGGGCTTTCATAATATTAGAGGTAAAAACTCCTGCTGCAGTTCCTTCAGCCTGGATTAGAGTAAGCCCGTACTTCCCTTCTTTAACCCCTGCAGCTTTCACCCCTTCAACACCACAGATACTCTTCATTGTATCTCCCTTCCTGATTACCGGCCTGAAGCTTCGAAGATGCTACCGATCCCCTGGACTATATCTGTGTGGGTAATGATACCGACCAGTTTTCGATCTTCAAGTACCGGGAGGCGTGCAATTTTCTCCCTGTGCATCAGCGCGGCAGCTTCTTCGATGTCCGCATCGGCACTGATGGAGATCGCGGGATGCCCCATGATATTCCCGACTTTTTCATCACCAATGTGAGTAAGAGCCTTCTTTGTTTTTTCCCAGTTGATCATCTCGCGAATGGGGACTTCTATGATCTCCAGGGGTGAAGGGAGCCAGAGGTCATCTGATATCTGGCCAGTCTCCAGTAGATTCACAATATCCGTATCGGTGACCATCCCTACCAGCATATCGTCATCCATTACTGGCAGGCCGCCGATATGGTTCTTTTTCAATAAACCCGCCGCGTACCGGACAGTATCGTTGACAGATACAACGATCGGATTTTTCGTCATAACTTCTGAAACGTTCATTTCAAACACCTCATGGGAACACGCCCGCCCCGCGTAGCCCGTCATTTTCAGCAAACCCGCACATGATATTCATATTCTGGATCGCCTGGCCGCTCGCACCTTTGACAAGATTGTCGATGGCCGATACCGCCACAACATGTTCACCTTCGCTCTCGACCATGATATCGCAGAAGTTTGACCCCCTGACGGTTGCGAGCATTGGTTTCTGGTACCTGATGAAATATTCGCCATTATAGAAGTCGTGGTAGCATCTCTCCACTTCTTCCTGCCCCATGGGTTCTTTAAGCATAATATGGGCAGTCGTCAGTATACCACGGGTAACTGGGACCAGGTGCGGCGTGAAATATACTTTTGCAGCCGAACCAAGACGCGAGACCTCCATCCGCATCTCGGCAACATGCCGGTGCGAGGTCCATTTATAGGGGTTGATATTGTCAGCGACATTCGGGTAGTGTGTTGTGGCAGATGGGTTGTCCCCGGCCCCGCTGACACCGGTCTTAGAATCGTAGATAATCGTGTGGGCACGACATGCAAGGGGCGCTGCTGCCAGCGTCGCTCCTGTGGGGAAGCATCCGGGGTTGGAAATAAACCGTGCAGTTCCGTACGTATCGCGGTGAAGTTCGGGTATCCCATACGGACACACGAAATATGCCGTATGGGGCACCTCGTAGACTTTTTCATAGACGTCTTTAGGAAGGCGATAATCGGCACTCAGATCGACGACTTTGATCCCGCGGTCCAGCAGAGGAGCTGCATAGCTCATTGCAGCGGTGTGCGGAACTGCAAGAAATGCAAAATCTGCGTCTATCTCTTCAGCGCCAGGGTTTTCGAACGTAAGATCAATCCTGCCTTTCAGGTGAGGGTGTTCCTTCACAACGGGGGTTCCCTCAAGTCTGCGCGAGGTCGCACAGGTTACCTCTGCTGACGAGTGCGTCAGGAGGAGACGGATTAACTCCCCACCGGTATATCCCGAGGCACCGATAATCGCAATTTTCATAGTATAAATTATCCTGTTGCAAAAATTTAAGGCTTTTTAGGGATCATCCGAACAATCTTGTTTTAATCAGGGAGTTTTAAAAAATAACGGTTTTAAATCGTTAAGTAAGAAGGTTTTTTGGCGGGGCTTTTTTTTAATACCTCATATCCGTATCATGGTTTATTCTGGTGCAACGCCTACTGACTTAGTCATATGGTGACCTCCGGGACATCTGTTAAAAAAATTTAAATAGACATTTATCATGATTAATAATGTTAAATTGGTGAGTCAATGACAGAGGACTTCGATGTAAAACTCGTCGAGGATGTCAAGTCTTATACACCTGACCCTCAATACAAAAAAAATTCGTGGCTGGGCGACTACCAGACTGCATATGATGAATTTCTGAAGGATCAGGATGCATTCTGGAGTAAGATGGCCCATGAACTCGAGTGGATTAAACCCTGGAGTAAGGTCAGGGAATGGGATTACCCGTATGCGAAGTGGTTTACCAACGCAAAACTGAACATCACGGCAAACTGTCTTGACCGTTTCGTTGCCGGGACACGGCGCAACAAGGCTGCACTGATCTGGAGAGGAGAAAACAGTGCTGAAAGGATTTACACGTACCAGCAGCTGCTCTCAGCGAGTAATGCGTTTTGCAAATGCCCTGAAGAAAATCGGTGTGAAAAAAGGAGACCGCGTCTGTATTTATATGCCGCTCGTACCGGAACAGGTCATTGCGATGCTTGCATGTGCCCGGATTGGGGCGGTTCATAGTGTCGTATTTGCAGGTTTTGGTGCAGCAGCGCTCAATATGCGAATCCAGGATGCAGAGGCGAAGGTCGTCATTACTGCAGATGTCAGTATCAGACGGGGAAAGGTTATCCAGCTGAAATCCATCGTTGAAGAGGCCATTATTAACTCATCTTCCATTGAGCATGTGATCGTTCTCCGCCGGCAAAGCCCACAGGTTGAATTGCGTCCTAACCTTGAACTCGACTTCTACGAACTGATGAAGGGAGTGCCGGCAGACTGCCCGGCTGAAGTAATGGATGCGGAGGATCCCCTCTTTACCCTGTATACAAGCGGGTCCACCGGAAAGCCGAAAGGCATTGTTCACACATGCGGAGGATACATGGTGGGCACCTATTACACCAGCAAATATGTATTCGATATCAAAGACAGCGATATTTTCTGGTGTACTGCAGACCCGGGGTGGATCACGGGGCACAGTTATATCGTGTACGGTCCGCTTGCCGTCGGAGCAACGGTATTCCTCTCCGAACTGACCCCTGATTACCCGGATGCCGGGAGTTACTGGTCGCTTATCGAGGAACAGAAGATCACAATCTTCTATACCGCACCTACTGCCATCAGGATGTTCATGAAAATGGGCGAAACCTGGCCTAATAAATACGATCTGAGCTCATTACGGATTATCGGTTCAGTCGGAGAACCGCTGAACCCCGAAGCATTCGAATGGTACTACCAGGTGATCGGGAAGAAAAAGTGCCCGATCCTTGACACATGGTGGCAGACAGAGACCGGAATGCACATGATCACTACCATGCTCGGCGAGCCGATGCGGCCGGGGTTCGCCGGAAAACCAATCCCTGGTGTCGAGGCGGACGTTGTTGATAAAGACGGTAATTCTGTTAAGCCGGGGACCGGCGGGTTCCTGGTCATCAAGTCGCCATGGCCCTCTATGCTCCGGACGGTGTACGGGGATGACGAACGTTACCGCAAATACTGGTATACCATTAACGGTGTCTACACTGTCGGTGACCTTGCAGTAAAGGGAAAAGATGGGTATATCATGATCCTTGGCAGGTCTGATGACATTATCATTGTCGCCGGCCACAATATCGGGACAGCCGAGGTGGAAAGTGCCCTTGTTTCCCACCACGCAGTGGCAGAATCCGCAGTGATAGGAAAACCAGATTTTATGAAGGGGAATACAATCAAGGCCTTTGTAATCCTCAGGGTCGGGCACGAGCCGAGTGATAAGCTGAGCCAGGACCTGATGTACCATGTACGGATGACTATCGGCCCGATTGCAGTGCCACACGAGATTGAATTCGTTGATTCACTTCCAAAAACCCGTAGTGGCAAGATCATGCGAAGGGTGCTTAAGGCGAAGGAGATGGGAATAGACCCGGGTGACATCTCGACGCTCGACGAATAACAAATTCAACCATATTTTTGAAAGGGCCAGGTAAATCGGACGACAAATGCTATGTCATTAACGGAGGACAGGATTATGAGTGAGATTACAGTCGAAAAAATCATGGGAATGGATGCCGAAAAAGGGCGCTGGGTGCTGGTCATCCTCGGTATGGTGATTAACCTCTGTCTCGGTTCAATCTATTCGTGGAGTGTGTTTGTTGCACCGCTTACTACATACTTCACGACACTGGGCCAGTCAGTCACAGCAAGCGAGGTACTACTTCCTTTTTCCGTATTCCTTGCATTTTTTGCAATTGCGATGCCCCTTACCGGTAAGTATATCGAGCAGCTTGGCCCAAGGAACGTCGTCATAATCGGAGGATGCCTTACCGGGCTCGGGTGGCTCCTCTCGTCGTTCGCAGGTTCAGTCCAGTGGCTCTATATCTTCTATGGGGTGATCGCTGGTACCGGTGTCGGGATTGCTTACGGGGTCCCCGTTGCCGTTGCGGCGCGGTGGTTCCCTGACCGGAGAGGGCTCGCAGTTGGCCTTACCGTTCTTGGTTTTGGATTTTCCGCCCTTATTACCGCGAATATTGCGGGTTACCTCATCGGGTCTTCGGGGGTCATGAATACCTTCAGGGTTTTCGGGATCGTGTTCATCGTCCTGATTTTTGTCCTGGCATTGCCCCTTAAATTTCCAAAAACCGGTTGGAAACCGTCGGGATGGACCCCACCAGCCCCAAAACCCGGGCAGGTGGATACCTGTGAGTATAACAGGGGTCAGATGCTCCGTACCCGTGCATTTTATGCGCTCTGGGCCTGTTATTTCATTGGATGCCTCGCGGGGCTGACGGCAATCGGGATCGCAAAGCCAGTGGGTACCGACATAGGGGTGGTAACCGGACTTGCAACAATGCTTGTTGGTGTCTTTGCTGTCTTCAATGGTTTCGGACGCCCCGGGTTTGGACTATTGACAGACAGGATAAACCCACGGAATACTGCAATGGTCTCATTTGTCCTGATTGCCATTGCGGCAGCCCTCATCTGGCAAATCCCGACGGTGCCGGTCTATATCCTCGCATTCGTCATCCTTTGGGGATGCCTTGGAGGCTGGCTGGCAATGGCACCAGCTACCTGTGGCAGTTACTTTGGAACATGCGATTATCCCCGGTGCTATGGTGTGCTGTTCCTGGCGTATGGTGCAGGGGGAATCGTCGGGCCGCAGCTGGCGGGGTTCATCAAGACCTCGTCCGGGTCGTACTTCGGGGTGTTCCCCTATATCGTGGTGCTTGCGGTCATCGGTCTGGTAATTGCCTTCACGATGCTGAAGCCTCCTGCGGCTCCGGCAACAGAATAATTTTTTTTCATGAATACAGAGAAAATAGCTTTTTAGCCATACTATTCACCTTTATTTAAAAGCTAGGCCGACACAGCCGGTGGTACATAGAATAGTTAAAAATTCAAATCCCGGCCTTGTTGAAACTGTGAGTGTCAAAAAAAAGAGGAGGAGATACGTGGACAGAAGGGCGTATCACCCCCGGGAGGTAAAGAGACGGTGGGCTGTATCGAGGATCTTCTCCCGGTTCCCTGAAGATTTTCTGGCATCAGGGCCTGATTCTTTCTCTGTTACTGAAACCCCATTCTAATTCCCTGCTAAATACCGGGTTATTCCTTAACATCCGGGGAGAACATCAACCTGATAATCGGTATCATGAACTGTGTACGGAGTCCGCCAAGTGTGCTTCTCACTTTCTTCAGCTCTTCCGGTATGGCGATTTTCTGCGGACAGGCCTTTTCACACCTTCCACAGTTCCTGCAGAGAGAGGCATCGGAACGCGGCCCCATTCCTCCCATCAGGCTCAGTCCGTAAAATCCGCGGGACATCAGGTGGTTACTGCTCATATGGTAATCGTTATAGAGATAGAAGCAATGAGGAATGTTTACTCCAAAGGGACAGGGCATGCAGTACCCGCAACTGGTGCAACCGACTTTCATCAGTCGCTTGTAGATTCCAGCTACTTCTTCTATCGTTGCCAGTTCATGAGGGGTCACAGAGCCGGGCAGGGCATTCTCACAGATTTTAAGATTTTCGGCAATATGGTTCTCGTTATTCATCCCGGAGAGGACAACAGTTACCTCCGGTTGGTTCCAGACCCAGCGAAGTGCCCATTCTGCGGCAGACCACTTTATACCCGAACTGCTGTAAATCTGCCGGACCTCTTTCGGGAGTTTGCCGGCCAGCATCCCGCCCCGCAGGGGTTCCATCACCATTACCGCAATATTTTTCGATGCTGCATAGCGGAGCCCTTCTGTTCCGGCCTGGTTCATTTCATCGAGGAAATTGTACTGGATCTGGCAGAAGGTCCAGTCATAGGCATCAATAATCTCCCTGAATGTTTTCCGATCTCCATGGAAGGAAAAACCGGCATTCCGGATCTTTCCAGCCGCTATTGCCGAATCCAGGAATTCCAGAACCCCAAGTTCCAGCAGTCGCATCCAGTGATTAGCATCAAGGGAATGGAGAAGGTAGTAGTCAATATGATCAGTCTGGAGTTTGTTTAGCTGGATTTCGAGGATTCGGTCCATATCTTCACGGGTTTTTATGCTCCACGGAGGTAGTTTGGTAGCGAGGTGAACCCTCTCACGGTATCCGTCCTGAAGCGCTCGTCCGAGAAACCGTTCGCTCTCACCGCCATGATAGGGAGCTGCGGTATCGATGTAATTGATTCCTTTATCGATAGCTTCCCGCATCTGTCGTGTCGCACGCGTTTCGTCTATTTTACCTCTCTTTGTTGCAAGGCGCATTGCTCCAAAGCCAAGTGCAGATAAACAATCACCATTTTTAGGAACTTTCCGATATTGCATTGAAAATCACGCATCCCCGGGTACCCGGGTTATGACGTCTCCGAACAGATCAGTCTAGACAGACTAGTCGATATAGATTTAGACATATAAAGGTTAACTATCCGGCGTACAACAGAAAATTAACCTATTCGGGTAAGTTACTGAATAGATTTCTAATAAAGAGGCCTTAATCCACTTTTCAAGTATTGTTCTGGTGTATGCGTTTTCGTTGGGCCATTCGATAGCCGGAAACGACGAGGATTGTACCACCAAACTCCGCATCAAGTCCAGGGTCCCCAGAGTCGACGTAGAGAACAGGTGTTTCCCTAAGCTTATGAGGGGTTGCCACAACGATGATATTTGCTATTCCAGCCTTTCGTACAATACGGGGACTAATCTGTTGGTTGCCCCGCCCAAGGATGAAGCCCTGTGCCCCTATCGGGCTGATGAGTATTTTTGCCTCATGTCCCTGCCGGAGCAAATCCCATAAGGCACGTTCATCGATATCACTTGTAACGGTTTTACCATTTTTTATTACATCAACCCCCAATAATGTTTTTTTTACCCCGATTTCGTGGGCTATTGCTTCAGTAGTAGATCCTGCACCAAGGACATAGAGCACATCGGGTATCATTATTCCGTGGATAAACCGGGCAATTTCACTTTTTGCCCTCGTTTCATTGACCTCTTCGAATACCTGCTTCGAGAGCTGGACTTTCCCGTTAAGAACCGGGGTCCGGGCAACTCCGTACAACCGTGTTTTCAACTCCCCTGCCCGGTATGCTGCTTCATCGACGTCCATTATTTCTGAGTCACGGATGGATTTTGCATCATAACGGATTACCAGTTCGGCCGCGGTCGTGGGATCGATAGCGAATACGGCAGAGTACATTTTTACCCCTGCAGGAATCCCAAGGACTGGCAGGTCCCTGCCGACTATATCAAAAATATCACGGGCGGTCCCGTCACCCCCGCAAAACAGGACCAGCTCAACACCAGCATTTTTGAATGCCATTACCGCCTTCCGGGTATCCCCCGCCGTACTCTCACCCCGGTAATCATAGACGACCCGGTAGTTCTGAATGCCTGCCTTCAGGAGAGCATTCTCACCCATCTGACCCGAACAGGTAAAGAACAATATATCGGATTCCCGGGCGAGCAGGGATAGTGCGATGACGGCCCTGGATTCGGCGAGTGGTAATGCACCCCGGCTTCGGGCTTCCTCGACATTTCCATCGGTCCCCTTAAGGCCGACCGCACCACCCATACCGGCTACAGGGTTAATAAGGAAACCGATGAATCGCATAAAAAATTGGATATTCAGGAAATTTTTGGTATCCGGGCGATGGCTTCTTTGATCAATGAGTCGGGGTATTCGTAATCCACCAGCTTACCCTCATAATAGGCATCATATGCCGACATATCGAAATTACCGTGACCTGAACAGTTGAAAAGAATCGTCTTGTCTTCTCCGGTCTTTTTGCAGGCGAGTGCTTCGTCAATCGCGCATTTTACCGCATGGGACGTTTCGGGGGCGACGATGATACCTTCCGTACGGGCAAATGTCTGGGCTGCATCAAATACTTCGCTCTGGTGATATGCTACAGCCCGCATTACTCCGTCATGTACAAGGCGGGAGACAATTGGGGAGTCGCCGTGATAGCGGAGTCCCCCTGCATGCATAGAAGGCGGAACAAAATCGTGGCCGAGGGTGAACATCTTCAGAAGCGGCGTATAGCCGGCTTCGTCTGCGAGGTCGTAGGTAAACAACCCCTTTGTCAGCGTGGGACAGGATGCAGGTTCAGCACCGATAATATCCACATCTTTGTGCTTCCCGGTCAGTTTATCTCCGGCAAACGGGAACGAGATCCCGGCGAAGTTCGACCCGCCGCCAACACAGCCGATCACAACGTCCGGGTAGTCATCGACCATCGCAAGCTGTTCGCGGCATTCGAGCCCTATCACAGACTGGTGGAGGCAGACATGGTTTAACACCGAGCCCAAGGCATAATTGGTATTCTTATTGGACGCTGCATCTTCAACGGCTTCAGAGATGGCCATTCCGAGGCTTCCCGGGGTATCCGGGTCTTTTTCGAGCATTGCACGTCCGGCATTCGTCCTGTCGCTCGGGCTCGGGATGCATTCCGCACCCCAGACATGCATCATCGACTTCCGGTACGGCTTCTGTGCATAACTTGATCTGACCATATATACGGTGCATTTCAGGTCATAGAGCATGGTTGCGAAGGACATTGCAGAACCCCATTGCCCAGCCCCGGTCTCGGTGGCGATACGCTCGATCCCGGCCTTCATATTGTAATATGCCTGCGGGATGGATGTGTTCGTTTTATGACTGCCGGCAGGGCTTACACCCTCCCATTTATAGTAAATTTTTGCCGGCGTCCTGAGGAATTTTTCCAGCCTGTAAGCCCTGTACAGAGGGCTGGGTCTCCAGAGACGGTATACATCCCGAACCTCCTCTGGAATATCGATATAACGATCAGTCGTCACTTCCTGGCGTATCAGCTCCATCGGGAAAATGGCGGCAAGATCATCAGGCCCGATCGGTTTTTTGGTCTGCGGGTGGAGCGGGGGGTCCAGCGGTGTTTTCAGCTCCGCCTGGACATTATACCACCTTTTCGGTATCTGTTCCTCGTCGAGGAGGATTTTTGTTTGCATAATCGTATTCTCCTTTGTATATATTTATACATTATTGACAGGATATTCTTATTAATGAATACCTACATGCAAGGATAATTTGGAGTAACTGCCTATATTCCATCCATTTTCATGTAGCCTGATCACCCCCTCATTTCAATAGCAAATAATTGCAATTCCCTCACAATTCTTTAATTTATACTGAAGAACGTGGTAATAGTTTTCGTTTAACTGGGATCATATCACCATATTTATAATACCCGGAAGTGGTATACCATTGAACGATTCCGAGGCAGCTTTGATGGACGAGGAAGAGATACGCACATTTGCACGAGAAATTGCAGCCCGGGGAGGAAACATTGTTTCCGATGAAGAGTTTGAAGATCTGGTCAGAATTATCCATAATTTCTGGGCTGATGTGGAGGCTGAATCTGACAGGATCTCGATAGCCGATAAAGAATCAATTATTCTTTATTTTAATCTTATGGTAGATTGTCTCAGCACGGCTTACATGCAAAAGTACCGGATGGATGCAGCCCACGCACATAACAAGGCATATGAAGAGATCACTGGCAGCGCCCTCAATATCATTTATAAAAAGGGTTTTATAAAGGATTTTTTTGTGCAGTTCGAGGCAATCCCGTTAAGAAATGGTGTGTATAAAGAGTTCCTTACAGAAAAAACCCTGCGGCAGGAACACGCAAAATTGCATTATGCAGAATTACAGGGAAAAAACGACAGTCAAAAAAATCCCTGACCGGATTCATATATTTTCAATCCGGTTACCAATGTTTTTTTACTAATTGGCCTTTTTACCGCATAATAGCCTCGCAACCAGGTAGTTGAAAGGGTGTCGTGCCAATGCTGGAAACCATTATCCGATCCCGGACCTACTTCTCATTAATGTGCGGTCGCTTCTCAATTGCAGTTCGCATAGGTTATCTTTGTGAACGGTTCGGTGTCTCAGAACCTCCGGAGATTTCACTGCCTGCATTTAACATTGCACCGGCAGAAGACGTACCCGTAATCACCGCAAACGGGTTTCCGCATTGTAGCATGATGCACTGGGGTCTTGTCCAGCCATGGACCCATAAAAGAAAACCGACAGTCCTTGTTAACGTCCGTGCTGAGGGACTTAGCGAAAAAAACCAGTTCCAGACCCACCTGTCACATGGGCGGTGCATCGTTCCCGCAACAGGTTTCTATGAATGGGAAAAGACCGGAAGCCAGAAGTACCCGGTGTATTTCAGGTTAAAACATAGCGAGGTCTTTGCAATGGCCGGCCTTTGCGGCATAAACCGGGCTCCAGATGACGGGTGGGAATGGACTTTTTCGATTATTACCACCGGCCCGAATTCGCTGGTCAGACCACTCCATGACAGGATGCCGGCAATTCTTAGCCAGGAGGATGAGAAAAACTGGCTTAACCCGGACTATGGTACCGCGGAAGATCTGGTCCAAATGCTTCATCCATTCCCGTCCGAGAAGATGAAGAATTACAGGGTTACAAAGAGAGCCAACAGCCTGTCGTATAAATCTGAAGATGCGGTGGCAGAAGATATACCCGAGATATGCGACCTGAGCCGGTGGGATTGAGGTAGATGTATTCTGACTGAAAATGTGACATGGCCTGAGATCCTTCGCAGAATCTCAATATCGATTAACTGAGGAAAAGAATCTATTTAGTACTAATGCTGTTTTTTCGCCCAAGGATGACGACACAAACCTTATATCGGGCACCAGAAGGCCATTAGGAACCTACTCTCTGTTTTTTGTCGAGCTCGTCCCTTAACGAATCACGGGTGAACATGATTTTTACAATTTCACCCCTGAAGTTCTCAATTTCATACTCCTGCCTCTCGATCTCCTTTTCTACTTGCTGTATCCTGCGAGTAGCCCCGGGATCGGTCATTAATTGATCTTTCTCCAGGCGAAGCCTCTCACACATGGTTTCCATCTCGTCAAGTTCGAGGGCATTTTTTTCAATCTTGTGATTAAGGGTGATAAGCTCAGCCTCATCCCCTGGGACAATATTTTCTGATTCGGTTTTTTGATCGAGGCGCACCTTCAGGTTGTCGCGTTCCGCTTCCAGGTCCCGGATCTGCCGGTACAATTGTTCAACAATGGCAGGTTGTTCCCTGTCTGGGTGAGGGGTGTATACTTCTGCATGTACGTGAACCGCACCTGGGATGCACCGTTCATTTTCACAGGGTGTAATCTCTTTGATGGCCATCTGGTGTCCTGCCAAAAATTCGCTAATCGCATGGCGGATCCAGTCCCGGGGTTCGATCCCTTTTATTCTGGAATCTTCGATAATCCGCTGGTAGGTGGCATCATCGATATTCACCAGCAGCTCGTGCATGCAGGAAAATGAATGGCTGGCTTTTTAAAAATTGCGGTCGGCCCCCCATGTGTTTGGGAGTTCAAATTCACAACATCCTACCAGGAATTATTAACGGTATTATTACAAAAATCTATATTTTTCAGATCATTTCTTTAAAGCCATGTAACAAACGCCAAGAAAAATGGTTTTCCTCTATAAAATGCGTTATTCAGGGGAAAACCTAATTATCTATCCGGCTAATCTGGACTGGGCAGAGGTCCGCAGCTCCCTGCACACACGCGGCGAGGTCTTCAGGGACATCCCCCGCATTAATATCTTTTCCTTTCCTGAATTCTTCCCTGACCATTGAGAACGAGTCGTCCGGATTTTCTTCAAAAAATGAAGGACATTCCGTCCAGCACGACGCACAGCTGACACAACTCTCACGATCTATAGTAACTTTTGACTTGGTTAGAGATACCCGGTAACGTAATTTAAGCTTCACGTCGGCGAACCCGCCTCTGTCTTCTCACCTTTTCAGGTACTTACGCATCCCGAAAAAGGTCGCAATCCCGACGATTGGAACGATAACCGAGGCAAATACGAGGAACGCGAGGAATTCGGTCGCAGGGTTCAGGAGTTCGAAAAAAAATGCCAGGAGTGCACTGACTGCCAGTATAATGAGGTTGTTTCCAACAAAATCTGCCAGTCCCCGTTTATCTATTATCTGTTTTTCGTCATAACCCGCGATGATATCGACCCTCCCCTTATATTTTATCATGTAGGCAAGGACCGCGAAAAGGACCAAAAAAAATTCCGTCATTCCAAGGATGAGTATATTTGTCATTCCAACTCCACAATTCATGTAATATTTTCTTGCATGACGTATTATCTTCTCCTTTGAAAACCACCGGATTGCCTTTATTTCCACGGGAGGATGGCGATATATAAATAATCGTTTACCACCATTGGGCTCTATATGAGAGCACGTCCCGAAACCCCATCCGGCAATGGGGAATCCCTGGTAATATACACGCACGATCTCATTATTATCGGCGGGGGCCTTGCGGGCCTCCGTGCCGCCTATGAAGCCGTTTCTGCGGGGATCAGTGTTGCCGTCATCTCAAAAGTCCATCCACTAAGATCGCATTCGGTCGCAGCGCAGGGGGGGATTAATGCTGCTCTTGGAAACGCCGATACGACCGCCCGTGACAGCTGGGAGGAACATGCTTTTGATACCGTGAAAGGATCTGATTACCTCGCAGACCAGGACGCAGTAGCCATTATGTGCAGGGAGGCCCCCGCAGCAGTAATCGAACTCGAACACATGGGCACGGTGTTCTCGCGGGACGCGGAAGGGCGTATTGCCCAGAGACCGTTCGGTGGGGCAGGATACCCGAGGACATGTTATGCCGCTGACAGGACGGGACATAATCTCCTCCACACCCTCTACGAACAGGTCGCTGCAAAAGGGGTATTTTTTTACGAGGAACATTTTGTCACCTCCCTGGTTACTAAAGGGGATTCCTGTTCGGGTTGCACGGCACTCAGGATACGGGACGGGACGGTAGTCGGGTTTTCCGCGAAAGCAACCTTGCTTGCAACCGGGGGATTCGGCCGGATTTACGAACGCTCCACCAATGCACTCATCAACACTGGTGACGGGCTGCAACTCGCCCTGGCGGCCTCGGTCCCCTTAAAAGACATGGAATTTGTGCAGTTCCACCCGACGTCCCTGTATGGCACTAATATTCTCATCACGGAAGGCGCCAGGGGGGAGGGCGCAGTCCTGTTGAATAATAAGGGTGAACGTTTTATGAAGAAGTACGCTCCAGGTTCCATGGAACTTGCCCCCCGGGATGTTGTCGCCCGTGCAATAGAAACGGAGATACGTGGCGGGCAAGGATTTCCCGGGGGGTATGTCCACCTTGACCTGACCCACCTTGGCGAGCCGTTAATTAACGAACGTCTCCCGGGTATCCGCCAGATCGCCCTTGACTTCGCCGGGATTGACCCCGTCAATACACCGGTGCCGGTCCAGCCGGCACAGCACTATTCAATGGGGGGTATCGATGTCGATGTATCGGGAAGGACCAGGTTACCGGGACTCTATGCGGCCGGGGAGTGTGCATGCGTCAGCGTTCACGGGGCAAACCGGCTCGGTGGAAATTCCCTTCTCGATACCCTGATTTTTGGAAAAATTGTTGCAGAGACTATTATCAAAGACCTCCCGGTACTTGAACAACCGAAGTTATTAACTATTGAAGAGGCGATTTTCGAAGAGGGACACCGTATTGAAAGCCTTCCCCATGAGGGGGCCGGGGAGGACATCTACCATATCCGCGATGCTCTCAAAAAAACAATGATGGATTCGTTCGGAGTCTATCGGGACGGCCCCCTGATGGCAGAGGGTCTTAGTGAAATTCTCGGACTCAGGGATCGGTGCAGTAATGCCCGTGTGCCACTCCTGAATTCGCCCTATAATCTCCCCCTGGTCCATTTCCTTGAAATCTGCGGTATGGTTTTGATTGCGGAAACCGTTGCCAGGGGCGCTATTGCACGAAACGAGAGCAGAGGCTCGCATGCAAGAAGAGACTACCCGGGACGGGATGACGATCATTACCTTCATCATTCACTTGCGGTTAAAGGTAAAGACGGGGCAGTTACGATCGGGACCAGTCCCGTCAGTCTTGGGATGTTTCCTGTAAAGGAGCGTGAATATTGACGATATTCCGGGTGTTCCGCTATAGTCCGGGTAATGGCGACCCACATTACCAAATTTTTGAGGTCGCAGAGATCCCGGGAATAACGGTACTTTCAGCATTAATCTCAATCCAGGAGCGCCAGGAACCGGGCTTGTCTTTTCGGTCGTCATGCAGGGGTGCAGTCTGTGGGACCTGCGCGATGTTAATCAACAAGGTACCAAGGCTTGCCTGTCGTACCCAAGTGAAAGATCTTGCAAATGAGACGAGCAAGGTTCATCTTTCGCCATACCCAGCCCTGGAAGTGACGACACCCTGGGATCCGGATACCGAGGTGCTCGTCGAACCCCTTCCTCATCTCCCGGTACTAAAAGACCTGGTTGTCGATATGAAATCATTTTTCGATTTCCTGCAGCAGATAGACCCTGTATTTCACCCAAGGGAACCATTACCGGGAAAGGAATTCCGGATGGAACCGGCTGTCGTAAAGAACCTGGAACTATATACAAACTGCATCCTTTGTGGTGCATGTTTCGGCGCATGCCCGGTGAACAGCAGAAACACAGAATACCCCGGCCCTGCCGCTCTTGCTATGCTGTACCGGTTCCATATAGACCCGAGGGAAAGGGATCCCGGATCGCGGATTCTGACAGCAGATACCGGATCTGGGTGGTGGGCATGCGAATTCCATACAAACTGTACAAAGGTATGCCCGAAGGCGGTATCTCCGAGTGTTGCTATTGGTCTGGCAAGGAAGGAACTAAACCATAAGGGTCCCCACGAAAGCCGCTGATCCGGGAAATGATTATTCCCTGTAGAATACAGGCCGACAAATCCGTGCAATGAGATAATGGCGATATATTCAATAATTAAACTCCATCGGATGGTCTGGAAGTCTCAAGTTACGAGAACCCACGGGATCCATACTGTTCATCGAGATCATGAGGGAAGGTGTCCTATTGAATGAATTCATTCACCATGCTCCTCTTCTGGCATTTCTTCTATTCTGCGGGTTGATGCCCTGAAAAGGAACCATATACCTGCTATAATTAAAGCAAATGCCCCGAAATAAGGCCAGATTAACGCAGGAAAGTAGATCAGGCCAAACCCTCCAATAATGAAAAGGCCGCCAATAAGAACCGGGAAGGACGAATGGACAATAACTGCCGATAAATTTTTATCAGAAGCGTGAACCATTTTTGCAATTCCCATTGAAACAAAACCTATCCCAAGCCCGATAACAGCACCAACATCCGGCCGCCCGAAGAGGAGACCTGCACCCACACCGATCAAAATAAATGCGGGGATGAACATCCCCTCAAATTTTCGTTGCCTGTGACGTTCTTTCATTTTTTTCACGAGAATTTTAGATTAAATCACGGGACATACCATGGGAATCCCGGATACCTGTTTCGAATAACTGCCGTTCATTGAGATTTGAGAGGGGGTTCCATAACAAGTATCATTTTGAAGTTCGCCATTCCATGAAATTCATTGGGCCGGAATCCGCAGATCATCCCCGGCCCTCGGCCCCATTTATTCACTTCTAAGTGCCTCGATCGGGTTGAGATTCGCGGCCTTTGCAGCCGGATACAGGCCAGAGAGCAGACATACGGCGATACCTATTGCCATCCCGTAGGGTACATAAATAATACTTGGTGGTGTGAAGAAGTAATTCGCGGTCCCTATGAGCTGGACGAGAAGGTACCCACCAATGAAACTCATCAACCCGCCGATCCCGGCACCGATGGACCCGATAATAAATGACTCGTATATAAACATTTTACGAATTTCTGCCCTGGTGGTCCCGATACTTCTTAATACACCAATCTCATTAACGCGGTCTTTTACCGACATCATCATGACATTAAAAATACTCACCGATGCAACGAGAAGTGAAATTCCACCCAGGAGGATAATGAATGTCCCAATCTGACCGATCGTGGCATTTATGGTCTCGAGTAAGGCCCCCGAATCGGTAATACTGACCACCTTGATCTTTTTATTCATCTTTTTATCGATCGCATCCTTTACCGTAGGAATGTCATTGATCGACTGGATCAGAACATCGACCTGCGGATATTCGCCCTGGTGACCATATACCGATGTGAACCATTGATCAGCTGCAATAATTCCATTGTCGGGCATGAGATCGATCCCAAAACCCTTGGGTTTCAGGATACCTATCACCCTTACAACTTCGTTCGTCCCGGTTGACTCGTCCCCAATTTTTATCCGTGTCCCTACGGTGATGTCCTCGTCTCTGGCAAGCGTTGAACCGACGAGTACCCCGCTTGAAGCACCTCTTAACGTGCTACCTTCTGCGATTTCAACGAAATTTGTGACTTTATCCGGCGGAAGGCCATATATGGTCACCCTCTTTTTATCTTTTGTTCCGACCTGGATGAAATCTGAGCCCGAATGAATGGGAACTACGACATTATGTCCTGCCGCCTGTTCGATCTCTCTCACCTGGTTGTCAGTGATGAGAAGACTTGTTGTCCCTCCCGATGGAGGGCCGAAACCTCCCGAACCCCCAGCATCAGGTGTGACAATGATCGCATTCGCACTGCTCGAAAGATTCGAGGAGACTGCAAGCTGAATATTGGCGCCAAGAATCCCCATTGTGGTAATCGCAACGACACCGATAATAATGCCAAGGGCGGCGAGAAGCGATCTTGACAGGTTGAGCCTGACATTCCTGCTGGCCAACTGGAAGAACACATTTTTCTTCTTTTTCATGCCGCCACTCTGCCGTCAATAATATTGATTGTCCTATGTGCAGACCTGGCGATATTGGGGTCGTGGGTGACCATCACGATTGTCCGCCCCTGCTCGTTAAGGCCTTTCAGGATATCCATAATCTGGGCCCCGGTAACAGAATCAAGATTCCCCGTTGGTTCGTCGCAGAGGAGCAGTGCCGGATCATTAACGAGTGCCCTTGCTATTGCAACACGTTGCTGTTGTCCCCCTGAAAGCTCATTTGGTTTGTGGGTCATCAGGTCATCGCCGAACCCGACCAGTTTCAGCATCCTGCTGGTCTTTCCCTCTTCATCCATATGCCCCTTCTGGAGGATAATCGGGTATTCTGCATTTTCATATGCAGTAAGTAAGGGTATCAGGTTAAATTTCTGAAAAATAAACCCGATTTCATCTCTTCTCAGGAAGGTGAGCTCATCATCGGACATGTCCTTGACATTACGTCCGGCGAGAATCGACTCTCCCGAGGTGGGAACATCCAGGCATCCGATCAGGTTAAGGAGAGTTGATTTTCCCGAACCCGACGGCCCCATGATTGCCACAAATTCACCTTTGTTGATATCGAATGATATCCCCTGGAGCGCAGTGACATCCCCTGCTTTGAGTTTGTAGACCTTTCGGACGTCTACCAGTCGGATTACAGGTATATCAGGAATAAAATTCCCCTCACTGTTTTCTTCTTCGCATATACTGGTATCCGATTACCAACGCGACTACGATGGCGATAATACCAACAATTATCCATGGAACATACGAGGTTGTGCCGCTTCCTTTCGGTGTCTTGGCAAGGGAAATGTCAGCCGCAATACTTCGGGTATACACATTGCCATCCTGGTCCTTGTAACTCACGATAATAGGGACTTCATTCGGGCTGTCCGGACTGACAGTTAACTCAAAACTTGAGAAATCGTCCGGCTTCAGCAGGCCAACCGCGTAGACCTTGAATGGATCGACGGGAATTGCCGGATTGCCCGCTGTGACTGTAACTGATTTTGCATCCTGCAAACCTGAATTTGTCACATCACCGGTAATCCGGATATCGCTCCCATCTGATGCCGAAACGATATTACTGATAACAGGGTCCGCCTGGGTTTTATCATTATTGAACTGGATTGGGAGTAGGAGTCCGACCTGGTGCGTATTCGGACCATTCAGGTAAACCGCAGTGAATTCTATATCGGTCGGAGTTTTCGGGGTAATATTAAAGAGGAGATTGGCAGTCTGACCAGGACTAAGCGTATCTATCACAATATTCTGGGGGATAATATCAGCAGTGGAAACGTTTGGCGTAATAATAACGTTTTTTATTTCATTCGTTCGAAGGTTGCTCAATGACAAAGTGACAATACTTTTTTTCCCCTGCACAAATGTATCGGGCTTATCCGTGACTGAAAGAACCACAGGCGAATTTTTCACCTCTAATTTTAGAGGATAACGCAGAAATCCGGTATCCTGGAATTCCAGGGAGAACACGGGGTAATAAATGCCTTCAGGCACGTCTGCCCTTACCGTAAAGGTAAAAGGCATCTTATTTCCAGCTCCAATCGATCCGACACTGTCATATGTGGTATCAGAAAGCAGCGTGATATCCCCGTCGGAAAGAGTAGCCCGGCGGATAGTAACACTCTGGGACCCGGTATTCTGAACCGTGACTGCTATTGTGCCCACATCGCCTGTTGCGAATGTTCCGGGGTCTATTGTTACGTCACTCACTGTCACCTGGGTAAATGCAGGAGAAAGAGTCGTGGTAGTTGATCCTGAAGTGGCGGCCGATCCTGACGAATCAACTGATGCTGCCATAGCGGTGAACGTCACGGAAGAGATAACTATCAGGGTAATGATGATATTGAACAGAGATCTCCTTCCAGATGAAAGTGATTCCTGGGATTTTATTTTCATTAGTGTCCTCCGAGGGCAGAAAAGCCCACAAATGTCATGAACAAAGTATAGATGATATAAATAATTACCGGGAGCAGGACTGTAACTGCTGCATGTTTCACTGAAAGGTTCCTGGCGTATTTAAGCGCATAAATCCAGATATTGGCACTCCACAGAAGAAAAATGACAGCGATTACCACACTTACCCTCGTAAGTTCCAGCATTGCCGGATCATTCATGAGACTTGAAACCGCATTCTGAATAATAGTCGGGTCTGTAAACGAGCGCACTACCGGAACCTGGACCATTGGGAGATAGTAAAATCCCATAACGAGTGTTATAAGGCTTCCAAAAATCTGTGGAATAAACCCATAACCAACACCCTCGAGGGTCCTGTTAAAAGACCCGGTCCCCTTGAAGGCCATAGAGACGAGATAAAAAATTGCCGACCCGATCAACCAGAATACAACGACCCCGATAAATGCCCCGATTATGGAGGATATTGCGACAAATATACCCATACCGGCACCTGCCGCAGCGAACATCCTGCCTGTCAGGGAACCAATCTCATACCCATAAATTGCACCGATAATCCCCACAATTGCAACAAACAGGAAGGGGGTTTTCAGATCTACTTCGGATTTTATCTTTTCCTCAAAGAATGAATCCGGATGAGTTAACGCATCGATTATTTTCTGAATCATAGATACCAGATTATCTACATTGTTCATACTTGTCTGTATATATAAGTAAAGGAAGGTGTTGTTGTTTTAATGACAAACAATTGAACAGGATTAAAAAGCAGAATCAGGCAGTAAAAACGAGATAATATGACATGAAGACCATTTCTGGCTTTGCCGGTCTTTGTGGTTCTTTCTTAATATTCACCGGTCAAAATTTTATTTTGAACCTGTTAAAATCATTATTTGTCAATAACCCCTCAGGATTATTCACCCAGGAGGAGTGTAGTTTTGAAAGGGGTTAATTGGATAATAAAAGGAAGAAGAAGAGAGCGTAACATGACATTTTATTCAATAAAATGATGAGTGAGGTTCATCACGTCTCGGTATGGGACAACCCCGAGCATTTTATTCCCTTCACCGGTAATCGGCAGAGAGCGGAAATCATACCGGTCAAACATCCGGCGGGCATCTTTCAATGTACTTACAGGGCCTAGGCTGATATAGTCAAAAACCATGATTTCTTCAAGTTTTTTCATATCGTCTGCCTGAAGTAGCTCTTTGATATCGATCACCCCGAGCAGGTGCTCTTCCCGGTCCACTACATAAACATACATTATGACATCTTTTCCTTTCGCAACAGTTGCATATTGGTTTATTGCCTGTTCTGCCGTCATCTCCGGAGGAAACCTGATGTACTCGGAGGTTGCGTAGTCTGTAATGGTCTCTTCCTGTTTTTCGAGAATAGCACGTATCTTTTTCGCATTTTCTTTGTCAAGCGCCTGGATGATCTCCTCTGCATCAGATGCGGGAAGGACCGACAGAATATCGGCCGCCTGACCAGGAGTCATTTCGTCGATCAGCTGAACAACTCTCTCCCGTTTCAGGGAGGATACAAGTTCACGCTGGACGTGGGGATCGATCTCCTCAAGGGTATCGGATGCCCGTTCGGTTCCGAGTTCCGAGAATATTACTACCCGCTGCTCATTGTCGAGTTCTTCAAGGATATCTGCAAGGTCTACAGGGTGGATTTCTGACAGGGCTTCCATCAAAACTTTCAGTTTGACGTTGCCCCTGAAACTGCCCATCGGGCTGGGCAGGGGTTGCACATAGGTCCAGGAGATCATCTGTTCCTTACGTTCGGGATTAAGATTGTGAATAAGATCCGATATAGATTTCAGCCCGATCCTACGTAGAAGCCCGTAACGGCTTACATCGACATCGGTTACATAGAGTTTCCCATTGCGGAATACCAAACGGATATCGTAAACAACTTCGACTTCCTTGTCCTCGATATCGATGACTTTTTTGTCAAGGATATGATCCTTAAGGAGGAACGCGGTTTCTGCAGGCGAACCTTCATATTGTTCGATTGATTCGATCTGCAGGTCAATTTGCTTCCTGGAAAATGAAAGGACCTTTTGCATTGGTATGAGCAGCGAGGGATATCCAAACGACCTTGTGATGACAAGGTGGGTTACTTCCGGGATTTTCCCGGTTTCCACAAGTATAAAATCCGAAAGCGAACCAATTTTTTTCCCATCCCGGCGAACTTTCAGTCCGATTAGCTCTGACAGGAAATATTCTTCTTCCCGTTTGACCTTGTTTTTGGAGTTATTATCTTCCACCGCTATCACCTCATACTTTTACCAGTGTGTAAAATTTATATGCGAGAATCAGGACGAGTATAATAAGGTAAATCCTGAGCCCTAAAAGCGCTACTCTTACTGTTCTTGTCATTTTGATTTTCGGGGTCGCATATTTTCTGTTAATCTCAATGATCCGTGAAAAATACCTGCCGGTAAACCTGCCGACATTTCCCCCGGTTCTGCCTGGTTTACTCGTTGGTTCTGTCTTTTCCATTTTTTTCACCTCAGTGGAATAACTCCGGAAAAATGACGCTGATCGCATACGTGGTCGAGAGGATAATGACTGCAAAAACTATCGTAATGCTTACAATGTTCTGAACCGTCGTGTTCCGATATTCTCCCATTATCTCCTCGTTGTTCAGGAGGAGGATCAGGAACACCAATGCTGCCGGGAGCAGGGTGACCGCAATCACCTGGACAAACAGGGTTATGAGTACCAGCGGAGCACCCGGGATAAGAACAACAAGACCCGCAGATGAGAGAACAAATATATAAAAAATATAGAACCAGGGTGCTTCGCGGATCCGGTTATTTAGTGAATGAGCCCATCCAAACACCTCACCAAATGCCCAGGTACTTGTGAGCGAGATACAGATAGCCCCAAGGAGACCAGCGTTAAAAAGGCCAATCGCCAGGAGGGTCCCGACAAACGGGTTTGAGCCCATCAGTATTTGAGACGCCTGGGCAGCACTCTCAATGTCCATTCCATAGAGGAGCGTTCCCGTAACAACCACAATGAAAACTGCTATTAAGATGGTAAATATTGCGCCAATAACGGTATCCAACTTCCCCCATGGAATGTCTTTTTTTCCCATACCCTTATCGACAACGGCGCTCTGCTGGAAAAAAATCATCCAGGGTGCTATCGTTGTCCCGATATTTGCCATAAGGAAGAAAATTAACGTCCCCGTAATTCCACCCGGGAAATTCGGGATAATTCCCTGTTGCAGGATGCTCCCGACCGAGGGATGCACCATAAAAGCAGCTGGGATATAGACCAGGTTTAACAAGCAGAAAAACATCGCAATTTTCTCCCAGGTCCAGTACCTTCCCTGAAATACCATGAACACCATGATCCCGATTACAATCAGAACGGTAAGAAGTGGTGGAACATGGAAAATACTGAGTGCCGCAGTCATCCCGATAAATTCCGTTATCAGGGTAAGCCAATTGACAAGTGACAGATCGAGAAGAGAAAACCAACCCCAGAAAGGACCAAATGCCTCGAAAATGGCCTCAGCATGACCATGTTTGGTCACTGCACCAAGCCGTACTGTCATTTCCTGCACATAGTATGCAACGGGTCCCAGTAAAACAAGGAACCATATAAGTGCATAGCCGAATTTGGCACCGGTTGCAGCATAGGTTGTAATTCCACCGGCATCATTGTCAGCAACCATGACAATCAGACCAGGACCGGCGATGAGTAAGTAAAGTTGTACCGCCTTGATGGTTCGGCGGTACTGATAATAAAATCTTGAAAGATAGTTCACTGAGGTCCCTCCTGTTCCTGGTGGATGACTGCTCAGGGACTTCCCGGTACTACCTTATCATCCCTTCATCATAGCCAGCGTTGGTTCATTTCAATCCATAGGTTGTCGCGCAATTATATTAAATACCAACGGTTTTTAAATTTAATATCGGCATACCGGCTTTTATTTATCCCGTTTGGCCTTTAGATAGCCCTTTTTGCATGTATGGCCTCTCTGACCTTCCATCGAGGGATCCGATGTATAAAAAAAGGAAGATTTCAGCAGGATATTGCTGCCCTGATACGTTCTACCGCTTTTCCCAGCTGGGCCATCGATGTAGCATACGATAAACGTTCCCACCCGGGCGTATTGAAAGCAGTTCCGGGGGTTACGGCAACCTGCAGTTCTTTCAGCCAGGTGCTTGCAAGTTCCATATCATCCCCTTCAATCCGGATGTAGGCATAAAATGCACCGTCTGCGGGAGCCGATTCAAATCCCATCTTCGAGAGCTCGGACATCAGGTAATTGCGGCGTCTGGCAAATTCCTGCCTCATCATTTCAACGCATGACTGGTCGCCCTGAATCGCCGCAAGTCCGCCCCACATGGCGAAACTGGTAGGATGACTGATCGTGTGCTGCTGCACAATAGACATCCGGCGGAGGATCGCTGGTGGTGCTATCGCGTAACCCAGACGCCACCCGGTCATTGCATAAGCTTTAGAAAATCCATTCACCGTTATCGTTCGTTCCGTCATATCCTTGATCGAGGCGAGGGAGATATGCTTCTTTCCATATAGTAATTTCTCATAAATTTCGTCGGACAACGCAATAAGATCATAATCTTCGCATGTATCTGCAATCAACCCGAGAGACTCTTTATCAAGCACGGAACCCGAAGGGTTAGAAGGGGAATTGACTACAATCATCCGGGTGTGCCCTGTAATCTTGTCAACCAGGGATTCATCGACCTGGAAGTTCCGCATGTTCAACGGGTGATGGACTGCCTTGCCACCGGCAATCTGCACACAGGGTTCGTAGCTTACCCAGGAAGGGTCGAGGATTATCGCCTCATCGCCATTGTCCAGAACTGCCTCCATTGCCTCGTAGATGGCATCCTTCGCACCGCAGGTGACAATAACGTCATCTTTTTTGCAGGGAAAGTGGTTCTCCTTTTCGATTTTCTCTGCTATCGCCTGGTTCAGTTCGGGCAGCCCGTTGCTAGGAGCATAATGAGTCTCACCCCTTATCAGTGCTTCAATGCAGGCGTCTTTGATGTGCGCAGGAGTATCAAAATCCGGCTCCCCTATAGACAGGCTGATGACATCGATCCCGGCGGCCTGCATTTTCTTGGCTTCATTCGAGATCGCCATCGTGGCTGATGGGGCAATGCCAGCAATCTTGCCGGATAATTCCCTCATTTCAATCTCTGGACCAGTTTGATTGCTGATTCAACGGCACGCTTCGCATAATCTATCCGGTCATTCGCCTCGAGTCTTGTCATTCCGGGTCCGGATATACCGAGTGTGACCGGTTTCCCGAATTCGAGAGAGAGGTCGATGATTTTCCTTGCCGCATGCTGCACTACAATCTCGTCATGCTGGGTCGACCCCTCGATCACGCAGCCAATGGTTACCACCGCATCGACATTTCCATCTTTTAACATCTTCTTGATGGCAAGAGGCATATCATACGCCCCGGGGACATAGATGCATTCCGATACCTCTGCACCAAGGAACGCAGCGTGTTCCCTGCCCTCGATTTCCATCATGTAAGTGATGTCGCGGTTGAATTCTGCGACTACAAATCCGAGTTTTATCGCCTTCTGCGCCATATATTTTCCTCAGTTATCTTATCATTACTGATTATTCATAAACTGTCCCAATTTCAGCGAGACCTCTACTGGCGTGCGGGACCGCTGTCTTCGAAACCCTGTCGCTGTCCTGTCCCTGCTTCCTTTTGCAGTTCTTTCGGGTAGAGGACAAGTTTCACTGAGTTTACCGCGTGTTCCCGTGTCCGGCTGGCGGCCAGCCAGGCAAGTTCCGCGTCGTCCTTCGCTTCATCTTCATGGACAAAAACCTCGATAATATGGGTATTTGTCATCAGCTGCGTCATTATTAGTCCCTGTGATGCCTCGTGGGCACAAAGGCGGTCTTTTTCCTTTCCACCCGGCATACCAAGGGCCATGACAATTTCGCAGTTCTTCTCTTCGATCAGCTTCTTACAGGCAACCGGGAGATCCTTGATTCCCGGGACCGTCACCCGCTCGATGCTCACGCTTGCATGTTTTTTTAGTTCTTCAATGGCAATTTTTCCCATATTAACTCGTGAAAAGGTGGTATCGGCGACACCTACCTTCATCCGAGCACCTCGCAGGCGGCCTGCAGGCCATTTCCTTTCACGCTGAAGCCCTGTTTCCTGAGTGCATATTCTGTTGCTGCAAGAGTCGCAAGAAGTTCTGGTGCCCCAACCGAACCCATGTTACCAATACGGAATATTTTTCCTTTCAGGTGGTCCTGTCCACCTGCCATCTCAATCCCCATTTTCTTAACCGTTCCACGTAGATCGCTGTCTTTAACGGAATCCGGAATATTGACCGCAGTCACCGTGTTCGAGTATGAATGCAGGTTGTCAATCTTCGGGAACATGGTAAGTCCCCAGGTTTCCACTGCAGCTCTTACAGCCTTTGAAAGCCTCATGTGTCGGGAGATCCGGTTATTGAGCCCTTCCTCCTCGACGATCAGGCATGCTTCCCTGAGCGCAAGGAACAGGGGTACGGCCGGGGTGTACGGAGTTTCCATCGGTGTGGAACCGGCACTTTTCCGGTATGCAGCGAGGTCGAGGTAATATGGGGGATTCCTGGTATACCGCTCCCAGGCCCGATCGCTCACCGAGATCGCTGACAAGCCTGCAGGTGCGGCAAGACACTTCTGTGATCCGACCAGTGCCACATCAACACCCCAGGCATCAGAATCTACCTTATCCCCGGCAATTGAAGTGATCCCATCCATAAGGAACAGGGCATCATATTTTCGTGCGAGCTTCCCGACTGTCGCGGCAGGATTCAGTATACCGGCAGAGGTTTCATTGTGCACGAGGGTGACGACCTCGGCACCGGCATCGAGCCTTACTTCAAGGGCCGCCAGATCGAGCGGTGTTCCCCACGAAGACCCGATTTCTGTGGCCTTTCCATATCTTCCGGCGATTTTAAAAAGACGTTCACCGAATTTGCCGTTAACCAGGCAGGCGATTTCTTTATCCCGGCCAAAGTTGGCTACGGCTGCCTCCATTGCCGCCGTTCCGGAGCCACTGATCACAAAGAGATCATTTTTGGTTCCGAAGCAGGTCTTAAGGACCCGGGCACAATCTGCATATACCTGCCCGAATTCGGCCCCCCGGTGGTTGATGGCCTGGCGCATCATCGCATACCTGACCCGTTCCGGCATGGGAACGGGACCCGGCAGCATCAGGAGTGGTTCTTTTTCCATTCGTAATCAGCCCATAGTATATTAATAGAGACAAAATATAAGTTTGGATGGCTTCCATGGCAGACGTAGCTATTATTTCCGGATCCACATCTGACGCAGCGATTACCGATAAGGTAAAAAAAATCCTTGGCGAGAATGGTGTCTCATATGACGCCCAAATCATTTCCGCTCACCGCGATCCGGATAAGCTCGATGCATATATCAAGGCCAGCACCGCGAAAATTTTTATCGCGATTGCCGGTCTCTCCGCGGCGCTTCCAGGGGTTATTGCATCGAGGTCCGACAAGCCGGTTATTGGTGTCCCCGTAAGCGGGACTCTGAACGGTATGGATGCCCTGCTCTCTATAGCCCAGATGCCAAAAGGTGTCCCCGTAGCATGCGTGGGGGTCGATAACGGGGAAAATGCAGCGTGGCTTGCAATTCGGATCCTGAAACTGACATAGGAAAGGTTCGGACCCTCCCACCAGTTCCTTTTTTCTAACCTGTCAGACCCTGTCCTCTACTAATGGTTTATACAGGATAGGTATTCCATTTTCAGATTTTTTTAATCGGGGGCTAATATTTCATCTTCTGCTGAGAGGGTCTATTTTTTTCCTTTTTGGACAGGGTCCTTTTCAAACAGGTCCTTCACCAGTTTCATCGCACAAAGGTCCCCACACATCGAACAGGTCTCAAGCTGGCCGTCTCTCTCGTGAATTTTTCTTGCTACGTCACCAAAGAGACCGAGTCTGAACTGGCTTTCCCAGTCCAGTCTTCTGCGGGCATCAGCCATCTGCGATTCCCTCTGCATTACCGCATCATCTTTCCGTCTCGCCATATCACCGATGTGAGCCGCCAGGCAGGCTACCCGCGTCCCCTCAATAATATCGTCAACATCAGGTAAGGCAAGGTGCTCTGCGGGTGTTACCATGCAGAGAAAATCTGCACCGTTCTTACAGGCGATCGCCCCGCCAATGGCTGCGACGACATGGTCGTACCCTGCCCCGATATCGGTGACAAGCGGTCCGAGCAGATAAAGCGGAGCATGATCGGTCAATTCCTTGATCACCTTTACATTGTACCCGATCTGGTGCATCGGGATATGACCTGGTCCCTCGACCATGCGCTGGACACCATGGTCAAGGGCCTGGCCGGCAAGGCCGCCAAGTGTCAGGTACTCAACGGTCTTTGCTCTCCGTCCCGCATCCTGGAGGCATCCCGGCCGCATTCCGTCGCCGAGGCTGATTACCACATCCGACTCTGCCAGAATATCAAGAAGGTATTCGAATTCCCTGAACAGCGGGTTCTCTTCTTCCCTTTGGACCATCATCGCAATATGAAAGGCACCTCCCCGGCTGACAACCCCCATAAGCCTCGGGTCTGCCCGCAGTGCAGCAAGAGCATCGTAATTCACACCGCAATGAAGAGTCAGGAAGTCAACACCGTCCCTGCAATGCTGACGGATGATATTAAATAACGTATCTGAGTCGACATCCGCCACGTTACCGGCTTTACGGACTGCTTCATAAACAGGAACGGTTCCGACCGGTACATCGAGGGCGAGAATTTTTTTCCTGATTTCCGCGAGGTCCCCTCCGGTCGAGAGATCCATCAGGGTATCGGCCCCGTTCGTTATTGCAGCATTTGCTTTTCTTACCTCGAGGTCTACATCACACCGTTCGCCCGAGGTTCCGACATTAACATTGACCTTGACAGAACAGCCTTCGCCAACAGCACAAACGCGATGTTTCCGGTTTGGATTCGAGGGGATTACCACACGACCCCTTGCAACGCTTTTAGCAAGGTCCCGGGGCGCGATTCCCTCGACCCTGGCTGTTTGCTCCACGACAGCAGGGACTCCGTTGTGGCATTCCTGGACGAGGGTATACATAAAACACATTTGTCTCCGTGACTTATTATTGTGCATGCCCGTCCAATGGATTCCCGGAGACCCGGTATTTGCCAATTCGTACCTTATCGGTGATGTACTCGTTGATGCAGGTGTTACGCCGATGGCTGTCTCGAAATACAGGGGCACCATCAGGAAAATCGTTCTTACCCATTGTCATTTCGATCACACTGCCTATGTAAAGGAAATTGCCACGATGTGTAAGGCAGAGGTATACATTCACCATGATGATGCATCCGGGCTTTTCGAAGATGCACAGAGTCTTTCCATGCATTTTGCCTCCCATTCTCCAGGGATCGCAGCCGACATCCTGTTGAGAGACGGTGACCGTATAGGTGATCTCCTGATCATCCACACCCCTGGCCATACACCAGGAAGCATCTGTATTCTGGACGAGACCAGCGGAGACCTCATTTCAGGGGATACTGTATTTACCGATGGCGGGTTTGGCAGGTTTGATTTTCCCGGCGGGAGCCTGGACGAATTAATCAGGTCAATCGAGAGGCTTTCTGTACTGGACATCCGGGGACTTTACCCGGGGCACGGCGATCCGTCCGTGAAGGGTGGGGGCCGCCATATCGCAGCCGCACGTGAACTGATCCGGTTGTCCTGTCCCTGAAAGGGGCATCCAATGGAGAAAGGTGTATATTGTCTCGTATTATTCCTCGAGGCATCAACAATCCGGGTGGGCGCCCTAGGGAACCTTATGTTTCCACGTGGCTGGTATGTCTACGCGGGTTCGGCGCAGGGCCCGGGCGGCCTTAAACGTGTGCAACGCCACATCAGTCTCGCGAGGTTCAAAAAACAAACGAGACACTGGCATATTGATTACCTGCTGGGAGATCTGGAGGCTACCCTCCTCTCGGTACAATGTGCACGCACGACACGATCTGTCGAATGCGATCTCGCAAAAGCCGTCGGTGGAATACCGGTTGCAGCGTTCGGATGCAGTGATTGTCATTGTAACTCGCACCTTTCCTATTTTGACAGGGATCCCGTCGATATGATTACCCGGGTGATGGTGACGATCGGTCTCGAGCCGGTAATCGCAACAATCAATACCAAGCAGGGATAGTGTTGATTGATGGTGATGGTATGCAGGTACTAGGGATCTCAGGCAGCATGAGAAAAGAAGGCAATACGAGCAGGCTTGTGAATATCATACTCAGACAATGCGAAGACAAGGGCCTGACAACAGAATATGTTTCCCTTGCCGATAAGAAGATCCTTCCCTGTATTGGTTGTGAGAAATGCAAAAAAGAACATGAATGTTCAATAACCGACGACGACTGGGAAGACGTCGCTTCGCGGATGCTTGATTGCGAAGTGCTCGTGATCGGGTCTCCGACATATTATTACGACGTATCGGGACAACTTAAGAACTTCATCGACAGGACATATTCCTATTATCACGACAGGAGACTTGCAGGCAGAAAGGCCGTGGCTGTTTCGGTTGAAGCGGATAAGGGCGGTTCAAGAACAATCCAGACCATAGAGGGATTCCTGTCAGCTCATGAATTTTCCTATATGGGGCATGTGAAAGGAAAGGGGTATCTTGCAGGGGATGTTCTTAACGACACCGATGCAATTGCTCATGCAAAGAAGATTGGGGATAAAATATCCCGGCTTTTCCACACAGGGAACGAATAACATTTTCAAACAGGCATACTTTTTATCCTTTCATGTGAATAACTCGGATATTGACGTCTCCACCGGTTGCTGACCCGTCAACATCCACCGCACCCCGGAGCCCAACGGGACATGACCCGGTTTGTAAAAATTTAGACCGGGTTTTAGCACTTAGCGACGGGGTATTTGCCTTTGCCGTTACATTACTTGCCCTTTCGCTTATAGCCCCGGTATTATCCCCCGGTGCGCTTCAAAACGAGTTAGCCACCGACCTCGCCGACATGTTACCGACCTTTCTCAGCTATTTTATCAGTTTTTTTGTGATCGCATCATGGTGGCGGGGTCACCACCGGGTGTTTACCTACATAAAACGTTGTAATTCTACCCTTATCAGCCTCAATTTCTATTTTCTCCTGTGTATTACGATAATTCCTTTCCTGACCAACCTGATTATCCGGTATGGAAGTTTCGAACTTGCAACAGTTCTGTTTGCTGCAATGCAGGTTGTAACCGGGGCTATACTAATAATCATCTGGATGTACGCATCCAGGAATCACCATCTTATCGATCCCCGCCTGGACGCAAGGATGATCAAATTCAATTATCACCGGGAACTGCTCGTAATAGCGATTTTTCTTATATCGATCCCTGTTGCCTTTATCAGTACATCCATCGCGCAAATTTCCTGGATTGCACTCGCCCCGCTGGCCAGCATCCTGCGGCGGGCGTACCGGGATGTTGAAGAATTTGTTGAGGAAGAATCTGAAAACAGGGGGCGCAGAGAATAACCGGTATTAACCCGATAGAATTTGTCTCATTTGGCAACTTCAATGCTGACGACGTGATAAACGAGACTGAACCTTCGGCCGGATGATATAATCTTTTTTTAATATGTAATCTGGCAGGAATAATTCAATTTTTCGGGGGTAAGGGAAAGAATTCCTGGTCAGGCAAACTCCATGAAATGATAAAGGGTCCAATAATTTTTTTGAATTAAACTGAATTTCCAAATACTGAAGGAACCGGGAATACATTTTGAGGGCAAATTCTGTTTTTCACCGTGTGTCACACCTTAAACCAACGCATAGAGGGTTGTCCTCTGGCGGAGTTCACGACCGAGGTCATCAGCCAGTACCTTCATTTCCGACGGGTCCAGGTAATCGGTGTTGGATGCACCTGCCCCTTTAGATATGCTTTCTTCAAACATTGTCCCACCAATATCATCGGCCCCCGCCATGAGACCAAGTTGTGCCATTTTAATACCGGTCTTGACCCAGGAGACCTGTATATGGCGGATATTATCGAGAAATAACCTCGCAACAGCGATCATCAGCATATCTTCCCTGCCGGTAGCCCCGGGACGCGCAATTCCATCCCTGAAAATTTTTGTGTTCATATGTACGAACGAGAGTGGTACGAATTCGGTAAACCCATGAGTGTCATCCTGGATGTTCCGGAGAATCTCAAAATGTTGGATCCGGTCTGCAACAGTCTCGCAATGGCCATACATGATCGTTGCTGTCGTGGGGATGTCGAGAAGATGCGCCTCCCGGATAATTTTTTCCCATTCTGATGTCCGGATTTTTCCCGGGCATATCACGTCACGCACCTCATCAACGAGGATCTCTGCCGCAGTCCCACATAGTGATCCAAGACCTGCTCCTTTCATTTCGATCAACATCTCCCCAGTGGTAATCCCACTTTTTTTTGCCCCGTATGCAACTTCCATGGGATTACTTGCATGAATATGAATTTCCGGTGCTTCCTGGTGGAGGGTACGAATTATCCCGGAATAGGAGGAGGCATCAAAATCAGGGTGCAAACCACTGACAGTGCAGATTTCCGTGACATTTCGTTTCTTTGCAAGAACTGCTTTTTCCCTGATCTCCTCCGGACCAAAACGGAAGGTCCCGGCATCCCCGGGTTTTTTTGAAAATCCGCAAAACCCACAAGTATTTACACAGATATTTGTGACATTGACGTTCTGGTTTCTTACATAGGTGACCAGGTTACCGGTAACTCTTTCCCGCACCTCGTCCGCCGCTGATGCAATGTCCCATACACGCCGGTCCCTGACTGACATAAGTGTTTTCCCTTCAGGACCGGTGAGCCTGTGTCCACCTAGAATATCATCGAGCAATTGCAGGACGGGATCTGTCGACAGAATAACACCTCATATGCCTAATCTGACGAAGGATGGGAGGACAGATAAATTCATCCAAAATTCCCCGCAATGCCTGAGGATCAAAAATGTTCCTGAACAATTATGGGCGTTCAGCACCAACATATTTCGTTGACCACGCATGATTGAAGAAACGATACCACTCAGGCATTCGGATGGAAGGGGGTTCGTAATTCCGCTTGGCAGCATCAACCTCGTCGCGGTAGTCGCCAAGAACGGATTGGTGGGATGTGGTGCCTTTGATGTTTCCGCACTAAATAATTTTTCCTATCCCGCAGCGAAAGTCCGCCCGGTCACGGGCCCATCAGTTGTGACAATTTCAGACCTCATGTCAGGCGAAATAAAAGAAACTAATGCTGCTGCCCAGAAATATGGCATTACAACCGGTATGACAGGAAAGGCAGCACTCGACCTGCTCTCCTGAAGAATATTTTTCTTCGACAGGAAATATTTTCATCCGAAAATCAAACTGGTTCATCACAGCGGGAAACCGGTCGTGAGTTTTATCCGACCAGGGTTCTCATCCTGCGGGCATATGATACGGTGTTTTAATGATCTTTTATATCCAGAGCGCGCACCCGGAGTTCTGACACTAATAGCAACTACAGATTAATTGTTTTAGGCTTTTGTTTAATCTCTACGGTTTTAAATACAAAGGAAAAACGAAGACAGAAAGGGTTTTATCCTCCAGTCCATCCACATAGGATATTCTTTCGGCCGGGATTCCCGAAGACTATAAAATTCGAAGTACTGGATCGCGCATATCCCAGTCGGGGTCATCAAGAGGCAGGGCAGGGCCGAGGGATCAGGGTAAACTTTCAGAACACCCTGAAAATCGTTAGGAATGATTGGAGCATTTTAACAGAGTTATTATCTCCAAATTGATTTTCGGGTTTATCTACTATTTCCAGCATACTGGGTGAATGGTTAAAATGGGCTCAAATTCCGACAAAGGGTTACAAATATGACCGTATTTGGAGCCCGGCTGTCGTCGGTGTATATACCCCGGTATAATAGAATATCGAAGAGATCTGCGGAGCAGTATTTTTCATATGAGATTGTACAGTGTCGTTCTCTGCCGGAGAGGACGGCCGAGGTCTTTTGCAATTCGTTCCATATCCACTGGGTCAAGGTATTCCGCGCTCTCCGCACCGGCATCTCTTGATACATCGTCTGCAAACATCGTACCTGCGAAGTCGTTCGCACCCGAGGCCAGCGAAAGTTCGCTCATCTTCAGTCCGAGCTTACCCCAGGACACCTGGATATTTTTAAAATTGTCAAGAAAAAGGCGTGAAACCGCAACCAGAAGGATATCTTCCATACCGGTCGCACCAGCTTTGGCAATTCCCCGCTGGAAGAGAGGAGTACCTGTATGAATATAGGTTAAGGGAACCAGTTCTGTAAATCCCCCGGTCTCGTCCTGGATTTCGCGGAGAATGGACAGGTGCTTTGCACGATCCCCGGCGTTTTCATACGAGCCATACATTATGGTCGCAGTCGTCGGGATCTCCATATGGTGGGCTTCTTTGATGACATCTGTCCATGAACTGGTCGTAAGTTTATTCGGGCAGATCACCGATCGTACGTCGTCCACAAGGATTTCTGCGGCGGTCCCCTGAAGTGAGCCTAGTCCGGCTTTCTTCATCCTTTCCAGGACTTCGAGAGTGGCGATACCGCTTCTTTCAGAGGCATGGGCGACCTCATCCGGGCTGAATGCATGTAAATGGACTCCCGGTGCCCCCCTTGAGACCCAGCTAAGGATCTCCTCATAGGACTCCATGGTAAAATCCGGATGTACACCCGAGAGAAGACATATTTCTGTGACGTTCCTCTCCATCGCGAGGGCCACCTTCTTTTCGATCTCTCCCTGGTCATTGCAATATGCCCCCTCATCATCCCGGCTTTTCCCGAAACCACAAAAACCGCAGAGATTTTTACAAATATTCGTGATATGTACATTCTGGTTACGCACGTAGGTGATGATGTTCCCGGCCTTTTTCTCCCGTACCACATCTGCAGCAGCGAGAACGGAGAACAGATCGGGGCCCCGGAGATTGAGAAGGATCGTGGCTTCCTGCTCAGTCAGGCGATATCCTTCAGTGACATCGGTTAACAGCCTGTCCAGGTCCATCTCCACCTCATTCTACTATTTTTTGTTTTTAGATTTTTTACCGGGTCTGGTTTGAATTTTGCTGTTTTCCTTTTTCCGGAGATACCACTCGTGGAGAAGGATTAACAGGATGATGATGACTGCCACAGGGATTATATTAAGCGGCAGATACCCCACGAGGGGTATCGTGAAGAGTGCCTTACCCACTATCCATTCAGGCTTGACCGGTTCTATTGGTCCGAGATCTGCATAGTGCAATAGTCCTGATCCCTGGTCACTTCTCCAGTTATTATCCCCCTTTGTGATATAACCACCATGGGTATCGGTGCCGTTCAATGGGACAATAAACCCAATATCAGGGTTCTGGGAAGGAATAATCGAACCCTGTGCGGTGAAGTTGTCCTTCGTTATCGGGATATAACTTGTAGGGGAATGTTTCCCGGCACTTGGGTTGACATAGGCAACCAGCGGACTACCAGGTTGTTCATACACCATTGCCCGGTGAATGATCGGGTGGATCCCCCCGATAAAGGGTATCGCGGACTTGGTTCCCCCGTTCGGATTGTAAATGATTACATCCCCATAATCCCCGAATTTTGTATATCCCGTCTCTTTTCCTTCAGTCCATGACTGCAACGGGCCAAACCGATCCGCCTGCACAACGAAAACGAGGTCGCCGACATTCATATGTGGCACCATGCTCTCTGATTCAATTGTAACCACTGCAGGCCAGGTACCGCTGACAGCAAATAAAAGAGCGGCAATTGCGCCTACAACAAATATTACCCACAGGAACTCCCGGAGTATTGACACTACTTTATTATCGCTGTTTTTAAATTTCTGAAAAATTGAGGTGTTTTCCTTATCCTCGCCACTATCTTTCATTCGTCTTTCTATCTATGCACTATTGTCATATAATTAATCGCGTCCGGGCATGAAATACTGATAATACAGGAGACCGCATCGGACAACTCGGGAATCGTACAAGTCTCTGTCTATCCCCGCGAAGTTCCACATTCTTCTTTCTCGCGAGGCAGGGGATTATCGGGAAGGATAACCCATTCTGGGTAAATTTCCAAAGGATGCAGCCAGCAAATGGCGAGCACCCCGGTACCGGTAATCGTTCACTCTTCACAAATCATCCCGATTGACGAAATATCCGGAATATTTTGCTTACGGCGTAATTCCCGCCTCAATTACACGAGTTTTGTTATGACCTAAGATATTTTTCCGTTGTCCAAACAATCTCTTCAGACCTGTACTGTAATACGGCCGACTCAGTACGGCTGACCCTGATCTAAAATCCTATATGAGCAGCAGGGGATACTATTAGATCAGATGCTTGACACAGAGACCATTGTCCAGCGGTTCCTCGATACAAAATTGCAGGTCCATCCTGAAGTGGTGAGATATCTCGCCGAAAAAGGGGATAATGACCTGCTGGAACGAGTGGTATCTTCTGTGCCGGTTGATACAATAGTCGTAATGGCACAGCATGTCCCGGGGATGGGGCTCTCGAAAGATGGGACCCGGTTCCTGACCGACCCTGAAGTTGAGATAATCAACGGCAGCGAAGGATCATCGGGCGGTGTTCTCGGTGTGGCAGATTACCTCCATTATTTCCGACACCGGTATGACCAGCTCGGGGGGCTCATCCGGAGCCGGTGCAGTGCCATGCCGATTGAGGCCCTGAAGAAACCACGGTACCGGGAAGAGAAATGCACGATAATCGGGCTGGTTTCAGAGATAAAAAGCACGACGAAGGGTCACCGCCGCGTTGATGTTGAAGACGCGACAGGGACCGTCGCAGTATTGTTCAACAAGGACAGGCCAGGGTTTTCCGATGCTGAAACACTACTCCCGGACGAAGTTATCGGGGTGAAAGGGTCGCTCTCATCAGACGGAAAGCTTCTGTTTGCAGATCAGCTTATGAGACCTGATATTCCACACAGCCATGCACCATATATGAGCGATACTCCTGGAAAAGCAGTATTAATCTCTGATATCCATGTTGGCAGCGATACATTCCTCGATGACGCCTGGGAAAGGTTTTCAGAATGGATTAGCGGGGCTGATGTCTCCTATCTCCTTTGTGCGGGTGATCTTGTTGATGGGATCGGAATTTACCCGGGACAGGAGGCGGAACTCACGATAAAGAACATCTATGAACAATACGACTTTCTCGGAGAACTGCTCCAGTCGTTACCCCGACATCTGAAAATCGTCCTCGCTCCCGGGAACCACGATGTGGTCCGGGGAGTTGAACCCCAGCCCGCAATTCCAAGAAAATTTACCGGAAAATTTCCCGACAATTGTGTTTTTGTCGAAAACCCAGCTCTTGTCAGCCTTCAGGGGGTCAGGGTACTGATGTACCATGGGCGATCGATCGACGACCAGATCGGCCTCACTCCTGGTGCTTCGTACGAGAACCCGGCACCAATGATGGAATGGATGCTCAAACGCCGCCATCTTGCCCCTACTTACGGGAGAAAAACGCCGATTGCTGCAGAACGACAGGACCACCTGCTGATTGATCCCATTCCCGAAATTCTCATGACGGGGCATGTTCATGTGATGGGGATCGTCCAGTACCATGGAACACTTGCAATCAATGCAGGTACCTGGCAGTCCCAAACGGCGTTTCAGAAGCAGATGAATATTAATCCTACACCGGCACGTGCGGTAGTCCTGGACTTGCAGACGCTGGCGCCCACCGTGTATGACTTCAGTGGCGAGGAAATGGTTGTCCTCGGATGAGAGTCACCTGCCAGGATATTACACAGGTTATACCGTCAACAGAAACTGCTGTCTGTTTTTATAATTGGCCCGATAATTTTTAATCAGATATCCTGTGCATAATTCAGAAATTATCTGAAAAATGGCGATTATTCGCCGGATTAAAAAAAAATTAACACCTGTACATCAGATATACAGGGGTGCTAGGACCAGGGTAAGGGTCGCCAGGAGCTTGATAAGCACATGGAGTGATGGTCCTGCTGTGTCCTTGAACGGGTCGCCAACGGTGTCACCGACAACCGCAGCCTTATGGGCCTCGCTTCCCTTCCCACCGAGTGCCCCGCTCTCGATGTATTTCTTGGCATTGTCCCATGCACCGCCGCTGTTGTTCAGCACCAGGGCCATGAGGACACCTGTAATGGTAGCGACCATCAGGAAGCCGGCCATTGCCTCATACTTTAACGCAAACCCAACGAACACGGGAACTGCAATCGCAACAATCCCTGGGAGGATCATGTTCTTGAGCGCGCCTTTTGTGGTGATATCCACACAGCTTGCGTAGTCTGGTTTAACAGTTCCTTCAAGTATACCCTTGTCCTTGAATTGTCGCCTGACGTCCTGGATGATATACTGGGCTGTTTCTCCAACCGCCCTTATTGCCAGGGATGCAAAGAGGAACACGAGCATCGCACCGAGAAGTGCACCCACGAATACCGGAACCAGGGCCAGGTTGACACTGACAAAGGCCTTACCGGTAAGCTTTGTAACCTCGTCCATGTAGGCACTGAACAACAGAAACGCTGCAAGTGCGGCGGAACCTACTGCATACCCCTTGGTAAGTGCTTTCGTGGTGTTTCCTGCCGCATCGAGACGTGAGATCCGCTTCTGTGTCTCTTCGGACTCGCCGCTCATCTCAACAATACCACCTGCATTGTCAACGATAGGTCCGAAGGTGTCCATAGCAAGGATGTAGGCACAGGTGGAGAGCATCCCTACTGTTGCAACAGCGGTACCGTAGAGGCCCCCGTTGGCCACACCGGATAGTTCACCGATCTTGAATGACACAATCAGGGCAACGCCAATTGCGACCGCCGATATAGCGGTGGTTTCGAGACCCACTGCAAAACCTGAAATGATGTTCGTCCCGGGGCCGGTCTTTGAGGACTCGGCAATTGACTTGACCGGGCGGTACTTGTGATCGGTATAGTAAAGCGTAAGGTATACGAAGACGATGGAGAGCGCGATACCGACAAGTCCCGCATAGAAGAACCAGATGTTATTGAACAGCCAAATCGTTGCGATATAGAGAAAGACCGCAGAAAGAATTGCCGTGACAAAAAAACCGCGGTATAATGCTTTCATCGGGTCTTCGTTGTCAGCGAGTTTCTCAGTGACGAAGAATATTCCCACAATCGTGGCAATCAGGCCGAATGCCCCCATAACCAGCGGGAAAAGGATCCCGTTCAGTCCGAATACCGGGAAGAGCGCCACACCAAGGATCATGGCCCCGATGTTCTCTGCTGCCGTCGATTCAAACAGGTCAGCTCCACGGCCGGCACAATCCCCGACGTTGTCTCCCACGAGATCGGCAATTACTGCCGGATTTCTGGGGTCATCTTCCGGGATCCCTGCTTCTACCTTCCCGACAAGGTCAGCACCCACATCTGCGGCTTTCGTATATATCCCACCGCCAAGCTGGGCGAAGAGTGCAATGAACGATGCACCGAAGGCGAACCCGACGATAAGGAACGGGGTTGTCTGGGGGTCTGCACCAAAGGCGTAGAATATTAACGAAACACCAAGAAGCGAGAGTGATACGATCGTGAGACCTGATACGGCCCCGCCCCTGAGCGCAAGGACAACCGATTTTCCCGCATTCTTTGTTGCGGCTGCCGCCGAACGAAGGTTTGCACGGACAGATATCCACATACCGATAATCCCGGACAGAGAGGAGAGAAATGCTCCCAGCAGGAATGCCACGGCTGTGTGCCAGGCGATTGCGAAGTTACCTGAGATCATGTATGCGCCAAACAACAATATCGCCACAACGATCGCAAGGATCGCAATTGTCGAATATTGCCTTTTCAGGAAGGCTTCGGCCCCTTCACGGATGGCAGCCGCTACTTCGGCCATCTTCACGCTTCCGGTCTCTGCCCTCAGCACCTGCCGGGCAAACAGCCCTGCAATGGCAAGTGCAACCAGGCATACCACCGAAATAAACAACAGTAAATTCAATTGGTACAAATGTCGTCACCTCTCAGAATTCGCATAATGAGATTGGAAATTATTTCTTTTAAAATGGTAAAAAATATTGCCTGCACCGTTATGCAGATATAGGAAGTAATAAAACACCGAGGTCCCGGATATCACTCGTTAAACGGGCATAAATTCTTATTTTACCTCCCAGGCGTTGGTGGATTTTCACTTGATTTTTATAATAGCTGGTCGGGGCAGATAATCGATTGAAACGGGAATATTTCTGCCGCTTCCGTTCACAACAGATTTTGAATTTACCAGGTACAATAACATTAAGGTTGCTTATTTCCCATGATTTATATGTCCAGCCAGACGAGAGGAAAATAGCGGAAATGAAAGCAAGGGTAAAAATCGATGAGTTGATTGGCAACGATATCAGGGCACACGGGGTCGAACTCGATATCGGGCGGATCATCAGGACGTGGGAGGAGAGGCCCGGCCCTACGCGTATGCCGGGTATCGGCGATCTCAGGGAATGGGACCTGAAACTCCTCAAAAAATACCCCCCTCTCTATCTCCCGTTCTGTGACCTTTGCTGCTTATGTACCATGGGAAAATGCGACCTATCCCGGGGGAAGCGCGGTGCCTGCGGAATAGATATGGCTGCCCAGCAGTCACGGATCGTGCTGCTCTCGGCGTCGATTGGCACCGCAACCCATACCGGCCATGCACGACATCTTCTGGACCGCCTCATTGAAACCTCGGGTCGGGACCACCTGCTCGACATCGGTGCATCGGTAAACCTGGAAGCACCGAATATCAGGCTCGTAACAGGTATCAAGCCGGTTAGCCTTGGGGATCTTGAAGATGTCCTCGATTATTGTGAGAAGGAGATCACGCAGCTTCTTGCCTGCTGCCATACCGGCCAGGAAGGTAACAATCTCGATTTCGAGTCTAAAGTATTCCATGCAGGGATGATCGATCACGTGGCTATGGAAGCCGCCGATATCGCCCAGATTTCATCACTTAACTTTCCAAAAGGTGACCCGGATTCGGCTCTCGTGGATATCGGAACCGGATGCCTGGATCCAGGTAAGCCTGCAATACTTGTCATCGGCCATAATGTTGCCCCTTCCGTGGAAATCACGGATTATATGCGCGATCATGGCCTGGAGGATGCAATCGACCTTGCCGGAATATGTTGTACGGCCCTCGATCTGACACGATACAATAATCAGGCAAAGATCATCGGTCCCCTGTCACACCAGATACGGTTTATCCGCTATGGTGGAGCAGATGTGATTGTCATCGACGAGCAATGTGTCCGGACTGATGTCGTGATTGAAGCGGAAAAAGTAAACGCACCGGTAATTGCAACCAGCTGCAAAAATTTCCAGGGCCTTTCTGACAGGACAAAGGACCCGGTTGATGCCATTGTAGGGGATATTCTGAGCGGCAAAAATAATGGGGCTGCAATTCTCGACCCGGTCAAAGCGGGAGAGGTTGCAGTCCGCCTTGCAACGGCCATGTTCCCGAAAAGGAAAAAATTCCGCGCAATTCCAGGCGAGGCCTCAATTGCGGCAGCAGCAAAGACCTGCGGGGGATGCGATAACTGCAGGCGTGTATGTCCTAACGATCTCCCCATTGCAGAGGCGATTACTGCAGCGGGAAAGGGGAACCTGAGCCTGCTCGGCGAACTCTATGAGTCGTGTATCGGATGCACCCGGTGTGAGGGCGAAGGTGTCTGTGCAAAAGGCCTGATGCCCCATACAATGATCCTTGGTGCATCCCGGATCCGAATGGGAAAGGAAAAGTTCCGGATTCGCTGTGGGAGGGGACCAATTCAGGATACCGAAATCCGTGCAGTCGGAGGTCCCATTGTGATGGGAGAGGTCCCGGGGGTTCTCGGAATGGTCGGGTGCTCCAACAACCCGGGTTCGTGGAAGGATGTAGGATTTATCGCCGAAGAGTTCCTTAAAAGGCGTTATATTGTGACAACATCGGGCTGTGCCGCAATGCAGTTGGGGATGTATACGACCGAAAACGGGCGGGGCCTCTATGAAGCGTATCCCGGGACTTTTGACGCGGGAGGTCTCGTCAATTGTGGTTCCTGTGTGTCGAATGCTCATATTTCAGGGGCTGCAATAAAGATTGCAAGTATTTTCGCGAGACGTCAGCTTAATTCCAATTATGAAGAGATTGCAGATTATGTCCATAACCGTGTCGGAGCTGTAGGGATAGCTTGGGGTGCAATGTCCCAGAAAGCGTCATCAATCGCCGCTGGGTTCTGGCGTCTCGGTATACCGGTTATTGTCGGACCTCACGGAGCGAAATACCGGAGGATGCTACTCGGCCGTAAGGACCATGACGAAGACTGGGAGGTCATTGATGCGAGGACTGGTGAACGGGTCTACGTGGCGCCCACGCCTGAACATCTGTTCGCAGTTGCCGAGACACGCGAGGAGGCGATGGTCCTCATACCAAAACTCTGTATGAGGCCGAGCGACACGACAAAGGGCAGGTCCATCAAGCTGAACCACTATATCGACCTTCACAGGAAATTCTTCGGGGTTATGCCCGATGATATACACCTGTTCGTGCGAACCACTGCAGATATTCCTGTGGCAATGAAGGGGGATGTCCAGAAAGCCCTGAGGCAGACCGACTGGAAAGAGGGAGATGGCCGGATTCCTGACCCTACATTGCTATCCCGGATGGTGCGAAAGGGAGGCGGAGCGGCGTGACCAGCGAAACACCATGGCAAAGGTATGAAGTCCCCGGGAGCACCCAGTCGACAGTGATCACGAAGGCGGCGGTTATTTCGGCCCTATTAAAGAAAGCTACGCATCCGTTAATCGTGGTTGCCCACAATGCAGATGTTTCCGCGAATTCCGCAGGAAACCCCGTGGAAATTATCATCCGGATAGCTGACGCTGCCAAAGTCCCCGTAATAACGACGCCATCAACAGCCCCGGCATTCAGGAAAAGGGGATTTAATCCGGTAGCAATACTTTCGATAATGGAGATCGGGTCGAGGTTGAACGATCCCGCATGGAGCATAGAGGATGACCAAGAGCACCCCGATCTAATCCTGTTTATTGGCTTCCCTTATCTTTTAGGCTGGCTTCTCCAGTCAGGACTGAAATCATTCGCACCAAAAGGAATACGGTTTGTATCAATCGATCAGAGGTACCAGCCGCATTGTTCCCTCTCATTTCCTAACCTTACCGGGGATGAATGGATCGCACAACTGAATGCAATTGCCGACGAGGTCAGGAGATCATGACGGCTGAAAGCATGTTTTCCGATATCCCTGTCGAGATCGGGGTCGTGTATGAAGGGGAACGTATCCGGAAACAGACGATGCATGTCGAGCTTGGTGGGCCGCAGGTGCAAGAAAAGTTCGAGATTCTACGGGTGAAAAAACCGGAGGAGATCAATGACGGCGTAGTAAGGGTGCTTGGTCCTGATCTTTCCGAGATGGCGATCGGTGGATCGATCCCCTTTGGGATCTGCGTGGAGGTTGCGGGCGCCCAGCTTGAAGCGGACATGGAAGCTGTGATGGAACGCCGTATCCATGACTTCTGCAATTGGATAGAGGGTTTCATGCACCTGAACCAGAGAGACACGATCTGGCTGCGGGTCGATAAAAAAGCCGTTGCGAAAGGCCTGACACTTGATCATGTCGGGACGGTACTGATTCGGCTTTTCCGGAGCGCTCTCCCGATCATTGACAGGATCAGTGTAACACTGATCACTGATCCGGCAATTGTTCACCGTTGGCACGAATTGGCCTTGCAGACTTATGAGGAACGCGATGCAAGGACACGGGGTATGACCGATGAGGATGTGGACGTCTTCTATGGGTGCTCACTCTGCCAGTCGTTTGCTCCCTCTCACGTCTGTGTCATTACACCGGAACGCTACGCCAACTGCGGTGCAATCAGCTGGCTTGACGGTCGTGCTGCATCAAGGGTGGATCCGAGGGGGCCGATTTACGAGATCCAGAAAGGAGAATGTATCGACTCTGAAACCGGGGAATACGAAGGCGTAAACCGCGTTGTTAAGGAGAAATCGTTGTCTGACGTTTCCAGGGTCCAGTTATACACCGCTTTTGGTTATCCCCATACATCATGTGGCTGTTTTGAATGCACAACATTTTATGTCCCCGAATGCGATGGCCTCGGGATCGTGAACCGGGACTTCAGGGGATTAACCCCCACAGGACTGAGCTTCGGTTCCATCGCAGACTCGACGGGTGGCGGAAGACAGGTGGATGGATTCCATGGGCTTTCATTCGAGTACATGAGGTCACCGAGATTCCTGAAGGCCAGCGGGGGATGGAGCCGGATCGTCTGGATGCCTTCTGATGTGCGGGAAAAACTCAAGGATTTTATCCCTGCCGACATATTCAACCAGATTGCCACCGAGAAGGACGTAACGTCTGTAGATGAGATGATGGTATTTCTACGGACTCGTCAACATCCAATACTTGCGCTTACGACGGTCACAGAAGGGATCCCCACCGGATCGTCCAGTAATATAACCGAAATTCCTAATCGGATTCATGATCGTCAGATTATTCCATCAGGACCTGGAGCAGGGGTCTCGATAACGTTTCATAATGTACGGCTCCATGCCGACCGGATCTTCGTGAGAAAGGGGAGGAAGGAATAATGGAGAATGGGCAGGATGCACTGATCAGGAGCCTGGTAAAATTGCTTGCGGGTGACGGTGAACTGGAACTGGAAGGGGTCACCCTGACTGCCAGGGAGCTGACGATCTCGTTATCAGATCTCTCGGGTTTCCCAGCTTTGGGAGGGCTTGTGCCGGTCCCGGCTGCGATGGCCGGACTTGTGGATATAGGCTACGTGCCTCCGGCACGGACATATCCCGGGAGAATTCGGGAAGTAATTCTCGGCTCAACCAGGGGAGATGGCGGAAGCCGGGTAAAATCGGTGACGATCGGGGGATCCTCAACACCGCCATTTCACCTGTTCGAGGGAACGGACCCCCATTCCCCTGTAGTCGCCGGGAGTGTTTTCGATATTGTCCCGCCATTGCCCGGACCGGTGAAAGAGTCGTTCGGTGACGCTCTTGAGGACCCCTGTGCCTGGGCAAAAGCCTGGGTTGACCGTTATGGAGCCGATTTAATCGACCTCGACCTGATCAGTACGGACCCGTACCTCAAGGATACCCCTGTTAAAAGGGCTGTCAGCCTTGTTGAGGATCTCCTGCAGGCCGTGGATGTGCCACTTATTATCGGTGGTTCAGGGAATCCCGAAAAAGATGCCAAACTTCTTCCGAAAGTAGCTGAAGTCTGTGCAGGTGAACGGATCCTTCTTTCATCGGCCACCATAAGCATGTGGGAACCAGTTGCAAAGGCCGCCCAGGAATTCAACCATGTTGTCCTCGCCTGGAGCCCAATCGATATTAACCAGGCTAAGGAGCTGAACCGGAAGCTGATGGGGTACCTGCCCCCGGATCAGATAGTAATGGACCCGACATCTGCAGCGCTTGGGTACGGACTTGAATACTCCTTTTCAGTCATGGAACGGATCCGTTATGCAGGCTTGATGGGAGATAAAGAACTCCAGTGCCCGATGGCATCAGGGACTGCAAATTCATGGGGTGCACGGGAGGCCTGGAAACGTGATTCGGAACTTGGACCCCGTGAGTACAGGGGGCCCCTTTGGGAGACTACCGGTGCCCTTGCATTCCTTCTAGCTGGGATTGATTTGTTTATAATGGTCCATCCTGGTGGAGCAAGGACGATTGAAGACATTGTCGGTTGGCTGGCGGATGGAATAAATCCCCCTACATTCCCTGATTTCATCGGGGTGGGGCATTAGGAGCGAGGACGGATGACGAAGAAAAAACTAGGCCCGATGAATCTTTACCCGCTGCTTCCCCGGACCAATTGCGGGGAATGTATCCCGAAGACATGCATGGGGTTCGCTGTCCAGCTCTGTGAACGGGGCCTTACACTGACCCAGTGCCCTCCACTTACGAACCCCGAATTCCAGGTAAGTCTTGAAAAACTTGAGGCGCTACTCGCCCCGCCGGTAAAAGAGGTAACGATAGGACGAGGGGAACGTGAAATTAACGTCGGGGGTCAACTCGTAATGCATCGCCATGAACTCCGCTATTTCAATAAGACTGCAATCTTCACCACCGTCGATGACATGATGGCACCAGACGATATTGCCAGCCGTGTCGTGGAGACCAGTTCATTTTCCTACCCATATATTGGTAACACCCTGAAACTGGACGGTATTGCAATCCGTTCTCTTAACGGGGATTCCGAAGGTTTTCGAAAAACAGTGGATATTGTAACCGGGCTGACAGATATGCCGTTAGTCCTCTGGTCATCAGATCCGGCCGTCATGGCAGAGGGACTTGGTGTTGCAGGAGACCGCAGACCACTCATATATGCCGCAGATGAAACAAACTGGGAGCAGATGGCGGAACTTGCCGGCAAATCCGGGTGCCCTCTTGCGGTTCATGCCGACGGTAACGTCGGTACGATACGGTCGCTTATTTCTGCAATTTCAGACAGGGGGGTGAAAAATCTCCTCATCGATCCGGGTTGCGGATTTGGGGAAGCACTACCTAAATCCCTCGACAATATGACCATGATCAGGACATCGGCAATTTCGGGCGACGATTCGCTACTGGGGCACCCGCTTATCGGATCCCCGGTGACTCTCTGGGACCAGCGGAATTCAATGAAGGACGAGGCCATCCGTTGGATGGAGTCCTGCCTTGCATCGATGATGACAGTCCGGTATGCCGATCTTATGATCATCAGGGACCCGTCGATGTGGTCGACGTTACCACTCGTGGTCCTTATCAATAATCTGTACAACGACCCGAGAAAACCGGTAAGTGTTGAACCCGGCCTCAGGGTTTTTGGGACTCCCGACCCCGTAACAAGCCCCGTGCTCATTACATCAAATTTTGCCCTTACCTATTACACGGTCCTCTCCGATATCGAAAAACTCAACTGTTACCTGCTGGTGGCGGATACAGAGGGTCTTTCGGTGGACTCAGCGGTGGCAGGAAGAAAGTTCAATGCAGAGAAAGTCGCCGATATCATCAGTTCGTCAGGAATTTCAGAAAAAGTTACCCATAGAACACTGATTATTCCGGGTCTTGCTGCACGCCTGAAAGGGGATATTGAAGATGCAATAAAATGGGACGTTATGGTTGGTCCGCGTGATTCAGCAGGAATTCCCGGCTATCTCAAGGAAAAATGGGAGGGTGTCGATCACAAGCCGGGCTGGAGTTACCGGTAACATCACCATTATTGTCCTATATGATTCCATGTTTGCCATGACCTCCTTTCGGAATGATGCCGCCAGTGTGCCCTCTAAGAAACCTGTTACAGCCGAATATGTCAACGGTCATATGTTATCCGATCCACGGAATATCACATTTTAAGCAGGTGAAAAGAGGATGTATAATATGGATGAGTGATTATGCCAATTTATTTAGTTCACTCACTATCTCTGAAGAATGTGAAACGGTAGTCAAATGACAGACAGATCCTTCCATAGATTCCATACATTCTGAAATAGTAGGACTGCTGCTCGATTTCAGGGGTACAAAAATAAGGGAGTTCTGCCAGTCAAAACTTGATGCCGGGGCAGACCCCTTTATGATTTTTGGTGAACTCCAGACCGGCCTCGAAGAGATCGGAAAAGGCTACGAAGATCCCAGGTTCAGGAGATACTTTAATTCCGACCTGATTGTTTCCGGCAGGAATATGAAACGGGCAATCGAAATGTTAAAACCACTTCTTCCACCCCGAAACGAGGGAAAAGGGCTGGTGGTTATCGGCACGGTGGCTGGCGATGTCCATGATATCGGAAAGACGATCTTTTCTGTAACGCTTGAATCGGATGGCTTTTTCGTCATTGACATCGGTGTCGACGTTTCCTGTGAAATGTTTATCAAGGCGGTAAGGGAAAAATCCCCGGATATCCTCGCATTGTCATCCCTGCTTACGACGACACTTCCGGCAATGAATGAGGTAATACAGGGACTGGCCGATGCCGGGCTCAGGGATACAGTCCGGGTCATCGTAGGTGGGCATGCAGTAACCGAGGGGTTTGCACGATCGATCGGTGCCGATGCATATGGCAGGGACTGTATCGACGGCCTCCGAAAATGCAAGTCGTTCATGCAGGAAAAGGAATGAGGATCTTTTTTCTCTATTCGGGGCCCTTCGGGGAACAAATAATCAACACGGTCAGCCTTGGCGGGCTCGGAAACCAGGTCAGCGGGGCATACGAACTCAGGCCGGAAAATATTCTGGTTCTGGGTGGAGAGACGCAGGGTCCGGACAGCCTTTTTGAAAATCCGGAACGATACATTCCTGCTGACTTTCCAGACACTCGGGCAGATCTCCTGATCGTCCTCGGTGTCCACGGACGCCTGAGTGATCTCATCCCCTGTATTGCCAGAAGGTTGGGAGTCCAGTCGGTGCTGTATCCTGTCGATGACCGGGACACAATTCCGGAGGCCAAAAAGACAATCATCGATGAGCTGACTGAAATGGGTGTTCATGTCGAGTTTCCTGAGCCATTCTGCAGTCTTTCCAGGAGCAGGGACCCGTTTATTAACGAATTCCTGAAATTCTTTGGGAGACCCCGCCTGCAGGTATTCACTGACCCGGAATCGGGAAGAATCAACCGGATTAAGGTCCTTCGCGATACACCCTGCGGCTCAGCCTCATGTATCGCCGGAAAACTTGCCGGCGTCGACACGGGGGACTGGGATTCACTCGCCAGGTTCTGTTATGATGAGCAGCATAACGATGAAGCTGATAACTACTGTCTTGCTGAAATGGACCCCCGTTACCCGTTGATGCAGGAGGCAGGAGACTTGTTGAAGGATGCATTGTTCGAAGGTTGCGGGCTCCCTGCGACAAAAGACACGATTCTTTCAGTCCTGGAAAAATCGGGGGAAACAGGAGTCGAAGACCTGGCTTTGCAGGTTATGGGTGAATCTCCCGGAGGTGAAAGATCAGGATGCATAACGAGGGGGGCTTTTGACCTGTACCTCGAGGGAACTCGCAGATGAGCATCAGATCATTATCACAGCCAAAGGTACGGTTATATCTCAGTAAAGGATTTCGATACAGCGGTTTTATCTGTTTCCCTAAAGCATAATTTTTCCCACGCAGTTATCAAATCCAAAATAACGCGATATCTCAAGGTTAATCTCAGTCATGGGATTTCAATCGGGCCAAACCTGAGTCCCTCGATATACATATCTTCAAACCCGGGTTCATTTTCAAGGCTGATATGTTCGGTTATTGCCGCCATCTTCTCTGCTTCGGATCGCTTCGACCGGGAAAGGAGCATCATGGACGCCCCTTCAATAGCCGCATTTCCTGCCTGTACCACCCGATCACGGCGCAACGGTGGTATCATGCCAATCCGTTCCGCATGGATCGGATCAATGGACGTCCCGAACGCCCCGGCAAGAAAGACCTTCGAGAGATGATCCGGCAGGACCCCCCATCTTCCGAGAAGGGTCTGCACGCCGGTGAAAATTGCTGCTTTTGCAAGTTTAATCGCATCAATATCCTCCTCGTCGAGAAATATGGTATGATCCGGTTTTTCTTCTCTGGTACTGAAAGGACAAACCGTGTCCTTCCTCCGGTAAATTTTCCGTATCCATCCATGAGCCCGTGTTCAAGCAATTCAGAAAGTGTATCCACAAGACCTGAACCGCATATGCCTTTTGGGGGTTCATTTCCAATCGTCATACAGGAAACAGATCCATCAGGCAGGATGTGTACCTTCTCAATCGCTCCATTTATCGCCCCGGTACCGCACTTCACTCCGGAACCTTCAAACGCAGGTCCTGATGCACAGGACGTAACAAGAATCCGATCCCTGTTTCCCAACGCAATCTCGGTGTTAGTTCCGATATCAATGGCCATGGTAACCTCTTCCCGCTCGTGCATCCCGACTGCAAGGAGTACTGCAAGCATATCTGCCCCGACAAACTGGCCAAGAACGGGTGGTGCGTAGAGATGTCCTGCGGGATGTATCATAATATCTCTATCACCCGCCAGGACCTCGATCGGTCCGGGATGGCAGGATTCGTAAGGAGAGCACCCGAGGGAAAGGACAGGAAGACCACATATCAGGTCCCGCATCACGGTATTGCCAACCGTGACGATATCATAAATCTCGGCAGGATCGACCGGTCCGGATGAGAGTGCACCTTGGATTGCATCTGTCATGCACGTTCTCCATCCGGGATCGCCCTCCGGTCGAAGCGCTCGCATAACATAACCCTGTCGATGACATTGTCCCCGAACCGTCCCTGGGGATTTAATAAGGAGGCTAGTCGCAAGCGGGTTACAGTCGTCGCCTTCAAGATCGTACCATCGTATGACAAGGGTGGTAGTACCGGCATCAAACGATATCCCTGCACAGCGCCCTTTGAGGGATATCCAAAACCTGTTCATCCCGCACAATTACTCGTTGTCCATCCTTTCCTTGTACCCGAAACTGCCGGGTCTTTCAAAAATCCCGTCCGGATACCCTTTTCAACAATCGAAAACGTACCGCTGTTCCCTGATCTCGACAATAATATTTTCATGTTCTCGAGCACTATCGCCTGGCAGGCAAGACGCCACCCGGTGGGGTCGAGCAATTTCTTTTCTGACGGGGTCGGAGAGGAAAGGGCCTCAGCGCCGGATATCACACGAATCCGGCAGGAACCACATTCACCCGGTACCTCCGCACCCGATAGTAATAGGGACGACCAAGCTGTTGAAGATGGAATAACAGGGTTTCCCCTTCCCGGAGAGGCCCGCTTTTCCCTTCAGGTATGACAGTAATTCGGCCCATTGTATGCCTTGTACTTCATTCCCGGTATACCATTAATATTTGGCTCGGAGCAACACCGAATATATCATCAACACCAGAGAGCCGTTATATCCCGGAACCACCAAACAGGATGATGATGATCACCCTCGCAGTCACCGGAAAAGGGGGCGCAGGAAAGACCTCGATCGCCGCAGGGCTCGCCAGGACTTTTGCAAGACAAGGGATGCGGGTCATCGCTCTCGACATGGACCCATCACCTAACCTATGGTACTCGCTTGGTTGTGGTGCAGCAGGCCAGCCGGACACGATAACCCCTCTCATCTCCCGGAAGGATTTTATCGAAGAGCGGACCGGTGCTCCACCGGGTGCCTCTGGTGTCGTATTCAGGATCAACCCAAAGGTCAATGATGTACTCGATATGTTCGGCGTAACCTGCAAAGACGGGGTACGGCTCCTTGTCCTCGGGGCGATCAGGACTGGCGGAGGAGGTTGTTACTGCCCGGCAAATACCCTCGCAAAAAGGCTCGTTTCACACCTTTCAGGAGAGGCGGACCTTTTAATAATGGATATGGAAGCCGGGGTGGAACACCTTGGTCGTGGAACGACCAGGTCCGCACAAGCCCTGCTGATTATTGTCGAACCCGGTGTAAAATCAGTTGAAACCGCATTCCAGATTGCGAAAATGGCAAACGACCTTGAAATCCCACGACTTTTCGCGGTGATTAACAAATTAAGGCCCGGGGACGATCCAAAACTGATTGCGAGGAGATTATCTGAGGCCGGGGTAACGACGATATTTGCTTTTCCCTATGACCAGACCATGGAGATCGCCGATAGAACGGGAATTCACGTGATTGATCTCCCCGAAGGAGAGAACATGAAAGTTCACCTGCTTGAACTTGCACGGGTTATCGAAAAACATTTGGCAAATCCTGCAGAGTTTCCCAGGCCTGGCCGCAATACGACAGAGGGTAATTGAAAATAGACATTTCCGGCTTGTGAGCACTTTTGCATTTCCCGAAAATTGCGGTATCAGAGTCCCAATCTTCCCGGCCATTACAAGAGAGCAAAAAAAGAATCCCGAATGCAAAAAATATTTTCTGTTAAATCACAATCCACCGTGGTTTTAATTACCTGAAAGGCAGTGTTTCACCATATTTTTGGATCATTGCACCTGAGGTTTCGGATCTGGTCTCTGTTATCAGCCATTTCACGATGCCGCAATTATGTGATCCGTGTTGGATTTCATTACTGATTATTGGGAATTAATTTCTGCAGGAGGACAGCTATTGATGGTTCAGGTTAAGAAAAGTCCTGTTTTTATCAATTTCAAGGGCCCAACCAGACAGAACAGCGATTGAAGCATCAAAGGAGTGACAATCCGGAAATTAAATACCGAGCCCCTGAATAAACCGGACATGAATCCGGGGATCGGTACTGAGTTCAGGATGAAATGCAAGAGCATAGTGCCGATCTTTCCGAACGGCCACTATTCCTTTTCCGAATTCCGACAGGACTTCGACTCCCGGCCCATAACTCGTTACAACCGGCGCCCTGATAAAAATCGCATGGTACGGGGTATCGAACCCTTTAATCTCCAGGTCTGTCTCAAATGATTCTTTCTGGCGACCAAAAGCATTTCTTTCTACCGTCATTTCAATAAGCCCAAGCGTGCATAACCTTGAATCGTCAACCTGGGTAGCCATGAGAACCATTCCCGCACAAGTCGCAAAAATCCCCCCATCAAATTCTTCAATCGGCCTCCTCATCTGGTTTTTATCTATAAGGCGTGAAATGGTTGTCGATTCACCGCCAGGAATCGCAAGCCCGTCAAGAGCTGGAATTTCATCTGCACAACGAACTTGTATAACCATTGAATTTTTCTCGAGATCCATCACTTCCAGTGCGAGCCTGAATGCATCAATATGTTCACTAACAGCCCCCTGGAGAGCAAGCACCCCGATCCTGAGTCCCATGGCCTTCACCTTGTAAACATTTTGTTGAAATCCGATATAACAATTGAATTACTGTTATATAACGAAATACCGGGAAATATATCGTCCCGATTGTACGGTCCATTTCAGGTTCATCCGGGAACCTCCCATCATACTAAAAATACAAAAAATGTGGTTATCAACGGCCACGATATTGCAGCACCTGGTCTTCTGGTAAGGTATGGATATCAAGACCCGGCATCGCATCCCCGAGTCCGCGGCTTGCTTTTGCGATCTTTTCCGGATTATCGAAGTTGTTCACCGCTTCAACGATTGCCTTCGCCATTATCTTCGGGTTCGAGGACTTGAAGATCCCGGATCCGACAAAGACACCATCGGCACCAAGCTGCATCATGAGCGCTGCATCAGATGGAGTGGCAACTCCACCTGCCGAGAAATTCACAACCGGCAGTCTCCCCATCCGTGCACATTCAGTAACCAGTTCGGCCGGAGCTTCAATATCACGGGCAAAATCGATCTGCTCCTGGGAATCCATACCTTTGAGCATGCGGATTTCTCCCATTATCGCCCTCATGTGACGGACTGCTTCAACAATATTCCCGGTCCCGGCTTCACCTTTGGTCCTTATCATGGCAGCCCCCTCGTTAATTCTTCGCAGGGCTTCTCCAAGGTTCCTCGCCCCGCAGACAAACGGGACTTTAAATTTTGTCTTGTCGATATGGTATTGCTCATCTGCCGGAGTAAGGACCTCGCTTTCGTCTATCATGTCGACACCAAGGTACTCAAGTACCTGGGCTTCAACAAAATGACCAATCCTGACCTTTCCCATGACCGGGATGGATACTGCATCAATTATTGACATCACGATCTCGGGGTCTGCCATTCGGGCTACGCCTCCCGCCTTCCTGATATCGGCAGGCACCCGCTCTAGTGCCATCACTGCGACTGCACCGGTCTCTTCTGCAATCATTGCCTGCTCGGCGTTTACGACGTCCATGATTACCCCCCCCTTCTGCATGGATGCGAAACCCCGTTTCAGCAGTTCGGTGCCAAATCTCAGTTCCTCGAGTTTCATATTCTTATATATTGAGCAGTATCTGCAATAAAAGTAGTGTGCCGATAAGAAGCGCTGAGAATAAAAGGGTAACGGCCCTGACGGCCATGACAATATCCGGGCCACCTTCTTCAAGGGAACGAACACCAGGTCCGATGGTATAAACCCCGGGTTTTTCGAACCTTACTCCGGTGCCCCCTGCGATAATTGCCATCGGGATACCCCCGTTGAATCCCGGTCTTTTTTTCCTATCCAGCTTTAAAGCCTCACATGCAGGTCTGAAACGACCCCGGGATGCGAAGTACAGGAGGAGCAAAAGCCCGGTAATCCGGGCAGGAATATAATTAAAGATGTCGTCCATTCGCGCAGACCACCATCCAATGTCTATCCGCTCATCTTTGTACCCCAGCATGGCATCCATGGTGTTTACTGCCCGGTATACCGCAGCTCCCGTGAGCCCGGCAATCCCGAAAAAAAACAATGGTGAGATGATACTGTCCACCAGGTTCTCGGACATGGACTCGTAACCGGCAGAGAGGACCTGCTCCTTTGTGAGGCTACCACTGTCCCTTGATACCATCCTCCCTACCTGTGACCTCGCAAGAGTCAGGTCCTCCCGGACGGCATTGACCACGCGGGTGGTATGTTCCTCCAGTGCCCGCCAGGCAAAGCAGATTTTTAAAAGAAACGGGGCACAGAGCAGGTACAGGTACCAAGGGAGAGCGATACTTACCAGGAAAAACGGGATCGCAAAAATAAAAACCGTCAATACCCACATTACGGCGCCAGCAAATTTCCTTGCCCAGCCAGGCCATATTTCCGGTTTCCCCCACCATCCGATCAACCTGCCAAGGAGGGCGACGGGGTGGAACCTGGAATCCGGGTCCCCTGTAAACCTGTCAACAAGAAGCGCAAGAGGAATAACAAATGCCGAAAACATATCCGACCTCCCTTACGACATGCGAAAAAAAGGAAGATTTGTCATATTACAAATGGTCCAGCGGAATGGCCGGCATTCCAGTTGATAATTCCATCATTGGTTACATTCTGTTCTCGGAAGCAGGTCCGGGATACCATCGCTGATTGGATAAGTCACTCTGCACCTGGCACATGTCAGCGTTCCCTCAATAACCCTGGATTCCTCTTCCTTCAAAATTCCCAAGTCCAGGTCTCCTTTGCAGACCGGGCAACAAAGGATGTCAAGCAGGCTTTTCTTCATGGTTAATCACGAAGGTCGATGATCTGCGAGACATCTGGTCCGGTAGAGATAAGGGTGATCGGCGCACCAATATCTGATTCCGCCTTTTTTAGGAATTTGATCGCTTTATCGGTGAGCTGAGCGTAACTGGTCGCTCCGTAACATTCCTCGTCAATCCTGTCGATACCGGTAATTGCTGCCTGCGTACAACCATTGATCATCGCTGAATATCTGGCCATTTTCCCATCCCATTCACCGATGCGCCGCTGCCGGTGCGTTACAGTCCCAAACTCCTGGATCCCCATCTCATCTGATTCCTCACGGGTCAATTCCGTCGAGAATGGGCCTTCACCAACCCTCGTCGGGTATGCCTTAAACACTACGATAACATCGTCGATCCTTGTCGGACCGACCCCGTTATCTGCCGCGATTTGTGAGGCCGACGTATCTTTGCTGGTCACAAACGGATAGGTTCCATAATAAAGTGAGATACCAAAACCCTGGGTTCCTTCGAGAAGGACTTTTTCACCGCGGTCTAACGCACTGTTCAGTTCCATCGGCACGTCAATCAGGTATTCCGATAACTCAGGGACGTCACGTGCGAGTCTCGCCGATCTCATCACACGATCTGAATTCGCAGGTCCGCACCCACTTCCGGTGCTTCCGATTGTCTTTGCAAGGTGATCGCTCCCTTTATCTCTGCGGATATGATCTTCTTCGATAATCCCACAACGTTTATCAACAAAAATCCGTCCCTTGACACCGAGCATGTCGACCTCTTTTTTGAAAACCCTTGGATCAACAAGGACACCCGTACCGATAAAAAGGCGGGCATCAGGATAAATGAATCCGGACGGGACCATTCGGACCCCATATTCCTTTTCTCCCATCTTTACTGTGTGACCGGCATTCGGCCCGACGCCACCTCTTGAAATAATGGTTGGTTTATCATGGTACGCAATGTGAGCAACTATCTTGCCTTTACCTTCGTCACCAAAAAATCCACCGACAATAATCGTGCAGCTCATAAGTTCTATCATGTAGTATGGGACGATAAGTGCAATAAATCTATATCCCGGGGTCCCACGATCATCCCTGCCGGGTCAAAAAATTTTTATGCGCGATAATAGTGGAATAATCATGGCTCATCGTCATAAAATCTCAAAATCTGGGTATTGATGAATAGAGAGAAAAATAATGAAAATCCATGGCGATCCCTTTTATCAGAGGTGACCCGGTTACTTATGGAGATTTGACATAAACCGTTCAATTCTGGTAACCGCCTCTTTCAGATCCTTTCTCGAGACTGCGTAAGCACACCTGAGATGGTCTTTTGCCGCATCCCCGAACACCGATCCCGGGACAACCGCAACCCGCTCTTCCTTCAGGAGTTCCTCAGCAAATTCAAAATCGGACATTCCTGTCGATTTTACCGATGGGAACGCGTAAAACGCACCTTCAGGTACATGACACGGCAGGCCGATCCTGTTAAGATCATGGACAAACAGGTTCCGACGAACACGGTATTCAGTCACCATCCTGTCCTTTTCATCCTCACCATTCTTTATCGCCGCAGTCGCTGCAATCTGTCCCATCACGGGTGCACAGAGCATGACATACTGATGAATCTTGAGTGCCGCATCGCATATGGGTTCAGGTGCGCAGAGATACCCGATCCGCCATCCCGTCATTGCGTATGCCTTCGAAAATCCATTCAACGTTATGGTTCTGTCCCACAGACCCTCCACCGATGCCGGTGCAGCATGGGACCCCTCATACGTCAATTCAGCATAGACCTCGTCGCTGATAACCAGCAGGTCGTGATCTATTACGATATCTGCAATTTCCTTCAGATCACTACGCTTCATGACGGCCCCGGTGGGATTGTTCGGGAAGTTCAGGATCAGGATTTTACTCTTCCTGGAAACCTTTTCCATCAGCGCATCCGGTGTAAGCCTGAACTGGTCCTTTTCATGGCAGGGCACCGGAACCGGCACACCTCCCGCAAGTGTCACACACGGTGCATAGGACACGTAAATTGGTTCGGTAACCAGGGCTTCGTCACCCGGGTCAATCACAGCCCGGATTGCAATATCCAGGGCTTCTGAAACCCCACTGGTAATGATCATTTCCTTATCGGCGTTGTAATCGAGCCCGTAATGATTTTTTAAATAAACTGACAGTGAGTTACGAAGTCCCTGAAGACCGCGGTTTGATGTATACGATGTTGTGCCTTGTTCGATAGAATATATACCCGCTTCGCATACGTTCCACGGAGTGGTAAAATCAGGTTCCCCGACCCCGAGGGAGATCACATCGTCCATGGTTAGAGCAAGGTCAAAGAATTTTCGGATCCCGGAAGGTGGTATCGCTTCCGCGGTTTTTGAAATAAAATTTCTCATTCTTACACCTTCAGAATGAGTAGGGGATTCGTTCGGTTACTTCATGCCCACAGAGGATATTCCCGTTTTCTTTATAATTTTTCATGATGATGTGGGTTGCAGTTTCCCTGATCCTGTCCATCGGTGCGATATGTTCGGAAACAAACCTGGCGACTTCCTGCATATTTTTACCTGTGACCAGGAGTTGGAAGTCATAGGTCCCTGTGATTAGACGGAGTGATCGCACCTGTTTGAATTTCGATATACGTTCGGCTATCCGGTCATACCCAAAGTCCCGTTCTGGGTTTACCTTCAGCTCAATAATGGCCCAGACCTCTCCATTTCCTGCCCGCTCCCAATCGATTACTGCCGAATATTTTCTGATTACCCTGGCCTCTTCCAGTGCTGCTATCCTGCATTCAATATCGCTGGCAGGAATTTCCGTCATTACTGAAAGTTCATCAACCGATACACGACTATTTTCCTCAAGTAACTGGAGGAGGAGGAGATCTTTTTCGTCCATTTTCTTCACCTTAACAGGCTCTTTACCCAGTTGGTATCAATCTGCGCAAGACCCTGCTGACTTAACCTGGGATCGTTCAGAATTACGTCCCGTATTTTATAGGTATTCGCGTCAAACCACATCTCTTTTGTCCTTCCATACCGGCCCCGGCTCACGACCCGGGTATTAATTACACCGAGCATATTGAGTTCGCTGATGAGGTCGGTAATCCTGCGGTGGGTAAGGACATCAATATCTATTTTCGGGGCGATATCCTGGTAAATCCGTGATACTTCCCCACTGGTGAAAATATTCTGGCTCGTCTGGTCAATAAGGAGCATGCAGTAGAGGATTACTTTACTTTGTGTGGGAAGGGTTGACACACATTCGATCATACTGTCGCTCTCAATTTTGGCCTGAGCCATTTTTACGTGTTCTTCGGTAACCCTGTCAGTATCTGCCCTGTCTGCAAGTTCTCCTGAAACCCGCAGAAGATCGAGGGCACGACGGGCGTCCCCATGTTCCTGTGCGGCTAAGGCAGAGCAAAGCGGAATAACTCCTTCATCGAGTGCATTTTCCACAAAAGAGGCTTCCGCACGCTGGAGAAGAATATCACAGAGTTGAGGTGCATTATAGGGGGGAAATACGAGTTCTTCCTCGCTAAGTGACGAGAGGACCCTGGGATCAAGGAAGTCCTTGAAACTTAAATCGTTCGATATACCGATCATACTCACCTTGGACTTTTTCAGGTCGGTATTGATCCGGGTAAGATTGTAAAGAGTTTCATCACCGCTCTTTTTTACCAGTTTATCAATTTCATCCAGGATTATAATGAGGACTCCACCATTTGATTCCAGCTGGTTTTTCAACTCCTGGTATACCTGGTCTGTAGGCCAGCCGGTCATGGGGATATGTGCACGAAGCTTGTCACTTGCCGTCTCATCTGGGCCGAGGATACATTTTGAGATCTGGGCCAGAATGCGGTACTGCGTATCTATTACTTCACAATTAAGATGAACAACCCGGCAGACCATCCCCATCTGAGAGCTCGCATTTTCAAGTTCGGATCCGACATAGCGGACGCAGGCGGTCTTCCCTGTCCCGGTTTTGCCATAAATCAGAATATTCGAAGGGGTCTCGTTTTTCAGGGCTGGCGCAAGGATTGAGGCGATCTGATCTATCTGGGGACGCCGGTGAGGGAGGATATTTGGTCTATAGGAATGTCGAAGGACCTCGCGGTTCTTGAATATTTTATTATTTGCAAGGAACTTTTTAAAAAGTCCGACTGATGTATCTTGGTCTTCAGGCATGATTTCCAGTGGAGTTAAACCTAGGATATTCTTGCATAAAATCTGATCGTTTTTTTCGTAGGTTAAGACCCCTTTATTTCCACTGGAAAGACTAATATTTCAATTCCTTTTTTCAAATATTTATCCATTAATTCGAATTTATTGAACAGTGGAAGAACCAGCGCCTCTTATCCAGAAACTTAATGGTTCTTTAAAGATGGATGCCCGTATTAAAATGTGGGAATAAAGTGCGCATCTTTCAGTAAAAATTTCAATAATATTAAAATTTGTATTTTCCTTAGTGAAAAATAACAAAACTACTTTGGTTTTTGTTATACTGAAATTTCCAGATTTTTTTCAATAACCGTATACTTTTTTGCGGTTTCATTGGTAACTGTCAAATCAAACTCAAGATATCCTGTTTGATGATCGTGACTAGTTTCGGGGCTTCCTGCAAGATATTTCTGGTGTCCGAATGGTCGGGAATGGACCAGAATACTAGCGTGATTGTAATCTTCTAACTGATATTCTGCTGGTAAAACGGTAGTCTAACACGACCAGTATATATCATACATCCTTACCACATAACTGATGAAATATTAAGAGGCCTAGCCTTAAGCTGGATTCACACAATTTTAGTCTTATGTACCTGATCACTATCTTACAGGGGTCGATGAAACTAAAGGTTGGAATAACAGGGTACACGTGATATATTTTGGAGAATTTTCAAAATTAAAACAGGTAGATCTGGTGAGATACATACGGAAATTGATTATTATTGATTGATTCCGTCGTTTTTTTCCAGTTCCCCAACTTCATTTAAGCGATCAGATACGATCTTCAGTTATAGAGTCTGTTTCTCTGAGTGGCCGATTTCTCCTTTTATCTTTTCGTTTCAGATAACCTGATAAATTCCATACGAAATGAAAATCGTGTAGATTGCCATTGTTTTGCAGGAAAATTTTGAGAAATCTCTTTTCTGAACCAGGATTTCATTTATTCCTTTTGTATCCCTGACCCCTGTGTTTCCAGTGGAGACTGGAATGATTAGTGTATTGGAAAATAAAAAATAAAAAAAATGATTTCCATGTTGTGTGATCTGAAAATAATAGTATTAAATAATTACGGAATGTATTTCACCAAAAACAAAATGCAATATATTAATTTTGTTTTTTTCCTATGGACAACACATATCTTTCAAAAAACCAAGAACAAGAAATATCTTACTCGGTTTTTAATATGAAAAAAAATGATGGTTAGCTCTTTTTGTTGTATCCCAATTAATTTATCCTTTTAATGGAAAAAATAAAAAAAGTGAAAGAAAGGGGAATCTTATGGTCTGCACTCTCCAATTGGATTATTCTGGGTATTGATATTCATTTCCTTGGTTGAGTTCACTCTGATAAAAGCCTTCATTTTTTTAATACTTATATTTAAGGAATTCAAAGGAATAGCAAAAAGAAAGAGAAATAAACCGGAACAAAAGAGAACAAAAGAGAACAAAAGAGAGAAAAGGGAAAACAACCCATCTCACGATACAAAAAACGACAGATATAAAACACGATAAGACGCTAACAAGGTGAATTATGTTATTCAGATTTACAATTCAAACAGATCCCAGCCGACCCGGAGACAAAAAACTTTCCAAAGGAAACAAAGGGGTCCCGGAATAAAAAAATCAATCTGCAAAAGGAAATGGTTATGCTGTAACCAATCTATCGAAATAATGATGCAATGAACCCGGAACATATTCAGCCCATCTCGATTACAACTGGTGTTATTACCGTTTCAACCTCCCGGAACAGGGAAACGGATTCCAGTGGAAAGATCATTACGACATGTCTCAACAAGGCGGGTTACCCTATGAGTTATTATGTGATCGTACCGGATCGGATAGATTGTATAAGGGATTCTCTTATTGAGGGATTAAAACAATGCGATTGCCTGATCCTGAACGGCGGGACAGGCCTGACCTCAGATGATTGTACAATCGAAGCTGTTGAACCACTCTATGATAAGAAAATTGATGGTTTCGGGGAACTTTTCCGGATGAAAAGTTTTGAGGAAATCGGATCGGCAGCAATGCTTTCACGTGCAAGTGCAGGACTCATCCGCAAAAAGGTGGTCTTCTGTATCCCTGGTTCCAATTCAGCGGTGAAACTTGCAATTAATGCTCTGATTATCCCGGAAGTCCGACATATTCTGACACATGCAAGGAAATAAGAAAAAAGTCCGGGTTACCGTTGTTTGATTCATTTATTGATACCGAGAAGGGCCACTCTTTCGAGGACGAGGTCTTTTACGCGGTTTTTTCCGGTAACTGTAATTTCCTCATCTGTAATAGAGAATAGAGAAATCAGAACATTCAATTTTTCATCAGTTATCTGTTCCCAGTCTTCGGCTGAGGTGGTCATCACTGCTGACAGACTCAGACCATGCAATGGGATTTAAGGGATAAATACACAGAAAGCAGTTATTAGACCCTTCATGGATACCGAATTTGACCGCATCCTGAACCTGGCGGGATCCTGCGGCATAAAGAAGGGCCTCGATCTCAAAGGAACTGGAAATACAGGTACCATTGCTCATCGCCCTCTTTGCATGAAGAACCGCGGAAATTACATGACCCCTCCCAGCTACGACTTCAGCATTGAAACAGATAATCGAAACACCATTCCGATAAGAAAGGTCCCGCAGCCAGGATAGGAAGCTCTCGATATCCCGGACATGAAAAAAAACCTGTTTTATTTCGAAATCCATATCCCGGATTTCATCATCACCTGGGATTCCCGGACGGGTTTTTCTTTGAGATAAATGCATTGTCGACCTCCTGCTTAACTCTGTATCCCGCATAGATCAAAGAAATCCGTTAATCCTCGAAATGGGATAAGGTATATTGTTTTTTAAGACTCACTGGGCCTTCCCCTGACGCTTCTGAGTTCTTAAAATTATGCCGCATGACCACGTTAAATAATTGGTCCGCAATCCCCCGTCCTAATATTTGAGCCACTCTCTCCTTCCCCGCAGCCTGCATGTCCTCCGGTGATGCGATCCCGCTGTTAAACAGGCGTCGTGCCCTCACACGACCAATGTTTCTGAGTTTCACCAGTGGCAACAATTCCCGTTTTACCCCATATTTCATGCAGTATTCAAATTCCCTGATCTGGTTACGGAAACGGGGTGAGAATATCGGGGCAAGCCTTGAGGTGGCATGAAGGAGCCAGTTTACGCTTTCAACCATCGAATAAATATCACCGGGACCTACGGAGTAACGCTCGCAAATCATCGTGTCGGAGAGTTCGTTTGCCCAGTCCAGGAGGAGCATCGTCGTTTTTAATCCCCTGTAATAGGTCTCCTCCTCGTCTGTGGGTAACGGAAGCCAGAGCTCTTCCTCCTGATTGACCAGGAACCGGTCAAGGTAAGGAATGTCTTTGTTACTGACGTAGAGTGTGTACATATCGGGTGTGCTGCATATCAACTGGAGTAGTCCGATATCCGAATATCTCTCGGCAGTGCACACACCACTGACGATTGTATCTGCCCCTCTCGGGTCAATATATAATTGGGAGACCAGGGCACCGAACTCGGTCGCCGATAATATTCCTCCATTTTCTGTGATCATTTCAGTTTTCAGAAGAAATTCGAGCACCTGCGTAATTACTCGTGGAATTACCCGGCTCTGTTTATGTTGATAGAGGAAAAACGTCTTATCCATGAACGTGGAAAGCTCGTCGCGTGATTTCACAAATCCGGAAGCGATAAGTGAAAGGATATGAGTACAGAGTGCGGTCTCGGTCCCGCATTGCGAGTAAACATCTTCCGCCGGGGCATCGATATACCATTCAAACAACGCCTCTACATCCTGATCGTCTTTCGCAATCAGGACGGCCTCACCGTATGGGTCGAGATGGGGTCTTCCTGCACGACCAGCCATCTGGTGGTATTCCCTTACGGGAATGGGTACCATACCCTCACCGGAAGTAAAACGGCGATAGTCCCTGATAATTACTCTTCTTGCAGGGAGGTTGAGCCCGGCCGCCAGGGTTGGTGTGGAAGAGATACACTTAATATGCCCTTTTCGGAACCCATTCTCGATAATGGCCCTGGATTCACGCTTCAGACCCGCATGATGAAAGGCAGCGCCTGATTTCACGCATGCAGCAAGGACTTTGTCATTATCTGTTTCCGCCAGTTTTTCGAGCCGGTCTGAAAATTCCTTCAGCTCCGGACTCTCAGATTTTAAGGCTGAAGCGGCCCGTTTTGCAAAGGCCTCTGCATTTTTCCTTGATGAGACAAATACCAGGCACTGGCCCCCTTCGTTGATTGTGTCCAGGCAGAGGTTCAGGTCGTCGTACTTCGAAACACTATCGACAGGGCGGCAAACCTCATGAAACCTGATTTTCCCGTTGTAAAATACACCCTGGCGAAGATCAACAGGTCGCCACTCGCTTGTTACGAGCTCCGCATCCATCCAACGGGCAAGCACACCAGGGTTCCCGATGGTTGCACTCAAAGCGATAATCTGTAGATGAGGGTTCCGGAACCTCATTTTTGCGATAACCATTTCAAGGGTCGGCCCACGATCGGGAGAATCGATAAGGTGGACCTCATCAACCACAAGGAGGGTTATATCCTTCAGCCACGGTGCATTATTTCTGATGAGAGAGTCAACTTTCTCGCTCGTTGCAACAATGATATCATTTTTTCCGAGGGATTCATCCCGCTTGTCCAAATCTCCAGTGGAAATTCCAACACGGACATCCTTCCCGGAAAACTCTTCAAATTTTTCACTTGCAAGTGCCTTAAGTGGAACAATATATAGGCATTTACCAGAGTCCCCAATGTGGTGGTGCATTGCCATCTCGGCAACAAGGGTCTTCCCGCTTGCCGTAGGGATTGCTACAAGGAGATTTTTTCGCTCAAACATCCCCTTCCGGACGCATTCTGCCTGGGGCGGGTAAAGCTCCGAGATCCCGGCTTTTTTGTAATATGCCTTAAGAGGTCCTGATATTGGCAATTCTTCGATTTTCATCAGCTGCGTCCCTGGCATTTACTGTGCATACCATATCCACCCCGATCCAGACCCCTTCAATTCCACTCTAATAACATTCCAGCATAGTTAAATTGATCAACAGAGCTTAGGGAACCTATATTACTCTCCAATGGAAACTGTCCTGCCAATTGTTGCAGGATTATGGTTATCTCTACCGTAACTCATCTGAAAACCCGGGAAAAATTAGTAATAGTAACTGATAACATCTTGTTTTAACTCCCTCTTTTTCTTTTCCAGGAAAGAAAAAACCGTTTCATGAGGGACACCCTGGATTAGCATATCAATTGCAGTCCTGGCGACCTTGATATGCTCAGGCAATCCTATAAGTGCTATTGTTTTTCCGAATACCGAAATGGAGACCTGTGTCATATCTTCGATCTGTTCCCTGGACTTTCCATCCTTTCCAATAATACGGCCCCTGATCCTGTCAAGCTGGTTCGGAGTATCTGCGATATCTGACAGATCAATTACATCAAGGAGCAGATCCTCGTCATTAAGGAGGCAGAAGGCCCGCTCGGGTGAAAAACCACGATTAATTGCGTTAACGGTCTCAATTGCCCGGAGTACTCCAAGGGCTTCTTCACCTTCGATCCTGACCATTCCCTCCTTACTATCGATAGTGATTTGAGCCCCGGATTTTTCTTCTAACTTCTTTTTAGTCGATCCGTCCTTTCCAATCAATGCTCCAATCCGGTTTCCTGTAACTTTTATTTCCTGCATCATTTACGTATCACACCTTTTGTCGTGCTGTTGTTTTTCAAGCTGGTCCGGGAAGATTAGACCTGTAATCCTTGTAAAAAGTTCTCGTTCATCCTTCACTTCGCAGCGGGAAGAGAAGAAATGATTGATGTTTGCAATATCCCGCTTAAGGAATTGAAATGCTCTTGGATGATCTATTGTAACCGACTGCCCCATATCAATAAAAAATGGCCGATCCCCGAAAAGTATATTGAACTCGCTCAGATCAGCATGGATAAGGCCGGCGTTTTTGTATAAATCGACCATAAATTTAATTATTTCTTCATAGGTCCCCGCAGCATTCTCAAGGTTCACATTTCGCAACTGCGGGTATGGGTGCCCACCGGATCCCATGAACTCCATGATAAGGATATTCCGGTCCCATACAAACGGTTCAGGCACGGAAAGACCAGCATCATGGGCCCGTTTCAAATTTGAAAATTCTTTTTTTGCCCAGGCAAAAATCAGGTCTTTCCGGGATTTTCGCATTCCCGTAAAACGACGGTCTCCGAGAATGTATTCGTTCATTGCATTGAAATTGGCTGTCCTAATCCTGTAAATCTTGATAGCGACGTCAGTCCCCTCCCGATCGGCAAGAAATACATTTGCCTCCTTACCAGTGCTGATCGATCCTCCGATGGCAGAGATCCATTTTTTGTGGACCAGTTTATAGAGCGCGAGAAGGGTAATTTCGTCGAATACTTCATCCCTTACCTTGAGCTGATTGACGTCCTTGATCCTGATACCGAGCCGGTCAACCTCGCGATCGAAATCAAATTCTTTATCAGACTGGTCTCTGCTCATACAATTCTCCGGTTAATGTACGTAGTCCCGGACCGGTGCAAGGATCTCTGCCAGATAATTTCCGAGGGTCTTTTTAAGGTCGAGCGGGTGAATTTCACCCTTACGGTATGCCTCATGAAGAGCTCCGTAATTATCGAATTCTCTATTTCCGCCAAACTTCTCCGGCCGCCGTGACACTCACTACCGGAACGCGGGGGAACACATGGTATTGGAACATCTGGAGAACCGCATTGTCTTCGCATTCGGGAGGACAAAATGCCTTCTGACATTTTTTATTGATTGTTTCTTCGGTATCGGCGACGGATATGTAATTACCACTCGAGGAGGACATTTTCTTACCGTCAAGCCCGTTAAGGATTGGTGTATGGATACACACCGGTGAGGAAAATCCGGCGGCGACAAGGTATTCCCGGGCGAGCATATGAATCTTCCTCTGGTCTATCCCGCCGACTGCAGCATCGACCCTGAGCATCGCGATATCAACCATCTGCATAATCGGGTAAATCATCTGGGATACTGTCGGAGTCTCCATCTGTCTCCCGACCTCATCCATGCTCCTCGTTGCACGATTCAGGGTAATCTGCTGAGAGAGGCGGAGCATCAGAAGTTCATATTCGGGGTTCAGCTGGAGTTCAGAACCAAGGACAAATGTTACATCTTTGAGACCAAGCCCCTCAAAACACCGTTTATTATAATCTGCAAGCTCACGTACTTCCTCCATTGTACCCTTACGGTTCAGGAATGCATGGAGATCTGCGAGCAGCACCACAACTTCAAACCCTGCCTCCTTCAGGTCACGGAGTTTATTGACTGTTACAAGGTGACCGAGGTGGATCTCACCGCTCGGTTCGTACCCTGCGTAAACACGTTTATTTTTTTTTTCAAGGAGTAATTTTAAGCTCTTCGTCAGTGACGACCTCTACAGTATTCCGTGTCGCCAGTGTATACGAGTCCATTAGAAATAGTGGGTTATGAAGGGAGTTAATGGTTATTCTAAATCGCAGTAAACCCGAGTGCTTCGTTTGTCATACGGATTGACTCATCAGGGTCCTTTACAGAACCAATCATCGCCCGTATTGCATCGATATTTTCTACGACAACATCCGCCTCCTGGTGAATTGCCTGGAATAGATATAGCTCCTTACCAACCATAGCAACGGATTCTTCAAAAATGCCGTTTTCCCATAAGTCCGAACGGTGACGACCGAGGTCCATGACATATTCCTTGAGTTCAGCCGTGCTTGTGATACCGGTGGCCTTGCGAACCAGCCCCATACGGGGATGTTTCTCAATGATCCTGAGGATATCCTCACGGGACGCTGCTTTTTTCAGGTCCATGGTGATGGCATGCATATGCATCATCGTCGTCGGGACAATCATCGCCATCGTTACAATAGGTATGTGCGGGAGAACGGTCTGAACATCCGGACCATGGTGACTCGGAATGGTTACCGGGTTCAGGACAACAGCATCAATGGGACCTTTCTTAATTTCCCCGGGGTCCGAACCACGTCGTACCATCACGGCCCGGACCTTTTCGACTCCGTATGCCTTGTCCATTGCGTGGATGATCCGGCAAAGTCCTGTCGTGTTACAGGAAACCACCCTTGCAAACTGCCGTCCTACTGCATCTTTGTAATTACAGTCGGAATTGAAGGAGAAGCCAGCAACTTCATGTTCCTCCCCTCCCTGGTAAATTGCTTTTATTCCGATTTTTTCATAAAGCGGCTTATTTTTCGCCCCAACATCCCCGGGCGTGCCGTCAATTACGATATCTGCTTTTGCAAGCATATCCTCTACACTGCCAGCTACCGGAATGCCAGATTTTTCGAACGAGCCCTTCTTTGATATATCCGCAATATAGAGAGGATATCCTCTTGATTTAGCGATGAATGCCTCGGCATTAGGGCGTGTCTTTGATACACCGATTATTTCCATATCCGGTTGGGCGGCTACTGCATCCGCAACCCGCTTTCCAATGGTCCCGTACCCGTTGATTGCAACTTTTATCATAAAACCAGAATTCTCCCATGGATTTCGATTCGCTATTTCAATTCCACATGAGGAAATACAAAATATAATTATTTAAACCTAATCTTTTGGTAACCTGGATAAGGTGCAGGTATTCTGGCCAGGAGCTCATGACTGGAGACAAAAGGTGGATTTCCTTGCTATATATCCAGTGGTGCCGGTTCAACACCCCGGAAAGAGTAACTCAAAAACCATTGCATTTAACTGGGACTACGTAGAGTCTACCTGCTGGTGTTAATTCGTGCTCGAAGTATGCCGGATACCTGCGAGATGGCATGGTTATATCCTGTCTGGCGTGATTTTTTTATTATTTGGAATCATCTGCCTTGTCCTGACCCAGCAGGTACTGAACGTTTTGATCCTCCTGTTTAGTGCTATCGCAATATTAATTGGAATTCTTCTGATTGCTGCAAGCCTATTCGTAGCTGGATTCCGGATGCAATGGGTTCCGCTGCTGTTTACCGGAATAATTCTTGTAATAATCGGACTCGTCTCAATCTATTACCCGTATATTGTATCCACGCTCGCCATTTACCTTATTGCCGCGATATCCCTCCTTTTAGGGATTTTATTGGTAATTTATGGTGCAATTTCGTTCGTAGAAACGAAAACGAGGATATTGATAATTCTACTTGGGATTATCCCCGTTATCATTGCAATTTATATGTTCATTAATCCTGGAAGTGCAGCAACCCTGATATTAATGCTCTGGGGAGTTTTTGCCTGCATCCTCGGCATTGTCCTAATCGTCCAGGGACTGGCATTGCGGAACGTAAACTACGAATTAGGCTGCAATGAAGAAGATACATGATGTGTCGATCTCCAATTACCGTTTGGTGGAAATGTTCCAAAATGTATCCTGCGAAATTCAAGTAATGTCAGAAATTTAGTTACGCTCCCGAGGCCCGCCGCTGCACTGGTGAGCCCGGTTGGGATAGAGAACTATCATTAAACTCAAAAATTTTCCGGGGTTTTCTGCAACTGAACCCATATACCAAAGGATTCTGGTTTGGGGTATGCAAAGGGGAGACAAACTCATCCCTGCCTTATCTGTTCCTCCTTCAGTTTTAACCATCAGGATTTCATTAGAGCTGATTTATCCGCAATTGGAATTTTCCTTCCTAATCCTCAAGATATCCGGATTGAATCTCAATTATGTCTGTACTATCTTTTGCAGCAGCATACAGACGGAGGGGCTCTTCGTTAACTTCGAGAAAACGAAGTCCCCAGCCGAAACGATCCAGTAGTGTTTTTGCCTGTTCCGGTTCACCGAGAATTATCAATGCCGCCGCAAAAGCCTCAACGGAATTGAGTCTCCATGGTCTCCCGAAATTAATGGGGTTTGCAGCAAGCAGGAAAGGTAGAGCCCTCCTGATACTCCAGCCTGATACGGCACCGGTATCAAGCACCTCCCAGGAGCAGTCAAGTGCCGTTATTGACTGGACCGGAGAGTCCGCAGGTGAAAGTGCCTGTTCTGCGGTTGGATCAAGAAGAAGTGTTTTTTTTGGAATCTGAGATAGTTTATTGAATAGTTTGACTAAACCTGCCCGTTCAAGCTTTTTGACGGTGCATTTCCTCGGGTCACAACTATTGTCGCGATAGGCATAGAGAGGAATCATCTATGTTTCGTGAGACCCTACCTCTCTATCAATGTATGTGTTGCTGTGCCCCTGCATTGCTGACCCCTCACTGAGGGCGGATGGGATAACGAGTATTACAGATCTGGACCTTTTCGATCGCGCGAGGACGAGGTGCGAACATTTTGGAATAGAAATAGTTACCCTCCCCTGCCCGGAAACAATATTTCTTGGAAGGGGCAGGCCACCCGGTACATTTATTGAACGGCTGAATACGCCGGAGTTCTTCGACCTGCTCACCGAACTCGAAGAAAATGTCCATGAAGTGATCAGGTCCCGTGGCCCCCCCCTATGTATTGTCGGAGTCAATTCATCCCCTACCTGTGGCACAACTTCAACTCACTATGGCAGCGAAAATGGTTCCCCTTCAAAAAGACCCGGCAGGGGCGTTTTTTTAAGCCGATTTCCGGAAATAAAAGTGATCGATGTATCGGTCTTTGCTATGTATAAGGTGTATCTCGCAGCCCCACTCTTTTCGGAAGCAGAAAAAAATTTTAACAGGAAGATATCGGATCTTCTCACCAATCATTTTTTTCATGTTTACCTGCCCCAGGATGTTGGCGATGATAACCATTACCGGGATGGGAAGGAACACCAACATATATTTGAAAGCCATGTACGTGCGCTTGATTCAACCGATCTCCTCGTTGCGGTTATCGATGGTGCCGATGCAGATTCAGGAACGTCCTGGGAAATGGGTTACGCATACCGACAGGGGATCCCGGTCTATGCAGTGCGCACAGATTTCCGTATTGCCGGACATCATGAGCTCGTAAACCTGATGCTTGAACAATCATCTACAATTGTCAGGAGTCTTGCGGAACTTCCGGATATCATGAAATCCCCGCGATCCTAATGTTTCCTGATACATCGCATCCCAATCAGGTTAATTTCAGTTTTATTCAGGACCGGGGAATCTCCCTCGAGGGTATGGCAGGTATTTTTGGATAAAACCTATCTTCATGAGAACCGAACGTTGTATGCAATGTCTAACCTGAATGTGGCGGTTATCGGGTCCCCTGAATATTCGAAAGAACTGGGAAAAGCAGGGACCGTCAGCGATTTCACGTTTTATAACCTGAAAAAGGATGAAACCACGGTCACCATTATTGAACCAAGCAGGTACCCCGAAAAACTGTCCTCATTGTTCTATACAATTTCGATGGCACAAAAGGCAGTCCTGGTGGTGGATGAGATCAATTCCCAGTTTGGGGAATCCGTTCTCATGCTCAATTGTGCCGGGCTCTCTAACGGAATCCTGATATTACGGAATTACATTACCACCGAACAGGTCGCACCCCTGATCAGGGACACCGTTGTCGGGAGCTATGAGTTATTCGAGGATGACCGCATGCGACTCCGCGAGCGCCTCCTTGAAGAAGCAGCGAAGATTGAAGATCCCCCGGCCAACGCTACCTCCCCTCCTGGTGCTTTGCCTGTTGATCATTCCTTCCCTGTAAAAGGTATCGGAACTGTCGCACTCGGGTGCGTTGTAAACGGGGTTATCAGGCGCCATGACAACCTCCGTGTCCTACCGACAAAACATATGGCACTTGTCCGCTCAATTCAGAAACATGATGCCGATGCAGAAATTGCATTTCCCGGAGACAGGATCGGGTTCGCTCTGAAAGGCGTGGAGGCGGAAGACCTGGAACGCGGATATGTTCTATCGAAGGACCCAGGGCTGGTCTCTTCTTCCATAATACACGGCAGGGCGGAACTGATTAAATACTGGCCTTCAGCATTAAAAGAAGGGATGGTCCTCTATGTCGGACACTGGATGCAGTTCATACCCTCCAAGGTTGCCTACGTCAACAATGCCGGTGACTGGCATCGCCCTGAGCTGACATTAAAGACCGAAAAAGAACTTGTATACTCCCCGGGAGCCCGGGCAATCCTTCATTACCTTGAAGGAGGAAAATTACGGGTTGTTGGGACGATAATTATTGAATAAACCATGGACACGCAGGTAATTACCTGCATTTTTCTTTTTTGAGCCGGTGAATGAAAGATCCTGTACGTCCTCATGCCCAATGAATTTAAACGTAATACCTTCTCATCGTACATTGGTGAAAAAAAATTGCTTGAAGGATTGATACCCTGGATCATCGGGGGAGTAATAGTCCTCATCCTCGTGATCCTGGTCCTCTACTTTGTAAGTATCTATAACCGCCTTTACACGCTTAAAAATTCATCCGAGGCGACGTTAGGTCAGATCAGGGTTGCGATGAAGAAACGGCTCGACATGATTGACCAACTCCTCGGGGCTGTGAAAAGTTACGCAAAATTCGAACAGGAGACACTCCAGAAAGTGACTGCGATGCGGGCCAGTGTCGGTACCGCCGGACCCGGGGACCTGAACAAGATCGAGCAGGAATCCCGGTCCCTCTTCGGGAGACTCATCGCTGTTGCTGAAAATTATCCAGACCTGAAAACGAATACAACGGTATTGAACCTGCAGGAATCTATTAAAAGCATTGAAGATGAAATTGCCCGACAGCGTTATACCTACAATAACATTTCGCAGCAATTCAATATCATGTGCGACACGATTCCGTCCAGTTTCATTGCGCGTATGATCTCGATGAAGAAGTTGGACTACCTCCAGTTTGAAGAGCAGATCAATACCCCGCCAAAAATTGAGTTTTAAGGTTGAAGTTCCATGAGCGAGCTGAAACAGATCTTATCCCTCGTAATTATCTCGTTACTGGTTGCGACAGGCTTAATTCTCCTTGCCGGGGCATTACCGGGGGTGATTGAAGGAGATCTCGTGGTCGGCCATTACAATGCAGTACTGACCGAAAACGGTACCTTGTCAGAGCGTTATGATTTTGTTGTGAAAAACAGCGGGGAATACCGTATGCTGTTCCGGTTCTGGGAGGCCCCGCTCCTCACAACGTCTTCGGATAAACCATACATACAATTTGTGAGCCTGGCAAACCCGCCGGGTACAACCGGGTACATAAAGGACGCGGGATCCAGCGTGACCATAGTCGGGAACGGCGGTGACCCTGCACAGAATGGAAAGATCCAGCAGCTCGCGGAACTAAACGAGATGGGCTTGTTCAAACCATCATATTTTGATGCGGGGACTTATACACTCGGAACAGTTGTTGTTGTGCACCCGCCAATCGAATATGACAACCTCAATTCACATCTGAATATCAAACTTGTTGACCAGCATGTACCCTACCGGGATATCAGAATTGTAATACCCGGTCGTAATGTTACGGAAGTTTATCCCCATCCGTCACATCTGGCGGTAGAACGGATCGGAGACCAGATCGTCGTCACCGGTTCCGCTGCTGCTGACGAAACGGTTGGCATTGAACTCCTCCTATCCAAAGATGCCCTCAACGCGATGAGTGGCTACCCTGTATTTGTGGAGGATGTTGCCGGTAAAACGCGTGCTGCCAACCCTTGGTACAATAGTATTCCCTATCCCCTTGCCGAAGCGCTCAGGATTCTGGGGTTCGCAGCCCTGGTCCTGACCCCGTTTGTATTTATCTGGATATTCTACCGGTATGGAAGGGAAAAACCATTTACCGTTCCAAAATATCTGAGCTTCGTCCCGGATCCGACAAAAAAACCGTGGGTTGTGAACCTCCTGTTCAAGGGGGATGCAATGACATTTGATGAGGACGGTTACTATGCCACCCTGATCGACCTCCACCGCCGGAATATTATCCGGATTACTGAAAAAAATGATAAGGGTGTAACCATCGCTCTGCTGGACAAGACCACGGATGACATCTATGAACAGCGGGTGCTTGGGTTCCTGAAAGATATTTCAAAAGACGGGATTGTAGATACCGGTGTCATCCAGGATCTGGCGGAAAAGGCTAAGACCAGCACGGGCTCCCAGTCAAAAATCCTGCATTACCAGAGGGAACTGTCTGATGTGACCAGGCGTGTCGACCCGAAACTGATAAACGACTACATCGTTGACGGGCGGGATCATATAATTCCTGTTGCTTTGACAGGGGCAATATTCCTCGCGGTTTCGGTCCTCCTTTTGATGATATCCCCTCCGCTAATCCCAATTCTGGTCCCTGCCTCCTTCCTCTGGGCCGGAGTTATTGTTCTCTCAGGAATTGCGTTTGCGTACCCATCGACCTTATTTGGCCATTGGAAAGACGATAAATATAAGGAAAAACTTGAATGGGATGCATTTGCATACTTCCTCTCCGATCTTGCGTTGATCAAACAGTATACGCCATCAGATATTTCCCAGTGGGGTGAGTGGCTTGTTTATGGGACTGCACTTGGAGTAGGAAAAAATGTTGAAAAGGCAATGAAAGAACTGAATGTCCACATTCCTGAAGCTGCAGTGCCACTGGGACTAATGTACGGGGCTTTCGTCCCGATTGTCGCGTTTTCACCACCGTCCCAGGGTGGCAGTGGTGGATTCGGCGGAGGGGGCGGTTTCGGTGGTGGCGGTGGATTTGGCGGAGGTGGGGTTGGAGGGCGTTAAACCCGCCCACAGGCTGCAACTCTTTTTAGAAAGATCAATTCAGTTAAATTTTTTTGTCTCCCCTTAAAGTCCTGCAATTGAGAATTGCATTAAACCCGCAAAACCTGATATAACCATTTTTCAGAACGCCCCAACCATGTTGTATTCTTTTCTGTCCCGGTTTTTGTCATATCAATCAGTTTAAGTTAAGACCGGTAGTAGCTCTGAGCAGATTAGCATGCAATATACCGAAGGAAAAACGGGCAGAATTTTTATCGTCCGGGTGGACCATGGAGAAGACCTTATCGCGACCCTGATGCAGTTCATCACGGAAAACCGGGTAAATAGCGGTTATATCAGGTTTATCGGGGCTCTTCAGTCCGGCCAGATTGTTACCGGACCGGAAATCCTCTGCCTCCCACCCAATCCCCATTTCGAATCGTTCTCCGGGGGTTGGGAAGTGGTTGGAATGGCAACGATCACCCCGGATAACTGCCGTCCTCACCTCCATCTCCATGCATCCATCGGACGGGGCACACAGGTACTTACCGGGTGCCTCAGGGGAGAGATTAAAACCTATATCGTCGTTGAAGCGATAGTGACTGAACTGATCGGGGTAGATGTACAAAGAGAAATGGACCCTGCAACCGGTTTATACCTGCCTGCCCTGAATCATGAAAGACAACCATGAGGAAACCCTCCAGGACCCGCAGATGGTAATCGTCCATCTGTCCTGGTGGAAAATCAGAGGAACCCCTTGACTATGACTCCTCCCCAGCCCCGGTTTCTGCCGATGACCGTGAAGGAAGGAGAGAAACTTGGTATCAGGCAGTTCGATGTGATCCTGGTGACCGGGGACGCCTACGTGGACCATCCTTCGTTTGGGACTGCATTAATCGGTCGTGTACTGTGGGATGCCGGTTTCTCCGTAGGGGTTATTGCACAACCGGACTGGAAAGGTCCATACGACCTTATGAAACTTGGAAAACCCCGCCTTTTTTTCGGTATAAGCTCCGGAAATGTCGACTCGATGGTGAATAACTACACCCCCGCGCTAAAGATACGGAACGACGATGCCTACTCCCCGGGTGGAAAGGGATTTAAGAGACCGGACAGGGCGACAACGGTCTATACCGATCGCCTGCATGCCCTCTTTCCCGGAACTCCCCTGGTAATCGGTGGCATTGAGGCAAGCCTGCGTCGGTTTGCCCATTATGATTACTGGTCGGATTCAGTCCGTCATGCAATCCTTGCAGATGCACCGGCTGACCTGCTGGTGTTCGGAATGGCTGAGAAGCAGATTGTCGGGATTGCGCAGGCCCTGTCACTTGGTGAACCGGTAGGAGGAGTCAGGATCCTCCCCGGTACCTGTTTCCGTATGTCTCTCTCTGACTGGCGGGCTTCAGATTATGAGAAGTACGTCGTGCTTCCCCCGTTTACGGAAGTATCAACGGATAAAAAAGAATATGCGAAGGCGTTCTCTTTGCATTACTGCGAACAGGACCCGTTCAGGGGCCGTCCGGTTGCACAGGTCCATCCAAAAACCGTTATAATCCAAAATCCCCCGGCAGGTCCATTGACATCAGAAGAACTGGATATAATCTATGAACTCCCGTATTCGAGAAGACCCCACCCGTCTTACCATGAACCCGTACCGGCGCTTGAACCGGTCAGGTTTTCAGTGACCAGCCACCGGGGGTGCTTTGGTGGGTGCTCCTTTTGCGCGTTAACGCATCACCAGGGCAGGATTATCCAAAGCAGGAGTACCGGATCTATTATCCGGGAGGTCAGGGCCATGGCCGGGATGCCCGGGTTTACCGGCATCGTTCAGGATATCGGGGGTCCTACGGCAAATATGTACGGTGCGACCTGCGAATCGTGGGCCGGTAATGGTGCATGTGCCGACAGGAACTGTACCTCCTGTCCTAACATGAAGACCGCACATGATATCCAGGTCGGGTTGCTACGGGAGTTGCGGGAGATGCCTGGTGTGAAACGCGTATTCATCAGCTCCGGTATCCGGTATGACCTCTTTGATACCGACCCTTACGGGTACCTGAAAGAGATCATTGGGTTCCACACATCCGGACATCTCAAGGTGGCACCGGAACATGTTGCCGGCCATGTTACTGACCTGATGCGGAAACCTGGGAGAGAGTCATTTGAACACTTCTGTCAAAAATTCCGGGCATTGTGTGAAACCTCCGGAAAGGAACAGTACATTCTGCCATATTTCATGTCAGGACATCCCGGATGCAGGATGGAAGACATGGTTGAACTGGCGTTGTTCCTGCGTGATCATTCCCTGTACACTGAGCAGGTCCAGGACTTCACTCCGACCCCGATGAGCATCTCGACATGCATGTATTACACGGGACTGGACCCGTTTACCCTGAAACCTGTTTACGTCCCGAAAGGTCGTGAAAAGCAGGTGCAACGAGCGATGCTGCATTACCGGGATCAACAGAAGCAGGACCTGGTCAGGGAAGGGTTAATAACTGCCGGAAGGGATGACCTCATTGGGCAAGGGAAATTATTCCTGGTCCCGGTTTCGTCCGGGTGGTCGGCAGTCGGAAAAGAACATGGAAAAGAACACCATTCGGGTTCACAGGACCGATCAGGGACTTCAGGGCCAGCCGGCCGGGGTTCAAACCCGGGGGTTCCGGACCGGAGAAAAAAACAGCGGTGATTTTTTTGATTATTCCCGCCCGCATGTGTGGGGAACATCCACTCCCTTGTTGTCACACGGGACGCATCGTTCCAGTTTCTCATCGATAATCCGGTAGGCATTGGCAAGAACCGATGAGTTGGAAATCAATCCGGCGAGGAGGATCACTTCAAGGATTTCATCCCGTGTGGCACCTTTCTTCAATGCCGCCTGCATGTGGTACCCCGTGCAATGCTGACATTTGAGAGCAGCACCGACTGCCATACTGATTAATTCCACATATTTCGGGTCTAGTGCACTTGTTTGTGTCACGGTCCCTTTATAAAGAAGGTGGGAGATGAGGACTTCAGGCCGCTCTGCCATTCTTTTAAAGATCAGTGGTGTCCTTCCATATTCATGTTCGATATCCTCCAGCCACTGGCGTGAGGTCTGGGAGGCTCCTTTTTCTACAATCCCATTCAGAGTTTCTTCAAATTCTGACATATGGTTCACCGGGTGATACTACTCAGGTATCATACGTTTAGTATTGTAATACCTCTGGAGGGATCGGAATTGTGAATCGGTTCACAATGTCCCCTGAAGCGCTTGTCGAAAAATCCGAAAAAAGGCGATTTCCAATTCGGACTGCTGTTTAACTTGCCATCAGCCACACAATCGTTCATGAGACAGAAATATTTTCGAATACGCACATATTTAACCGAGATTCGATAAAACAACCAATGGAGAAGTTTCATGAAATCCCGGCGAATTTCGTTACTCATCGTATTAGTTATCATATGTATCTTTTCAATCGGTATTGCTGCCGGGTCATCGCTTGTGACGATTGAGCGGGCGACCCCTGGGAATGACCTGATAAAAAAAGCAGCACCCGGGGGATCTGCAATCCTGAAGGGGACCAACCCCGGCTATGTTTCGGAAATCAAGGTTGTCACATCCGGATCCGACAGCGGTTTAAAAGCCAGAAATTTTTACAACAATATTTCGGTTGCCGGCTGGGGATACGGGACCTCACACAGCAGGCCGTGGCCGCCTTCCCAGGTAATATCCCTATCACTTGGAGGAACAGGAATTATCCAGGGAACCGGTACTGTCAGGATCGTTGATAGTGAAGCAGGCATTTTTTTGATCGTTGCCAGTGATGGGACCCAATACCTGCCTTCAAGCCTCCCAAGAAATTATGCAATAGATGGGCTTAATGTGGAATTCAAAGCCTATAAGATGCCTATTAACCCTTTAGTTCGTATGCGGGGCACCCCTATACGGATTATCTCCATAACCTCGAATTGAGGAAGGTTATGGAGTTTATGAGAAATGGTTATTTTTATTCCTTATATTATTCTTTTATCGTTGTTTCCAACTCCGTTGGAGACCACGTTTCAAGCATCGAGGTGAATAGTCCATGGGATTCTTCAATATGCTCTTCATGGTACCTGACATAAAGGCAACGGTCCCCGACCATACCCTTAACACTGAAATAGTCCTCTTTCGAAAACGAAAAGAACGGTTGTTTCAGATTATCGAGGATCTTCACCGTGCCAAACTCCTCAAAATGGACGAGGATCTCCCTGGTAATATCCTCGCTGACAAGGTACTCCTTCAATATAGTCCCGTCCACACACCGTTTGAACTTGTTGGTCTTTAAAACCTGCATTATAGTTCACCTGGTATCCTCGCGGTGTCTTGCGATCTCTTCGATGGCCCCAACGGCATTCTCACAATCAGCCAGCGAATTCATAAAGGAAAGGCTGATCCTGACACCCCCGGCGGGATTGATCCGTTCGTGAATGAGCGGGGAACAGTGGAGACCTGTCCGGACCACTACCCGGTACGCCTTCCAGAGGATAAAACCGATATCTTCGTTTTCCATGCCATCTACTAAAAACGTAACCACAGGTATGTCCGGAGACGAATTGTATAAAACAACCCCGTCGATCTCCTCCAGTGCCTTTACCAGGTATCCGGTCATGCTTCGGGACTGTGACAGGATTGAGCCGACTCCTTTGCTTTTGACATACTCTATCCCGGTGTGAAGAGCTGCAATCCCTGGGTAGTTCGGGGTCCCGGCCTCGAACTTGAGCGGCAACTCATCAGGCTGGAACCGACCGGAAGAGTCAACCCCGGTACCCCCCTGCCGTACCGGACCGACCCTTTCAGGATTCCTGATATAGAACCCTCCTGTGCCAGGTAAACCAAACAGTGATTTATGACCGGTGAACACGAAGGCGTCTACCGGGAGGTGACCGGGTTGAACAGGGTACTGCCCGGCGGTCTGTGCCCCGTCAACGAGGAAAAATGCACCTGATTCCCTGACCAGGTTTCCGATGACTTCGATATTCTGGACAGAGCCTAGTACATTCGAACCGTGACCGATCACCACCAGTGCCGTATCATCCCTCATCGCATCCCGAATCTCTTCCGGTTTCACGTACGGTCCGGTTGTCCGGATAATCGATAGATTACATTTCCCCTCCCGTTCAAGTGTCCTGAGTGGGCGGAGTACCGAGTTATGTTCGAGATCGGTCGTTATCGCATGGAACGGATTGCGATGAATGCTTGCGAACCCATGGATCAGCAGGTTCAGCGAGTCAGTTGCACTTGACGTGAAGATAACCTGTTCCGGTTGAGCCACACCGAAAAAATCCGCGACAGTTTCACGGGCCATTTCAATATAATCCGGAGAATCCTGGACCGTCGTCCGGCCGTGCTCGTGGAACGGTGAAGAAAACACTTCCAATGCAGCTTTCAACACTTCGGGAGGCTTTGGCCAGGTTGTCGCTGCGTTATTCAAATAAATCAATGGCTCAGTCACCGGATCACCAGGAAAGATTCTCAATTGTGAATTTATCCCGGGAATTATTTATAAGCTTGGAATATGCCAGATTCCGGCATTTTATTGTTAAATCACCCATATCCTCCACTGACAAGAAGATGCGATAAAAATATATCATAGTTGGGTATTTTTTAATATTCATAAGACCTCGTCCATGCTCCCGCTCCGGTATCCGGAAAGATCGAGGGTAACGTATGAAATCCCAATCTCCCCGAAACGGTGAAGAAGATCTTCCCGGATTGCAAGAAGTCTTCCGAAGTCCGCGGGAAGGACCTCAATCCTGGCAATATTGCCATGCAGCCGCACCCTGAACTGCCCGAAGTTTCTTTCGGCAAGAAAAGCCTCGGCCTCCTCAATTATGCGGAGAGTTGTTTGCGTAATAGCATCCCCATACGGGATCCGTGATGAGAGACATGCGGCCGATGGTTTTTTCCAGACAGAAAGCCCTCGATCCCGTGCAATCTGCCGTATCTCTTCCTTGGTTATCCCCGCGAGGATAAAAGGGTGAATAATCCCTTCTTCGGTAGCAGCGATAAGCCCGGGACGGTGCTCGTCCATATCAGACATATTGATACCGTCAGCGATACAGGCCAGGCCGTATTTCGCAGCTGCCTGCTTAAGGTACACTGCCGATACTTTCTTGCAGTCGTAACAGCGTTCCGGTAGAGTTTTTTCGGAACCGTTCATTCTCCAAATGAGGGACTTCGACGATATCGAATGCGATCCCAAGGTTTTCTGCGTCCCTTTTTGCGTCAGCAACCGCTGTCCGGGGCACAAGCGGACTGTCGAGGAGAATGGAGCGACTCCTGTCACCGAGGATATCGTGGGCCAGGACTGCAAGAAGAGTGCTATCGACACCCCCCGAAAAGGAGACTAGCATCGAACCGCATTCGGTGATAATCCCTTCGAGGGCTTTCTTTTTATCTGCAATGGTCATTGGTCACCCATTTCAAAAAATTCAGATCCTGAAACAGACAATATCTCTGTTTACAGTTTTCAGATCAGGAATCACATGATCCCCGAACGTCATCGGAACCACTGCACTGATTCTCCTCACCTTCACGGAGCTGGTGGCAGATTGTGCAGATCCTCTTAACAAGGTTCACCTGCTTTTTATCTTTTAAATCCTCTGCAAGCTGCTCGATTGACCGTTTGACATCGTTCTCGAATTCGATCCGATACCCGCGTTTCCCTGAAAGGTACTGTGAAACGGCAGATGGTGCGATCTCGAGCATGCGGGAGGCTTCGACCTGCGATACCCCGCACTTAACCAGCTCAACAGCGATTGCTGCCCGGATTGCGGGCAATATGTCCCATACCACTTTCTGACATGGAGCTTCCATCACATCACAACCTTTATGTTATCCCAGTTGTGACATAATAACAATGCATTCACAATTGTGAATATGCTGCATAAGCAGAAATAATAACCGGTTCTACCATCACCAGATAGTGTACATACCAGGGAGAGTACATGGAAAATAAACAGATTATTTACATGGACCATGCTGCCACGACCTATGTCCGTCCTGAAGTCCTGGAGGCAATGATCCCATATCATACCGGCCGTTTCGGGAACCCTTCCTCAATTTATGGGATTGCAAGGGAAGCAAAATCAGCAGTTGAGATGGCCAGGTCACAGGTGGCAAAAGCCCTTGGTGCGCAACCCGAAGAAATTTATTTTACTTCTGGCGGGAGTGAATCGGACAACTGGGCCATAAAATGTGTAGCAGCCGCAAACAGGAAAAAGGGCCGCCATATTATTACGTCGGCCATAGAGCACCATGCTGTCCTGAATACGTGTGAATATCTCGAAGACGAGGGTTATACAGTAACCTACCTCCCCGTTGATAGGGATGGTCTCGTTAATCCAGAGGATTTGGAAAATGCGATCACGGGAGAAACAGTTCTCGTCACAATAATGTATGCAAACAACGAAATCGGAACAATCGAGCCGATTGCCGAACTTGCCGCAATATCCCGGAACCATCAAGTTTACTTCCATACGGACGCCGTGCAGGCGATCGGCAATATACCGATAGACGTAAAATCACTCGGTGTCGACCTCCTCTCCCTGTCGGCACATAAGTTCTATGGTCCGAAAGGTGCCGGAGCCCTGTATATCCGGAAAGGAGTAAAGATTGGTAACCTTATTCATGGTGGAGGGCAGGAACGGGGGAAAAGGGCGGGTACCGAGAACCTCGCAGGTATTGTCGGCCTCGGGAAAGCTATTGAGATCGCAGTGGCGGATATACCGGGGCATAATTTGAAGATCGGGACTATGAGGGACCGGCTGCTGAAAGGTGTACTAGGGACTATACCTCATGCAAAGCTGAATGGCCATCCCGAGAAACGGCTGGCAGGGAATTTTAACGTCAGCTTCGATTTCATTGAAGGGGAATCAATGCTTCTCTGGCTGGATGATGAGGGGATCTGCGCCTCAACCGGGAGTGCCTGTACTTCGGGGTCGTTGTCGCCATCCCATGTTCTGCTTGCCTGCGGAATGCCGGCGGAAACAGCCCATGGCTCGCTCAGACTGACACTTGGTGATGAGAACACGGAGGCCGACGTGGACCGCGTACTTGAAGTACTTCCGAAGGTGGTTGCAAAGTTGAGAGATATGTCCCCGCTTTACCGGAAGCCAGCATCGGGAGGAGGAATGTAATGTATAGCGAAAAAGTAATGGACCATTTCAAGAACCCGCGCAACGTGGGTGAAATAGAGGCCCCGGACGGGGTTGGTGAAGTCGGGAACCCGGTATGCGGCGACATCATGAAAATATTCCTCAAAATCGAGAATAATATCATCGTTGACGCAAAATTCAAGACATTCGGCTGCGGAGCGGCAATCGCGTCAAGCAGCATGGCAACCGAACTCGTAAAGGGAAAAACACTCGAGGAAGCATGGGAGGTGTCGAACAAGGCAGTCGCCGAGGCCCTCGAAGGCCTTCCACCGATCAAGATGCACTGTTCCGTCCTTGCCGAGGAAGGTATCCACAAGGCGATTAACGATTACCGGAAAAAACAGGGGCTTCCGTTATGGGAAGAGAGACATCCCCATTCCCATGAACATGATGAAGATCTTACTTGTGAACATTAGGGAGCGGCTTGATCTGATGTTACAGAAGGCCAGGGAAAATGCATGATAGCAATCCAGGAAAATGACGTGGATATCGGAGCGCTCATTATCGCCGCAAAAAAACATGGTACGGGCGCAGTTGTCGTCTTTGATGGCATTGTCCGGGATGACAATATAACTGAGATGGAGCTCGAAGCCTACCAGAACGTAGCGATGCAGCAACTGGACAAGATTGCGAGGGATGCGACGGAGCAGTTCAAGCTCCTCCACGTCGATATCATCCACCGGATAGGACGCCTGGCCGTTGGGGAAAACATCCTGGTCATCGTGGTTGCCGCAGGACACCGCCCCGAGGCGTATGCCGGATCACGTTATATCATTGAGGAGATCAAGAAAGGCGTCCCAATCTGGAAAAAGGAACTGACAAATGATGGAGGACGATGGGTCCCGGGCGAGCATCACACGGGATAGAAGCCTGATAATGGAATTTTAAAAATTTTTCCCTGAATTATCTGCAATCGATCTAATCCGATATGTTTATTTTTTCTTCCGGGTATCAGGTTCCCCAGTACTGCAGCACCTCGCGCTCTCTTGAGTGTGTGAACGTCTAATCCCGGCATGGCTTCGCCCATGCTTCCTTGATATTTTCTTTTACTTTATTTTCTTTTTCTTAGTAGGTACACTACATTTAAGTCACAACAGATGGCTCCCCCCCCGGATTGTCGGGCCGGGCGAACAATATCCCTGGTGTATATTGAAAACACCAGGAAAAAATTGCCGATAAATAATACAATAAATAATACTCTTCATTAACGATTAAACCGGAACAATCTATAGAGATTAAAATTTCGACCCGGGACAATTCCCCGTTTGTTAAGCTGGAACAAGGTGCAGAATGCTATCCCACCGCGAACTCGATCGGTATAAACGACAGATAATGCTCTTTGGAGAAGAGGGCCAGGAACGCCTGAAGAAATCAAACCTGTTTATTGCCGGGGCCGGCGGGCTTGGTTCACCAATCTCGATTTATCTTGCTGTAGCGGGTGTGGGTACTATTACCCTTGTCGACATGGATGTTGTCGAGCTGACCAACCTGAACCGCCAGATCCTGCACTTCGATAAGGATATCGGTAAGACGAAGACTTCATCGGCCGAGGAGAAACTGACTGCACTCAACCCCGATATAACCGTCAAGGTTATCGAAACGACAATTGACGAGAGCAATGCATCAAAGCTGGTTGGAAATGCGGATGGTATCATAGATGGGATGGATAACTTTCCCACGCGTTATGTGCTCAACGAAACGGCGATCGAAAAAAATATCCCGTTTTTCCATGGTGCCATTCGCGGGCTATACGGGCAGGCAACAACGATTATACCCGGAAAGACTGCCTGTCTACGGTGTATCTTCCCAAAAGCCCCCCCAAAAGAAGTATTCCCCGTGGTTGGAGTAACACCCGGGTTTATCGGGATGGTCCAGGCAACAGAAGCCCTGAAGTTCCTTACAGGGACCGGACAACTTCTTACAAACCGCCTGTTGCTCTGGGACGGTCTGACGTCGCAGGTCGAAGAGGTTTGTGTGGATAGGGATCCCGCATGCCCTGCCTGTAGTAAAAAACAAAGCGAACCGGGGAATAAGAAATGAGTGTCACAATCCGATTTTTTGCACGGTTCCGGGAACTTCTCGGGACCAACATCGTGGTTGAAAATGGAGACGGTATGTACCTTGCCGATCTTATCAGGACCGCGGCATCGAAAAATAGAGAAGGATACGAAGCGATCTTTGACGAGAACGGGCAATTCCGTGAATACGTGATCCTGATGCGGAATGGGAGACGCGAGGATACTGTTAAGGCAACTGGCCTCAGGGTATCAGACGGCGACGAAGTTGCCGTTTTCCCACCCGTTGCAGGGGGATGAATAACCCAATTACGGTATTGTGATTCGGGATGTATTCCGGATGGGAATCCTGGTTTCATGCCAGACCAAACGATGCAATAGGGGCAACAACCAATTACAGAATCATGCCGGGTTTCATTTCCAGATCTGGAATGTAAAGGGTGGGTTATCGCCCGCTGCCTGTTATATCGAGCATTGTTAAATTAAAAAAATATTAAGAAACCTTTTTCCAGAAGGATTTTTTATAATTCGCCTGGGACTCTCCCTCTTTTGAATATTTTTCACCCGGTTGGGGTTGATATTTCTCCGGATGATTCAAAGCCTCAACACATTCTTCAGAAATCCCAAAACAACCTCCATCGCAATCGCTAATCCCCCGCAATTTTGAGTTCTTGTTTTTTTCAAGTTTTTCAAGTCTTGTCGTAATATCATCAATTTTCTTTCCCTGCTGATCGATTGCTGAGAGTAGTTCAGTTAATCGTGCAAGGATCTGTTTATCATTTTCCTCATCTTTCATGTTTTTATTTCCCCTTGATAAATAGTCCCTACCGAACACCTGTCCGGTAAAAGTTAGTAACCTTTGTTTCTGAAATAAATTGAATTTTCCCATGATTTTTTGGGATAAAAAAATTAGGCCTGAATACCCACTTCACTAATCAGAACTGTTCGGATGATCTCTTGTGTGCCATCACTGAATCACGCAAGGGATACCTCAGTTACACCTCTCGGTTTTAATTCATAAATGCTCTGTCGGGCGTCAATAAAATAATGACGTTCAATAAGGAAATTCTCTGATTTAAGTCTATTAAGGGCATATCTGACCGTCCTTGAGGGCAGAAGGGTCTTCTCGATCAGGTCCTTCTGTGTCATTTGACCGTCAGTTTCCAGTACTCTGTATACGAGCTTCGCCGAGGGTGGCAGATGCCCGAGATCCTTTAACTTATTGCCGGTTGTGTTTACAACAAAAACGATCCCTCATAGTGGATCACCATACACAGATATGAGTTCACAATTGTTAAGTATTTCGACTCTGAGTTATATTCCGGTTTTTGGAAATCGTTAAAAATTTTTTTAGAATTGATGCGTTTGAAAAAAGTGTGTTTTCCGGACTTACATCATCTTACGATGAATTCGGAAAACCGGCTGGTTTGTGCGGCAATTCCAAGGAACGAATTCTTTGTAAATTCCCCCATTCCCCCGCAGTAGGTCTGCATCTGCTGGCATCCAGTCCCGTCAGAACATCCTGCTGATACACAGGAGGAGCTTGTTGAACACCCCGTAACCCCACAATCCTGTCCGCCTGCTGGGCAAAGAGACTGGTCTGCACATGTGGCCTGGATATTACCGTTTGAGCTGCCCATAGGACATGCCGGTTCACATGACTGGGCTGGAGCCGCATTTGCACAACTTCCGTTGCATGCAGCCATAGCCCCGGCCGGAATTGCAATGAGCAGCAGCAGGCCGATGAGGATTCTAAATTTCTTCATGATTTCATCTCCTTGATCTTTTCCGGGATATCCCGGGATATCTGTAATTTCACACCGGATAATAAACCATTTCTCGCAGAACCCTCTCTCTATTGAAACAGACGAGATTGTATAAGGTAACTCTGTCCTGTCAAATATCCCGGAAAGAAGACTGCCTCTTTGATAAAAGGTAAATAGGAGGCCTTTAAAATCCATCAGTCATGAAGCCTGGGGTATTCCTGGTAATTGCACTCCTTATTGTTTCATCGGTCAGTGCCTTCATGCCGGTAAGTGCTTCCGGGGTATCCTCAATGTCACGGGGTGTGAGAAGCGGATCACCGGGATGTACCATGCCGGTGCAGTGTAACGGGTGCTGTAAAGATAACGTTCCAATGCAGGCCCCCGCTCCGGTAAGGGCACCACCCTCATTACCTTCGTGCTGCCCTGATAGGTCTGCCTGTGCATCCGCGTCCGCAGCTCCGGCGGTAGTGACAAATCCCCTGCTGAGTACTATCCGGTTAAGATTCAGGGGATTCCGTAGAATTTCAACCTCCAATGCACTCGATTATCCGGAAAGGCGGGAAATATACGAATTGATTAAACAAAATCCGGGAATAGACAATACTAATATTTCCCGGACCTCGGGGATCAATATCCATACACTTCGGTATCATCTTGATATTCTTACATCATGTGGAAAAATTATCGTTATGAAGGACTGGGGAATATTCCGGTATTACGAGAATCATGGTACATATTCCGAAATCGAGAGAAAAATTATCCCGTATATCAGGAATCCCGTGGCAGGGTCTATCCTTGTAATTATTCGGGATGATCCCGGACACACACAGACTGCGTTGTCGGAAAAAATCGGGATCACCGGTCCGACGGTCCGCTGGTACATGAAACGGTTTGAACTGGACGGGATCGTTGTGGCCACCCGGGATGGCAGGTGCACCCGGTATGAACTTACCGGGGATGCCCTATCTGCACTGATACGCCTCGAGAAGTATCGCATGGGAAGTCAGCAGGAATCTGAAGGGAGCAGTTCCGGGTAGGAAGGTCATTTTCTTCATAATTATCAAAAATGTTTTCCTGCGATTGATTGTTCTTTTAATATCCAATGGAGGGGAATAATCTGCTACGCATATTTTATTAAAAGGATGCATGGAAATATTGTAATTCCGGCAAATACTTTCCGATAGTTCGTCATTAAATAATATTTATGATAATTGTTGTAGGTAATGTCACACTTGTGAACGCACATGCCAATGTGGTGGAACGGCTACGCAGCTGACTGCAGATCAGCGTACCCCGGTTAGATCCCGGTGTTGGCTTTTTTGATGTATTCTTTAAAATCATGGATTTTTCAATCCATGAAATTTTATTTTCTGAACTTTTCTCTCCAGTAATTGCATTTCCTGCCACTGGTCAATTGGATTTTGGCTCACTCGCCATGTTATCCTCACGGTATGCACCTGACCAGCAAAAATCAAATGTTTCTCAAAAGTTGATTCAGGAAAATCCTGCCGGTGACCGAACCTATAAATATTCACAATTGTTACCTAGTATAGTCAAATTCACAATCGTGAATTCTGACAGCCTGCCAAGGTGGCGGAGTGGCCACGCGGCTGACTGCAGATCAGCTACATCCCGGTTCGAATCCGGGCCTTGGCTTTCCCGAGGGATTTCTTAGAGAATCCAGAAGAGGAGAAGTGATGTAAAAAACATTGCTTCGACGTTTCAGGTGGGGTAAAACCATGAGTATCAGAATCCAGAAAACATTCGAAGCACTCTTCCAGCTCGAAGAGGTCCGCGGACTCTTCAGGGAGTCCCTTCCGAACGGGTTCGATGCCGGAGAGGAAGCCGCGTTCAGGGAGCGGATTGCCGATCTTAAGGTGATCATTGCGGACCTCGAGGCAGGCACCGGAACACCGAAGGTGACCAAGATTGCCGGCTCTATTGACCTAAGGACGCGGGAAGAGGAGTATATCAATATCCAGCCGATCCAGGCAGCAGGGCGGCTGACAACGGAGGCGAGGAAGGCCCTCATATCCTATGGTGACGGGTACTCAACGTGTGACGCCTGCCGGAAGCCGTTCCGGCTTGACAAGATCTCCAAGCCGGGTATCGCGGAGTTCCATGCAGACCTGGCGAAGTTCGTTAACATGGACCAGGCACGGGTTGTGCCGGGTGCCCGGAGAGGGTTTCAGGCTGTCACCGGAACGCTCGTTGGAAAAGGTGACAGTGTTATAGTCTCTGCCCTCGCCCACTATACCGAATTCCTCGCAGTGGAAAATGCAGGGGGTGTTGTAAAAGAAGTGCCCCTGAACGAAAAGAATATCGTAACTGGTGAAGCAACGGCCCGGAAGATCGAAGAGGTCAAACGGGAGACAGGAAAACTACCGGTGCTCGTCATGATCGACCACTTCGATTACCAGTATGCAAACGAGCACGATATAGCAGGGATCGGGAAAGTTGCCCGCCAGTACGACATCCCGTTCCTCTATAACGGGGCCTATACAGTTGGCGTCCAGCCGGTCGACGGTAAAAAGATCGGGGCTGACTTTGTTGTCGGCTCCGGACACAAGAGTATGGCATCGGTCGCGCCGTCCGGGGTTCTTGCGATGACCGACGAATGGGCACCGAAAGCCCTTCGTACAACCGCGATGGTCGGCGACCTGACCAGGAGGAAGTTCGGGATAAAGGAAGTCGAGATGCTTGGGTGTACGTTGATGGGAGGGACCCTGCTTTCCATGATGGCATCGTTCCCCATGGTAAAAGCCAGGACCCTGAAGTGGGAAGATGAAGTAAAAAGATCCAACTTCTTCATCGGGCGGCTGCGGAAGATCGTTGGAAGCAACGTGCTCTCCGAGTACCCAAGGAAACACACACTCTCCAAAGTAGATACCACGGGAAGCTTCGATAAGGTCGCTCTGGCTCATAAGCGCCGTGGGTTCTATTTCAGCGACGAGCTCTCGTCACGGGGGATTGTTGGTGAATTTGCCGGTGCAACCAGGACCTGGAAATTAAACACCTATGGTCTTTCAGACAAAAAAATCCTGTACCTCGCTGAGGCCTTCACAGAGATCGCTGAAAAGTATGAACTTCCAGTTGAAAAATGAGGGCTGAAGATACCCCGGCACTTCGGGGGTTACCATTCCCGGGAAGGAAGGGTTGCATACATCCCATATCGCTTGGATCTTCTTCCGAAAAAAATTTCAGAATTCCAAGAAAAACCCCAACCTAAAAAATCAACGAATGCAAGGAAAGTAAATAAGGAATCAATCATGACAGGAAAAAAATTTCACCTCGGAACAACCGCGCTCCATGCAGGGCAGGTACCCGATCCGACCACGGGATCACGGACGGTACCGATTTACCAAACATCATCCTATGTATTCAAAAATACGGAGCATGCAGCTAATCTGTTCGGCCTGAAAGAGCTTGGCAACATCTATACCCGGTTGATGAATCCGACCACGGATGTCTTCGAGAAGCGGATCGCGGCAATCGAAGGTGGAACCGGCGCACTCGCGACCGCATCCGGGGCTGCGGCAATCACCTACGCGATCCTGAACATCACGCGTCCCGGTGACGAGATTGTCTCAGCCGATAATCTTTACGGCGGTACTTACGAGTTCTTCCACTACACACTTCCTAAATTCGGTCGACATGTTATCTTTGTTGACTCCACGAGACCTGAGGCATTCAAACAAGCGATCACTGAGAAAACCCGGGCGATATATGCCGAGACTATAGGCAATCCGAAACTGGATGTCCCCGACTTCGAGAAGATTGCAAAAATTGCTCATGATGCCGGGGTTCCCCTCATCGTTGACAACACGACTGGTGTCGGGCTCGTCCGCCCAATTGATCATGGTGCGGATATCGTTGTCCATTCAGCAACAAAGTATATCGGTGGCCATGGAAACTCGCTCGGTGGCGTAATTGTTGACTCAGGCAGGTTTGCCTGGAACAATGGCAAGTTTCCCGAGTTCACCGAACCTGAACCGAGTTACCATGGCCTGAAATACTGGGAAACATTCGGGAATTTCCCCGGTATCGGGAACGTTGCCTTCGTTTTCAAGATCCGGGTCTCGCTCATGAGGGATACCGGGGCTGTACTCAGTCCGTTCAATGCGTGGCTCTTCCTGATCGGCCTTGAGACACTCCACCTGAGGGTCCCAAGACACTCGGAAAACGCACTCGCGGTAGCGGAATTTTTAAATTCGCATCCAAAGGTAGAATGGGTAAACTACCCGGGACTCGCTGATAACCCCCATCATATGCTTACGAAGAAATACCTGACAGGGGGATACGGTCCCCTGGTAAGTGCTGGGATCAAAGGTGGAGAAACTGCATCAAGGAAGTTTATCGACAGTCTCGCTCTTTTCAGCAACCTTGCCAACATCGGGGACTCCAAGAGTCTCGTCATTCACCCGGCATCCACCACCCATCAGCAGCTCACCCCCGAGGAACAGAAAATGACCGGTGTCACACCTGACGGGGTTCGTCTCGCCATCGGCACTGAAGATATTGAAGACATTATTGAAGATCTTGAACAGGCCCTGGTAAAGGTATGACATTTCCCCCGACCTCAAAATCGTATAAAACCAGCAATGAAATCATTGCGAAACGTATCGCAATACCCGAAGGAGTGTGTAGATGATCAAAGGGTCCGTGGGTACCGTAACAACACAGTATTATCACCATCCCTTTCCGCTCGACCTTGAGAGTGGTGAGGTACTGCCGTCATTCACACTCGCGTATGAGACGTACGGCTCACTGAACCGGGGAGCTGGCAACGCAATTCTTATCTGCCACGCTCTCTCCGGAGATTCTCATGTCGCGGGGTTCCACAAAGGCGATGAAAAACCCGGATGGTGGGACGCGGTTGTTGGTCCGGGCAAAGCCTTTGATACTGACCGGTATTTTATTATCTGCTCGAATGTTATCGGCGGCTGTATGGGATCGACAGGGCCGTCTTCTGTTAACCCTGTGTCAGGCAACCCCTATGCGTCGAATTTTCCGGTAATTACAATCCGGGATATGGTAAATGCCCAGAAACTGTTCATCGATCATCTCGGTATTCAGCAGCTCTATGCAGTTGCAGGCGGATCGATGGGAGGGATGCAGGCACTGCAGTGGACAGTGAGTTACCCGGATTTCATGAAAAAAGCTATTGTTATCGCAGCTAACGGCTACTCAACCCCGCAGCAGATAGCGTTTAATGAAGTCGGCCGGAAGGCAATTACTTCGGATCCCGGTTGGAACTGTGGAAATTATTACAAAACACAATCCTGTGATTCGACCGGCCCGGTCAACGGACTTGCTCTCGCCCGCATGGTCGGCCATATCACCTATCTCTCCGATGAATCGATGCATGCAAAATTCGGGCGTTCCCTCCAGAAGAAGGATCGGATAGGTTTTGACTTCTCGACAGATTTCGCCGTAGAAAGTTATCTCCACCACCAGGGTGACACGTTCACCCAGCGGTTCGATGCCAACTCGTACCTCTATATCACGAAGGCTGTCGACTACTTCGACCTGACAAAAGACGGGTCGCTCGCAAAAGGACTTGCGGGAGTACGTGCTTCATTCCTTGTCATTTCGGTCTCTTCCGACTGGCTCTACCCCCCCTATCAGTCAGAGGAGATCGTGTCAGCCCTGACGGCACATGACCTCGAGGTAAGGTATAGTGAGATCCGTTCCAACTATGGTCATGACGCGTTTCTGTTGGAATCAGGCCAGATAAATTACCTTATTTCCCAGTTCCTCTCAAGAACCGTTGTCGGCGATGTCATGATCCGGGATGTCCCTGCCATCGAGGAAGGGGCAACCACGGCGGTAACGGCACGGCGATTAATCAACATGGAAGTCAATCACCTGCCCGTACTCTCCAGCAGCGACCAGCTTGTAGGGATTGTCACATCCTGGGATATCGCAAAAGCAGTAGCGGGAAATTTCCTCTGGCTTGATGAGATTATGTCTAAAAATGTCATCACGACCGTTCCTGACGAACCGATCGAATCGGCCGCAAAGAAAATGGAGGAGCACTCCATCTCCGCGTTGCCGGTTGTGGATGAAGGCCAGCATCTCATCGGACTCATCACCAGCGATGCAATCAGTATGCTTATCGGGTGGGGGAATTCATGAGAATCCTCTCGATCCATGCCTCCTCAATGTGGTACCATGCAACCCAGAAGACAAAGATGGCGGAACCGTTAACTGTCCGCGAGGACCGGATGGAGGAGTGTGTTGTTCTCTTCTGTTGTGTCGAGAAACTCGATGAGAAAGATCCTGACCAGGTGGTGAGGGGAGCATCTTCGGGAGTCCTGGAACGGCTCGGTAAACTGAAAGTGAGCAGAGTGATGATCTACCCTTATGCCCACCTGGCGAGTTCGCTCGGACAACCCGGCGTTGCGCTTGGGATTCTCAAGGGACTTGAAACGTCCCTGAAGGAGTCATCAATCGAGGTCAGACGGGCACCGTTCGGGTGGTACAAGGAGTTTGAGATCAGGGGGAAGGGGCATCCCCTTGCCGACCTGTCCATGACGATTTGCCCATACGATGGTTTGGAACGTGATTTTTCATGCCCTTACTGCAACCAGCCGATAATGAATTCCGATCTGTCCGGTGTGAATAGGGGGGCGGATCAGGTCGGATCTGTCGCCGGCGCAAAAACGTGCATTCCCGGGACAAAATGTGAATCCGGATTGGTAAAATATCATGACTGAAGAAGTACAAAAACAAGAACATGCCACGCTCTTTCTTGGGTGTCCGGAGGTACCGGTGCAGACGGGGATCTCCCTCTACCTTTCCTACATGCTCAAAAAGAGTGGCCGTCAGGTAATAATTGCTGCAAACCCATCTGTGGTAAAACTTGCCCGGGTCGCAGATCCGGAGCGGCACTACATGGACAGGATGATCGACCTCGACCGGTGTATCGGGGATTTTGCCGAGAAAAAACGGGGCACGGATATCGCTATTGTATTTGCTCATAATGATGCCGGGATCACCTATGCGGCGACGATACGGTACCTTCACCCCGGCCGTCTCGTCCTGGTCCTTTTCGGGCGCCATGCTGAGGATCTTGTCTCATCGGTGGATTTTCCGTGTGAAATGGTCGTTGAAAAGGCAGTCCATAATCCTGGCGCGCTTAAGAAGAAACTTGACGAGGTATTTGCATGGCCTGTGTAGAGGACCTCAACAAAGAAATAATCCTGTCGGGGGCCAGTTTCAGGGAGGCCAGGGAATATGTTGAGGCTCATTGTAAGGAGATCTATTATGTCGAGCCGGGTTTCCGGTTGTTTGAGAAGTATATCATCGGTATCCCTCCTATTGCATTAGGGCTCGATGGTGACATGGTGCTTTTTCCTTTTACCAAGCCCTGCTACGGGACGTTCCTGATCAGGGCCCAACATGCTGAAGAAGCAGCCCGCCTCAGGTCCCTCGGGCTGAAGACAACAAAGGAAAAGAAGTGACTACTAACGGAACAAGTGTCAATCCGCCTGATACGGAACGGGCCCCTATGACTATATGGCTTGTCAGGTATGGCGAGATCGCCCTGAAGTCCCCGGGTGTACGGGATGCGTGGGAACGGCAGCTCGTTAAGAATATCCAGGAAATGCAGCCTGGAGGATGCAAAGTCACCCGTGACCGCGGGCGTGTATGGCTAACGGGAATGGTTGATCCTGTACGTCTTGGGAATGTCTTTGGAATTGTCTCATTCTCCCCGTGCCGGACCTGCGTCCTCGAAGATGTCAGCGGGGAACTTGTCAGATATATTGGAGATCTTGTCCACGGTACCGGGAGTTTTGCCCTTCGGGTCAGGCGGACCGGGAACCACCCGCTGAGTTCGCAGGAGTATGCCCGGGTCCTCGGTGAAGCGGTCAAGGTGGCGTTTCCAAGCCTTTCGGTCGACCTTACGAATCCCGGATTAACGGTCCACATCGAGATCAGGAACAACAGATGTTACCTATACCACGAGGTATTTCCCGGACCCGGGGGCCTGCCGCTTGGTGTAGAAGGTACGCTTGTCGCACTTCTTTCAGGTGGCATCGATTCTGCCGTGGCCATCTGGATGATGATGAAACGCGGCTGCAGGATCGTCCCTATATTTGTCGATATGCCCCCGTTTCTTGGTGATTCTGCCCGGAAGAGAGTACAGGCAGTCATGGATGTACTTTCAGAATACCAGCCCGGAATTGTCCTGCAAACGATCGAGGATACCTATGTTGCGAGGGCACGGGAATCACTCAGGGCTAGCGGGGATGAGAAATACGTCTGCCTCCTCTGCAAACGCCGAATGTACCGGATTGCAGAGGAGGTTGCCCGGGAAATGCAAGCAGGTGGGATCGTTACTGGTGAGTCGATGGGCCAGGTAGCATCACAGACACTCGACAATCTCATGGTCCTCAACCGGGTCTCAGGAATACCGATCTACAGGCCATTGATCGGCTTTGACAAGTCCGAGATCGTCAACCAGGCGAGAAAAATCGGGACTTATGAGGCGTCAATCATGCCGGTAAGCAGCTGCTGCTGTGCGGTGCCGACCAGGCCGGCCACGAGTGCTGATCCATTGGTGATCGATGCTCTTGAGAAGAGGCTCTCCGGGAATACCGGAGAGGTTTGAGTCGGATATTTTATGGGTCCGGGCATTTTTTTAAAAGAGGATACCCGTCGACGGGAGGGGTTTTCACCACCTCCCTGCCTCACCCCCAATAAGATATTACCTGGCAGGGTTCGCCTGCAGAATACCTGAAAATCTCATAGATTTAGAGATTATTCCCTATCCCCACCGGGGTCGCCAATGCGGCGGAGCGGAGCCCCGGGAGCGTAATTAAATTTCGGGATACCATTTAACAAGGTAGATTTTGAGAGGGAACATAATTCTACGAAAATACTTTTCCATGCCATGAAATCCTGTAGGAAGGCAACACCATCACGTCATACAACGATATTAGTATCGGAAAACGGCTTGATCCGAACAAGGATATAGTCCCGCATTCGGGAAGGCCTGACATCTGCAACAGCCCCGATGGTTATTCCGTTTTCAATCTCGCATTCCCTGACAGCCCCCGCATAGATATCGTATGGTAACTTGATGCGAAGCCCGGCGATCTGGACCGTTATCGGGGTTGGAGACGTAACATCTTCAATATCCGGGACCTGTTCGGTAATGATGTCCATGAGGCGTGCCGGGGAAACCGAAAGCGGGTCCTTTGCAATCTCTTCCCTGCCGGATATCAAGTACCCGCGTGATTTCTGCGACGATCTCTTCCAGTTTCTCAATCTCGTCCGACTCTTTCGTCCTGTGCATGAACCTGCCGACGTTCCCCACGTAACCTGAAGCCGGCGGGTCGATGATCTTCTGCAGTGCCTCTTTTGACGGGCCTCCGCAGACCACGATCGGGACTTCGATGCCCCGCCTCAGGACCGGGAATTTCTTCTCGATACATGTCTCAAAATTGCCGAGCATGAAGAGCGCCAGGTCGTGCTCGTTGATGACATCCCTCTCCTCGTCATTAAGCTGGGCAATCCGCTTTCCAAATCCCCTGGCCAGCCCGACCATGTTGGTCTTCGCACCATTTCTCCTGATATATTCTGCCACGTCACAGGAGGCATGGGGGAGGTGATGGATTTCAAGGCTCATGCTGACAACGGCGATCTCAGTCCCTACCAGCGATGCAGGGGTGATATCGCCCATCAGCGGCTTCCCGGCGGCACGGATGAGTTCAATGTCATCCCGCGGAACAAGTGCCTGGAGGACTACTTCCTGGGCCACGAAATGTTTCTGGATGATATACCCGCCAACATCCTCGATAAGGTCGACAATCTCGTCATGGCGGTATATTCCTCCTTTGTAGGTCACCGGGACGAGGATCACAGGCTCTCACCCATCAGGCTGAATTTTTCCCTGAGGAGCGGGGTTATGTCCTCATCAAGGGTATTTTCACTTGCCACGTAGTAGAACTTCCCGTCCCCGTAGAATTGCCGCCGGACCTTGAACCCTTCCGGGGCAATGGCCTGCATCGCATAAATCAGGTCTTTGTAGAGTGCGTCGCTCGGGTCGCTCACGACCAGATCGGGCAGCCCTTCCGACTCGTTCCGCTCAAGTGACATGACGATTGTCAGCCTGTCCGGCTGGTCGACCCGGGCCTGCCCGAATTTATCCCAGAGAATTTTTAACAATGGAGCGAGGAACGCTTCGTTTGCAATCGATATTGTCACCTTGTGGTCCTCGATATTCAGGTCGGAAAAGTCCCTGACAGTAACGAGGCTGGGTAATTTCCTCGTAGTCCCGACTGCGACGAATATTGGGACCGAGGGGTCAATGAACACGTGGATCTTCGCAACGACCTTGACGAGATCGTGGTCGAGGAGGACGGTGGAGACGATTCTCTTGTAGTACTCCCCCCCGAGCGGTTCCGTGCATTCCACTTCAAAATAGTCGAGCGTCCCCATCTACTTCTCCCTGATGAAACCGGATGAAAGGAGTGCAGAACCCACGGCCCCGATATACTGGGAATACGGGGGCACGACGATTTCAGTCTGCAACAGTTCCCCCATCGCAAATACGAGCCCCTTGATCAGCGAGGTACCCCCCACCATGATAACGGGTTCCCTGATATCAATTTCCTGCAGTTGTTGTTCAAAAACCTGTTCGGCAACACTATGGCAGGCGGCAGCAGCAACATCTTCTTTAGAACTCCCGGCAGCAAGGGCGTTCACAAGGCTCTGGGTCCCAAAAACGATACAATAACTGTTCATCGCTACCTGCCTGGATATACCTTTGAGCGCGAGGGGCCCAAGCTCGGTGATATCGACACCAAGACGCTTTGCGGTCATTTCAAGGAACCTGCCGCTTGCACCTGCACAGATACCTCCCATGGTAAACGTCCCCGGGAATCCCGTCCTGGACACTGATAGCCTTGTTGTCCATCCCGCCGATATCGATGACCGTCGAAGGCCCATGCTGGCAGTCTGCAAGATATACTGCCCCCTTGGAGTTAACAGTCAGTTCCTCCTGGATAAGGTCGGCCTTGATCTTTTCCCCGACAAGGAACCTCCCGTACCCGGTTGTGCCGACTGCCTGCATGTCTTCCCGTTTCATTCCTGCCATTTCGAGTGCCTGTTGTATTGCTGTATTGGCACTTTCCAGCACGTCGGTCGTCGGTAACCATCCCGTGCCGATAATTTTGTTATCCCTCATTACCACGGCCTTCGTGGTACTGGATCCGGAATCAAGCCCAAGGGTGAGCCCGACCTGGGTCTCCCTCGCAAGCAGTGCCCGCCGCCGTGCAATTGTGGTGAGGGCCTCCATGCGGGTGAGTAATGTCCCTGCGGTAGTCCGTTCGGTGAATGAATAGCTGACTACCGGGAGCTTGGAGTTTTCATGGATGTACCTTCGAAGCTCATTCCGGACAATAGCCGCCTCGGCACAGCGGAAACAGGTCGCGATAAATACTGCATCTGCCTCGACCCTTCCTTCAACGAGTGCCTTTGCCCGTGCAATTGCCAGCTTGAGGTCAGGGCTGCGAACATCGAGGCCGAACGCGGTGAAATCCCGTTTGATATCTGCCAGGCTGATATCCGGGTAAAAAATCTCTGCATCTACTGCCTTTGCTGCCTGGTCGATCTCTTTCTGGACTCCGCTGTATTCAGGTCCGCAGGAGAGTTGTGCAATTCGTACCGGGGTGGTCATTTCGCTCCTCCAAGGCCTGCGAGAAATTCCCTTATTGCTGCAACAAATTCTTTTCCTTCCTCGTCCGTTTTTGGATAATTCAGTTCCAGCACAGGAATATTTCGTTTCTTCAGAAGGAATATGATCAGTTCGTTTGTCCGGGCACATCCCATACATCCGAATGCGAAATCGGCATCGTGAATGATGATCCCGGCATCGGCATCCTCGATCATCGGGCCGTAGAGTGACATCCTGCCACGGACACCCGACGGAACTTCAACTGCTGCATATTTCAGGCCTTTTTTCGGGTCTTCCGGGGTTATCTGGAGGGGTGGTGATTCCAGGCCGGCGGTCTGAATGTGTTCCCGGATCGATTGTGCTGCACTCAGTGGCTTATGACCAAACCGGGCAACAAGATCGGAGAGGATAAGGCTGGTAGAGGGATAAATAAATACTTTGGCCATTTCAGGGCTCCTGTGCTTCGATTATTTTTTTCAACCTGTTTATTTCGAGTTTCTTATCCGGACCCGGAGCAGGCGGGTGAGGGACGGACTTTTCATCACGTTCAGGGAGTGCATGGAGTCCTGAAGAGACATGGCGTATGAGGGAAATTTCATACTCATGCCCGAAAAACCCGGGTCTTGCGCCACCGAGGTTCGCCCGGCAACGACGCGGATCTCCTGGCGGGAACCCCCTGTCTTTTACGAAGATATGATCAGGATCGAGTTGCCGAAGTGCTTCGATAATCTTGTCCACATTCTCTTCGGTTCCCGTGATCTGGAGCCCGAAACAGGTCTCCTTGATCATCGCGCCACCCGCAATCTCATACGCCCTGACGGCAAGGTCCTGTGGCGTCATATCAGGTGATTCCACGAATACGTATTTCGTTACCGTCCCCTGGTAACGGGGAACATAATCACTCATCCCTTCACCTCCCTGATAAACACGATATCCTTCTCCCTGATATTCTTCAGTACGCCTGGATTTATGACCCTGCCGATGATATTTGTTCCTTCAAACGGCTCGGATGTCGGTCCGAACTCCTTCGAGGCAGATACCCTGATCCCCACAAGTCCAGCCCATTTTCTTGCTTCATTAGTAATTGCAAGTGCTCCGGCGGGGACCTCCTCCAGCGGGGTATTTTCGGGGATGATTTTTATGTTCTTGGGAATTACCGGTTTAAAAAGGTACACATCTTCAAAAATAGAAAACGCCGGGAGCTGCCCGACATCATGGGACCAGAGGCCGGTCAGTAAACGGAATATCCCGCAGGATTCCGGTGCGCTTTCGTCATCGAGAACGATATCAATCACCCTAGAGAGTGATTCCGTGATCACCGACACCGCCCCGCCTGCAAGTACTTCAAGTGTTGTCCCCGGGACCTGCCCGACAACTACACGCTCCCCTTCCTGGTTATCGACCCTGGTCGTTACTCCTCTTTCAGCAGCGATTTTCAGGGCGTCTCCCAACGGAAGTCCGATCAGGTCAAACCGTGCAGGTGATACCCTCGTCCTGAAGATATCCTGCACCTTTGCAAGCCGGGGAATTTCAATCCCATGGACCACCTGGGCTACTACCGTGTGTGCGGGGGTGCTGGGCACGTCCGTAGTGTAAATGTAAATGGCACCCCTCGTTTCGCCTTTCGTCCGGACGGTTACGGTCCCCTCTCTTCTTGGCCCTTTCAGTTCCTCGGGTACATCGATCTGGGTCCGGCGGCCATCAAAGATATGGGTGCTTGCCGCCCTGCCAACGTGAAATGTCCCGTCTTCCAGTGCCAGGAGCAGATGTTCAACGCTTTTTGCGCAATCTGTGGCGATATGGCCAATCCCATACCCCTGCACAGCCAGATCGACGTGAGTTACAATCTGCATCCCTTCTTCAAGCATAAGGTCTGGATCGGTAGTTGTGAAAGACCGGGTGGTATCTGCCCATGCGATGACCGGGACAACGGCGGTTATCCTGTCACCGGCGCCCCACTGGTCGAGCACCCCGCGGCCGGAGACAACTTTTCCTATGACTCCACCGTTTTCACCGGTGCCATGATCAGCGGAATGGCGCATCCTTGAAAAAACCAGGTACGATTGTTTCGGATCGTATCCCCCGCACCCGAGGATGAGGTCCCCCCTTTCATAAAGGTGGGGCCTCCGGTCCGGGACGATATCAGAAGGAAAAGGTCCGAAGGCTGCACTATACCTGTCTTCCCAGTGTATTTTCAGATTTTCGATAAAACCGGGATTTTCCAGTGGAAGGCGACCGGGTGAAGGGATCTCAACCCGTATTTCCCCCCTTGTCGTCAGGACCTGGAGGTTTTCTGTCGTTTCCTTTTCCTGCGTACCAGGCCGTATCACTGCCACGCAACAGAGGGGATCCCTGTCGGTAACAACCGAAGCAAGCCTGCTCCCATCTGGCACTTCGAGGCTTTCCCCGTCGACCCGGATCGTGATCATACTCGTCCACCAGCCGGTTACGGAGCTGCCGGTTTACTCATCACTTCACGTTCTTCTTCCGTGAGAATTGCCAGAACCTCCGCGGTTTTTCCGATCGAGACAATTTTGCCACCCCTCATTAATGCGAGCCTGTCGCAGACTTCCCGGACGAACTCCATGTCATGGGAAACAACGATAAATGTTTCCTCCATTTCATCCCGTGAATGCAGGATAGAATGTTTTACATCGAGTTTTGTAATCGGGTCCATTGTCCCTGTAGGTTCGTCAAGGACGACAAGCCTCGGCTCACGTATCAGGACCTGGGCGAGGGCCACCCTGTGGCGTTCTCCTTCCGAGAGCTGCTGCGGGTACCGATCAAGGATTTCCTTGCTCTTCTCTTCGGAAAAGCCCGACATCCTGAGTGTAATAATCGCCTTCCTTATTGCGAGCTCCTTGGGGAACTCGAGGCCTATTGCATCGGTGAGGTTGTCAAGCACCGTGCGATGCGGGAACAAGTCATATTCCTGGTGGAGCAGCCCGATATAACCCTTTGCCCTGCCCCGGTACTCGATACCGGGTTTTGTCATATCGATCCATTCATCCCCGATTTTTATGTTCATCTCACCGGATGTAGGTTCGATGATCCCTGCAATGATCCGCGAGAGCGTGGTCTTCCCTGCACCGCTCTTTCCAATAATTCCGAAAATCTCCTTGGTATAGACCTCGAATGAAACCCCGTTCACTGCCTTGACGACTCCCCTGTCTACTGAAATGTACCGCTTGATGACATCCCTTGCAGAGAGGATCTGTTCGCCGATCTCGGCAGCCCCGAACTCCTCCTGGTCATGGTAGTCTTTCATGAACTGTTTGACGACCTCGGCGGGAGTACCCAGCGCGGTTATTTTTCCGTCTTCCAGGAGGAGGGCCCTCGCAGCAACATCCTCGATGACCTGCGAGAAGTGGGAGGTGACAACCATCGCCATGTTCTCCTTCTTTGCCGCCTCAAGGAGCATGGCATGAACTACCTTTGCAGTCCCCGGATCGAGCGTCCCGGTCGGTTCGTCTGCAAAAAGGGCAAACGGCTCTTTTGCCAGCTGACGGGCAAGAACCACCCTCTGCTTTTCACCGCCGGAAAGGTCCCTGGCGATATGCATCATACGGTGGGAGAGGCGGACCTGGTCGAGGAGGTCTGCCGCACGGTTGATGGACTTTTCTACCGGATAGTTGATATCATCGAGTGCATGAAGGACGTTTTCGATGACCCTGTCGTCCCCGTAGAGAGCAAATGTCCTCTGGAACATGATCGCCGTACGGTTCATGATACGGCGTTTCATTGCTGTACTTGCGTCGTTCCAGAAATCAACATCGAGCGATTTGAGCGTTCCACCACATTTAGGACATGCCTGGCCGTTTTTACTCGGGAAATCCAGGAAATCACAGCCCTCACATGCCGCGATATGGTAGATTATCTTTCCGCTGGTCGGTGGTGTCTCCACCCCTCTCATGAGCTGCATCAGGACGGTTTTTCCTGCGCCGCTCCTGCCGATAATTCCAAGGATTTCTCCCTCTGAAAGTTCAAAAGAAATGGTATCGAGGACTCGTTTTCCGTCAAAATCCATGCACAGATTTTCAACGGTAATCAGTGGGGCCATTCTTCACCTCTTGTAGATCATGTAACGTACCGGCATATTACTTTTTATATACAGATATATCGGATTGGGCACCGCGGAGTTTTCTCACGATCTCAACCACTTCGCTCACATTTTTCACCACATGCCCGGCAGTCTTGTATAATTCATCAGGTTTTCCCCCCGACTGCTCCTCGGTAAGGATTGCAATATCGGCTTTTTTCATCGCACACAGGTCGTTGATGCTGTCACCGACCATAACGACCTGGTCGAATTCACACTGGAGGTCCGATACAATCTGCGCTTTTATGGACGGTGTTGCTACACCGTATACCCTGTCACGTGGAATCCCCAGGTAATCTGCCATCCGTTCAAGTTTTGCGACCCTGTCGCCGGATGCGATATAGGTGGGCACTCCCATCCTGTGCAGGGTGGAGATGGCCTCCCTTGGCCCCCTCAAATGGCCTCCCTCCGGTTGTGACGGTAAACTCGATGCAATGCAGGGCCATGTTCAGGATGACCCCGCTGTTCATCGTAACAACGGCCTCCCTGCTGCAATTTCTCCATACATCGCGGATACACTGCTGGAGATCGCCAACCGTAGCATTCGTATCCCTATACAAGGTATCCCCCACCTCTTCGGCGGCGACGACTTTTCTCGTACAACTGATACCAAACCCGATATTATGTCTCGACGAGGAATTCTGACAGGAGCCTGTCAGGGGGTGTATCCATCACATCCCTGGAATGGAGGTGCATAACGACAAGCACGCGTTCCGGTGAACTGAACGTGAGCATCGTTGTCTCGATACCCGGCAGCAGCTGGTTATTGAGTACATCCTTGGCCACCCGGTAGGTATGACAGAAGGGTACCGGCACTGTCAAACACTACCGCGACTGACGTTTGCAAATCACTTCCCATAAACTCTTTCTAGTTATTTGTCCTTGAATGAAGCTGGATGGTCCTTACTGACACCGCGGACAAGATAAAGAGCATGGAGATCAGGGGTGCCGGGCGAATTGCCCGGGCTGCCGCACTCGCACTGTCAGATCATGCAGAATCACTTGAGTCCACTGATTTAACATATATTTTTCGGGTGAGATGAAGCAGGCAGCGGACCTTATGGTAGGGACAAGGCCAACGGCAGTCTCGCTACCGAATGCGGTGAATATCGTCATGGCATCAATGTCCCATGCGACGACCGTGGCCGGGGCAAAAAAGGCAATCGGTTTGAAAGCCCGTGAGTTTATCCAGTCCTCGAACCATGCGGTCGAACGCATCGGGAAAATCGGGGCCCGCCATATCAGGGACGGGGATGTCGTCCTAACCCATTGTAATTCCGAGGCCGCACTTGCATGTCTTATCGAGGCCCACAGGAGTGGTAAGGATTTCACCGTCTTTGCCACGGAAGTCAGGCCAAGGAACCAGGGACTCCTCACGATCCGTGTTCTCAACGAAGCAGGGATAAAAACGAATTTTATTGTTGATTCTGCTGTCAGATCGTTTATCAACGAGATAGACCTGGTGATAACCGGAGCAGATGCAGTAACGGTAAATGGTGCGGTGGTCAACAAGATTGGGACCTCCCAGATTGCACTGGCTGCGCATGAAGCCAGGACGAACTTCGTTGTCGCAGCAGAGACCTATAAATTTGCACCCCGGACGATCCTCGGGGAACTGATCGAGATCGAAGAGCGCCCGGCGGGCGAAGTGCTCCCGGATGATATTGCAAAAAGTCTCCCGTACGTCACGGTCGGAACCCCGTATTCGACGTAACTCCAGCAGAATACGTCGACCTGATAATAACCGAATCGGGGGCGATTCCACCACAGATGGCCTATATCATTATCAGGGACTACCTCGGGTGGGATATTTCCGAATTCGGGAAGGAATTTGATATCGACCACCATGATTAGGAGAACAAAACAATATGCCAGACGTTATCGCATCGTACTATTTCAGGCCCCGTGGTGACACCACCCCGGAAGAGGCCGCACAGGCCCTTGCCGATGAAGAGACCACGGGAACATGGACCGGCATAACCACGCGGATGGACTATGTGAAACGTCTTGACGGGGTCGTGCTTGATGTACAACCTTCAGGGAAAGGATATATTGCCCGGATCAGTTATCCCGCCGATGTGTTTGAGCCGGGGAACATCCCCCAGTACCTGTCGGTCGTTGCAGGGAACCTCTTCGGCCTTTCGAGGCTGGAAGTCGTGAGGTTCCTGGATTTCTCCCTTCCTGACTGTCTCGTCCCGTTCAGGGGACCAAAATACGGGATCCCAGGTATACGGCGGATGACTGGTACGACAAAAAGGCCTCATGTCAGGCACAATTATAAAGCCGAAAGTAGGGCTTACCCCGGATGATACCGCATCGGTTGCCTACCAGGCGGCAATCGGGGGGGTCGACCTCATCAAGGACGACGAGACCCTGACCGACCAGAAATTCTGCCCGATAAAAGAAAGGGTGCCGAAGGTCATGGCGAAACTCGACGAAGCCAAGGATGAGACCGGGCACCAGGTCCTCTATGCGGTCAATATTACAACCCGCGGGGATCAGATCGTCGAACGTGCGGAACATGCCATTGAACTCGGGGCGAATATGATCATGATCGACGTCATTACGGCTGGGTTTCGGCGCACTCCAGGCCCTTGGTGAAGAACCAGGTATCAAGGTCCCAATCCATGTCCACCGCACGATGCATGCTGCAATGACAAGAAACCCCGAACATGGTATCGCCATGAGACCACTCGCACGGCTTGTGCGGATGCTTGGTGGTGACCAGCTCCATACCGGCACCGTAAGCGGGAAGATGGCACACGCCGCAGAAGAAGTGACTGGTGATAACCGGGTCCTTACAGAACAGGCATTCGGGCTGAAACCGACCTTTCCTGTTTCGAGTGGGGGGCTTCACCCCGGAAAAGTAGAAAAGGAACTCTCCACGCTCGGTACCGATATCATCCTCCAGGCGGGTGGGGGGATCCACGGGCATCCGGCCGGGACGGCAGCAGGGGCCCGGGCGATGCGGCAGGCAGTGGACGCGTTCATGGCAGGGATTCCTGCAGAAGAATATGCAAAGGATCATTTTGAACTGGAGCAGGCACTCAGATTATGGGGTAACGAGCTGAGTTTTGAAGAGGTGCATCCGTGGAGATCGAATTTACAAAATTGCAGGGCAATGGCAACGATTTCATCCTGATCGACGAATATGAGAAGGCTGTTATTCCGGACCCGATGAAAGGAGAATTTGCCGCGTCATTCTGTGACCGTCATTTTGGTATCGGGGCAGACGGGGTACTCTACCTCTCGAAGGCGGCTGCCACTGGTGACCTGCGGATGCGCCTGTTCCAGCCTGACCAGAGCGAGGCAGAGATGTGCGGAAACGGGGTCCGCTGTTTCGCCAAGTATGCGTATGATCATACGCTGATTGGTAAGAAAAGTGTCATTGAAACAAAAGCCGGTCTGATCCCCGTCGAAATGGACTATTCAGATGAAGATTTCATGGCAAAGGTGCTTATGCCGGAACCGAAATTTGAAAGAACCGACATCCCGGCAACAGGTTCCGGCGAATATAAGGAACATATCGGAGATTACGATGTATTCGCGGTAAATACGGGTGTTCCCCATGCTGTAATTTTCGTACCGTCTGTAGAATCAATTGATATTTCTTCAGTAGCTCCTGCGATACGACGCCACCAGACGTTCCCAAACGGTGCAAACGTTAATTTCGTAGAAAAGATCGGAACAGACGAGATCCGGATCCGGACATATGAGAGGGGCGTTGAAGATGAGACCCTGTCATGTGGAACAGGTGCCACTGCAAGTGCCGTTATGGCGCACAAGCTCGGGATTACTGGTGAAACCGTCCACGTGGGGACAGAAGGGGGGCCGTTGAATATCTATCTCGGGAAGGAAATATTTATGGAAGGTCCCGCGAGCACCGTGTTCATCGGGACTATCATTTTTTGATTTTTTTAATCAGACACTGAATAAGAGAAAGTCTATTGCAAGGCCGGAATTCTTGTTTGCCTAAATTTTTTTCAATAAAACGAAGGACGAACTGTGTAACGACATGTTTTGGTCTACACGGGTGGCTGCCCAGTGTTAACAATGTTAACAAAATGGACTCCCTGATGAACTGACTGGTGAAAAACCTCAGGTTTACGACCCCTGATCCTGCTCAGATCCCTCGACGTTCCGGATTCCTGACCCGGTTATTTCGAAATCAAAATAGTCCCCTGCCGGCAGGGAGCGGTGTTTTACGAGGGTAGCACGTCTTACAGTCCCCTGTTCACGGCTGAACCGGATTATAGCTTTAGAGATGTGTTCGAGTGCCGTCCCGCCAAGTCCGGAGTAAACATTTTTCACCATGTCCATGTAGACCTGGTTGGTGACGATCACCGGGATTCTGTAGCGTTTTGCAAGACCAAGGAGGAGGACGATCTGCCTGGTTAGTTTCTGCATGGCGTCCCTCCCCTTTTCGAGATTTGTCCGGTAAAGTGCCGTCGCAGAATCCACGATGATCAGGCCGACATTCCGTGTACGGAGCACGGTATCCATCCCAGCAATCATAACCCCCTGCTGGTCGAAATCGGTTGGTTCGTAAATATAGAGGTGCTCTGCAAGCGTAGCCGCATTTTCACCCGCTATCTGCCGGAACCGTTCTATTGAGAAACCCTCGGTATCGATAAAAACCACAGATTTCCCTGATGAAAGGCAGGTTACGGCAGCAAGAATGCACGCGGAACTTTTTCCGCTCGCCGGCTCACCAAAGAACTGGGTGATTGCACCTGGTTCGAACCCTCCGTTCAATAACCGGTCCAGGTCAGGGCTTCCGCTCGGTACTCGTCCCGGGTCCAATAGAATCACCTGCCGTGTAACCTGGGATGATCTCCCTTGCACGTTCCTCAATATACCTGATAAGTTCCCGTACCGGAAGGTCCAGCTTGTCTGCCTGGGTGCGTGCCGCATCAAACTCTGCTTTGATGATATAACAACGGTCCCCCATCCATCCGCATTTTACCGGGACTTCGATGGATGTCCCTCTGATGTCAAGTCTGACCATCTCGATCGTGCGCCTTGCGATGAAACGGTGCAGCGACGGGATGCAACGGACACCGAGTGTGCCAAGTTCCGATGCCATTACTCCGGCAAGCCTCCCGGAATCCTCTTTCCTGCAGATCACCCTGACGAGGTACCCGCCCCTGCCTTTTTTCATCATGCACGGTATCGCACTGGCATCTCTCGCACCGGCCGTCATGAGGACTGCGATAGCGTTGCCGATTATCTCTCCGCTGACATCGTCAACGTTGGTTTCGAGCACATCTACTGAGTCTGTGCCGAGGTATGGAACCTTCTCAAGCATTACAGCACGGAGGACGTTCGGTATGCCCGGGGTATCCCTGCTTCCTGCCCCGTACCCGATACCGGTAACATTCACCGGCCCGATTCCCTCCGGATTAATCGTCACAAATTCTGCGAGGAGTGCTGCCCCGGTCGGTGTGCATAACTCCCCGTCTTCCTGGCACCCGGGCTTGCACTTCAGTTCCGATTCCTTCAGTATCTCCATAGTCGCAGGTGCCGGGACCGGTATCGTTCCATGACTCCCGGTTACAACCCCTCCTCCGACCGCAACAGGTGTTACGGCAACCCCATCAGGTTTAAGGAGATACAAGGCTGTACAGGCGCCGATTACATCCGCAATCGCGTCATCGGCACCTACTTCATGAAAGTGCGCACAGGACCCGTGGACCGACTGTTCGGCTTTCGATAGCCTTAGGAACACCCGTTCTGCCATTTCGATTGCAGGTCCGGGAGCCCGGGCTCCCTTTACCCGTGTGATGACCTCATCGAGTGTCCTGGAACTCTTTGTTGCATGGGTTTCTACCCTGACCGCCTGAAGACCTGCCCGGTCTACGTCGGAAAAAGTCGGGTCCGAAACCACCGAACGCATTGCATCCGCCACGGTTTCCCTGTCTGCACCGAGAGAGAGGAGGGAGCCGGTGACCATGTCCCCCGCGGCACCATGGAACGGTTCAAAGAGAAGATATCGCATGATTCTAACAGTACATATAAATTCCTGCATATATGATCTTTCTGGGATGCCTGAAATTCACCTTAAAGTGGATAGTGCTTACCCTGGTGACCAGGGTGGCGGAAAGGCCCGGCTCGACCCGGAGACGATGCTGTTTTTAAAAATCTCTCCCGGCGACCTCGTGGCTATCGAAGGAAAGCGTAGGACTGTGGTGAAGGTATGGCGTGCACTGCTCGAAGACTGGAACCAGCACAAAGTCCGGATAGATAATTTTTCCCGGACAAATGCGGGGGTCAGTATCGGGGACACAATAAAAATATCCAGCCTCAAAGAGGAGATCGAGGCGAAAAGGGTCCTGCTCGCCCCACCCGAAGACCTCCCTAAGAATATCCAGGTCTCGAATAACCCGCACGTAATCAACAGCCTGATCGATTTTCCCGTTGTAAAAAACGACTCAATCCCGATCATGGTCGGACTTCCCTTCATCCAGCCCCAGATCGTTGCCTATATGGTTGTCGATATCGAGCCTGAACAGGCCGTGATTATTACAAAAAATACTATTATCGAGTTTTCTGAAAAGCCGGCTGCAGGGTTCGAGGGATTAAAACGGATCTCCTACGAGGATATCGGGGGGCTTAAGGATGAACTACAGCGACTGCGTGAGACCATCGAGCTCCCAATGCGTCACCCTGAGTTGTTCCAGAAACTCGGGATAGAGCCACCAAAAGGGGTATTACTCTATGGACCTCCCGGGACCGGTAAAACCCTCATAGCAAAGGCCGTGGCAAGTGAGAGCGGTGCCCACTTCATCTCGATTGCCGGGCCGGAGGTGATCTCCAAGTATTACGGGGAGAGCGAGCAGCGGCTCAGGGAAGTATTCGAAGAGGCCCGGCAAAATGCCCCGTCAATCATCTTTATCGATGAGCTGGATTCGATTACACCTCGAAGGGAAGAAGTGACAGGGGAAGTAGAGCGGAGGGTCGTTGCGCAGTTGTTAACGATGATGGACGGTCTTGAGGAGCGGGGCCAGGTAGTGGTAATCGGTGCGACAAACCGGATCGACGCGGTTGACCCTGCACTACGGAGACCGGGACGGTTCGACCGGGAGATCGAGATCGGTGTGCCAAGCGAGCTCGACCGCATAGAGATCATGAAAATCCACACCCGTGGTATGCCGCTCGCCGAGGATGTAAAACTCGAGGACCTTTCACAGCAGACCCACGGGTTTGTCGGTGCCGATCTTGCGGCCCTCGCCCGTGAAGCAGCCATCAGGGCTCTCCGCCGGTACCTCCCGGTTATCGACCTGGACGCGAAGGAGATCCCGCCCGAGATACTCGATACGCTCAATGTCAGGGCAACAGATTTCCGTGGAGCGCTTCGTGACGTGAGCCCGAGTGCCATGCGGGAAGTCATCGTCGAAGTGTCGCATATCAGGTGGCAGGATGTCGGCGGACTCGCAGCCGCAAAAGAAGAAGTCCGGGAGACGGTCGAATATCCTCTCACGGACCGTCAGCGGTTTGAAGACCTGGGGATCCAGCCACCGAGGGGGGTCCTGCTCTACGGTCCTCCCGGAACGGGAAAAACCCTGATTGCCAAGGCAGTTGCGAATGAGAGCGGGGCGAATTTCATTGCAATCCGAGGCCCGCAGCTGCTCTCAAAATACTGGGGGGAAAGTGAGCGGGCGGTACGTGAGATCTTCAAAAAAGCACGGCAGGTCGCACCGGCCATCATATTTTTCGATGAAATGGACGCCATTGTCCCTCATCGTGGTGCCAACCCGAATTCCCATCTCATGGACAGCGTCCTTAACCAGATCCTCACGGAAATCGACGGGCTGCAGGAATTAAAAGATGTCATTATCATGGGGGCGACTAACCGCCCCGATATGATAGACCCTGCCCTGCTCAGGGCCGGACGGTTTGACCGTCTGGTATACATCGGTGAACCCGGGCTTCTGGACCGCCAGAAAATTGTGAGCATCTATCTCGTGCAGATGCCAATTGAAGGGTCTGCCCTTTACGAAGTGCTTAATCTTACCGATGGCCTTGATGAACCTGCAATCGAGTCCCTTATTGAGAAAATGGGGTCCGCGAAGGCGGTCACGCTTGACGAAGCAAGGGCACTTATCGACTCACTCGAAAAGAAAGAACGTGCCCCGCTTGACAGGGGAACAAGAAGAAGAGTCCTGTGGGAAATGATGAAACAGAATGCTCTCACCTTCGAAGACCCGAAACTGCAGGAATTCATCCGGCAACTTGCATTAATGACCGAGGGGTATGTGGGATCTGATCTGGAGCTGTTATGTCGTGAAGCAGGGATGCTCGCACTCAGGGAGAGGAGCAGCGTTGTCAGCCTGAAGCACTTTGAATCGGCCAAGCAGAAGATCCACCCGACGATGAACCAGAACATCAGGGAATGGTACAAAAAGATCCAGGACTCCTTTAAGGGCGGCCTGCCAAAGGAAGCACAACCGCCGGAATACCAGTAAATCTTTTTTTCCAGTCAGCGGAAATTAGTCTTTCGGGCTGGCTTTGCAGACAATTTCGCCGCGAGAGTATGGACGAAATTGTGGAATAATCGTTTCTTTACGAGTGAGTAGAAGTTTCTATAGAACCTGTAGCTGGTAAAATCACCTCAGCGAAAAAATGTGTAAGCCATCCATTTTGGTTAAGTATCAGGAATCGATGGTACCGATTCTTATGATCGGGGCGTCCCTTGGCGTTCATGGGTGTTATTCCCGGAGCGCGCTTTACTGAATTTTGCGGTCACCCGGATAACAGGCTTTGATCCGGACCCCTCCGGAAAGAACAAGGGACCGAATAGGCAAAATAATGAACACCTAAATACCGAAATATCTAATTTGTTGTACAGGGAGCGTAACCCCGGGTTCTTTCATATGTCGAATATCACCACACTGCTCGATGCCAAAAGCGTTCCGGCAGTGAAAGCGGCACTGATTTGCCCCTCAAGAAACGAGACCCTTTCTTACGGTTTTCTCCGGAGTGAAATGAACCGCGTTGCCATGGGCTTATCCTCGCTCGGGGTCAAAAAAGGTGACCGTGTCTGTATCTACCTTGACAGTTCACCGGAATACCTGATAAGCTATTTTGCGATATGGCGTATCGGCGGTGTCGCGGTACCGACGAATATCGTGTATCGCGAGGACGAGCTTCTCCACGCGATCACGGATGCCGGAGCATGTGCAATCATTACCGACCAGAGGGGAGCCGGGATCATCGAAAACATCAGGGACCAGCACGGACTGATTTGCCATGTCATCAGCACCGGCGGAAGCGGTCCCGGTGTGATGGGCTGGAGTTCCTTTCCCGCAGCACCTGAACAGATGCGGGCAACCAACTGTTCGCTCGACGAGCTGTGCCACCTCCAGTATACGGCCGGGACAACGGGACGGCCAAAAGGTGCGATGCTCACACACGGAAACTGGATAACCGCCCTGGACGCGGAATGCGAGGCGCTCCGGATAACGCCGGATGACATATATCTCGGAATTTACCCGATGGGCCATGTCGGACTTTCATGGGGGCTTGCTGTGCTCCGTGCCGGCGGTACATATGTAATGATGGAACGGTTCGATCCCGTGCTGTATCTTGCCCTGGCCTGCCAGGTACAGGGTTACGATACTCGCCGGCATGCCTCCGGTCATCCATTCACTTATTCATAGTCCCATGGGTTCTGAACGACAGCTGGCAGATGCCAGGGTGATTATTTCCGGTGGAGGACAGCTCCTGCCAGCGATATGGAAGATGTTCGATCAACGGTTCCATATCCCGGTCGCGAACTCGTACGGGCTTTCGGAAACGATTGTAATCGGTTCGGGTACCACAACCTTACCCGGATACCCTCACCTGACCCGTGATTACCGGAGCGTAGGTGTCGCAGTGGGGTATACCGAAGTGATGGTGGTGGACACCGACAACCCGGCCCGTGAATTAAACCCGGGTGAGACAGGTGAGATTGCACTCCGGGGACCTTCTGTTGCAAGCGGTTACTGGAACATGCCGGAAGCAACAGCCGAGGTTTTCAGGCCGGACGGGTGGTTCCTCACCGGTGACATCGGTCACCTTGACGATGAAGGTGTTCTTTTCATCACTGACCGGAAAAAAGACATGATCATCATGTCAGGCTGGAAAATCTACCCCACGGAAGTTGAGAATGTCATTATCCAGCACCCCGATGTGGCGGATGTAGCGGTCTTCGGGATCCCGGACGAACGGAAAGGTGAACTGCCGGTTGCAGCGGTAGTGCCACGGCCCGGGACATTGGTCACCCCGGAAGATCTCGGTGAATTTTGCCGTAAACACCTTGCAGGGTATAAAATCCCAAGAAAATTCATCCTGACCGATAACCTCCCCCGGGTGAACGGATGGAAGCTTCTCCGCCGGGCGCTCCGAGAGAAGTATGGATAATCGCCCGGATTCGGAAAAGGCTTATAATCCTTTATAAACCAATAATCCATATGGGGGAAGCCTGCTCTGTCCAGGGAAAATAAAAGAACTACTGGTATAAATGGTCTGGACCAGGCATTGGAAGGTGGCTTTCCTGTTGGGACAACGGTTCTCGCGATGGGTTCAGCGGTGTCGGGAAACGACCTTATGGCCCTGCAGTTCTGGCAATCCGAGGGCGAGGAAGGCACCTACATCATGCTTGACGCAGAGGTACGACCCGGGATGGTTGATGGCAGGGGTTTTACCGCCGATGAATTTTTGACAAACCTGAACGGACAGAAACTCGTTATCGATTCCCTCTCCTCGATGATCCTTAAATTCGGTATCGATGCAGCGATAAAATTTATTCTTTCGGCGAGGGACATTGCATTTACCCGGAAGGCAAACGTTGTTTTTACGTTCTACCCTGAGCTCCATCCCCGGGTGGAAGAAATCCTCGTTATGAGGGCCGTTGATGTTATCCTCGAACTGAAAGAAGTGATATTCATGAACGAGATCGAACGTCAACTGGCCGTGCACAAAATTACGGGCATGGCGGTCCCACGAAGGCTGATCCCGTTCCTTATCAACGAAAAGGGGATTGAGCTCTCAACAACCTCACGAGTTGTGTAACACGTATTAAAAATGAGCCTCGTCTCTTCAAAATTCGGCTCTGTAGAAATGCTCTAATATGTCCTTACAATTTCGGACTATTCCTTAATTTTCCAACGCTCCCGGGGCTACGCCCCGCCGCTGTGGCGACCCCGGTTAGGATAGAGACTATCCCCAAACAACTCTTAATTTAATTGGATCATGGTAAACCCTGCCCAAAGAATATCTTAATGGGGGTGGGGCAGGGAGGGGGTGAAACCCCCTCCTGTCTAAGCAGATCGGCTAACTTTTTTATTATCCACAGGATTTCTACAGAGCCCAAAATTCATAAAATATTATTTTGCAGAAATTTCTTTTCGTATAATTTTTGTCGCATCGACCATATTCGTTAATTTGGCAAAGGCCACGTCCCTGGTCTGCATCCTGAGACCACAGTCGGGGTCGATCAGCACCTGTTCGGGTGTGAAAATTTCCAGACCTTTCCGGATACGCGACGCAATGGTTTCTGTGCTTTCAACATCCGGACTCGAAGAATCAACACAGCCATATCCAACCATCTTCCCCTTCAGATCTTTTCCCGATAACAGGTCAAGATTGCCGGGATTTTTTGCAAATTCGAGGTCGATGATATCGACCGGCATTGAAAGGATCTCATCGATTACACTCCCGAGTCCTCCGCAAACATGCAGGCATACCGGTATGCCGATCCCAGATGCGATCCGTTGCAATGCCTCATGGCCTGTCGCCAGGTCTGCAGCACCAGTCGAAAAAATCGGCTCATCGACCTGGACCATGCAGACGCCGGTTCCGGCAAGTCCCTGAACCTCTTTCGCTATCGCAATCGACAGGTCAAGGGCGAGTTCTTCCTTATTCCGGTAAACCTTCGTAGCGAGGTGGAGTGCATGGGCCAGTGTGGTCGGACCGGTGACGATACCCTTGACCAGTGCCTTCCTGGAGAGTGCAAACCTCGTATCGCCCGCGGTTATGGTCGTTTCTGCAGGAAGCACCTTTCCAATAATATCCTGGCCCTTGATCCCGGGCAGGCTGTTCGTGAACAGGCGTACCATGTCCCCCCTTATCTGGCCATCAGAGATGATATCAATCCCTGCCTTGATCTGGTCGTCTACGGCAGTCTTTACAGCAGATGAAAGGGGGTCGATGAGCGACCTGATCCCATGGCCACCGACAACCGGGTAACTCCCCACCACGGTGGTGGGGAGTATCGTATCAAAATGAACGGTTTTTTTCATGGCACCAGCCGGTGACGGTCCCTCGGGAACAGCACCGCCTCACGGACATTTGAAAGACCGAGCATCGTCATGACAAGCCTCTCCATGCCAAGGCCCCATCCTGCATGCGGTGGCATGCCGTACCGGAAAGGATTCAGGTAAAACTCGAAACTGTCCGAAGACAACCCCTTCGCACGTATCTGGTGGACAAGCTGGTCGTGGCGGTGGACACGCTGTGCCCCGCTTGATAGTTCCATCCTCGGGTGCATGAGGTCGAAAGCCTTGCAAACGGATGGATCATCATCATACGGCATGGCATAATAAGGCTTTATCTCCGTAGGCCAGTCGGTAATGAAATAATGTACTCCCATTTCTTCCCCGATTGCTTTCTCCGAGACGGTGCCTATGTCGTCGCCATACTTGATGTCCTCTCCGGTAGCTCTTTTTGCGATTTCAATTGCTTCAGCGTATGGGAGTCTTGGGAAGCCTGGTTTTGGAATAGGGAAGTCGCGGATTTCCATGGCCGCCAACTGGTCGCCACACTGGTCGGCCACCGTCTGGTAGGTAGCGATGACCAGGTCCTCGAGGATCTCCATTACCTCGAGATGATCGGCGAATGACATCTCCATATCGATCGAAGTTGCCTCGTTAAGGTGTTTTGTCGTGTTGTGTTCTTCTGCACGGAATATCGGGCCAATCTCAAACACTTTCTCGAATCCTGCAGCCATCATCATCTGTTTGTAGAGTTGCGGGCTCTGGTTGAGGAATGCCTCGCGCTCGAAATAGGCTATCGGGAAGAGTTCCGTCCCACCCTCTGTTGCGGCAGCTACAATTTTCGGTGTCGTGATGTTGACGAACCCGCGTGAGAAGAAGAACTCGTTGACTGCCCGTGTGACAGCACTCCTGATATGAAACACCGCGCTGACGCGGGGCCGGCGCGCATCAAGAAACCTCGCATCGAGCCTGGTATCAAGTTCTGCGGGAACTTTCTCGACAACATCGAGCGGCATCGGGCTCCCGCTCAGGCTGATTATCTCGAATGATTCCGGAACGAGTCTCCCTTCCTCCCGGTGCCTTCTCAATAGGCTTCACAGGCCCTGATATCCTGACAACAGACTCACGGGAAACCGCCTTTACCGCAGCCAGGACCGATTCCGACGCTTTCTTTTTAGGTATTGTGACCTGGATAATGCCGGTCCTGTCACGGATAAGGAGAAATGTAAGGCCGCCGAGGTCGCGAACTTCGTGAACCCAGCCGATAATCTCTGCCTCACCGGTATCCGGATGTACGGCATGTATTGGTATACGCATATTGAATCCAGTACAAATGGCACCCGGGAGATAATTGCTTTTGTGGGATGATACCCTGATGGAGAAAATCCGGACGACCCTGTTTTTTATTGTGTGTCCGGGCTGGATACAAAAAGACCCCCGTCTCCTGGTCAGGCGTTAAAAATTTTTTCGAGAATCGAATCTTCGATAGATGCCTGTTTTTCGATGGCAGACCGCAGGTGATCGGGTTTCTCCCACCGGTACCAGTCCTGCATTGCCATCATGACGAGCCAACGGTTAGTGACGTCGAGACCGCACTGGTAGAGATCGTAATACAAATCAGGTCCGGGTTTTTTATCAAAATCTGTATTGAGACTTAGTTTGAGGATATTTGACATCGCATCGCCGACAACCTTCGTGTGATACCAGTGGGAACGGCTCCAGCGGCTGTCCATCATCTCTTTCATGTCGAGAGCACGAAATTGCTGTAATTCCGGAATGTTAATCATGGGATTCAGGCGGTACTCGGACAGGATGTACGCGAGGAGCATGTCCCGTGCATAGTAGATGGCGTTATGCATCACGTAATACCGCTGGGGCAGCCCCTTGTTTTCCTGTTCAAGGGCGTGCATTTCATGCATGCTCTCTTTCATCAGGAGGTATACCTGTGAATTTCTCATGACAGGGTATTTTTTCGAGATGTAGATATTTGATAGAATTGACCATGGCACCTCTGAAAGTGTGTTTCTGAAAAGCGAATACAGGTAGAACAGCAGTTTTTTACGTTGCGGGATATCGAGAATTCTCGTATTTTCGTCCTTTAAAACATCGAAATAGACCTGTTTCATTCCTTCGCCTGCGGAAACCTGGTCGAACGAAAGTACCTGGAGCTCCCCCTTCCCCGCGGCAATACCCTTGAATAATAATTCGATGCAGTTTTTTGTGATGACAAAATCCTTCAGCAATCCGAGTTCGTTGCTCGAGAAGAGTATCAGATTTTTCCCGGTCCCATACGTGTAATCATCGATCAGTATACCCTGGTCTGGTATGTCGTCCTGGCGACGCAGGGTGATCCCGGTTCCCAACTGCTCCTCGACGTGAGCGATCAGCTCGGTCAGTTCATCAGAGAGATTGTAGGGACTGCTCATGGAGGATCACGTGTGGGATCGGGGTACCCGGGATCCGGTTTTCTACCGGTAAATGAATGGCTGTGCGGGAAAAATTTACCCTGGAATTCGTTATTCCTTCTATATGGCCTTAGTGTGGAATAAATTTTTCATTGGCCCGGGTTGATCGCGCCGGTTTCGGACAAGCAAAAAGGCGGCAGATTTTCTGGAAATGACATTTTTCTCTTCGGTGAGTCACAAAAATTCCAAATCGGTCGGTTGCTTCAGATGTCCGGGAGTTATCGATCATTGTAAAATTTTGCCAGTGGAAAAAATGGAACAGGCGGAATTATTCGGGACCGCTGTCATCACAGGGATTTTGTCCCGTATCGTGGCGATGTTGCCGGGAGACTGCCTGTATAGCGGAACGGACCACCTGGGTGAACCCAGGGACTTCGGTCACGATAAAATGCCAGAGGAGGAACGGATCTGCACCGAAACGTGCCTCTGCAATACTCTGGCTGATCCCCTCGACCTCTTTCCACGGGGCACCCGGGTACATCTCTTTTTCCGCAGGGGTGATCCTCCTGACGGCGAGGCTCATGATCTGGAGGCTCCTTTCACATGCACGACGCAGTAATGATTCCCTGGCAAATGATTCGAAGGACATCCCCCTGCACCTGTTCTGGAGAAAATCAAGTTCACCCAGGACCTGCATCAGGGCTTCCTGGTCAACTTCACCCATCTCCGGGTCGAATGAGGCTGCCGCGGGAGATTCCGCCAGCACGCGTGTCGTTATAAGATTGATCTTCGTCGAAAAATATTCCTCGAGGTGCCATTTAAGACCCAGGTAGTGCCGGTATGTCTCGAACCCGGGAGAAAACTCGACCACCAGCTCAACGGCATCAACCGGGATTGCGTCTCTCCGCGCGAACGCGCCGAACATCCCGATTTTTTTAACCCCATACATCCGTTTGATTATGGGAAAAATTGTATTAAGCCCGACAAGGACCTCTTCCGCCATTGAAACATCCGGCGCCCGCATAACTGGTGTGACCATTCCTCTCCCCGTATCTGAACCAATTTTCAGTTACAACAACTTAAATCCTCTACTGGTGTCAGGTTGATCGCCGGTGACTATCGGCAGGAAGAAGACCCCCGTTCGATAACGCGCCCTGCCCGGTAACAAACAGATTCACATATTATGCTCTTCGATGAGCCTGAAAATTCCTTCGGCGAGCTCCCTGCTCTTTTGTTCGCTTGTCATCATGGTGTCGAGACGGACTGCACCCGGGACAGTTACGGTATCCCGCTCGTCCTGCACGAAAAGGTCGAGGAATTCCCGGTACAATTCCCATGTACCATATGCGGACGGTGCTAACCCCCTGGCTTTCATGAGTTCCCCTGCCGGGCCGCTGAAGGGGGCCTGCCCGATAAACGGACTTACCGCAACTACGAACTGGTCGTGCAACGCCTCCCGTACACCCTGGCATTCAAGGATCGGAAGGATACTCGTCACCGGGTTACTCGGACCGATTATTACCGCATCCGCTTCAACAATTGCCCGGATCACGTCCGGTGTGGCTGGAGGTGGGGATTCCGGGAAGCGTTTCACTTCCTCAACCGGTATCGAGCCCTTGCAACGCACCCAGTATTCCTGGAAATGAATATATTCCCCTGCCGACCTGACCATCGTTGCAACCGGCGAATCGGTCATGGGGAGGACCCGCGCTTTAATGCCCATACTCGTGCAGAGGATCGTTGTCGCCTCGGTGAGGGTTTTCCCGTGGGTGAGAAGATCGCCCCTTGCAATCTGGACTGCACGGTCCCGGTCACCTATCGCAATGTACTCGTCGGTCCCGAGATCGAGGAGTGCCTTATGGGTGAGAAAGGTATCCCCGGCAATGCCCCACCAGGTCCCCGTATTGAGGACCCCGGAAAAAAGATACATCACGGTGTCGATATCAGGCGAAAGGTGCCCGCCCGATATCCAGACATCCTCCGCGGTGTTCACCACGATATTGATCTTTTCATCGCTGGTATGGTGCCGGACACCACGAAGGAGTTTCGGTGTGCCTGTCCCGCCGGAAAGTAGCGTAATCATTACTCAATAGGTTTATCTTCTCTATATCAAGATTCTTTAGCGGTCATGAGGATGAAATCGATCAAGGACCCGGTCCACGGGTATATCGAGGTAGATACGACCGCTCTCACGCTCCTTGATTCGCCCCTCCTCCAGAGGCTCCGTTATATCCGGCAACTTGGTTTTTCCTATCTTGTCTACCCGGGAGCAAACCACACAAGGTTTGAACATTCCCTTGGAACGATGCACCTTGCCGGTGTGATGTGCCGCCAGTCTGGTGTGACTGAATACTGACCGCCTGCTTATCGTAACAGCGGCTCTTCTCCACGATATCGGACACGGGCCATTTTCCCACTCGATCGAGCCGGTAATGGAAGAACTGACCGGCCGAAGTCATCACAAAATCGGGGAACTGCTGAAATCCGATGCACTTGCACCCCTGCTCGATGATATCGGGGTGGACATGGACGAGCTCGGGGAGGTCCTGGCAGGTGACCACCATTTATCGGGTATTATCCACGGGGAACTTGATGTCGACCGGATGGACTACCTGCTCCGGGACGCCCATTATACCGGTGTCCCGTATGGCACGGTCGATGCCCAGCGGCTTATCCGGAGCACGCTCATTTCTGAAGAGGGCATTGTTATCCACGAAAGCGGGATTAATGCCGCCGAATCGCTCCTGATTGCGAGGACCCTGATGAGACCCGCGGTCTATTTCCACCATGTCAGCAGGATCGCAGAGACCATGTTCAACTACGCAGTCATGTGTCACCTGGAAAACAAGTCGCCCTCCGGGATAGCGGGAATGATGTTCATGGACGACGTCTCATGTATTCACGCTCTCCGCACATCAGACTCCGGTGTGGCAAGGGAGTTTGCGGATCGGATATTCTGCCGGCAGCTCTATAAAAGGGCACTCTATGTGGGCAGGGAACAGGTCAACATCAATGCACTGACAGAATTTCAGGATATCCCTGCACAGAGGGAGATCGCGGAGGAAATCGCAGGGATTGCAGGTGTAGACCCGTCGCAAGTACTTGTCGATATCCCGGAGCTGCCCTCAGGGATGTCTCTGCATGTCCAGGTCAAAAACCGGCACCGGGTTGTGGAACTTGCAGAAGTATCGCCGTTCGTGAATACCCTCAACGATAACCGGCTGGAACAATGGCGGCTTGGGGTGTATACCCCGCCGGAACTTTCGGATGAGGTGGAGATAATCGCATCGTCTGTTTTCCACGTGAAACCAGTGACCATGCAGGACAAATTACCGCTATAATATGGCGGCATCATATCACCGGAAAAAAACGGAAGCCTAAATAGCGATAAAAGAATATTTCACAACGAGGGGGTTTTTAGTGACCGAAGACGGGATAATGATATTAATCGGAATCGTCGCGGTAGCAATTGTCATTTGCGCCGTGTACCTCTATATTCACAGCCGTGAACGAAAGCTCATCGGGGACCGCCACAAACTCAAGGTATACCAGGAGTTCTTTCACGCTGTAACAGACCTCAATACTGCAGGGAGCGATCCAGACAGGGTAATCAGGGCAAAAATGAGGCTGGCCTACATTCTCGACACCATGAACCTCGTTGCAGGACCCGGCGTCCTGAGATCTATCAACGATCTCCTCGATTTCCTTAACGAGTGCGCCGACGGTGAATGTGATGTGCTCAAGGAACTGAATATTCTTAATGCCATCGTCAGGGATATGAGGGATGAACTTGACCGCAGGGGATCGAAGGGACTTGACGAGTCGGAGTTCAGGTTCAGGTTCTTTATTCCAAAAAACCGCTGAAAAAGAATAATTGTTGAAAAATATTCCCTATTTTCTTTTTTTTGTTTGCCGGAATGCTGCTAATATTGTAAATCAGGGTTGCATAAGTTCTTTCATCCTGAAATCTCACTGTATGTAGAGCTGGGAATGCTTTCGGGATCTACAGTGTGTCCAGGGATTCGGGCGGCGGAGCCATGGAATCAGGGACCTCCAGGATTACCGAAGATTTCTCCTTTCTACCCAAATGTTGGTGACCGGGAATGACAATGAAGAGGACATTCGTCGTCGGGGTGACAGGGGCAAGTGGCGTGATATACGCGAAACGGCTCCTTGATGTGCTCTGTAAGGAGGAGAACGTCCACCTGATAATAACAAGGATAGCACGTGATATTGCCCGGCATGAAGGTGTCGAACTTGACGGGTATAACGCCGTGTACCATGATGAGGACGGAATGGGTGCAGGAATTGCAAGCGGTTCATTCCGGCATGACGGGATGGTGATCGTTCCCTGTACGATGAAGACCCTGGCTGCGGTCAGTAACGGGTTTGCTGACAACCTGATTACCCGGGCGGCGGATGTCAGCCTGAAAGAAGGCAGGAAATGTATCCTCGTGCCGCGGGAGATGCCTCTCTCGCGTGTCCACCTGAAAAATATGCTTTCTGCAAGTGAATCGGGTGCCACGATCATGGTCGCAAGTCCCGGGTTCTACCAGCATCCGAAGACCATCGACGACCTCGTAGACATGGTAGTCGCGAGAATTCTTGACCATCTGTCGGTTGAGCATTCCCTCGGTTCCCGCTGGAGTGGTTACGATGCGTGAATTCATTGAATTAATGAGGGAAAAAGGAGAAGTCACCGATATCGATCAACCCGTCGATATCAGGTTTGAAGCCCCGAAAATGGCCGCAAAAACCGACAAACTTCTCTTCTTCCATAATGCAGCAGGTCACAGGGCCGTGATGAACGTAACTGCCACGCGGACGGCACTATCCCTCGCACTGGGAATTAAAGAGTCGGAAATTGTCAAAGAACTTGCCGCGAGGGAATGTAGAGGGCGTGTCGTCGAGGAAGGGGACCTGAAGATGGACAAGGCAGACCTCATCGTCGATCCCTGTCATGACACATTTTCCGAAGGATGCGGGCCCCTATATCACATCGGGAATTGTATTTTCACGATACGGCGACGTTGAAAACGCCTCCATTCACCGGATGCTCGTCCTCGACAAGGACCATGTTGCTGCGCGTCTGGTTGAGGGCCGCCATACCCATACACTCCTCAGGCGGGCACTTTCAGAAGGAAATGAGCTCCCCGTGGCCATGGCAATCGGTGTTCACCCGGCGGTCACATTCGCCAGCTGCTCCCGGGTTGCATGGGGTGAAGAACTTGGGTATGCGGCGACGCTGCTTGGCGGGGAAATCCCGGTACGACCGGTGCTCGAATGGGGTGCTTGTCCCGGATGCCGAGATCGTGCTGGAAGGTTATATCGGAGGTGTCCGGCATGCGGAGGGACCATTTGTTGATATTACCGGGACCTACGACGTCATCAGGAACGAGCCGGTTATTCGGTTCACCGGGATGAAAGTGAAGAAGGAGGCAATTTACCATGGGATACTCCCGGGTGGGAATGAACACAAGCTCCTGATGGGTGCCCCGTACGAGCCTAAAATTTATCGTGCCGTGGCCGGCGTAACAGAAGTGAAAAACGTCAGCCTTACCCGCGGTGGGTGCGGTTATCTTCATGCCGTAATCCAGATCAGGAAGAATACGGAAGGGGATGCGAAAAATGCAATAATGGCGGCGTTTGCTGCACATACCTCCCTGAAACATGTCGTGGTGGTCGATGACGACATTGACATCTTCAATCCCGAGGATGTCGAGTTCGCCATTGCAACGAGGGTCAGAGGGGACAAGGATACCATGATGATTACGGGTGTCCGGGGCTCTTCGCTCGACCCGTGCCGGCTTGAAAATGGGACGAATGTAAAAATCGGCATCGATGCAACGATGGAAATGGGCAGGGAAGCAAAATTTATCAGGGCCGGGTGGTGAGTGTCCATGGAACTTGACCGGGAGGATGAACTCGTACTGGATGGTGAATTCGGGGAGACCAGGAGAATGATGATGGAGATCCTGGTCGCTCTCGGCAAGGTCTTCGATGCAGAGCGGATGATCCCCATCAGGAGTGCCCAGGTGAGCGGGGCGTCCTACAAGACAATCGGGGAATACGGGCTCCAGTGGCTCAAAGGTCTCGATGCCCGGGCTGCCGTCCCCGCCGTCCTGAACCCGGTGGGAATGGACCGTGACCGTTGGCGGGAGATGGGGATCTCACCTGAATTTGCAAAAAAACAGGCAGAGGTTGTATCGGCCTACGAACACCTGGGCATCCGTCTCGACTGTACATGCACGCCATATTATCTCAACATCACGCAGTATGGCGACCACATTTCGTGGTCTGAATCGTCTGCGGTGGCGTATTCGAACTCTGTGATCGGGGCACGGACTAACCGTGAAGGGGGGCCGAGTGCACTCGCCGCCGCGATAATCGGAAAGACTCCCTATTATGGGTTGCATATTGTTGCAAACAGGAAACCCGGGCTTGTTATCGAGGTGGACGGAAACGGAACCCACGATACTTCCTGGTATGGGGCACTCGGATACATCGCCGGTAAACGGGCTGGAAACCGGATACCGTATTTCAGGGGAATTCGTCCGGACCGGGACCAGTTGAAAGCTCTTGGTGCAGCCATGGCCGCGAGCGGGGCGGTTGCCCTTTTCCACGTCGAAAGTATCACACCGGATTCGAGGGTGTTCTCTTACGATCTGACCGGGCTTGAAACGATCCCTGTCAGTCATGTGGAGATCGGCGATCTCTTCAGGGACATTCCGGTCGACGCAGTGGCAATCGGGTGCCCCCATTGTTCTCCTGATGAACTCGGCGCGGTTGCTCACCTGCTCGAGGGGAAGCATGTGAATAAACCGCTGTATGTCTTCACCTCCAGGGCAGTTGCGGGAAATTCCCATAAATTCATCGAGACTATCGAGCGGAGCGGTGCACGGGTATACGCCGATACCTGCATGGTCGTTTCGCCATGCATGGACACCTACCAGTCGGTGATGGTAAACAGTGGTAAGGCGTTTGCCTATGTTCCGAATATGTGCGGCGCGGCATCGCGGATTGGCACACTCGAAGATTGTATCAGGGTTGCCTGTTCCTGACGGTTGACTGGCATCCGGGCGCGACCGGACGGAACCCCTGCCAGATAAATCCCTTTTTAAACCCCGGTAAGGAATGGCCCAACAAAGATAATCACAAAATATACTGCCAGTGTTACCAGGCCAACCGGAATACCGATCTTTGCCCACTCCTTGCTTGTAATGCCGATTTTCCCTGCTGAAATGATGTTCGGGATATTTCCCGGGATCAACATTCCCCCGGCGATTACGAGGCCCATGAGGGCACTTTTTATCTGGGTCTCTGAGAGTACAGGGTTGATCTCTGCAGCCGCAAGGGTGGCGTTGTCGAGCACCGCGGAGATCATGTTGACCCAGTATAACCCCGCAGAGGGAATTGACACGACATACTGCACGATAAGGGGCTTGAACCCCTCTCCGAGAAAGATTAAGGCCATGATGAAGAAATAGACCTTCGCTGCCCGTATTGCAACCTCTGCCAGGGTGTCCCGCCGGAGTTCACACACAAGCGCCTCCTCTGATAATCCACTCCGGTGATAAAGGATCACCCCGACGATTCCAAGGGCAATAATGCCGGGAATAATGTAGATCCCAAGGAGATTCAACAGGAAATCAAAACCGGCGTAATAAGGCGGCCCGGAGAGTTTCGAGATGGCAATGGTTGAAAGAGGCTCTCCCAGCGGTGTTAGTGCGGCACCAAGTCCGATTGAGAAACAGGCCACGACCGTGACCGTGATCTTATCGCCGCGGTCAATAGGAAGAGCACAGACCATCTCAACGAGTACCAGCGCGGCGAGGATGGCCGAGATTATGCTGGAGATCAGCCCAAGCACTACGATAATTAAGAAAATGAATACCGGTACCGAGGTGTGGGCGACAGTCCAGACAATGAGCCTCTGGAACTCGTTAAAAAATATATACAGGAACAGTCCGAAAATCAGGACAATCTGCACGATACCGACCGGGATCCCGAACACGGTTGTGATCAGGAGCGGAGCTGTAAGGGCTTCGGTCAGAACTCCTGCAGACCAGCCGAATGTGTAACCTTCGATGGATGCGAAACCGGAGATTGTGAGGGCAATTATCCCGCATCCAAGGAGAAATATTTCGAGGTTCCGCTCGACCAGTTTCGACCGGAACGGGCCGGCCAGTACCACCAGCAGTATTCCAAACAACCCGATATCAACCAGTAATGTTCCATCCATGTCTCCAGCAACTCCTCAATGCACGGTGGCCTTCGGTAGTACGATTGTCCTATCTCCTCATTATTGTCTTTGATTTGCAAATGGCTCCAATTGTTCCGGCCAGGATTACTAACGGTAACCTCTTCTAAAATAAACGGCTGTTTTTGGCCCCGTATAAACATTTTGGGCGGGATTTTGGATGGGAAAATATATCAGGGACAACATTCACCAGGGATCCTGGAGAATTCCCTTGTGAATGATAACTGCGATCCCCCATTATCCCCTGGTGATGTTGCTCACGAAATCGTTGATACTTATGGAATGAAAACAAAACCTTTCTGGCATAAGAGATATTTTTTAACCCAGGCACACAAGGGTTTTCTATATCGCCGGTCTCTCACAAGGCCGGGGTACGGGCCCGGGCAAGTGGTCCGCTAAAGACTGCCTTGCCCTGATTCCCGTGAAATGGGAGGTACTGTATCATTCGTGGAATTTTTGGGGAGATCCGGAACAGGATACGCTCGTATTCGAACGTGGATGACCTCCGTAAGGAGAGGGATGTCCAGGGACTGATAAAAGCGCTCCGTCATAATGACCCGGATATCCTTTACATGGCAGTGGAAGCCCTCGGCAGCATAAGGGATCCGGAAGCAATTCCGCACCTCGTGAACCTGCTCTCCGAAAACCAGTACAGTGCAGTCCGGTGGAAATCTGCGGAGGCTCTCGCCGGGATCGGGAAAGACTCCGTTGAACCCCTGATCCGGTTACTCAGGCATCCAGATGAAGATGTCCGGTGGAAAGCAGCAATTGCACTCGGCGAAATAGGTGATCCACGGGCCATCACCCCTCTTATTGGTCTCCTCAGCGACAAGGACCACTATGTCATGGGGAGAGCGGCCGTCGCACTCGGGATGATCGGGCAGCCTGCGGTTTCCCCGCTTATCAGGACGCTCCAGGAGGGTGATGGGAACCTCCGCTGGGGGGCAGCCATTGCACTTGGGCGGATCCGCGACCCACGGGCAGTTGCACCCCTCGTGCATGCCCTCGGCGACAAGTACGATAATGTCCGTTCCGAAGCCCTGGCATCGTTGAAAGCAATGGAAGATGGTAATATCGACCTTTTTATCCACCTGTTGAACGAAATTGGCGATGAAGCTCTTCGGGACTATGTGACGTCGGTCCCCTCCGGGGATGGCCCGGATAGCCAGGGTTTTACCGAATTTCTTTTAACCATCGATCCTGATATGCGTAGCAGGCTTGTCTCCGCTCTCCTGGGTGTCGGCGACCCGGCTCTCGATCCCCTCATAAATGACCTTAATCGTTCATGATGATTGTAAGAATATAATTTTTTGATAATTCCCGCCTTGCGGAGCCCCTGAGGAGAAAAGACCCGGGAAAATAATTAATTATATGTCCTGCGACATTGATTCAATTCTTGTGTATGGCACGTATGGTGACTCATGCAGCATCATCGAGAAGGATGTCTCGATCGGGATCGAACGGAAAGGACATTACTTCACCTACAAAAGAGTCTGTAATGGGGAATCAGCTGAAAGGACAATCGCCTCGGAAAACGGGTCTGTCATTATCAACCCCGTAGAACCCCTGAACCTTCCGAAGGAGGTGACCCGGTACCTCGAGATACATTTTAATCCCATATTCGTGGAACCGGAAACGACCCGGCAGCTCTACCTGACGTTCCCGATTGAGATCGGTGTATTCATCAACGCAAAAGAGGACAACGATCTTATCGATGTTTTCTCCCTTGTAAAACCAAAATATTCCCTTTATGGTCCCCCGGATCACGGGTGTGTGACCCGATGGCATGAGAGTGCCATCCACCGTGATATCCCCGATACCGATCCTCTCCGGGAAGGAGTGCTCGATTTAACCATCGTAAACGAAGGGAGGACCTGGATCGAGGTATCGAGAGCCGTTTTTGTGAACGCGGGGATGGTCATCTGGTACGGGGACCATGTTGCAATGTCAGCAAAGATGGAGTTGTTTTCAAATATCGTTGCAGAAACCAGGGTTCTCTCCACACCCGAAAAACCAGGGATGAAACGATCATTGCCCGCATATTCGGCAAAAAAAGTGTCAGTTGTCGAAATGGTAAACCAGATCCCGTTTTATACCGCAAAAAAAGTATTCGTCCCGGAAAAAACAGGATTCCTGATGGAATTCGGGCTGGGTGACACTGTTGCCGACGAATGACACCTTCGATATCGCCTCGGTATTCGCCGATGTCAGGGCATATGATATCTTTGCAATCGCGGTTATCCTGGTGATCGCGGTCATTATTGCAAAAATTGTCACCACGTTTATGAAACGGAAACTATCCGACCGGATGGATAAATACGAGCTTAACGTATTGATTGCGGTCGTATGGTGGACGATCATTCTTGTCGGGATCTTCGTTGCATCGCCACATTTCAAGGTCGACCTTTCGGGACTCCTTGTTGCCGGTGGCATCATTGGTGTCATTATCGGGTTTGCCAGCCAGAGTGTCGTATCTAATTTCGTATCAGGTATCTTCCTGATTCTTGAACGGCCCGTTAAAATCGGCGATAAGATAAGCATCGGGGATGTGACGGGGTATGTAGAGCATATCCAGATCCTCTCGACGATTGTAAGAACATTCGAGGGGATCTACGTCCGTGTACCAAACGAGAAAGTGTTCACATCGAATCTGACGAATTATGTCTCAAATGTCGCCCGGAGGTTTGAATACAGGATTGGGATAGGTTACCAGGAGGACGCCGGGCGGGCAATCCGGATAATCCGGACCGTGATAGAGGAGGAACCGCTTGCCCTTAAAAACCCGGAGCCGTCTGTGTTTGTTGACAAACTCGGTGACAGCACGGTAGACCTTGTCATCAGGATATGGACCCCCTCAAAGGAATGGTATGACCTGAGAAATTCCCTGCTTCTGAAGATTAAAACGACACTGGAAGCAAACGGGATCGAGATCCCCTACCCGCAACAGGTGGTCTGGGTCAGGCAGGCCAATCCGGCCGAAAAAAACAGGGAGTGCCCGGAGGAATGAAATAAAATGGTCATGAACCCAGGATGCCGGCTATCTCCCGTGAATTCTTTTCATCGGATACCAGGAGGAAGAAACTGTGAACAATGATGGGACCATTACGGTCCAGACCAGGAAACTGATTGATGATCTGACCAATCCCGATATGAACGTCCGGCGTGAGGCTGTCCGGCGTCTTGGTGCGATTGGTGAACAATCCGTATATCCGCTTATCCGCACAATGCATGAGAACAATGATCCCGACTTCCGCTGGTATGCCGCGAGCGCTCTGGCGCTCGTCGGTGAGCCCGCAATCGAACCACTTATCCGGGCGATGGAGGATGACCCCGATCAGGGGTTCCGGAAGTACGCGGCAGCAGCGCTCGGTCAGATTGGTGAGACTGCGGTTGACCCCCTGGTAGAGGCATTCCCCCGCGGGGACCCCGGGATGAGGGAATTCATTGCGCTTGCACTCTGCAGGATTGGAAAACCCGCTATTCTTCCCCTTCAGCAGTTGTTACACGATGAGAATTCTGAAATGCGTTCGTGCGCCGAGCTGGTCCTCTGGAAGATGGGTGAACCGGGAGTACAGGCACTGGTTGATGAGTATAAGCCCGCAGATAAGGACGATAAGGATCACAGAAACCTGATCCCCGGCTGGATGGACCAGATCTCCAGCCTTTTCCCTGCACCGCAACCGGGGAAAAGGGACAGCAGGAATCATAACTATCCTTTGTTACCCGGATTTCACCGATTTATTCGTTCGTTGCACCTAATTACGGTCCCGGACTCCTGAATATCGGTGTGTAGGATCATTCGGACACATCCCACATGCAGCGCTTCTGATTCGTGGTGATAACCCAAGAGATAAATCCATTCCTGCTCATGAAACTGGTATGCTGAAGGTCTCACCGCTGATGGAGCAGTACCTTGCGGTGCTTCAGGACGGCCTTGAAGAGGCAATGGCCGTTGCACGTGCGGCGCGGGCACAGGGACTCGATCCGAAGACGGTCCCCGAGATCCCAGTGGCAAACGACCTTGCTGACCGCGTTGAGGCGCTCCTGAATATCAAGGGTGTAGCAGCGCGTATCCGTGAGCTGGAAGCCACGATGTCACGTGAAGAGGTGGCACTCCGAATCGGTGACGATTTCGTTGCCTGCAAATTCGGTGAGACCGGCCCGCTGGAAGTCCTCGACCATGCAATCCGGACCGCAATGGCACTCCTTACAGAGGGTGTGGTTGCCGCACCGACTGAAGGGATTGCAAAAATTGGTCTTGGTAAAAACGATGACGGAACGGAGTACCTGAAAATCTACTACGCCGGCCCTATCAGGAGTGCCGGGGGGACTGCGCAGGCACTGTCCGTCCTTGTCGGGGACTATGTCCGGCGGGCCCTGGGGATTAACCGATATATTCCGCGTCAGGAGGAAATTGAGCGGTATATCGAGGAAATCCGCCAGTATAATACCATCATGAACCTCCAGTACCTCCCAAGCGAGAAGGAGATCAGGCTAATCGTTACCAACTGCCCGGTCTGCATCGATGGTGAAGGTACCGAACGGGAGGACGTTTCGGGGTACCGGAACCTCGCACGGGTCGAGACCAATACCGTCCGGGGTGGAATGGCACTCGTACTTGCGGAAGGCCTTGCATTGAAAGCACCGAAAGTCCAGAAAAACGTCCGGAAAATGAAAATGGATGGGTGGGACTGGCTCGAGGAGCTGATTGGCGGGACAACGAAAAGTGCATCGGAAGATGACGGCCAGGTTGGAATAAAACCAAAGGACAAGTACCTGAGGGACCTCATCGCAGGAAGGCCCGTCTTTGCCTATCCCATGAGGAAAGGCGGGTTCCGGTTGCGTCTCGGGAGGGCGAGGAATACCGGGTTCGCCGCTGCAGGACTGAACCCTGCAACGATGCATATCCTCGGGGATTTCCTTGCCGTCGGTACACAGATGAAGACCGAACGACCCGGAAAAGCGGCCGGGATTGTGCCTGTCGATTCAATTGAAGGCCCGACTGTCAGGTTAAAAAACGGGTCGGTTATGAGGGTGGACGACAGCACTCTTGCACGGGAATTAATGCCCGGAATTGAAAAGATACTCGATGTTGGCGAAATCCTGATCAGTTACGGGGAATTCCTCGAGAACAACCACCCCCTTGTCCCGTCGGCCTACTGTGAAGAATGGTGGTTGCAGGAAGGGGGAAAAACCCGGCCTGAAAATGAGACGGAAGCGATTTCGATGGCACGCTCAGGGGCCTGTCTCCATCCTGCCTTCATGTATTTCTGGGACGACCTCACCTGTCTCCAGGTAAAGACGCTTGCGGATTTCATTGCAGGCTCCGGATCGGTAGGAGAAGGGGGACTCGTCATCCCGAATGAATTCATCTGTAAAGGGATCCTGGAAGAGGCGCTTATTCCCCATATCGTCCTGGACAACAAGATCGTTATCAGGGACTACCTTGTACCCCTTGCGTGTCTCGGCCTCGGATCTGACCTCACCAGGAACAAGGAGTGGGAGAATGCCCCCATGGAGAATTCCCTCGCACTTGTAACCCACCTGTCCGGCTTTACGATGAGGTCGAAAGCAGGGACACGAATTGGTGGCAGGATGGGAAGGCCTGGAAAATCCGCCCCCAGGAAAATGGACCCGGCGGTCCATGTCCTGTTCCCGCTCGGTGAAGCGGGCGGAACCCGCAGGTCTTTCCAGCAGGCGGCCACCCATGCCCCGATCGCAAACAAGGACGGGGGAATTATTATTGTCGAGGCCGGCAACCGGCGGTGTCCCGCCTGTAACACGATGACGTACAAAAACCGGTGTCATTGCGGTGCGCATACAAAACCTGTGTTTAAATGCCAGAAGTGCGGACGCGAAGGCGAGGAGACCGAATGCCCTTCGTGCCACGTGGATATGGCATGCTCTTCCACCTGCACGGTCAATGTCAAGGAGGAATATGCCCAGGCAATATCGCGTCTCGGTATCAGGGAGGACCAGGTGCAGCTGGTAAAGGGGGTCAAGGGGATGATCTCCCGGGAGAAGGCGATCGAGACGATTGACAAGGGGATACTCCGGGCCCAGAACGAACTCTTTGTCTTCAAGGACGGCACGGTCAGGTACGATATGATCGACCTCCCACTCACCCATTTCAGGCCTGACGAGACGAGTATAACGGTTGAGCAGGCCAAAAAGCTCGGGTACGAACGTGACCTTTTCGGGACCCCGCTGGTTGAGCGGTCCCAGGTTATTGAGCTCCACCCGCAGGACATCCTGGTTTCGGAATCCTGTGCCGAGTACCTGGTAAAAATTGCCCGGTTCATCGATCAGATGCTGGTAAAATGTTATAACCTGCCGCCTTTTTACAACGTTCAGACCAAATCCGACCTTCTCGGACACCTTGTCATGGGGCTTGCCCCGCATACGAGTGCCGGGGTGCTTGCCCGTCTCGTCGGGTTCTCGAAGGCGAATGTCGGCTATGCGCATCCGTTTTTCCATGCAGCAAAGAGGAGGAACTGTTTTCACGGTGATACCGTAATCGATGTGTATGACGGGAGGTCGTGGAAAAGTCTCCCGATACGGCAGTTCGTGATCGAAAACTTTGACATCAGCCAGCCGGGTCTTGACAGGCTCGGTACGTATTATTCGGACCCGAAGTCCTGTTTCTACACGAGGACTGTCGATACGAACGGGTTGATGCATCTGCGCAAGGTCACATCGGTGTCAATTCACCGGGCCCCGGCAGCGCTGGTCCGGATTGAGACCCGGCGGGGAAAGGAAATTGCGGTGACCCCCGATCACGCCATGCTGGTCTGGGATATCGGTTACCTCCGTAAAATAAAAGCAATGGAAATAAAACCCGGCGACCCGCTGCCGGTGATGGAGGGGATGAATATTATCACCGATTATGTGAAGTGTGCAGAACCTGTCCCCTCCCCCGAGGACCGCGTCTATTGCCTTACGGTAGCGGACGACCACACTGTCCTTGCAAACGGAATATTCACCGGGCAGTGTGACGGGGACGAGGACTGTATTATGCTCCTCCTGGACGGGCTCATCAATTTCTCACGCTCCTTTCTTCCCGAGACCCGGGGGGGTTCGATGGATGCCCCCCTCGTCCTGACAACCCGCATCGATCCCGCGGAAATTGACAAGGAAAGTCTCAACATCGATGTCGGGGCTTCATATCCTCTGGAATTATATCGGGCAGCCCAGGTGTACACACATCCTAAAGATGTGGAACACCTCGTGGACCGGGTAGAGCGCCGGCTCGGGACTCCTGCACAGGTGGAGGGGTTCTTCTACACCCACAGCACGAGTAACATCTCCTCCGGCCCAACCGAGTCCACTTACACGAGGCTCGAGTCGATGCTCGACAAGCTGGAAGCAGAACTGAAGCTTGCAGAGGAGATCAGAGCGGTTGATGCGGATGATGTTGCCGAGCGGGTGCTGAATACACATTTCATCCGTGACCTCCAGGGAAATCTCAATGCCTTCTCAAAACAGAAATTCCGCTGTACGAAATGCAACCAGAGCCACCGGAGGATGCCCCTTGCGGGGAAATGTATCAAGTGCGGAGGGAATATTATCCCGACAGTGCACGAGGGGTCGGTAAAAAAATATCTCGTGATGTCCCAGGACATCTGCAAAAAATACGCGGTCTCAGAATATACCCGGCAGCGCGTGGAGGTCCTCATCATGTCGATTGAGTCCACGTTCGGGACTGAAAAAGACCAGCAGATGGGACTTGCCGATTTCATGTCGTGAGACTTCTTATAAACCCTTTGGACCAAAATATCCGGGCCTGCTTGTCGGGAAAGACAATCAAACCGGTAGAAAAATCCTGACCTCAAAATCTTTTATCCCCCGCGTCCTATATGTTCTCGCGCGAGGGTATCTAAGTGGCCAACAGAGGCAGACTCAAGATCTGTTCCCGAAGGGGTTCGCGGGTTCGACTCCCTCCCCTCGCATTTTAACGAAATTAAGGTATATTTGATACTTTTTTCTCTTCATATTGTTAGTTGTTATGCAGATTTGGAAAGCACATCGCTTCTCTTTAACGACGGGGAGACCCTCCCCGGAGGGGTCGCCTGCTCCGCACTCAAGGCCTCGAACTCTGCACAAATTATCTCATACTTTCCAATTTTTTCAGAAATCAGGAGAAAGCGAAGGGCACAACGACGGGTTCCCCCGTATCGCAGATCTGTTTAATGACGCCGAATGCTTCCTCCGTGGAAAGCACTCCTTCCACCTCCCCGTCACCCGCATCCACGTAACAATGAGTACACTTTCAGGGGGCAGCGGAGCGTAGTGTTCCACGCGATGATTCGTGGCGCACCACCAGATATACCCTTCACTACTTCAGCCCTCCTGCCACACACTGCCCTGGTTCATTATCCGCCTTCGTGAGGTTCTCCACCTTTAAAAAATGTTTATGCTACGATCTGGCGAGATCGAAGCGATCAAGGTTCATCACTTTGGTCCAGGCCGCCACGAAGTCCTGGACAAACTTCTTCTGTCCGTCCGCGCTTCCGTAGACCTCGGCCAGGGCCCGGAGCTGGGCGTTCGAACCGAAGATGAGATCGACACGCGTGCCGGTCCACCTGACTTCGCCAGTCTTGCGATCGCGGCCCTCAAACACGTCGGCGTCTTTCGATACCGGCTTCCACTCCGTGCCCATGTCGAGCAGGTTTGTGAAGAAGTCGTTGGTGAGCGCTTCCGGGCGTCCTGGTAAAAACGCCGTGCCGGGATCTGCCGAAGTTGGTGTTCAGCACCCGCATGCCGCCAACGAGCACCGTCATCTCGGGTGCGGTCAGGGTCAGCAATTGCGCCTTGTCGACCAGCAACTCCTCGGCCGATGCGGCATAGCGGGTCTTCTGGTAGTTGCGGAAGCCGTCCGCCTTCGGCTCGAGCACGGCGAAGGAGACCACATCGGTCTGCTCCTGCAAGGCGTCCATTTCGTCCCGGCGTGAAGGGGACCGTCACCTCGTGACCGGCATTCTTCGCAGCCTGCTCGACGCCTGCACAACCGGCCAGGACGATCAGGTCAGCCAGCGAGACCTTCCTGCCGCCCGACTGCGCCCTGTTGAACGCGCTCTGGATGCCCTCCAGGGTCTTGAGCACCTTCGCCAGCCGGGCAGGCTGGTTGACTTCCCAGTCCTTCTGCGGCGCCAGACGAATGCGGGCACCGTTCGCACCGCCACGCTTGTCGGAGCCACGGAAGGTGGACGCCGACGCCCAGGCGGTCGAGACCAGCTCCGACACCGACAGGCCGGAAGCCAGGATCCTGCCCTTGAGGGAGGCGATGTCCTGTGCATCAATCAGCGGGTGATTGACGGCAGGGATGGGGTCCTGCCAGATGAGCTCTTCCGCGGGAACCTCCGGGCCGAGATAGCGTGCACGCGGACCCATGTCGCGGTGCGTCAGCTTGAACCACGCCCGGGCGAACGCGTCCGCGAGCTGGTCCGGGTGCTCGTAGAAGCGCCGCGAAATCTTTTCGTAGACAGGGTCGAACCGCAGGGAAAGGTCCGTGGTCAGCATGGTCGGGGCATGACGCTTCGACGTGTCGTGGGCATCCGGCACCGTGCCGGCGCCTGCGTCGCCCTTCGGCTTCCACTGGTGTGCACCGGCCGGGCTCTTCGTCAGTTCCCATTCGTTGCCGAACAGGATCCGGAAGAAGTTGTTGCTCCACTTCGTTGGCGTGGTGGTCCAGGTGACCTCCAGGCCGCTGCCGATCGTGTCACCGCCTTTGCCGGTGCCGAAGCTGCTCTTCCAGCCGAGGCCCTGCTCCTCGATGCCCGCCGCTTCGGGCTCAGGCCCCACATGGGACGCAGGGCCGGCGCCGTGGGTTTTGCCGAATGAGTGACCACCGGCGATGAGCGCAACCGTCTCTTCGTCGTTCATGGCCATGCGGGCGAACGTCTCGCGGATATCCCTGGCCGCCGCGACCGGATCCGGGTTGCCGTTCGGGCCTTCCGGATTGACGTAGATCAGCCCCATCTGCACGGCAGCGAGCGGATTTTCGAGGTTCCGGTCGCCGGAGTAGCGTTTGTCATCCAGCCACTTGTTCTCAGAACCCCAGTAGACGTCTTCTTCCGGCTCCCAGACATCCTCACGACCGCCAGCGAAGCCGAAGGTCTTGAATCCCATCGACTCCAGGGCGACGTTGCCGGCAAGGATCATGAGGTCGGCCCATGAGATTTTCCTGCCATACTTCTGCTTGATCGGCCAGAGCAGCCGGCGTGCCTTGTCGAGGTTCACGTTGTCGGGCCAGCTGTTGAGGGGCGGGAAGCGCTGCTGGCCGGCACCGGCACCGCCGCGACCGTCACCGGTGCGGTACGTGCCGGCGCTGTGCCATGCCATGCGGATGAACAAGGGCCCGTAGTGGCCGAAGTCCGCCGGCCACCAGTCCTGCGAGCCGGTCATCAGCGCCTGCAGATCCTTCTTCACGGCCGCCAGGTCGAGTTTTTTGAATTCTTCAGCGTAGTTGAACTCCCCGCCCATCGGGTTGGACAAGGGCGAGTGCTGGTGCAGGACCTTCAGGTTCAGCTGATTCGGCCACCAGTCCCGGTTCGATGTGCCTCTGCCGGGAGCATGTTTATCTGCTCCGCCCGTTTCCGGACACTTGCTGTCGTCAGTCATACCATCATCTCCTGTTTTTCGATCAGGTGGACATCCTGCAGGAGGACCGGTCCACGTTGTCCCGCGGTGAGTGAGTTCTGGTTTTCAGCGAACACCCTGGATATTCGTAAGATTTTTTTTCACCACGGTTAATCAAAAGTAGAATAGCCAACGTCATATTTAATAGGATTGGGCTGATGGTTTATCCCTGTGTTCCGGGAATTTTGCACCGGTCGAAGAGTTCTCATCGGGAAACCTCTAAAATCAGAGTCCCTTTCGTATTACGTGTCATCCCGGAACCAATTCTTTCGCAACCGGGGAATCGTCTTATTGTTCTATTGCAGCCCGGGAAAAATACCAAATAACATATCTGCCTTTACTCGCAGAAAGTGATGATCATGACGATTACGATTGAACCCGTTATCGGACTTCCCCTGATTCACGAGGGTGACGATCTCCCCGGAATGATTTCAGACCGGATCAGTATAGGGAATGGTGATATTCTCTGCATCGCGTCATCGGTCTATTCCAAGTCAAAGGGATACATCCGCAGGCTAAGGGATATTACGCCATCGGAACGGGCGATCAGGATCGGAACGATGACAGGGGAAGACCCCCGTTTTCTCCAGGGAGTGCTGGATGCATCAACCGATATCCTTCTTGAATACCCGTTCATCCTCTCGGAAGTTGCGGGCGGGCATATCGGTGTTCGTGCCGGCGTCGACCAGAGCAATATCGACGACGGGATGATCATCCTCCTGCCACCCGACTCGATGAAGGCAGCAGACGAAGTGAGAGAACGGATAAAAAACATCAATGGAAGTAACATCGGGGTTATTATTACCGACACCGTGGGCCGGGCGTTTCGGCGTGGACAGACCGGTAACGCGATAGGATGGAGCGGTATGTCTGCAATACGCGATTTCCGGGGCGATACCGACCTCTTCGGGCATGTCCTGAAGATCACGGAGGAAGCCGTCGTTGACGAGATTGCCGGGTTTGCCAACTTCATCATGGGTGAGAGCAATAATGGCGTTCCGGCTGTTGTTTTCCGGGGATGTGAACCCTGGAAGGGGCATGATGATCTCTATTACCATGCGGACGAGGATATAATCCGGAAAGCATTGTGTTCCCGGTGATGATTGCGACCTCGTAATCCGGGATCCCAAAAGTTGGGATCAACTCCTGACTGTTTATTCAAGTCAGCAAATTCTCGTTTTTATCGATTGAATACGCTTCCCCTGATCGATGGGGTGAAAATCCAGGCGGATTGCACCATTTACCTGGCAATTTCTTCAATGAATTGAAAAAAAAGGAAATTTCAGGCCTGCCCGAAATAGGCCTTGACCTGGGGCTGGAACAGGTAGTACAGAATAATTGCCGCGATGATGATCCCGATAATTGCACTGAACCCTGTCGTGACCAGGCTTACCAGGCCTATCAGCAGGCTGATTGCCGTAAGGATAACCCCGACGATCCAGACCCAGGACCACGCCTTGAAACATCCGATCCCAAGCAGGAGATCGATGATTCCTATGATGAACGCGACAACACCCAGGGCGGCACCAATACCGCCAAGTCCTGCAACGCTCAGGACAACTCCTCCAATGATCCCGGCAATAATCGCTAGCAACCCTCCGATGATCCAGAGGATTCCAAGAATTGTAACTCCCAATGGTCTTTCTGACATAGCAGTTCATTTATCCGCGGATATTTATGCATTGTCATTAGAAACGAAGGATAAATACTCTGTAACGATACTTCTTCCCTTCGTTATTCAATGCTGGTAATTTGAATTAGCGCGATGTGCGATATTGTCAGGGTTTCCGGTACTAAACCCGGGTAAAAGGATGGAAGGAAAAAATCTTCATGATTAGTATGGATTAATAGTATTCCGGCCATTTTAGATTTAAAATAACCTCACGGTTGGCTCTGTAGAAATCCTGTGGATAATAAAAAAGTTAACCGATCTGTTTAGACAGGAGGGGGTTTCACCCCCTCCCTGCCCCACCCCCATTAAGATATTCTTTGGGGCATGGGTTTACCATGATCCAGTTAAATTAAGAGTTGTTTGGGGATAGTCTCTATCCCAACCTGGGTCGCCACAGCGGCGGTACGTAGCCCCGGGAGCGTTGGAAAATTAAGGAATAGTCCGAAATTGTAAGGACATATTAGAGCATTTCTACAGAGCCTCACGGTTCATAATTATCCACAATCATGTATCTGTCATCAGTCACATGTTAAAAATTCTCAGGAGGACTAAACCGGTCGTTGAATACCTGGTATTACGATGAAAAAATGGAATGATGATTCAGGTCTTCCCGAAATACGCCTTGACCTGTGGCTGGAACAGGTACCAGAGGATAATCCCGGCGATGATGATAGTGACCAGTCCTGTCATCCAGCTTGAGATCAGGGAGACTATTCCAATCAGGATATTGATCGCCATGAAGATGACCCCGATAATCCAGACCCAGCCCCAACCCAGGAAACACCCGACGCCGATGAGGATATCGATGATTCCGATGATGAACAGGATGACCCCGACGATCGCACCGATGGCTCCCAGTCCCAGCATGGCCAGTACTGCACCACCTACAAAGGCGGCAACAAGCCATATCAATCCAAAGAGGATCCAAAGGATTCCAAGAATTGTAACTCCCAATGGTCTTTCAGACATAGCAGTTCATTTATCAGGCGATACTTATGTTTTGCGATCTGATTCAACTAAGATAAGATCGTACACTCATTTTTAAGATGAACGTCGGTTCAATGGGGCGGTCATCATTTTCCTTTTGCACGATGAAATTTTGAAACAAATTGTTTCAATAATAAACCCTTATTCGTGATCGACAATTCCTGTGTCCGGCTGGTACTTTTTTCATTTGTTTGTCAGGACGTGACACTGGAAATCCTGACATTTCAGGTCGCACTATATCTTAATGAGTTTTCAATGTATTGCACTGCTGTAGCCACTTCAATCGTTCGGGATGAGGCAGATCCGGGCAATTCCGTTGCAATCATATAAATAACCGTTTTTGGACGAACATTTCCAGACGATTTTTAATGATCATGAAACCCGGATGTCGATTTTAAATAACCGATAAGTAAAAATTTGTAACAATCGTGAACATTTTTATCTCCGGCAATTGAAATGACTATTGCATTTCGTGGGATCCCTTTTCTCCAGGGTGATAATAGTATGTATGATCTTCAGAAATTACGCCAGCAATTTCCTATTCTCTCAACGTGTGTCTATCTTGACAGTGCCTCGACAAGCCAGACACCACGGTGTTCCGTCGATGCGATGTGTGAATATTTCTACGAATACGCGGCAAATCACGGGAGAGGTGCCCACCATCTCGCCCGGAAGACCACCGAAAAGTATGAAGAGACCAGGTCACGGCTCGGAAAATTTCTGAATGTCTCACCGGACCATCTTATTTTTACAAAGAATACCACCGATTCAGTGAATACGGTTGCAGACGGCCTCACCTGGAAACGAGGCGACGAAGTAATCACCACGTGGCTGGAACACCATTCGAACCTCCTCCCCTGGATGAACCTGAAGAAAAAAGGTGTCCGCGTTACAATTGTCCCGCATGAGAATGGCTATCTCAATCCCGAGACGATCAAGGAGGCGATCTCGTCAAAGACGAGACTGGTCGCCGTCACCCACATGCCAAATATTCTCGGGACTGCCCAACCGGTCGAGGAGATCGGACGCATCGCACATGATGCAGGGGTGCCGATTGTCGTAGACGGAGCGCAATCCGTGGGTCATTTTCCGGTTGATGTAACCGATATCGATTACCTTGCCATTCCCGGGCATAAAGGACTTCTCGGACCACAGGGCACGGGGGCGCTCTACATGAAAGATCCGGAGTCCCTGAATTGTTCGATCTTCGGGGGAGGAATGGTGGTATCTGTTTCACACAAAAAAGTAATATTACTTCCACCCCCTGCAAAATTTGAACCCGGTACTCCGAATATCCCGGGCGTTATCGGACTCGGGCCGGCAATTGACCTTGTCAGTTCACTTGGTGTCCGGAGCATCCATGCACACGAGAAGCAGCTCGGCTCACGAATGTACGAGGGACTTGTGAAGATCCCGGGTGTAAGTGTTTACAGCCCGAACGGGACCGGGGTCGTTTCATTCAATGTTGCCGGGGAGAACCCCAATGAATTTGCCCGGAAACTTGACGATTACCGGAAGATCTGTGTGAGAAGCGGTATGCACTGTGCAGAACCGCTGGCGAGCAGTTATCATTGTGAAGGGACGATCCGGGCCTCGGTTGGCTGTTATACCACGAATGATGAAGTCGATGCCCTGATCGAGGGTGTCCGGCACCTGACCGGGAATGTATAACTCCCCGGTGATCCCTGTGCATCCAGAAACGAACCATTCTTGATGCAATTGGGAATACCCCTCTTGTCGAGATCAGGAATATCAACCCCTATCCGGGGATCCGCATCTTTGCAAAACTGGAAGGCAGTAACCCCGGGGGCTCGATCAAGGACCGTATTGCCCTGTACATGATCCTGGCAGCGGAGAAGTCCGGTCTCCTCACCCACGACAAGATCATCATGGAACCGACCTCGGGCAATACCGGCATTGCCCTTGCCATGATCGGTGCCGCAAAAGGCTACCATGTGAAGCTGGTGATGCCCGGTTGCGCAAGTGTCGAACGCAGACGAATTATTGAGGCGTATGGTGCCGAGTTGGAGATTACTCCGGCAGAGGAGGGAACCGACGGGGCAATCCGGCGGGCGTGGACTCTCGCCCGGGAGAACCCGGAAAAATTCTATATGCCCGATCAGTTCTCGAACCCGGCGAATATCCAGGCCCATTATGAAACCACCGGTCCTGAAATATATCATGAACTGGGTGGAAAAATCGACTGTTTTGTTGCAGGGATGGGGACAACGGGGACCCTGATGGGGGTAGGGAAATTTTTAAAAGAGATGAACCCCGCGATACAAATCGTCGGTATTGAACCGGAACCGGGGCATGCGATCCAGGGGCTGAAAAACATGGAGGAAGCAATCGTTCCCGGGATTTACAAGGCAGATTTCCTCGACCGGAAGATCCGGATCGGAGATGAGGAAGCGTACGTCATGGCCCGGAACATTGCCACCCGGGAAGGAATCTTTACCGGGATGTCGAGCGGTGCGGCACTTGCAGGCGCTTTTAAAGTCGCCGAATCGCTCGGGTTCGGGAACCATTGTCACCATTTTTCCTGACCGGGGAGACCGGTATCTCAGCACCACGCTTTTCCGGTCTATCTGCGGCAAGTGCAACCCTTAGATGTTCATCAGTTGGAAAATTGAACGGAATTTCCAGGTTTACCGTCCGTCTGGAAAAATATGAGGCTTAATTTTTTTACAGGGCTTTAATCAGCTGGATCCTGGCCGGTCAGTACCACCTGCGGTCCCTGGTGAAGATGAGGAGCGGCAGTAACGTACCCATGATAATCGATGCTGCAATGAAGAGGGCCAGCAGACCGTTGGATATGGTTGCGGCCACTACCCCGTAGGGGACTGCCTGACCCATCCTGATGATCAGGGCCATGCCCTGCAGGCTGAGAATGACGTAATAACCGGGGATAAACTGCACCGAGGCTGCAACGAGGGGGAGAGCAACGGGTAGTTTCCAGTGCGTGCAGAGGAGCAGGGCAAGTACAGAAATAACCAGGGTCCCACAGAATACACCGAGGTATATATCTCCCCCGTTCACCACCACCTCTGTACGTACGAATCCGGCCAACCGCACCACAGAGAAAGCACACGAGGATAGCCTGGCGGGGGGCATTCATGAGGACGCACATACAGATGGCGGTCACCCCGCCAAGGATCGCGCTGATGACCAGTGTCCACGGGACTGGAAATGTGAGGCCCGGGCCATCGGTTCCCGGTGTGTAGGTAAGAAGGACTGCGAGTAACCCGACTGTCATGATTGCCAGCACGTTGAGGAAGACCACAAGACGCGGGATCCCGATGTGCATGTGGTTGCGGAGGACCTCCCAGCCGCCATTGATCGAGCTGGAAGCCGGGAATGACAAAGACGCAGGGTATGATGAGGGAGATCAGGGGGGTCGTCGTCGGTACCACCTGCGATAACAGAGCAGCGGCTATTGTGGCAACGAGGGTGGTGGCAAGGACACCGATATAGTAACCGTGACCCCTGCCGATCACCAGTTCGCGAACAAAGGCCGCTACGAGGACCGCGATTCCGATAACGAGAAGACCCCATGCGTCTGCATGGTTGAAATAGCCGAATATCACGGTAAAGATGGTAACAGCTGCTGCCGAAAGAATCGTATTAATCCGATTATGGAACGTGAGTGATTCCAGTTCATGGAAAACTTCGGATGGTGCTTTCCCTTCCGGAATGGAATGCAGGTAGTGGCTTATCTCCACAATAGTGTTGGCATTCATCGAGACCGGGCAGGGGATAATCACACATACCCGACCTGATTTCACCCCCCTTCTCAAGGTTGATGACCATTGCCTCGAAACCAAGGAATACGTGCAGGTTTCCGCCATGCAGTTTTTCGTTCAGGAAGGTGATGGAATCAAGGATCCTCTGGCCGGGAGCACCCGCCATGAAGAGCCGCCTGCCAAGTTCCACTCCGCTTTGATTATCTCACCAGGGTGATCAATTCCGGTGCCGGGAGGTACCTTCTCCTGCTGACCGGTGTTTTTCAAATTGTCAATGTCCACTGGAGATCACCAGATACCCGACTCCTTTGCGCCGGGCTGGAATCCACGAGGTCCTGGCAACCGCGTTGGATCCGTTATCCTCTATTCCAGCAAATGCCGGGGGGACGCATAAATCTTCCCATTTTGTAATAATCCGGGTTGTGCTGACCAGCTTTTTGGTAGGTCCGCAATATCGCTCTATCACTGCACCCCACATATCGGTTTTGGCAAAGAACGTAAATACAAGGAGATTTTATCGGTCCAGTCGGGGAAACCGGGATGTCCGGATCGTCTAACCATTGCGAGGGCTGCCTATGATGGCATCCGGGAAGTGCCGGCCGGTTTTTGTGCCTGGGTTTTCACTCATATCTCCCCGTGCCTCGCCTGATCGGACACAGCCGGGTCATCATAAATGCAAATCAAACCCTCCGGATCCGATAGAGGGGCCGTGCCCGATCCATCAATATCACAACTGTCAACAGGCAGAAGGGCCTTTCCGCAGCGGCGAGTACCAGATTCAAACATTTTTTTAAAAATTATCGCTAAGGGACGTTTCCATGCCGGGATGTACCATCGGGATTCACGATACATTGGTCATATTTTTCTGCCAAGGTAATGAAAAAATTGAAAAGTATAACCCTTACAAAGCCAGAATACGTATAAGAGCAGATTCGGGGCAGGTCAGGATCATTCGGAGAACCGAAAACAAGGCGGTTAAACCATTTTTGAAATGGGCCGGCGGCAAAACCCAGTTGTTAGATGCATTTGAATGCAGGTTTCCCCGTGAATTAAAAGATCGGAGGTTATCCAGGTATGTCGAACCCTTTGTTGGCGGTGGTGCGGTATTCTTTGCAATAAATCAAAAATATGGGTTTGAGACCTCCCATATCTGCGACAGCAACGAAGAGTTGATCCTTGCCTACCGGGTAGTCAAAACGAAAGTCGACGCACTGATCGATACGCTCCGCTTACTTGAAATGAACTATTACGAGACTCCCGTGGAAGAACGGTCCACCTTGTTCTATTCGATCCGCGAGGACTTTAATATCCGCAGGAAGAAAACAGACTTCAAACATTATCATTCCTCGTGGATACAACGCACCGCCGAGCTGATATTCCTTAATCATACCTGTTACAACGGTCTGTTCCGTGTGAATTCGCAGGGCCGGTTCAATGTGCCGTTCGGTCGTTATAAAAACCCCGGGATACTTGACGAATACACCCTCACGGAAGCCTCGGCCTCCCTGCAGAACACGGAAATTTCCACCGGTGATTTTACCACCTGCGAGAAATTTGTGGACGACGATACCTTCGTCTATCTCGACCCGCCGTACCGTCCTCTCAACCGGACTTCGAAATTTACCAGCTACTCGAAGACGGGGTTCTCTGATGCAGACCAGGTCCGGCTTGCTGAGTTTTTTAAAACGATCGATCACCGGGGTGCAAAAGTGATGCTCTCCAACTCGGACCCGAAAAATGAAGACCCTGATGATTCATTCTTCGATTCACTTTATTCAGGATACCAGGTCGACAGGGTCCCGGCAAAGAGGACAATTAATTGCAACGGTGAACGGAGAGGGGACATATCTGAACTTATCATAACTAATTACCCCTCTGATTTGCCCCGTTCTGCCCAATGACCCGGGCCCATCCTTCCATTGTGCGGGAAGGCTGACCATATCATTCATGACGGCGCCGGTATTTTTCAGTCATCAGCTATGACATCCGGCCTTCTCTCGTGTGACCGGATGCCCGCGTTTATGTAAAAAAAGCAAAATACCCGAGGAGTAAGACGACGAAGAAAATGAGCAGGACGCTTGCAAGCCTGATCCTTCCCGGGATTACCGGCGGGTCGGCTTCGTGGTGGACCCCGATGATGTCCTCGATGTCCTTAATCTGCTGCGGGCCTTCGGCTTCCCTGCCGGCGGCGGTCTGTGTTACCGGTGCGCCTTCCCCGCTTCGTCCCTCTGTCGTCCCCTTGGAGACCGGTAATGCAGGATCAACTGCCTGTCCCGCCACGGCGGGATTAACCTGCTTAAGGTTTTTCCTGGTCAGGCTCGATATTCTCCCCGATGGTCTTCAACTGCTCCCTGTATTGTTTTGCCTCCTCCATCCTGCCGAGTTTGATCTGTTCGAGGCCTTTCTTCGTCATATCGATGTGTTCCTCGATTATCCTGATTTTCCTGGCCTCCTCGATCCTGTCCTTTTTAACGGTATTGAGGCCCTGCCTTGTCAGCTCGATCCGTTCCTCCATCTCTTTGATCTGGATTTTACACTGCTTTGCTTCTTCGATCCTGCCAAGCCTGACCCGTTCGAGACCGCTCTCTATCGACTCAATATTCTGCTCGATATCCCGGAAATGCAGGTTGAGGGGTTGGGCATCATCCAAAATGCCGGGGGGCACCCGGGCGGGCCCCTGTTCCTGAACCGGGGCATCATGGCCGACACCCTTGATTTTAACCGTGCATTGCGCTGGTTTTTCTATTGCAACCGCCATAATCCCGGGTGATAAGGATTGTTCAGCCGCAGATTTTTCCCCCAGCCGTTTCAGTTGCATTTTGCATTGCCGTGCCTCTTTAATCCTGCCAAGTTTAACCAGGGCCAGCCCCTTGTTATTCCAGATATCGACGTTTTCAGGGTCGAGGTTCAGGCCCTTATCGTAGAAAAAAAGAGCCTGTTCGTAATCCCCCTGCCTGTAGTTGATATTTCCCTGGATTTTACAGGCAATTGCCTCATTATGTTCAGTTTCGGTGGTCCCCCTCATCCCAACCTGCCCCGGATGCTAACTCATCTATTGGCAAGGTTAGACCCTTGTACCGAATATAACTAACTCCTTTTTATCCGGTCTTATACCGATACCCGGTGCACATTCACTCGCAGCCGTTTACATTCTCACATCCGGTTAAATTTTAGCGCGTTTGACCGTTCTCCCGGGTCTCCGGCCATAACAATTGTTTCCCGGGATTCGTGGAAATATTTAATTTCGTTGTAAATTGGCAAAATAATTCTGAATTTAGAAAATCATACCTGTATCAAAATCCGCGGTCTGTTTCATTTGATATTTCTTCAACAAAAGTATTGATAATCCCGGGATATGTCTTGCGCTCCCCCGATTTCTATCGTCTGGCGATAATAATTTTTATTAATTATCAGCGCCTATTTTCTGCACCTAGGAGTGCAAGACACCGTAGCAGAAGGCAAAGCAACATGGAGTTGAGGTACTGACCGAAAAGAAACCGGCCGGAGTGCCGGGAGAAGAGATTGTCAGGGTCCGCCTCCCTCAGAAGAGGAACAGGGAGATGTTTGCATTGGCGGAACTGATGATGGGAGCGAACCATATCAGGGTGAAATGTTTTGACGGGGTTTCGCGTCTCGGACGGATCAAGGGAAAAATCAAGAAGAAAGTCTGGATCCGCGAGGGGGATGTACTGGTTGTCGTCCCCTGGAGTTTCCAGGACGACAAATGCGATATTATTTACCGGTACACCGGGCCGCAGGTGGAATGGCTCCGGAGGAACGGGTACCTGTAATTTTTTTAAAATTTTATTTTTTTTTGTTGTGAATTTTATTTCATAAGCATCTGGGTGTTACCCTGTATGTTATTCAAAAATGAAGACAAGAACCGATTCTTAATTCAGGGGTATTCCGGTTTTAATACGGCTATTTCAGGTTATTTTGTCGTTCTTTTAGGCAGGCTGAGGTAAACCAACGTCATTTTGGGTCTGGAATACGGTAAAAAAAGGTCAAACCGGGGGCATTTTTGGATATCGCTGATATGAGGGCCTGTTTTATTATCGGGTGGAAATGCCGTCGTTACTGCCCTAAAACCCGGGCGTTGGTATAAACTGGGTGAGTTAAGGGTGGTGAGATGGAATAAACAGGCTTATTTTCAGGATAAGGGGGCTGGAATGGGGTTGGATTTTTTGGCGCAGGTGGGTATTGATATTGCCGTCCCGGAATAAGGAAGATCTTCAACGTACAGCAGATTATTTTTAACTCCGGATTATGAAGTATACTAATAAAACCGCTTAAAAACAATTATAAATTTAAAATATCAATTTTATAGAATTTTATGATTAGCCTCGTTACATCTGGGATTGTCAGTGTCGATCCACTCACCGAACATGGACCGAAAAGGGTTGAGGTTGTAGTGAAAACCTGGGGATTATTGAAGTAATTTTGCCAAGCTGTAGAATATCCCTCGCCACCGTCAAAATATGTGATCGTGATCGTTTCTCCGGTAAGAGCAATGTCCTGCGGTGGGTATAATTCGGAAACACCCATTTGAACGTTTCCTATTCCATTTTTAGATAATCCTTCATCAGAACTAATCTGAATCATACTGACAACAAGCGTTCTCGTTGGAAGTGAAGGGAGGGTGGCATCAACATCATCGAGGTACCATCTGGGATATGAGAGCATCGTTGATCCACCTGTCTCGCTAAAACCGTTTGTTACTACGGCACCATTTTGTAAGCCGATGATTGCAGCAGTCGGGGAACTTTCAAACAGTAAAAGACCGGGATAGAAACGTGTAGAACTTGGATCTGCGATATTGAATGGAATATTCGTTCCGCTTTTACTGATACTAAAATAAGATTGTCCTGGCAAATTTGGATTATTAACGGAACAGGTTGGGCAGTTTGGTCTGATAACCTCAAGTGTCCCCCCGGTTATCTGCATGGTGGTTTCCCGGTATGGTACACTCTTATAGGCCAGACCTTTCACCTCATTCTGGAGGACGATCATATTTCGTTCCATATTTTTTATATTCGCATTCTGTTGTTCTTTGAGCAGGATTGGATATCCGTACAGAGTGACGAGTCCCATTCCTGTAATGACAATTCCCAGTATCAGGATAAATCCGATTACTTCCGAAACACCGTATTCGTTTGTTGTCATGGTGCACATCCTCCCCCGCTAGAATTATAACAGATTATCTTCAGTCCCATACCGGTTGTGCTCTCCGGAAGTCTCCGAGAGTCGATCCGATACCTGCCAGGGAAGTTGTGCTTTTAACCGAGCCTCTTGACACCACTATGGTTTCTGATCCGGGAGATCCGGTGAGCGGTGGGGTGAGGTCTACCTCATAGGACGATCTTGCTACTTCATCAGGAATTGAAAATTTCGTGCTGATACTCCCCTGTTCCACTTTCACAAAAGGTGCAATTACATATACATCAACAATTCTTGTGCTGACCCCGTTCCCAATATCTACAAAAGAATGGTAACTTACGAGGTCCCTTGGCCCTTCCATAAAAACCGAATTCATCGTAAGCATGAGAACAATCAGCAGGGCCATCACAATTCCGGTTATTGAAATATACTCAATGGTCGTGGAGACTGCATTTTCATCGAGGGCTATGTTATTTGACCTTAACTGTTTCATCGTACTTTGTCACCCCGTTGTTATAGTGAATTGTCAGAATTTCTCCAGCCGGATCAACTGAAAAGTCAACCAAAGCGTTTTTCCTAGCTAGCGTCAGGTTGATGATGTCCTGCTGAATACCGGGCCCGTCAACTCCTCCTATGAGGTTATAATCATACCATTCGATGATTTCACTTCGAATATCCTTGATATCCGTTTTCGGAAAATCCAGGACACTTTCTGCAGTCGTTTGTCCGACGAGAGAGGATTCATTGATTACAATGGCAAGGAAAATCAGTGCGATTGAAACCATCAATCCCATCAGCACGATCCACTGGGCCTCGTTGTTCAGTCTCGCCACAATGCAACCTCCATGAGAACTGTCTGGTTCCTGTTATCCATACCGGGAATTACTAAAGGAGGTTTAATCTGGACAAGTCTGGATACCGTCATCATTCGTTCCCTGCCGGTAATTACGGGTTTGGATGTCGACCACCACACATCATTCTTATAACCGACGCTATCCTGGCCCCCCATCAGCACGATCAGCATGATATTACCGGGTGGCATGGGCAGGGCAACACTGGTGTGACCCGCTCTTGCTGACCACCCGACGGCAGATGTTTTCATCTGTATCCAGTTATTGCCATGGTCTGTTGACCTCCACGTGTCATTGAAATAGGCTGTGCCGTTCTTACCGCCCGTCAGCACAATACTGCTATCAGGTAATACGACGCCGGAGAGCGAAGCCCTCTCCGTCCAGATGGCGGTTGACGGTGTAGCCTGCGTCCACGTTGCAGTTGGAGGCAATGGGATATACGCTAACGTCCCTTTCCATACGTCATTCCTATAACCTGTGCTGTTCTTACCGCCCATCAGTACGATACTGCCATCCGCCATGACAACACTGGAATGGAAAGCTCTCTCTCCCCACATAGCCCCGGTTGCAAGAATCGGACCCTCCCAAGTGGCGCCGTTAGTGGTCGACCTATACACTTCATTGAAATAGTTACTGCCGCCACCATAGCCGCCCATCACGACGATGCTGCCATCATGCATCACAACGCTGGAATGGCCAGATCTTGGTGATGGCCAGGCATTCGCGGTCTTCTGGGTCCAGGTTACCCCGTAATCTTCTGACATCCATACATCATTCAGATAGCCACCGCTGTTCTCACCACCCATCAGGATGATGTGGTCGGGCGGTCCTTGCACAACAACACAGGAATGACCGGACCTTGCCGACCACCCGGCACCTGCCGTCATTAACGTCCAGTTTCTCCCGTTATCGGTCGACCTCCAGACATCGCTCTTGTAACCGGTGCCGTCCTTACCCCCCATCAGTGACGATACTGCCATCCGACATTGCGACACTGGACTGACCGGACCTTGCCGACCATTCGATGATATCTTTTGGTTTCATTTCGGTCCATGTAGCCCCGTTGTCGGTCGACCTCCACACATCATTCATATGGATGCCGCTGTTCTCACCACCCATCAGGATGATGCCGTCGGGGGACCCCGGCATCATCACGCTTGAGAGAGATGCCCTTGCAGTCCATCCTGCACCGGCGGACATCTCGGTCCAAGTAGCCCCGTTATCAGTCGATCTCCAGACGTCATTCATAAAGCCCGCGTTGTTGTTCTCACCGCCCATCAGGATGATGCTATTATCCGGCATAACTACGGAGGTGTGAGAGGCTCTTGCCAGCCAGCTGAGGCCCGATACGGGTATCTGTGTCCAGTTTCCCCCGTTATCAGTGGACCTCCATACGTCATTCTTATAGTTGACACCGCCTTCATATCCCCCCATGAGGATGATGCTCCCATCCGGCATTGCGATACTGGAATGACCGGACCTTGCAGACCATTTGGCACTTGCATTCATCTGCGTCCATGTAGCCCCGTTATCGGTAGACCGCCACGTATCATTCCTGAAGCTGCCGTCATAACCCCCCATTAGGACGATAGTTCCGTCCTGTTTTACGATGGTAGATTGAGATGCTCTGGCTGACCAGGTCGCCCCCGCTGTAGTCTGTGTCCAAGTTGCTCCGTTATCGGTGGATCTCCAGATGTCATTCTTATAGATGCCGTTACCCTGGCCGCCCATTAGGATGATAGTTCCGATCCTGCTTTACGACGCTAGATTGAGATGCTCTGGCTGACCAGGTCGCCCCCGCTGTAGTCTGTGTCCAAGTTGCTCCGTTATCGGTGGATCTCCACACGTCATTCTTAAAATTGCCGTTATAACCGCCCATAAGGACAATGCTACCGTCCGGCATCGCCACGCTGGATTGGGAGGCTCTCGGCGACCACCCATTAGGATCATTGGCCTTCACCTGTGTCCAGTTTGCCCCGACAATCGCCATATCCGTGAAAGGATATGAGCGAATCATCCCTGTTGAAGCATTCCGGTAGTAAACGGTTGAATTAAACTTGATATTTTCAGCACCCTTCGTCGTAACCAGTTCATTGAAACGAATTGCAAACTCCGCTTTTTGATTATTCTCAATATATGATGCAATCTCACTGGTCCCTCCTCCGGCTCCTGCAGAAGAATACGGGACATCCATCACATAGAGGGCATCGGTACCGAGCTGTTCAAGTTGCATGTCGCTGATGTGGGTCTCGGCAGGAGTATAGACTGAAGTCGTGCTCAATACAAGATACGCTGTGGTGAGCATCAGGATACCCGCAGCAATACCTTCAATTGTATATAACTGACCGGAATTGTTCACCATACTTTGACCTCCAGCCACGAAGGGATGAGAGCGGGCTCATGGAAGACCGATGTATACGTACCGCTTAATTCTCTCTGGGAAAGGGGATCATAATTATCCAGACCCCGTACCGCACCAAGAGGATTCCGTATCAAATGTAACTTTTATATCGAATTCGCTGATTGGACCGATATTGGGTATATTCTGGAACATTTGCGGAGTAATATAGAGTATGTTGCTGCCGTCCGGCATCGCGACGCTGGAATGACCCGATCTTGCCGGCCATACGGGGCCCGATGTTGGTATCTGTGTCCAGCCTGCTCCGTTGGAACTTGTGTTGGAGTTCCATACATCATTCA
>CAWFHG010000002.1:0-408934 GCA_963815625.1 uncultured Methanomicrobiales archaeon
AAATGGCAGGGTGCAACGTCTGCCCAATGAGAAGGGAGGCGACACCGTGAGGAAAAAGAAAGAAATATTCCCGGAAATGGAAATGTGTACTGATGCAATCTAGAGCGAAGAGTACTCCCCGCCCGACCCGGCGAAGATTTTCCCCGTATCCACGAACGATTCTGTCAGGTGTCCTGCTGCTGGCCATGCTTACCTTAATGATGTTCATTTCCGGATGCACGACAACAACACAGGGAAAAGATCCGGTGATCGGTACCTGGGAATGGTCGGATGGAAAAGGGTATTCCGAGCGTTACACTTTCGATCCGGACCATTCATTTTATGCCCGGGCACTTGGATCGGAGTTTAACGGGACCTGGGAAACTGCATCGCCCGACCATTACAAGGTGACTTACAGGAACCGGAATGACCTCAGCTCCAACGAGACTCTCACCGAACAAATGCTGTACGATAGCAAAACTGACGAAATCTACTTCCCCCCGCATCACAGGATCCCATAACCGGGCGGTGTCGGGAGGAACGAAGGGTTGGGGTGGTCTTCGTAATTATCCTATCCTCGAAATAATTCCTTCGGACTGACCAGGGTATTGAATCGATAATATTTGAGATCCGGGCATTCAGGAGAGAATACTCCTGTTTTAGGATTCCTCTGTCCCCCTGCTGCATTAATCTTATATTTCAAGTCCTTTTGCAGCGTATACTCCACCATGGTACATTCCGCTGCCCCAATACCCCCGTTTTCTGATGCAGTCCGGTTCCACGGACATACCTGTCCCGGGCTTGCGCTTGGTTACCGCGCGGCCCTCGTTGCCCTGGAAGAACTCAGGAGCGATCCTGCGCATGACGAGGAACTCGTCGCTATCGTGGAAAATGACGCATGCGGGATCGATGCCCTCCAGGTCGTTACCGGGTGCACCGCCGGAAAGGGAAACCTGTTGTTCCTCGATTACGGGAAACATGTCTACACCCTCATCAACCGGAGAAACGGAAAAGCGGTCAGGGTAGCGACAAAGACCTCCTTCTCAACCGCTTCTCTCGATCCGGAATTCAGCGATCTCAGGACAAAGGCGACATCGGGTAACGCAACAGCCGAAGATATGGAGCAATTCGAAAAGCACCGTGATGCTGTCATCCACGGAATCCTTACGATCCCGTACCATGACATATTTTCTGTCCGTCGTGTGGATATTCAGATACCCGTCCCCGCAAAAATATACAAATCGGTCCCCTGCGACTCTTGCGGCGAAATGGTATCGGAACACCGGGTAGTAACCGTCAGCGGAAAGACGCTCTGCATCCCATGTTCCGGAAAAAAAGATCCTTGCCAATAACCTGTCTTGATTATTATGTGACCAGGATAGACCTCACGCTCACATTACAGGATAAATTTACAGGGTCTTTTCCAACCTGTTGATTTCCGGGCCTGCAAATTAAAATGACCGGAGCAATGAGAATATTTTGTTACCGGGTTACGCAACGAAACCGGAACGAGGTTTACATTTCAAGCAGGCCAATGGCAATGGCGGGATCTTCACACCCGCCCCTGGCCTTCAGCAGCCTCATCACTTTTCTCAACCGTGCTTTCAGCCGGCTGTTCTCGGCTTCGAGCCGTTTCATCCGCTGGTACATCGGTTCCCTGCCACCGGCGCCGCAGAGGCTCGCAATGTAGTGCCTGAGTAGTCGGTCGGCAGTGTTGTGACGCCGTGGTATCCACTGGATCTCGATATTCAGTTCTTTTCCACGGATCAGGTCCTGGATCTCGATTGATTTCTTAACAAACGCCGGAGATCTCGACCTGCCTTCCCCGGTCAGGTGCCAGACCACCGTCTGGCTGTCGGTACGTATCCGGGCATGTGACCGTGGTGGCAGGTTTTCAAGTGCGAGGATGACGGCATTGAACTCGGCCTCGTTATTCGAGACCCCCTTCTCGTACATGAAATAGACCTCATCGTTCGGGAACTGTGCCACGCTGTGGCCATCCCCACTCCCGTCGACCGTGATATCCGTGCGTTCCGGCAACGGGGTTTCATCCGGGTCGGATACTCCCTGTATTCTCCGTTTCAGTGGAAAACAGGGGTGCACAAGGGTGGTTCCGTCTGAAAAAAGAGAGAGTATGGGGGGAGAGAGATTCCCGTCAGGGAATTGGACCATTGGGACATGTTCCCGTGGTAGCAGGTTGTTTCCTCCACGCGACCTTGATAGATGGATATATTCGCCACGTATTTAATTATTTTCTAAAAAGTGCCGGCGTAACAGTTTTTATTTTACACTACGAATAACCAAGCAGAAACTTCCTCTTACTTTCGCTAAAATACGTCCGGGGTATAATCATCGCAACAATTCTGAAGGGATTAAAATGAAGAGAATCTTATTCCTGTTAGAAAATAGTCAGGGGCCGGATTGGTACTTTGCCCAAAAAAATTACCGGGAAGTCAGGGCCGGCACATCATTTTTCATATACGTAAGGACATCGGCACGGACAAGTTTCATCTTCTGCACGACCTCCTCCATCGATCCAAGGTAGTTCACGTTATACGTGAGGTAGGTGTCGGTCTCCGGCAGGTAATACCAGAAGGTGAACGATCCCGGGTACCCGCCGGTATGGCCCTGCGCAATGATAACCGGGGTGGTGATTTTTTCCGTGGTGTATCCGAGACCATAGCCGGTCTTCCCGGACTGGGGTGTTGCCTTCTCCATGTCGGCAAGCGAGGCTTTGCTGATGATCCTGCCCTCCCGAAGTGCCTGGTGGAAGCGGTTCAGGTCGCCCGTGGTGCTGACGAGATCGCCTGCCCCCCGGTCGAACTGGATGTACAGGCCGGTATAATCCCTGACCGTCCCGTTTGCGTCACGGAGCTGGGCCTGCATGTGCGGGCCGGGGATCGTGTTCGTGTGCGGGAAGTAGGTATCGTTCATACCCAGCGGTACAAGGATGGTCCTGGTCACGTACTCCTCATACGGGACCCCCGCGGCCTTGTCGGCGATGAGGGTGAGGATGATGTAGTTCACGTTCGAGTAGGTATAGTTTGATCCCGGCGGGTAGAGGGGGCTGTCATGGAGGCCCTGAAGAAGGCCGGTCTGGTACGGCACCGCAACGTCCGGGTTCTGCAACTCGTACTCGTTGATAGATGATTCGTCATAATCCGCGATACCGCTCGTGTGGTCGAGGAGCTGGCGGACTGTAATGTTGTGGCCGTTCGGGATCCGCTCCACGAGATCTGCCGGCAGCCAGAGGTCGATTTTGTCTTCAAGCGAGAGTTTCCCTTCTTCGGCAAGTTTCTGGATGGCGACACTGGTGAAGGTCTTCGATACGCTGGCGATCAGAAAACGCATGCCGGGTTTTGCGGGTTCTCCCGTGATCTCCGAAGCATTGCCGGCAGCGGAGTTCCAGGTCCACTGCGGTGTCGCGATCCCGATCTGTATGCCGGGAATACCCGTGGTCCGGACTTCGTTGTCGATGAACGTCTGGAGCTCGGCACGGACCTGTGCTGATGGCTGGTTCGTGCGGGTATCCGCATTCACCGTTGAGGACTGGGCGGACTGTACGCATCCGACGGCAAGGACCACGGTTATGATGATAAGGGTGATGAGAAGCAGGTGTTTCGCGGACATGGTAGAAACATTTAAATTGTGCATTTTGTCTCATAATAAATTGTCTGATATATTCATCAGGTCTGATGGACCGGCAGTGCCGGCTCCGGTCCGTTTTGGCTATCGTTCTTTTGAAAATTATAGTCAAGAACCTTTGATTTGATACAATTCGTAATAGTTAAAAGGGCAAAAATTGGTTGAATATTGGAAAGAATGTTATTGAGGTTAAAATGAATAAAAAAACAGTATTGAATGTAAGGTCTTTGACTATAATTGAGAAAATTGAACCACGAGTGAAAGTGCTGCTATGGAGAATCTTACTCAAATAATTTTATGACAAAGGAATTTATCTTTTTCAAAAAAAATTCAATAAACGAAAATAAAAATATTCTACAATCCATTGTGTCTGTCTAAAAAAAAAATAGTGAATGTATCTTTATATCAATTCTACATGTGTATTCAGCGCACGATCTTCGTAATAGGGATTTCGAGAATATCTTCCGCACCCGATGCCTTGAGCTTCGGGATAAGGGTATTCACGAGGTTCTTATGGACGACCGTCTCGATACTGAAGAAGTCAATCCCGTGTAAGCCTGGAAACCGTCGGTTTTTTCAGCGCCGGCAGCGTGGAGACCACCGATTCGAGCATTGCTGCAGGAACGTTCATCGTCAGGAGCACCTTGTTGCGTGCCTCGATTACACCCATCAGGAGCGTCACGATCTCTTCCATCTCCCTCCGCCTGACAGGGTCATTGAAGGCCTCCCTGTTCGCGATGATGACCGTGTACGACTCCATGATCTGGCCGATAATCTTGAGCCCGTTCTTCCGGAGTGTCGTCCCGGTCTCGGTCAGGTCGACGACTACGTCCATCAGGTCGGGGACTTTTGCCTCGCTTGCACCATAGGACGGGAACAGGCGGACAGGGATACCCAGGCGGCCGAAGAATTCCCTGGTCATCTCGGGGTACTCTGTTGTCACCCTGCTGTCGGGGCGGATCTCTTCAACGGTTGAAATCGGTTCGTCGCGGTGGACGGCGACTACAATTTTTACATTTCCCTGGCCGGTCTTGCTGTAATTGAGTTTTGCAATTTCCCTGACCTTCGCGCCCGACTCGTGGACCCAGTCAAGGCCTGAAATCCCCATGTCGAAATAACCCATCTCGACATAGGTCGGGATTTCCTGTGGCCTGAGGATCTTGACCTTTCCAATCCGCTCGTCGTTGATCTGCGGGTTATAATCGCGGTCCGTCCTCCTGACCTCGAGATCAGCCTCCTTAAAGAGCTGGAGGGTCTGTTCCTCAAGGCTCCCTTTAGGGAGTGCGATATTAAACATAGGAAATAGAAATGGCAGGGAATGGATTAAACCCTGACGGTTTTCAGTCAAGCAGGTGAACGAGGAGGCCGGAGAGAAGTTTTGGTTCGAACCAGGTCGATTTCGGGGGCATGATACACCCGGCATCGGCAATGGCAAGGACGGTGTCAACGTCAACCGGCTGCATCGAGAAGGCCGCCATAAAATCCCCGCGGTCAACAAGTTCTTCAAGGTCCCCGACCGGCCTCGCTCCGCCGAGGTACTGGAGCCGCATGTCCCCGCGTGGGTCGGTGATCCCCAGCAGTTTTTCGAGTACCAGTTTCTGGAGAACCGACACGTCCAGCGATTCTATCGGACCGGCTCCCTCCTCGAACGGGAGTGAGCATTCGTACCAGATCCCGTTCAGGTACATGTGGAAGACATGGTGAGGCGTAAAATAGAGGTCCCTTGGCAGGACCTGGTAGGCCTTGGGATCAACGCCGGATATCGAGGTCACCGCGAACGTCTGGCTGATCTTCCCGAGCAGTGTTTCGGGCGGGACCTTTTTCTGCTGTGTAACAAGCCGGCTGTAACCATGGATCGTGACCTTCCTGTGCGAGAATAAAACGCCCATGAAGTGCCCGTTCTCTTCTCCCCGGTCACCGGAAGCCCTTCTTTTCTCAGCTACGTTAACCGCGGACCTGGCACGGTGGTGGCCGTCCGCGATATAGGCATCTACCCCGCTGAACATTTCCCGGATGTGGTCATACGCCTCGTCATCAGTAATGCAGAAGATCTCATGCTTTGCGCCCTGTTCGCACCGGACCGTTGTAACGGGTTTCAGCCCGGCTGAAACCAGCGACTCAATATACGGGTGGATTTCGCCCGGATCGTTGTAGAGGAGGACGACAGGCCCGGTATGGGCGTTAACCGTATCGATATGTTTTGTCCTGTCTTCCTCCTTATCGTATCGTGTCGCCTCGTGACGTTTGATCCGGTTCGACAGGTAATCATCCACGTCGAGACAACAGGCGAGGCCAAGATAGCAGGAGTCTCCCTGGGTCACCCGGTAGAGGTAGAGGGCCGGACTCTCGTCCTGTACCATATGCCTGTCCCGGATCATGCCCTGGAAGTTCTCCTTTGCCAGTTCATACACCTGGGGATCATAGGGAGACCCGCCAGGTAGCAGTGCATCGGAACGGCTGACACGGAGGAAACTCTCCTTGTTTTTTCTGATACACTCCCGCGCCTCTTCTGCACTTACGACATCGTAGGGTACGGCGGCTATCCCCTGTGCATGTGATGGTGCAGGTCGCACCGCGGAAAAACGAAAGATCCTAACCATGGAAACCGGGACTCGCGTTCTCATATAATTTGGCCCTGATTCTATATGATAGATATTATAGCAGTGACAAATGGTAATCAGAGCTATGGCAGGCGACCAGATCCAGATCCGGAGGGTGAGAATCACCGACGTCGACGCAATCGCCGCAATAGAGGCTGAATCCTTTCCCGATCCGTGGGGCGGGGATATCTTTTCAGAGTCGGTCGCCTGCTTTCCGACCACTTTTTTTGTCGCATCGTCGGGCAACCAGGTTGCAGGGTTTGTCGTAGGCGGTCTTGAGGATACCGGAGAAGAGGTATACGGCCATATCTGTAATATTGCGGTATCGAAAGCGTTCCGGAATGCAGGCCTGGGGATGCGGTTAGTCCGGCGGATTGAACACCAGTTTGCACTGGAATCCGCATCAGGCGTCCAGCTTGAGGTGCGTGTCTCGAACCAGCAGGCCCAGAGGTTCTACCAGAAGCTCGGGTACCAGGATGTGTTCCGGATCGTTCAATATTATGCGAATGGCGAGGACGCACTCGTGATGATGAAATGGTTCAGGTTTTAGGAAGGGAATAATCCTTTCCGTACCGGGACGCTTTATTTTTCCGATGGCCCTTTTCACAAGAGGATGGAGAAATCCCGGATTGCATTTATGGAATTTTGTATCTCTGTTGAATGATAATTTCGGGAAACGGTAAAAAAAGGATTCTGGCCGCGGTCACCCGCGTCCAAGCTGCTTGTGTGCCCTGGCAAGGTGTTGGGCACCCAGTGCACCGAGCAGCGACAACTCACCGGCAAGGACACCGGATGCCACAATTTCGGCAAATTTTCGTGCATGGGAACCCGGCGGATCGCCGCCGCCAGAAACCCCAAGGAGCGAGAGGCATTCTGCCTGGGTGGCGATGCCGGTGCCTCCACCGACCGTCCCTACGTTCAGCGAGGGAAGGGTCACGGCGACATAGACACCTCCCTCGGCCGGGTCAACGGTTGTAATACAGACTGCTCCCTTCAACCACGTGAGCAGGGTCCTGGCCACAGGCGATGAACATGGCAGCAATGACGTTTGCCGCGTGTGCGTTAAACCCGAGCGAACCGGCACGTGCAGAACCGACGAGGTTCTTCCGGAGGTTCACTTCGGCAAGTGTTGCGGCATCCGTTTTTAACACCTCGTGGATTAGTCCGTCCGGAAGAAACACTCCTGCAACCACGCTTTTCCCCCGGCCACGGACCAGGTTGATTGCTGCCGGTTTTTTGTCGGAGCACATGTTCCCTGAAAGTGCAATCAGTCTTGCGCCCGTTGAATCAGCAATAAGGTCCGCCACTTTTGCGCTCGCTATCGTGACCATGTTCATACCCATCGCGTCCTTGGTATCAAACTCCAGCCGGACAAATATACTGGTCCCGGTTACCGAGGTCGTGACATCAAGGAACTTCCCATGCGAAGTCGTACTCTCTGCGGCCCTGCAGATATCCTCGCGATGGGATGAGACCCAGTCGGCGATCTCTTTTGCATGGGCAACACTTCTCGCTGCGAAGACAGGTGCGCGGGTCATGCCATCCCGTAAAATCCGGACCTCTGCGCCACCAGCCCTCGTGATCGCACTGCACCCCCGGTTCACCGAGGCGACCAGCGCCCCCTCCGTCGTCGCAAGCGGAAGGAAAAATTCCCCGTCTGCATATTCGCCGTGCACGACGAGCGGGCCGGCGACACCCACCGGCACCTGTACCGCACCTATCATGTTTTCGCAGTTTTTCCTGACCACCGCATCGATACCGATGGTATAGGACCCGAGGCACCCGAGATCGGAACCCGTTACCTGCTCGATATATGTCCTCCTGACGCGTACAGCTTCGGGCGGAGGAAGTTCCTTCTCAAGGGCGTATAATTTAAGAGACCCTGACTTAAGTCTCTCAAGATAGTCCTGCATGAGATAATGTTTTGTCCGCTGGATAAATGATTTAGTGGTGGAGTGTACCGGTGAACGTTGAACAATGGTCAGTACGGGTATCGAAAAAAAAGGGAGAAGAAACCCGGCAGCAGCTAATTGCAAAAGGGCAGCTTGACACCGGTCTTAAACCATTTGCCGAAGGAATGGAGATTTTTTTTCCGGTAACTTCAGATATCGAAGGTGGGTTGCGGGCCTCCTTTGAGGCCCACGAAAAAAGGTTGTCCCCATCGGCACGTCATGACCTTATCGGGGGCATCGCGGTACTCCAGGACCGTGACCACATGGCTGCGGAAGAACTCATGGCCATCACGACCGGGAATCCATACGGTGCTGGCCACGACCAGCGACATCCAGGGCGAATACCGCACGCGTGAGTTTGAGGTCCTTGCCGGAGTCCCGACGACCCGGACGACGGTCACCGAATACGGGTACCGTTTCACCGTCGACCTGTCGGAAGCATACTTTTCCCCACGGCTGGCCACGGAGCGGCAACGGGTCCTTCACCAGATGGGAGACCGGGAGACCGTCCTCGATATGTTTGCGGGGGTGGGTCCTTTTGCCATCACGATGAGTAAACCTGCCCGGTTCGTCGTTTCCTGCGATATTAATCCCGCCGCTGTAATCATAATGAAAGAAAACTGTCTCGACAACCGCTGCACCAATATCCTGCCCTTATTGGCGGACTCCGGCAGGCTTTCAAAGATCCTGCCCTGGAAATTCGACCGGGTGGTGATGAACCTGCCCCTGAGTGCACCGGAGTTCCTGGAGGAAGCATTCCGTTTATGCCGTCCGGGCGGAACGATTCATTGTTACGCGCTCGTCTCTTCTGATGGGGAATATCTCGATAAAATTAACACGTTTCATCCCCGGGCAGTCTGTGAACATATGGTGCGATCGTATTCACCGGGAAAATGGCATACCGTATACGATATCATGGCTGGAAAATAGATTGATTGGGAATTCCTATTCATCCGGCACATATTTCGTGCCGTAATAAATAACCCCGCTCGGTCCGTCTGCCGCGATACGACGGAACGTGCCCTTTACGCGCATCCCTATTTTTACTTCTTCAGGAGCGCACACGATCTGGGCGGTAATCCGCGGCCCTTCGTCGAGCTGGACAATCGCGAGGGCATAAGGCGTGAGGTCTTCAAACTGGTCGCTTGCCGACCTGATGATCGTGTGAGTGACCACGGTTCCCTTTCCCTTGAACTTGTATTCTTCAATCTTACCACTACGGCGGCAGTCCGGGCAGAATGACCTTGGCGGGAAGAAATGCCTTCCACATGTCTTACAGACCGTCCCGATCAGGTTATACCGCTGCGGGATCTTTCTCCAGAACCTTGCTACGGACATAATTCACACCCCAAGGATATGCACGGCAACCGTTGCACCGGTACCACCCACGTTGTGGGTCATGCCAATCTTTGCACCGTCGATCTGCCGGCCTTTCGCTTCGCCACGGAGCTGGGTCACAATTTCGTAGACCTGTTTGATTCCCGTGGCCCCGACCGGGTGACCGCAGGCCTTGAGGCCCCCGCTGGTATTGACCGGCAGGTCCCCGTTCAAGGCAGTCACGCCCTCCTCGGTCAGTTTTCCTGCCTCGCCTTTCCTGCAGAACCCGAGGTCCTCGATTGCACAGATCTCGGCAATGGTAAAGCAGTCGTGCACCTCAACGAGGTCGATATCTTTCGGGGTAAGCCGGGCTGTTTTAAATGCCCGTTGCCCAGCAGCAATCGTGGCGTCGAGCGTCGAAATATCTCTCCTGTCGTGCAGGGTAATGGTATCGCTCGCCTGTTCGCTTGCGAGTACCCGTATCGGGGTATCGGTAAATTCCCGGGCACGGTCCAGGGGTGCGACGATTACCGCGGCAGCCCCGTCGGTAATCGGCGAGCAGTCAAAGAGCCGGAGCGGGTCTGCCACAAGTGACGACCGGAGCACCGTATCGATGGTAATCTCCTGCTGGAACTGTGCAATTGGATTTCTTGCACCGTTGTAATGGTTTTTCACCGCGACCTGCGCCAGCTGCTCCCTTGTCAGCGGATAGCGGTTCATGTAGTCTGTCGCGATCATCGCGTAGAGACCGGGGAAGGTCGCCCCTACAAACCCTTCCCATTCGCGGTCTGCTGCACCGGCAAGCGCATCCACACTTGCCCCTGTTCCGACGTCGGTCATCTTCTCGACACCCGCTGCCACAACGATGTCCTCCATGCCGCTTGCGACCGCGATCACGGCCTGCCGGAACGAAAGTCCGCCGGAGGCACAGGCCGCTTCCACGCGTGTCGACGGGATATGGCGGGTAGAAAGACCGGAGTAGTCCGCAATCAGTGCACCGATATGCTCCTGCTCGATAAACCTTCCCGCACTCATGTTTCCGACATACATTGCGTCGATATCCTCGCCTGACAGGTTTCCATCGTCAAGTGCAAGGGCACCCGCCTCGACAAAGAGGTCGCGGAATGAACTTTCCCATTTTTCCCCGAACCGGGTGCATCCGATTCCGATCACTGCTACTTCTCTCATTCCTGCATCACGATTTTCCCTTTGTGTTTTGCATACTGGGCATACTGGACATATACCGGGTTTTTCAGGAGGTGTTCCACCGACGGGGCGGAAGCCCGGCATAAAGTCTTTCGATTCGATGATATCGGTCACGGAGATATCGAATGCATCGCTTCCCGCCCCGGAACCGAATGAACAGACGAATATCCTGTCTCCTGCTTTTGCGATATCAAGCGTTGCTGCAAGCCCGATCATGCTCGAGCCGCTGTACGTATTCCCGAGCCTGGGGACGACAAGTCCCGGCTTGATCTGGTCGGACGAGAAACCGAGTGTTTTTGCGACCTTCTGGGGAAATTTCGCATTCGGCTGGTGGAATACTGCATAATCATAGTCCTTTGCCGATTTTCCCAGTTCTTCAAGCATGAGACGGCTTGCACCCTCGACATGTTTGAAATAGCCCGGGTCACCGGTGAAACGGCCCCCGTGCCGGGGGTAGTCCTGCCCCTCCCTCCGCCAGAAATCAGGGGTGTCGGTGGTAAACGAGCAGGTGTGGTTGATCCGTGCGATGGGGTCCTGCCGGCCGATCAGGAATGCCGCACCACCGGCTGCCGCGGTATACTCGAGCGCATCGCTTGGAGCGCCCTGGGCCACATCAGAGCCGATGGCAAAACCATACTCGATCATGTTACTCTTTGCAAGACCCATGCAGGTCTGGATACCGGCAGTCCCTGCCTTGCATGCAAACTCGTAGTCGGCCGCCATCATCCTCGGGGTTGCCCCGATCGCTTCACCCACCGTGCAGGCCGTTGGTTTCACTGCATAGGGATGCGATTCACTCCCTACATAGACTGCCCCGATCTTCTCCGGGTCAATGTCCCGCCGTAACAGCGCATTCCTTGCTGCCTCGACCGCGATTGTTGCCGTGTCCTCGTCGAGGTCAGGTACCGATTTTTCAAAAACTCCGAGTCCGCCGGTGATATCGCTGGCATTTGCGCCCCATACTTTTGCGATCTCTTCAACCTTAATGCGGTATCGCGGTATGTATACACCGTAGGTGATAATTCCTACCATTTTTCTTCCCTCAATGCGCTTACGATTTTGTCAATGCTCATTTCTGTACAGATACCGTGATCCGGTCCTTTTCTGCCATCTTCGCCACGAGCGGGTGAACTTTCGACGCTTCGATCCCCTGCAGCACCACGCACCTCGGTTTGAACGGTGTCACCCTGATCGCGACCATGGGGGATTTCCCGGTGGACACGTTGGTGAATATCAGGGCACGTTCGGTACTCCAGCCATAGATGCGGTTGAACTCGTTGGACGAGAGGTTCAGGATCGCATTCAGGCTGTTTACGACCGTGTAGCCGAAGATCGTCTGTTCCATCGACCCGCAAATCGGAGTGCAGCCAATTGCGTCGGAAAGCAATCCGAGCGGGACGGGATTGGCATAGTCATGCATGTCGTAGATGACATCCTCGTCAAAGTCGCTGTACAGCATCTTTGCAAATTTCTGAATGTTTTTACCGCCGTTCGCCTCGTCGATCGACAGGATCGTGTCGACGATCTTTCCGACGACAGCAGTTCCGGGGCTCTTTCTCCGCCCACTCTCGTAGTCGCTGATGACCGAGGGTGAGACCTCGAGATGGTCGGAGAGAACCCCCTGGGGAATGTCAAAACTCATTCTCCATTTCTTCAGGGCCTTCCCCGGAGAGTCCGATAGCGTGATCTCGCCGGCCATTTTTTCTGCCAGCTGATTCCGCAGTCCGGATTTCATGGTCAAGTACATAAAACCCACAAGATATTATAATTAACGAATGCGACTTCGACATTTCACGAATTAATGGGGTGAAAATTTCTATCCGGGTATCCATGGGTTCCCCGGATCACGGGGATACATGGATGGGAAATCCTAAAAAGGCCCCGGTGGGAACACATAATATACGGGACCCCTGCCGGCATTCCATCTTTCCTCTGTGTTTTTTTCCGTCACATAGCAACTCATAAATAATATGCATCTCAATTTTGATAAGCATGATACCGCCTGAAGACCTCCAGTGCCTCAAGACAATCGCACTGCGGGGTGGTTGTAAGGGACCGGTCTTTGTTTCATCGCAGACCATGGGTGAGATGCTGGGGTTAAGCTCGCAGACCGCATCCCGGCGGTTGAAAGGCTTGGAAACGCGTGGGTTCCTCACGCGAACGATTGTGCCTGATGGACAGCATGTGACATTGACCGGGGCCGGGGAAGCAGAGCTCAGGAAGGAATACCAGGGATATATCCGGATTTTTTCCGAGCACAACAAAGGTTTTGTCCTGAACGGGACCGTTGTGAGCGGTATCGGGGAGGGCAAATATTACATGAGCCTTGGCCCCTACAAAGAACAGTTCAATACCCACCTTGGATTTGAACCATACCCGGGCACGCTGAATATCCGTCTTTCTTCGTCCAGCATACCGGTACGAAAAAAGATCGAAGCGCTCGACTGGATACGGATCAAGGGTTTTTCGACGGATGGCAGAACATTCGGCGATGCAAAATGTCTCCCCTGCCGTATCGGTTCAATTTCCTGTGGCATTGTAATGCCGGGAAGGACTCACTATCCCGAAGATATCATCGAAGTTATTGCACCCGTCGCACTCCGCAGGAAACTCGGGGTCGGGGATACTGACACGGTAACGGTTGAGGTGGAGTAGTGATCGATGAGGCACTCGCTGCTTTACGCGACGGGAAATTTATCCTGCTCTATGATTTTGACGACCGGGAAGGAGAAACGGATTTTGCCATACGGTCCGATGCCGTCACACCACGCCATATTTTCCAGATGAGGAAGGACGGTGGCGGACTTATCTGCACTGCAGTCCACCCGGTGGCAGCCCAGCGTCTCGGGTTGCCATTTGCGAGCGATGCCCTCCGGGCAATAGCCGTGGCCGAACGGGAAGGGGATATCCCGTACGACAGGAAGAACCACTCCTCCTTCTCGCTCTGGGTGAACCACCGCGATACATTCACGGGCATAACCGACCGCGACCGTGCGCTTACCGTTAATGCGATTGCAGAACAGGTGAAACAGGCATTAAACGGCGGCAGTGTGAGTTTCCACGAAATCTTCCGGACTCCAGGTCATATGGCACTGCTAAGGGCGGCTGACGGGCTGCTCGACCGGCGTAAAGGGCAGACAGAGCTCTCGATTGCCATGGCCGAGATGGCAGGAATCACACCGGCGATCACGATTTGCGAGATGCTTGATGATGAGTCCGGCTATGCGCTTACAAAAGCGGATGCAAAGCGCTACGCGCAAAAGCACTGCCTTGAATTTATCGGGGGTCCCGAAGTTATGGAACGCTGGATTTGTCAAAAAGGGAATCACTAACCCACTTTCTTTTTTTATGCCAGTGTCCGGGGAATGTCCCGGGCCCTGTGTCAAAATTTTATTACGGTATAAATGCCGTAAAACCAAAAAATCGGAACTATATTTAACGGCTCCTTTGCGGATTTTACATTATAAAACCCAGTATTATCTTTACGTAATTTCTTCTGCTCCCTGACTTTGGTACCTGTTTATACGGGTGATTCACAAAGATCAAATGTCCCCGGCGCTAAACAGTATACTATGAACGACGTCACCCAGGCGCTCCACAGCCTTGGATACCCGGCATTCCGCCCGTTCCAGGAGGAGATCGTGCGGGACGTCCTGGACCGGAGAGACGTCCTGGGCCTTTTTGCCACGGGGGCCGGAAAATCTCTCTGTTACCAGCTCCCTGCCGTGCTGCTTGAAGGTGTGACGGTCGTCGTTTCACCGCTGATATCGCTGATGAAGGAACAGGTCGGCACGTTACAGCAGAAGGGCATTGCCGCCGCATCGCTCAATAGCAGCCAGTCGTACGGTGAGACGAAAGAAATCACTGAGGCCGTTATTTCAGGAAAACTTCGCATCCTGTTTGTTTCCCCCGAAAAGGTCGCGACAAAATCGTTCTCCGCCCTGATGCAGAAGGCACGAATCAGTCTTTTCGCCATCGACGAGGCTCATTGTATATCGACATGGGGGCACCAGTTCAGGCCTGAATACCGGCATCTCTCGGTCCTGAAAGAGAAATATCCCGGCACACCGATCATCGCCCTTACGGCTACCGCCGTGCCTGAGGTGAGAAGGGATATTATCGCCCAGCTGCACCTGAAAAACCCGAAAGTATACGTCGGCAGTTTCAATCGTCCGAACCTGTTTTATGAAGCCCGGGCAACTCCCCACATTTACGGGTATATCATCTCGTATCTCTCGACACGGCGGAATGTGACGGGAATTATTTACTGCCATACGAGGAAGGAAACGGAGACCCTCGCAAAGAAACTCCGGAACGACGGATTTTCGGCCGCGGCATATCACGCCGGTCTTTCCGATGCGACCCGCACCCGTGTCCAGAATGCCTTCAACAAGGGTACGACGAAGGTAATCTGTGCCACCGTCGCGTTTGGCATGGGTATCGACCGCCCTGACCTCCGCTTTGTCATTCATTATGGGATGCCTAAATGCCTTGAATCGTATTACCAGGAGAGCGGACGAGCCGGACGGGACGGAGGACCTGCAGATTGCATTCTCTATTACCGGAAATCTGATCGCCCTCGCTTGTACGCCCTCATAACGAAGGATTCGTCTTCATATGAACTCCGGAAAAAGGCATTGGATAAACTCGACCAGATGGCCCGGTATTGCGATTCACCAGGTTGCCGGAGGGTATCACTGCTAAAGTACTTCGAAGAGGATTATAATGGCAGGGTGGAACGTTGTTGTGACATATGTAACCCGTCGGAACACCCGGTTCCTGATGTCAGGGGGGACGATCCAGAAATGTCCACGCCGGACCAGGCGACGTCCCGCTCGCCAGGCAGTCGAAGTGACGCCGGTGGCCCAGCTTATTGTGCAGTGCATTATAGACCTTGAAAACCCTTATCCCGCATCGTATGTTGCCGGGGTGCTGACCGGAGCAGGAAATAAGAAAATTTCCGGGAACGGCCATACCGGGCTTAAGAGCTACCACTCTGTCAGGGGTTGGACCGGAAAGAACCTTGCAGCCCTGATCCGTCACCTTGCGGACCAGGGGATCCTTCGTGAACTTGACGGAGTCCCGAAAAAGGTTACCCTGAACGAGCGGAGCGGGGAAGTATTCCGGTCAGGAGCGAAGATCATCTATAAAATTTCTGCACCTGAAACGGGTTGATAAAAAAAATAGAATGGTCTTATCAGAATTTTAATTGAGTAAGTGCATGATAGACCATTTTTCTGTATGCAACCGGGTCTATATGGTACTTTTCGATGGCATGTGCCGAATCGGGACCGGGAACCTGGTTGTCAAGGCGGTCTAACGTGGCCCTTGCCGTGTCGAGGACCCAGCAGTCCCTGATCTCCCTGTCGACGACCGTGATCGATTCCGCCCTGATCGATACCAGTACCGTGCCATCCGGGGTTTCGTATATCGATGGTTTCCCGACAACTGCCACGAATGCGGGCGGTTCGATCCTGGCCATCTGCTGCATTGCCTCCGGCTGGTAACTTCCGGCTACGACAAAGAAGGTTCCGGTTGGATCGACAATCCGTGCCCTGTAAAACATATTCTGCTCTCCCTGGCGCTTCTTTTCGGTCATTGACCCGACAAGGAATACCCTGTTGCATCGCTGCCCCGTGGGCAGGAGAACGTAGGATGGACTCTTTTCATCAGTCCCGTCACGGAACTGCTCCCTGATCTCACGGAGTTCACCTGCAAACACTCTTCGGGCAGGTTCGCGTTCGAACATGTTTTCCCTCTTTGGAAATCCTCCGCTGGAAGGTGTGCTCATGAAACCTCACCACCCGTGCGGTTTAACAGATCTGCAAGAAGGGTGGGTTCAAAGCGGATGGATTCACAGGAGTTGACGATCAACCTCCGGTCAATTTCTCTCCCCTCGCACCGGAGATAGCGCCCGAGAATCCTCTCCCGCATGCGCAAAAATACCTCATCCATTCCGAGAGGGTTATTCTCCGCAAGTTCCTTCGATGCTTCAAGAGTCATACCGGTAAGGGACTCAACAACATCACGCTGCACCAGCACCTCTTCCGTCCGGGTACCGTCATCAAGCCAGCCCTTGATCCGGAGATCGTAGTTGAATTTCGGTTGCATTTCGTGGACCGGACAATAATTCTGCCGGGACAGCACCCTGTTACATCCTTCCACCGTACAGCGCTTGATAATCCCGGAACCCGGGGCGATATGCACAAGCGCTCCCTGGAATGTGGCAGTGCCGGAAGAAACGGCAATATCCCCTTCTTCAGCGACAATGTTCGCCGTATTCATATTCAGCGAATGACGCCCGTTGAACTCGTCCACGAGAGAATAATAAATATTGTACACACAGCCGGGTGTCAGGCGTTCTTTCCCTTCTTCTTTCCAGATTACAAATTTCACGGTACCTGTCTCATCGCCGAGAAGCCCCGACTGAAGCATCCTGTCGTGAGTAACATCCCATTCCTGTATCACCTTGGCACGGACGCTGGCAACGCCTGCTGTCAACTCAGCAATTGGTGTCATTACCGGGATCAGCACCCCGTCGCCATCGAGTTCCTTCACTGTTGTTCCGGAATGAACTTTAAGGCTCAACGCCCCCTTGAATTCATCGACCACCGCAGATTCAAGGCGATACCATGAGTCCTTTTTAATCTCGGGGACCGATGCCTTCGCCCAGACCACGAACCGGATCGCTCCCGAAGAGTCGGCGATGATCCCAGAATAGGCGATCGACGGGGAGGGGGATTTGCCGAGGGCAACGACCTTCCCTTCAATAGTGACCCATTCCTCGGGGCTGACCGCGTTGATCTGTTTCTTATCGACGGGACCGGCGGCACCTCCGAGCGGGATGCCATAATCACGTGCAATATCGTACAATACCGTCCGCTCGGCATCAGCCGGCTGGACCCCGAACTCCTCAATAAGGCGGCGCAGTTTCTGTTCGATCTTTGATTTATCTGCCGCATGTCCTTTTGACTCTATTTTTTGGGAGATTCTGTCAACAATCTGGGAAATATCCATTTTACATCTCCAGTTACCTATTCGCTCCGGCACTGCATATTAATGATGGTCGGATGCGCAGGGTGAAACTGAATTGTACCAGTTGTTTCAAAATTCCTTCTTACAAGTACAGGTTTAAGTACCGGAATAGTGAATAGTACCCCATGACAGTAACCGCAGATAGTACCATTTATGATCTTCTAAAAGCCAAACCCGAATCATCCGAGGTCTTGTTTAAATTTGGAATGGGCTGCGTTGGATGTGCGATTGCCCGCGGTGAGACAATCCGGGAAGCAGCCGAGGCACACGGTGTCCCGCTGGACGAACTCGTCGCAGCCCTCGGGATTTCCAAATAACTTTTATTATTCCTGTTTATTCCCGCATTTCATTAGTTCTTCAAGAGATGCTTCGGGATGCCGTTTCAGATAATCTGCCTGTTCCGGTGCGTGAAGGAGGGTGCACCTGCTGCAGTTCCAGACCGGACCACCGTTTGTACCGTTTACCCACTGGCCGAGGGCCTCATCTTTGCAGGGATAAAAAGGGCAATAACAATAATCGCACCGCTGGCCCGGAAAATGACAGGGATAGTAAGGACATTCCCCGGGACTCCAGAGTACGAAATGACCCCCTCCTAACCGGGAATAAACATACAGGTGGGGACCTGCATGGTTGTTCTCCAACCGCAATGTACGGGGGAGACCAAACTGGATACACTCGGAGACGCGCCATCCTGCCTCAGACTGGGGACCTGTGTCCGTATGACCCTGTTCCGCCACGGCTGCAATTATAATATGGTCATCTGTAGCGGCCGGAAGAGGCAGCCCCATATCAATAATCGCCCGGGCTTTTGCATTGGTTACCGTCGCTATCATCTGCAGGAGGGCATTTGCTGCGAGACCTTCCCCGGAGTATACCACGATCGCGACCTGGTCCGGATGGGGATCTTCAGGCGAGGATGCAAAAATAAAGACCGTGATATAATCGTACTGAAGAATACAAAGACGCCTGATATCATTTCCCACGAGCAGACCAAAAAAATCCGGGGAAAGACCTTCACGGGCCACCTGGAGGGCTACCTCCCTGCAGGGGTCCTCGCGATCCGCATAATCCCCTTGGGACTGTGCAATAGTAACGTCGATACCGGATGAAGGCCACCGCAGGGCCCGGTACTGGCGGCATAAAATGAGCCCCTTACGAAAAGAGTGTTATTCCCTATGTAATATCTCATGAAAACCCGGGGTTTCGTTTATGCGACGGTATAACGTACCCGGTCCTTCAATTCCTGCTGTTTCCCTGCATTCCACCCCGATACGTCCTGGAGATAGCCGGTGACCCTGCTTATCTGGACGACATCGTGAGATCCGCATTCCGGGCAGACGGCTGCATGACAGAGCGGGCAATAATCGATTCCGGAAAGGATTTCGTGCGAGCAGTGGCAGTGGTCGAGTGGACACATAATTTCGAGGTGTTCCTCACCGCATTTCGGGCAGGGTGTCTCGTCGACAATCAGGTGGCAGGTGTGACACTTGTACCGGCGCTCGGCATCCGGAATATCTTCAAGATTCCTGTATTTCTCTGCTATTTTTCTCTGGTCTGCGGTCCATTCCATACTATCAGATAGAATGCCATCCTTTTAAACTTTTAGACCGTCCATGGGAGCATTTTTCCGCCTCAGCTGACTCATAGGGTTCATCATCTCGTCAGTCTTCCTTGCTCATCATTGGCGGATACCTGCAAATTGTAACACAGCCTCTTTCGGGTCTTCTGCTTCGTAGATGGCACGGCCGATAATTACACCGTCAACAATCCCTGCGATTGCGGTAATGTCTCCTCCCTGTGCTCCGACTCCGGGGGAATATATTTTCAGGTCTCCGATAAGCTCTCTGAGGGAGGCAACGCGCCCAGGCCTCGTGGCCGGTGCAATAATGCCATCCGCGTCGCATTCCTTTGCCATAACGGCAATTCTCTCCGCGACGCCCCCATGGAAGAATTCCGTGGCCCCGGGATGGCTCATCTCGGTGACGACAAAGCAGTCCCCGCCATATTCCCTTGCGACCTCAACACAGGCGGTGACGGAGTCGCGGCCGGTAAATCCCTGGCAGATCAGGGCATCATAACCCGGACGTGAATACCTCTTCGGCTATGAGCCGGTTGGTATTGGGGATGTCCGCGACCTTAAAATCTGCAATCAGGGGGAGGTCCAGGTCACCGAGGTCATCGGCAATCGAAAGGCCTTGCTGCCAGGACAAGAGGGTAACCGACCTTCACGGCATCAATATACGGGGCACACCGGGTGGCAATTGCTTATAGCCTTGTCTTTTTCGGTCACATCGAGTGCAAGTATCAGCGATGTCATCGTTCCAGCCTCTCCAGCACCGCTGCAACCATGAACGGGCAGGAGGACCGTCGCATCACCATAGACCGTCACGGCCGATGCCTCCTCGGTGATCTTGCCCCAGGAACGGGCCTCGTCAAGCGTGGCACCCGACAGGCCTCCAAGATCAGGGCGGTCCCCGGTCAGCTGGACCGCGTGGGAGAAACCATTCTCGGTCATCAGCATGCTCTGCAGGATATAATTTTTCGGTACGCCGCCGCCGACAAGCATCGCCCCTGCTTTTTTTGCCGTGAAACAGCGGTCGAGCAGCATCGGCATATCCTTAAACGCGTCCACGGTGACATGCCCGGTCTGGGAGAACAACCAGTACTGGAGCCCGATCATGGAGTCCTGGATTGCAGGACAGAATACCGGGACCGATTTTTTTGCAGCGGTCGCCAGGATCCCGGAATCGAGCGATAAACCGATATGGGTAAGCAACTCGTTTATCGAGACTGTTTTCCCCTCCGGGAGCTCCGAATAGATCCCCTGCATGAACTCCTCGAACCTGATAAAAGCGTCATTCGGCAGGTAGACATCGTAGATCCGGTTTATCTCCTCGTGCCTCAGTTCCACGTCCGAACATCCCTGCGTCACCGTGGTAATGGTGGCACCCGATCGCCTCGATAATATCGTGGGTGAGGTTCGCACCGGTCGAGACCAGGACATCGATATGTCCCGCTTCAATAAGGTCCCTGACAATTCCACCCATTCCTGCAGGTACCATTGCCCCCGCAAGACCGAAAAATTTCGTGACATCCGGGTCACGGAGCATATTTTCGTAGATGCAGACGGCACGGTACAGGGCACCACCATTGTATGCACCGGCCTGTCCCATCTGCTCGACAAGTTCTCCTACCGTCATTCCTGCTTTCAGGTGTACCTGCCTGACCGGCTCACGGCATTCGTGACTCATGGGATCCCCATATATCTGGTGAATTTATTGATCGCGTCCAAGGATAACACCTTCCCGGTTAAGGTAACGCAAAACCCCGGTCACGTTCCCCTGCAGAGTGGTTTTGCCAGGTGCCTGCGGGCGACCGGCGGGACTTCGTACCACCCGGGGGTAATCGTCCGGTCTTGGAGCGTGATCTCGGGATCTTTCTCACGCGCACCGCATTTTCTGCACTTGTATCCTTTTCGGAGGCCCGCACTTGTCATCCGGGTGCCACAGGAAGGACACAGGGGTGGTCGTTTCGTCTCCGCAGGTGCAAGTCTGGTAATGCAGAGTCTTTTCCAGGTTTATACTCTCCCCCTTATAACTCCCGGTGACGAGCACATGGTCCCCGGGCCATAAAGCCCGGAGGACATCCCGGAACCCCTTTGTCGGCTCGTACGCCATGCAACGGACAACGTCATCTCACCGTCCCCGATTTCGATCGATACATGTCCCCCTCTTCCTGTCTGTGCATGGGAACATACCGTACCGGTGACACGATAGGACAAGCCTTCCGTGAGGGCCCCAATGTCAGCCCTCAACGAGGTGTGCAGTCAGTGCCCTGGTTGGTTACAAAGATCTGTTCGACTCCCGGTAGGTTCGGAATTCACCTGCATTCTTGCAAATGCAACCCAGGAAGGGCTTTCGCCGCGGATCCCGAAGAGGACCGGGTCCGGTGTATGCGGGACACAGACCACGGCATTATTTTCGATGTCGACTGTATCCCACGTGTGTGGAAAAGTTGACTTCTCCGGCTTCAAACAGGCTTTCCCGGTCGACAAATCTCGGGGAACCGAAGGCTTTTTCCTCCCGGTACGTCAGGTGTTCGAAGGTCCTGTCCGGGAGTTCACTGCAGACCGCAGCGGTGGCCCCGATAAGCCCCCTGCCATTTTTAAATCCTTTATAACGGGCTCCTGCTGCCTTAAGGACCGCAACTGCTTCTTCCGTCGTGCAGAAGTCCCTGACTGCCTTCCAGTAAAAAACCGGGCCTGGCCTCTTTTCCACAACCACTACACCGGGATTAGTATTTTCATTTGAAAAATGGGCGAATTTCTCAACCATCCCGCAGGCGGTCTCAAAGGCGAGATCAATATCACCTTCGACCTCAAGGCAGATCGCTGCATTCCCTCGTCGTCTTGTAGATCACGTTCGGGTTCAGGCGGAGAAGCCTTGCCTCCCGTACCGGCATATGCATTCTGATCAGTCGCCTGGCCAGAAGTGCCCCGAGGTAGGTGGTGCACATTCCGGAAGGTGAATCGGTATCGTCTATGCCGATAAGCATGCGAATAACCTATTATTTATTATATCACGTACTAAATCCATCCTAACGGTATATGACACAGGACCGGCTCCTCCAGATGGTCATCAGCGTGATGATCTCGGGAGGGTATCTCGTCTCCGAACGGTTCAGCATGCGACCGAGGAGTTTTGACCTCATCGCGAGCAACGGGAAGATGACCCTCGTGATAAAAGTCGTGTCCCATATTGATAGTGTCAGCGAGGAGACTGCATTCGACCTGGAAATTGTCGCACGTCATCTCAAGGGTTCGTCAATAATTATCGGGGAACGGGCCCGGGATGCGGAACTCGAGCGTGGTGCCGTATATCTCCGGTACGGGATCTATGCGATCAGCGTTTCGACGCTTTACGATTACGTTGTCGAGGGGATCCCACCCCTGATTTATGCATCCCCCGGTGGCCTGTATGTTGCGATTAACGGCGATGCACTCCGCGAACAGAGGGAACGGCGGAGCATGTCGCTCGGGGACCTCGGCCATCTCCTCGGGGTTTCAAGACGGGCGATCAGCAAGTACGAAAGCGGGATGGGGACAACGCTCGAAGTTGCCCAGAAGATAGAAGAACTGTTCGATAGCGGGCTCGTCCAGTCCATTGACCTGCTGCAGCCACATGGCGAGTCAAAAGAGAGGGTCGAACCCCCTGATGAAATGGATGTACCGATGAGTTTCCTCGAACAGATCGGAATGACATTGCATACCCTTCACCGGGCCCCGTTCCAGGCCCTCATCACCTTCCAGCACCATACGATCCTGACCGGGTATGGTACTGCAGATCGTGTCGTGAAGCGCGCTGCATTGATCGGGAACATATCACAGGTGACCGGGACCCGTGCCATGTGTGTTCTCACCGATTACTACAAACAGAAAAAAATCGGAAAAACCCTGGTTATCGGTGAAGAACGACTCCACCATATTGCCGACGGCGAAGAATTGATCGATATGATCGACAAGTGACAATATTTATATAGAACCACAAACCAACTTTTACCGCTCAAAGTGGTGAAAAATATGTCACAACAGCTTGGAGGACAACCGATTCTGATTCTAAAAGAGGGTAGTTCACGTACCCGCGGCCGCGATGCCCAGGGCATGAACATTACTGCTGCGAAGGCAGTAGCAAGTGCAGTACGCACAACTCTCGGTCCAAAAGGAATGGACAAGATGCTCGTCGACACCATCGGGGATGTCGTCATCACCAATGACGGTGTGACCATTCTCAAAGAGATGGACATCGAGCACCCAGCGGCAAAGATGATGGTCGAGGTCGCGAAGACCCAGGATGACGAAGTAGGCGATGGGACAACCACAGCCGTCGTTATCGCAGGAGAACTCCTGAAGCGTGCGGAAGACCTCCTTGAACAGGACGTCCACCCAACGGTAATTGCAGCAGGGTACCGCATGGCAGCCGAGAAGGCCCAGGAGATCTTAAAAGAGATCGCAATCACCATCAAGCCCGGTGACATTGCAATGCTCAAGAAGATCGCCGAGACCGCAATGACCGGAAAGGGCGCAGAAGCATCGAAAGACAAGCTCTGTGACCTCGTCGTGAAGGCGGTCACCATGGTTGCAGACCCCGACGGAACGGTCGACACCGATTATATCAAGGTCGAGAAGAAAGTCGGCGGTTCAATCGACGACTCCGAGATTGTTGAAGGCGTCCTGATTGACAAGGAGAGAGTCCACCCTGCAATGCCGAAGAAGGTAACCAAGGCGAAGATCCTCCTCCTCAACGCAGCAGTCGAGTTCAAGAAGACCGAAGTCGACGCAGAGATCAATATCACAAGCCCGGACCAGCTCCAGGCATTCCTCGACGAAGAGGAACGGATGATCCGGAACATCGTCGACAAGATTGCAGCAAGCGGCGCAAACGTGCTCTTCTGCCAGAAGGGTATCGACGACATCGCCCAGCACTACCTCTCGAAGGCAGGTATCTTCGCGGTACGCCGTGTCAAGAAGAGCGACATGGAGAAACTCGCCCGTGCAACCGGTGCGAACCTCGTCTCGAGCATCGATGCCATCTCCAAGGAAGAGCTCGGTCACGCCGGCCTCGTCGAGGAGAAGAAGGTATCAGGCGAAGAGATGATCTTTGTCGAGCAGTGCAAGAACCCGAAGGCAGTCTCGATCATTATCCGCGGCGGCACCGAGCATGTCGTCGACGAACTTGACCGTGCCATGGAAGATGCACTCCGCGTCGTCAGCGTTGTCGTTGAAGACGGAAAGTGTGTTGCCGGTGGCGGCGCACCCGAGACAGAACTCTCGCTCCGTCTCCGCGAGTATGCGGCAAGCGTCGGTGGCCGTGCACAGCTCGCCATCGAGGCATTTGCAAACGCACTCGAGATCATCCCGAGGACCCTTGCAGAGAACGCAGGACTCGACCCAATCGATATGCTTGTCGAGATCCGTGCAGCCCACGAGAAGGGCAAGAAGACCTACGGCCTCGATGTATTCGAAGGCAAGACGGTCGACATGCAGAAGGCCGGCGTTGTCGAGCCACTGCGTGTAAAGACCCAGGCAATTGCCAGCGCTGCAGAAGCAGCCATCATGATCCTCAGGATCGATGATGTAATCGCCTCATCCAAGTCTGCAGCCCCCGAAGGCATGCCACCAGGTGGCGGCATGGGTGGAATGGGCGGCATGGGTGACATGGGCGGAATGGGCGACTATTAATCCCACTCCCTCAATCATTTTTATAATCCTGACTGTTACTTGGTCCCTACTGGGACATTTCATTTTTTTACCGTATGTTTTTTTATCAGAAACGACTGCTAATTCGTAATAGAAAAATTGACATTGGGAGAAAAAACTAGGGTTTCATCCCTCTTTCTAATCAGGATACTTTTGGCAAGGAAATTACTAATGTTTCAGAGATTTCAGACCTGGTCTCTTCGCAACCCCGGTGAAGAGGCGTGACAAAGCCCGGAAACGTGATTAAATTTCGGAATATTCAATCATCAGATAGATTTGAGCCTGTAACAGAATGCGTTATGTGTGTTTGACTTGTAAACGGTTACAAATATAGAAAAAGGGTGGTATTTAGTTTTTATCCGATGTTTTCCCGCAGAAAAAAAGTATCGACTATTACCCGACACAGAAAAAAGAATAGTATTACTTTTCTTCACGGACCATTGCAATTGCCTTTTTCGGGCATTCATTGGCACAGATCCCACACCCTTTGCAGAACCCGAGGTCGACCTCAAGATCTTCGTTAATTGCCTGGTCAGGGCAGTACATCGCACAGAGACCGCACTGGTTACATTTTTCCTTGTCTACGACCGGGCGGAACACACGCCATGAACCTGTCTTTCCGCATGCACCGATCGTCGGTTTACTAATCGCAAGACGTTGCCTCATATGACCAGCTCCTGGTACGCGGCCTCTGCGGCCTTTACATTCCTGTCGTCCGAAAACATCTCAGAAATCGCGAGTTTTGCGGATTCCTTCGAAACAATTCCCATCTTTGCAAGTGCACCGATCACCGGGGTGTTCAGGATCGGGCTCCCTGCCACAACCAGGTTTAACCGGAGCGCAATCGAAGTCAGGTCAACAGAATGCGTCTGGAAACCTTTCATGTCATGGGGCACGGTACCGTTCAGGAGAACTTTCCCGCCCGGCTTAAGCCCGTGGAGAACATCGACGACATCCATAATGCTGTTATCGAGGACAACCACGAGGTCCGGTTTTTTGATCTGGCTGTAGACCCTGATCGGGCTGTCGTCAATCCGGACGAACGAGACAACCGGGGCACCTCGCCGCTCAGCCCCGTAAAACGGGAATGCGGTGGCATACTTGTGATCCCTGAATGCCGCAAGGGCCAGGAGCTTCGCTGCTGTTACACCACCCTGTCCGCCCCGTGAATGGATACGGATTTCATACATCGGAAGTCACCCCGAACCAGGACTCTTCACCGGGACGCCTGCCCCTGATGAAACCTGCAATATCGTCATAGGTAACTTCCTGCCCGCCAAGCCCGGCAATCACGCTGTACGGTTCGGCCCTGCACTTCGATCGGACGCCATCGGCGAGAACCCCGCCATAACCGAAGGAATAATCGCGGTCTATTACGACGACATCCCGGCCCTTGAGGTCAAGTTTCGGGAATGGCCGCAACCAGCGGATCCGCATCGATCCGGCCTTTATGCCTTCCTTCCTGAGCAGGTCGATTGCGACTTCCGCTTCTTTTCCAAGCGTCCCCATCGATACGACGACCACATCGGCATCTTCGCACCGGTAATCGTCGGTAAACCCGTACGAACGCCCGAAGCGTCGGGAAAATTCCTGTTCGGTTGACTCGATAACCTTCACCGAGTCACGCATGGAGCGTTCGATATCCCAGCGGAACTTGAAATAATCCTCCGGACCGGTGAGAGGACCATAACCCCGTGGGTTCTTTACATCGATTGCGTGAGGAAGGTGTAATGGCGGGATAAAATCCCCGGTGTCCACGGTTTCAAGCGACTGGTTGATATGCGACAGGGAAAACCCGTCGAGGTTGACCATCACCGGGAGGAGGACGTCGTTATGTTCGGCAATCCGGAATGCCATCAGGGTCGTATCATAGGCTTCCTGCACCGTACTGACATATACCTGCAGCCATCCGGTATCGCGTTCCTGGATGGAATCGGTGTGTTCGGCCCAGATATTCCAGCCAGGCCCGAGTGCCCGGTTCACATTTGCCATGACGATCGGGAGGCGCCCTCCTGCTGCCCAGTTCACCATCTCGTGCATGTAGAGGAGCCCGTGTGAACTGGTGGCCGTAAATGTTCTCACACCCGTAATACTTGCACCGATGCAGGCGGCCATCGCTGAATGTTCGCTCTCAACCGGTATGTACTGGCTTTTCAGCTCACCATTCGTAACATATTCTGCTATCTGCTCGACAATTTCCGTCTGGGGTGTGATAGGGTACGCTGCTATCACTTCAGGCGAGGCCTGCTTCACGGCAGTTGCCACAGCCTTGTTCCCGGTTGCAATTGTCAGCATACTCCTTCCTCCTCAAGGGACAGCCGCTTTGCATTCCTTCTCGCAAGTGAGACGAGGGAATCGATAGCTTCCCTGCTGATACCCTTAAACCGTCCCTGGGGACCGAGGTATTCCTCTATAGGGTGTGGTTTTATCATCGCGGCCTTAGACGGACCGTTTATCGTTACCTTGCCATATTCTCGCTCGAACAGTATCCATATACCTGTTTTCACGGCAAGTTTGCCCATCTCGACCGTCTGTTCGGTCGGATAGCGCCATCCCGGCGGACATGGTGCAAGAACATGGATAAATTTCGGGCCACGGATCGAGAGGGCTTTTGTTACTTTTTTAAAGAGGTCCTGAGGGTATGCGCTGCAGGCAGTTGCCATGTAGGGTGGGTCATGGGCTTCCACGATCCTGTCGATATCCTTCTTGGTGTCCGGTTTTCCGCCGGGAGTCGTTGTTGTCCGTGCACCGGTTGGTGTAGCACCAGACCTCTGCATACCGGTATTCCCGTATGCTTCGTTATCGTAGCAGATGTAGAGAAAATCTGTCCTTCGTTCGAAAGCACCCGACAATGCCTGGATACCGATATCGACAGTACCCCCGTCACCTGCATACACAATGACATTGGTGGCTTTCTTCTCCGCCCGGAATGCAGCACTCATTCCTGAGGCACATGCAGCGGCGGCCGCAAAAGCGACGTTATAGATCGGGACATTCATCGCGGTATTCGGATAAATACCCTGGATCACACTGGTACAGCATGCCGGCATGACAAGGACAGTATCTGGGCCTGCTGCCTTGAGGACATACCGGAGCACCAGTGAAGAGTCTGCACCCGGCACAGGCCGAGGTACACTTGAAAAGATACTCCTCTTTTGGGATTTCCGTCATTATACTCCGTATAATAGTTGTTGATTATCCGCTATTAACCTATTAGTATTGAAAAAAAAGTGGTTATGGACGTCTAGGAGGTATATAATTCGACAACATATCCGGATTCTTCAAGGATTTTTTTCACCCTGATATCCCATTGTCCTTCTTCCGTAATCTGAAGCGGGCGGATACGGGCATTCCAGAAATTTTCGAGTTCCGGGTCGGCTGTTGTGAGCCCGCGTCTTCCTTTTACCGTGCCTACGAGGTTTTTCTCACGATATATACGCATATGACAGCATTTGAACTCCCGGCATGATAACGGGCGGGTATTGTATACAACGCAGGCGTATCCTTCCGGTGTCCTGACGAGGAAATGACATTGGTCAATTTCCTCCCGGTATCCTCCTTTATCCCTGAATACCGGCAGGTAAGGGGACTCCACGTGGGCCATAACAATGTTGCTGGTGAGTAAATCCCGGCAATAATAGTCCCTCTCGCCGAGCTTCCGTTCGATGCGGATATGCCTGCCCGATACCATGCAGCATTTTCCGCACCGGGTGCAGTCAAATTTCATTAGGTACCAATACACCACGACAGGTATTGTATTCTTTCCCATCTCCGGTTCCCGTGCCCGTAGGTTCAGGGTTTTGAAACGTTACATGCGTGTTCATTTTTTGGGTTTGGACGTTCGGAAAAATTATGGCAGATTATCGCCATTACACGGTGATAGCCCTGCCAATCCTGGATGTTCCCCCGCCGCCTTTCATCCTGTGGCAACGGGGTAAACGGAATATTGTACGCCACATCCCAGAGCACGAGTCCCTCCGGTGGAGCAGGATGGATCCCACCTGGATAGTCCCCTGCCAGTCTTTTTGTAATACTTGCCATCTCGCAGGTGCCTGTACCTACCTCCTGCAATACCGTTGCGATACAGCGGACCATGTGCCATAAAAAACTCTCTGCGGTGATCTCAAGGAACAGGATCCCGTCATCTGTGCCGATTGAGGCCGCGATAACATTGCGCTCCGGATTTTTGTCGTCGACCCGTGCGAACCCCGAAAAATCATGGACCCCCTCGAAGAGCTTTGCCGCGGTTTCCATCCGTTGAAAATCAAGGGCCTGTTCACGAAAGAAGTAGCGGTAGGTCCTGTATTTTGCATCGTAGCGGGGATGAAACCCGGCAGGGGCAAGAGAATAACCGGTACACCAGCAGTCAGGCGGGAGCTGGTAGTTCAGGGCTGCAATTGCACGGTCCGGGATACCCGTCAGGAATGAAAAGACCTGTCCTTTCGCATGCACTCCCCTGTCTGTACGCCCTGATGCAGCAAAATGGGCCAACCTCCAGTCCTCGAACAACCCGAGGCGTTTACACGCAGCGATAAATTCGCCTTCGACTGTCCTTAACCCGGGCTGCATCTGCGACCCGTTGAAATGGTCACCGCGGTATGCGACACGGAATGCCAGTTTCACCTGTGGTATACCCGGCGTTTCAGTTTCTTCCATGTGTTTCTCAGCGACTGGCGAGTATAGGTCCGGAGGGGGGTCTTCCTTCCTGCGGCAACCGACTCCCCGTTCCGGATGGCTTCGAGGATTGCCGGTATATTGGGAGCCGCATTGACAAGGGTTTTTCCGTATCCCACGTAGCGGGCATTGTGGGCGTCGCTTCCACCTACGCAGGGTTTTCCAAGTTGTTTCGCAAATCTCGCGGCTTTCAGGTTGGCAGAACCTACGATATACCTGCTGTTGAAGACTTCCACCGCATCGACTGAGCTGAGGGCACTCCTGAAATGAAGTGCGACGCCATGTCTCATCATGTGAAACGGGTGAGGAAGGATGAGAAGTGCCCCATGTTCACGTGCGATGGCGATCGTTTCAAGGACGTCCATTCCTTTTGGGAATTCTGTCAGTGTCCCGAGGGCAATGAGGTGCCCCTGCTTCGTCGAGATCTCGATCCCCGGGATGACGATGACATTTGTGGAAATTTTCAGGGCCGATCTTGCCCCCGCGATGGTGTCATGGTCGGTGATAGCAATGGCATCAAGACCGACAAATTCAGCACGGCGAATAATATCTTCTATACTGCTTTCCCCATCCCGGGAATAGTTACTGTGAACATGGAGATCGCAGGTGAGCATATAACCATATCATTTTTTAATCTCCCTGATATTAAGGAAACCTAACCGTTTATCAACAATGTATTATCAGGCTCTATTTCGTTAATGCGTTCCTGATGATCGCTTTTTTGCAGATCTACGGGCATTAAAATGAGAAAAATATAAACTCCTTCTATCTCTTTTTACTGTTCGGGTACTATATTAATATAATATTTATATCTTCCATGGAAAATTCCTTTAAATACGGAAATACCCATTTTTAATTCATTAATTGCCCTGATAGTAAAATGATCAGCACTTTATATCGAGAAAATATAGTCCCTATCTGGTACTGATATTAGTCTGTCAGATACCAACCTAAACCAACATCTTTAGCTCAGTGGGGGCCCTGCCACCGTAAGGCCCCCTTTATCGACCCGGTTGGAACTGCAGTTCATAATTTTGTGCGTTCGATATTGCAATTCGCTTGTTATATCAATTACTTCTTCATAAAAGATGAATAGTAAGATTAAACTGATGCAACCGACGGCCTTCAGAGTGTGAGAAGATGAAAATATCAATATGCAACGTGGGGTATATTGCCGCAATACTATTCGCGATAGTCGCCGTTAGTGTCATGAGTTCGGGTTGTCTCCAAACCCCGCAGGCAAGCCCGAATATAAATGTAAACATCGTGACCACACCCACTCCCGCACAGGAGAAAGTCGTGGACATCAACGTCAACGGTCAGCATGTCCACGTAGAGACCGGAGGAGACCATAAGTCTGTCCACATAGACGAGCCCGGCCAAGCCCCGATTGATGTGAATGTTGTGAATGGTAAAGTGAATAACTCAATCCGGATCTGATTGCAGGAAACTTATGCGTATTCTCCTCCCGACTGGTTCAGTCACGTATGAAGCGGTACTAAAGGCTGCAGACCGGTTTTGAAGCCGATGTAGTGGTTACCGGGGAAATTGCGTCTTTTTTAACACCGGGTGCACTTCTTGACCTCATCCGGAGAGGGGAATATGATATGGTGATTGTATCCGGTATGGTAACGGCCTCGTTCCGACATGTGGAAGAAGAGACCGGTGTCCCCATTTATCTTGGCCCTCGGCATGCAGCGGACCTTGGACGGGTGCTTTCATCTCTCGATACCCTGCCGCTTTCCAGGTCGGTCCCTGCCGATGAATTCATCGAAGCAGTGAAACGCGGGGAAGCCTGCCGGAAACTCGATGAATTCGAACGGGATGCTTCGAATGACTACCTTATCAGGGGGGTCAGGATCGGGGGCACCTCAAGAATAAAAGTTATCGCTGAGATCATGGATGTCCATCGGCTTCCTGACGTTAAGGCTGCCGTTGTACAGGCATTCAAATCAGGTGCCGACATAGTGGACCTGGGGTTTGGGTTTGATGCTACCGCAGACGACGTGGTACGGTGTTTTTCTTTTGTCGACGATGTCCCTGGTCCGCTTGCGATTGACTCGCAGGACCCTGCACTGATAACCTCGGGTTTGTTCCGGGCAGATCTTGTGCTCAGTCTCCACGATGGCAATTTACCCCTGGTCGGAAAAGCCGTCGCAGATGCTGGTGTCGGGGCTGTAATCGTGCCCTGTAGAAAAACACTTGAGGAGAACATCCTGCTTGCAGAGGAGACCGGGATCTCCTGTATTGTAGCCGATCCGCTCCTCCAGCCGGTGGGGTCCGGGCTGGTGGGGTCCATCGCTGCATTTCCGGAACGCAGCAGGTACCCGATCTTTTTCGGGGCCGGGAACGTGGTGGAACTGCTTGACGCCGATTCAGTCGGTATGAATGCGCTCCTGGCCGGGATGGCAGCAGAGATCGGTGCATCGCTCATTTTTTCAAGTGAGCACAGCGACAAAACAAGAGGTTCAATCCGGGAGATGCGGACTGCCACAGAAATGATGACACTAGCCGCGGACCGCCCTTACCCGAAGGATCTTGGCATCGATCTTCTCGTCCTCAAGGAAAAAAGACGGCGAAAGGAACCCCCGTTATCCTATGCGTCACGTACATTGGCCAGCCGGACTGAAAATGAACTCCGCTACGACCCGAAGGGCAACTTCAGGATTGGGGTGGAGGATACCCGGATTGTAGCAGTAATCAATGGTCGCGCAGTAACGGGGGAATCATGGATGGATGTATTTGAAACGATCCTGAAAAATGGGGACGTATCATTGCTTGACCATGCCGCATATCTGGGGAAAGAGCTCTACAAAGCGGAACTGTCCATCAGGTTTGGCCGGAGTTTTGAGCAGGACGGGGATTTTTAACCATGCCCGGTCTCAAAACAGGACGGGAAATTCTTAAGACCGGGAAAGACAGATTTGGCCCCGTTATCCCAAAACCTTTTTTAGAACGCGCAAGCCTTTACTATACTCATGGTGCGACAGGTTCATGCAGCACACATCCTGGTCAAGACTGAAGATCAGGCACGTGACCTGCAAAAAAGGCTGAACAACGGTGAGAGCTTCGACGAGCTGGCAAAGAAGTTTTCCACCTGCCCGTCCGGGAAAAAATGCGGCGACCTTGGCTGGTTCGGAAAGGGTATGATGGTGCCTGAATTTGAAAAGGCCGCGTTTAGTGGGAAAGAGGGAGAAATTGTCGGACCCGTTAAAACACAGTTCGGGTACCACATGATTAAAATTCTTGGCCAGAAATAGCCCTGGAACCATATCTGTTCCTGGGAGATCAGCATAATTTTTATGAATTTTTGGAGGGCCTGATACCAATAATGAATATACGTGGGGTGCGTCTGGACTTGCTGGACCTGATGTGCCAGATCGCGATCGAAAGCCATCCCAACGAATTTGTTGCGGTATTGCTCGAGAAAGACGGCGTCATCGAGGAGCTAAACCTACTCCCGGGCACAACGAGCGGAGAGAGCCATGCGAACCTTCACTATGACATGATGCCGCTTGATCCACATGTTGCCGGCAGCGCTCACAGCCACCCGAACGGGGCTCTATGGCCGTCTGATGCGGACCTCCGGTTTTTCCCCGTTATCGGGCGGTTCCATTTTATCATCGGATCACCCTATACCCGGACCGACTGGCGGTGCTACCATGCGGATGGCAGACCCGCCACGATGGAGGTTATCCCGTGACCCGGGTTGTTGCAACCGGCACATTCGACATACTGCATCCCGGCCATATTTACTATCTTGAGGAATCGGGAAAACTCGGGGATGAATTGTTTGTCATCGTGGCCAGGGATGCAAATGTCAGGCATAAAGCCCGGCCCGTTGTCCCGGAAGAACAACGGAGGCGTATGGTTGCGGCCCTCCGTGTTGTCGACCATGCAGTGCTCGGTGATCCAACCGATATGTTCAGACCGATCAGGGAGATCGGCCCCGATATCATCACGATAGGGTTCAACCAGCATTTCGACACCGATGTCCTGGTCCGCCAGCTTGCGGAACAATCTCTCGATGCACGGGTGGTGAGAATTGACAGGTACCCCGAGGGTGTTCTCTGCAGTTCACGCCTGATTGTTAAAGAAATTCTCCGGCGGGCAGGATGTGACCCGGACAAATAACTCTCGTTACATCTGTAATTTTTTCGTTTAACAAATTGCAGCAGGGCTGCTTTATTGGTTATATTGATAATTTTCCATCCCAAAAAATCCGTCTTCAGGACCCTGGAATGTCCCCATGTTATTTGTCCGGTTTTAAAAATATAGAGTCCTTTACATCCCTGATTCGACTCCCTGCCTATGCCACTTCCGATACCGGGTGTTGAATATTCTTTCCCGGGGGAACTGGTTCATTTAGTGATTCGAGGAGAAGGACCGATGCCTGTTTGTCGAGTGGCTGGTTATCATTGCCGCATTTTGGCGAATAAATACAGGATGGGCATCCGGTTTCACATCGGCAGTCCCGGACAAGTCCGGTTGTCATCGTTACGATCGTCTCAAAATTGGAAAATGCATTTTCCGAAAGACCGATACCTCCCGGGAAGCCATCGTAAATGACGACCATCGGTTCGCCTGACCCCGGAAATGCCGGTGAAGAGAATCCTCCGATGTCCCTGCGGTCGCACATAACATGGTACGGCATTACGGCGATGAGTGCGTGCTCTGCCCCGTGGAGCCCGCCTGCTAAATCCATCCCCAGGGCTTCAATCGTTGAACAAACCTCCGGAGTTGCAACAAACCACAATGCCCTCGTATTGAATGTAACAGGAGGCAGGGAAAGCGGCTCAATACTGATGATCGTATCGTAGCGCATGACCCGGTAAGAAGTACAATGTTCGGTGACTGTTACTTCGCCAAAGGAGAGCCTGCTATCCCTTATTGTCCTGCTTTTTTCTTCCCTGACTATTCTGACATCTACCGACCCGAGTGGTTTCGTATAGTAATCCACATCGGTTTTTTCTACGCGGATGATATGGTGGTCGAAATCCATCGAGAGGACCAGGAATTTCTCTCCCTGGTGGTAGAGGATGGCGCCGGCATGTGCCTCCCGGAAGGCCTGCGACTGGTCCATTGTTTCGAGGGTCTCCCCGTTGCACATGACCTTAAAGGTGATTGCGGAAATTGTTGAGAGACTGGCGAGTTCAACGGGTCTCCGGCTACCCGAGTAAATATATCCTCTCCGGGTAGAGCTCAGCAGGTGTTGACCAGTAAGCGACAGGAGGACCTGTTCCAGGTCGTGTCCGAAGAAACGTTCGTCGTTAACGGTCGTCACAGGAAGTTCCGCCGCAGCACAGAGTACCTGGCCTGACAGGATATAGGGATTATCCAGGTCTATTATCGCATGCTCGTGGCTGGCCTGGAAAAACTGACCCGGGTGGTGCATAAAATACTGGTCGAGCGGATCGGCATGGGCGACGAGGACTGCGAGAGAATCCGATGAGGTCCTCCCTGCCCTGCCCGCCTGTTGCCACGTGGACATGATGGTCCCGGGAAATCCCGTCATGATGACACCGTCGAGGCAACCGACATCAATCCCGACCTCGAGGGCATTAGTCGAAACAACTCCCCGCAAGAGGCCCTTTTTCATCCGATCTTCGATATCCCTGCGTTCTTCGGGTAGGTAGCCAGCCCGGTACGCGGAGACAAGTGCCGGGTCTGTACGGTCCCTGCGGATCAGGTCGTCCCTCACCTGCAGGGTAATGAGTTCGGTGAGCTTCCGGGATCCCGTAAAACAAAGCATCCGGAGATCGTCGTTCATGCACATCCGGAGTAGCTTCCCACTTTCATGGTAGGTTGTCTTTGACAAGTCACCTTCCCGAAAAGGATTGTATAGCACGAAATTTTTCTTTCCGCGAGGGGACCCGTCCGACGAGATACAGGTAACAGATTTTCCGGTTAGCCGGCTCGCAAACTCTTCCGGGTTTGCGATTGTTGCAGATGAGAGAATCATCCGGGGTTCATTTCCATAGTGGGCACAGATCCTCCGGAGACGCCGGATAACGAATGCGATGTTTGAGCCGTATACCCCACGGTACTGGTGGGCCTCGTCAATTATTACTGCTGCCAGATTCCTGAAGAAAACTGACCACTGGTGGTGCCAGGGAAGAATCGTATGGAGTTCAAAGGGATTTGAGATTACAATTCGTGACACCGACCGGATCTGCGGCCGCTTCCCTGCAGGAGTATCACCATCATATATTGCGGGATTTAAAGAGATCCCTGTGCATTTCTCCATTTCCTGCAGAGACTTCAGCTGGTCATGGCTGAGTGCCTTTGTCGGGTAGAGGTAAAGGGCAGTTGCCGTTGGATCATTAAAAAGACGCTCGATGACGGGAAGGGAAAAGGCAAGTGTCTTTCCGGAAGCGGTAGCAGTGGAGAGAATAAGGTCTTTCCCGCCGCGAAAGGCCTCAATCGCCTCACACTGGTGTGTATAGAGTGACAAACCGCGAGCGGCGAGGAACGACTCCAGTGGCCGCGGCAGGGGTCTTGTCAATGTGCCAAACATCGCGTCCCTTGCCGGTATGGTCTCTATATATTCTGTTTGTTCACAATATTCCGGGTCCTGGCGAAGTTTTGTGACTACATTATTGACGGTCATGGTGAATCCTCTGAAAACAGGAACAGTAATTTTGCAAGACTGATGACATCGTTCCGGTTATGCTCTACAACGGGTACAAGAGGTCCCGGGTTTCCCGTATGAAGGTAGGACTCGTAGAATTCGGGAACCATGCTGCCCGGAAGGTCATGGGTTCTCGCTGTTCCGAGGAGGTGTTTTTCGATCGACCCAAGCCTGCAGTCCTGGAGCAGATGCCCTGCCTTGCGCCGGGATGCATGGAGCAGGTCAATGTGATGTCGCGGTCCATCGGTCATACCCCCGTAAAATGCCGATCTTGAGATAATGTAGGGGATATCAAACGATTTTCCGTTGTAGGATACAACGACTGGCTTTTCCCTCAGGTGGTGCAAGGTCTGCTCCAGGGCAGGAAGTTCTTCCTCCATGTCGCGGACAAGTAACTGGCGTACAACCAGACGACCGTCCTCAACCGATGCAAATCCAAACAGGATAACCGGTCTTGAGAAAAATCCCATTGTTTCCAGGTCGATGAAAAGAAATGAATCCTTCCCGTAGAGTCCCGATGCCAGAAGCGATAACTGGTGTGACGGAGAGTGACGACCTTCAATGAACGAGACGATTTCCTCCGGCGTGCCGTCCATTATCCGGCGTAAGCATTCTTCTGCCCGGTCATGGAAACGGCGGTGTGCAACAAGGTCTTCTATGGTCCGGTGCCCTTTTCTTCGTAATATCCCCGCCGTAACCGGGCCGATACCCCTGACAAGTGTAAGGTCGTTCAGAATTCGTTTTTTTACCTGATCGGGGTCTGACCGGGGGATTTTCATGTCGCTATAGGTGGTGATCTCATAACATTCCCCTTCCGGGGTGTACAGGGTCCTGCCATCAAAAACTTCTTCGAGATCCATTCCCGCATATTTTTTTATAAAACTGGTTTTCAGATCGCGGGCCTTCTCATACTCGGATTCAAATAAAGAAGAGCTGGAAAAACCGGCTCTGAACACCGAATCGTTTCTTACTACCCGGAAATCATGCGATTCGTCAATCCTTGATCGCCATTGCCTGCTGACCGCATCGTAAGACGGGTTGGAGATCATGCTGATCGAACATATACGTCCTCCTTTTCAAGGGTTTGCCACGGGGGGTGAAAGTGAATTATACAGAAGGAAAAAATTTTCATTGCGAGGTTGCGTTTCCGGTCAGCATTGAGTTTGGCGAAAAAGGATTTATGTTCGGGGGATAATTCAGGAAACAAAGTCGTATTTTGTAAAAAAAGATAAAGCGGGGAATACAGCATTATAGTTCGTCGTCAACATTATTTTTAACAAAATGATTGCCCTGTTCCAGCACGGTCCCGGAGAGCCTCCGGGTTATATCCTTGAACTTATCGGGGAATCCTCACATACCGTCGAAGTCATCCCACTATTCGAGACAGGTGAAGTGCCCGAAAAAATAGATGCCACTCACCTGGTTTTCCTTGGCGGGCTGATGAGTGTAAACGACGAGAGGGAATACCCATACCTCCTCCAGGAAAAACACCTGATTCGCAAAGCGATCTCCGCTGGGTTACCCACCCTTGGAATTTGTCTCGGTGCGCAGCTTATTGCCTCGGCCCTTGGAAAAAAAGTGTTCCCCTGCCAGGAAGAAAAAGGGTGGTGCAAAATCAGGAGAAACATCCCGGATCTGCTCATACCCGCGAATGACCTGACCGTGTTCCAGTGGCACGGGGAAAGTTTTGAGCTCCCGGACGCAGGCAGACTGGTATACCGGGGTGACCATGTGAAAAACCAGATGTTTACAACAGGCTCTGCAACGGGTGTCCAGTTCCATCCCGAAGTCACCGAAGAGATTATTCATGACTGGTGCAAATCAGCAGGACGAAAACAGAGGGATGAAATCATATCACAGACTTCCCGTAATATCATGGAGAGTAATCAGATCTGCAGGTTGATTTTCACCGGTTTCCTTGAGGGGGCGAAGGAATGGATGTGAAAGGGGTACTGCTGGACCTTGACGGTGTACTATATACCGGTGACAAACCGGTAGCCGGGGCACAGGACGCTGTACGTTACCTGAAAGAGCAGGGTTATTCCATCCGGTTTATATCGAACTCTACAAGGAAAAGCCGTGTAGCCATTGAGTCCCGCCTTCAGGAGTTTGGATTTGGAATTAGAAGGGATGAGATCGTTACTCCTTCCGTGGCAGCCATTAAATACATCGTGAGAACGGGGTTGAAACGGTGCCATCTTCTCACGACCCCGGACCTTCACTCCGAATTTGCTGAAGCAGGGCTGTTACACCAGGAAAATGAGGCAGACTGGGTCATCGTGGGAGACGCCGGGGATAATTTCGGTTATGCCCGGTTGAACCAGGCATTCAGGCTGGTGCAGGAGGGGGCCGGAATAATCGCACTTGAGAAAGACCGGTACTGGATGGGAAATGATGGCCTGATGTTATCGGCCGGCCCGTTTGTCCGGGCGATTGAATATGCCTCGGGAACAACTGCGACCCTGATGGGAAAACCGTCCCCTGGTTTTTTCGGGATGGCACTCATTTCAATGGGAATAGATCCTTCTGAAGCGGTGATGATCGGGGATGATGTGGTAAGCGACACCGGTGGTGCCATGAATGCAGGAATGCAGGGTATTTTAGTTAAAACCGGAAAATTCAGCCACGAAACGCTTGTAGCAGCGGACCCGAAACCAACGATGGTTATCGATTCCATTGCGGAAATCGACAAAATCCTGTGAGTTCCCATCAGAAATTGAATTTATCCTCTGGATCATCACTTCCCCGCCTGCGATCGATAAGGGTTATCGGGGAGGTTTTCGAACGGGTGTTCCCCTTCATTCGTCTATGTGGATTATTTCAGGTATACTGAGTCCAGGTGAAAGGGATGGGTACTATTCCCGAATTCTGGATCCGGCGGAGGGCACAATTACAGTAGTCTTCCGAAATATCGATGCCGATAAACCTCCTCCCCAGTTTCCAGGCAACCAGCGAGGTCGTCCCGGCACCGTTGAACGGGTCCAGGACTATATCGCCCTTGTATGAGAAGAGTTTCATCAGCCGTTTCGGCAGCTCCTCCGGGAACATAGCAGGATGACCATAATCTTTCATCCGTGTTTCCGGGGGAAATGACCATTTACCGATTACCCACTCCTTAAACTCAGTATCGGTAATATCGATCTGTTCCCTGTCTCCTGCCTTTTTATGGGTCTCTTTATCAAAAATCTCTATAAATTCCCACGTGTATTTCAGGTATGGCATTGAAGGGGATTTCCAGCTCCCCCACGCGGTGTATTTCGCATTATAATTGTTTTTTTCCCACAATATCTCGGCTTTCCAGAGTAAACCGAGGGCCATGAGCTGGTTTGAGATCACGTGGTGCGTCGGGACATAATCGGAGAAAAGTGGCTGAACATTAACGGCGATCCGGCCTCCTGGTTTTAACAAGCGGAAGCATTCGGCCCAGATTTCGTAAAGGGTTTTAAAATACTCGTTCCACTCCCGGGTATCGTCATGTTCGTCCTGTGCATAGGCATGCCCAAAATTATAGGGTGGTGAGGTAATAACAATGTCAACAGACCGGTCGGGCATTGAATGAAGGGCCTTAAGCGCATCGCCACAGATGATCCGGTTCAGGTACTTTTCAATCTCCGGGGAATCCGGAGAATCGATCCGATCTTTTCTGGAACCTGATCCATTCCTGATTTTTGCCTTGCCCGGTTTATCGTGTACCTTGTCGGTTTTCCCTTTCAGGGGGGCCATTTACTGTATATAATCCTTTGTCAGGGTTAAACTCTCTCTTGTGCCGCAAGAACTCTGATATTGGCACCACAATAATCCCGTAACAAAAGCCCGGGGAGCCCCGGGTGCAGTACCTGGCTCCATATGCAAGGACAAATAAGCTGGATCGGTTCTTTGAAAAGCGTTTAATGGTTCGGTTGCTATATACTCTACCTGACTTGATTATGCTCGATATCGAAGACCTCCACGTGAAGGTGGGAGAGAGGGAAGTTCTCCACGATGTCAACCTCCGTATAAAGGAAGGTGAGACTCATGTGCTCATGGGACCGAATGGTTCCGGTAAGAGCACATTGCTCATGACAATAATGGGATTTGCAAATTACACGGTCACGAATGGGAGGATCTCTTTTCAAGATCAGGATATCACGCACATGCCAATTCACGAACGGGCAAAACTAGGGATTGGTATCATGTTCCAGAGACCTCCGACCATATCCGGCCTGAAACTTGGGAAACTGCTTGTTGCAACATCTGGCAACAAACCAGAAGAGGTCGCGGAATATGCGAAAAAAATGCATATGGACCGTTTCCTGGAGCGGGATATCAATAAAGGTTTTTCGGGCGGGGAGATCAAGCGCAGCGAAGTCCTCCAGCTCATGGTGCAGAAACCGGATTTCGTCATGCTTGACGAACCCGAGAGCGGGGTCGACCTCGAAAATATCTCCCTGATAGGGGCTGCAATTGGGGGGTTGCTGGAAAAAGAGGCGCATCTCATGAAGCGGAAAAAGAGCGGGCTTGTCATTACGCATACCGGTTACATCCTGGATTATCTCGATGCAGACAAGGGCCATGTCATGTGTGACGGGGAGATCCGGTGCCATGGAAACCCGAGGGAAATTCTGAAAGACATTAAAGCACGTGGTTACAAGGAGTGTCTCGAATGCCGGCAGAATTAGGAAAAAACTTCGGTCTTTCAGCCGAGGATCAGGAACGTCTCACGCAGTCGGGAATAGACCTCTCAATGGGTAACCGGTGTGGCAGTTATATCCAGATGAACCAGGACATTGTGCAGGAAAGTTGCTCGGAAGAGGGTATCGAAGTCCTCTCCTTTGGGAATGCCCTCAAAAAATACGACTGGATTAAGGATTATATCTGGAAACTTGTTCCGAAGGATAAGGATGAATACACCCGGTATGTCGCAGAGGCCACGGATCCGAAAGGCTATGTCATCATCGCCCACAAGGGGAGCAGCAATATCCTGCCCGTGCAGGCATGTCTCTATCTTGGTCGTGAGAAAATACAGCATGTCCACAATGTAATCATTGCGGAGGAAGGTTCGGAGCTTCATATCGTGTCCGGCTGTGCAAGTGGCCAGCATGTGGGAAAGGGCGGGGCACACTACGGTATAAGCGAATTTTACGTCGGAAAAAATGCGAAGATCAGCTTTACCATGATCCATACCTGGGGTGAAGATATCGATGTATATCCCCGGAGCGCTGCAAACGTCGAGGAAAACGGGGTGTTCCTGTCTAATTACGTCTGTATGAAGCCGGTACATAAAGTCCAGATGTACCCGACTGCCAACCTGGTAGGTGAAAATTCGGTGGCGAGGTTCAGCAGTGTCGTCATCGCGATGCCCGGGTCAACCCTCGACTTAGGTTCCCGCGCTATCCTTGGTGCGAAGGGTGCAAGCGCCGAACTGGTCACACGTGCGATTACAAAGGGAGGTACAGATCATCTCCCGGGGACATATCCTCGGGAAAACCGAGGGCACAAAGGGCCATCTTGAATGCAAAGGGCTTATCCTGAAAGATGGGACGATTTATGCAATCCCTGAAATAGAAGGTAACGTGGTGGGGACGGAACTCTCCCATGAGGCAGCCGTCGGAAAAATTGCACGGGACGAGATCGAGTACCTGATGTCCAGGGGACTGGACGAGGAGTCAGCAACAGCAACGATCATCAGGGGTTTCCTCGATGTAAAGATTGCCGGTCTGCCTGATGCGCTCCAGAAACAGATAGATGCGGCCATCGACGTCGCTGAAAAAGCTGGGTTCTAGGGCTGGAATAGTGAGGGGAAAAACAATGCCGGAGGATACACGTTCAGAAGAACGAAGTCGGATGGTCCGTGACCAGATCGAAGCCCGGGGCGTTGGGGACAGGAGGGTGCTGGATGCAATGCGGGAAATTCCCCGTCATCTTTTCATCCCCCACGAGTTCCAGGCTGCCGCATACCACGACCGCCCTCTTCCGATTGGCAGTGGACAGACAATATCCCAGCCTTATATTGTCGGTCTTATGACCTCGCTCCTCGAAATAAAACAAGATGACAAGGTTCTCGAGATCGGGGCGGGAAGCGGTTACCAGGCTGCCATCCTCTCAAGGCTCGCCAGGTCGGTGGTAACGGTAGAACGGCTGCCGGAAGTCGCATCGAAAGCAGAAGAGATGATGCATCGCCTTGGAATTACTAATGTAACTGTTGTAGTGGAAGACGGTACCATGGGTTACGCCCCGGATGCTCCGTACGACGCGATCGTTGTAACTGCCGCAACACCCGATATACCCGCTCCTCTAATCGATCAGATGGCAGACGGAGGCCGGCTGGTCGCTCCCGTCGGACCGCGGGATCTTCAGCAGCTTGTCCGGGTCAGGAAGCACGGCGTCCGGATCAGCCAGGAAAATTTCGGCGGTGTAATGTTTGTACCACTGTTAGGTCGTCATGGCTGGCAGGACTAAAAAAATGAATACGTTCCACGATGTTACCCATGAATTATCTGAAGAGACAACGGTGTATCCCGGGGATGTCGAACCCCGGTTCTCTACTGAGGACTGCGGGCAGTACCTTCTGACCGGGCTGAGCATAAGTACCCATTCGGGGACACATATCGATGCCCCCTCACACTACCTGAAAAACGAGGAGAGTGTTGACCGGATCCCTCTCACGGCGCTGATCGGCCCCTGCAGGGTAATTGATGTATCAGATGCGGCGGGAGAGATCTCCGAAGGTGACCTGAAATGCAGGATAGAAGGTGCCTCCCGGATTTTTTTTAAAACAGGATGCAGTTGTAAGGGGCAGTTTGATCCCGGATATACCGCCCTGGGGTTGTCCGCGGCAAGGAAGATTTCTGCAAACGGTATTATCGCGGTCGGCATCGACACCCCGTCCATTGAAAAATTTCATGGTAACGGGGAGGTACACCGTGAGCTCCTGGGAAATGGGATCGTGGTGATCGAATACCTTGACCTTGAACGGGTCCCTGAAGGTGAATACCAGATGATCGCCCTGCCGTTACGCCTCCTCGGGCTCGATGGATCCCCTGCAAGAGTTATACTCTGCGAGTCACGGGTCGAAGCTCATAGAAAAAGCGACGAAAAAGGTTCAATTCCGGGTGACAAATGAGTATTATTGAAGAATCTGTAAATCTGCTGGAAGACCGTATCCAGGGATCAGGTTGTGAAGACGGGGCAGTAAACATCAGGGTGGATCCCGACAGTCCGAAATGCCAGTATGAACATGGTGTATGCATGGTAGCCGCATTCGGCGGGAAAACAGCAGAATTTGTAACGGATGATCCGACACGTGCAACGACAAAAATATCGTTTATGTTCGGGGCAAAATTTGGAAATCCCCGGATACGGGCCGCTGCCTGTGTGATTCTTAATGTTCTGACGGGCTTTCTCTGTATTAACCGGGTCCTTCATGCATGCTCCCCGGATCGCCACCAGGCATGCCTGAACGGATTGAAAGAGAAAATAGGCGGACGGAAGGTCCGCCTGCTCGGTTTCTCCCAGAGGCTGGAAATGGAATTACGTGCAGGTATTGTTGACAATATTGAAGATGCGGATGTAATCCTCGTTAATGGAGAGGGCCTGGTATCCGATCAGGGTGCCGTGTTCGATCCCTGTCAATGTTCCCGGTAGTGAAATGTTGTTTCTCGGCCCTTCGACTTCCGGTGTGGCAATCATACAAAAATACCCTCACTGGTGCCCGTATGGGAAATGAATGAAAAACATTCCTCTGGGATCTGCGGGCAAATCTCAAGGGTTATAAAAAAAAGAAATGGCACTACACTGAGGAATGCCCGCAGGCGCCAGCTAAAGAATATCAGAAAAGAAAGATCATTAATAAAGAATTTCGGAAAAAATTTGTGCAGAAAAATGAATGGAAGCGGAATTTTTTATAAAATTCGTATGGACTGGATACCATGAATCCTGAAAAGACTGTCCAACGATCAACAATTGTTGTAATCGGACCTTCACAGAGGTTCCTTTCAGGTATTCAGCTATTTTACGCTCCGCCTTTCCAATTCACTCGCCGATCGGTTTAACGTCACTGTCTTACAATTCAGGAACATGCTTCCGAAAATCCTGTTTCCGGGCTGGAAGAGGGTAGGCACCGACCTGACCGAATATCACTTCAGAAATGATATCCGTGCAGTAGAACTGCTTGACTGGTATAATCCGTTCACATGGCTCCGTGGATCTGTCGAGGCAGGTAAAGGAGATGTAATAATTTTCCAGTGGTGGACGTCCAGCGTTGCTCACATGTACCTGGCAATTTCTATCCTTAATGTCAGGAACAAGCCTGTCGTAATAGAATTTCACGAGATTGTCGACCCCCTGGAGAATGGGTTTATCATACTGAGGATATATTCGAAAATAATGGGCTCATTGATCCGTCATCTGGCAACATGTCACGTTGTTCATTCGGAGATTGATCGCCAGCTGGTCAGTGCACATTATGGCATCGATATCGGGAAAATACATGTCATCCCACACGGGATTTACGACCAGTACAAAAAGACAGACCCGGCGCGTGCAAAAGATCAACTCAATATCCGGGAATCCCGTATCATCCTCTTCTTCGGCCTGCTTCGTCCTTATAAAGGAGTTAAATACCTGATCGAGGCGTTCGAACAACTACCCCGGCCCCTGCTTGAAGACTCGCACCTCCTGATCGTGGGTGAAACCTGGGAAGACCTGGAATCTTGTGATCTGGTCGCAAGATCTCCTCTAAAATCACACATAACACTTATTGACCGGTATGTCGGGGATAATGAAGTGCCGGTCTATTTTTCCGCCGCAGACGTGCTTGTTATTCCTTATACACGATCTTCCCAAAGCGGGGTTGCTCATATCGGAATGTCCTTCGGTATGCCCATCATTGCAACACGTGTCGGAGGGCTCGAAGAGAGTCTGGGCAAGTATGAGGGGACACGATTTGTTGAACCGATGAATTCCCAGGAACTCGCGGACGCGATTGCTGTTACACTATCAGAAAAAAAGGTCTATGATGTTCCGGGGGAACTGAGATGGGATGTAATTGCAGGCCTGTGGCAGGAACTGATTGATGAGTCTTAAGCATGAAAAAAACAGTGAAATCAAATAATCCTCGCGTGCCGATATGATACTATGATCCGGTTGGAAACAAGTGGTGACATAATGAGGAGGGCAAATTTTGATTCCGGATATGTCCCTGCAAAAAAGGGCTGGCCAATACCATGAAAATTGCAATTCTCACTGTTGATGACTTTTCTGTCAGGGGCGGAGCTGAACGCTTAATCATTGACCTTTCCCGTGCAGTTGATGCAGATATCATCGTTCCGTCATTTGACGAGGAAATTGTGAGATCGTTTGACGAAACAAGGGAAATGAAATTCATATCGCTGGGAAAACAACTGCCTCCGGAACCGATGCGGCAGCCCGCAGGGATGAGACTTTTCAAATCTGTCTCACTCGATTATGATTTTGTAATCTGCATCGAGGATATATCCCTTCGGTACCTGGTGCATCACATTCCACACCTGTATTATATGCTGACACCGAGAAGGGCAATGTACGATATGTATTACCCGTTTCTGGCAACGCAGCAGGGCATTAATAAGATCGGATATCTTGCAGGGCTTAACCTCTTCAAATATTTTGACAGGCGATTTGTCAGGAAATATGTGGAGAACATCGCCTGCATTTCACACACGGTCAGGAACCGGATCTACAAGGCATACCTGAAGGATGCGGAGGTAATTTACCCCCCTGTTCACGTACATAATTATTGTTGTAAGCCCTCTGAAGGATACTGGTTGTCCGTGGGCAGAGTTGATAAATGGAAACGTATTCCTCTCCAGGTGGAGGCATTCAGAAAAATGCCTGATAAAACACTCCTTGTAGCCGGGCATATCTATGATCAGCTGCGACCGGTTGTAGAAAATGCCCCGGGAAATGTAAAATTTCTTGGTCCGTGTGAAGAATCTCGTCTCATCGACCTGTATGCCCGCTGTGAAGGGTTCCTCACGACTGCCATCGATGAAGATTTCGGTATCACCCCCCTGGAGGCAATGGCCAGTGGAAAGCCGGTTGTTGCGACCAAGGAAGGAGGATATCTTGAAACCGTGGCGGACGGATACACGGGGATACTTACTTCTCCCGATCCCGGTTCTATTGTTAAGGCAATCCGCGAAGTATCGAAAGACCCCTCGTTTTACACAGATGAATGCCTGAAGAGGGCAAAACAGTTTGATTATCCGGTATTCGAAAACAACATTAAACGTCATATTGCACATTGTTTTGAATACAGGTCTCAGACATAATCGGTGATATTTTTCCGTAATATGGAACCCTCCACAAAATCTTATCATATCTCTACTCGTATAACTGGGGTAGGATGCATTTTCAAGGGATGATTATATGATAATTCAGGGTCTGTCGAAATACCGGAATTATATTCTTATTGCTCTTCTGGCAGTATTGACCGCATTTGTGCTTTGGCTCAGACTTCTTCCGCTATTCCAGGCTGGGAACGTTGATATTTTATCCCTGGCCGGGAGTGACGATCCCCTGTACAACCTCAGGCAGATTGAACAGATGACCAGGAATTTCCCCGGCTACGGTTGGTTTGAGGCTATGACGTTGTTCCCAACCGGGCAGACGGTTCACTGGGGACCCCTGTTTATCCTTATCAGCACTTCGTTTACGATGATGATGGGGGCTGTTACGCGCCCGGAGATCATTAAGTATGCATTAATGGTCCCGCCAATCATGGCGGCGATCATGGTGCCCCTGGTATTCCTTCTGGTCCGGAAAATATCCGACTGGAAATGTGCGATTTTTGCATCGGGTCTGATAGCCGTGATTGGTGGCCAGTATTTCTTCAGGTCCCTGTTTGGCTATCTGGATCACCATATCGCGGAAGTCTTATTTGGCACGCTGTTTATTTTCGCCTATATCTATTGCATGTTGTGGGCAAAGGAGCACCATGTTGACATTTCCAAAAGAGAAACCCTGGTAAGGCCAATTATTTTGGCTTTCCTTGCAGGGGTGGCGTATATTCTTGGGCTTTTTACCATGCCAACGATGATCCTTTTTGCGTTGATTATTGGCGTATTTACTGTAATTCAATTCATATGGGATTTCTATCGCAAACAGTCCTCGGATTACCTGCTGGTTACGAATGTTGTGACATTTGGTTTTGCCACCGTGGCATTTTTCATCGTTGGGATCCAGACGGAGGGGCTCCAGCTTAATTTTTACACCATTGCCCACCCGCTTTCTTACATTCTCCTGGTACTTGGTACTGTTTTCCTTTATCTTATTGCAAGATTCCTGAATGGAAAAAAAGTATATTATTACCCGGTTGCAGTTGTGGGAATTGGAATCGTTATTGTCGCAATTTCAGCGATAGCCACCCCAACGATTTTTAATTCGTTTATTTCTGCCATAACTGAATTCTTTGGCCAGGGTTCGCTCTACCTCACAATACAGGAGGCAAGATCATGGACTCTGGCTGAAGCCTGGCAGACGTTTAATTATTCACTTATCCTCATGATAGGGGGATTATTAGTCCTGTTTTATCGTTCATGGAAAGAGGACCGACCCGATCTGCATGTCGTACTGATCTGGTCTTTATTCATGCTGATCGCGGCCTGGCAGCATATCAGGTATGAATATTACCTGGCGGTTAACATTGCAATACTATCCGGTATTTGTATAGGATTTGTTTTCAACCTGGGATGGAACGATATTAATCGGATCATTAAACCTGGCAAGGTTGAGTCCACAAAAACAATTCTTCCGAAACAAGCGGTTCAGAAGGGTAAAAAACAGCCACAAAAGGAAAAGAGTACCCCTCGTCGCAATACTCCGAATTATTTACACATTGGAGCCATAGTCCTCGTGGTTTTTCTGGCCTTATTGTTCGTAGTTTCATCGCTGGGAAGTGAATATTCTGTTGCATCATCAGGAGCCCTGCGAATGAACTCCGACTGGAAAGAATCTCTTGAATGGATGGGGAATCACACTCCGGAAACCGGAGTAGATTATTATAAAATCTATAATGGCAACACGTTCTCCTATCCCGCCCAGGCATATGGTGTTATGTCCTGGTGGGATTACGGCCATATGATTACGTATATCGCCAAGCGAATCCCGAATGCCAACCCGTTCCAGTCTGGGGTAGCAGGACCTAATGGGGCAGCCGCCTATTTCCTGGCAAGATCGGAGAATACGGCAAATAATATCCTTAAAAATGACGGGACACGATATGTTGTCACGGATATCGAGATGGACACCGGTAAGTTCTGGGCAATGGCAACATGGAATAATACAAGTCTGGGCGCCAGTCCATACCAGCAGCCCTATCTGGTACCGAGCCAGGGCAATTCGAACCAGTATGGCGCCGTCACCCTCTATGAGGCACCATATTACGAGACGATGATATCAAAACTCCATAATTTCGACGGGTCGATGACGGAACCTACAACTGTATATTACGTTGAATATACCGATTCCACGAGTTCGGGAACGCCGTACCCTGTTATTACGAGAGCGGAAAACATGAATGTCACCATTGCAAAAGCGAATGTGGACAAATTTAACAGTAATGCACCGGCCGGCCAGCATGCTGCAATCCTCAACGATGCGATGTTCATGCCGTTATCTACCATCCCTGCACTTCAGCATTACCGGCTCATCCATGAGTCCCCGAACAATGTACTGAGCGGTGGTACTACCGATATCAAATATGTAAAGATCTTCGAATTTGTGCCGGGAGCAAAAATCAAGGGTGAAGGCATTATTGAAATTCCCCTCGTATCCAATACGGGAAGGAACTTTATCTACCGGCAGGCCAGCACAAACGGTGAATTCATCGTCCCGTATGCAACCACTGGAAATTCATACGATGTCAGGGCAACCGGTAAATATCATATAATCGGGACCAGCCAGCAGTTTGATGTAAGCGAAGAAGCGGTCATGCAGGGGACACAGATTAACTAGATGAAAAGGAAATGTTCGGTTTTCACCGGGGAGATATTTGCCAGCCATGAGATGGAGCTGCACAATGAGTGTAATGCCCGTCTTAAACTGGCGATCTCCGGTGTTCCCGACTTTGTGGAAGTAGTTGCGCCTGACCCTGCAACAGTCCCGGATCTCGAAAGGGTCCATAAAGCCCATTATATCAGGATGATCCGGGAGCTCTGTGCCCTGGGTGGAAAACGGTACATCGATATGAATACGTACCTTACTGAAGAGTCATTTCAGGTAGCCTTGTTTGCCGCGGGAGCCGCAATGGGTGCATTACGCCGAACCCTTCACGGTGAACACTCATTTGCACTGGTCCGTCCCCCCGGTCACCATGCGGAACCCGACAAGGCGATGGGCTTTTGTATTTTTAATAATGTCGCAGTCGCGACTGCCTACGCACTTGAAAAGGGTAAAAAAGTTGCCATTATTGACTGGGACCTCCACCATGGAAATGGCACCCAGAAAATGTTTTATGCGAGTGACCGGGTATTGTACTGCTCCATTCACCAGGTAAACAGTTTTCCCAGGACCGGCTGGGTGGATGAGATCGGTACAGGAGCAGGGAAGGGGTACACGCTCAATGCGCCAGTCCGGGAAGGATCCACACTTTCTGATTATCTCTATGTATTCAGGGGCGTATTTCTCCCGGCAATAGAAAAATTTTCACCGGATGTCGTCATTATTTCTGCCGGTCTTGATCCCTTATCCGATGATCCGATAGGTGGCATGAAACTAACCCCTGAAGATTTCGGTGTTCTTACCTATATATCGGCCAATTCAGCCAACATGCCCCTTGCTCTTGTCCTTGAGGGTGGATATGGGCCCTCCCTCGGGCTGGCAGTAACTTCAATGTTCGATGCGTTAGATGGCCGGTGTCCTTCCTTCAAGGAAGGAGAAGCGAGTGATAGTACGAAAAGGGTAGTATCACAGTTGAACAAATTAATTTCTTAAAATCTCCATGTTTACCAGGAAAATTTCATATTTTATTAACCCGGGTTGCCATAAGGTTAAAAACCGGAATTACTTTTCAGCCCTTTTTTCCTGGAATGATGGAATGATTCACATATCTACTGACTTATTAGGGACTGTTCAATACCCGTCCGATAAGTTCTGAAAATATGGGATGCCGATCCACGATCACTCACATTCTTCCAATCTGTCAGCATACAAAATTTGATATCATAGGTATATGACATTCTACCCGATAGCAATGGAAGGCATAGTACTGGAGGCCGGTATGCGGGTACGGTATACAGGGACAGGGACAACGGGAAGGGTCGTCCGTTTTGAACAGCAGGGTGGGAGGGAATTTGCAGAACTCGATTCAACACACCTCCTTTACCGAACTGATAAACTGGTCCCGGTTGAGGCAGGTATTGAGAAGAAATACAAGAATCTGGAAGACGCTAAAAAGACAATTGAGGAAGAAAGAGAATTTGCATCAGGCTCTGCATTCCAGGAATCGCTTAAAAATATCGACCAGAGCTGTGAAGGTGGCGGGTAGCCGGTTCACAATAGGTACGGAATGTCCATCTTATTTTTTGTCCGGCAATTTTGAGGATTGTATCGTTCTCCGGCACTTAATAAAGTGAATTCTGCGAGCTTGCCAGTGCTTGGAAACCTGAAAATTCAGGGATATCCGGCTGGAAATAACAAAGAAAATTTAGTCTCTTTGATTAGCAGCTTCTGAATGGATTGGTTTTACTGATTACGTATAAGTAGGATCATTATATATTCAATAGGGAGGTTTGATCACATTTGCGTGATGTAACAATTCCAAGTGTCAACATAGGGGTTGTCGGACATGTGGACCATGGAAAGACAACTCTGGTGTACGGGCTCACTGACACCTGGACGGATCGGCATAGCGAGGAAATTAAACGCGGTATCTCGATCCGTCTCGGATATGCAGATGTGACGTTCTATAAATGTCCGGGTTGCGAAGGACCGGAGGCATTTTCCACAAAACCGGTTTGCCCGGTATGTGGGTCAAAAGCGGTTCCCTTCCGTTCCGTTTCGTTCGTCGATGCCCCGGGACACGAGACCCTGATGGCAACCATGCTTTCCGGGTCTGCCCTGATGGATGGCGCAATGCTTGTAATTGCGGCAAACGAGGTCTGTCCGCAACCACAGACGAAAGAGCACCTGATGGCGCTCGAACTGGTGGGAATAAAGAACATTGTGATCGTGCAGAACAAGATCGATGTTGTCACCGCGAAAGAGGCACGTTCACATTACGACCAGATAAAAAAATTTATCAAGGGGACCATTGCTGAAAATGCACCGATAGTCCCTGTATCTGCCCAGAAGGGTATCAATATCGGGGCATTGGTTGAAGCACTGGACCAGACGATTCCTGAACCGGAACGTGACCCCGAAGCAAAACCGACTGATGCTGATCGCACGCTCGTTTGATATAAATAAACCCGGTTGTAACTGGAAAGAAGTAAAGGGCGGGGTCATCGGGGGTTCACTGATCCGTGGAGAGCTGAAGGAGGGTGACGATATCGAGATCCGCCCCGGCCGACAAAAACAGGTCGAAAACCGGATTCGATGGGACCCGATTGAAACAAAAATCACATCGATCAACGCCGGTTCCAAGAAAGTACTGGAGGCGTCCCCGGGAGGACTGCTCGGAATAGCCACCAAGTTGGATCCTGCCCTTACAAAAAGCGATGCTCTCGCAGGGCAGGTTGCCGGTCATGTTGGATCCCTTCCCCCGGTCTGGGATAAATTAAAATTCCGTGTTATGCTCATGGAGCGTGTGGTGGGGGCTACAAGTGAGTTATCGATCGAACCGTTAAAACACAACGAACCCCTTATGCTCTCGGTAGGGACTGCGGTGACGGTTGGTGTTGTCACCAATACAAAGAAAGATGCGGTTGAAGTTACCCTGAAGAGGCCCGTATGTGCGGAACTGGGAGGAAGAATTGCGATCAGCCGGCAGGTGGGGGCGAGATGGCGGTTGATCGGGATGGGAATCCTCACCGAGTGATCGTCATTCTGGATACCAACGCGCTTATGATGCCGTCACAGTTCAGGGTTGACATCTTTGAAGAACTGAGGGATATCCTTGGCTCGTATGAACCTGTCGTCCTTAGTGAAGTGGTGAATGAACTGAAGGGCCTTACAGAAGGATACGGGAAAGACGCGGCGGCCGCGAGACTCGGACTCGAGATGTCACGGAAGTGCATCATCGTGGAAAGTGGATTATCTGAAGGTACCGTTGATGAACGGATTGCAGGCTACGCCGGTCGACATGGCGGAATGGTACTGACAAACGACCGCGTACTCCGGAACCGGTTGCTCAATGAAAAAATTCCGGTAATATCACTCAAAAATCAGAAAAAACTCGGTGTAATAAGGAGATAATGGATTATGTATTACAGGATGAAGCTTAGCGACAAGGTGAGAGTACCTCCTCACCGTCTTGGCGAAGCACTCGATAAGGTAATTCTCGATGTCCTTCAGGAACAGCTCGAGGGCAGTATAGACAAGGAGATCGGAATATTTATCGGGGTCACAAAGGTTCTGAATATCGGGGAAGGAGAGATAATCCCCGGTGACGGTGCGGTATTCTACGATGTCGATTTCGAAGCACTCGTCCTCCGGTTGTCACTGCAGGAGGTCATGGAGGGACTGGTTGTCGAGACCACGAGTTTCGGGGCGTTTGTCAGTCTCGGGCCGATCGATGCCATGCTCCATGTCAGCCAGATATCCGACGAATATATCAGTTTTGACGAGAAGAACTCCCGGCTGATCTGCCAGGAATCAAAGAGATTTATTGCTGTTGGTGAACCCATCCGGAGCCGGGTCGTGACTCTCAGCCTCAATGAGAGAGAGCCCCGGGATAGCAAAATCGGGCTTACTATGAGGCAGTCCGGTCTTGGTACCGGTGTCTGGCTTGAAGAGGACATGAACAAGGAGAAAGAGAAAGAGAAGGAAAAGGGTGGAGAACGTGGTAACCAGTAGCAGGAAAAAACAGGGTCATGTCTGCCGTGATTGCCACAGGGTCGTGGAAGGTGAAGCCTGCGCAGTGTGCGGGTCAGGGAACCTCAGTACCGACTGGACCGGTTATCTGGTCATCATTGACCCGGAACGGTCGGAGATCTCAAAAAGGATGAATATCAAGCTACCCGGGAAATACGCATTGAAGGTCCGGTAATGCTCATCCTTCCCGAGGAGCGAAGAAAATTTTTCAAAGTACCTTTTGGAGTTCTTTATCCGGATATTGTTGATATTATTCCTCTTATCAGGGGAAAACAGGTATATACGGTAGGGGATGTCGTCACGTACCGTCTCCTGCAGCAGGGAATTACACCTGATATAGCGATCATCGATGGACATACGATGAGATCGCCGTGTGACAGGACGCCTGTCCTCTACGACCTGTGCATCCGCGTAAAAAATCCTCCGGGTTCGCTCTCGGACGAATTGATGGATGGACTGAAAGAGGCCCTTAAGCACCCGCGGGCAATGATCTTCGTGGAAGGTGAAGAAGACCTTGCAGTGATTCCCCTCGTTATTGCTTCAGATGAAGGATCCGTGATTTTATACGGACAACCGGGAGAGGGAGTCGTTCTCCGCCTGGTTGACGGGGATGCGAAGGAAAAAGCACGGGATATGCTGACACATTTTATCGAAAACCAATAATACGCATCCGATGGATGAAATAATGATATTTTTAGTCTTCTTTTGTTTCCCATGGGATCATGATCATGTTTTAAATAAAGTCGTTACCTATAATTAGAGGATATCGATGGAGTTTGAGATAACGAAGGATAAGAGAAACGAGCTTCTCATGAGGAGAGAACTCAATTTCGTCCTCCGATACGATGGTGCTACCCCTTCAAGGATGCAAATCACCGGTAAATTATCCGCACTTCTCAACACGAATGAGAAGCAGATGGTAATTGATTCGTTAAAGACCGGTTTCGGAAAGATGGAGCTCACAGGCATGGCCCGGATATATGATAATGAAGAGACAAAGATGAAAACCGAGCGGCAGTTCCTGATGACCCGCGGTGTGCCAAAGCCGAAGGAAGAGGCAGCATAATCATGGCAGCGAAAAAAGCCAAGGCATCCAAAGCCATTAAACGCGGTTCATATTACAAAGTCGAGGGCGAAAAGGTGACCACCGATAAGAAATACTGCCCAAGGTGCGGTCCCGGGATTGTAATGGCCGGGCATAAAGACCGCACAGCCTGTGGGAAATGTGGCTATACCGAATTTAAAAAATAAGATTAGATGCCTGTTTTTGGGCCGGTTCTGGGTATTGAAGGCACTGCCTGGAATCTCAGTGCCGCTGTTTTTGATACGTCTCTCCAGGCTGATCTGTTCCCGTCCGTATAAGCCCGCCCAGGGGGGTATCCATCCGAGAGAGGCTGCCCAGCACCACGCCGCAGAAATGAGATCTGTAATCTCCCGTGTTCTTTCTGACTATGGAGATACGTCGGGGATTGAAGGAGTCGCTTTCTCCATCGGCCCCGGCCTTGGACCGTGTCTCCGCACCGTCGCTACGGCTGCACGTTCCCTTTCCCAGGCACTTGGTGTCCCGCTTATCGGGGTAAACCATTGTGTGGCGCATGTCGAGATTGGACGTTATGCTACCGGATGTATTGATCCCGTCACTCTCTATGCTAGCGGTGCGAATACACAGGTAATCGGTTACCTGAAATCCCGCTATCGAATTTTTGGCGAGACACTTGATATCGGGCTTGGGAATGCGCTGGATAAATTTGCCAGGAGTAAAGGTCTCCCACACCCGGGTGGACCTGTTATCGAAGACCTTGCCAGGAGAGGTAGTTACTTTGAACTGCCGTACACGGTAAAAGGGATGGACCTTGCATTTTCGGGTCTTGTAAGTGCGGCAAAGGAGAGCGGTTGTGCGATTGAAGATGTCTGTAACAGTCTTCAGGAGACTGCATTCGCCATGTGTGTCGAGGTGACAGAGCGGGCGCTGGCGCATAGCGGGAAAAACGAGGTGCTGCTGGTTGGGGGAGTCGGTGCTAATGAAAGGCTCCGCCGGATGCTGGGGATAATGGCAGACGAGAGAGGTGCCTCGTTCCATGTGCCTGAGACAAAGTTCCTCGGCGACAATGGTGCCATGATAGCGTATACAGGAAGAATCATGCTGGAACAAGGCGTCACTACGCCTCTTGCTTCGTCACATGTCAACCCCTCTTTCCGTGTGGACCAGGTCGATGTTGTATGGAGGGCCGGTGAGAAGGCCCCGCCAGTCCCCATTCACGAGGCCGGACGCACAACTGCGATTGGCGCTGAGGCTGTCGTAACAATCGGCCTGCACGATGTCTGTAAAGAGAGACGGGGGAAACACTACCGGTCTCCGGACCTTGACCGGCAGTTAATCCGCGAGCGGACTCGTAATGAAGCGCGTCTTATTTCAATGGCGAGGAGGGCGGGGGTACCGACACCCGTTATCCGGGACATATGGGAGGACACCATCGCGATGGAAAAGATCGATGGGCCAATGCTTAAGGAATGCCTCGAGCCGCATATCGTACGCGAAGCAGGGAAAATGGTCGGCCGTCTTCACCTGGCGGGTATCATTCACGGGGATCTTACAACGAGCAATATACTTGTCCGTGAAGGCCGGTGCGTACTGATTGATTTCGGTCTTGCACAGGTATCCTCAGAGGTTGAACCGAGGGGGGTCGATATTCATGTTTTCTTCCAGACCCTTGAGAGTATGGTAGAAAACCATGAGGCTCTCCGCCAGTGCTTTATTGAAGGCTACTCGGGAGAATTTGACCATGCAGGCGAGGTAGTAGCCCGCGAACTTGAGATCGTGCAGAGAGGGCGATATTTATGAAACTGCTTGTGGTTACAAGTAATCCCAACAAGGCTGACGAGATCAGGTCCTATTTCGGGGGTGGGATCGAGGTCGAAGACATCCGTCTCGAATGCCCGGAGTGCCGTCATGATGATGTGGCGGAGATTGCACGGTTTAAGGCCGAATTTGCATGGAGAAAACTGGGAAAACCACTTATCGTTGATGATACGGCGTTCTATATTGATTCCCTCTTAGGTTTTCCCGGTCCTTATGCGGCCTACGTGTTTTATAAAATCGGTAACGAAGGGATCCTGAAGTTGACCGAAGGAAAAAGCAGGGGAGCTCATTTTGAAACCGCAATTGCCTTTGCCGACTCTTCAGGTATACGGGTATTCATCGGAGTATTACCCGGGCTCATCGTCGAACCCCGTGGGAGGGAAGGATTCGGTTATGATCCGATTTTCGAATGGAACGGCAGGACCCTCGCGGAAATCCCTCTTGAAGAAAAGAGCAGGATCTCTCACCGGGCATTGGCCCTCAATGACCTGCAAAACTGGTTACGTGAAGAGAAAAAAATTCAATGAGCTCCCACAACGGTTAAGAGGGAAGAGAGCTTTGTTTATAAGACAGAATAAAACTGGAACGTGGTGTTGAAAATGGCAAGATTTCCTGAAGCAGAAGCCCGCCTTCTTAATGTAAAAATATGTATGCGCTGTAATGCAAGGAATGCAATTCGTGCAACACAGTGCCGTAAATGCGGGTACCAGAATCTGCGCCCGAAGAATAAAGAGCGAAAAGCCTGATTCAGGCACTATAAAACGTCACTCTTTTGCCCTTCTGGGCGTATTCCCCTTTAAAAGTTTCAATGTTGCGCTTGTACCCGATCCTGTCGGTGAACCCGAGCTTTCGAAGTTCCTCCCGCACACGCATGACTTCTGCCTCGTCCTGCCAGTCGGCGGTGTAGACATAGATCACCTTCATCTGGTCTTTAGAATCAGGATTCGGTTTTACCGTACTGACCTTGGCAGATATCCCCAGAATATTTGCACATGTGGCGTCCCTTATCTTCTTCCATGCTTCATCAACCCGGTCCGGGGGCAGGAAGATGAGCCATTTCCCTGCAAGTTCGTCTTCAATGGCATCAGGTGAAATATCCGGTGCTTCCTGGATGATCCAGTATGTCTGACTGGTGGCGGAAGGAACGACCCCCTCTCCCCTGGCAATCATTTCGTAAATCGGTTCAATCCCCCCGAATTTCATCAGCAGGGCCTCTGCAAGCTGGGGGTATTCGATCCTTAACCGGGAAAAAATTTCGAAAAACTGGTTTTTGAAGCAGGTCTGTGTTTCAACCAGTTCAAACAGGAAGTTCCCACATGCGCGGAGTTCTTTATTCAGTGCCAGCTCGAAGAGTCCATATGCTACATCCGCAAGTGCTTCAGGTCCGACTTCCGCCATGTTAACCGTCCGATGTCGTCTGAAAAAAGGTTCTGTTTGATGTCGGTATAAACCCATCTATTGAGTTCCGCGTCAACCAGATAACAGGTCCCCGGAATAGGTAAAAATCTCTCACGATCCTGCCAGGGATTTATGTAATTGTCGAATGTTTTAAGGGTACCAGGAACAACGTGTACAAATTATGAAATGGAAAAGAGACTGGGGCCTAACGAGCAGGGTAATATTGACGATGTTCCTGCTGTTCGTAGTGTACCTCGTTTTCATTGCAATACTACTGGCGTTAGGTATCTCGATGTCATTTATGATCGTCATCGTTGTTGTCATGGCATTTGTCCAGTATTTCTTCTCTGATAAACTGGTTCTCTGGTCGACAGGTTCAAGGGTTATCCAGGAAGACGAGTACCCGGAACTGCACCGGACGGTGGAAAAACTCTGTAAAGAGGCGGACCTGCCGAAACCGAGAATTGCTATTATGCAGAGTCCTGTTCCTAATGCATTTGCGACAGGGAGGAGCCCGAAGCACGCGGTTGTGGCAGTTACTGACTCCATTATGCGGTTGCTGAGGGAGGATGAACTCGAAGCAGTACTTGCACATGAATTGTCTCACGTCAAAAACCGCGATATCCTCACCATGACCATTGCCAGTTTCATTGCGATGCTTGCGGCGATAATCATGCAGAATTTCCTCTTTGCGTCGTTGTTCAGCAGGCGCGGGGATGGTGCCGGGGCATGGATCATTGCAGGAATTGTGGCGGCAATCGTATGGCTTGTGGCTACCCTTCTCATGATGGCCCTCTCAAGGTACCGCGAGTTTGCAGCCGATCGTGGGAGCGCGTACATCACGAATAACCCCAGAGCCCTGATGTCAGCATTGAATAAAATCAGCGGAAGAATGGATGCCGTTCCGGCGGAAGCAAAGGCAAAAATAGAAGGTTCAAATGCATTCTTTATTATTCCCGCTCTTTCCGGGAATAAATTCCTGGCGTTGTTCTCGACTCACCCACCCCTTGAACAACGTCTTGCGAGCCTTGAAAAGATCGAAGAAGAACTCCGATATCCCTAATTTTTTAAATAATCCTTTCCCCCTGATAAATCAGAAAAATCCGTTTTCGTAATGATCAACATTACTCTTGATCGCTGTATCATCAAGGGTGGAACATAAAAGACCTACCCTGACATCCGGATTTTCCCGGAACAGAACAAAAATAATAAAGGGGGTTACCGCAATAATAAGAAGGCACATTGCTTCGCATCGATGGTCTAGAGGCATGACTTAGGCCTTCCAAGCCTATAGCCCGGGTTCGATTCCCGGTCGATGCATTCTGGGCTCGTGGTCTAGCTGGTTATGACGTCGCCTTCACACGGCGAAGATCTCGTGTTCGAATCACGACGAGCCCATCTTTGTTTTCCAGACCTGCGAAAACATAAATTGACAAGCCGAACCGTGGCCGGAGAATAGAAAGACGGTTTATTTTCAATCATTCCACTGATATTTCGATATTTAAGGAACTGTACAATACAAATGGCTAATATTCATAAAGACAAATACAACTTATTACCTATGAGTGCCCGGCAGTTATCCATGGTGACAATTCTTGTACTGGTTATCGTGGTAACCCTTCAGCCGGCCTTCGCTGATACCACTTTTGAGATAGCGATTTCCCTGGCACAAAAAGGAGACATCTCCTATAGCGAAGGGTCGTACTCAGATGCTTTTGCCTCCTACAACGGCTCCATCGAACAGGATCCATATAACAGCGTGGTATGGAATAAACTCGGGATGACCCAGAGTAAGCTGGGCCAGTTCTCTGAGGCAGTTGATTCTTTTAATAACGCCCTTAAACTTGACCCTTATTTTGGAGAGGCATGGGTGAACAAGGGGGATGCGCTTACAAACCTGGGCAAACCGGGGGAAGCAATTGATGCATATGATCGGGCCATCGCAATAAACCCGAATGACCTCCGCGCCCTCGTCAGTAAGGGGGTAAATCTTATGGGGTTGGGAAAGCAGGATGAAGCCCAGAATGCCTTTAACGAAGTAATCAGGTTATCCGACAAAGAGATCCGTACACACCCCAACGATGCAAAATTCGATGCAGGACTATGGACCTACCGGGCTTTGGCATTTACTAAACTCGGCAGGTATCGTGAAGCTCTCCAGTCCTATGATCAGGCCCTTTCGGTGGATCCAAAGTATATCGTCGCAATTAACGACAAACAGGCCCTCCTGGCTACCCTTGATTCCATGGGAAATGTGTCATTACCGCAACCCGTCCCCACGACAGTAGGTACCACGGTGCGGCCGACCAAAAAAGTTACACCGGTACAGGCTTACATTCCGGTCCTCGGTTTGATCATTCTTGCGCTCTGCGTGGTGTATGGCAAACGTAAAAATTCCTGATCCCATACTGTCGTTGTCAATAGAGGTTCATTTTTTTTAAATAAGAATCAACATGTGTGAGGGATCTTTTGTTTTACCATATTATCCTCACTGACGACTGTAATCTCTGTTGCAGTTATTGCAAGGGTAAATCGTTTGAGGTATACGAAGATTCGCGAGAGAAGGGAATCGTCATCGACCCGGACCTCCCGACCGACCTCAGTATCAGTCTCCCGGCGCTCTATCATTTCTTAGCGAAGGATATGGATGGGGTCCTCACGTTTTATGGAGGCGAACCCCTGATGAGGTCAGATCTGGTCCGCGAGATCATACACAATGCTCCGGTCAACCGGTACATGCTCCAGACCAATGGCACGCTTCTCCATACGATTGGACCCGAAGATCTCAGGAAGTTCGAGACCATCCTTGTCTCAATTGACGGGCCAGAATGGCTGACCGACGGCAACCGCGGTGCCGGAACGTACCGCAGCGTGGTCGATAATCTTCTAAATATCCGCGAAAACGGCTATATCGGGGAGTTGATTGCCCGGATGACGATCAATGAACGGACAGATATCTATGATGCCGTTTCGTTCCTTTCAGAAAACGATGACTTTTGTTTTTCGTCGATTCACTGGCAGATTGATGCAAACTTTAGTAATGACTATCATACCCGTCACTTCGAGGAATGGGTGGAGCGAAGTTACAACCCGGGTATTACAAAGCTTGTGCGACTCTGGCTCGATCGGATGAAGGAAGACGGGAAGGTACTAAGGTGGTACCCCTTCCTTGACCCGACTGATGACCTTATCAGGGGCCGCAAATCCCGGCTCAGGTGCGGTGCAGGATACGCCAACTACAGCATCATGACCGACGGGAGTATTGCAGCCTGCCCGGTGATGATCGGGATGAAAGATTACTACCTCGGTCACATCGATCGCTCTGACCCGCAACACCTGCCGGAACTTCATGTGGAGGGCAGGTGTAACGATTGTGAGATCCTGGATTTTTGTGGTGGGAGGTGCCTATATTCCACCATTACCAGGCCCTGGACCGAAGAACAGAACCGGGTCCTGTGCAGGACAGTTATACACCTCAGGGAGTGCCTTACGAGATCCCTTCGGGAAGTGTCAGGACTAATAAATAGTGGCGTTGTCAGCCCGGATTCCTTTTCTCATACAAAATTCAACGGGTGTGAGATAATCCCTTAAACCCCTGAGTCACCAAACCTGATGACCTGGGCACCCCAGGTAAATCCGATTCCACTGCTGGCAAGCACCACAAGATCTCCGGGTTTGATAAGGCCATCATCCTGTTGAAGGCACAGGGCGAACAAGGTGTCAGCAGGACCGATACTGCCAAAATCTCTCATTGTAGACCTTGTTTTGTTCTGATCAAGCCCCAATTGGGTGAGGATATCCATTACCCTGGTCTTTTTAATCTGGTTGGTCAGGAGCCATGAAATATCATGGATCTCGTAACCGCTTTTCAGAACCGATTTCTTAATAACCTTTATAAAGTTGCCAAGAAAGATTTCAGGACTGATATCAGCAAGGGCTTTCGTTGGATCGACAGATATACACAATGCCCGGACATTGTTCCCGCAAATTTCCGTTATCCGGGTACCTCCATACGGTACTTTTACATAATCCCCACATGTTCCGTCTGTGATCCCCTCATATGCAAGAAGCACATTCGATGGTTCCCCCCTTGTCAAAATCGCAGCTGCCGCACCATCACCAAGAGCGAAAAACGGGAGAGTATCCTTGTTTTCATAATCCATCAATGGTGACAGTTTATCACTGCAGACCACAAGGGCACAATGGTTAGAATTGTCCGCCTTTAACAGGTTGTTACACATCATAATACCGAGATTACCCCCGTTACAGGCACCTTTCATATCGATAGTGAAAGCATCGGGGACTCCGAGGATATGTTGCAGCCTTGACGACGGGGACCAGAACTGGTAATCGTAATACCCGGCACCACAATACACTATAATATCAATATCCTCCGGCTTAATCCGCCCTTTTTCAATTGCAGACCATGCAGCCCGTTCGGCCATCGAAACCGGGTGTTCATCCGGGCCGGCGATGTGTTTTTGCCGGATCCCGAATTTTTCCGTAAGTATTGAGTGTGGTATCCCTGAAATTGCAGCAATTTCTGCACTTGTAATAACCCTTTCCGGAATATAATACCCGATTGAAGTAATCCCGACCGTTGGATCGCACTTTGAACGGGTCATTTTATCTGCCTAACAAAGAAACCCCTGAATCCGGTATAAATGTTCCGCCCTTTCTTTCTGGATGTATTAGCACCTGTATGATGACAGGGAAGTGAATGAAGGGCATAAAAAATTGACAATTAACAAAAAAAAGCATTACTTTCACCCCGCATGCGGCACCACTTTATAAGGAGAATAAACCGATGTCTGATTGCAGAGGCAGGGCTGTTACCTGTCGTCAAGCAGCTGGTGATTACCTCTCCTCCGCAAACCCCCAAAACCTTGATCGGAGAAATCCTGGTACCCTATTTTGGGTTTCTCCAAAACCCCTAATAAAATTCCTGGTTGTGTCGTTGAATAATTTAAAATTACGTAAACCCTTTAGGGAACTATAACCCGGATCGGATCCGGAAGATAAATCAAAACAATTTTCCGTGACACTGAAAATGAAAAAATCCCCAATCGAAAATCCGGCATTCGACCTCCACAGATATATCCCAACGGTTTGATTGTAATAATTGATGCAGAAGAATTCCCTTTATCTGGTCGCCGGGATACTGATTTTTGCCATGGAAGTTATTCTTTTGTTGTTCCATTTCGGGGCCCGGCCTCCTGGCAACTCTGTTCGTTATAAATGGAGTATTGCACCGGCATTGGATGATGCAGCCCAGGGTAAACGACTGGAAACATCATCCCATTACGTGACGTTTCCACATCCGGAATATTCCGGCTCCGGGATCTTACAGGAAAGCCGGTATTATTGTTCAGTTTCACAACCTGGTGCTCGATCTGTACAACCCCACAGGGGGAGATAACAAGGTTGGAAGCCATGTCTCCCCGCTCATTTAAGGCGGCGAGGATCGATATAGATCCATTTGAAAAAGAAGACTTGGTGCGGCGGTGAGTGCGCCGAATGGAATAATTTCTATGTTTGCGTTCGTTACTTCTCGCGGGTGTGAGTATCTGCTTTAAAGCGGATATTGATCTTTAGGGGATTTTTTGTATGCCGGGCGTTTTGCATCAAACGTGGGTTTATCAGAATGCCTTGCTATTCGGCCTCTTTTTTGGCCTGATCATATTGCCCTGCAACCCTGCCCCCATAATCCTGTTATTTGCATTAAGTGCGAACGCAGCAGATTTTTTTGAGAATATCGTCATTCTTGTTGCGTTTTTTGTTGGGATTGCGATCCCTTTATTGATGATATCCTTATCCCGGCTGCCACAAACTACCGCCTGGTGCGAGCACTCACGGCGAACAGGAAAAAGATTAACCTTGTTTGCGGGGCATTCATGCTGCCCCTTGCTTTGTACTACCTTTTCTGGGTGTTCCACCTTCCGGAACTTATGGGTTATGGATATTCTGATCTTTTTACCGGTAAATTTTGAATATGCTAATATATTTTTAAGTCTTTTTTCATACGAGATGTATGGCACTTCGGTCGATTAACCTTCCCGGAATTGGCACAAAATATGAGCTCGTGACTGACAAGGACGATACCATTGCCATTTTCTTCCTGAAAAATGGCAATATACAGATGTATACCCTCCCGCATGATGGCCATACCCCCTGTGTGGCCGAGCTCACTACTGCGGAAGCGAGAAGACTTGGTACCATTATGACCGGGGCGATCATGGAAGCCGACAAGGAAAGCGTGGAGATTGCGTTTTCCGCCCTTTCCGACCTGAGGATCAGCATCCATACCTATGTTATGGGTAAGGCAATGGCCGGCAGGTGCATTGATGACCTCCAGATCCGCGCAAAAACCGGTGTGACAATTATTGCCGTTTCAAGGGGCGATAAGAACATTGTCAATCCACCACCAAGTTTCATGTTCCAGGAAGGCGATGCGGTTGTAGCCATCGGGGAGACCGATCAGCTGAAAACATTCGAACGTGAGTTCATGGTGGGTTAATGGAAGGACTAATAATCGCTCTCTTCGTGTGTCTGGTACTACTCATCATCACGAAGTATCTCTCATGGCCGGTAATTCCTTTCTATATTATTGCAGGAATTGCACTTGGGGCATCAGGGCTGAATCTTGTGCAGGTCAGTGAGTCCTCCACGTTCTTCTCAGAGCTCGGGCTGATCTTCCTCCTTTTTTTCATGGGACTCGAGATAAAACCAGACCGGATCCTGTCAAACCAGAAGACATTCTTTTCGAGCGGCCTGATTGATCTCAATATCAACATGGTAATCGGATTCCTGGCGGCCTATATCATCGGGTTCACGATTACCGAATCGCTCGTTATTGCAGCGGCATTCTTTATCAGCAGTACTGCCATGACGGTCGCGTCCCTGGTAGAGAATAAGAAACTGATGATGAGGGAATCAGAAACAATCGTCTGGATGATGGTTTTCGAGGATATTGTGCTGATCATCTTCCTCACGCTCCTTTCGACCTCTATCAACAACCCGCTCGGGTTTATCGGCAAGATAGCGGTAATACTCCTTGCGTTTTATATCATTTCCCATTACGGAAAGAAATTGATCCTGAAAGCGATCAACCGTGATGATGAACTCCCCGTGTTCCTTACCTTTGCCGCCGTGGTCATCATCGCGTTCGGTTCCCAGGCAATCGGGGTACCCGAAACCCTGATGGTAATCGCGTTCGGTACAGCTCTTGCATCTACGGACCCCGCTGCTTTTGAAGCACATGCCCGGCCTTTCAAGGATGTGTTCCTGATAATATTTTTCGTGTTCTTTGGAATCAGTGTGGACTTTTCAGGCGGGGTACCGGTCATGCTTATTATTGCCCTCAGCGTCCTTGCGATCCTTTCAAAGCTGGTATCCGGCCTGTTAATCGGTAAAGTAGTGCACGGGAGTAAGAGGTCTGGTATTGAAATCTGGGCAAATACCATCGGAAGAGGGGAGTTCTCTATTGCGCTTGCAGCATTATACGGCTCTCCCGTAGTATCATCGGCGATTGCCGCGATGGTCATTATCACCTCAATTGTAGGTTCCTTTGCCGCGAAATACAGTGACCCCCTTCAGGATCTGTTTACAAGGGGCAGAAAAGGAAAACCCAATCAGGTAACTATTGGAAACAGCGAAACAATGACCTGAAACGGGAGATCTTCGATAATTTTTAATGAAGGTATTGCAGTCGTAAAGTCGATAAAATTCCTGGCCCCTGATTCGTCGAATGATACGGGTTCCATCAAAGAGGAATCAGAAAAAGATCAGGAATCCAGGGGGGACAGTTCAGATCTCACCGTAAGAAATACGGGCCCTCTGACATCAATCTTTTTCTTACTGTCAGTAATGGCCCGCATTGCATACCCGGAAACCCTTATGTTAATATCACTCGGGAGCTTTGCCATCTTGACCTGCACGGTCTCCGGCCTTCCGCAGCGGGTGGCACCTTCGATCCGTGCAGCTGCAAGGGACGAAGCAGCGTCCAGGTAACTAATCCCGGTCGGTGCCCCCTCATGCCGTACCTGCTGCCATTTCTCATTGTCCGGGACCCCGAGGACTGACCCCTGGAACACAAAAATTTCATTGAAGCAGGCCGGGCCGCATAACTTCGAATTAGATTCGGGTTCTTCTACGAAAACTGTCACCTGGCGCCCGAACAATTCCCCTTCCCACGCTTTAAAGGAGCAGGGGCCCGGTTCGGTCGCACGTAATGCTGCGGTACTCCGGATCGCGGCAGCGATTATCTGACCCCGTGTAGTTAGTGGCTGTTCACGATACTGAATTGCACGGGCAATCTCCCTGTCGGTGAGCATTTCCGGGAAGAACTGCGGATGAGTGAGCTGCCGCACATCATTTGAATGGTAATGGATCATTGCAAGTCGTTCCACCCCGAGACCGAGGTTCATAACCGGGATCTCAATTCCATATTCTGCCAGGGCTGATGGGGAGTACATCCCGAATGTCGCCACCTCGACCCAGTCATGGACCGGGTGCCTCGCATACACTTCAGTCTGTGTATCCGGCATATAGTATTTCGACCGCTTTTCATCGGGACGGAACTGGAAATCCGTGTAACCGAAGGCTGACAGGAGGGACTCGCTGACTGCCTTTCCCTCTTCGTTGGTCACGTCTTCCCCTGCTATAATACAGGATGCGGAGTGGTAGCTCATCAGCCGTGTCGGGCCTTCTTCCTGTTCCCTCCGGAAACAACGGTCCACGGAGAACATCCTGATTGGCAGGGGTTTTTTGTCCCATATTGCCCCCAGTGTCATAAACCACCCGCTGGTCATATGACTGCGGAGGGTGTTCCGGGATGATTCAGGCGCCAGGGCCCGGAACTCGGGAAATACAGCATCGAGGATATGGACAACCAGGGCGTCATCCACTCCAAGTACCTTCGATAGCTCGTAGGTCAGCTCGTCCCCGTCTATTTCGGATTTTTTGTAGGCATGGAGCGTCTCCCGCAAATGTTCTTCAGTCTCTGCTGTCAATCGCTGTGAACGACTCTCCACCCCGTCGTGACCCGGGCCGCCGTGTACGAGTGGTCCTGCATGGCTTTCCAGGAGATCGTTTATCTCGTCGAGCTGTTTCCTGGCAATTCCTACATTGGGCCGTGGGAGCCCCCCAAGGTAGAAAACCCGGTCGAGGACAGCCGACGCCTCCGGGCCGAACTGCCGGTATACGTCCTGCTCGTCGATAATAATCGGATTTGCCGCCTCATCAAAACCAATCGAGAGATAGGTCTCCCTCAGACGGTTGATAGTCTCAAAAATCGGGTGAGCCCGCGCCCGCTTATACTCGAGTCTCGGGTATCGGCTGTTCGGGAGCGGGGGGGTCAGGACTGACGGCCCCTCGTGCCATGCGTTCTCGAAATTTTCTTTTGACTTTTTTTTATAGGAATCAGCATCAAATCTCATGACTCACGCTCCATACATACAACTCGTGACAGGGGATTTTCATCAGCAACAATATATCCCGAATTCTCTGCGATCTGCTCAGCAAACTGTCTTACATATGCATGTTCAGGCATGTTGCTTCGCTGCAATCGTTTTCTACTGTATCCAAGATACATGTATCCCTTCACCTCGATGAAGTCCGCCCCGGAGTCCGCTATTAATCGTGCATAACCCCCCGGGTCAGAGTCGTTTATGCCCTGCACAAGGGTAATGCGGACTGCAGATCGCCGGTTGTCAAGGAGTGCAAGGCTCTCCTTCAGGTTCTCCCAGGTGTCTTCCACAGGCCGGCAGACCCGCTCATAGGTGGCCTGGTCCGGGGCTACCAGTGAAACATACATCTGGAACGGCCTGCATTGCCTGAGTACCTCCGGGCGAGTCCCGTTACTGACAAGGAACGTTGTATAACCTTCAGCGTTCAGGAGGGAGATCAGCTCCGGTAACCGGGAATAAAGTGTAGGTTCGCCGGAAAGTGAAATTGCCACGTGTTTCGGGGCAAGCGCCTCAGAAAACCGTTCAGCGGTAACATACGGGGATGGTTTGTACCCTGAAAGTGCCCTTTTCTGCAGTCGCCTGAGGTTATTGATGATCTCATCAGGCGGACACTCGCATTCACCAGGCATTTCATGTTCGAAAGACCGCCAGCAGAAGAGGCACCGGTGGTTGCATTGCAGGGTCGGGGTCATCTGGACACAGCGATGGCTGTCGATCCCGTAAAACTGGTGCTTATAACACATCTCACCCCCTTTCAGGGAGCGTTTGCACCAGAGGCAGGGTTTAACTGCAGCCGTTGATTGTTCGGAAAAAAACTGGTAACCCTGTTTCTTCAGGGCTTCACATGGTGCTGATTGCATCGATACCAAGTGATTCCAATGATTCCTGAATGGTATTCTTCGCCGCTTTCACCAGGGTGAGACGGCTCTGTCGTGTGATGCCCTCACTTTTAAGAACAGGTTCATAGTGGTAGAACGCATTAAACAGGTCCGCAAGCTCACGGGCATAGGTGGCAAGGATATGGGGCTTGAGTTCGTTTACCACTTCTTCTATCATCGCCGGGAACTTTGCAATGTGTTTCGCAAGTGCAATACCGTGAGGATCTTGCAACTCGTATGCCTCGGAAAATTCTCCTGCTTTTTCAAGGATACTGCACGCCCGAGCATGGGCGTACTGGATATACGGGCCGCTCTGCCGTTCGAAATCAAGTGCTTCCTTCCAGTTGAATACGGTACTCTTTTCAGGAGTCACTTTCACAATATCATACCGTATAGCTGCAATTGCGACCGAGATGGCGATATTATTCCGGGTATCTTCATCAAGTTCGGGCCTTCTGACCGTGACCTCTTCGAACGCCCGTTTTGTCACCTCGTCCATTAACTCATCGGCAGAGACAAATTTCCCCGCACGGGTGCTCATCGATCCTTCAGGAAGTGAGACGAATTCAAAATGGACAATCTCCGGGGCTTTTTCTCCTATCAGGTGCATTGTTGCCTGGAGTTGCCCACCTATTAGTTTATGGTCCGCACCAAGTACGTCGATGACCCGGTCAAAATTTTTGCCCTTCCACATATGGTAGGCAAGGTCCCGGGCTGCGTACACTGAGGTCCCGTCTGTCCGCCTAAGCACGTATTCCTTTTCAAACCCGGCCTCCTTCAGGTCGAGCCAGACTTTCCCATCTTCATGGTACTCAGGCAGCCGGTGGAGCCGTGAAAGGAATCGTTCGGTATCACCATTTCGCACGAAATCGCTCTCCCAGACAAACCGGTCATGGTGAACCTTCAGGCGTGCCATCGTGACATGGAAACCATCAAGGCAGCGGGTTACTGCGGACCGGAATTTCCTGACCGTCACGCTGTCAGATCGTTCGACCTGCTGCATGAGGCAATCCACTTCGGCTACAAGACCGGGATCAGACTCAAGTTCCCGGTTCGCCGCGATGTAGATTCTCGCGACATAATGATCGGCCTTCTCACCTGGTTTTTCGCCGGTATCAAGGTGATCAAACCCCCATACTACGATTGCAATCTGTCGTCCCATATCATTGACATAATACTGGACCTCCAATCGGTACCCCGCTTTCCGGAAGCAGCGGGCGAGCGTATCTCCCAGGATAGAATTCCTTATATGCCCGACATGAAGAGGCCCGTTCGGGTTTGCACTGGTATGCTCCAGGACAACGCGTTCCCCTTTCGGAGGCAGGTTCCCGTAACCGGGTTTCACCGCTTCCTCCAGAGTCCTGCTGACGTACGATGGTCCGAACTGGAAATTGATATAGGGACCTTTCACGGTGACCAAGACATGTTCGAGGCCCGGATCCCCTGCAAGTTCCCCGGCCAGTTCTTCGGCTATTGCCACCGGGCTCTTCTTTCTCTCTTTTGCGAGCGTGAACGCCACGGTAGTGGCCAGGTCTGCGTGCTCCCCACCATCGGTCAGCTGCACATCACACAGGCCTGTCCTTGATTTAAGTGCATTTTCAATCGTTGTATACATCTGAAGAAACATCAATAGCCCGTCCTGTATCGTAATATGGCGGCAATACCACCAAATGCGGTAAAAAGAATAGAACCTTCTTCAAAATCGTCGGAAATTATTTCCACCTTGGCGCTGCTCTGGTCCGCGATTTGCGTCAGTTCCTCGATGATATCCACCTCTTCAACAAGGACCATCGGAGCGGTACAATTCGGGCAGTTACCAAATTCCAGGTCTTTAACTGTTTTACCCGCCTTGAGCACTACCGTATAGTCTTTGGTATGGCCACAACTCGGGCACCTGATTGTTAACCTGGATTTCCGGAGGCTTGCAGAGAGCAGGAGAATTTCAACGGCACCGAGTTCGAGGTTTTTCCGGATATTCTCCTCGCCGTAGGAAGCGGCCCCGTTATCCTTTACCAGCTCCTTCAGGAAGCGCTGCATTACAGCCTTTTCCTTCACTACGGTCATGCCCTTGAGTGCGTCCGCTGCGGCGTCGACCAGTTCGTCAAGACCGCTTTCGTTGGTATAGGCAACATCAAAAATACCGATGATCCGTTTCTGGATCTCATGGTGGAGGAAACTTCCTGCCTCAAATTCTTCCTTTGTCGGGCTTGGCCCCCCGATCAGGACACCCTTGAACCTCTCAAAGAAGTCTTTCTCTGCAAGGAAGATTGCACTGGAGCGTTCACCGATTTTCGTGTAAAATTCGTTAATCGCTATCTCCCTGAGCCGCCCGAACCGGGCGGCTGACTGGCCGCCTTTCCGCTGTTTTCCAGGGACCGTTGATGTAACTCCACCTATCGGCTCAATATGGTTCCCGCGGAGGAAGCCCCAATATGCTTCCCTGCGGTCGAGGACCAGGAGGCCATACACGCTCTTTTCCTCAAGCATCTGCCGTAGGGGTTCGAGCTCGAACTGGGAGCTGCACCGGTACATGTAAAGGTGGAGTGGCTCCGGGGGTTCAATAATGGTGCATTCCAGGTCGGTACGGTCACCGCCGAGCAGGATAGTGCCGCAGAGGACTGCAAGACCATTCGCCGGCGGTCGTTTATAGTATTTCAAGCGGGAGAGGATCGAAGAGATGGCACTCTGCACGTTTGTTTTTGTTTGTTTACTCTTGATGTTCGCGCACTGGCCGAATTCATCCTTCGAGCTGATTGGTCACATCATATATCTGCTTGTCCGGGGGAATGTAGATCGTGATAAGTTCTGTCCCGCTCCCCTGTTTCGCTTCCAGTTTCTCAAGCGTCTTTTTAAATTCGTAGCGACGTCGCGCCTCATCCATCTCTTCAACTTCTGCCATTCAGGAACTCCCGGTACCGGGTCAGTATCTATTTCACGCCTTCAGCCATAAATTTGAGTATATTCAACCATCAGTACCTGGTCGACCTCACCGTTGACCCCATGGGTGCCATTGAAGGAGAAGAATTTTTTTGGTTCCTTTGCCAGGTCGAAGAGTTTCCTCCCCTCACCGAACGGGATAATCGGATCGTCCGGGGCATGGAACAGGAATACCGGCCTCGGGGAAATAGTACCGATATAAACATCCGGGTCGATCGAAAGTAGGAATTTTCTCGCATTTTCCGTGTAATCCGGCTTATCCCCGGCCCTGCCAAATCCCGATGTCGATATACCAATATAACCGGCATAAACGGGGTCAATTGCACTTGCAACTGCTGCATACCTCCCCCCGTTACTTTCTCCCGATGCGTAAACCGGAACATTGTACCGCGATGTAAGGAATTGCCTTGCATTGATCATATCGCACACGGTATCATAGTATTCCGGGAACTCTCCTTTCTGATAAAGAGCAAAATCTTTCTCGAAATCCATTGGGTAACCCGGGGTTTCACCCCCGTTTCCCCTTATATCGAGGACAAGATAGGCATACCCATGTTGAGCGTAGGAGACTGCTCTTGCCTGATGCCCCTCTTTTTTATTGCCTGCTCCCGGTGCGTGTACGAATGCTGCCTTCGGTTTCTCAGGCGATGCGAGTAAACCGAACACGTCACCATGTGGGGTATGGAAAACCAGCCTGGTTACGGTTATATTGGCATCAGTTATCAGAACGTTCTCGTTTACCGGGACAGGCGGACATTGGACCGTTAATACCCCTGACGAATTCACTGAATACGTCCGTTCCACGGGTTGTGTACCTGTACATCCCGCCAGTGCGACTGCTACAAAGACGCCAGCTATGATACCGTAGATCAGGACATGTTGTTTCGTGAATGCCTTCATGCAACCCCACCCAAACACCGATACACTACACTGATGGTCTTTGCGTCAGAAATACGGCCATCCAAACACATCATCTCCAGTTCCTGTCCTGTTACTGTTACCAGCTCAATCACCTCGTCTTCGTCTTTTTCGAAAGCGTCTGACCGGGATAGATCCCGGGCTTCAAAAAGGTGGAGTTTTTCATCTGAAAACCCGGGAGTGGTATAGATCCATCCCTTCTCAACCATGGTTCCCGCCTGGTAACCTGTCTCCTCGATTAGTTCCCGTTTTGCGGTCTCTATCGGTGATTCCCCAGGTTCCAGCTTTCCTGCAGGTGCTTCAAGGATGTAACTATCAACCGCAAACCTGTATTGCCTGATCAGGTGCCAGCACGAGTCACCGCACTTCGGGAGGACCACCACGGCATCTCCCGGGTGAGCAATGACACCTTCTTTTTTCCGTCCGTCCGGGAGGACATACTCCTTAAGTTCTATAGAAAGGCGTTTGTTACGAAACAGGTCCATTTATGAGTCCCCTCTGTAAGGGATCGGGTCCCTGACCCCGGCAGCCCTGAAGGCCTCTTTTCTGAAATGACAGGAGCCACACACCCCGCATGCCACATCTTCATTCTGGTAGCAGGACCATGTGTGCTCGTAAGGAACACCCAATGCAAGGCCCCTTTCCAGAATATCCCGTTTGGTCATCGAGATAAAAGGAGTCAGGAGTGTAATACTGGTATCATCCCTCGTGCCAGTATCGATTACATTCTGAAACGCAGTAATAAACTGGGGACGGCAGTCAGGGTAGCCGCTGTAGTCGAGGGACTGTACTCCGATAAAAATTGCATCAGCTTTTCGTGATTCGGCAAAACTGGTAGCAATTGAAAGAAGGTTCGCGTTCCGGAATGGGACGTATGTATTTGGAATGCCGATGCGGGACTCATCAAATTCTTCGACTTCAATTGATCGATCGGTCAGACTGGAATCCCCGAACTGTGTGAGATAACCAAGATCGACCTCAACGAATTCCTTTGCGTCAAGCAGATTCGCTATCTTTCTCGCAGACCTGAGTTCACGACGCTCGGTTCTCTGACCGTAATTCACATGAAGAGCGAAAATTTCATAGCCCATATCTTTTGCGACATATGCGAGCGTGGTGGAGTCCATACCCCCCGATAACAGACAAATTGCTTTCATTAACGCACTCCGATCAGTTTGTGGAGTTGTAACTGTAACCTGACTGGCAGGTTGTTATCGAGAATATAGCATGCAATATCATGGTAGCCCGATCCTTCAACTGGTGAGAAAAAGATCTCCCCCCGGATTGGGTAATTCTGAATAACCTCTTCCGCGTAATGGCAGTCTTCCCGGTCCCTCACAACAAATTTCACACTGTCGCCGGACATGATCTTTTTGAGCAGCGCCAGATCGCTTTTCTCTCCGGATGAAGGGCATTTGACGTCCATGCAGATAGTTGCATTGTCCTGGACAGGGCCGAAATCGATCGTACCATTTGTTTCGATTTCAATCGAATACCCAAGTCTGCTGAGGCGGGAGAGCAGCACACGCAGTTCCTGTATCTGGATGAGTGGTTCTCCTCCGGTGATGCAGATATCCTTGCAGCCTGAAGCCTCCGCTATTCCGACGATTTCATCGTTATCAGTTTCCCGTCCCTCGTCATGTGAATGCGGCGTATCGCACCAGCTGCAGTTCAGGTTGCACCCGGCCAGCCTGATGAATACGGCTGGCTTTCCCTGGTTCCGTCCCTCTCCCTGGATACTCTTAAAAATTTCAACCAGTTTCATTGGAAATCTCTGCAAAACAGGTCGGAGACTCCCAGACCCTTATTTTAACCACTACGGCATCAAGGCCCGTTGTCTTACATTCCTGGTTAATCCGCTCCCTGATTATATCTGCCAGCATTTCACTGGTCGGGTCCCCGGGCGTCGTGATGACCGGCTGGAACTTTTCGAGACACAGGACCATCGGGTCCTTTTCGTTCAGGATCACCTGATGATCATACTGTTCTATCGTCTCACGAATCAGATTATAGTCTACAAGGATCCCGGTGACCTTGTCGACGGAACCCCGGACCCAGACTTCCACTTTCCACCGATGGCCATGGAGGTTTGCACATTTGCCATTATAGTGGAGCAAACGATGACTTGCATCGAAATATGCATTCTTGTAAATCCGGGAAATCATTGTAAGAACTATGCGGGAAGGGGATATAATATTATTATCAATAGAGACTAACACATACAGGCAAGCGAGAGCAATTGCATAATGTATAAATTTGTTCCGCGCGTTTGTATATATCTCAGTGAGATACATATGCATCCATAAAAACCAGATTAACGAGGGTATTTAATGGGACAGGGTAAATTTGCGGCGAGAAAACTCACTCGCGACTCAAAAAAGTTCAGGTGGAGTGATCCCACCTATGCACGGCGTCAGGACCAGTTGGATCTTAAATCCGACCCATTGGAAGGTGCGCCTCAGGGGCGTGGGATCGTCCTCGAGAAAATAGGAGTTGAGGCCAAACAGCCGAACTCTGCGATCCGGAAATGTGTCCGTGTCCAGCTTATCAAGAACGGGCGCCAGGTCACTGCATTTGCAGTCGGCGATGGTGCAATTAACTTCATCGACGAGCACGACGAAGTCGAGATCGAAGGTATCGGCGGCAGGCTTGGGCGTTCCATGGGAGATATCCCTGGAGTCCGTTATGTCGTTACCAAGGTCAATAATGTCTGCCTCCACGAAATGGTAATTGGCAGGAAGGAGAAACCACGCAGGTGATTTTTGTGGCAGAGAACGAGAAGAAAGAGACCAAAAAACTGCTCTTTAACCAATGGGATATGAGCGAAGTCCAGATTAATGACCCTGCCCTAGTGCGGTATATCAACCTCCATTCAATGATTGTACCCCATTCATGTGGAAAATTTACCCGCCAGGAGTTCAACAAGGCAAACATGCTGATTGTTGAGCGCCTGATCAACCGGCTTATGAAGTCATCGAAGAATACTGGGAAAAAGACCCTCGCGATCCGGATTGTCACGGATGCATTCAATATCATCAATAAGAAGACGAAGAAGAACCCGGTACAGGTCCTTGTGGAAGCGGTAACAAATACCGGTCAGAGAGAAGAAACGGTCCGTCTTAAATACGGTGGTATTAACGTCCCTAAATCTGTGGATACTGCACCCCTCCGCCGTGTCAATACATCAATGTATTTTATTTCCGAAGCGGTCTACAAGAATTCCCAGAGCAGCAAAAAATCAGCCAGTGCGGCTCTTGCTGATGAACTGATCGCAGCATCTAAGGGCGATGTAAAGACATATTCTGTGAACAAAAAGGAAGAACGTGAACGGATAGCAAAGTCCGCACGTTAATTATTACAATCTCTTTTTAAAGGTGTTTTTGATGGCTCGTGGCAAAAAAATGGTTGAGCGCGTAATGGAGCTCATGAACGAACCGGTCCACATCCGGAATATTGGTATTGTAGCACATATTGACCATGGCAAGACGACCCTTTCTGATAACCTGCTTGCAGGGGCAGGCATTATCAGTGAGGAGCTAGCCGGCAAACAACTCTTCATGGATTCAGATGCGGAAGAGCAGGCACGTGGGATTACCATCGATGCAAGTAATGTCTCGATGGTCCACGAATATAACGGTCAGGAGTACCTGATCAATATGATCGATACCCCCGGACACGTGGACTTCGGTGGCGACGTTACCCGTGCCATGCGGGCTGTCGATGGGGCTGTTGTCCTTGTCGATGCGGTTGAAGGGACCATGCCCCAGACCGAGACCGTCCTTCGCCAGGCGCTGAAGGAACAGGTCCGTCCCATTCTTTTCATCAATAAAGTCGATCGGCTGATTAATGAACTCAAGGTGGATGAGATGGAGATGCAAATCCGCCTCGGGAGAGTCATTGACAAGGTCAACAAGCTGATCAAGGGGATGAACGAGGAGAGCTATAACAGTGGCTGGAAGCTTGATGCATCGCAGGGGACGGTTGCATTCGGTTCGGCACTTTACAACTGGGCCGTATCGGCACCTTATATGAAAAAGAGTGGTGTCTCGTTCAAAGAGGTCTATGACAGGTGCAAAGCCGGGGATATGAAGACCCTTGCACAGAGAAGTCCGCTCTCTGAGGTGCTACTTGATATGGTAGTCACGCACCTGCCCAACCCAAAGGATGCGCAGAAGCGTCGTATCGGTGTGATCTGGCATGGTGACAAGGAGAGCCCCGAAGGGAAAGCAATGCTCAACTGTGATCCGACGGGCCCGGTCTCCATGATGGTCACCGATATCTCGTTCGATCCCCATGCAGGTGAAGTCGCAACCGGCAGGTTGTTCTCCGGGAAAATGAAGCGTGGCGACGAAGTGTTCGTAATGGGGACTGCCGGGAAGTCGAACCGCCTCCAGCAGGTAGGAATTTTCATGGGACCAAAGAGGGTCGAGGTGGATGAACTTTTCTGCGGAAATATTGCAGCGGTTACCGGTCTTAAGGACGCAATAGTCGGCTCGACCGTTACCAGCCTGATGAATATTACTCCGTTCGAGTCCCTGAAGCATTACAGTGAGCCGGTCATGACTGTTGCCGTCGAAGCAAAAAACATGAAGGACCTGCCGAAACTGGTCGAAGTGCTTCGCCAGGTAGGAAAAGAAGACCCCACTCTTCAGGTTGCTATTAACGAGGAGACCGGGGAACACCTTATTGCGGGGATGGGGGAACTCCACCTCGAGATTGTCACTGGCAGGATCAAGCGGGACAAGGGTGTGGAAATTGTCACCTCGGAACCTATTGTTGTGTACCGTGAGACCGCAGTTCAGAAGGCCGGCCCGGTGGAAGGAAAATCCCCGAACCGTCATAACAGGTTCTACCTTGTGCTCGAACCCTTACCTGATGCGGTCGTGGCACTGATCAGAAATGGGGAGGTCTCGATGAACCAGACCGCTCTCGAACGCAGGGATGTTCTGGTCAAGGCCGGAATGGAAAAGGACGAGGCCAAGAGCGTCAAGGACATCAAGGGTACCAACATGCTCATCGATATGACGAAAGGTATCCAGTACCTGAACGAGACCATGGAACTGATCATTGAAGGACTTCATGAGGCACTTGCGGGAGGTCCTCTGGCGGATGAACCCGTTCAGAACTTGAAAATCAGTCTTGTCGATGTCAAACTCCATGAGGATGCCATTCACCGCGGCCCTGCACAGGTCATCCCTGCAGTCAGAAGTGCAGTGAAAGCAGGTCTTCTTCTGGCCGGGGACTCGCTTCTTGAACCCATTCAGAAGATCCAGATTACCGTCCCGACCGACCAGATGGGGAATGCAACGTCTCAGATCCAGGGCCGTCGTGGTACAATCTTCGATATCACGAGTGAAGGTGACACCATTACGGTGGTTGGCAAGGCTCCGGTCGCTGAGCTGTTCGGGTTTGCCGGGGATATCCGTTCGGCAACCGAAGGTCGCGCCATGTGGAGCACGGAATTTATCGGTTTTGAAATTGTCCCGAATAACCTGGTCAAGGAAGTAGTCCTTGCAATCAGGAAGAGAAAGGGATTGAAGGAATCCGTTCCGACACCTGCAGATTACCTCGCATGAGGTACTCGTATTACTTTTTCTCAATTTTGTTTTTCCGGGGTTCCTGAATTACCAGTTGGGAATTATGTATCACCGGTATTTTTGTCGGTCGTTTGTGAAAAAAAAGGTAAGAACAACCCGTTTCTGCAGGAATTGGCAAAAATTTTTATAGTTTTGCCAAGAGAGGTTAATTCTGAATCTTTCTGGAAAAAATATAGGATGAATAAAGAGGATTACAAAATGTGGAAGAAATCAGTCTCATCGTTAGTAATTATTGGGTTAATCAGTATTGCGATTCTATTAGCCGGTTGCACCGGGACTACCGGACAGTCGAAAAGTGTCAGCCCGACTGTATCAACCGGGGCATCAAAGGCACCTGAGCTTATCATTCCGGCATCAGTCCCCGGGTTTACCCTGCAACTGAAATATGACCATGAACAACCGTTGTTCGAGAACGAAGAATATCTTGCGGAAGGCCTGTACCAACCTGAATTAAACTCCTCCTATGAGGGAAATGTGGCGTACCTTGCGGTCATTGTGGATAAATTCGTGAACAGCACAGCAACATCCGGGTTTTATGAAGAAATTAACGGGACCCCTATCACTGTGTCCGGATATTCTGGAAAATATAACTACGAACCCGACATCGGAACCGCATCGGTGGTAGTAATGAATTCTGACTTAATCATCGGGAGTTCGGCACAGGCACCAGAAAATGTGACCATATACGATGAGAACCTCCTTCGTAATGGTGCAATATCCGGCGTTGAAGCCGCCATCAGGAATCTATAACCTCTTTCCGGTTGGAATCGGGGAATAATCTTCTCATTTCCTCTCATTTTTTAAATTTTCAGAGCTCATTTGTAATGGAAATTTTTTTTTTAAATATTCGAATTTGTACTACTGAAATTTGTTAAAACCCGTTCATGTCCGACCAAAGTACCGGGGGAAGCCGGACTGGTTCACAGTAAGGAAGAAAATGGTCACGTTCTTCTCTATGATTGTGCCCTTGATACGACCGGTGGTACGGAGCAAGTAAATTTTACAAAGGCTCCGGGGAATCTTTCGATCATAATGGTATCCTGGTATCATGATTGTCACCAAAAATCCATGCTGCGCGTGAAGTGGAAAGCATTAAATTAGTGATCCAGAAACAGGAATTCGGTGAATTTCCCGCTAGGTAAAAACGCGATATATAAGAATTTCCGAAATCCACAGGGAAAGAAAAAATTTAGATATAGGGTGACCGGAGTCCCTTTCCGACACCGAAAGTCTTTCTCTCGTCGACGGTCTTCTGGTTCTTGGTGATCTTTTCGTTTGCCAGCTTTGTGACAAGCTCAAGACCTGGCTTAACCGAGTCGATTGCCTTCGTCTCGAAGCATCCGGCTGCGATTGCCTTCGCCCAGACGTCATCTCCCTTCTTTGTCCTTACAAAGACTGTGCTCCAGCCATCAGGGCTGCCCACGGAACCGCTGGATATGTCAGCGAGATTTGCGACGTAGTCAAGACACACGTGGCATCCTGGCTGCTCATACTTGTGGGTTACCTTGAGTGGCAATGGCACGACCGCCCCACGTTCGCTCGTGAACGTGAACTTGCCCTTGCCGATCTCCATCTTCTTGACTGATTCGAGTTTCATCGCCGCATGGTCTTCGGCCAGCTGCACGATGCTCTGGTACGGGAAGTTTTCCATGCAGAATATGCCGACTGCGAGTGCAATCTTGTCGCCAACATCACGGAGTCCGATTGGGTATAACTGGCCCTTTCGTACTGCCTGCATCTGGCATGGTGTTCCGACGATACCTACCTTGTCAAGGCCGTAGCTGCGGGTCGCTTCCTTGATGAATGATACATTCGGACTGAGGTTATATTTCGTACCACGTGATGCCATCAACTCTTCGTAGGTTGTTGCAACCATTGGGCGTGGTCTCCATGGGTCTTCGCTTGGACCGGCTACGATTGCCCCGTCAATGATGCCTGCATCGAGTGCATACGCGAACAGCGTGGTAACAATACCGCCGTCCTGCGCACCCGCAAGGATTGCCTTGTCGGTGCTCCGTGCTGAAACGCATGATTTGTATTTACCGAGTTCTGCTCCCATTTTTGTCACCTCACTTCATCACCGTATCAATGAGTTCGCTTATGCTCTCGAACTCAGGTACCACATCGAAGCTGAACCAGCTTCTCGGGCACTGGTTGTAGCATGCGCCACACTTGATGCAGAGGTCTCTTGTTCCCTGGGGTTTTCCGAACTCATGGGTAATTGCACGGACCGGGCACGCTGCTGCGCAGCTACCGCATCCCATGCAGAGACCCTGGTCGATGACCTTGACCATAAGGTCGCAGAAGCATGCATGTGTCCCTTCCTGGGCCGCCATCATCAGGGGTTTCAGGTAGTTTGTTGCAAGTGCTTTCTGTTCCGGGGAACCCTTGAGCAACAGGTATGCCATAATACAGACATTCCTGATCATCTGGGGGGTCGGAGCACATCCGGGGATGTACACGTCAACCTTGATAAGGTCCCCGACTGGCAGGAAAGCTTCATGTTGCGGCTGGTTTTGCTGACCACCGCGGCAGAACCTTGTGATGTTGCCATAGCTGGCGCATCCGCCAACGGCTACCACAATTGCTGCTTTCTCTCTTGTCTGTTTAATCTCTTCAACTGAAAGTTTGTCGTTAATGCAGACGGAACCCTCAACAAGCGCAACATCCATTTTTGGGATGTGACGAACATCTGCAAGTGTCAGACCGTATACAAGGTCTGCGTACTTGTCCAGAATTGTCAAGAGTCCACCGTAGTTGTCTGCTAAAGACACAAGACAGCCAGTACATCCACTCATGTGCACATGGCCCACTGTAATCTTGTCTACCACAGGCTTAACCTCCTTTTTACTTGTTTCTGCCTTTGCTACGTCAGCTGGTTTCTGCTGATCGTCCTTCTTGAAGACATTTGATAGAAGTCCCATAATTTACCCCTACTGTTTCTAACACTATCCGAATAGTTTTCGGAATCGCCTTTGTTATCTCATCAGAGAGCCCGATTTCAAATTCGGGGGAAGTAACACGTTTCGGTTGGCATCCGATTATCGTAATTTTTATGTGATCTTTCAGGCGCTGGAGTGGTTCAGTCAGGTCCCATGAGTGGGCGTCGCGATACGCCCCCGGTGGCAAATCTTCCACCCTGAGTTTGGTTATAGATCCTGGTTCCGCACCGAAATCGGCAATATCAATTATTACAAGCTCTTTTGTCACTTCCGGATCAAGGAGAGTAAAAATAAAATGCGGGCCTCCAAGGCCCGCATCAACTATTGTTACATTGTCGGGAAGTGAGAGTTTCTGCATTTCCTCAATTACTGCCGGTCCGAATCCATCGTCTGCAAACAGGGGGTTTCCACACCCTGCAATCACGATCTCGGTGAACAACATTCGTGTTACAACTCACTGGATGAGCTTCTGGGCAACTAACTTGTTGTCTTCATCGATCACAATCATGTGGGTAGCACATGACACACAGGGGTCATACCCACGAACTACAATTTCAGCAAGCTGCCATGGCGCACCGGTGAGTGCGGCACTGCAGGTCCCGAAATTCCAGGTTGTTGGCACGAGCATTGAGTACCAGAGCACTTTGTTGTCCTTGACTCTTGCAAGGTGAACATCGGTGCCGCGTGGTGCTTCGTTTGCTGCCCATCCCATTGATCCGTCTCCACAGGGGATCTCGTCTGCAAGGACCGGGCCGGATGGGTCGTACTCGTCAAGTGCATTGATCATCGCATACAAGCTGTCCGTGTATTCCATTTCACGGGCGATGTTCTGACCAACAGTTCCCTTCTCATCATATCCCTTGAATACAGCAAGACGTGCACGTGGGCCTACTTCGACAGGTGCCCCATCATACATTGGAATTCCTGTACAGGCTTCCATCTGGGGGTTCACTTTTGTGCCGACAGGGGATGTTCCGCCAATCGGGTAACTCGGATCTGCGAGATCAACTTCCATCTCGCCCATGTACCAGTCCCATGGCCTGACTTCCTTGAAGCGGTCATAGTCCCAGGTTGGCATCTCGTCCAGGCTGGTGCTTCCATAGAACGGGTGTGTTGCCATGTAGCCCTGGTTGTGGTAACCGAGGTCCTTCGGAATAGCAATCTTCTTTCCACCGACTTCTGCCCAGTCCCTCTTCTGGAAATTCCGGAGGACTGCGATCATGAAGTCCATCTGCTGGTGGGCAAGGACGAGACCTTCCTTTGCAAGGTCATACATTTTGATCTTTGCCCGTGGTGTACATGCCTTGTACATACCACCAATGCGCGGGTTGCTTGGGTGCACAGCTTCTCCGCCGGCGGTCTGACCAATGGTCTGACCAATCTCACGGAGCCTCTGGATGCGCTTTGCAACGCTGCGAACCGGTTCTTCGGGAGTGAACGGGTTGATCTTTGTATCGGTGCCCGGAATATACAAATCGGGCAGGATCAGGATATCATGCAATGCAATGCTGTGCAGTCTGTTTGCCAACTGAAGGATCACACGCAGGAGATAGGCATCCTGGGGTATTTCACACCCGATTGATGCTTCCATTGCTTCTATCCCTGCAAGTGTGTGGGCAATCGGACAAATACCACAGACACGTGACGCAATCTTGGGGACTTGTTCCATCGTCTTACCGACGGCGAGTCTCTCAACTCCCCTCACCGGGGTAATGGAACACCAGTTACCCGTTTCGATGATACCTGCGTCGTTAACCTTCAAGACAAGTTTTGAGTGTCCCTCGTGTCTTGTGGTTGGGGAAATCTCTACAACTTTCGACAATATTATCGCCTCATTTATGCTGAGTTGTTCATTTCGCGATACCGGTGTAATCCACACAAATCTCTTCTAAGGAGATCTTTTGACCGTACCTAGTACGTTCAGTTTAATTTTACAACTTCCAATTATATATCTGCTTTGCAATTCTCCTGATAGCGCCGATTTCACGGAAGAGAAGAGAAATAATCAATGTTTTTTCGCTTTTCAAAGGTCGGGGAGGCCATAATTTTTTTACCCAGCCTTCTTAAGACATCAGGTGGAAAGGACTGGTCTTTCAGATATATTATTTGGCGATATCCGATGATTAGAATACTCTGGATACGTTTGGAAATACAGACCGGTGATATACCGTTCTAATTTGTTTTGGTATAACCCCCTTTCAGATTCAAAGGGTAGAGCCGAAGACCTGGAAACCTGTAGTGGATACGGTAATCGGGAAAATGGAATTTAATGGTTTTCGCCGTTCAGTTCGACAAAAAGTTCGGCAATTGTTGCCTGGCGTTCCGCGTAGGCATCGTGCTGGTGAATACTCTCCTCATTCGTCTGTTTTATTGTAACAAGGGCGTCTCCAGCGAGATCATGGAATTCAGCAAGGACTTTTTTTGCCATCTCCCGGACACAGTCCTCCACAAATCTCGGATTTTTATGAGCAGACAGGACCACGTAACTTTCATCACCACGTTTGAGCAATTCAAAAATTGGGGCGCTCATCGATTCCTTCAGGATGTCGATGATTGTTTCAAGTTTTACATGCTGGTCGTCATCGGTTTCAATGCAGAGGAAACCCCTCCCCCTCTGGTTATGCGTGGCCATGGGGACCTCGTCGAAGAACTTTGAAATGATGTCCTTATTTACATTGAGATCTTCGAGGACATACTGTGCCCGCTCTTTCATGATATTCTGGGCACATGGGCAGGCGGTCATCCCCATCACCTCAGCCCCGATGCTCTTCCTTACGATGGGGCTCCGGAATGTCCTCCTGGCAACTGCCCGTGCGTGGACGCTCACTACTTCATGGCAACTGGTCTTGCTGATAGGGGTTTCCCGTTTCACCATGAACTGGCTCCGCATCAGGACCTCGGTACGGTCTGCATACTCGTGCCGGTCAAGCAACTTTCTGGCAACCACGCTGCAGAGCTCTTCGATCTCCTTCACATCACCATCAATCGCCTGCTGGAGCACCTCGTCTATCACTTCAAAATTCCGTGACAGGTTAGCTCCTTTGAGACTCCCGGGCAAATCGACGAACACGTCAAAGTTCGAAATGAAAATAACCGGGCGCTTGTCAGGGCGTGAGACTTCAACGAGTTTTTTCACATTCTTGACCCCTACCCGGGTCAGATTAATGCGTACATCGGGGCATGTCGATTGAACATCCGGCAGAATGCCCCCGAATCTCGGTTCCGTTGTCTCTTTAATGGTTGATCGCTCTCCAAAAGGGGATATACCCAAGGTACTCTGAATAGTTTTTTTATAAAATATTTATGTGCTTGGTTGCTGATATAAGGAGGTGAGACCATGTTGAAAAAATACTATGAGTCAGATGCAGATCTAAGTGTCCTGTCCGGGAAGCGTATTGCGGTTATTGGGTATGGTTCCCAGGGGAGGGGCCAGGCACTGAACCTCCGTGACAGCGCAATGGACGTAATCATCGGGCTCCGTCCGGGAAAAAGCTGGGACGCGGCCACATCGGATGGATTCAAAGTGTATCCGGTCATGGAAGCCGTTAAAATGGCTGACGTGGTGCAGATTCTCCTCCCTGATGAGAACCAGGCTGCGATATACAGGAGTGAGGTGAAGCCATATCTAACCAAGGGGAAAACCCTGATGTTCTCCCACGGGTTCAATATTCATTTTGGCCAGATTGTCCCCCCGCCGGATGTTAACGTTGTTATGGTCGCCCCGAAAGGCCCCGGGTTCATGGTAAGGCGGCAATATGAAGAAGGAAAGGGGGTCCCGGCATTGATAGCCGTTCAACAGGATTACACAGGCACGGCACACAAGATCGCGCTTGCATATGCAAAAGGGATCGGGGCAACCCGTGCTGTAGTGCTCGAGACCTCGTTCCGCGAAGAGACCGAGACCGACCTCTTCGGGGAGCAGGCAGTACTTTGCGGTGGTATTACATCCCTTATCAAGGCCGGGTTTGAGACCCTTGTCGAAGCCGGGTATTCCCCGGAAATGGCGTACCTGGAGGTACTCCATGAAACGAAGCTGATTGTCGACCTGATTTACGAGGGTGGTTTAACGAATATGAGGAGATACATTAGTAATACTGCCCAGTATGGGGATCTCACACGCGGCCCTCGTGTAATCGGTTGTGAGTCCCAGATGGCAATGCGTGAGATACTTGAGGAGATCCAGAGCGGGGAATTCGCAAGGGAATGGATGCTTGAGAACACGGTCAACCGCCCGGTATTCAATGCCCTGACAAAGAGGGATGAAGACCACCTGATTGAAAAAGTCGGGGCTGAAGTGCGTGCGCTGATGCCACAGTTCAGGCAATAATCAGTAAATATTTTTTTCTTTTTTCAGAAGTGTTCAAAGAGCTCTGGCAGAATTTATTTCGAGGGTGGTTCACAGAAAATTAGTCCATTTGATGAGTAGCACGAAGAATAAAAATTCAATGGTTATCCACAAAACCTTTTCCCGCCAGATCGGTTCAGGTACTGTTTACCCATCATTATTACCTCGGACGTCCCTTATACTATACAACTATGGTCGAATCGTATGAGGCACTTTTAAAAAAGGCATATTCACACATGCCTGAGGTCAGTGAGTCCCATGAACGGTTTACCGTTCCGGAAACTAAGAGTTATATTGAAGGTAAGACCACCGTCCTCGAAAATTTTGCAGAAATCGCAGACGTTGCGAGGCGGGACAAAGACCATCTGATGAAGTTCCTGCTGGGAGAACTTGGTACTGCAGGGAAGATCGATGGAAACAGGGCAATATTCAACGGAAAATTTGAAAGTTCCCTCATCAATTCACTTGTCAAGAGTTACGTGGAAGATTATGTAATTTGTTCAGAATGTGGCCGGCCTGATACCCGTCTTGTGAAGGATGACCGGTTCCTCCTCCTGCGTTGTGATGCATGCGGTGGTCACCGCCCGGTAAAAAAGAGGAAGGCACGCACGGAACCCATTACCAATGAGCTTCAGGAGGGTGCAATACTGGAGGTCGAAATTCAGTCGGTTTCGAAACGGGGTGATGGAGTGGTCAAGATGGGTAAATACATTATGTATGTCTCGAATTCGAAGCCGGGACAGACGGTCAAGGTAAAGATTGCAAGGATTTCCGGGTCTATCGTGTTTACAGAGCGGGCTGTATAGATTCATAACCGACCATCAACCCATCAATAGCCGATGAAGTAACGATACCTGGACATATCTTTTCGGATAAGTATCCGATAAAAAAAGAAATATTTTACTGCTTTTTCATCTGTGAGAGCAGTTCATCGCACTGACCCGATACCCTGCTGCATGCGTCCCTAATCACATCGAGGGGATCTTTCTTGCCATTTGTGGTTACCAGGAGTTCAGGGTCTGAAAACTGGAATTCTATAATATACCTGGCCACATCGACATCGGGGTCCTTCAGGATCTCGTCCGTCAGGGTATTCATGAAGGTATGACCCTCCCCCTGAACAATCAGCCGGGCCTTGTCTTTTTCCAGTTCAAGCAACTTAATATTCATTCACCTATGATTGGGAATGTGACTCCCATAATGGTATTGGTAATACACAACCGTGATGTATGGGAAAACAGTGTACCCGATTGTCCCAATGGTAACCCGGGGTCCGATTCCATCTTAATTAAGACCAATTCAAATAAGCCCGGGTCCTGGCTCGCCTGTCAAATCATTGTAATGAAGCAAAACCGGTTGAGGTACGAGTTCTTCAGATATTCAGGGCTCAATCAAAATTGAAGCATTCCCCGTCTTTCCCGATATGGGGCTGGTCCCAGCGGATTGCATGGCTCATGTGAACGCACCTGAATTCCACAGCGTTGAGATCTATAGCCATCTGGCACGCTTCCTCATAGCTCATGTGCTTGTAGACGTGGTAGCCCCTTGGGGCCAGCGCATCAACGAGGAGGAGATCAACTCCTGAAAGTAATTTCCTGCTGCGTTCCGGAATGTCAGAACGTGTATCTGCAGTATATCCTATATTTGAACCATTACAAGAGATAGCGATCCCGCAACTATAGACCGGTGGGTGGTTGACTTCTATCAGTGTAAAGGTAACTCCGAAGAGAGTAAATGGCTCGTACGCCTCGACAGGGTTATGGCTAAACGACATGAAAGAGAAAATCTCCCCGCAATATTCGAGTACCGGCGGGGCCGCGTACACAGGTGGAAGGTCCTGGACGCGGTAGAATTCGCCATACCCCATAAAATGGTCATAATGCCCGTGTGTCCATATCACTGCATCAATATGGGGTGAACCGGTCCTGATTAACTGAAACCGGAGATCGGGAGAGGAATCAATGAGGATGTTTTTCCCCCCATTCTCCACGAGGAGGGATGTGCGGAGCCTTGTCGCCCCTGACTCAAGTGCATGGGTACATTGCGGACATTTGCAGCCGATTTTTGGCGTACCAGTCGCATCCCCCGTCCCGAGAAGCGTAATTTTCATACTATAACCAGTTGAGGTTCCGGATTACGCTCCTGCCTTTCACCATCTGAATACCCTTTTCGATGTCGGTCTGCAATATCGCATGCCTTCCATCCATGATTGATGAGAGTATGGCCTCTTTTACTAGCATCCGGAGGTCCGAACCCGATAGTCCTTCCGTCTGTGCTGCAAGGTAACGGAAATCGCATTCACACCCAACAGAATGCGTGATCTTTTTCAGGATCCGTTCCCTCATTTCTTCGCTTGGCAGTGAAAACTCCACGACCTCGTCAAACCGGCGCCATGCTGCCTCATCAAGGAGCTGGGGATGGTTGGTCGCGCCAATGAGGAGCACCCCGTTTTTCACGAGGTTCATTTTGTCGATATTTTTCAGGAGTGAATTCACTGCCCTTTTCATGGCACCATGGTCATCAGTCACCCTGCTTTTGGCCACATAATCGAATTCATCGATAAAGAGGATGCATGGTGAGAGTTTTTTTGCAAATTCGAATATCCTGTCAATATTTTTTGAGGTCTCACCAAGGTATTGTGACGTTATCATCGAGAGCCGGACCTCGAGGATCGGCATATGCATGGCGTGGGACATTGCGAGGGCGAGGGAGGTCTTTCCCGTCCCGGGAGGACCTACGAACAATAACTTACCAACCTCATGGATCCTATGTTTCAACAGGAATTCGCGGTGGAAAATTGCAACCCCCATTTTTGCAATGATGTCTTTTTGTTCCGACGTGCAGACAAGGTCATCGATCTGTTGTTCGATCTCATCTGGTGCGTTGATAATGATCAGGTCCATTGCGGTTCTCAGGCGTTCGTCTGCGGCAATTATCTCCGATATTTTCCCATCGAGGTACGACCTGCTATCCTCGAACGGAGGGTTTGACGCTTTCACATCCTTATACGTTATACCGGAAGAGTCTAGTTTTTCGAAATAAAATGCAAGTGCCGGGTTCTTTTTTATGTAGGGCATGCCCCCATGACCCAGGAACCATTTCGCGGCTGCCTCGAGGGCCGGAATTCTGAAACGTTGTCCGAACTCCTCATAGATGACCACCGGGTTGTCTGCGACTTTTCCGCGCGGGTCCTGGATCTGAAGTACCCTCCGGATTGTACTTTCACTGACCGTAATGGGCCTTTTAATTCCGGACGCTGAGCCGAGTCCGAACATGATCCGGTGCTCCGGCGTAAGGTCATTTACATCCAGATTCTGGTTCTGGTTGAATATTTCCGCGCAGAGGAGCACATCCAGAATTTTAAGGGTCTCATCGTCTCCAGACATGGCTGTAACCTTTAATATTCAATCTGGCACCGGATAAGAGTATCTCAAGCCGTTGTCACGATACAGTGATCTTCTGTAACGATGATGGTGTGTTCATGTTGTGAGACGAGTGATCCGGGGATATCGGACAATACGGGGTAAGCGTGGACTGCACCTGAACGGATAAGTGTTGTAAGGGCGATATCGGGCTTGTTATCGGGTAGCCATCGTTTTGCGAAGGGCATGCCATGCCTACCCCTGACCGCCTCAAGGACCTTCCTCGCCGAGGCAAGCCTTACCGGTCTTTCCGAAATCTGCTGGAATATCTCAACTCTCCGCTTCTCGCCAACATGACCTGAACCGGTCGATGCAAAAGGTTCGATTGCAAAAACCATTCCCTCTGCAAGTACCGTTCCGCCCTGTATCGCGACGTTTGGAATATTAGGTGGCTTGTGCACGACAAACCGATCAAGTCCATGACCGGTAAGGTTTGCGATCGGACGGTATCCCCTGCTTTCAATCTCGGCCTGGATGGCAGACCCAAGTTCTCCCACAGTAACCCCCGGACGCACCTTTTCAATAGCTTTGGAAAGTGCTTCACGCGATGCGTCCACGAGGAGGCCGTTGTTTCCAAGGTCAATTGTGATTGCCGTATCCGCTATGTAACCATCGAAATGGACCCCAAGGTCCAGCTTGACCAGGTCACCAGCCGCAAATACCCGCTCATCCCCGGTGGATGCAGTATCATGTGCGGCATCTTCGTTCAGGGAGACATTGAGCGGAAAAGCAAGTCCTGATTCGTTCGAAGAAGCCAAATCTTCGATGAATTCGATTACATCGAGGTAGGATTCCCCCTGTCGGATCTCCCTGGCGCCTTTCCTGATTACCGATGCGGCAAAAGCTCCAGCCTGGCAGTATTTATCAAATATTTCGTCCTCCATCCCAACCACCTAGAGTATAAATTCCCGGGGAAATTGCGTAAATGAATTGAATCCACCTGTCGTAACCGCCCCCGTGTTCTCGAGGCGAACTCCCCCTACATCCCGGTAATAGAGTCCTGGTTCAACGGTCACTACATTTCCGGGGGCGAGAGAGCCCCCCGCGGGACCAAGGGTCGGCTGTTCATGGACTTCGAGGCCCACCCCATGCCCAAGGTTATGAGTGAATCCAGAATTATTGCTCTCATATCCCTTCTCTGCGAACAGGTCGACAACCGCCTGATGGACAGCTGATCCACTTGCGCCAGGTCGAACGAGGGACATTCCAAGGTCCTGGGCTTCGCGTACGGCAATGTACATCTCATAAAGTTCCGGGGCAGGTTCCCCTCTGACGACGGTCCTTGTCATGTCCGTAAAATACCCGCTCATGTCGTCCGCAGGGAATATATCTGATCACAATCGGCTCTGACTCCATCAGTGGCCCGCTTCCGAGAGCATGCGGCAGGGCGGTGTCTTTCCCGCAGGCAACAATGGTATCGATGGCATGACATCCATAATCCATCAGGGTTTTATGCATAAGCGATCTGACCTGTTCTGAGGTTACTGGTTGGCCTCGGTAATACAGGATTCCCTTGATAGGGCTACTCGCTTTAATCAGTGAGATTGCCCGTTCCATTGCAATATCGGTGGCTGCCTGGACATTTCTGATCTTATCGATTTCGTCACCTGATTTAAATGAACGGGCAGTCTCGACTGAACCGGCGTCAAGTGTGACCTCGCAGAACAATTCAAGTTCATGACCGATGCCGTAGGGAAACGATGCGGGTATAAGGATGCGTGGCCCGGCGTGATTCGCAATCATTTTTGCGTAGGCGCGGTGCTTAATCGGCTCCTCTTTGATAATATCAAGAAGGCCTGACTCCCCCCTGGTCATTACCGCAGCGATTGATTCTCTCATTGCACGTTCATATTCCATCTGGCCAATAACCATGAATCCTTTCTCACCGGGTTTTTTGATATATACAAAGGGATCTTCGGTCCGAAACCTTGTGAGATATCTGATATCTGCATTTTGTGACGAGCCGAATGCAACATATGCATCAGCACCAGAACGCCTGATCACGTCATCCAGCGAGTCCATAGGAGATATTCACGCTAAAACCACAAGTACTTTTATGATTAAGATGACCTATGAGTAATGGAAGAGAAGGCAAAAGAACAGTTTAAATTGAAATTTTATGCGCTCACTATTCTGTTGAACGTGATTATACTTGTTGCCGCTTTTATCGTGGTGGTCCTGTTTCTTGCCCCGGTGCCGTTCAAATATTATCTTCCACCCGTACTCCTGGTACTTGACCTCATAATGATTTATGTCTTCATCAGGAAATACCACGGAACGAAGCAGTGGCTCACCGAGCATCAGGACCAAAAATGAACCCGGAAACGGAAAAAAAAGAACCATGAGGCACAACAAAAATGCTCCAGAAGATGAAAGATGAGATCGAACTCCTCTCAAGGCATGTTCTCGTAATCAGGGCTGTCATGGAGCACCAGCCAATCGGTATTATGAAATTGTCGGAGTTGCTTGACCTGCCGTTTCACCGGATCCGCTATTCCCTCCGTGTGCTCGAACAACTCGGCTACATCAGGGCAACACCTGCAGGCGCGACAGTGACTTCACAGACAGAAGATCTGTTGTGTCATCTGGATGATAACCTTGATGATCTGATTGATCTTCTTGAATCAATGAAGCTCGAACCCGTCAAACACATGAAATAAGGACAAATAAACCAGAGTCTTTGTTTTTATTAGATTGTCTATCTAACAGTTAATTTTAAAAAGCCTCACAAAGAATCTATTAGGACACAACCAATGTGCCTCCCTAACTCAGTTGGTAGAGTGTCGGACTGTTAATCCGAATGTCACAGGTTCGAGCCCTGTGGGGGGCGCTCAATCCCTATCCGGGCCCGTAGCTCAGTCCGGTTAGAGCGCCCGGCTCATAACCGGGCGGTCATGCGTTCGAATCGCATCGGGCCCATTCTGGATGATCTTTTTTTGAAAAACTATCTATGGATACCGGTCAACAGAACCGTATGAAGTGTCCCGTATGTGGCGGTGACTGCGTTGAGCAACGCCCATGAAATGCTGCTGACTATTGGGCAGGTTTTCTCTCCCTGTCCTGATTGCCATGGCAGGGTACTCGATAAAAGGGCCCCGCTAAAAAATCGCTTTTACGAGCCACCCTGTACCTGCGGGAAGCGGTTTATCGACGAAGTTTTTGCACACATTTACGTGGTCATGATCGAGGGAGGCCTGCTTTCAGGGTACCGAACCCCTTTCGAAAGTCGGTATGCCTCTTATTCATCCCGGCTTTTTTATGAGGGAACCCCCGCACCTGCCTTCCAGGTCGCTGGTGCTTGTATCGAGGGTAGCGACACCCGAGGTGGCACAACGCCTTTTTCAAGGAGGTCCCCGAAATCAGGGGGGTTGTCAGGTGCGGGGATTTTGTCCCTGGGATCGCAGAACCCGGACTTAGCGGAGATCCGAAGACTTATGAGCTCCTTGCCGGGTGTGATGTTCGTGCAAGCATTTTCCCTACTTCATCCGGACCACTGGTTCTGTACCAGCAGCAGTCGCAGATACATATTGAATTTCCCCGCGGTTATAACCCGAAAATCGACTCGGTCGAGCGAAAGATTACGCTCAATACCCAGTGGTTTGTTGACGCTGCATGTGGTATCGGCACGCTCGGCCTGACTGCAGCCAGGCTCGGAGTGCCGCACGTGGTGATGAATGACGCATGGTATTCTGCCGCATTCTGGTCTGCATTTAATATTTCTGTCAATGGCGAATTTCTCGCGATTGACGAAGTAGTCATGCATAAAAGCTACGAAGAGATGAAAGCCCGGCCGGTTGGCCTGATGCCTGAAAAAGATTGCAGAAACTCTTGGCAGGCAGAGTATCGAGGTGTACCAGGGTGACCTTAAAGACCTTTACCGTGTGCTTCCCGAAGTCCCGGTCCTTACAGCCCTCGATCTCTTTAATAAGGAAGATATCGGGCTTATACAGCATATCACTGCGCTATACCGGGAGCATGTCAGCGGAGAGGTATTTATCCCCTGAAGTGTGCATTGAATATGGGGACTAGCCCGGGTGGCCCGGCGTCACTTGTAACCCGAAACCGTCGGTATGCGGGGGGCGAAGTTTGAGGAAGGCAACAGCGGGCTGCTGGAGCTTCTGGTATCCTGACGAAGAAGCCTCGTCCTGTGAGGTCGGTGGACAGGGATCAAAACTCCGGAGGGAGTGGCGACCTGCAGCTGCAGAGACCGGTCCAGGCCCGGAAGGGAGCAGACTTACTGTGGACATTCGGCGCCCACAGGGTGGCGGGGTGGAGAAAGGGTTCTTCAGCAAATGCAGCAGCGTATTGTCGACCGAGAACGTGTCCCTATTTTGTGCTAAAACTATGTCTAAAGTCACGGTCATCGGTGCAACTGGTAATGTCGGAATGTTCGCTGCGCATGCGATATCCGAGATACCTTATGTCAACGAGATCCTTCTTCACGGAAGGCCGGGAAGAGAAGATCTCCTTGATGGCATTGCACATGACCTGATGGATTCATTTGCCGCATGCGGTAATTATACAAAAATCGACTGGACGACCGATATCGAGGAAATTGAAGGGTCAGAAATTGTAGTATGCACGGCGGGAAACGCCCGGCACCCAGGCCAGACCCGGCTTGATCTCGCGCTCCAAAATGCGAATATCGTATCCGGGCTTGCTGAATCGATCGCGATGGTTGCTCCGGACACGAAGATATTCATGATAACCAATCCTGTCGACGTGATGACTTCGGTGGCATTGAAATATTCAGGGCTGCAACCCCAGCAGGTATTTGGCCTTGGTACGCATCTTGATTCAATGAGGCTCAAATCGTTGATAGCCTCTTACTTCAGGGTTCACCCGAGTGAAGTACATACCCGTATTATCGGGGAACACGGGGATAGCATGGTACCGCTTTGGTCGGCAACGACAATAGGTGGTATCCAGATCAGTAATCTTCCTGCATTTTCCCGCATTCCAATCAAAGAGATGGTGGAATCGGTCAAAAACAGCGGCGAACTGATCATCAGGGGCAAAGGGTCAACAGTATATGGCCCGGGTGAAGCAATCGCAACCCTTGTAAAGACAATCCTTGGGGACGAAAACCGGATCCTGACGGTATCTGCGTATATAAGAAGGGAAGTCCATGATATCGGGGATGTCTGTATCAGTGTCCCTGCCCGGGTAAACCGAAGCGGCGTATTCCCTGTAACGATTAAGATTGACGAGTCGGAAGTGGTCCAGTTCCGGGAGTCCGTGGAAAAAATTAGGACAATTACACAGCAGGTGCTGCAGGCACTTGAAAAATCCAGAGAAGATCAAAAATCCTCAAAATAACAAAAATCCTGTTTCTTAAAAAACATAAAAAAAATAAGAATCTGTTCGTGAATTCTTATGTTACATCAGGGTAAGTTCAACGATCTCTGCCCGCTCGACGCCTTTGAGGCCGCTGATCTTTCCTTCAACGGCATCCGTCTCGCCGCCCTGATCGCTGACCACTACGACAAGTTTCAGGGCTTTTAAACCAAAGCCGATCGGTTCTTCAACAATCTGCTGTACACGGGGGAGGATTTTTTTGATTTCCCCTTTGAGTGCGTCAAGGTCAACTTCCGGGGATTCGGGCATAACCCTGAGAATCAGTGCGACGTCTCCCATCGCTTATGGTCCCCCGAACCCGCATTTTGGACATGTATAGGGGATACTCTGTTCTCTACACCGGTAGCATCTCTTGATGCCGTAACCACATGAAGGGCATCCAAATTCCGTGGCGCCTTCTTCTGCGAGTGGAGCACAGCATGATGTGCATTTCTTGTCTGACATGGTAACTCCTGAGATTCCTTATAACTTCTCTTTTTAAACAATTAAAAGGTTGTACCGATCCTCGTACCTTCTACCTTCTCGTTCCGGAGCAACGCCTGGAGCATTCCGGTCTTGCTACCGTTCATGATCAGGGTGCGCACCCCGTGATCCAGGACAAACCTGATAAAATCAGGGTCCAATTCTTCGCATACCATGGGTGTGTTTATCCGGCGCAGAAGAGTACCTCCCTTCATAATCCCATCACGGGATTTGAGGACCACGAGGTCGAGCCCGAGACGGTAAGCGACCCAGGCTGAGATGGTATCTGATGTAATATCCCACCGGTGTGGAAGCGGATCTTCTTTCTTCAGGAGGGCGTAGGGCAGAAATACCGTGGGTCGTTCCGGCACCTGGAGATCTGGACTGGTATCGATCCCGTGAGATGCGAGATACCAGCCATATTGTTCCATCCCGAGAACTGCCATCCAATGGCTCTCATTATCCGGCGCGTGCAATGCTCTTATAAGATTTGCAAACGGGCCCCCGCCCGGGACCACCAGGATCGGGCAGGGTGACGCCAGAAGGGTATGAACGATCCACGGGGCCTCATTGATCAGGCTCCCGCCTATTTTCATCACGAAAGGCCCCTGCATAGGTAAAGATCTATATCGTCAGATTATTAAAACAGGGCTGCAACCAGAAATAGTGAAGATTCTTCCGGTGCTCCTTCTTTTTTGCATTATTGTCCCCTCTGTTTCGGCATTCGCTATTGTCGAATTCTGCCCTGATACTTATCTGAAAGATGATCCGGATGAATATGTGGTCCTTTCAGGAACGGGATATCTTGATGGAATTACCATATCAGACGGCGAAGGCGGTTTCCGGTTTCCGTCGGGATCGTGGATTGACGGGGAAATAACCGTTGCATATAACGGGACTGCATATACTCGTGTACATCATCGGTTGCCGGATTTCGAGTTCAACAATTATATGCAGGAAGTCCCGGAAGTAATCCCGGCCGGTGCCTTCAGGCTCGCCAATACAAAGGACGAGCTGATGCTCTATGAGCACGGCAGACTATTGCAAACGGTTTCATGGCCATCTGACGTCAAACCAAGGGAGGGACAAATCCATTTCCTGGATGGCGGGGTTTGGGATACGCGTGTGATTATGCTGGGGCAGTCACGCATTCCTCCTGAGAACTTTACCGGCATTTCCGGTGTCTGTTTTGTAGCACCTGATTGTTCGGTTGAATTATTTGATAACTGTGTCAGCCAGGCAGGATCTGAAATCCTTTTGAACGTATATGAATTCTCCAGTCCAACAATGGCGGAATCTCTTATCAGTGCCCGAAAACGGGGGGTTAATGTGACCGTGCTGCTGGAAGGCGGGCCGGTCGGAGGAATGACCGCGGAAGACAATGCTATTTGCGACCTGTTCAGGAAAAATAATATTTCGGTCTGGCAGATGGGGACAACCGGAGAGAGTCATGCACCCTATCGTTACGATCACGCCAAGTATGTTGTTGTAGATTCGTTGTACCTGTTCATCACGAGCGAGAATTTTAAAAAGAACGGGTTTCCCGATGAAGGCAAATCTGGAAACAGGGGCTGGGGTGTATGCCTAATTGATTCGCGGATAGCGACATATTTCAGGAATGTGTTCCTGTCAGACCTCAAGGGTGAGGGTATCAGCCCGGTTATCGGGAAGGGAGGGCCATTCGAGCAGGGTGGAACGATAGCCTCATACAAAGGAATTCTCACCGTTGAGATTTGAGGGTGCGAATGTCACTCCGGTCCTTGCCCCTGACACCAGTTATCTTATTCTCGATCTCCTGCGTTCGGCAACAAACGAGATAGATATCGAGCAGGCATATATCAGCAATGAATCCAGATATGTCCCAAATCGGTACCTTACCGAAGCGATAAATGCATCTCGCCGAGGTGTTACCGTGAGGGTTTTGCTCGACTCTTACTGGTTTAACACGGAGGGTGAGGACGATAATGATGAAATGATGGCGTATATCAACCAGGTGGCGTTATCGGGCAATCTCCCGCTTGAAGCCAGGTGTGCGGAGCTGGACAGGAATGAACTGGAAAAAATTCATAACAAGGGTGTCATTGTTGACCGGAAAAAAGTCCTGGTCAGCAGCATCAACTGGAATTACAATTCCCCTACCTTCAACCGCGAAGCAGGGGTCATTATCGAGCAGCCGGAGGCGGCCCGGTACTATGGAACGGTGTTTGAAGACGACTGGGAACAGTCCACGATAACAGGGAAAAGCCAGGGTCCGGTGATGGAATATCAAAAAATCGGGATAGCTTTTATCATGGTTGTTTTGCTGGGTATACTGTACTGGCGGAGAAAAAATCAGTGAATCGGAAAAAGTTCGTCAATGGGGGTTAATTGATGCGAATCATTCGATCGATCCAGTATAAGGCATGGTGTTGACGGTTCCCTGATGAAAGAGTAACAGCTTGATGAACCGGTGAATGAGGATTTTTAAGTTCCTTAAACATTTCGGCGACGTAAGGTTCCTTCCGAATATGAGAAGACCTATTTCTCCTTTGAAAAGGAAGATTTCTTCTCTATCAAAAGGCTTTCTGGGAGACCCCTGTATTGAGGTCCGTTATCAGAAACAATTCCAGGACCACCTGACCGCGGACTATTTTCATCCCCTCATGTATTACTATCGTGAAGGAACCGAAGGGATTGAAAAACTACAAGCTATAGGGATGACAATGCGAAAAAAAATGGACATGAGGAAAAATTCCTGATTTGAGGACGTGGAATCGAATCGGGGCTGTCGAATTATTCACATGTTGACTTTTTTGTCGATTGATACGTCTCAAATTTATTCAAGCTTCCAGTGTTCCACCTTCGCAAAATTCAGAGACCCCGATCGGGATGTGACTTTGAGTAGAATATATGATAACTATTCAAATGATGGCAAGAGAACCCTTTCCGAAAGTTTATCTTACTGGACTGGGCAAAGGGGCAAAAAACTCCTGGGTTTTATGCATTAATTCTTTTATTAAAAATACAGGGTTTTAACTAAGCCATAATTTTTGAAATTTTGAAAATTGTTCATACGGGCGTGTACTATCCATTGTTACATTATTACTCGATAGGGACTCAGGGCTTGTCTGATATATAGGAATATTCTTCAGATCATTCAAAAAATCGTTTCCGTACCGTCATTTTTATGAATAAAAGTCCGGAACAGGAAAAACAGGAGGGGAAATGAATTGTAATCTGGTCAGGAATTGTAATAATCACAGCCATATCGGCCTTCGTTACTTTTTCATTGCACATCTACATACATCACACAGCGTGATCTGGTCATCTTCACCGGCCACGGCCATCGCCCAGCGGTCAATCAGGCCATCGATGTCCCCGCACAGTTTTATGTCTGCACCCCGCTTTTTGCTCATGTATTGAGAAATTGCAGCGCGGGTGACCCCGAGCCGCTTTGCAGCATCGCTCTGGCTCATGCCTTTATCGTTTACCAGACGGTAAACCATCTCGGCCCGTATACCCGGAAGGTATTTTCGGGCGAGTGAATCACATTTCATGATGTTGCATGGGCTTTCGCTCATGCACACACCATCGTCTGGGGCCTGCCCTGGTATATGATCTGCCGTGCATCCCTGAAGTTGAATTTCTCAATGATAAGGTGATTTTCCTTCAGCTTCTTTAAGGCATAACGGACTGTTCTTGGGGCCAGGTTGCTCTTCTTTACAATCTCCTTGTGGGTCATTGCCCCACTCTCGTCCAGGAGGGAGAGGACGGTCTTTGATGAGGGAGGAAGATTTCCTGACATGATCATATGTTAACACTGTTAACTTTTAAAGCTGTCGGTTATAACAATGTCCCGGAGACAATCTGGATCTATGATTACCCGGCAGGAACGAAATGCCTTTTTACTTCTCGTACTGGTAACTCTTGCCGTTATTGCCGGATCCATTATTATTGAGTCGATTGGAAAATCCACATTTTCAACACATTATAGCAGTACATCGGCCGAAGGATCCCTTGTCATGCTGGAGGGGACCGTGGACCGAATAGTAGTAACAAAAAGCGGGGCAGACCTGATACTTACCGTGAATGGGACTCCCGTTTTCATCCCTGCCACTTCTGCAGGTGGGATATCATTAAAAGCCGGTGATACCGTCCGGATTATCGGCGTCGTCCAGACATACCGTGGGGAAAAAGAAATACTGGTCAGGCAGCAAGGGGATATCCGCCTTGTATGAAGCTTTCGAGTTGTTACATCTATTTCTAATATTTCTCAACTCATTTTACTATTAAATAAAATTTGGTTTTATATCTGAAATAAGACAAAATTCGTTGGAGATCTCATGGATTTTCACCTTCCGAAAAAGAACTGAACTTGGATAACCTTGATCCATAACCCGCCCTGACACGAATGTGAATGGAAAAATTCGGCCGAAATAACTGCTATTAAATGCTCCGAACAATGGACCGGACCGTAAAAAAGTAAAGGAAGTTATTCCCTGATAAAAAATTCTTTTTTTATATATCCTGATACTACCAGGACTCAGGGAATGCCATTTCCGTATAGAGATCTTCGAGTCTCGCCTTGTGACCGCGTTCCATGTTTGCCAGCTGGGAAAAGAGCAGCTGCGTCTCGGTATCCTTGGCAAGTTTCGCGAGCTGGGTATACATCTGCATGGCCTCCAGCTCTTTCTTGATCGCGAGAACAAGGCCATCGATTGGTTTCAGGTCGGGGGTAAGGGGTGGTGACGGGAGCATGTCCGCTACCTTGTAATCATGTGATGCATCAAATTTCATCATCGATACATCCTTCGTGAGCATACCCTGAAGGAACTCGCGGTGTTGCTTTTCCTCCCCTGCAAGTTCTGCAAACAGTTTCTTGAGGCTGGCATCCTTTACTTTGTCGGCAATACCACGGTAAAACGTGTATGACTCGACCTCTCTGTCGATTGCTGTTGAAATAATCTTCTTCGCATCTTCTGGCTTCATAAGCTCTTCGTTCCTCTGTTTTAGTAAGGTATAGATAATTAACCATATATAAGAACATTGGTTTTTACCACATTGGTGGCAGATACACCCTCTAGGAAGGAAATTATTACATTTTTTTGAATACTCATATCCCAGGAATGTTTGATGCTCCCTGTTTTTCAAGTTTAATCATACAGGATGGGGTGAACCAGGGTCCAGGCCCGATTTCAACGCAGGACAATTTGGGAACGCCAAATCCTTATGCAGGGAATAAAAAAGGATAAAAAGGCTAAACTGACCCCTTTATCAGGAAAAGGTTTTTTGGGTCGGCTGAATAATTTTGTAAAATGCATACTACTCTGTCTATGATGGACGTGACAGTAATATTGTTAACTTAAAAAAAAGACGATTATTTTAGTTAGTACCTGGGCTGCCTGTGTTTCGGGAGGCATTCCTGGCAATATACAGGCCTGCCTTCGGTTGGCTTGAATGGTACTTCACAATCTTTTCCACAATCTGAACAGACTACTTTTGTCATTTCACGGGGGCCGTAATTACTCGATCCACCAAAATTTGATTTATACATGATATTTCTCAAACAGCTCTATTAAAACTGCATACTATACATGCTCCCCTAGGTTAAGAAGCTCTGTATCAGTACAGGTGGATTGCTCAAGCCTGAAAGACCAACTACCAGGGGCTATCGGGGAAATCCGGGTAATCTCTACCTTTTATTACTATCTGCCATGCGAGCAGACGGGGTCACTGGTTTAAGGGATGTATGTCAGTACCCGGGACAGGAGCCAGGAAATTCCAATTATTTGTCGGCCGGACGATACTTCCTGGGAAGCAGATCAGGGGCACCTGATATATCACTGCCACAGGATGACACTGCTATGACAAAAGAAGATCTTAAAATGGATTATTTCTTAATGGCCTCTTTTAACCGGTTGTATTCCTCGAGGTCGATCTCACCCTTTGCCAGCCTGGTATTAAGAATTCCGACTGCGTTTCCCGTATCTGAATGGATGATCTTTTTCGGGATGAGGTCCCCTTTCACACGCTGGAAAAATCCTGAGATTTGGGAGACCCAGTCCCCCCCAAGATCGTCCTGAAGTGTATGATCCTGCGACAACGCGAGCAGGACTGTAATCAAGGCCGAAACAATAGTAATAACTATGACAACCGTCCTGTCGGTGTTTGAACCAAGGGTAACTAATACAACAGGTGTGAGCACGAGGACCGCGATCCCGGTAATACTATGCATCTTAAGGGTCCAGCGGAATGCTTTTGAGAGGATTGAACCAATTGCGAGGGCAAATGCCGACAGGATTACATACGACACCATCAGAAGCACCAGCAAGACAAAAACAGGTGCAAGACCGTTCCCTGCGACAACAAGGGTTGTGTAAATATCCTGGACCATAAGGAGGACCGACAGAAGTCCGATCCCGCAAAGCACCTGGACTACGGCGATCCCAACCCGTACAGGGAACGGTTGTGGAAAGGATAGTTTTCCAAGACCGAAATAATCATGGAATATCAGCAATCCTAGCGGTATGAATGAAATTAAAAGGAATAGCACGGTAATGATGCTAATCGGTATACTTAATGCAGATGTTGAGGAGGCAGGTGTTGTTGTGAGCACCGGTGTAGTACCCGCAACCGTGACAGCCCTGGTCCCGGATGTCTGACTTCCGGACTGCTGGATCGTGGCTGTTGTTGAAACGGCCGGGTTGCCGGGCAGGATTATATTCGCCTCGCGGGTAACTGCAGACCCGGGGTAGACCTCGTTCACCCCATTATACACACCCACCTTTACCAGTGTCTTTTTGCCGGTAGTTGAGACAGTGGGGACCTCACCGGTCATGTTTACCAGAACTGCAAGATTCCTTCGAGACGGGTAAGAGAGGAGCCAGCCATTAATCTCGGTGCTTTTTCCCGTATTAGTCAGCGGTGAATTTGCGATATCATCTAACACGATTGAATACGACCATCGGGCATTTTCGAGATCGGTAAACATATCAAGGGAGTTGCTATCGGAAAATGTCACCCCCGCTTCGGGTATAAAAATAACTTTAAAGGAGACTGAAACAAGTTTAGGCGGATTCTGGCCGGAAATGAGGTCCCCGGATGGGGTCACTATGATATTACCGACACTAATCGAGCCCGATACTGATGGGATTATAAGTATCAGGAGTATTATAACGCAAAAGTACCATTTCAGTCCAGCCATATGTTTTCACTCCAGGAGTTCTTTGTGTGACGTGAAGTTTAGTCTTTCCCTGGAAAAACAAAATATATAATGAATAAGAGTGCGAGGGAGGTGATTCGAACACCTGAACCCCTTCGAGAATGGACCCTAAACCCATCGCCTTTGACCAGGCTCGGCAACCCTCGCTCCTGTACATATCTGCTCGGTGTTTTATTTATTGTACTCTTACCTCAAGGGTCTTTGCCGTGCAACCAACGCCCCCGTGATTGCCTTATCATATCATTGTCGTCCTGACAGTGCTGCCGCATAATGTTCGCCCAGGTTCTTTTCCAGGTGTCCACGCCGGTCAATTCGGGAAAAAATGAACATTATTATTTGTCAGGCCCCGTCTTCCTTCCCACCATGCATGTTTCATGGTCCCCCTTCAGGATGTGGTACCCGGTGATCAGCAATACCAGGATCAGAGGGCCCAGTACAAACCCCACAAGTCCGAGAGTATAAAGTCCTCCAACGAATCCTATCCACATGATGACAGGATGAATGCAAGTGCGCCGCCCCATCAGCACAGGACGGATAAACAGATCAGGTAAGGCGCAAACTACCGGGTATCCGATTAAAATGAGGAGCAGCAGGGCAGTCATATCGGATACCGACAATGCATACACTGCAAGCAATGCCATGAGGATTGAAGGTCCGAGTATAGGGACAATTTTCAGGAGACCTGCAAGTGTGCTGAAAAACAATACATGCTCAAATCCAAGGAGATAAAAAAACGGTAATGCGAGTAAAAAGGTAATTATCACGATGATCAGCTGGACAACGTATATGGCGTAAAGAGCATCGATTGCTGTATGAGTCAGGTGACTTACGGGCTCCTTTAATGGTTCAGGGAGCATAGCAAACGAAGAATGGTAAAGTGCCTCGCCCTTGTAGAGGAACACAGAAAAACTCAGGAAAAACACCAGCAACTGGAACCCGAGTGCCGGAAGCTGGCTGATGACCGAATCAGCCCATTGGTTAATCATCTGGTTGCTGTTGCCTATTAATCCATCAATCTGGCTCTGATTAATATGGAACGCCGATATAATAGGATTATTGTTCCCAAGCCCGGCCCAGTTGATAATTGTTGATACGAGGCCGTTAAGGAACTCCTGGTTCTGGAGTAATAACCCCACTGCAAACGCGATGACCGACACAAAAATCAAAAACATTATCGCGGTTATCAGGGCTGCCGATGCCTCAGCACCAATCCTGCCGGTGAACCGCTTGTGGAGGGGCAACGCAATAACGGCAATTGAGCATGCGAATATAAGTGCCACCATAAGCTGCCAGAAGATAATTATTGCGATAACCGCGATCGCTGCCACAAGGTACAGCGTGTAACGGTTTCTCTCTTCTAACAAATTGGGCATCAGATATTACTCTCTCCGGGATTTTTAATAAATTGTACCTCCGGAATCGGGTAAGGGTCTCAGATAGTCAACCATCAGGCCTGGGCGAGGTAAAACACCGAATAATCAATCGGTTCTTAAAACCAACCGTTAAATAATACAGAAGATGGAACACCACGGAACCAAGGGAGAATAGGCTGACGATAATACTAGCATTAGGAACGATCGCGATCGTGTTGTTTATTGGCCTGATCGGACTTGCAACCATGGTTCCGGGTGGACAGTCTTCAAACCCGGTCACCGAACGATATGAAATGCAGTGAGCACTTTTAGTGGCTGCGGTGTCTGTTGGCGAGGATCTTTCAGCAATGGATGTTGTGGTATCAACAGGTGCGGCAAGGATCGGGTCCTCCCCGTCTTAATACAACCGAGACTAATCAGGCACTTGTGGAAATGGGCCTGTTTCCCTGGGTGGTCGATACGATCAAACTGTCAATGAAACAGGGATAATCTATAAGGTGAAGCCTGAATCCTAGCGGTCGGTAATTGGGGAAAACCTTACTAACCAGGAACACCTGAAACGGCTGTATTCGCAAAAAGTGCCGGTAATGAGTGACGTTATCCTGCCCGTCGAAAAGGTACCGGCGGTTGTATCGCATCGCATGTATTCTCACCCGATGGAAGGTTTATCGGTGCAACTACCCTTCTGTTCAAACCGGAACTGTTTTTTTGCCAAAAACACCCCGAAAAGTCAGATGGTTCCCCATGACATCTTATGGTGATGCAAAAAGACGTGGTTATCGTTTACGAACCTGATGCCGGGCAGATCGGAAAGAATGCATTTTCAGATCCACTATTCAGGCCGTATCTGGACCTTATTGCAATTGCAAGGAATATATCCCATGAAAGGGTGGGAAATGGTACCTATTCCTTTGTCGATCCAAAAGGGGTGAATGTTCTAAGGAAGCTGTCTGGACTGCGGTCAGTATCAGGTGTAATGAATGGTGTATCGTTCTTATTCGGTTCTGGGGCCCAAGAATTAATAAAATCAAGGGAACAGGAATCCTCATTTCATTACCGTTCAGATGATGCCAGGTACCCAGCTTCATGCAGGTTACCGATAAATTCCGGCACATTTTAAAAATTATATCCCCGTTGCAAATATTTTTTTTATACTGAAATTATAAATCCGGGAATCGGGAACAATAAGGATATCATAAACCTGCCCTGGCTTACAGGAATAAAAAGAGGATAAGAAGGGCCGATGTAATGAACGCCAGGAGGATCACGACAACGGCAGATTTCCTGATTACTGCCCCTTCGACCCCCGGCTGATCGATTACCGCCGCAGCATTGATAATCTTTGCCGGGGCTATCCCCGATGCTATTCCGCCGGCGACCATGTGGGCCGCATACACCTTGGTGAAGTCCAGGTTGAGGACCTGTGTGGCCTTTTGCAGGATCCCATAGAACATTACATTGGAGGAGGTCTCACTCCCGGAAACAAAGGAACCGAATAATCCAAGGAGTGGACTGATAATGGGAAAGGCAATCCCGAAGACCATAGCCAGGGTCAGCCCGATCACAGCATTCATGTTAAGGTCGTACGACCCGGAAACGAATGTCAGGGTATTGTTCATAACGGTCTGGCCCGACCAGTCCATTACGTAGGCAATTGCAAAAAAAATCGCGGCCGCAAGGGTGGGGTTCAATGCCCGTTTTATCCAGAGTTGGGTGATCTTCAGGCATTCTGCCCGTGATCGTATGAGCAGAGGTGCAGCGATGAGTGTGCTGACTACCACCCAGAAATATGCCTGGTTCATAAGTTTCAGGTCGACGGTCTTGTTGGCAATAACGTTAATTTTCTGGGCATTTCCAAGAATATTATAAAGTCCTTCCTGCACTTGCGGGATACTGATGAAAATTACCAGCACCACGAGGAGTAGCCAGGGGAGTGCTGCCTTCCACAGGGGCATCAGAGTTGAGTCACTTATAACCGTAGTACCTGCTTTTGTTTTCTGACCAAAGACTGGTTTCCCCCGTACCGCCCGGTGAAGGAAAAGGACCATAATCGTTATAAGACCTGCGAATACACCAACGAGACCGATTGCTGATGCAGGGAGAATATTCACGAATATAATCGCGAAAATACCAAGTGAAAGACCTGCAAGGACCGCGGTTACAAACCCTTTCCGAACCCCGTTTATACCGTCTGCAATCCACAACATCCCGATTGACAGGCCGGTTGAAATAACCGGAAGGAACAACGCAACGTTAGTCCCCATGATAACCGCGTTAAAGCCGAATACAGCCGCTGGTAGTGTGATGGGGACTGCAAGAAGCGAGAAGGAAGTGAGGGGGTCGTACCCGAGACAAGGCAGGGCCACGGATGCAACGGGTGAGAAACCCAACGCCATCATGATCGGCGGGAGCATGGTTACCGGTGTTGCTCCGATGGAAACAAGGAAAGAACCGAAACCTACGTTCAGGATCATAATTTGTTCATACCGTTCCGCGGCGATTGATTTGATGTATTCGGAGATGCTGCGGATCGCACCCGTCAGGTCCATCATCGTGACCTGCAGTATAGTAAAAAAGACCATCAGGGAGATACCAAATGATGCAAGGGCCCCACTCGCCGAGGCATAAAGGGCAATCGCAAGCGAAGTATTAAAGAATATGACTGCGACGAGCACGGTAAGAAGCCAACCAATTACCGCCATCAGTGTTCCTGATTGTTTCAAAAAAACAATACCTACGAAAATAACAACAATGGGTAAAATCGCAAGGAAAAAAAGAATTATCGAATCCAACAGTATGCCAGCCCTTCTAGTTATTACCTATGCAATCTCATAACCATTTTGGAAAGGTTCCTGGATCAAGGGCTTATTCACATGCGGAAGCCCCGTTTTGAAAATATTACCCCCGCAAGTGCGCAAAAAAATTAGTTTTGAATCCTTCATTGGCAATTGTATGTTTGACGATTTACCCGCGGTTATTCTCGATTATCTCACGCCATGCCCTCTTTGCACTTGTAAATGTGCCCGTAATGACGGTTTTTCAACGTATTTCCGTAACAGCAGGATTAGCTATCTTTTTTGGGTTCCATTTCCGGCGATCCTGCAGGTGATCTCAATAGGAACTGCTCATCAGCTCATGCTCTTATGGCGGGAAATCATCAGACCTTCGCATATCTGGTGATTATCCGGTTTTTACATTCGTCTGTTATACTGCGATGAAATAATAACATCCAAATAGATCTTCAGGTATTTCTTACCTGAGGGATAAACCGGCCAAAACCGGACTCCATTATGCTTGAGCGGTACGACCTCAACCTTGTGGTAGATGAAAAAACCATTGACAAGTCTTTTACGGGAGTTAAGGACAGGTTGGGGGAACTACAGCGTGCCTGTCGCGATAACGGTATACCCGTCGTGATCCTTATTGAAGGGTGGAATGCATCCGGGATAACCTCCGTATCCAGCGAGATTGTCCGGGCTATAGATCCGCGTGGTTACAACCTCTATTCCGTCGGCTCGCCAACCGACGAAGAAAAAGCGCATCACCTTCTCTGGCGTTTTTTTATTAACACGCCTTCGAAAGGTAGAATTGCGATTTTTGCACGGAGCTGGTATAGTCGTACACTAGCAGAACAGCTGAATGGTCTCAACTGGGTTGAACGACTTAAGGAATCCACTACGGCAATACGTCACTTTGAGCGGCAGCTCGTTGATGACGGAACGTTGGTTCTCAAATTTTTCCTTCATATCAGCAAAGAAGAACAGCGGAAAAGGATGATTGAACGGGAGAGGAACACTCTTACCGGCTGGATGATTACCCGGGGTGACTGGGATTTTCATCACCAGTATGATCTTTATCTACCCGTAATTGACCAGATCCTCGAAGAGACCGATACCCAGTTCGCACCATGGAACATAGTGGAAGCGATCGACCCTCTGTATGCAGGTTTTAAGGTATTATCAAAAATTACCAGGGTCCTCGAAAAGAATATTTCCGGAAAAGAGACCCTTGCTAAAAGTTACCGGAATTCCCCTCCGAAGTATAAAAAACGCCTGGATTTAGGTAATACCGACTTGGCAAAAAGCGTCGCTAAACAAGACTACCCAGGGCAGCTCAGGGAGTACCAGGAGCGGGTAAGAGAGGCCCAGTACCTGCTCTACAAACGTAAAGTACCCCTCATCATCGTGTACGAAGGATGGGATGCCGCCGGGAAAGGGGGTAATATTCTCCGTCTTACGGAGAGTATGAACCCGCGTGGATATGAGGTGGTCCCAGTTTTTCGTCCGAATGACTACGAACTATCGCACCACTATCTCTGGAGATTTTATTCAAAATTTCCGAAAGCCGGCCATATTACCCTGTTTGACCGGAGCTGGTACGGTCGTGTACTTGTTGAGCGGGTAGAAGGGTTTTGTTTGGAATCTGAATGGAAACGGGCCTACAACGAAATTAATGAGATGGAACAGAATTTTGTGTCCGAAGGTGGCGGGATAGTAAAATTCTGGCTCGAGATCGATCAGGATGAACAACTGGCTCGTTTCCGACAGCGGGAAACCTCGTTAAGGAAGCAGTGGAAGATTACGGAAGAGGACTGGAGGAACCGGGAGAAATGGGGCGAATACCGGGAGGCTGTCAATGAAATGCTCGCAAAAACAGACACATCGCACGCTCCCTGGACCGTTGTTGAATCCAATGATAAATTTTATGCACGCCTTAAGACCCTGCAAACTACTATCGATTACGTAGTCACACTCCTCTAGCCCCGGGTGCCGTGTGCAACCTGCTTTGCCCCGGGAAGGCCGATTAGACTGCCCTGTGCGGGGAATTCCATTGTCAGTCAAACAGTTCAGCCTTAAATCTCGATTTTTTTATTTCCCTGCCCTGTTCATTATTATCGACCTTTCTGCTGACAGGTTCATTCCTGGGTGGGTTACCTGGTAAACAGAGTAGCAGGTTACACATTTCCCTTTCCCCGGAGAACAGCATGCATGTCTCTCCAACACATTCCAATTTATCAAATGGGCATAATTTTCCTTTCATTAACATCACGATCCTGGCAGTTTTATGAGTACTCCGGTTCTTTTTATCGTTTGCATCAAGTACGTGTTAAATACCAGTACGCAATAAAATTCATTATCAAACCCATCGGTATTCAAGATCCCCGGGTCAGACAATCAAAAAAATTACACCTGGATTTTATTGAAGATAAGAGCCTCATCTGGCTCCGGGAAAAATCATTTAATAACCGCCCGATATGGAAGCGATCTGAATTAACATGGAAAGCGAAACGGTAAAACAGATAGGATTTGGTAAAAACAGGATTGAAGCCCTCAGTGACTGTATATTCGCCTTCGCGATGACCCTCCTTGTCATCAGTATTGAAGTCCCTGAAAATGCGAACAGTTTCACCCCGGACCTTGTTACCCTGACTGTGAGGAATCTGTTACCGGATATATTTCACTATGTGATTGCTTTCCTTTTGATCGCAGCGCTATGGGTCATCCACCACATGCAGTATCATAAGATCCATTATGCCGACCACAACCTTCTCTGGATGACTATTGGATCACTTTTGTTTGTGGCTCTTATGCCATTTTCCACAGACCTGGTGGGCGATTTTCCCACGAATACCCTATGCGCGTTCATTTTCGAACTGAACCTCCTGATTACCAGTTCCCTCCTCTACCTGCAATGGAGTTATGCCACATCAAACCGCCACCTTATCGACCCTTCGATGAGTGATGAGACAATCAGGGCAGGTAAACAACAGGCCGCAGTAATACCCGTCTTCTCCCTGGTTGGGATTATAATGGCAATTGCTGGTATCCCATGGAGTACTCTCGTATACCTGTTTGCACCCCTTGGGTTCCTCGTGCTGCATCATTATGGCCAGAAATTCCGTGGCGACAGATGTGGCTTCTGAAATATACGGATTCGGTGTATGACAAACCGTTCGGCCGCCAGCCGTTTTTCGAAAAAAGTCCGGGTTTTTATCGCCTGACAAATCGCAGGGAAGCCGAATTCATGCAGTAGCGTTTGTGCGTTGGTGGCGGACCGTCGTCAAATACATGTCCGAGATGGGCCCCACAACGTGTACATAGCACTTCCGTCCGCACCATCCCGCCGCTCTTATCCGAGGTCGTCTTTACATTCAGGTCTGATATCGGGGCGTAAAAGCTCGGCCATCCTGTACCTGAACGAAATTTCGCATCTGATGAGAAGAGGTCAGTACTGCAGCAGACACACTGGTATGTTCCCTTTTCGTGAAAATCGTAATACTTATTTGAAAACGGGGGTTCTGTACCTGATTTACGTGCAACCTCGAATTGTTCTTTGGTAAGAACAACACGCCATTCCTCATCTGTTCTATCCATCCGGTCAAGGAGCTCAACACGTCCTGTCCTCTCCACAAATATTGGTACTTTATTATCCATCAGCTCCGGCCTGGTTAGATGACATCCGTCCTCCGGTTATGAGCAGTGGTATATTGCATTATTAATATCTTTTTATCTGGCCACATTACAAATCTGTCTGGTGATGAACCTTCATCATATTGCACCACCAAACGAAGTTAATTTCGTAAACCTTCCTGTAAAAATCTCAGTACGCGCGTTACGGGCTGCTAAAGAAAGGGATTGCCGATGCAATTACTAACCGGATTACCGTGTGAACACGGGGATACGCCCCGAATACTTATCCTCGGCAGTTTTCCAAGCCCGCTATCACTTGAGGCACGTGAATATTATGCAAATCCAAGAAACCAGTTCTGGAATATCATAGATGCCCACTTCGGTATTGTCAAGGGGTTACCCTACAGAGAAAAGCTCTTACACCTGAAGAAAAGAAATGTAGGACTCTGGGATGTAATTTCTTCATGCGAACGCCGCGGCGCAATGGATAGTTCCATCAGAAATGTCGTCCTCAACAATATCCCGCTGTTCATTCACGATCATCCGACAGTCAGGATGGTAATTGCTAATGGTACCACGGCGGGAATGTATCTCGGGAAATTCGGCATCGACTGGCCGTCCCGGGTAAGGGTCCATATTCTCCCCTCAACAAGTCCTGCCAATGCCAGAATATCCTTTTCCGGAAAACTACAGGCGTGGAAAATTGTACTCCCGGGGTGAATTGATCGGAAAAGAAGAAACAGACCTTAAATAAAGTATAATTCAGCTAGTGAGCCTCCTCACCAGAACCTATTAATGGACGGCCGTAAACCGGATAAAAGGAAAGACAGGGAGGATAACAATGAACATTATCGGTCTTAATGGGAGCCCTCATGGTAAAAACAGCCAGACACTTCGTCTTATAACCAGGGTCCTCGAAGGTGCGAAGGATTCGGGTGCCGATATCGAATATATTGACCTCTGCAAGCTTGAGATCAATTTCTGCACGGGGTGTGGGGTCTGCTATGCGAAAGGAGAATGCATCAATGACGACGACTACCCGGCACTGCTTGAAAAAATACTCCTCGCCGATGGGATTGTTCTTGGCTCACCAAACTATATCAATAATGTGACAGCCCAGACCAAAGTAGTCCTTGACAGGATGGCTGATGTAATCCACTGCCAAATGCTTTCTGGTAAATATGGCTGTTCTGTTTCAACTGCAGGTGGATCGGGTGCAGAAGATATTGCAGCCTATCTTAACCGTACTCTCCAGCAGATGGGGGCCTTAACCGTGGGCCTCGTTGGCGTGAATATCCTTGGCAACCCTGGAGCGGTTACAACCCGAGAGAAGGACGCATATAAACTTGGAACAGTCCTCGCCGACGCCATCATTAATGCTGTTGTATATCCGGAACAGGAGAAACTTCTCAGGGAACGGGGCGAATATATGCGGAATCTGGTGCTCATGAACAAGGATATCTGGACTCACGAGTACGATTTCTGGAAAGAAACCGGAAAAATCGATTAGATCGTTGGTTTTATCAATCGTGCAGGAATATTATAAACCCCTTTTTAATATCCGGAACGTAGTGGTTTCTATTCCCCGCTCTCATTATATATCTCGCAGAATGGCATTCGCCGGTGGTACTGAAAGTATAAACCCGGATAAATGAGATGCTATAAGGTCAATGTCACCTTCTGACAGCCATAGTTCCACTGTTACAAAAAACCCACGGTTCATGGCATTTATCGTTTTTGCCGCGATTTTTATGGCAGTCCTGGACGGCAATGTAGTAAACATCGCGCTCCCCACTATCACGACCAGTTTCGGAGTTGAGGTAACATATTCACAGTGGGTTGTCACTGCGTACCTGGTAACCCTTACAAGTCTTCTCCTGATATTCGGGCGGGTCTCGGAGTTCGTCGGGAGGGGGCGGATGTTTATTCTCGGGTTTGTTGTCTTTACACTGGGATCGCTTGCCTGTGGTCTTTCCCCTGGTCTGCCTTCCCTGATCCTGTTCCGGGTGATCCAGGCGACCGGGGCAGCAATGTTGTTCTCCATTTCCAGTGCGATCATTTACCAGTTATATCCCCGGGGGGAGCAGGGAAAATCGATGGGGTATGTCGGCGCCACTGTCGCAATAGGAAGTATCGCGGGACCGGTACTTGGTGGATTTCTCGTGGATACGCTTGGGTGGCAATATATCTTTCTGATTAATGTCCCGATTGGCGCGGTACTGATCCCGGTAGCAATGAAATATTTCGGCCCCGAAGAGCCTGTCCGTAAAGAAATCAGAATGGACTGGACTGGTGCTGCAACCATGATAATCTTCATGGTTTCACTGATGCTTGCCCTGTCGTCACTTGCCATTGAACGTGCGTTTACAACGCCTATGGTGGTTTATACCGTAATTTTCATAGTTTCGCTGGTATCCTTTCTTCTAACTGAACGAAGGGTGGCGGATCCCCTCCTGGACCTCTCAATCTTCCGGGTAACAGCCTTCAGTCTGCCGATTTTTGCCACCGCTTTATACTTTATCGCACTTTTCATGGTAAACATCCTTGGCCCGTTCTATTTCGAGGGTGTGCTTAATCTGTCTCCTTCGGCGGTTGGCCTGGTATTTCTGATTATTCCCGTGATCATGGTAGTGGGTTCCCCTGTGGCGGGGTGGCTCTATGACAACCACTATTCCCCGTACTATGCGGCGGCCGGTATGGTGGTTACGACAGGCTCCCTTGTCCTCCTGGCCATTCTCTCCACGAGCATGGATCTGCTCCTGATAATACTTGCGTTCATCCCCATGACGATCGGCATGGTTCTTTTTCAAAGTCCCAATAATACCGAAATTATGAGTTCACTAGCCGCAGAAAAAATCGGGATTGCATCCAGTGTCAGTGCGACTGTAAGGAATCTCGGGATGGCTCTCGGTGTTTCATTTGCAAGTATCCTGTTATCGATCAGCACCAACCTCGCGGGATATTCCGGGCCGGTCCTTCTGGCCGGGCCAATAATTCTATCCTCTGCATTTTCCCTGATTATGATCGCAGCTGCGGTGCTCTCTATGGTTGCCGCTGGTGTATCGATGTTGCGGGCAGGAATTGTAAAAAAAGAGGTCTGATTTTTTGTCAGAAACAACGATTTGCGTATTCCAGCGATTGAAGAGGCTAAAAGGGAAATATTACTATTGAAAACAACGGGTTTTTTAATAGGCCCCCGATTAAGGGGAGGATTATCATGGTGGGAATCATTTATTTGCGAATTTTTAAACAAATCCTCAATTTGTCCCGCCTGGAGACAATTTCTTCATACCTGCTTAGCCTCGCGCACGCCATGCTTGCTGACGGGAAATAACAGGAATGTCCGATTTTATTGAAGATAGTGTTGCTATTTCCTGGCTAAATAAAAGGACCAGGATTCAGATAGAAAAAAAATCATACTTTGCGAATATCGAATATAATTTAACTTCAAGGCAAATTAAACAAAATTTCATAAACAATTCAGAATCCGATCTCACAGGATTTTAATAGCAGTGTTGTTACGTTTTCATTAATGGACACACGGCAGGAGACAATTAAAAAGATAAAAATCCTCCTCCGATCTCATCGTAACGGGCTTACGATCACCGATATCGCTCAGAAACTGGAATTGAACCGTAACTCCACCGCAAAATATCTTGAGATCCTCCTTATATCGGGAGATTTAAATCTCAATACCTATGGCCCTGCTAAGGTTTACACAATTTCGCAAAGGATGCCAATTTCCGCTATGTTGAAATTTTCCGCGGATATCATCATCCTGATAGACAATGACATGCGGGTCCTTGATGCTAATGAGAACGCACTTTCCGTGCTTGGTGTTTCCAGGGACGGTCTGGTAGGAAACCGGATCGATACGATAGACTCTTCTTTGCTTGCACGTTTTGCTATCCCTGAAGCATCTGAGGTTCAGAGGAATGGTGAAATTCAACGTGAATTTGTTATCACGATCAATAATGAAGACCGCCATTACCGTGTACGCCTTATTCCGACAGTATTTGACAATCTGGAAGAAGGTATCACGATTATCGGGGAAGATGTCACGAAACAGATCAGGTTTGAAGAATCCCTGATGGTATCGGAAGCCCGTTACCGCGCTATTGTAGAGGACCAGAATGAATTCATCTGCCGTTTTACACCGGGAGGAACACTCACCTTTTTTAATGATGCCTATGGCAGGTATTTTGGACTAAATAAAGAGAAATGTATCGGGCATCGCCATAGCGTTGCGCTGCCCCCGGACGATGCCCGGGAAATGAAAAAACACCTCGCTTCGCTCGGTCCTGAAACCCCTGTAAAAACCATTGAACACCGGATCGTGATGCCCAATGGCAACCTCGTCTGGCATTTCTGGAGTGATCGTGCAATTTTTGACAATGACGGAAGAGTTATTGAATATCTTTCGGTGGGAAGGGATATCACCAAAAGAAAACTGGCGGAGGAAGCTCTTTCAAAGAGTGAACGGCTATATCGGACGATCCTGGATAATATCAGGGACGTATATTATCGCTGCGACGCGGATGGAATTCTTGTGATGGTCAGCCCGTCAGGGGCAAAAATGCTTGGGTATGATTCCATTGAAGAAATTATCGGACAGAATATCGCCGAAAAATTTTACTCGTCCCCGGAGGATCGGAAGAAATTATTGGAAACCCTCAATGTAAAGCAGGAAGTTACTGATTACGAGATAACATTAAAAAAACGGGACGGATCACCTGTTGTCGTCTCAACTAACAGCTATATCGTCCGTGACACAGCAGGAAATGAAGCAGGTATTGAAGGTATTTTGAGGGATATTACCTTCCGGAAGCATGCTGAAAAAGCGCTCAGGGAAAGTGAAGAGCGTTTCCGGATGATTTCCGACCTCTCACCGTTTCCGATCTCCATTATTGATGGATCGGGGAACTACCTATACGTGAACAACATATTTACACAACTCTTCGGGTATACACTCGAAGATATTCCGACGGAAAAAGAATGGTTAAAAATGGCGTTTCCCGATATTTCAAGGCGAAAGGAGGCGATGCTTATATGGGACGCGGACTCTCTAAATTCAATTGGTTCCGATGTCAGGCCTTGTGTATTCCCGGTAACCTGTAAAGACGGAAGTGTGTGCCAAATCAACTTTTTCCGAACCACTCTTCATGGCGGTGAGCAGTTCGTGGTGTATGAAGATCTGACCCCAAAAAAAGAATCCGAACGGCTCCACTCCCTTCTGGCATCAATTGTGAATTCTTCCGAAGACGCCATCGCCCTATACCGGAGTCTCAATAGCGCTATCCCCCATCAGGATAGACGTTAAAAAGTATCTATTTTGCTTCATTGAAATGTGACCGATAAAATCTTGGTCTTCCCTGTAATTCAGGGAAATCGTTTTTACATCGTGAATCCGGTCTGTATCGTTGTCATAACCCCCGGGAGAGTGGTTCCATTTTAATTCGACCGGGCTTAAACATCAGGAATAATTCATGCCCCTTCAGATGTTATCTAATTTGTATCAAATTGTAATACCGTAACAATCCGGCACTGGAGTTACAAATACCATTAATCACGGGGGATCGTCATTAATTTTGGAATATGATATGGTGGGACAGGATGGAAGGATTGAACCACCATTGAGTACTTTTTTTTAGTTGAGAACAAAGGGAGATCAGTTGATGATCTGATATGGCGAGCCTGCTGAACTTTTCGGTCGAAGGTATTACATGTGCGATCCCAAATGATTATACCCTTTTTGTTGTGCAGATGATCGCGCTTGTCAACCCCGGTACACAGGGAGAATGGATATCGGGGATGGCGAATATTGAGGGATCGATCCTACCGGTTTACTCTGTCCGACGGTTGTTCGGATTTGGCGACCGCCCCCCCCGCACATCAGACGTCATGATTATAGCCCAGGCAGGCCCGGAGACTGTTGCACTTTGGGTGGATGAGACCGCAGATGTCCGGGACCGCCCCAGGGATGAGGATTCATATGCCCGATATGATCCTGCCGGCCTGTATATTTCGACCGATGGAGTAGTTATCCTCCAGGATCTCCCGGCGTTTCTCAGGTGCGCAGATCGCAACGCAATCCGTGCTGCGCTACCCCGGCCCGATACGGAGGTTGTTATTGAAGTCGAAGACCAGGCCCAGACACTTGCCGTTCTCGAAAAACGGGCTAAAAAAATGGCAAGGCCGGTTGTGACAAAAAATAAGGTTATGCCTGTAGAAGTTTTGAAATTCCGGCTGGCAAATCAGGAGTATGCCGTTTCTATGGATTATATCCGGGAGGTGATCCTGACTGGTGAGATCACCCCTGTGCCTGGAACACCTCAGTACATTACCGGGATATGCGCGATCCGGGGTGAAATCATCTCGCTTGTGGACCTGCGTGAATTCTTTAAAATCCGTGGGAAAGGGCTAACGGATCTGAACCGGGTTATTGTCATGTCTGATGGCAAGATTACATTCGGAATCCTTGCCGATGTAATCACTGGTCTCGGTATGATACCAGAGGAGATGCTTGTCCCGGTCAGGCCAGGTCAGACCCCTATCGCTAAAAAGTATCTTCTTGGTGCCGTTGAAGATATTATTGTCCTGAATGCCGCCGAACTCCTTGCGGATCCTGCCATGGTAATCAATGATATCCGGATTTAATGTTCACGATTTACCTATTTTCTCGAACTGTGCTCTAATAAAATGTGTTTCTCCCATCGGATTTTATCGTGCGACCGGATCATCACGTTTAAGAGATATCGCATCTGTCTATTCATTAGTGACAGGGTAACCTTTTCAGGAGTGGTACCGGGTGCAGTTTTTTTCCAACATGAAAGTCGGGACAAAGATCCTCGTGATCTGCCTGTTCCTAGCGATCATCCCAACACTGTTACTCGGGGTGGTGGCGTATACCAGCTCGAGCAGTGCAATCAGTGAACAGACTCAGGCATTACTTGAGACACAAGTCGGGGACATGAAAGGGTGGACCAACGATGTTTACAAACTCACCCGAAACAAGGTCAACAGCGATCTGAACGTAGCAAAACAAAATTTCTATGGAAAAGGTATTCCTGTCGTTATCGATGGAAAAATGACGCTGGTAGACAGCAGTAATAAAGAGTATGTAGTCAATGATAATTTCGAAATTGTCGATAAAGTCCAGACAATGGTCGGCGGGGCTGCGACCGTCTTCCAGGTATATAACAACAGTTACGCAGTCCGCATCTCGACCAACGTCCTCGATACAAATGGGCAGCGTGCAGTCGGGACCCGTTTGACCGATGAGGTTTATAATGTAACGGTAAACAACGGCATGACGTACTATGGAAGACGTGACCTGTTTGGGAAAAACTACGTAACTGCCTATGAGCCAATCAGAGATCCAAACGGAAAGGTAATTGGCGTTCTTTTCGTTGGGACAGAAGAAGGACAGACCCTCGATGTGGTCAAGAAGAGTATACGCGATACCGTCGTCGGAAAGAATGGTTACATGTATGTGATTGACAGTGCGGGAAATGTGCTTGTTCATCCAACTTCTGAAGGACAGAACTGGGCGGATAAGGATTATATCCAGCAGATATTCAGGAACAAGGAAGGTGCAGTGCCCCATGAAGTTGACGGAATGAACGTCCTTGACGCCTACACCTACTATGAACCGCTCGACTGGTATATTGTGTCACGCGCTGAACTTTCGGATTTTACCGGGACCCATTGTTAATTTACGAAATACAATCTTCGCCCTGATGATCGCATCGATGGCAATAGGTGTAGCCATTGCGATTCTCTTTGGTCGCTCAATATCCGGGCCTCTGCAATCTGTCGTCGTCATGATCAAGGAACTCAGGAACGGTCACCTTTCTGCACGCCTCAATATCAAAAGGCAGGATGAGATTGGGACTCATGGCTGCAACCATGGATGAGTTTGCAGATGATCTCCAGATCAACGTTGTCGGGAATATCAAAAAAATTGCACATGGGGATTACATTGAATCTTTTGCGGAACCTGTGGATGACCGCGACGAGATCCGCCCGGCGCTACGGATGATGGTGGATTCTTTGGATCACCTGCACAAGGAGACCATCAAGCTCACCGATGCAGCAAGGGCTGGTGACCTGTCAGTTCGTGGGAATGAAAATGCTTTCAGGGGCGGGTACCGGATGATTATTGCCGGGTTCAACAAAACCCTTGAAACGATCACCGAACCGGTAAATGAGGCGATGCGCCTTGCCCGGTTTTATGCATCCGGTGATTTTACCGCCCGGTTTGACGAAAAGATTCCGGTTGCAGGCGAGTTTGTAGCGTACCGGGATGCACTCAATACCATCGGTATCGAGCTCTCCCGCATGATGAAACTTATCAATGAGGAACTCTACGAGGGCGTATCTGTCCTTTCGTCAGCATCCAGCGAGATCCTGGCTGTGACCACCCAACTCTCCACGGCCAGTTCACAGACCGCAAACACAGTCAATGAAACCTCGGACTCTGTCGAGGGGGTCAGGAAAAAGACCGAAATAGTCATTGAGATGTCGAAATCGGTGTCCAAGAAAGCCATGAAGGCAATCAGTGTGTCAGGTGAGGGCCAGAAATCTGTACAGGAAATTCTTAACGGTATGAACCAGATCCAACGGCAGATGGACATGATTGGCATGAATGTCATCAAGCTTTCCGAAGAAAGCCAGGCGATCGGAGAGATCATCGCAACTGTGACAGATATTTCCGAACAGAGCAACCTGCTGGCGGTGAACGCATCAATTGAGGCGGCAAAGGCCGGGGAGCTCGGGAAAGGATTTGCGGTCGTGGCCCATGAGATCCACAACCTTGCAGAGCAGTCCAAGAAGGCGACCGCAAACATCCGGATGATCCTGACCGATATCCAGCGAGGCGTCTCGTCAACGGTGGTATCTACCGAGCAGGGCACCCGCTCCGTGGCCGATGCGGTACGGTTGACAAGCGATGCACGGGAGGCCATCGAAGTGCTTACCCGTTCCATTGCTGATTCTTCCAGGGAAGCGATTGAAATTACCACCTCAATCCAGGAACAGGCGGCAGGTGTTGACCAGATCTCCCTTGCAATGGAAAAAATACGTAACGCTGCACAAAAGAATCTTGAAATTACCAGAAAGGCTGAAAAGACCGCAGAAGACCTGCATGAACTTGGCGTACGCTTAAAGAAACTCACCGTGCAGTACCACGTGTAGACCTACTTCAACAATGACCGGAACGGATGAGGATATTCAGGCAAAAACTACTCGTCACATTCCGCGAGGAGGCAGACGAGTACCTTGAGGTAATTACACAGGGGCTTATCGAGTTAGAAAAGGCCGGCCCGGGTGCAGCGCCAGACCTTGTCGAACAGGTGTACCGTAAGGTTCATAGTCTGAAAGGTGCAGCCAGAGCAGTCCAGTTAAAAGAAATCGGGATGATTTGCCAGAACCTTGAAAACGTCTTTTCTTCAATAAAGCAGGGGATATATTTCCCTGACGAAGTGGCATACGATATCTTCCATCGGACGCTCAAAGCGATAAAAAAAATGCTCTCCGGCCGGGAAACCCATGACCTCCCATGCACCGAAATAATCAAGGCGATTCAGGAGCTGACCGGGGCAAAAAAAAATATGGGGGGGAATATTAGCCCGGAAACGAATACACCATCACATTTACCGGTGGCGTCCCAATTTCACATCCCTGTACCAGGCGAGGAGGTTTCTGTCCGTAGGAAGGTACTCCATGAGGATAGAGAAAATGTATCAGTTCCCGCCGTAACGTCCGTTACATCGGAAGATTCCTCAGGTTCCAACCCTGGTGGTGAAAAGAATTCCCCATCCTATTCACGCATCGATACCGAGAGTACGATACGGATATCAACCAGCAGGCTCGACCGGCTCATCACCGGATCCGACGACCTGCTCACAACCCGTTTGTTTATTACGCACCGATCCCGCGAGCTTGAAGAGATGATGACCCGCGTCGCTCTTCTGCGGTGGAACCAGACGCTGGTGTCATCCGACCTTCACCGGATACGTAAATATACTCATAATACTGATCAGACTGTTCTCCCCCATGACCTTATCCTGCCCCTCCAGCGTGTAGTGGAGTCCATAAAGTTCGACCATGAGTTCATAATGTATCTCCAGTACGCACTCTCTGCCCATATTGGCGCGACAGAACGCGATAGTGCAGCGCTCGAAGCAAGCACATCGGGGATTTCCGAACTGATTCATGATGCGGTTCTTCAGCCTGTTTCTGCATTTTTGATGCAGTTTTCCGGGTTTGTCCGAGAATATTCCCGGGAGATGGGAAAGATGGTTGATCTCGTAATTGAGGGCGGGGAGATAGAGATGGACCGGCGTATTCTCAATGCTCTGAAGGATCCCCTGCTCCACCTTATCAACAACTGTATCGATCACGGTATCGAATACCCTGATATCAGGACTGCACGTAAAAAATCTGTCCGGGGTGTTATACGCATCCGTATTATCCCGTTATCCGGGAGTATGGTTGGAATTGAAGTCTCCGATGATGGTAACGGGATAAATTATGGGGCTATCAGGCAGGCAGCAGTACGGTGTGGTATGATAACCCAGCATGATGCAGACCTGCTGACCGATAATGAGGCAATCTGGCTGATATTCCGTTCAGGACTGTCTATAAATCCATACGTCACAGAGATATCAGGCCGTGGGCTTGGCCTTGCGATTGTTGAAGAGACAATCACACATCTTGGCGGGAATATCTCGGTTTCTTCCATGATTGGTTCAGGAACTACCATTACATTGCGGGTGCCTGTCAGGCTTGCCACTCTGCGAGGTGTGGTAATCAGATCCGGAAATCAGTCATATGTGATCCCTATGAAACAGGTTAGCCAGGTGATTCGAATATGGCCGGGAGCAATTACTTCAATTAACAACCGTGCTGTGATCACCGTTCAGGATGAGACGATAGGCGTTATCGAGCTTACTACTGCGCTGGGAATACAGGGAAGTGACCGGATCCGCGATGAAGGGACTGGTCAGATCCCGGTTATCATCCTTGCCTATGGAGCTGGTAAGATTGCGTGTGTCGTTGACCAGGTAATACGGGTGCAGGAGATCGTGGTTCGTCCACTTGGTTCCCAGTTACGGAGGGTCAAACGGATCACCGGTGCAGTTATCCTGGGTGATGGTACTGTCGCACTCGTAATCGACCCACTTGAGCTTATCCAGGATGCACTGGCCACAGATCTGCCCGTACCTGTCCCGCTTGTTTCCAAGGAGAAACCCTGTCGCGTACTGGTAGTTGAGGATTCGGTCACCTCGCGCACCCTCCTCCGGGCAATGCTCGAACAGGAGGGCTGTGAAGTGATGACGGCACTCGACGGGATAGAAGCATTCGCAATGTTTAAGGAACATGAGTTTGATATGGTCGTCTCAGATGTAGATATGCCGCGAATGAGCGGTTTTACCCTCACCGAGAAGATCCGTTCCGGTTCCCCTCTGGCAAAGATTCCAGTGATTCTGGTAACTTCCCTCGATTCGTCGGAGGATCAGACGCATGGATACGCTGTGGGGGCGGACGCTTATGTCATCAAGAGCGACTTTGAAAAAGGAGAGTTTATCAATTTGATCCGGCGTTTCATTCCGTCAAAATGCCGTTAATATCATATTCAACCGCCGGTATCGCTAATCGGACTGGGGGCTTTCCTAACACCGGGAGACAATAAAGGTGCAATGATGAAGACACAAAATGAAAATGCCGGGGGGAAAATTCTTGTTGTCGAAGATAGCCGGACTCAGGCCGAATACCTCCGTCACATACTTGAACGTGAGGGATACCAGGTTACTCTCGCAGCCGATGGAAAAGCGGCTCTTGAGCAGATCAGGCTTGACCGTCCAACAATTGTGCTGACTGATATTCTCATGCCGGAAATGGATGGGTATGCACTTTGCCGTGCCATCAGGCAGAATGAGAATACGGCACAAATACCGGTCATCCTTGTGACCCAACTTTTTGACCCTGCTGATATGATGAAAGGTCTCGAAGCCGGGGCCGATAACATCATCATCAAGCCGTTTGAGCCAGAACACGTTATATCACGGATAACGAGCACTTTAGAGTCACTGGAGCATCGGGATTCTGATGATAACGGAGCTCCCCTTGAAATGTCATTTGGTGGTCAGACCCATTATATCCCTGTAAATCAACTCCGAAAACCCACGATCCTGCTCTCAACATATGACCTCGCAGTCAGGAAAACCGTTGAATTGCAGGAAGGTAAAGAACGCCTTTTTACGATAAACGAGGAACTGCAACAGAAGGTTGAAGAGTTACAGCGAGCCAATGAAAACCTCGTTCAGGAGAACGCCGAAAGAAGGCAGATGGAAGTGACGCTTGCGAAAGAAAATAAGAGACTCCAGATAATGGCCACCCTAACCCGGGATAACCTATTAAACCAACTTACGGCCATGCATGATTGCCTGGATCAGGCCAATAGTATCCGTGAGAAAGATCCCGTCATAGCATGGGATCACATAACCAAAGCGGAACTTGTAGTGAACCAGACGATAAAGACACTTCGCTGAATAGAATGTTTCTTAAATATCAATAACGTGTTATTCTGGTAATTCATTAGCCGGATTTACTATAACCAGGGCTGTGCTTATATGCCCGGCAGGGATCCAACACATGGGGTCCCTATCAGAATACCTGCCTGAAAAAACGTTAATTTCACGTAGGTAAAAAATTAAAAAACAGGATGAAATAATGTCTTTCCTGTTTCGTGTGGTTAGCATTGTAAGGCAGGGTTAATACAGCCGGGACAAGAGGCGAATAATGTCCCGGTATTTGCCCAGATGCGGTGTGTTGTTCCCCAGAAGAGAGATCTCCCGCCTTACTTGCCATTTGTTCCCAATGAAACCGGTGGTCTGGATTACCAGGCCTCCGGGAACGCCATATTTGTGTAGATATCCTCCAGTCGTGCCTTGTGGCCTCGTTCCATATTTGCCAGTTGAGAAAAGAGCAGTTGCGTCTCGGTATCTTTGGCAAGACTGGCGAGCTGAGTATACATCTGCATTGCTTCAAGTTCCTTCTTAATTGATATAACAATGCCTTCGATTGGTTTCATATCCGCGGTAAGGGGTGGCGACGGGAGCGCGTCTGCCACCTTGTAGTCATGTGATGCATCAAAATGCATCTTCGATACATCCTTTGAGAGCATTCCCTGTAGGAACTCGCGGTGCGTCTTCTCTTCTCCGGCAAGCTCGGAAAACAGCGACTTCAGTGCTGGGTTCTTTACCTTGTCAGCGATACCGCGATAAAACGTGTATGCCTCGATCTCCCTGTCAATTGCGGTCGAAATAATCTTTTTTGCATCTTCTGGCTTCATAGTTTTCATTATCTCCTCATTAGGAATTCTGATAGTAACCCCGGCGGGTCGTTCAACACGCTGGGTCCATTCTAATTTTATCGGAAGGGGACTCTTCCCGAGTTACGCCTCGGGAAAAATATTAATTTGTGTAGGCTGCCTTCCCCAGCTTTGGTTCGAAGGTCGCGTCTCCCTCAACCCTGATTGCATGCGAGAAAAGTGCCAGCGGAATGTCCATTGGGCAGAGCTCTTCGCACTGGCCACAGTTGATACAAGAATCCGAGATATGGGCGAACCGTCTCATATGGAACATCGGGTTTGGGGGAACTTCCCCGGGTTTAACCAGGAGTGAGCCTTTTTTCAGATCCTCGGACGCTGTGAAACAAACCGGGCAGTTCTCAATGCAGGAGTAGCACTTGATACACCGGGAGGTCTCTTTATTGATGGTCTCCCACATAGAGGCCCCAAGTGCCGTGAAATCCTTCTTTCGCCATTTTTCTCCGAGCTTGAGCATCGCACCTTCGACTTTTCCGCGGATCTCAAGGCCTTTTGGATTTGCTGGTTCAGTTGCCAGAACCCCGGATTTCACCGCGCCGTTAACAAGATGTGCACCCTTCTCAGAACAGACATCAACAAAGGTCGCCTTGCCGGCCTTTTCGCCGATGACACCCCAGTTACCGCAGGCGAGATCTGCCTGCCTGGGGATTTTATACTTACACCGCCGGCAGTTACTGCGCCGGCCGTACCCTGCTTCTTCGAGTTCATCAATGGAGATGCCCTTGTGACCGCCTTCGTACTCGATGATGAACTGCCCCTTATCGATCTCTTCCTTGTGGACCGTGTCCGGGTCAACACCGAATTTATCCGCAATCATTTTCCGTGCAAGGACCGGACTGACCGAACCCCCACAGTTGACTCCGATCATAACGACATTGTCGAGGTTGATCTGCTTGCGCCTGGCAAGTTCAATAAAGCCCATTACATCGCAACCCTTGACCGTCACACCGATTTTCATGTTTTTTGCGCCATCAAGGTATTTCTTGACATATTTTGGAAGCAGGAGGGTCCCGCAGTGGAGGGAGCCCGCTGTCCTTGCAAGATCCTTTGGGTCAGTGATCAGGACCGGCTGTGCATCGTAAAGGTCGGTTCCCCTGGTGATAGCCAGGACCGCATCAACGGTCCTGGATTCCAGCGCATGCTTCCAGATAGCGGTGACCGCGCCACCGAGTTCTGCTTTCTTCTTAATATCTTCATCGCTGGTCCATGCATAGAGCATATCGCCTTTTTTTACCGAAGGGGTATTTCCGAAAAGTCCCATGTTACTTCGCCTCCGCAATCTTCTCGATTCTTACAGCACAGGCCTTGAACTCCGGGATTGCCGCAACGGGGTCGAGCGCGTTGTTGGTGAGGATGTTTGCAGCACATTCCGCATAGTGGAACGGCATGAAGACGACGCCTTTCTTGATATTTTTCGTGACCCGTGCGCCTATCTTAATATCTCCCCTGCGGGTGATTGCCTTGACCATTTCCTTGTCCTTGATGCCCAGAGCAGCCGCATCCTCGGGGTTGATCTCAACCCAGCCCGTGGGCTCCTCACGTTCAAGACTTTCCGAGCGGCGGGTCATTGAGCCGGTATGCCACTGCCAGATGCAGCGCCCGGTGGTCATGATGAGCGGGTAATCCTTGTCCGGGACTTCTGCCGGGGGTTTCCACTCGATCGGGGTAAAGATGCCGAGTCCGTCCGGGTGGGAAAACTTCTCCTTGTGCAGGATCGGGGTTCCCGGGTGCTCTTTTGTAGGGCAGGGCCAGCAGAGTGCTTCGGGCTTATCGAGGCGTGTGTAGTCCATCCCGCCATAGGACGGGGTGACCTTCGCAACCTCGGTAAAGATCTCTTCTGCGCTCTTGTACGGGAACTGTTTCTCATATCCCATTGCCGTTCCAAGTTCAGAGATGATCTGCCAGTCGGCCTTTGCCTTTCCCGGAGGGTCCTGCGCCTTTCTCCACTTCTGGACACGGCGTTCCGTGGAAGTCTGTGTACCTTCGCGTTCTGCGAAGCATGCACCGGGGAGAACGACATCTGCGAGTTGTGCGGTCTCGGTCAGGAAGATATCCTGTACGACCAGAAACTCGAGGTTCTTGAGTCCCTTTTCTACGTGGTGCAAATCGGGGTCAGAGACCATCGGGTTCTCTCCCATGATATACACACATTTGACCTTTCCGGGCTCATCAGCAAGGACGTTAATGAGTTTCGTGACTGTCAGTCCGACTTTACCCTCAGCAATCTCGCAGCCCCACGCGGTTTCCATTTTCTTCTTCATGTCGGGGACGATAACCGACTGGTACCCGGAGTACACGTTTGCAAGTGCTCCCATGTCACAGGCACCCTGTACGTTATTCTGGCCGCGCAATGCGCAGATGCCCGTACCGGGTCTTCCGAGGTTGCCGGTCAGCATCTGGAGGTTTGCAGTTGACTTGACGTTATCGACACCCGTCGTGTGCTGGGTAATGCCCATTGAATAGAGAATCGCGGACCTGCCGGAAGTCCCAAACCATTCTGCCGCAGTTATGATGTCTTTTGCGGGAACGCCGGTAATCTTCGAGACATTCTCAGGGCTGTAGGTGTCCTTCTCCACGATCTCTTTGACCTTTTCGAAATCCTTCGTCCGGGTCTGGATGAAGTCCTTGTTCTCCCAACCGTTTTTGAGAGTCTGGTGCATGAAGCAGTTCAGAAGCGCCACATCGGTACCGGAGTAGAACTGCAGGTGCAGGTCTGCCTGTTTCCCCGTCGGCGTGAGCCGCGGATCGGCATAAATGATCTTCGCGCCATTCGCCTTTGCCTGCATAATGCGGCGCCCGATCAGCGGGTGCTGCTCGAAGGTGTTGGTGCCGATAACAAGGAGGCATTTTGATTCGGCAATGTCTGCAATTGACTGGGTCATTGCACCGGAACCAAACGCTCCTGCAAGTCCAACGACTGTCGATGCATGGCAGAGCCGGGCACAATGGTCGATATTGGGCGTCTTTAATACAGCACGGGCGAACTTCTGCATCAGGTAGTTTTCTTCATTGGAGACACGGGCCGATGAAAGGCATGCCATTTCCTCCCCCTTGTATGACTTGAACTTGGAAACTATGAGCTTGTATGCCTCATCCCAGCTGGCTTCGACAAACTTCCCGTCCTTCTTGATGAGGGGCGTCGTCAGCCGATCCGGGCTGTTCACAAATTCCCATGCATAATTCCCCTTGGGGCAGAGTTTGCCCTCGTTTACAGGATTGCGGTGCCAGGGTGCAACGCCTACAACCTTCTTGTCCTTGACAACGAGGTTAAAGCCGCAACCGGTTCCGCAATACGGACATGTAGTTGGTATATATTTTATCTCCATTCTTCACCTACAAGTGACCGTCCGGCTAACCGCCCATAAACCTTGCGTTTTTTTTGGAAAGCGAATGATTATTAATGGTGGGTGAGAATTCACGACCATCTAACATGCCATTATAATTGAGTTAATGTAGTTAATTTAATTAGTCTTTCTGTTTATAATTTATCAACAACGCATACGCTTTTTCTTAAAATCTGCCCAAATATCAATATTTGTGCATATTTGAATGGCAAATATGCAAATCGGTTCTGCATTGCACATGGGCGATAAATTTCTAGAATTATCAAATAATTTGACAAATTGTTGATTTCAGGATAGAATTAGATAGAAAAAGGTGGAAAAAGAAGAAATGCTATCAAATTTATTGAATACAGATATACCAAATTGATCTATTATCTGAATTTCATGGTATAATTTTTATAGTAATGCTGGTTGTTTTAATTAATGGACACCCGCCAGAAAACTATCAGAAAAATTAAAAAAATCCTTCGTTCCCATAGGAACGGCCTCACTATAACAGACCTCGCCGAAAAAATCAGGTTGAACCGGAACTCAACCGCAAAATATTTAGAAATTCTTCTCATTTCAGGGGAAGTCAAGCTTAATGCAATCGGCCCTGCGAAAGTCTATACATTTTCTCAGAAAATGCCGATATCAGCGATGTTAAAATTTTCCGCTGATATTATCCTTCTGATCGACAACGAAATGCGTGTGCTGGATGCAAATGAGAACGCACTCGATATTCTTGGAATGTCCCGTGAGAACCTGGTGGGGGAGCTGATTGAGGAAGTAAAGTCCCCCATCATTACAAGTCTGGGAATTTCTGATGTATTTGATGCGATTCAGGGAACGGGGGAAATACAACGGGAATTTAGCATCACCCGGCATAATGAGGTTCATCATTACCGAGTTCGCCTTATTCCAACGGTTTTTGATAATATGGACGAGGGAATAACTGTAATCGGAGAAGACGTCACAAAACAGAACCAGTTCGAAGAATCCCTGATGCTCTCTGAAGCGCGGTATCGTGGCATTGTGCAGGATCAGACTGATGTAATCTGCCGTTGGCATCCTGATGGAGATATCACCTTTATCAACGAGACATTGAGTCGTATCATCGGAATCCCATGCACTGAATTAAAGGGGGAAAATATTTTTTCATACATAATTCCGGAAGGGGTCCCATCTCTTAAAGAAAAGATCTCCCAACTAACCCCCGATCAGCCAACTATTTCTTTTGAACTTAGAATACTCGATAAACAAGGATTATTTTGTTGGTACCAGTGGAATACACGTGGGATCTATGATATTGCCGGGGTCCTGGTTGAATGCCAGTCAGTCGGACGTGATATTACAACTGAACGGAAGCAGGCGATAAAAATCCGCGAGAGTGAAGAACGTTTCCGGATGATTACCGATCTCTCCCCATTTCCCATATCAATTATCGATAACATGGGAAACTACCTTTATCTGAATAATATATTTACACAACTCTTCGGATATACCCTCGAGGATATCCCTACTGAAGAATACTGGTTTTCTATGGCTTTTCCTGATATATCAGAGCGAAAGGAAGTCATGCTCATTTGGAAAAATGATCCCGGCCATTCGGTAACAGATGGGGCGAGACCCGCCGTGTTTCCAGTTACGTGCAAAGACGGAGCTGTTCGCCCAATCAAATTTTACATAGCCACACTCCAGAGCGGGGAGCAGTTCGTAGTGTATGAAGATCTTACGCCGAAAAAAGAATCAGAAAGGCTCCATTCTGTTCTTGCATCAATTGTGAATTCTTCAACCGATGCAATAACGTTATATCGAAATCTCAACAATTCCATCACTCATCAAAGTGAACATTGATAAAATCGCTGACATATCAGCAATTGCCGAAAATATTCCGAAAATCCCAGAAAAGAACGTATGTTGAACTTCTTGAGGAGCGCAACAAAATCCAAGTGGATTCTAAGTACTACTAACTCAGAGTCAAGGAAATTATAAAAGGGTTGATTGAATTTGTGAAATGGTATGATTTATCAGAGGTGATTCGGGGTCTGGAATTACACTCTCATAGCTGAAATTCTTTCTATTGCTTCTTCTGCTGCGATTCTTACATATGCATTGTCGTTTTTCAGGACTGCTTCAAGTGGCGACATAGCCTTGGCGTCTCCTATTCTGCCAAGTGCGGCAGCGGCAGCAAAACGGACGTCCTGATCGGGATCTTTGAGGAGCGTGATCAACGGTGAAACCGATTGGGATGCGCCAATGTTCGCAAGCGCATCAGCCGCAAGGTACCTGACCCACCGATCCTCGTCCTTTAGTGCCGGGATCAGATAATCAGTTGCAGGTTGACCGAATCTTTCAAGTTCAATAACTGCTTTCCAACGCTCGATATTTTCTTTATTCGCAAGTGATGCGGCTGTCTTTTTCATTGGATACACCTCCCCAGTGGGGCTGATGAATAATCATACAGGGTATATTATCATTATTTGCCAGAAATTACTGCATGGCAATAGCGATTGGCAAAAATGGAACCCGTTGTTTATGAGAAATAGGATTTGTCGGTATACGGAAGGGATGGATCCAGGACCCCCCGGAGTTCCAGCTTGAGGTCGGGTATGCGAACCTTGCCATCGGTCTAATCGCTATGGCAGCAGCGGGTTTGAACTGGGGATCTATTGCGTGCGGTATGTGTCTTCTCACCAATGGCACCTACCTTCTCTGTGCCCTTCTCCACAATGCTACGAAGCCGTGTATGTTGCAGAAATCAGGGCTCGTGCCACAAAAAGTGTCATCAGGACTGTATTCTTGGTCGCCGCACTCTTCATTTTTGGATTTCTCGCTCTTGCGGCGGGAAATGCTACCCCATGTTGAAATCCGGGGTTACGGATTGTCAGCCTGACATGATAGGGTAACCGGATATAACTCTGTAAAAATGTTCTGCGGTCTGGACTAAATATCAGTAATTCAACCGGATCATAAAAAAACAGGCACCAATTTGTTTTAGAAAGGCCAGGGCCGAGACTCGAACCCGGGTCGGGGGATCCACAGTCCCCTAGGATAACCAACTACCCTACCCTGGCAAAATATCCCTCTAACTTTTGTGATTGAAAATACTTAAGCTAACTGTTTGGGACTTCAGAATTGCCAAGCACAAGGCGGGTGATTTTCTGTATTGGAAGGTGACATATCCCAAGGATGGATTGTTTTCCAGTCTAGTGTAGACCATGGATCTATTGAGGGATAACTGGCGTAACTTCCGGCCGACTCGGTAAAGAGAGACTATTTAATAGTCCCTATGCGCTATTAATAGCAGTGAGTGATGAATTGTTGTCTACCTGATTAAAAAGCGGGGAGACCGCGAATATCTGCGGGCTTTTCGGATAGTGATCAGGACCCTGGCTCTCAACACTTCCAAAACATCCTGCCCATCGCTTCAGGGGTGGTGAATACGGCAACAAATCAGAAGATCAGGACGCCTATCGTATGCGTACTCGGGCATGTCGACCATGGAAAAACGTCCCTGCTTGACAGGATACGAGGCTCATCGGTAGTGAAATCAGAAGTGGGTGCGATTACCCAGCATATTGGTGCAACGATGGTGCCGATAGATGCCATCAGGCTGATGAGCGGAGCTATGGGAAAGCTCTCTACCAATGTCCCTGGCCTTCTCTTCATCGATACACCCGGGCACCAGGCCTTTACAACCCTACGCGCCAGGGGTGGTGCCCTTGCTGATATGGCAATTGTGGTTGTCGATATCAACCAGGGGTTCCAGCCCCAAACGATTGAGGCGTTACAGATACTGCGTGCCTGCAAGACCCCGTTTGTCCTTGCGGCAACGAAGATGGACCGGCTGCACGGCTGGAGACCGAATCAGGGTGAACCGTTCGCCTCGACCTTCTCGAAGCAGAATGACCGGGTGAAGGAGTTCCTTGAGAAAAAGGTTTACGAAATTGTCGGTGAATTATCAGAACTTGATTTCTCTGCAGAGCGGTTTGACCGGGTAAATGATTTCCAGAGAAATCTTGCAATCGTTCCAGTAAGTGCACATACTGGTGAAGGGATCGCCGAACTTCTGATGGTGATGATCGGGCTCGCCCAGCGTTACATGGAAGACTCCCTCACCCTGCTGGTCGAAGGACCGGGAAAAGGCACCGTGCTTGAAGTGAAAGAAGAGCGGGGACTAGGGACTACCCTTGATGTAATTCTGTATGATGGCACGTTGGCTGTAGGTGATGAGATCGCCGCAGCCACACAGGACGGTCCAATAATCACAAAGGTGCGGTCGCTCCTAAAGCCCAGGCCGATGAAGGAGATCCTCATCGAAGACCGCTTCGAGCGCGTCAAGTCAGTTGTTGCAGCGGCCGGGATTAAGCTGACGGCACCGGACCTCGAGGAAGTAATTGCCGGCTCACCAATCCGGGTTGTTCGTGGAGATCCGGAAGAGGCGATGGAAGAGATCAGGCGCGAGATGGAGGATATTCATGTCCAGCTCAGCCCGGAGGGCCTTGTCATCAAGGCCGACACCATCGGGGCCCTTGAGGCGATCTGTAAAGAGCTGACCGAGAAAAATATCGAGGTAATGAAGGCCAGCGTCGGCCCGGTCAGCCGTCATGATATCATCGAGACAGGGACTATAAAAAATCCTTATTATCGTGTTTTATTAAGTTTCAACACTGCAATCCTCCCCGATGCGGCTGATATGATAAAGGATCCTCTCTACGCTCATCTCCGGGTCTTTTCCGGGCGCGTGATCTACCAGCTCGTGGACGATTATGTAGCATGGCGAGATGATATTAAACGAAAACTAGAAAAACAGCGGTTTGAACAGATCGTGATGCCGGCCAAGATCAGGGTACTTCCGAATTGCATTTTTCGCCAGAGTAACCCCGCTGTGGTGGGTGTCCGTGTCCTCGGTGGAGCACTCAGGACGGATGTCAATCTCGTCCAGCGGGACGGCAAAAAGGTCGGGCATCTCAAGTCTATCCAGTATAACCAGGAGGCGATCCGTGAAGCAGAAGCGGGGAAAGAAGTCGCGATCTCAATCGAAGGAGCAACAGTCGGGCGGCAGCTGGATGTTGATGACGATCTGTATGTTGACATCCCGGAACGCCATGTAAAAGTTCTGGAGCGCGAAATGCTTTCACACCTTCCAATCCCGACCCAGGAAGTGCTCGGGGAATTCACTTCAATGAAAAGGCGGGCGGAACCCTTCTGGGGAAAATAGTATTTAATATCACATTCACCCAATGTAGTTGGTACTTCCCGGATGGTTCCGCACAGGCGGACTGTCATAAAATTCAGGATTTTCACCCCAGGTGGGGTCCTGTATCAACTAAATGGGCAGCAAACGGGTTGCGGTATCCCCATATCAGGATAAAAATAATCGGAGAATGAGATAATGGTTGAATTTCAAGTAGTCTTATCAGACCCTAAAAACGGACAGTCCCACAAAGTCGATGTCAGCGGCGGCGCGGCAGCATTCCTTATGGGCAAACATGTTGGTGACGAAGTGGATGCCACATCGCTTGGTATTGCCGGGTACAGGATCAAGATCACCGGTGCATCGGATCGGAACGGCACACCGGCAAAGCAGAACCTCCCGTTTGCAGGAAGGAGAAAACTTCTGCTGTCAGGCGGGGTAGGGTTCCACCCGGTTATGGATGGGGAACGACGCCGGAAACCAATCCGTGGAAACGAGATTACTGCGGATTTCGTCCAAATCAATGCAAAGGTCACTGCGTACGGTGAGAAAGCCCTCGAAGAAATCTTCCCGAAAGCAGCCCCAGCCGAAAAGGCAGCATAAATCAATACTTTTTTAACAGGTTTTCTTTCAGGGCAGCCACATGGTCCTCAACGGGGATGCCATATCGTTTTGCTAGAATAATTACCGCCGCTTCAGGCCTGAGAAGGTCGTCAAAATCCTTTGACTTCACGTGGTTCAGCTCTGCAATGATTTCGGTCTCATGCCTGCCACTCGTTTTTACGACCTGGTCAATCAACAATTGCACCGGGTCGTTTTTTTCGAAAACAGACTGTGACGGCTTGAACCCGATGGGGATATCAACCGAAAGTATGTCGAATTTCGGGGCAAGCATCTCCCCATCATATCCAACAAGACCTTCCTCCAGCGCACGTTTCAGGATGACATTGGCCTGCTCGATACTCATCCATTTCCTGTCAAAAGCAAGGTAATATACGACCTCATTTTTTTTAAGCCGGTCTTTCCTCGTATGCCTGAAAGGAGCAGCGATCGTCGTTATCAGACTCAATATTCGATTCCTCCAGCCAAGATTGCCTTCTCTCTCGTCAACATACACCAGGAAATTTCTTATCCCAAGTAATATCTGTTGCAGTCCCTATGAATTAATTGGTGCAAGGGAATCATAACATTCATCCCGTATTGCACATCCAGTCCCTGTTACTACCCCTATGTATTTTTAATGTGATTGGAATAGTCCCAGAAATGCATTGGAACTATAAGGTAAGGATCTAATAAATCAGACCCGTAATACCGGGAAATCTTAATTCAGGAAAAAGAATTATTCGATCAGAACGGCGTTAATTACACCGTTTTGTCCTGGGCGGCTGATTATCCGTGCGCTACCGATTTCTGTGTGAATAATCGCACCCTTGGTGAGGAGATTTCGCCGGACATAATTAGGGTTTGCCCCGTTTTTCTCTACCTTTTCGATTTTAACTTTCTGTGCCTTTCCGGTTGAACGAGTGGATACTGTTGCATAGGTTGCTCTTAATGCACGGATCTTCTGGTTCCCGCCAAATGTACGGACAAGTCTGATCCTGTCTACGCCTATATGGGTATCTGCGGGTCCTGACCCGATCTCTGCTCTTCGTTTACCTTGTGCAGGCCGGTACCTTCCGCCGGTTGCCTGCCTTATTGATCTACCTTGCCAAAGCATTGTAATTGCCCCTGTTGCGATATCATCGCAGAAATCTTTCCCTGCGAGAGTGCTCTAAATATTGCCCCCTGGGATATATATGTTAAACTGATCAGCGGAGTATGGCGTCAAGGAGAGTGACAATACCTTCCCCTGTCTTTAAATTAGTCCGGAACACCTGCATACCGGGGTTATACCGGTGCATATCCCGCTCCATCCTGTCGAGGTCTGCTCCCACCAGGGGTGCAAGGTCGACCTTGTTAATCACACCGATCTGGCACCCACGGAACATCATCGGATGTTTGTTCACGACATCATCCCCTTCCGTTGAACTCACGACAACGATTCGTTTCTCGGCACCGAGCCGGAAATCCGTGGGGCATACCATGTTTCCCACATTTTCGATGAAAAGCACGTCGATCTGACCGAGTGGCAGGTTGTCAATTGCATGTTCGACGATATGAGCATCGAGGTGGCATTCTTTTCCGGTGTTTGCATTCACTGCCGGGATGCCCAGGGCCACTATTCTCTTAAAATCATCGTCACCGTATACATCGCCAGCAATAGCGCCGGCCTTCAGACCCTTATCCGACAGGAGCGGGGCCATCCGTTCGATCAGGGCCGTCTTGCCCGACCCGATTGCCCCGAGCAGATCAAAAGCCCGGACCCCATGCTCTTTGAGATGGGACGAATTGGCATCGGCAATATTGTTATTGACGTCGTACACATCTTTTTCAATTCTGACGTCGATGTGATGCATGACTATACGTTTTCTCCGACATTGTTTATAGGTTCACTCTCAAACATATGAAATCATGAAAGGAGAGTGCATTCTTTATCCCTGCTATTTCAACGCCAGCCTGAAGCGCATACAGGGGAGGAAAGTGCCTCTGTCGAAGGCTGTAAAAAATCCTACACTCGCCGATATTGAGAACTCACTGAAAAAAAGCGGTGTGAAATTCGTTGTCGAGCAGAAGCATCATCCTGGTCAGTGGGCCAGACACGAAGGACGTCTCGTGGTCACATGGGATAAACAAAAACAAGAACTGCTGAAGCGTGTATGTGCAAAACTTGAGGCCAGAAAATGAGCGGCTTGTATGATCTCCATACACACACCATCGTGAGCGACGGAGAAATGTTGCCGATTGAGCTGATACGCAGGATGTCCGTTATAGGTTATACTATTGTGGCAGTCACCGACCACGTTGACGCTACCAATACCAGGTCAGTTGTCGAAAACCTTCAGGTATTACGAACCTCTGCAGAGCATTTCGGTGTCCACCTCCTTTGTGGGGTAGAGATCACCCATGTACCACCTGTTGAAATCCCTGTCCTTGCTGAACTGGCAAAAAATTCCGGGGCTGATATTGTCTTGGTTCATGGGGAGACCCTTGTTGAACCAGTTGCACCAGGTACCAATCATGCTGCATGTGCATGTCCGTTGATTGATGTACTTGCCCACCCTGGGCTTATTTCAGCGTCAGATGTGAAGTTAGCTGCTGAAAATGGTGTCGCCCTGGAGTTAACCTCGCGGGGTGGACATAATCGGGCGAATGGTCATGTCGCAAAATTAGCACGGGATCATGCGTGTATGCTTGTTGTGGATTCAGATGCCCATGCGCCCCATGATCTCCTTGACGAACGCGCACGGATTTCGATTGCAAGGGGTGCAGGACTTGATGAGCAGGAATGCAGTCAGGTAATGTCTTTAAATATCAAACAATGGTTATCCCGATGATTTTACCGAAATCAATATTTAAAATTTTACAACAACCTTTTATACTACTACTATCAATATATATAGATTGCTAAATCATTCAGCTGTACAAATCAGCTGCCCGGCATTCTATCGAGGTAACTTGTGTGAGAGTAATTGGTCGCGCTCTAAATAGATATGGCCGTCGTATGCTGATCGTGCAATGTGATGCTGCACAACTCCCCCGTTTATACAGCGAGGTTATTGACAGGCGTATGAAGCCTATAGGGAAGATTATGGACGTCTTTGGAAAGGTCTCGTCCCCCTATGCGGTTGTCCTCTGTCGAAACCCGTGTGAAACGGTGGCTGGTGAGAAGTTATATTCGAAGTAGAGCAGGTGAGGCAGTATGCAGGAAGTAGAAAAATTAAAAATTCTCCAGAACGAGAGGGAAGCCCTCAAAAATCGTGTCAAGGAACGTGTGAAAGAGCACGAAAAGAAGGCGGAGGACCACACCGAGACTGTGTGTCCCGAATGTGGCAGCCGGCAGCTCGTTCATGATTATGAGCGTGCAGAACTGGTGTGCCAGAACTGCGGTCTTGTCATTGATGATGACTTCATAGACCGTGGGCCGGAATGGCGTGCTTTTGACCACGACCAGCGGATGAAGAGGTCAAGGGTAGGGGCTCCTATGACCTTTACCATCCATGATAAGGGTCTCTCGACGATGATCGACTGGAGGAACCGCGACAGTTACGGCCGTGCAATCTCGTCCAAGAACCGTGCTCAGTTGTACCGCCTGAGAAAATGGCAGCGCCGTATACGCGTATCAAATGCGACAGAACGAAACCTCGCCTTTGCACTCTCTGAACTTGACCGGATGGCCTCAGCGCTCGGTCTCCCGAGAAACGTGCGTGAGACAGCCGCGGTCGTGTACAGGGATGCGGTTGACAAGAACCTCATCCGCGGAAGAAGTATCGAAGGGGTTGCAGCAGCAGCCCTCTACGCGGCTTGCAGGCAGTGTAGTGTTCCGAGAACACTGGATGAGATTGCCGAAGTGTCCCGCGTATCGAGAAAAGAAATAGGACGAACCTACCGTTTCATCTCCCGCGAACTCGGTTTGAAACTCCTCCCCACCTCACCGATTGATTATGTCCCCAGGTTCTGCTCAGGCCTCACCCTGAAAGGTGAAGTTCAGAGCCGTGCGGTCGAAATTCTCAGGCAGGCGGGCGAACGTGAACTCACAAGCGGGCGCGGTCCTACAGGTGTAGCCGCTGCGGCAATCTATATTTCATCGATTCTCGGCGGAGAGCGGCGGACCCAGCGCGAAGTAGCAGAAGTTGCTGGTGTGACGGAAGTTACCATCAGGAACAGATATAAGGAACTGGCAGAAAAGTTAGATATCGAAATTATTCTTTAATACCATTTTTTTGGGTGGGCTTGTAGATCAGGGGTAGATCGTTACGTTCGCAACGTAAAGGCCGCGGGTTCAAATCCCGCCAAGTCCATGATTCTTTTACCAACAAAGGGTACCTTCGAATCAAACGATCAGGATGCTATAAGAATTCTGATTAAAACGATGTCATCTTTTAGAGGACATCTCACGGACTTCATTCTCAAGCGTCTCTTTTAGTCTTGATAGAGCTTCGCCCGCATCAGTTGTTGTAGTGACCATAAACTGGTTATCGGTTTTAATGTCCTGATAGGTTACTACGTAATCGATTTGTCCGTCCGGTCCGCGTTTGGGCTCAATAATAATTTTTGCCATGGTCAGTCATTACCTTTAGAGAATTATCTTTATGCAGGTATTGATTAATCTTGGCTGGCGACAAAAAGTAATGGAGTATTAGGGGTTTAAAAACTGGTTTTTGAAAACACCAGGGACCTCTATTTCCAATCTGAGTATCGGACTGGAAAAAATCCTTCATCCAAGCATTGAGAAAGAATTGGACACGGTAAAATACCCGACAAATCTTATGAAAACCAGGATATGGATTTTTTAACCTGTATTTTATTAATGCTCAGTGACTGCTCATAAACGACATTCAGCAAGAGATATATGTGAACACATGGAACTAGTATAGCGCAATCTGTGTGGGCTCGTAGATCAGGGGTAGATCGTCACGTTTGCAACGTGAAGGCCACGGGTTCAAATCCCGTCGGGTCCATTTGTTTTCTAGGAATTGATAATCCGGAACCGGTAGGTCATGCCGGGATCGAAGGGCAGAGCCCTCGCGTTGGGACGGGTTCAAAATCCCGTCGGGTCCATTTGTTCTCTAGGAATTGATAATCCGGGACCGGTAGGTTATGCCGGGATCGAAGGGCAGAGCCCTCGCGTTGGGACGGGTTCAAATCCCGTCGGGTCCATTTGTTTTCTAGGAATTGATAATCCGGGACCAGTAGGTCATACCAGGATCGAAGGGCAGAGCCCTTGCGTTGGGACGAGCTCAAATCCTGCCCGTTCTATTCGTTTTTTTTCTTTATTACCTCAGAAATGGGACCCTTGATAGTCAAACTAGGTAATTCTTTAAATTCCTTTAACATGAGGAAACAAGACTAAAAAATATTCAAAAAATGATGAAATGCTCGAGAATCAATCAATCCAGTCGAGCAATTTTCCCGGCTCTTTCTCATTCCTGCGGGGGGCAACAATTCGCCTTGCGGGTTCCCGTGATGTACCGATTGATCCAGATTCCCCATATTCCGGATAATCCGGAAGAATATCCTGGTTTATTCCGTCTGCCACAGGGCGCTCCTCTGCAAAAATCATAGGGGCCTGTTTTACTGTTCTCTCCCTGATCTCGACGATATTATCAGATCTATCGTGTTTATCAGTAAAACGTGCGGAAGCGGAGTCCCTTGTGATGAGAAAGTCAATAAAATCCTCAACCTCACGTTGCTGGTCAGGGGTCAGATGAAGTATTTTTTCCTCAATCATTTGCACTTGCGGCTCCTTTACAGCTGACTAATGGCTACAATATCTCCATTTTCGCATATTAACATGCATGATCCGGGCTTTTTGTCTTATTATACTGCCTCTATTCAATTACCCGCCTGGTTAATCAATAAAAAGATCTGAGACATAAAAAAATTCCGGATCAGTCTTTTTTACTTCTTTTGAGAACGTCTGTGATTTTACAGCCCCGGAACATGTTGAGAATTATTGACAGGACGCCGATAAGCGAGAGCCCGATGATCAGGATTATTACGAGGCTGAAATTTTCCTGCACAACTGGAAGGTTCCCAAAAAAATAACCGGCCAATGTAAACGACAGGATCCATAGCACTGCACCAAGCAGGTTATACAGGAAGAAATGGTAGAAATTCATCTGGGCGAGTCCGGCAAAAAATGGTGCAAAACTGCGGACAAACGGGACGAACCGTGCAATAACAATTGTAAATCCCCCATATTTTTCAAAGAACAGATGAGTTTTATCAATAGATTCCTGCCTGATAAACCCAATTTTTTTATCCATTATTTTTCGGCCGAAATAATGGCCAATCCAGAAATTAACCAGTCCTCCTATTGTTGCGGATATAATAAGCACGATAATGAGTAATTCAGGATTCAGCAAACCGGTTGCGGAAAGGGCACCCGATATGAAAAGGAGTGAATCCCCAGGCAGGAATGGGAACACTACAAGTGCTGACTCGAGAAAAATAATTACTACAAGGAGAACGTAGGTAAGAAGTCCGTACGCCTGAATAATCTCCGGGAGGTAGTGGTCAAAGTTCAGGACGAGATCGATAAAGGGGATCATTGTTCCTAAATAGTTCATCGGGATTGTATATAGACCTCAACCTTTTTACACGGCCTTAAAGGTGATCGTGGCGAATATATCCCCGAACGCCCGTATTTCAGACCTTATTGTAAGCCCGGTTTCTTTTGTATTAATATCAGCACCCGGCAGGAGTATTCGGCTAACGATGTGAATATATACGCTTCATCCAAGTTTTTCCCGGCAGCAAATGTCCCATGGCCTGAGGCGATTGTCAATTTTGAAAGGCAGAGGGAGTCAGACACATTCCTAGCAAGTTCATCAGATCCCGGAACGCCATAAACAACAGGGATGACCGGACAGAGCATCTCTCCCTCGCTGTCCCTTGGGATAATTTCCCCGCTCGTTATTGAAAGTGCCACTGCATGGGGTGGATGGGCGTGGACAACCGCGTTATGACGGGTTTTTTGGTATACTTCACGGTGGACACGGTATTCACTCGATGCTTCTTTCGGGACCCGGCCTTCGAGCGGAACGTACACGGGTTCCCCCGGATCATCCAGGTAGGACCCGGTATGCGTGATTAAAAAACCGTCTCCGGATCGGACGCTCATATTACCAAAATTTCCGCCAACAAGACCCTCTGAAAACAATCTCCTCCCTACTCGTGTGAATTCATCAATATACACGTTTTACACCTCTTTTTCCTGCAATATTCCTTTGCGTATTCAACGATATGTGCGTGGGTCTGCCGGTAGGCATCAGGATCCGGTGGCAGCACCTCTTCAAAGATCTCCTTCAACTGGGACTTTTGTTCTGCAATCCCGGCACATCCGCATATCTGATGGGTGTAGGTATCGATAACAAAACTTGCCCGGTGAAAGCCGTAGCAAAGGATACTGTCCGCCGTCTCTTCACCAATCCCTGATACCCGGAGGAGTTCTTCCCTGAGTAACCCTGTCGGGTGCCCGGTCACCTGTCCCAGGCCGCCATGATCTTTCATGACGAATTCCGCGAGAGATTTCAGGCGTCTCGTCTTGACCTTGTAAAATCCCGTACAACGTATTGCGCTTTCGATTTCTGCCGGGCTGGCTTCATGCAGAGACGCAATGGTGCAGAGCGAACGTTGTCTAAGAAAAGCCAATGCCCGCTCGACATTTTCCCACCGTGTCTGCTGGACGAGAATGGCTCCGATCAACACCTCGTCCATGTCACCCGGCCACCAGGGGATATGACCAAAGTGGCCATTCAGGACACGGACTATCCGGGCACATTCAGACGAACTTGATCCCGACATCCCGCATCTTGTTGTACCGGGCTATGTTGAGGAGGAGCGGTGTCAGACTCTCGATCATCGCCGATACCGCCAAAGGTCCTGCATCATATGCCTTCAGTTTCGATGTTGCGTTCACTATAGCCATGACTACCGCTTTTGCCTCCATATCATCACTGCATACCGGAACGGCTACATCGATCTCTGAATCGAGGTCTTTCCACCGGTTCGCAGCAATCGTGTTGAATGCGGTCACTACCCGAGCACCCGGAAGAAGTTTATTAACAAGGAGGGCTGCTGACCCTTCAGGAGGAGGAACGATCATAAAAAAGTCCCTTTTTTCCATCGGGTTTACAGGGGACACAATAATTTTTCCTTCAAACCCCGAAAGACCAGAGAGGGTTGTTACAAGGTGCTGGAATGGTACAGCGAGGACGATTACATCCGCTGCATTAACCGCTTCCTGGTTGGAGACCCCAGAACAACGACTTAGCAGCCCACGTTGCTTCAGGAGATCAATCGTGCATTCACTTGTTGTTACCGCTTTTTCTGCCTCCCTTGAGCCGAGTACCACATCATAATGTGAAGACAGCCGCCTTGCCATACCTTCACCAATATCCCCGGTCCCGCCGACAATTCCGATCTTCAAAGAACCCACCCGTCCATCCCGTTCAGAGAAGTGGTTTTAGGAGTTCCTCTAGGGTCCCTGCACTGGTCACTCCTTCCAGTGACCTGATGACCTTTCCGTCCTTCTCGATGATCAGTGTTGGAACCACCTGGATGCCATATTTCTGGGCGAGTTCCATGTTCTGGTCGACATCAATTTTTTTTAATTCGAAAGAATCGCCCATTTTATTTTTAAGGTCTTCGAGGATTGGTCCCTGTCGTTTGCATGGTCCACACCATTCTGCAAAAAAGTCCATCAAAACTGGTTTTGTCATATAAACTTACCTTCATCAGTTGTTGCAGAAAAAGCAGATAAAGATTGTTATGCGACTGCCTTCAGGCAGTTGAATTATCTTTATAACCTGTATTAATACAAAACGGGCCTTTATTAGATGTATTTAGGCTATTGTTATGCATACTTATCCTCCCCTCTCCAAGAAAGATCCCTTATATGCACGAAATATTGAAGGAAACTTGGTCAAAACCGGTGTTTGTCCATTGCCCTTGAAAGGAAAAACGTCCTGCTTGAACCACTGGCAGAAGAATGATCAAAAGAGCCAGGAAGATTCTTTAACAAAGAATTTACGGGTGGTCCTTTGGGATAAAACACACACTTAAGGAAATGATATTAATTTCATACCCGATATACGATTGGTTTAATTCTCTTTGACATGTTTGTGATGAAAGCTAAAAACATAAAATCCATGACATCAGGTGGAAATTGCGATTTACGGATAATCACGCATTACCAGATCTAACTGCAAATTCTGGGAAGATTGTCGACCAAAAATTAAAATTATTGGGTTATTTTGAAAGGATTGCCATTATAATACGTCCATATGCCGGACGAGTAATAGTTACACCAATGAGGACACCGAGGATTGTAATAATTGCAAATCCCCTTAGTGACGAAAGGTCCATCAGGGCAAGTGGCAGCATTGCGATGACCACAGTAGCGGCCGATGCGACAATGATGCCGAGAGCCCTTGTGAGCCGTTTCTGGTAGACATTCGGCGACGGGACTTTTCCCTCGTGAAGGATCTCATCCGTGATAATAATGAGCTGGTCAATCCCGGTTCCAAGGACTGCAATGAGCCCGGCGATTGTTGCAAGGTCCAACTGGATCGTGAATACTGAAATGCCGAGCAGGATAATAATCTCCGATGCATTGATGCACACCATCGGGAGGACAATTGCCGGCTCCCTGTAACGGTAGTAGACAACCAGCGCGACCGTCAGAAGCGCAAGCAGACCTGCAAGGATGCACATCAGTTTGAAGTGCTCACCGAGGGTTGCAGAAACCGAGCCTGAACCGGCGACGGTCACATCAACCGGAAGGGCCCCGTTACGCAGGTGGATCTCGAGGTTTTGTGCGGCCTGCTGGCCTGCTGTACTGGTTCCTGTAGATGCAAACAACTGGCGTACAACTTCATGCTGGAGGTTGCCTGCTAGTTCAGGTGACAATGGTGCCGAATAGATAACTGCTCCATCAAGGAGCATCTGGAGTTCGTGGTTTTCCGGGTCGGATACTGCACCATACTGGATCGCAGCAGCCTGCAGAGCCTTCGCACCATCTTCATTCATTGTGAATGAAACGCCCCACTTTCCACTTCCGGGAGGTTCCTGCGTTGGGTTCCCGACCCCGGTGATCGAGTCTCCGAAGACGACATGCTCTGACTGGTTCCCGGTTGTGACGATCCTGATCTCGAATTTACCCTGCTTGCCGACGATCTGCTGGGCCTCGCTCATGCTGACCCCCGCAAGTTCGACACGAATATACCGGGTAACCCCGTCAAGGCCGCTCAGGGTATTAATCCGTGCATCGCGGGTTCCGAGACTGTTGATCTTGCTTTCCAGGATTCGTTTGACGTCATCAGCAGTGGCTTTTGAAACACCCGGCTCGAATGTTGTGATCGTTCCGCCGGCTTTTTCAAATATCGGTGTTAATTCCGCCTGGGTATAGAGTTTCCGTATCTCCAGTTTATCGCCGACAAGGAATATTTCGGCATCAGTCTGGTTCTTTAACTCAGTGATGAAGGCATCAGTTGATTTATCCGTCTGGAACCCTACGACCTCCGACTTAAACTCAAGCTGGAGCCATGCCCCTTTTTGCAGGTCAAGTCCGTACTGTAGGTTCGTTGTCAACTGCCCGTTTTCATAATGTGGGTATATCGCGATAAGCGATGCTGCTACCAGGATGATAAGAAGTGCGACTCTCCAGTCTTTTAGGAGGGCGAGAATTTCTTCCTTGTTCATTTGCCACCCCTCTTTTTCGACGGTTGACTTGGGGTAGACGGACCCGTCAGTCCGGGTCCTCCTTTCTTGGTTACATACCACTTTATGATCCCGGCATTGGTGAGCCAGGTATTCAGGATATCAAATACAAGCCCGATAAGGAGGACGGTCGCGATCAGGTTAATGGTCTGGACCTGCCCGAACCAGGACACTACCCACATCGCTGCAACTGCTGCAATTGCAGTGCTCGTCATGATGATACCGGTATGGAATGCGCCGGCAAGTTTCTCGTCGAGTTTCCCCTGACGTTTAAGGACTCTCATGGTAAGCAGGATATCACTGTCCACTGAGTACCCTATGAGCATCAGGAGTGCCGCGGTTGTTGGGAGTGTAAGTGGAATTCCAATCACATTCATTACACCTGCCGTCATCACGATATCCGCGAATGCAGAAAGGACGACCGCGACGGATGGCACAAATATGCGGAACGTGATGAAAACAACAATCGCCATTCCGATAAACGAAAATATGACCGCAAGTACCGCCTGGCTTTGCAGCGTTTTGCCAAATGCTTCACCAATCTGATCGACTTTCGCATCCGGATACTTCGCCATTATCAGATCGGAGAGTGACTGGAATTGAGCATCAGGCATATTGGAAAACGTCAGGTATTTTCCACTATTAATCCCCTCTTCAATCCCCACGAGCGGATATCCGGCAAAATATGCAGATATCTGCTCGGGAGAATCAGAAGTGAACACTGTTACCGCCGTCCCCCCCGAGAAATCAATTCCCGGCTTCACCGGCAGCCCGGTCTGGGCCATCGTGAATCCGACGGAAATGAGTGCTAATACGAGGAGGATCAACGGGATGATCACCATCTGTTTTGGGGTATAACGATTAACATCGTAGGTGAATCCCATGTCGTAATAATTGTACCCGCGTGAATAAATAGTTCCTGTCGCACAAGTCATGCAATCTCCAAAAAATCTTCAATATAACCATTTTTTCCTAATACACCCTCAAATATCAGTTTATCGCGCAACGTTCCGAAAAAAATGAAAAGACATATATCACTCAGGGCGGTAGTAATCACGTATGAGGGCCACGGCTGAGATCAAGAAGGTCATTGAAACCCGCCTCAAAAATTATATTTCCCGGGACAAGACCGGCATACGGCGTGAAATGCTGAAATTGTTCCTCAAACTCAGATCCCTTACAATTCCAAGGATGTTCGAATATCTGAACGAGAGGTTCTCTACCAGTTATCATTCCGTTGCTGCGATGGTCGGTATTGTTGCGTCCAGGCTCGGCATCCTCCATGTGAACCGGACGAAAGATGGGACTACGAGTATTTATGAACTAAAGGAACAATATTTCGACCTTGTCACTCGGATTATCGGGCCGGGCTGACAAAATTGGGTGTCGTTACCACCATACTTTTTACCCCGTCTGTCCTACCCTATTAGAAGGTTTTTATGCACTCCAATTTTTATGATGCTCCGCCACATGACCCGATACATGTCACTAACGAAGTGTTGGAATATATCAATAAGCGCAAATGCGATTTTCGTATCTGTACGTCCTGTGGAGGGCCAATTCTCCTTCCAATTACGATGAAACCCCCAAAAGCAAATGATTTTCAGGTCAGGGCAGGAGATTATACGATCTTTATTTCGGTTCACCAGGTGCGCTATCTCCATTCGATAGACATGGGAATGGTCCCTTTTTTCTTTGATCAGGACGAGGGATCCGGCAGCTGTCTATGAGTTATGAAGAACTCGATCATACCGCCGATATCAGACTAAGAGTCCGCTCCCAAACACTTGACTCCCTCTTCGGTGAAACCGCAGAAGCAATGATGAAGATTGTTTATGGTGAGTCGCGCCCTGGCAATGAAGCGAGAACCATTGAACTCGACGCGGAGAACACAGAAGAACTTCTAATAGACTTCCTTTCAGAAGTCCTCTTCCTTTCGGAGGTTGATTACCTTGTATTTTCATCTATAGATGTTAATCTTGCCAGTAACCACCTTCGCGCTTTACTGGTGGGAGAACCTTTTGACCCGGAGCGACACCGTGGTGGGACAGAGATCAAGGGGATATCGTACTCTGGTCTCAAAATTGTTAAAGGGGATGAGGGGTATGTATTGGACATACTCTTTGATGTATGATGGTTGATGAGATGCTTGAGCATGTAACACGACTGGGGGAGTACGAATGGGAAGTGCCAGCTGGAACGGTCCCGGGGATGAGAGTACCCGGTCGGTTTTTCCTTTCCGATTCGTTATATAAAAGTCTTGAATCCGGCGCGGTTCAGCAGCTTGCCAACGTTGCGACTTTACCAGGAATTATCAGGTATTCCCTGGGAATGCCGGATATTCACTGGGGATACGGGTTTCCGATTGGTGGGGTGGCTGCATTCGATAGCGAATCCGGAGTAATATCTCCCGGTGGGGTCGGATTTGATATTAACTGCGGAGTTAGGCTCCTCTCGACGCCGCTTTCGATCGGGGACCTTGAAAGGCGGCGGGAACTTATCGAGAATCTTTACCAGGCAGTACCCACCGGGGTGGGTGCTAAGGGGCCGGTAAAGCTCTCCATGAACGACCTTGAGGATATGCTGGTAAAAGGAGCTGCGTGGCCTGTTGCACAGGGATATGGCCTTCAGGCGGACATCGAACATTGCGAGGAATATGGGTGCATGACACAGGCTGAAAGCCGGTCCGTATCGGTAAAAGCGAAGCAGCGGGGGATGCCACAGAACGGTACACTCGGGGCTGGCAACCATTTTCTGGAAATTCAGGTTGTGAAGGAGATTTTTGACCCCGATGCCGCAACGAGCTTACGGTATTCACCCGGGGATGATATGTATTATGATCCATTGTGGATCACGAGGGCTTGGGCACCAGACCTGCACGGACCATATTAAATTGCTCGAAGGTGCGACAAAAAGGTACAAGATTGCCCTGCCTGATCGCCAGCTTGCGTGTGCACCGTTATCTTCACCTGAAGGGAAAGCATACTTTGGGGCAATGGCTGCATCAGCGAATTATGCGTGGGCTAACCGGCAGATGATCATGCATACGACACGGACGGTGTTCGAGAAGATGTATGGAATTGATTATGAATCAATGCATCTCGTATACGATGTTGCACACAATGTCGCAAAAATAGAAGAGCATTCCAACGATGGAAGGAGAATTTCCGTATGCGTCCATCGGAAAGGTGCAACCAGGGCGTTCGGTCCGGGAAGTCGGGATCTGCCTCCCGAGTATTCGAAGATCGGGCAGCCGGTAATTATCCCCGGAAGCATGGGGTCCTCTTCATACCTGCTTCGTGGAACTGCCATAGCGATGGAACGCACATTCGGATCTACCTGTCATGGCGCAGGTCGCATACTTTCCCGTTCGGCCGCAAAAAAGACAATTGATGGAACGAAAATAAAAAATTCGTTGTCCAGGGAAGGAATTATTGTAAGAGCACCAAATGATACTGCGATTGCGGAAGAGGCCCCGGGAGCGTATAAACCGAGTGCCGAGGTGGTGCGAATCGTTGACGCCCTTGGAATCTCAAACCTCGTAGCGAGGCTTGAGCCGTTGGGAGTGATCAAGGGTTGAAACCGCATGTCGGCCTGGTATGGGACCAACCCCTGGTATTTTGCCGTTTTCTCGAAGATTGCGATGTCACTTCAGTACCGGTGACACCGCAACTCCTTGCGGCACCCTTTTTCCGGGGACAATACCATGTTCTTATCATCCCGACGGGGTTTGCGAATCCCGCTTATTCAAAGGTTCTTCCCGCCCTTAAGGTCTGCTCCGACAGAATTCGCCGTTTTGTTGAGAGTGGGGGAATCCTTGTGGTTTATGGGGCTGCGGATCCAAACCCCGACCGGTACAGCTGGCTCCCGTTTAGTGTGATCTATCAGTACAAGCCTGGAAACGGTCGGATCGAAATAGACCCCAGTCACCCCATCGCCTCAATCGTAAGTGATTACGATGCCGATCGCATCGAATATGACGGATTTTTCTCTTCGTTTGAAGGCACTGGTGTCGGAACGATTGATGGAAAAACTGTATTGTTAGAAAAAAACCTCGGGAATGGGGTTATTATTGTTACAAGTATCCATGAGTATCCCTCACGGTCGTTCATTAAGAGTCTTTGCATGAAGTCAGGGGAAACCTTTTTTTAGATAAAAACGAGGGAATTATGAGGTACGTCCGATGAACCGCTACATAATATCTTCGAGCTCTACACCGGAAGATATCATACCAATCGGACTTACAATCCACGAAATTCTTAATCATCTCCCGGTCACAGCGAGGTCCAGGGATCATAACGGGATCCGGATTGAGGACGGCAGGGTAATCGATATCAATTATTCCGGGCCCGTCCTTGAGGAAGTACTGGCAACCAATAAAAAAATTCAGAAGACCGCAGAAAAAGGGCCGTATCGTGGGGTTCCTGTTGTCGTGGCACCAGTCAGGGATGGAAATGGTGATGTAATCGGTGCGATCGGGGTAGTGGATATTACAGGAATTTTCGACCTTGCCACATTGATGGAACACCAGTCTGCCATCCTTAAGCAGGTCTGTGGAAAAGACCCCTGTCCTCTGCCGAGTGAGCAGATCGGTTCAAAAAGGTAAGGTAATCATGGAAGCTGCGTTTCGCGTACTTGAAGTTCTTGAGAATGCAGATGGGCCTATATCGGGTGAGTATATCAGCAACGAACTCTCGATATCCCGTTCTGCCGTATGGAAGCATGTCAAGGAACTCCAGTCGATTGGTTACGATATTTCCGCCTCCCAGACAGAAGGGTACCTCCTGACAAAGAAAAGTAACCGGCTTCTCCCCTACGAAGTCCACAAAAACCTGAGGACTACGATATTTGGGAAGAAAATGAGGTATTTTGAGAGCACGCCCTCCACAATCGCTGTCGCAAAGCAGATGTGCATAGCCGGAGACCCGTCAAAACTCCATGGTACCGTGATCATTGCCGAAGAACAAACCGGTGGTGTGGGCCGTATGGGACGAGTCTGGGTGTCGCCGACCGGGGGGATATGGATCACCATCATTTTAAAACCCAAAATCCCGGTTGACCATGTCTTTATGGTTACCATGGCTGGTGCGGTCGCTGTTGCGCGGGCAATCCGTAAGGAATTTGACCTTGGTGCCCTCATCAAGTGGCCGAACGATATTTATATTGGAGATAAAAAAGTCGCGGGGCTCCTGCTTGAATTATCTGCCGAGGCAGATAATATTCATTACTGTCTCCTCGGTATCGGGGTTGATGCAAACATCTCGCCTGGTGAACTTTCGTCATCGGTTTCGGGTAGCGTGACCTCAATCAGTGCTGAGGTCGGGCACGATATTGACCGGGCATCTCTTCTTGCGCGTATTCTGAAGGAGTTCGAGAGTCGTTACAATCTTATCGAGAGCCAGGAATATGACACGGTTATCCGTGAATGGAAAAGCATGTCCTGCACGATTGACCAGCGCGTGCGGATCAGCACGTTAAAAAACACGTTTGAAGGGGTCGCGATCGATATCGATGAATTCGGTGCCCTCGTTATTAGGAAAGATGACGGAAGGGTTGAACGAGTGATTGCAGGCGATTGCGCACACACATAATACTATTTTCTTCGTCAACCTAAAAGTAAAAGAAGGTTGACGAATGCAGGGAGACCGCCAGCGAGCCTTGATTATTGCAGAAACTGCTGCATTTATTGGTCTTATTGCTATCGGAGGCTGGATTTCGATACCCTTCCTCCCGGTACCGCTCACGCTCCAGACAATGTTTGTCCTCCTGGCCGCAATGGTCATGAAACGATATGCCGTCATTCCTGCAACACTTTTCATTCTTTTCGGCACATTGAATCTTCCGGTGTTCCATAACGGCACATCAGGGATTGGTGTGCTTCTCGGGCCAACAGGAGGGTACCTGGTAGGTTTTATCCCTGCAGCATTTGTTGCTGGGCTTGCCTATGAAAAATGCTCTCTCCCGTTGAATATTGCCGGAATATGCGCAGCAGAAGCATGTATCTACTCAATTGGCGCAGGATGGCTCTCTTTCTCAACAGGGATGTCTCTGCTCCAGGCTGTCATTATCGGTGTCCTGCCATTTTTACCTGGTGATGTAGTCAAGGCTTACGGTGCATATGTGATCGCAAAGCGGATTCCCCCTGCTTCCGTGATAGAGACCCGAGCCGAAATACCGGGTGGTGAAGAGACCTTATGATAGTTCTTTCTGGAATCAACCACGGTATTCTCAATATTCCTTCACTCGGGATCCTGCCAGGAACTACGGTGGTCATCGGTCCGAACGGGAGCGGAAAAACAACGTTGCTAAAGATAATTGCGGGAATTATCGCTCCTGGAATTGGTTCTGTCGAAATTGACGGTAAAAACCCGGCGTCAGTCAATATCGGCTGGCTGAACGAATATCCGGACAGGAATATGCTGTTTGGAAACGTTTCTGATGAGATCGCCTCACCGCTTCGCTTCCGCCAGGACTCCTGCCCGGTTGTCAAAGACCGGGTGAATACTATTGCGCAGGACTGTGAAATCAGTCACCTCCTGGACCGGCGGACTCGTGACCTCTCCGGCGGGGAAAAGGTCCTGGTCTCTCTTGCAACAGCTATGGTAACGGGACCCCTCGTCCTGGTACTTGACGAGTGGGACTCGCACCTCGATTCGGAGAGCACCGGTATTCTTACCCGGCTGATCAGGAACTCCCGGTCCTCGTACCTCATATGGTGCACGCAGGACATGGAAACAACCACCGGTGCAGATCAGGTAATCCTCATCCAGGGTGGCTCTGTGACTAGTTGTGGCTCACCGTATACGGTATTTTCCGGATTGTCGAACGACTGCCTGTATCCACTCTCATGGAGGCTTTCCCGTGGCACTAATCTTTGACGGTGTCAGGTACAACCGGGACCCGTTCCACTTCATTGCAGATGGCATATTTGAGGAGGGGGTCCACCTTGTAAGCGGGAAAGTCGGTAGTGGAAAATCGACACTGGCATTCATCGCATCGGGCCTTGTACGACCAGAAACTGGTTTTGTAAAAAGAACAGGAATCCGGAAATGTCTCCTTTCCATGCAGTTCCCCGAATATCATACGACCGGGATCACACTGAGTGACGAGATCCGTTCCTGGGGACTCGACCCTGCACCGATACTTGCCTCGGTCCGGCTTTCAGGCCGGGGAGAGCAGGATATAAGAGTACTCTCACGAGGTGAGCTGAAACGTCTCCACATCGGTTGTATCCTGTCGGATGATGCAGACCTCCTCATTCTTGACGAACCGTTCAGTGCTCTTGATTGCCGGGAAAAGAGGATAATATGCAGGAAGATCACGGAACGCAGCCAGGGTACGATAATCATTTGTACGCATGAACAGACCTGGCTCCCTCCGGTTGATTTCATTTGGGAGATGGAAAACGGTAGCCTTGTTTCATGCGGACGAGTACCCGAAGCCTTCTCCCGGTGGAGACACACCCCGCGTCATATCAGGGACCTCATCGAACGGGGGCTGACACCAGGAAATATCTCTCCGGAGGCTTTGCTGGAGGTATCATGCGGGACCCGAGAGTAAGGATATTCGTTATTATCCTCCTCTCGGTGGCAGCGTTTATCAGCATCACCGGAGCAGCCCTTGCTTTTATATACTGGATTTGTCTTCCTGGCAGGTTCCGTTGTTTCAGGAAACCCGCCGCCATGCTCTTTTTCACCATGATCGTGGTGGTCTCAGTAATTACCCAGATTACGACCGGCAATGGACTGTCTTATCTCATAAGAATGGTGGTAATCCTTCTGCTCGCCCTGTACGCCTATACCGCATATGTCCCAGGGGAATTTTTCAGGGTATTAGTGTGGTGCCTGGGGAGGTATGGGTTCGATCCGGGTTTAATTGCAGAGATGAGTATGCAGTCGCTCAACGACCTCGAAGATGACAGTTCCAACATCCGGATCGCAATCCGTCAGAAGAATGTACCACTTGGTTTATCTACCCTGGTCCCTGTCATTGGGATGTTCGTAATGAACCAGATCCGGCGTGCGTACGATCAGGCAGACCTCCTCACCGTGCGGGGATATACAAAAGGAGGGACCCTCTGCCCGGAGTTCCACCCGGAGATTCCTGATTATGTCAGTGGGATCGTTGCGATCTGTATTTTATTCATTGCGATCCTTCCGGTTCGTGATATTTTTATACTTCTACATTGAACTTTTGAGAGGCTTTAGCTTCCAAATTTTGCGAGAAGTTACCGCATTCTATCGAGGTGCAGAATGAATATTACCGGTCCACAAAAATTACTAATCACGGATACTACGCTGAGGGATGCACACCAGTCCCTCATTGCGACCAGGATGCGGACTGATGATATGCTCTGCTTAGCAAGAGAGATTGATAATATTGGTTTCTTTTCGGTCGAAGCGTGGGGTGGCGCGACGTTTGACACAGCAATCCGGTTCCTCGCGGAAGACCCGTGGGAACGGCTCAGGCTCTTGAAGGCCGAGCTGAAGCGGACCCCGATCCAGATGCTGCTCCGGGGCCAGAACCTCGTCGGGTACCGCCATTATTCTGATGATGTGGTTGATAAGTTCGTAGAACTTTCCTGGAAAAACGGGGTGGATATTTTCCGGGTTTTTGATGCACTGAACGATATCAGAAATATGGAGCGGTCCATTGCAAAGGTTAAGGAAGTCGGGGCGCACCTGCAGGGTGCTATTTGTTACACAACAAGCCCGGTTCACACCACGAAGACATTTATTGAGATGTCAAAAGAGCTCTACGCAAAAGAGTGCGATTCGATCTGCATCAAAGACATGGCTGGACTTATCATGCCCGCGTCGGCCCGTGAATTGATCTCAGGAATAAAGGATGAGATTGATATAAAGGTCTGCCTCCATAGCCATTCGACGAGCGGCATTGCATCCATGAGTTACCAGGCGGCCATCGAAGCAGGAGTGGATATTCTTGACACTGCGATGTCCCCCTTTTCGCTCGGAACATCGCAGCCCCCGACCGAAAGTGTTGTAGCCTCGTTGAAAGGTACCCCGCGTGATACAGGAATAGACCTTATTGCTCTCCGCAACTTGAGAAATGCCTGCCTGACAATCAGGGGGACATACGAGGGACTTATCAGCCCGATATCTGAACGTGTGGACAGTGACGTCCTTATCTACCAGTTGCCCGGAGGGATGATTTCGAACCTGGTTTCGCAGTTACAGGATCAAAATGCCCTGAACCGGATGGATGATGTTTTTGCCGAGATACCAAAGGTGAGAGAAGACCTTGGGTACCCACCTCTTGTGACGCCGACTTCGCAGATCGTCGGCACCCAGGCAGTCATGAATGTGTTGATGGGCGGTCGGTACCTCAACGTGACAAACGAGGTAAAGGACTACGTACGCGGTCTTTATGGGCGTTCGCCAGCCCCGATAGGAGATGAGATCCGGAAAAAGATCATTGGTGAGGAGAAGATGATCACTGTGCGGCCTGCCGATCTCCTCCCACCCTCCTACGCCAGGATGAAAGAAGACGCGGTTAAGGCGGGTCTGGTAAAAAAGGAAGAAGATGTGCTCACCTATATCCTGTACCCTTCGATCGCACCTTCGTTTTTAAAGGGAGAACGGACTGCCGAGGTAATCCCCTCCAAAAAAGGTCCGGTTTCAGAAATACCTGATATGCCAAGTTCAATGGAAGTGGAAGTCGACGGAGAAATCTTCTCAGTACGCATTGTCTCGGTGGGAGGGAGCACGGTGGAACAGACCGGTTCACCTGCACCGAAGATCCCCCGTGGGGATATCAGGGGTGGCATCAAGAGCAACATGCAGGGAATGGTTCTCGAAGTTGCGGTCAGCAAAGGTGCAGAAGTGAAAAAAGGAGACCTTCTCCTCGTTCTCGAGGCCATGAAAATGGAAAATCCGATCCATTGCCCGGTTGATGGACATGTTACTGAAATTTTTGTTGATGCAGGAGATGTCGTCCAGAACGGCGATGTCCTCCTGGTGGTTGAATGAAATTTTTTGAGAAGATTCTGGTCGCAAACCGGGGAGAGATTGCGATACGGGTTATGCGGGCCTGCCGCGAACTGGGAGTGGAGACCGTTGCGATTTATTCAGATGCCGATACGAACGCACTTCATGTGAAATATGCCGATGAGGCATTCCCTGTTGGCGAAGCTCCGCCTTCAAAGAGCTATTTAAATATCGACCGGATTATCGAGGTTGCAAAAAAATCAGGTGCCGAGGCTGTACATCCCGGATATGGATTTCTCGCAGAAAATTACCGTTTTGCCAGGCGCTGCCAGGAAGAGGGTGTGACGTTCATCGGGCCATCGTGGCAGACGATCGAGATGATGGGTTCGAAGATCGGGTCTAAAAAAACAATGAGGGATGTCGGTGTCCCCGTAGTCCCGGGAACGGAGGGGGGTGTCAGGAACGTCGATGAGGCACGGAAGATTTCTGAGGCAATCGGTTATCCGGTCCTCGTGAAGGCAAGCGCCGGAGGCGGGGGCATCGGTATGCAGATTGTCGGGAATGAGGAAGGTCTTGAAGATGCAATCAATGCAGGTATGCGCATCGCGGGATCTGCCTTCGGAGACTCCACTGTCTTTATTGAAAAGTACCTGGTGAAGCCCCGTCATATCGAGTTCCAGATCCTCGCCGATGAACATGGCCACACCGTTCACCTTTTTGAGAGGGAATGCTCGATCCAGCGCCGCCACCAGAAACTGGTGGAAGAGTCCCCCTGCCCGATCATGACCGATGAACTCAGGGAACAGATGGCGGCTTCCACATTAGCGGTGGCGAAGGCATCGAACTATACCAACGCCGGCACGGTGGAATTCCTGTACAGCAATGGGGACTATTATTTCATGGAAATGAATACCCGGCTGCAGGTCGAACATACGATAACTGAGCTTGTTACGGGGATAGATATTGTCAAACAACAGCTCGCGATTGCCGCAGGTGAACCAATCCCCTTCGGACAGGATGGAATCTCCATCAGGGGTCACGCTATCGAGTGTCGAATCAATGCAGAAGATCCGCTGAACAACTTTGCTGCCGACCCCGGAAAAATTGTCAGATATAGATCTCCGGGAGGCCCCGGAGTCAGGCTGGACTCTGGGATTCATGTCGGTTATGCAATTCCGACGAACTACGACTCGATGATTTCAAAGCTTTGCACCTATGGTTACAACAGGATGGAAGCCATCGAACGGATGAGGAGGGCTATTTACGAATATGTCATTATCGGCGTAAAAACCACGCTCCCCCTCCACCATGCGATCATGCATAACAAACAATTTGTCGAGGGGAACACGCACACCGGATTCCTGTCCGAAGAACATATTGCCAAGACCCTGAACCGGTATGTCCGTGAAGAAGAGACCCGTATTCAGACGCTCGGGGCCTCTCTCCGGCAAGGGAAAGAGGTCGCCGCAATCTCTGCCGCGGTAAATGTATACCTGCACCACAGAAAAGGTGCAGATTAACCGGAAAAATCTTAAATTTTTTTATTATCATTTCTTCTAACAAAGGTATGGATGTTCAAATATCACAATCTGTCGGTGAATCAGAACCTTTAATAGCGCAAAAAGCCTCCTTATTATGCACTTTTGTGCGCTGCGGTGGCCTAGCTGGTTAGGGCGCCAGACTCATAGGGTTTTCGAGCAAATTCATTGGCGCCGTCATCTGAGACATCTGGAGGTCGCGGGTTCGGATCCCGTCCGCAGCATATACACACTGGGTCGAAAGCCCCCATTTTTCTGATCCATTGTAATTTTTGCAGCATCAACGTTTTAATTCAGATCTTCCTGGAAAAGTGGTAACACTGCTTATCTGGTGCCAAATCCGCTGAACTTGAACAATAGCATTTTGGACGGCACGATTAGGCCATAATCCAAGTAATTTTTTTTTAAACTCCGGTGAGTACAAATGAACAGAAGAAACGCATTTCATCCTTGCGATAGAGAACATACAACGTGCGGGGGCGGGGCACCAGAGCACTCGATAATATTTGGGTCACAGAGAACAAAATGACGTGCTCATAGCAATCTACTATAATATCCACTACCTTAGTCCTGATCAGCTGTGATATCTGACAACCCTGATAACGGAAGATCTCTTGCCCGGGATACAGGATCCCTATTATCACATCCTCCCAGAAAACTTTCCGGTTCAGCAGGCGCTCCGGTATTGGAGGATCCGGCAATTAACGCGAGATGCCTTTTCGCTGCACGACAAATACTTCCCAAGGTTGAGGCGTTCTTAAAAGAAGTCGAGGGGGTAAAAACAGCCCAGGATATCGAATATCTTCACAGGTTAAGAGTTGCTTCCAGGCGCCTCCGCGCAGCGCTCCCCCTCCTTGCCGGCTGTGGTCCGGAAAAAAAGTATCAAAAGTGGACAACAGAAATTAAAATAATGGCCAGGATCCTGGGAGAAGCCCGGGATTTAGATGTACAGATTGAATTTTTAAAAAAACACCGGAAGGAGCTTGCCAGAGCGGTAAAAACCTCTGAGCCTCCCACGCAACAAACGGATGGCCCACTTGAGAAGGCTATCAATTTCCTGCTGAGTGGTGTTCGCAGCCGACGGACGAATCTCCAAAAGGATGTCATTTCCGGGCTTCGGAATTTTGAAAAACAACGTGTTATTGAAGAAATCAATTCTGCGATAAATCAATGGTTCGTTTTCTTCGGTATGAAGGGTTCCCTGCCATCCCTGAGGGGTATTCCGTCGGTGGCTGCGAATCATATTGGTAACGAGATTGCAGATCTTCTTTCTTATGATCCATGGGTTCAATTCCCCGAGGCAGTTGCAGAACATCATGCAATGCGGATAGCGGCGAAAAAACTTAGATATACCCTGGAATTATATGGGCCTCTGTACAGGCTCGGGCTTCGCAAACACACCCGGCGGATTGCAAAATTACAGCAGATCCTGGGGGACCTACATGACTGTGATGTATGGATTGACAATGTAACCCGGATTGTCCTGAAGGAACGATCGCGGGAAAGAAAATCCGGTGACCCTCAAAGGCCTTCTCCCGAAACCGTCACCGGCTTTAAACTGTTCCAAAACGATCGGGAAAAAGAACGAAAGGTTATTTATCGCCAATTTGTTCGTTACTGGTCTCTATTACGACGTTCAGGTTTTTTTGATGAGTTGAAAGAGGATATCCTCTCGACCCAGAAGAACGAGTACAAACCTGTCCGTGTTACTTCAGAAGATGAAGCTCGTGCGGTTGTCCAACGGATAGCAAAAAGTTTCCCGGAGGGAACTGATCATTCAGAACATGTGACCCGCCTGGCCCTCCTGCTGTTTGATAGTTTACGGCCGCTGCACATGTTGGACGACAGAAATCGTTTTCTTCTGGAATGCGGCGGATTACTCCACGATATAGGTTGGAAATATGGTAAAAAGGGGCATCCGCAAATGAGTGCGGAAATGATTTTTTCTGATGAGGGACTCCCCTTCGATCTTTATGAGCGGGGGATCATTGGACTGATCGCTCTCTGGCACAGGGGACCTGTTCAACTTGAGTCATCCGGATATTATCAGGTTCTATCTCCGGCTCAACAAAAAAATACCATGATTCTTGTGAGTCTCATCCGGATCGCAGATGGCCTTGACGGTACCCATTATAATGCCATCAGTTCGGTGTCGTGCACAATTACGCCAAAGGAGGTAGTTTGTGTTACAACCGCTTCAGCCGATGTGAGAGCAGAGAAAGAGAGGGCATTTATGAAGGCTGACCTGTTTGAGAAAATTTTTGAAAAAACGATTATTTTCAAATGAACTCCCGTCTCTGACTCACGAAAAAAATACTCCCCCCAGGATTTTATCATCAGAATAGATTTCTGCCACGCTGCCGCTCATTCTAACCTGTGCCACCCTCCCAAACCATGCTGCCCCCATGGTACCTCGAACCGAAAACAACCAGGATGGTAACCCGACACGAGGTTAAACATTAAACATCCCGGAATTGCTTGTTTTCAGGTTTGTTCTCCGACAGACGGACCCTAAAGATGTTAACCCTTGAGATCTCATATTAGTAGAATTTATGGCAGAGATAAGACTTGTCGGGACAGCCCATGTCTCGGCAAAGAGTATCGACGATGTCCGGGCGGCAATTGAAGAGTTCCAACCAGGTCTTGTGGCGGTTGAACTCGACCAGGGCCGTTACAAAGCGATGACGAAACAGGCGAAGGACCCGACGGTCGAAGATGTTCTCGAGGTGAAAAACTTCAACCAACTCCTTGTCCAATGGCTTCTATCGTATCTCCAGCGTAAAATCGGGATGGACATCGGGGTCGAACCCGGGGCAGAGATGAAGGCTGCGATTGAAGAAGCTGAACGACATGGGATCCCGGTGGAGATGGTGGATCGGGATATCCGAGTGACTCTCACCCGGTTCTGGCAGTCACTTGGGTTCATTGGAAAGATCAAGATGTTCTATGCACTGGTCCTTTCCATTGCCGAGGTCGACAACGTTGAAGCTTCTGATATTGAGAAGCTCAAGGAGGAAGACGTGATGGATGTGGTAATGGACGAGTTCCGGAAATTTTCCCCGAGTGGTGCCAGCGCCCTGATCGATGAGCGTGATGCATATATCGCCCACAACCTTGTCCGGTTGAGAGAAGAGAAGGCAGGGCGGATTCTTGCCGTGGTCGGTGCCGGGCATCTGCAGGGGATCAACCGGTATCTTGAGGACCCGGGTTCCCTCCCTTCCTACGAATCCCTGACCCGCCAGCCAAAAGCCTTTCCATGGGGCATGGCATTCGGATGCGTTGTCACGTTCCTGTTTGCCCTTCTCCTTGCCTGCATCGCCTTTTCAGGGGTCGGCCTGAATGTGCTCCTCTATGCATTTATATTCTGGGTGGTCATCCATGGGGTGCTTGCTGCAGTGGCCACGCTAGCTGTTGGGGGTCATCCCTACACCGTCCTTACATGTTTCGGGGTTGCCTGGATGACGTCATTAAACCCGCTTCTTCATGTCGGATGGATTGCCGCGTTTGTCGAGGCAAAAGTAAGAAAACCACCGGTATCAGATTTTCGCAGGATATACCAGGCAGAATCGATCAGGGAAATGATCAGGATCCCGCTCTTTCGTGTCGTCCTGATCGCGGCGATCGCAAACCTCGGAAGTTTACTGGGGACGATCCTCTACTTCATTTTCCTCTTCCCAGTCCTTCATATCGACCCCGTTGTGGTTATCGCGACCGGGATGCACAATATGTGGATATGGCTGATCGGACTTATTTAAGCGAAAAACTCTATATGGTTAAAATTTTGCCAAAAAAGGGCAGAAACAAAATTAGTCACACCTATATTTTTTTCAACTACCGATAGAAATTTTTTAAATAATATCTCGCCAGTACGGAATAATTCGTTGAAAATTCTGGTAGTTCTATTGTTTGAATGGGATTTTCCCTGTCTAATACCATTCCAGCTGCATAATCCGCTTGTCGCGGTTACTGAATAAGTAGGGAATAATAGTATATCTCAAAACCTGATTTACCTGATTTCAATGGATGGTTTTCTTTGACCGGAATTCTACTTTGTTACTATATCTCGGCAAAATTGGGTTTTTAACACGGTGATCAAACCACGGAAACGAAACCCGGGCGATTTCCTATTTTTTCCAAAATTAAAAAAAAATGAAAAAGGAGTGTAATTATAATACTTTTCTACGCGGTTTTGGCAGCCCGTATCAACGCACCCATAATGACACTGAGAATGCCCCAAACCACAAAATAAACCCCGATGAATATTACTGCCAGTGCAACGCCAATGGCTGGTCCGACGATGATAATGATCCCGAGAATCAATGACAGAATTGCCTGAAATGCAAAAAGCCCACGGTGGGTCATGTTTTTTTCTGAGATTGCAAGGATGAGGCCGATCAGACCCCCAATAAACAGGGCGATCCCTGCTAGAATAAAGATGACCTTACCCATCACGTGGGGTGACAGGATTGTTGCTATACCGAAGAAAAATCCGATAATTCCAAGGGCTGCCAGAAGAATCGATCCCTTCAGCCCACCTGGTGCGACGGCAGACAACATTATTACCGCAAAGGAAACAAGGATGATGAATATTCCAATAAGTTCGATAAGCACGGTTGCCGAGAGGGTAGGGAACATCGCGATAACAAGACCAAATACCATTGCCATTAATCCAAGGAGGACGAATGATCCCCACCTGATGTCAGTAACCTGACCTTCCATTGTAATATCGTTTGCCATAATAATTCCAGTTTACTTTCAGAAACTGGGATATATAAATATTCTGTCATTCCTTCAAAATCCCCTATTGGTCAAAGTGAATTGAAAAATAAAGATTTTCAAGTGGTTTTGATAAGTCAGAGCCAATAACCGCCGGCTGATAAATATGTAATTCCTCGTAAATACCAGTTACTTTCAGAGAGACCAATCGGGTTAAAAATAGTATGAATGGTTTTCGTATAAACAAATCAGTCAAAATACTTGTTATTTTCTCATAAGATCGGCAATTTTATAACAGCAAAAAAAGATCACATTGATATATGAAGAAAATATTTGCGTTGATTTGCGCCTTGCTCTTTCTTACAATTATGCTCACCGGTTGTACCAGCCAGACCGGATCACAGGCACCTGCAACGACTGCGGTACCAACGGAAAAAGCGACTGAAGTGACGACAGCAACCGTTTCACCGGGTTCATCATCATTCCCCACAGGCGTGACTTGGAGGTTGTTTTCGTATACGAATGGAAGGGGAGGAATGGCCAATGTAATTGGCGATCAGTCCGTTACAGCCCTTTTCAGGACAGATGGGACTGTTACAGGTTCATCTGGTTGTAACCAGTATACTTCAGGTTATACAACTACCGGGACTTCCATCAAAATCACCCCTGGTAATTCAACCCAGATGGGCTGTTCACCGGAAGTGATGGACCAGGAATCCCTGTATTTCTCATTAATGGCTAACACAACCACATATTCGGTAAATGGGGACACGATGTTGTTCTTCGATAGTTCAGGGAATGCAATTCTCGCATACAAGAAACCGCTGGAGACCCCTGTCACCGTTTCAGCGCAAGCACCTGTTATAGGCTCATGGGACCTGCAATCTTACAATAACGGGAATAATGCAATAGTGACCGTACTGTCAGGTAGCAATATCACGGCAATTTTTACACCTGACGGTAAGATAAACGGATCTTCCGGCTGTAATGATTATACAGGCATTTACTCATTAAATGGTAAAAATCTCGGAATCTCACAGGTAAAGAGCACAAAGTTCTCCTGTGATCCGGAAATCGTGAAGCAGGAAAACCAGTACCAGGCGTTAATGCAACGGGTCAGTACCTATGAAATAACCGGAGACCAGTTGATCCTTTACACGGTATTGGGGGAAAAGGTCCTTACTTACAAGAAAGGACAGGTGCAGGCGATCGCAACCACTCCAAAATCCACACCCCCGTCATCCATGAGAACCCTTGCCGGTAATTGGGTCCTGAAATCATATTCTGATGGAAAAGGTGCATTTATCCCCACCATGACGAACGCCCTGATTACTGCAAAATTCCTGGCAGATGGGACACTTTCCGGATCTTCAGGGTGTAACCAATACTCAACTACCTACTCTGTAAGTGGTACAAGCGTCAGTATCAGCCAGGTTGGAACCATTACAAGAGCCTGTGAACCAGCAATAATGGAACAGGAGACTTCATATCTTGCCCTCCTTATGAGGGCAGGGAAATTCATAATCTCCGGAGATAGCATGACACTATACGACTCTGCAGGAAACGTGCTGCTTAACTATAATGCATCATGATGATCTAAAACCAATTCTATTTTTGAGGTTTAGAATCGATTTTTTTTTACCTAGTCTATCGGATGGGCAGTCGTTATGGTTCTTCAATAAACTGCATGGAAGTTACCATTTCCAAAAGAATGGTGTCTGGTAAAAAGGCCAGTTGGATAAATCCATTGCATTGATAACCTGTGTTTCGTGCGGATTCAATCGTCGGATTATTTTTTTAATTAAACGTTTGTCTGTCCGCAGGAAATTCCGAGATTTTAAAGAAGTTGTTTTATCTGGCGTCCCCGAACAAATATATCCGAATAGCATTGAAATTATTAGAGCAACCGTCCTTTGACATGAAAGAACCAATACATCTATCCCTGGAAGAACTGAAACGCCTTGCAGGTGAAGGCGGGCTCAGGTTATCCCAAGTTCCGGCATTCCGGGAAAAGTATGGGGCTAATGTCATTACTCCCCCTGTTCGTGAGCCCGTCTGGAAACAGTACCTGAAGAAATATGATGATCCGATCATCAAAATCCTGATTATTGCGGTTATAATCTCCCTGATTGTCTCGATAATCCAGGGGATTAGTATTTACGATACTATCGGAATTATTATTGCCATATTGCTCGCCACCGGTATATCTTTTTTCAACGAATACAGAAGCAGTAAGGAGTTCGATATTTTAAATGCTCATAGGGATGATGTCGGCATCAAGGTAGTCCGGGATGGTCATCCTGTCCTGGTACCCTCCCGTGATATCGTTGTCGGTGATCTTGTTATTGTTGAGGCGGGGGATGCTATTCCGGCAGACGGCTGGCTTATCACATCTGACGCACTCTCAAATGACGAGTCTGCATTTACCGGGGAGAGTGAACCTGTCGCAAAAGAAGCAGCAGACAGTGTTCTGAAAGGTGCGTTTGTTACCACCGGTAAAGGGAGGATGATTGCAGCCGCAGTAGGAGATGGAGCCCAGATGGGTGTGATAGCAGCATCCCTGGGTATCGACCATGCAACGGCGACTCCACTTGAACAGAAACTGGAAGCCCTGGCCGGAATTATCAGTAAATTTGGGTATACAATGGGTGTGCTCATTCTCGTCAGCCTCTCTGTCCGGGGGATCCTGCTCGGGGAACTTACCGGGCTGAACCTTGAAACCCTGAACCATGTCCTTCATTACCTCATGATCGCTGTCGCAATAATTGTGGTCGCGGTTCCTGAAGGGCTTCCGATGAGTGTTGCACTTTCATTATCTCTCGCAATGAGGAAGATGACACGGGCCAACTGCCTCGTGAGGAAACTGATAGCTTGTGAAACGATTGGTTCGGCGACTACGATCTGCACCGACAAGACGGGGACACTCACAAAAAACCAGATGGAAGTGGTGCATGCATCGGCCGGTGAACCGGTCCTTGCCGATAATTCACCTCGTTCCCCCTCTGAATGGATCACCCTCAATGCAGCTGTTAATGGCACTGCCTACCTGGAAGAGCGGGATGGCCGGATTATTGTTATCGGGAACTCAACAGAAGGTGCCCTCCTGCGGTGGCTTCATATGTACTCGCACGATTACATGAAGATCCGAGCAGAGAAAACCATACGGAAGCAGTTCCTGTTCGATGGTAAAAGGAAACGGATGTCGACAGTCGTAGATATCGGGGGAAAACCGTACCTGCTGGTGAAGGGAGCCCCCGAGATAGTTGCATCGCTCTGCACGCCACAACCTGATATGAGCGGCATAGGGGAGCTCGCATCGCGGGCGATGCGGACGCTGGCGTTTGCTCATAAAGAGATTATTGATGGGAATGAAACAGAATCTGGTCTTACCTGGGACGGATATGTCGGAATACGTGACCCGTTAAGAGATAACATTGCAGAATCGGTAGCCACCTGTCAGAATGCCGGTATCAAGGTACGGATGGTTACTGGAGACAATCGTGAGACCGCGAAGGCCATTGCCGAGGATTCAGGGATCCTGACAGGTGGGTCAGTTGTTGACGGGAAGGAATTCCGAATGCTGTCTCCTGAACAGCAGGTTGTGGTCGCGCAGAACATCGATGTAATGGCAAGGGCGGAGCCCATGGACAAGTTGCTCCTTGTCCAGGCCCTTCAGAAGAAGGGGGATGTGGTGGCAGTGACGGGCGACGGAACGAATGATGCCCCTGCCTTAAAAAATGCCGATGTCGGGTTGGCTATGGGAATCGCCGGGACTGAAGTGGCGAGAGAAGCGAGCGATATTATACTTCTTGATGACTCGTTTGCCTCAATTACGAGTGCCGTATGGTGGGGGAGATCGCTTTACGAAAACATCCAGCGTTTTGTGCTGTTCCAGCTGACCCTCAATTTCTGTGCCTGTATTCTCGTATTCATTGCCCCGATCCTCGGGTATCCTGAGCCGTTTACTATTATCCAGATCCTCTGGATAAACCTGATTATGGACACGTTAGCCGCATTTGCACTCTGTTCGGAAGCCCCACACCGGGAGCTGTTGAACCGTCCCCCAACTAAAAGAAACGCCCCTGTAATCACTTCGTTTATGTGGTTTTCAATTATTGTTACAGGAGCCTTCTTTATTATCGGTGGTCTGCTCCAGATGGAAACTGCTTTTTTGGGAGGCAGCACACCCGCAGGGATCAACACGGTGTTTTTCGCAGCATTCGTAATCGCTGCGGTCTGGAATGGTATCAACTGCAGGGCACTTGAGGGAAAGATGCCTCCTTTTTTCAAAGGTAACCCAACGTTTTTCGTGGTAATGGGATTCATAGTCCTCGCACAAGTCCTGATTGTGCAGTATGGCGGCGTCGTATTTAGCACCGTGCCGCTTTCTTTCAATGAATGGGTAAAAATAATGGCTTTGTCGGCTTCCGTGCTCGTTGTAGGGGTTATAATCAGAGTCATATATCCGTGGTTCAGGGATCGGATGCACCCTAACCCTGCTGGGGGTTGGATGGAAGGTCCGGAGTGAGATTAAAGGCCCATTTCAGGTATTTCGGTCGGTTTTGACAGGAACATTGCCAGATCCTAATCTCTCCGTTGACCTGTCGATAAGGTCCTCATTTGGGTTAATTATGCAATTTTTCAACCAATTCGTTTTTATTAAGGAACAGGCCTGATTTCCCATTACGACTAAAAACAGTAAAAAATCGGGCCTGAAGTGATATCTATCGGACCCGCCCGTTTAAAATGGAAGATTATCTCTTGTCCTGCCTGTTGTTCAGGAACTTCCCTACAAGCCAGGATACGAGAACGGCGATATAGAGAGTCCCGATAATCATCTCAAACATCATTACAGTCCGGGACGTTGAGGTAAGTGCTGCCACATCGTAGTTACCTGTGGTGGTCAGGATAGAAAAACTGTATCCGATATAATCAGAAATATAGACAAGCTGGTCTGGTTTTTGGCTTGATATATTGAATGAACCCGGCGAGAAAATCCCCATGGCCATGATCGCCATGGCCCAGGTTAACCCAAGAAGGAAATAAACCGAAATCGCCCCAAAAATCGTATCCCTCCTGATCTCTCCTTCGCGAATTACAGATATGAAAATCGCGATGCTCACCATAATAAAAAATACCAGGGTGATGACGATTGCGCCGTTAAAATAGTGCACGACATTAGTCATGTAAAACAGAGTGTACAGAACGATCGTTGTGCCAACAAGAAAAAGCCCGAAAATCATAAGGTATATTTCATGACTGATGGCCTGGACTGCGAAGAACAATAGGATGACAAGCATTACATCGGTGAAAATCCGGGCCGCCTCGCTATCTTCAAGCAGGGGGAGGACCGAAAGAAAAACAAGGAGCGCAATAAAATGGAATGTACATTTATTGTTTTTCCTCCACCGGAGAAAAGATACAGTTTTATTCTTAAATGAGCCCTCCAGGTTGGCCTCTCCGGGCAGGGATGACATGACACAGATATTTCTGCCGGCCCCTGATATGGTTTTATCTTTGATCCGATTATGAACAGCCTGAACTGACTTTCATTATTTATTTAATTACGTTCAAATTTAACCGGAATATTTCCGGATATTTTCGACTCTTCAGACAGGTAATATTCTGGGTCAAAACATCATGAGTACTGAAATTCCTGATTTTTCTGTCCCATTCACTTTCACACTGCCCATGGCCAACTCGTTTATACTGCGTTCATTAAGTGGTTATGTGTGTCAGGGTTAGATTATCGGGACAGTTCTCTGGCCCCTCAATCTCATCAGGTTGCCAGATCAGCCTGTGGTGGCGGCACCAGCCTGATGCTCCTGAACACATCTCGCAGAAAACGGAAATGGGTCCCTCACACAACGACTCCCAACCACCATTGCGGACTTAACCTACCGCCGGACGTCCAACCGCCACCCAGAGCAATTCATCCGGTACTATGCTGGGGAGTCCGGAAAGGTAAAAGATTAATTATCTTCAGCCGCTGCCAGTGGTCGGCCCAGAAACCCCTGAAACCGAAATGAAGGAGTGATGCAATAGAAGCTGTTGAACCAACCACAATCCACCTTGAAAATGTAGCATGCGATACGTCCGGATTCAGGAACACCTGAGCCAAGAAAAGGACCCATCCGGCCAAATGGTAGATCTGCAGGGGTAATCGCAGGAAATGCGTATGCGATCTCCCACTAATTATTAAACATTTCAAAAAGATCATCTCTTAATCCTTCTTTTTATTGATTACCAAATGTTAATCTCCGAGCGGGAATCGCATACTGAATTATTCAGCGTGGACTTAGATCCCCGGTTGCTGCTGGCTTCCGCAATGGAAGGTCCCATAACCTTCAACCATCGCCCGGGCGTTGATTCCTATCACGTTCCGGCCAGGGAATAGGGATGAAAGACGTCTCAAAGCCTCCGAATCATGAGGATCGTCAAACACTGGCATGATAACCACGGTATTGCCGATAAAAAAATTGGTGTAACTTGCAGGATACCGAAGATCTCCGCTTGAAACTCTGTCTGGCATCGGTAGTTTCACAATCGTCAGCGGGTTCCCTTCCTGGTCGGTTGATTTTTTCAGGGAATTATAGTTCGCAAGCAGGGTCCGGTAATTTTCATCTGTTTTGTCATCTTCCCAGGCACAGACCACGGTGGATGGACTGGTAAACCTGGCAAAATCGTCGATATGGCCATCGGTATCATCCCCTTTAATCCCTTCGTCCAGCCATATTACGTGATTAGAACCGAGGTTTTCCTTCAGGAGTATCTCAAGATCAAATTCCGACAATTCGGGGTTCCTGTTCGGGTTAAGCAGGCACGAACGACTCGTCATGACGGTCCCTCTCCCGTTCACGTCAATCGATCCCCCTTCGAGAACAATACCCGGAGAAAATACAGGGAGACCCAGCCACTCGTTCATTACTCCAGGTACTCGCCCGTCTTTTATCAGGTTCTCATATTTTCCCCCCCAGGCATTAAATCTCCATTGCACCATGGCAACCTGTGAAATGGCTGGATTGACCACGAATGTTGGTCCGTAGTCGCGAATCCAGACGTCCTCGTATTCACAAATCCGGTACCGGACATGGGAATCACCATTTCCTTCCTGACGGAGCCTCTTTTTAACTATATCCCTCGTGGCAGAGTTCCTGATCAGAAGGTCAACCGTTTCTGATCCATGCATCGCAGAAATGAACCTGATATAAGAATCCTCGACGGCACCCAGATCAGGGAATGTCACCTCGTTATGAGGCCACGAGAGCCAGACTGCCGCATGCTTCTCCCATTCAGCAGGCATGAAAAACCCTGTATTTCGCGGAGTATCCCCTTCGCGAACAATAAACCTGCGTCCTGTGTCATGAGGTGAAGCGACCAGAATACGATAGGTATCAGGGCGCCGGTTACGGAAAAATCCCCAGGAATCCTGGACTATCGCGTTCATCGAGAGATCCAGGTCCGCGATAACGACATCCTCAGCATCAACGGCCCGGATTATTATTCTTCCAAACGCATCACACACAAAAGAACCCCCAAAAAACCTGGTCGTCCCTTCAGTTCCGATCCGATTGACCGCTGCAATATGAACGCTGTTGGCAATTGCATGACTCCGCTGGACCAGTTCCCATGATTCCTGCCATTCCCCCTCAAGCGGGTCAATTTGGAGCGGCTGACCAATAGCTGTCGGGTAGAAGATAATCGATGCACCCATAAGGGCGACTGCCCGGGCTGCTTCAGGGTACCATTGGTCAAAGCATATTAAGACCGCGAAGCGCCCGTAACGGGTATCATAAATACGGTACTCATTGCCTGGGTAGAAATACCCCTTTTCGTAGAAGCCCGGGTCCTGGGGTATATGGATTTTATGATAGGTTGTCAGTAGGCATCCATCCGCGTTAATAACGACCGCAGAATTAAAATGACGCCCGTCAGATGCCTTCTCGTATACTGGAACGATTATCACAACTCCGTAACGTTTAGCAATAGATGAAAACAGGTCTGTGGACTGTCCCGGCACACTTTCTGCAAGGCATGTTGCATCTCTCCTGATATACTGCGGGAAGTAGCGGGTCCGGAACAGTTCAGGAAGGCAGATAATTTTTGCCCCTTTCCTGACTGCCGTCTCAACAAATTTTGCTGCACGCCTGAGATTTTCATCAGGATCAGTTCCCATACTCATCTGTACCAGGCCGATCGTCACGTTTTGCCTGCCTGCGGAGGTTAGCGGTTCCATGTCTGTGTATTCAGGTATGAACCAGAGAGACATATTGCCTTGCCCGGTTAACGGCCGTTCACTACATCTGACATGGAAAAAAGAAAGAAACGATCCACTTTGGGAGACTCATATACTTATCTGGAATTCTCACGTTTCAGGTATCCTGACAGGTAATTTAGTAACCCATGTACCCCGTCTGTTTCGGGGTGAACTTCCAGGAATGAGGAAAAATCATCAACCTTGTAACCTTTTCGCATAAGGAATGCGATATAACTCGTTATTATTCCGGCGCCGGGACCGGAGGTAGAGATACCGCGCAGTTTTCCTGATTCAGGGTCCACACTGATCTTTGCAAGGCCTGTGTTATTATACGGGACTTTCCAGAAAGTGCCAGGCCCGGCGGGCCCTGGCAGACTCACCGAGATACTTCCTTCATTTCCAGGGTTACAGAATGCATGCTCGTTTGAAAGATTGATTGACTGGGGAAAGAACTCGTAGTCCATCGTCATTTCGCGACCCAGAATATTCTCCGCCGCGACTATCCCCCCATGGCGGGCTACCGGTGTGAGGTATGGCGCGCCGGTTACATCCCCCGCAGCATACACACCTTTAATATTCGTTTCCATGTGGCAGTCGACGATAACTTCGCCACCTGGTCCTTTCGCTAAGCCATGAAGGTTATCAGACCTCGGAGTGAGCCCGGTGGCGACAAAGAGTGCTTCACAGTCAATTTCAGTATGTAGGCCATTCCTTGAACAGGTTGAAACAGAATTTACCTGTTCACCTCCGTTAACGGTATCTATTATTGTCTCCCGGTGAATGGTGACCCCTTCGAGGTCTTTTAGTGCTACCGCGCGTTGCCTGTCATCGAGTACCTTCAGCACCTCTCCGCGTGCTATGAGGTGAACATCACACCCGAATGAAGAAAAAATATAGGCAAATTCTGCGCCCATTACACCACCTCCCAGGACCACCATCTTTTTTGGTAACCTGGCCATCTTTGCGAGAGTATGTGGGTTGAACACCCCCTCCTTTGAGATTCCAGGAATGTCTGGTATGGCAGGGAACGAGCCGGTTGCTGCAATCACGGCATCTGGCCTGATCAGCTCACCTTCCAGTTGGACATCGCCCCCATGGAGGACCGCTTCTGTCCCATAACGGATGTCGACCCCCGTACTTCGGGTCTCCGAATCCAGTATGCCGGCTATTTTGTTTTGGATCTCCTGCATTTCACGAATTAATACAGGGAAATTTACTTCAGGGGTCCGGTCGATAACGCCAAGTTTCTGGAGATCGCTGGCATTGCGGACCACCCTTGCCGCATCATTCAGCGCACAGACCACCATACAACCGAAATTGAGGCATTGACCCCCGATAACGCCGCGTTCTGCGAGGATCACATCTTCTCCGGAATGTGCGAGATGCATTGCGGCAAGACGGCCGGCGGGACCACCACCAAGGACGATGATCATAGGATGGTCAGAGTATCTCACAACCTTCATCCATCGGCTGGGAAAGGACTTCACCGCTGAATGCATTTACTTCGACAATTTTTTTACCCCTTACCTGCCAGACCGGGAAATGAACGAGGTCAATATCGATACTGATATTTTTCTTTTCTGGTTTCATGACCTTTTCTTCGTAGAAAATGGTATCCCCTTTCACCTGCTTGATCCTCACATGCTGGGTAAGTTGTTCAACCAGTTCACCGAACACCCTGATATTCGCCTCTTCCTTCGTAATTTTAGGACCCACTACTTCTGCATCACCCGGAATTTCGCCTTTATCTATAATTTTCGGGTCGATCTCAAGTTTTAACCCGTTGATCGCGTTGATCGCACCCCACCCTTCAGAATCGAACGGGATACGGTGGTCCTGGTAGACCTGTTCTCCGCTGCTCATGTAATGGTACACCCAGTGAGGCATGAATTTCAATATTGCATTACCCTGTGTTCCGGAAATCCGCTCTGCATTTTGTTTTGCTATCTTGACCGGCAGGTGCGGTATACTTGCACCGGAACTTTCCTTCTCAACTGGTTCTGGTGTGGTATCCTGTACAGCTTCGATAGTGGCTCCAGGGATGAGCGTGAGCGAGAGCTCGCGATCGAGGACCCTTGCCAGGGTTGCCTCTCCTGAAAGACGGACAAATTCTCTTATACCCCAGACAATGCAATGTTCGGTACGAATCGCAGTATCAATGGTAAAGAGGAGTTTTTTACAGGGTACCTGGTTCCCACTGATGACAAGGTCATAGTTGGTCCTGTCAAATTCTGCAATCATGTCAGGATCTACCGAACAGAGCACTGCAACACACTCCCCGTCCCTGGATGCCGAGAGGTCGAGGGGGTCATCCACTTCCTCTACCTCGAATCCTGCCGCCTCAAGAATGAGCTTCACGGCATTTTTCGCCTTTTCCCGCGTCTCGTGTTCCATCATGAATACATTTCCCCGGTCTTATAGAACAATTTTTCTCTTTTATGATGGAATTCTTTACAATGATGAGTCTCCCGAAATTTATTAATCACCGGATAGAAGAATTTGCTTTACAGGTTACGTACAAACCCGAGGAGAGAAGTGGTACTCTTGTCTATAACCTGTCTCTCATCAGGTGTGATGATCTTGAATTTGCAATAAAGATTTTTAAAGACTCATACCGGGCGGGTATCAATGTAAGCGGGCTTGTCCGTTTCCTGCAACCCGGTGTAGTGATCGAGGATTACCAGGTGCCTGAAGGATGCATCGGCATGGTTTCCGTCTGCAGTTCCACTCTTGACGGTCTTCTACTCAGGCGTGGGATTCCCATGAATCCGATAGGGGGTGGTATTGTTGAGATCGATCACAGGGTCCCTAAGCGGTTCATACATATGATCCTGTACGAGCACACTACCATTGATCCCCTTCAGGTCCTGATATCACAGGAGCTAACCTCAGTGAACGCAGTCATGAGAAGAGGAAGTGGAAATCTTCTGGCAAATATTCGGGAATGCCATATGGAGGCCGAATCCCTCGTCGGAGAAGTTCTGGACAGTCTTACGGGAAGTGACATTTCCGGGATCCTGGAGGTTGGGATGCCGAATACTCCCGCATTGGGCGTAACGGTTGATCCTCAATACATGGGGATAGTCGCTGTAGGTGGGACGAACCCGATGGCAGCTATCCGGGAAGAAGGACGGTGGGAGGTAATCCGGGCGATGAAAGGTTTGATGGACGCTGGCGAAATGACCCATATTAACGAATACTAATCAATATAGGAGTATTTCCCGAACCCCCGCTTTTTTTATTTCCTGGCCCATTCTTTGAAAAAACGCCAGTACTCGCTGAAAAACCTGATAAATCCGTCGGACTCGGAATAGAGTCCTGTCAATCCTTCGTCCTGCGGTCCCATTACCACCATGACATGATTGCAGTCGAACAAAAAAACGCCCCCTGCCACAGTCTTACTTTGAATTTCGTGCCCGATTGGTGGCTTTTTAATAAATAACTGAAGGTTTCGTGGGACAGGTCCCGGCCACTGGTCGACGATAATTTCAATGATAACCTTTTCCCCTGCGGATTCCAGCGTCTCAATCAATTCCGGTGTAAAAAATTTTATACTGCTGATAATCCGTATATCCTGTTTTGAATTTCGGATAAGGTCTGAGATCCTTATAAGGATATTTTCCAGTCCGTAGATGCTCCATATCAGTTCCTGCGTACCTCGCTCTACCCCGATTCTCTGCCTGAAGATATCAGATAAAACTGTTTTGGCCTCTTCCGCAGCAGTTTCAATATTTGTGAGCAGGTTATTGATCCCTTCCTCGGGGGGCATCGCATCGAATCGTTTTGGTGATGAGTTCGAGACTGACACCAGGTTCTTCTGGATTAGCCTGTCGAGTACCGGGTACACGGATGCGCGAGGTACCCCTGATATCTCATGGATCTCGGTTGCAGTCCCTCCCGCTACTTTGAGGAGGGCAATATATACCAGTGCTTCGTACTTTGTCAACCCGAGCGATTTCAGAGATTCGGCAATATTTGAGAGTTCATCCTGTGATTCGGCCATTGAATACCTATATATACGGTTGAGTAATAAATGTTGTTATAACAATAACAACAAGTGATCTCGAATGGAAATACGGTATTTTCTCATAGCAATATTCATGGTTTTTTTGACGATGCCGGCGATGGCCGGGACATTGTACATCTCTGATGGTCCGACCTTTACTGCAACGGTAACTGGGACAAACCGGTTTTCACCAGGCCAGGATGTGCAACTCCCCGTTAAAATTGAGAACCATGGACTCAACAATCTCAAGTTCGTGCAGGCCGGGTATATCGAGCGTGACGACCTCCCCAATACGGCGAAGTTTGTCACAGCCTCACTCGCACCCGGGAATTCCCCGGTGATCATCAAATCGGATACTCAGGTTGTGGGTGATCTCCTCGGGGGAAAAAGCGTACAGGTTATCTATAATATAAAAATTCCAAAACAAGCCGATGCTGGTGAATGTTTAGTCCCTCTTACCATCACATACCAGTACCTCGCCGGAGCAGAGCAGAGTGCGAGCGACCTTATAGAGTACCAATATAAAACGAAAAGTGTCATGATACCAATTCCCCTCACTATTGAACAAAATGTATTCCTGGAGGTAACTCCGGTCAGCAAGGGAGGGCTTACCGTCGGTACGGAAGGTTATCTTGCCCTTAATGTTACGAACAGCGGGAGTGAGGATGCCCAAGACGCTATAATAAAAATATTAAGAAACGGTAACAGCCCGGTCACACCAACCGACAGTAGTGTATATATTGGCGACTTCCCAGCCGGTAATACAACGGTTTGCATGTTTAAGGTATCTGTATCCCGCGACGCGGAAGCCCAGGAATACCCCGTTGATGTAATTGTTGTGTATAAAAATCATGAGGGTGACACAGTTACATCAGTCCCGGCTACAGTGGGAATTCCGGTAAATGGCAGGATCGGGTTTGATGTGGTGGCAGCGGAAGCAAAGATGAGTCCGGGCAAGAAAAATGATAATCGAAGTCACCTATCGTAATACGGGTGAAACGACTGCCTATAGTGCCCAGGCGAGAGTATCCGTAGTCGACCCGTTCACGAGCAATGATGATTCTGCCTATCTCGGGGATATTGCTCCGGGACAAACTGCTGTAGCAAGGTATGAGGTTGGTGTAAGTTCCGATGCAGTAGCAAAAGACTATGCGCTCGATTCTGAGGTCCGGTATCGCGACTCTCTTGACAACAGCCAGATATCAGATACCGTGAAAATACCGGTCACGGTTGTCAAGCCGACAACTCAGGATGGATTAATGGACAACCTGGCAATTATTATTGCCGGGATCGTCGTCATTGTAGCCGCAGGGTATTATCTGCTTGTAATGCGAAAGAAAAAGTGATGTTTACATGGGACGGTCACCTGCCGGAACCCCAGGTGCGGTTGGCAGAAGACCTTAAAACGGTGCTGGCTGAAAGGAACTGCATCGTAAAAGGCCCCCTCTATTTTATGTACCGTGACATTGCCCGGTCTGTTGAGGATCGGGACTGGCTCGGGAATCAAAAACTCAGGTATGATGTGACCGTTATCCCACCGATGGTCCTCTGTGGCGAATACGTAAAAACAAAGGGGCATTATCATCCGGAAGATATGTCAGGTGCCGGGTACCCGGAAATTTATGAGATTATTGAAGGATCTGCAGAGTACCTTCTCCAGACCAAGCGTCTTTCTGATGCCGTTGTTGTTTCTGCAGGGAAGGGAGATACGGTCCTGATTCCTCCGGGGTATGGCCATGTTACAATTAACCCGGGTAAAACAACCCTTGTAATGGCAAATATTGTGTCCAATGAGTTTTCCAGCATTTACAAGGATTATGAAGCCCTTCACGGGGCGGTATATTATAGGATGGAGAACCTGGGTTACATTAAAAACCCACACTATCCGGAACACCCGCAATTACGGCATATCCGGAAATGCGATGTTACAGGATTTCCTGGTGTCTATAAAAGGCCGCTGTATAGTATGGTCGGCGAGAAAGGAACTCTCAGGTTCCTGAATTATCCTGAAGAATTCCGTTTTGATTCCGTTTTAAATGGTTAGAAAGAAGGCTCGGGGTCATTCTTTTATGCCCGCTCTTTTTTACCATGAGCAATACCTTTTCCTGGATCGGGCTCTCACTTCTCCATCCGTTTGCTTCAAGTTCAACAAGGGACTCATCAATTTCCGCGTAGTTAAGACCTAGTTCATCCTCGTCTTTCTGGCCGTGCCAGAGTCCTGCTGAAGGGGGTTTCCCGATAATGTTCTCCGGGATACCGATATCTTTTGCTGCTTCGTAGACCCCGCTCTTATAGAGGTGAAGTATGGGTTGAAAATCAGCGGCATTATCCCCGAATTTTGTTGTATAACCGAGCATATACTCTGTACGGTTTGAAGTGCCACAGACGAGACGGTTGTCCCGGTTTGCGTAATAGTAGAGCAGGGCCATGCGTGTGCGTGCCATAAGATTTCCGAGGATGACCGGAGATTCGATGTAACCCGGCAATGATCGGTAAGCGTCAAGGACTGGCTCTATTGATACTATTTCATGCCTCATCCTGAGTATCCGGCATAATTCAATTGCATCGCGGATATCCGCATCTGACGTCACCGCACTGGGCAGTGTGAGACCCAACACATTTTCCCCGCTCAATGCCCTGCAACACATTGCGGCAGCAACAGCCGAATCCACCCCACCACTTATACCGACAACCACTCCTTTTAACCCGCTGTTCCAGACAGTATAACGGATCATCTGTTCAATAAGGCCTAATGCACAACCGCGGTCACCATTCATGTAAGGATCACATCTCTAACAGAGGCGGATAAATTTTTTCAACTGCCGCAGATCGCCCGTGACAACAAGTGCATCACCTTCAAGGACAACCACCTGCGGATCAGGCCCTACGATTGCCCTGTCCTCTCCCTCAAGTCCGATAATGCGGGCACCGCTTTTATGTTCAACCCATCCGACCGTCATGCCGGAGTTTTTCATCATATGTTTCCTGATCACCTTATGCCCGTTTGGCAGGTCCATGATCACATGCACACTATCTGAGAGGACAACCCGGGCAATTACCTGCCCGCCGATGGTGGGTAGAAGGGCGACGTAATCTGCCCCAGCCCGGTAGAGTTTGTCGACAGAGGCTGGTCCATTGGCACGGACAAGAATACGAATTGACGGGTTCATGTCCCGTGCCATCAGGGTCGTGAAGATATTTACATCATCGTCATTGATAGCGACAATGCAGTACCTCGCCTCAGAGATCCGGGCATCCCTGAGGACCCCCTCATCCTCCGCATTTCCCTCAACCCCAAGGACCGCCTGTGGTTTTTGATCGATGACAACACAGGAAATACCAAGTGCGGTCAAATCGTGATATGCAGATCTCCCTACATCCCCAAATCCAGCAATGACCGCAAAATTCTCTCCGGAAAGTCCGGAAATAAATTCATTTTCAACCAGTTCTTCCACCCTGTCTGCCCTTCCAAGCAGGAACACCCCGCTTGAAAGGTCAATTTTTTCGTCTTCTCCGGGATGAAAGACAAATTTCCCGCTTCGTGCCATGAACAAGGTGTAAAAACCATATTTTTCGAACAATCCAATCTCTTTTAATGTTTTACCTGCAGACTTCGACCCGGGCATCACCGGGATGTGAACCACTTTCAACGCACTATCATTGCTGCCTGAACTTTCGATGATTGCATGATCGATTCCTGAAGTATCCAGTGCCCCTGAATGGTGGGCAGTGAGTTCTGCATGCCGGGCAAGAATCCGGCCTGTTATGTGTTTCGGTGAGAGCACAAATTCTGCACCGGCATCACGCAAATACCGGTCGAAAGAAAGTTTGTCAACGACAGCGACGATTTTCCCCTTTGTCATTTCCCTGATACCAAGGATAATTGAAGCCGCGGTTCGTTCGTCTTCGCATACAATAACTGTACCTGAATTTTTTATCCAGATATTAGACCATGTAGTGGGGTTATTATAATCTCCCCAGACCGTATAGACGCTTTTCCGATAGAGCCGGGCAGCTTCCTGGACTGATTTCTCATCCTTGTCCAGTATGACAATGTCGAAGTTGGATATCATCAGGCTCTCAACGAGCGCTTTTGTCAACTCGCCGTGGCCGACAATGATGATGTGGTTTTTCAACTCATGTGGGGTACGTTGCGGTGGGGAGGCCCTGAGAAGCGCTGTCAGGTATGGGGCAATAAGGAGCGGAACGATCATAAAAATGAGTGCGATCCCTGTGATCATCATGACAATTGCAAGAAGTACCGTATACTGGTTCTGGAATGGCAGAAGCTCGCCATAACCCGTTGTGGTGATTGTTTCAACCACAAAAAGGAGTGATGTAGGCCAGGATATTGGCTTTCTTTCGAGTACTGGGTAGAGGAAGTGGAATAATACCGTGTATGCCACCATCTGGAGGAAAAAAATGACGAAATAAAATCCTATCTTCACCTCCGGTGAACTATGAATCAATCTCCAAAAAACGCCCCGTGTGTTACCCATAACCGGGAGCCTCTTTGTGTCTGTTGTGCCTGGAAATACTACAGAGATTCATCTTCATGAGAGTCCCTGATTCCGGAATTTTTTAATCTGTTCCCCTATATTTACAAGAGCATAGGTTGCGCCGGGATGCCTGCTGCAAAACCGTACAACAGCCTGGCTGACCTGATCCCACCCGGGATCATTTCCGGCAACCGGCCCCCCCTCATCAAATCTGTCCAGAAAAAGCCGTGTAAAAAGATTCAACTCCTGCCTCGGTATATGCATAAAAGGTCTGATAATCCGTACCGACTTTCGACTTCCTTTCGAATTCCCGGATTTTTGGATCACGGTTCCTGAAATTGCATTCCAGAGAACCCATTCGGCATGGTCTTCAAGCGTATATCCGAGGGCAAGTGCATCGATTTCAAGCTGTTCTGCCACTGTCGCAAGCATGTTTTCTATTGATCTATGCCTGAAGAATGGGGACTGGTTTGTTGCGCTGGATTTGCAACCCTCCTCCATTTTTGTATCACTGGGATCTTCCAATATTGAAAACCAGGGAATATCGTATGCTTCGGTTATTTCCTTTGCATTTTCCAGTGCACCGGGATCATAATTTTTTTTTATTGTTATCGCAACAAGGCCGATATCTTTCCGGCCTCCAACGAGGTTATGCATGAAATCCAGGAGTGCATAGCTCGATAATCCCCCGGAAAGTGCAACCGCATACCGCCGGCCGGGAACCAGCCAGTGGTTTTGCCTCACCGTCCTTTTTGCCTTATGGAGAATATCTTCTTTGAAATGTTGTTCGCACAGGTCCAGGCCGGAATAATCCTGGAATATGATCGAGGGCCTCCCACATTTACTACACCCCATAGTGCTACCAGATCAACCTTTATCATCCAAATAGATAAAATGTGTAGCACAGATGGCAATTTCCGCCGACCATATCAGGACACTCCATAAATATGAAATCGATATACTCCAGGCGCTGGAGCGGCTCATGAGAAAATATGAATGGGTCCCGCTTGAAGTGCTCGTCAGGTCTGTAGGACTGGCAGAGTCAGAGGTATCGTTTCGTATCAGCCGGCTGATGGAAAAAGGGATGGTGAGGTATAACGCAGTCCCGTACGACGGGTATTCATTGGTCTTTTTGGGGTATGATGCGCTTGCCCTTCGTAGCCTTACGAAAAGAGGCACAATCCAGGCTCTTGGGTGTTTGATCGGTGTGGGTAAGGAGTCTGTTGTATATGAAGGGATCGGCCTCGGTTGCGTGGCACTCAAGTTCCACCATGTAGGTCAGCGGTCGTTCCAGTCGGTACGACTCAACCGTGAATACAAACCAGGACAGACCCATTCGCCGTGGATTTTCACATCGCGGGAATCTGCAGAGCGGGAATTTCTAGCCCTCAAGACACTTCACCCCGAAGTAAAAGTACCGCTCCCTGTCGATCAGAACCGTCATATCGTTGTGATGGAATACATTCCGGGGGTAAATCTCAATAATGCCAAGGTCGAAGAGCCCAAAGAATTTCTTGATGAAATAATCGGGGAGGTCAGGAAAGCATATAATCTTGGAATAATCCACGCCGATTTCTCGGAATTCAATATTATGGTCAATGAACGGGGCTGCACCCTGATTGACTGGCCACAATGGATGGAGACCGACCACCCCAATGCAGATACGATTCTCCGTCGGGATCTCAATAATATTCTCACCTATTTCTCAAGGAAGTACCAATTGTCATACAATATCGAGGATACGATGAGATGCGTGACAAGCTGAAGGTATTCGGGATTGATATCATCAGGGGTTCGGTACGGTCAAAGTCACGGAGGCCACTGTATGCACTGGTAAGGCTTGAGGGGGACCATATCCTGTCCGAAGATGGGGTCTCATCCTTCCGGCTCTTTCGGATACTCTCTCAGGAACAGCCGGATATCCTCGCTGTAGACAGCCTTCAGGAGATCTCCACCGATCAGCACGAGTTGTTTGCCTTCATGCAGTCCCTTCCACCAGCTACACGCCTTGTCCAGGTGACGGGCGGGGACCGGCGCGAATCTCTCATAAAGGTTGCAAGCAGGTACAATATTAGTTTTAACCGGCTGGATCCCTTTGACGAGGCCCGCACTATCGCAAAGGTGGCATCGCTCGGGGCTGGGGCTGAGGTAATTGCTTTTGAAAACAGCTCTGATGTGATTGTAACACGTAACCGGTCTCCCGGAAAGGGCGGCTGGAGCCAGAACCGTTATGTGAGAAAGATTCATGGAGGGGTTTTGTTACGGGCCCGCGAGATCGAAATGGACCTTGTTGCGGCGGGTCTTAAATATGAAAAAAAAGAGATAAAGGCATTTGGCGGTTGCAGCAAAGTGTCCTTCAGGGTGTTTGCTCCGCGGGATCGAGTACCGGTATCAACGTACCGGGGAGCAGATGTTCAGGTCAGAATAAGCGGTAGACGCCTTGATCGGATAATGTTCAGGCCACTATCTGCCCGTCCTAAATTTATTATCGTTGGGATGGATCCTGGAACAACTACTGCGATAGCTGCCCTCGATCTTGAAGGAAACCTCCTCCATCTGAGCAGCTCCCGCCAGACTTCCCTCTCCGATGTTATTGGGACGCTCTACAAAGTTGGAAAACCCGTTATAGTAGCGACAGATGTCCATGATATGCCCTTTTCTGTCGAAAAGGTCAGGCGGGCGTTCAATGCTGTCGCCTATGCACCAAGACTCGATGTGGGTGTGGACGCAAAAATGGAGTATACTGCACCGTACAATTATATGAATGATCATGAGCGCGATGCATTGTCTGCTGCCCTTGAAGCCTACCGTTTCTATAATCACAAATTTCAGCACGTCCTCAAACGTGTCCCGCCCGGCCAGGACCTTGATGAAGTCAGGGCTGGCCTGATCCGTGGGCATTCCCTTGAACAGGTGATCGGAGACCTGAAAGTCGTCACATCACCTACGAAAAATGAGGAACCTGTTGTGCATCCCGAGAGGAAATCTGATGAGAGGGTCAGGGTTCTCGACGGGATGGTTAAACGTTTACGCACGTATGTTCAGGAGTTACAGGATGAGATCAAGGGGAAAGAGCACGAAATCATTAGGTTACAGGCCCGGATCCGGAAAATCCGGTCAATTCATGAAAAAGATAGTATAAGAGATGCAGAAATTGCCAAAAGGGAACTGACTATACAGACACTAAAAAAGAGGCTCCGTCGTGAAGAGCGTTCGAACCGGAACCTGAAAAAGAAGATCGAGCGACAAAATAAGACTTGATGAACTGTTAATCAGTCCCGATTCGATGCCTCTGAAGATGTTAGGTGCTTTTACAAAGGACGCAGTCAGGGCGCTATCTGATGACCTTGGTATATCAGAGGGGGACGTTCTTTATGTACTCCGGATTGACGGGTGGGGAAGAAGTGTGATCCGGGAGATAGGCGGGATGAGGATAAAAGCGGTGATCACCGGTCCAGGACTCACCACGCATGCGGATCCCCAGCTTCAGGCTGCCTGTATGGAACAAAAGATTCCTCTTCTTGATGGTGGAGAAATACCGATTCTTATCAGGGGAAAAATCGGAAGTGCCGGAAAAACTACCTTTGTGAGTTTATTGAAACAGTGGCAGGAGAAACACAGGGATTACGAGAATGAACAGAATGCGCGGCGTATCGAGGGAATTTTCCGGGATTACCAGACTGCACGGGGAAAGGAGATGAGGAAAAGTGGATGAACGGGCACTGTTACAGGAAGTATGTGAGATCATCGGAAAGGAACATTGTCTCGACGATTGTGCCGTTCTATCTATCGGCGAAAAACTACTCGTTGCGACAACTGACATGCTCCATGAAACGACAGATTTTCCGGCAGGGATCACGGACTGGCAGATTGGCTGGATGAGTGCCGCGGTAACGCTTTCTGATATTGCGTCGATGGGTGCTACCCCGACAATCATTTTATTGGCAGTTGGACTTGACAACCCTCTCAGGCTAGGTAATATTCTCCGGGGCGCCAGGGAATGCTGTTCACAGGCAGGTTGCTACATTGCAGGTGGCGATATAGATCACCACAATGAGCTGACTATCGTCAGCAGCGGCATAGGGATGGTGGCCCCTGATCAGATCGTGAGGCGTTCCGGTTCACAAGTTGGTGATCTCATTGCGGTGACGGGAGTCCTCGGGTGTGCCCAGGCTGCACTGAACGGGTATCACCAATATGATAGGTCACTGATGGAACCACGGGCAAGAGTAGTTGAAGGTGAGATACTTGGCAGGACAGGTGCGACATCGATGATGGATATCAGTGATGGGCTTGCCATTTCGCTCTATGACCTTCTTGAGGCAAATCCCTGCGGATATTCTGTTTATTCGGAAAAGTTACCCACACCGGCCGGAGTCCCGCGAGACGAGGCAATCTCCCTCGCCCTTCACGGTGGTGGGGATTTTGAATTATTATTTACGGTTCCGGAAGGCTGGGTAGCGCCTGCGGGCTTTCATTATTTTTTAATTGGTACTGTTATCCAGGACCATTGCGTGCGCCTTGATGGAAAAATGATGGACCGCAAGGGGTATGAACATAACTGGACTGAATGAACAGGAAACGAACGATAAGGAATAGTGCTGATTTAAAATAAAAAATTTTAAAGTGATCTTGATTTTTTTGATTTTTCCTTGTCTGAATCGTGGAACAAATCCTGTCCTGTTAAAATCCGGTCATTTCACATTCATTTGATCAGCGGAAGTGGGGCCAGATAATTCGTATCGCCTCATTTCTGCCCAGATACGCATCCGCATTATGGGGATCGATATCGAGCGCGGTATTGTACGCCTTGATTGCGCCATCAATGTTACCCTGCTTGTACAGAATATATCCCTTATTTGTCCAGGCTACCACATTGTTCGGCTCCATCTCGATAACCTTCTCAAACAACGCCAGTGCCTTATCTTTCTGGTCGCTACGGGTAAGGGCGATCCCTTTATAGTTGAGTGAATCCGTGTTGTTCGGTTCAAGTGCTATGGACTTGTCATAGGCCTTTATTGCTTCCGGATAGTTTTCCAGATCCATTAAAGCGAATGCCTTGTTGGTAAGGGCAATGGAATTATTCGGTTCAATGTTAAGCGCCCGGTCATACGCGTTGATTGCCTCATCCACACGCCCGATGTTGAACAAAGCGTAACCTTTATTCATCCATGCTACCGTATTGTTCGGTTGGACCTTTAAAATTTTGTCATATGCATGGACCGATTCCTCTTCACGACCAAGGCTACGGAGAGCGGAAACCTTGTATATCCAAGCCATTGTATTATTTGGATCAGCTTTTAACGCCTCATTGTAGGCAATTAACGCCTCGTCATATTTCTTCAAATTATGGAGGGCGTACCCTTTGTTGAACATGGTGACACTGATACCGGGTGACAACTGGAGTGCTTTGTCAAAAGATTTTACCGCCTGTTCATATTGGCCAAGTCTTGTTTCGGCAGTCCCTTTGTTGGTCCATGCTATTGAATTATTCCGGTCAAGACTGATTGCCTTATTAGCAGATCCGAGCGCCTCTTTAGAGTTACCTACCTGGTTATAAACCGTCGATTTATACCCCCAGACTACGGATAGATTCGGATCAATCTTCAGAGCATGATCATATGCGGCCATGGCCTCATCGTACTTCCCGGCCCCATTCAAGGCATATCCCTTATTAGTCCATGAAACCGCAATATCAGGAGATAGGTTAATTCCCTTGTCGTAGGCCGCTATCGCGCCATTAAAATTCCCAAGACTGTTCAGTGCGAACCCTTTATTGTTCCATGCCTGTGTGTTATTCTGGTCCAGCATTATTGCACGGTTTGCAGACTGGTTAGCTTCTTCAAATTTTCCAAGACTGTTCAGTGCATATGACCTGAAACCCCATGCATTCGCATCATCCGGTGAAAAAGAAAGTGTACGATCATATGCCCTGACTGCATCGTCATACTTACCTGCACTATTGAAAATAAAGCCTATCGAGCTCCATGTCCTTGAGTTATTTGGATCGGTTGTCAGGGCATTATTATAAGCGCCCATTGCGTCGTTATACTTGCCAAGGCCTTTAAAAATATCTCCCTTGGCGATCCAGATGCCTGCGGGGTCATAACCCGCTTTCAGCGCCGCGTCATATGCTGAGAACGCATCAATATTCCTGCCTTGTGAAGCAAGCACATCCCCTTTGAGTTTGTACGCCGATGAGAGTCCGGGATCTAATGCAACTGCCTCATCGAATACGGCAATGCTTTCATTAAATCTCCCCAATTCTTTTAATGAATTCCCTTTCGCCTCGGCTGCAGCACCCCTCTTGGGATCAACTTTAAGTGCATTGTCGTAGCTGACAAGTGATTCATTGTATTTTTTCAGAAAGGTCAAGGCATCGCCTTTTCCCATCCATGCTACTGCACTTTCCGGGTCTATCTTCAGGGCGGTATCGTATGAAACGACTGCATCACTGTACCTGCCGGTTTTGAGTAGTACATCTCCTTTTCCAGACCATACGACCGCAGTGGCAGGCTGTTTTACGGTGAGATTCTCATAGATTGCAAGTGAGTCGTTATATTTTCCCGCCTCATATAACAGCTTTGCCTGCTGGATCCCCGAGGAACCTGAAAAATCCTGGTTTACGCAACCAGAAAAAAGCGGGGTGATTAGAAGGATTAAGATCACCAGTACCCAACAGGATTTCATAATAAATTTTCAATGTAAACCCTAATAAAGATAGGTTATCTGACCAAAAAAATTCCCCGTAAAATGCGATTGTAATCAAAAAAGGATTGATATCTGTTCTGATTAAGGAATCTTTCCACCATTGGTATGATAAGCCGGGAAAGTTTTTATGGTCATGAGCTGAAGTTAGATATTATTCATTATACTAGTGGCATTTAGGGAGGAAAATATGAGAACTATACAATTGGTAGGATGTATTGCGGCACTAATCGTGCTGATTGCGTTTATCGGACCTGTATCGGCTGCCCCATATTTCGGGTACAGCCAGTCCGGAAGTAAATATTCAGGAAATCAGGTATCACTGACGTCTGCCGTGGGATCGACAACAACCGGTATTACCGGCAGCCCATCACTTGGATATTCATTCGCAGTGAAAGGGTTTGGAACAAAGCCTACCCTTGGTGATGTCAGTGCATTTTCAAATTACTTCAGCCAGTCACCGGGTCAGAGATTCAGTTATTCCGAGTCTTCGAGTGCATCCGGGAAAATCTATTCATTCAGTAAAATTATTTCAGTGACCCTTTAATCTGATATCTATATTTCTTTTGTATTTTTGTCTGAATTATTTCTCTTATGTTTTTCGATACTGACTGGAAAAATAAAATTAAAATTCCCTGGAAAATCAGGCTTTCGTTTATTTGGATTCATATCCGGAAAATGTGTTTTTCTTAATTGAGTTCTGCTCGATTATTTTCCAAAGATCCCCATGAAATTACACAATGCATTACAATAATGCATGACAATATTCCTAGCAATAGCCTTTTTGGTAACGACAACTGGTCCTCAAACGTATGAATCAGGGATGTTTTTCTTAAAAACCACTCTCAAGTTATAACTTTGAAAAACCGGGTTACATTAATTTTATATACTTCTATAGCATAATTTCGATGCTTACAACTTTATCGATCAAGGTGGCGAAGATGAAGACAAAAGTATCGATAGGTGTGATCATCATAGCGATGGTGATCCTTATTGCAGTCTCTGGCACAGCCATGGCTGCTCGTCCTGTACCGGCTGGAAATGAATCTTCTGTTATTAATGTACAGACTTCAGCGCAAGTCGTTGGCAATTTCCAGGCACGCACCGAAGTAGTTCTCCAGCAGAGCACTGGTAATCTGACACCTCCACTCGTGAGTGGTGAACAAATCTCAACAATTGTGTATACCGAGGACACAATGGGAATAAACGGTGCGACAGACTACTCGAAGAATACGAATGTTAATACCGGTAACGTGGTAAACGGGCAGGAAAATGTCCAGACTGACAGAATTATCACGTTCGACGCCGGTGACGGAGGACGGATGGTCTCGGGTGAGAATGTCATCGTCCAGACAGTAGGCACAGAGGATATGTCTGCAACGGGATGCTGCCCGTGGGGAAGCACGACAAACGTGACGCTGCCCGCTGAGTGCGAGACCGTGCAGGCAGGCAGTAAGATGGACGTTACAGAAGTCTCTGCAAGTTCCAGCAGCGGTGTCCGCGCAATCTCGGATCAACCGGGAACGACGGTTTCGCTGGATTATTCAATCGACGCCCATGGAATTAACCAGACTCCGGGCAGCATGGAGAATGCAGCAATCGGCAGTGCCACGGCATACGTCGATGGAAGCATCAACCAGGGAACTAACGGGACCTCACAGAGTACCAACATGGAGTACCATGATGTGACCTCTGTTGATGGGCTGTTTGACCTGTCAAAGGATGTGAGTTACTCATCAGCTCCTAATTAACCAAAAATAACCATACCTGAGCGAAGGGAAGAGATCAACATTCTTCCCTGATTTTTTTCGTTGAATATTACTGCAAGTGGCAGTTTTAGTAAGCTCCTTTATAATTAGAGTCCCTTTTTTCCAGGTACTCCTTCTTAACAAAATCTGACATTTGTTTTTAGTGGATGAGAATGCTCCCACACCATTTCGCAAGAGGCTGGCTATAATTGCTGTAAACAACCGTAAATTATTTAGTGGCTGCTCTGACATTAGGTCAGACTATACATTGCTGATAAAAGCCAGAAGTGAGAAAATGAAAAAGACCGGTTAGAGCCTATAACGATCGTTGTTCTTTTCATTCTCCTGATCCTTGCCAGAGGGTGCCTGAATGCACCAGCACCGGGCCAGGATGCGTCTGTCAGAACAACATCGTGGCAGGGGTCACCAATGATGGGCCGTTGAAGTTATCCATTTCTATGTAATTCCGCAGTGTGTCTCCCGCAAAGAGGTTGGAGATCTCACGGAAAGAAACCATTAACGAATCTTTCAAAGAAGATATGACATCCGGAAACCTCACCTTCAGACATATCAACATCGAAAGCCCTGATGACCCGAACAAAGTGATAGAATACAGTGTGACCGGTTCATCCCTTGGATCGGATTGAATAACTCTGCCGGCTTTCACCGGCAACAGGATTTGGAGGTCTGGTTTCTCTAAATGATTAGGATGCATCCAAAGCCCACCTGAAGCGGATCATCGGTGCACGTTTGTCAGGAGACCTCATATGATCTGTTTTTTTGTAAATCCTGTTCCCTGGCAATAGATCCGATACCATTCGTTATCCGGTAATCGCCCATTTCATATATCATCCTGCCACACTCCGGACCAGGATTATTATTCTGTGGTATCGACCGGAAACGTTTCATGTTATACGATCTCTTCCCCAGTAATAACATCCCGATCACAATGAATATGCATGAATGTTAAGCCAAAAACCATGTCCCGGTACTGGAATATCCCGGGCCAGAATAAAGGGCACACCAGTCCAAACAGAGCGAGTCCGGCGCCGACTTTCATATGGCTCCTCTATTTTAACAAAGGCTGTGGATCCTGCCTGTCGTATTTGATTTCATTTTCCCATTCTGCTCGGGGAAAGTAAAATTAAAGCCTGCCTTTGGCCAAAGGGAAGGATATATTGGTGTAAGAAAGATATTTTAAAACCACCCTGAAGAAAAGAACAATTTAAACTTTTTCTTAAAAGAAACAAGGGGATTTTAGAGGATAAATCCTCTTATTATCTCCCTATTCCTGATTCAACGCCGTTCAGAGTAATGACTTACCGGACTGGTAAGCAATTACCTTCTGGAATGAGCTGATTGTACCTGTGACGGATGAGGTCTCAGAGTAGGTCAGGTCTTCATCCTTTACAGTTGCGTTGGTGCGGCCTTCCTGGATGTGTGCCTTTACGTATGCCATTGCTGATCCGATTGCTGGGATCTGTCCGGCGGATGTGCCGTATGGCTTGACGTTGATAGCGTAGTTCAGGACGACTGGGTTGGTTGCATCTGTGCCGACGAACCTGTCATCTGCTGCGGTTGTAACTGATCCGACGGTCAGGTCGTACTTGCTGCCTGCCTGGACAATGTTACAGTACTGTGGAATTACATTTCCGTTAAGGGCTGCGAACGGACAGAGCATGCGGTCTGATGCGGTAGTGAAGTTGCCTGCACCATCAATCAGAATGTTCTCTGAACCGACGATATTGCCACCGTCTGCAGTTGCAATGAATGTTACTGCAGTGTCAGCATTGACATTGGACTGGCCGATAACCTTGTTCCTGGTGTCGATTGCCATTGTCTTTACGAACGTGGTTGTTCCTGCCTGTGCTACAGTGCTTGCATCATAGGCTGTGGTGTAGACGATCTGGGAGTCTGCGAGGGGTGGAATTGCTGTAATTGACTGGTTTGACAGTGTCCATGCGAGCCCTGCATTGTCCATAACAAGACCATCTGCAATGATGGCTGTTGAAGTTGTAATTGTCTGAGTCTCAGGGACTGCTGGCACGTTCTGGTCTGCCAATACAACACCCGTGAGTGCAATCAGCATTGCGAGTGCAATGACGATAACGCCTGTTGTCTTCATTTTTTTCCTCCTACATTTTATGCTGATACTCTCAGCATCAACCAATGTTTTTAGCTATCGATGCATAATAATCTTTCTCTCTGAATCCCCTAAAGAAGGGGGATTCCGAAAGAAAGGGTTCATTTAACCGGTCATTTGATGCAGGTAACCGACCGGTTATATCAATTCCATATATATTAATCTATCTGTTCCCGTGGGTTACTACAAAACTGAAATTATTGTCATTCGAAAGCCAATTACACGTTCAGGAGGATCGCTGGCATACTGCTGGCAAACCATTACTTCAATGCATAAATAACTCCGATAATAACAACATTGAAAACCACCGGGATGTCCCGGGTCCATGGTTTTTGTTTCATAATTAAGAGAAAAATTTTCTATTGAGTAAACCGAAATAAAAAATTTGGAGTTAATTTTTATTTGGATAAAATGGAAATTTATTTTCGACCGACCGTGATATATCCACTATGGCATATACTTGTTGACGGGCGAGTGCCCCGTTTTGTCCGGGTCATCACCCGCTCGATCAATTCATATGCGGTAATCTCAGGGAAAAGCCCCTCCATGGAATCCATTACAACGAACATATGTTCAAGGAACGGCGTATAACAGGCGAGGTATCCTCCAGGGCGCAATATTCTTTCAGCATGCTGCACATGATCACCAGTAAGTGTCATGTCGAGATGTATAACATCAAATTCTCCCTCCGAAGAAAGGAAGTCGGCTGAGATAACCCGGACGTTATCAAGACCGGCATCTTCGATATTTGATGCAGCAAGCTTTGCAAAATCCGGCCGGTGTTCGTACGTTGTCACCGTTCCTGCAACGCCGCCAAAGTAGATGGCCGCGATTCCACTTCCTGTGCCCGCATCCAGGACGTCATCTTTCTTATTCATTCCAGTGCAGGCGATGACGAGCCCGATATCCTTTGGTAGCATGGGTGCCCCGCTCCGTCGTGCATGTTCAAAAAAATCGGCAGGTCTGGGAATTTTAATAGTAAATTCGTATCCTTTATGGCTGGATACCATCGTTCCCGGGATAGCATCCGGAAGAAAGCCCAGATCTATCATACCGAGGTCGGTCGAGAGTTGTCCCTGTCCCGCACGAACAAAATATTTTCGGTTGTGTCCGACAAGCAGGACCCTGTCCCCGGGTTTAATCATGCGCTGAAAGCCTCATGATTGCTTCTGCAATATCCCCCTTTGTTTCGGCCAGCATTTTTTTTGCTGCTTCTTCAGACGAACCCGTCTGTTCAGCAACTAGTCGTACATCATCTTCCGGGATAACAGGTAAAGCCGGTTCGAACCGCGGTTCTCCCAGCACCTGGTATGTAGTGACTCCCTGCATGGTCATTGCGGATACCTCTGCATTGTCAAATACATACCTGCCTTTCGGTGTCGTGATAACAATCTGCTGGACCTCTTCAATCTGCTCGACCTGCATTCCGAGCTGTTTCATCATCTGTTTCATTTTTTTCGGGTTCATTCCAGGTAACATTATGATGACCTTCCCTGCCGTACTTTTACTGCTACTCCATAATTAAATGCCAGCATCTCGGTTCCGGCAAGCATTGCAGTGCCTGTCGCAATCAGATTATCGTCTCCTGATACGACTAGCACTTCGTCCCCGGACCTGATTCCAGGATCTGCTGAAATAACATGCTTTGCAAAAGCGTTCTTTCCGGCAGCAACAAATTCAGTTACCTCTGTAGTGACCCCGACCCTGTATAATGGTGGGCGGAGCGCCCTGTGCAGTCTTTCTGCACAATCTATACTGAGCGTCAGTCTGCCGTCCTCGGCACGGACTGTTGCCAGCCGCGTCCCTTCAAGAAGGATCTGCCGGATACGACCGGTGGTGGAATAACTGAACTTACAGTCCTCCGGGAAAAGCTCCGCTCCGATGCCTTTACCAAACTGGTAATCAGCGATGACTTGCACTCTTCGGACTGTGCTGTTCTCCGAGTAATTCGTTGACACGTTTGACAAACCTCTCTTCACTGCCTCTTGGTATATATGCACCAGCTGCGATTTTATGGCCTCCCCCGGAGCCTCCTAATTCCATCGATACCCTGTTGACGACATCCTGGAGATCAACGCCGCAGGACACGACACGCTCAGTCGTCCGCATGGATGCCTTTACGAGGCTTGGATCTTCGGGGAGTTCGCACATAATCAGAATCGGCTTCTGCCAGTTTAACTTTGATAACGCCATACCGGCACCTATGCCGACAATTGTATCAGGAAACCGGTTTCCAACGTGAATATGTTGCAAATGTGAGATCTCGACCACTCCTTTATCGAGTATGTATTGCAGGAGTTCTCGGATAACAGCTCGATGGTTGGTGAGCATTTTTTTAGCTTCCCTGTATGCAACCGACCTATCCCCGCGGCATATTGCCCCCCCAATATCTGGCCGTGCCCATCTTCCGCATGCATTCAGGACGGTCGCATATTCCTGGGCATTCCTAAGTGGCTCTCCGGCAGTTTCGGCAGGAAATAAGTAGGTCTCACAGAACAACCTGGTAAAAGGCTCCCCATTCGCCATCAACTGCTCGACGAGGGCGCTCATGATCTTCTTTCTGTCATTGAATGGAAGACTCTCCCAGATAATATCACTCCTTCCATCATATCCGCCGATATCGATCTTCTTAAGAAACCTGCGTGCCCCGTTTATGTTATTGCTTATCCCAGAGATAAATGGGTCATCATTATAAGCAAGACAGACATGAAGCGGGCGAGTCGAAGTACCATAGCAGTTCAAATCGTGAGCCCTGACAAGGACGCTACCATCAGAGACCCCATCCTCCACGATCTGACGGGCAGGCCCGGTAAGTCCACAATGTTCGCGGGCCATCATATCCCCGACGTTTCCTATGATGGCAATTTTAGCGAGGTCGTGATTATCCCGATTAAGCCTGCGGGCAACCATGTAGGTGAGTCCCGCCGCACTCAGTTTCAGATATCCATGGGGTATGCAGTTAACCTGGAAATATTCTGTATTGCAGGGCTGACTTACGTGATGGTCGATAATAAGGACTTTTTCGCTATCCAGTCCCTTCCCTTCAAGAAGGTTCTGTTGTCCGGCACCAAGGTCGGTAAATATTTTAAACGACTTGTCTTCCGGGATCTGATGCAAGGTGAGTGGTTCAAGTTGCCTGACAAAGATTGATTTCACCGAAATTCCTTCGCGGGAAAGGGCTTCAGAGAGGATAGCTTCGCAGGAGATGCCATCTGCATCGATATGAGATATGATGGTCACCTCCCGCTGGTCGTGGATGATTTCCGCCGCTTTCATCACCTCAGTATCGATCCCCATCGTATCCCATACTATGCGTTTGAAACTAATGAAAGTCTCTCTATTAACGCTCAATTTTCAGGTAATCTTAATATTTCGTCACAGAGAATGTTACCCCGTCTTAAAGTCCCCGGCGGCCGATCATTTCATAGTCCCCCGATGAAGAATTCTCTTCATATGACCTTATGCAGGTGGAGGGATCAATGACCGGGCTGAGCAAAGGTCTGGACAAGTTCCTGGAAATGGGGATAATCAGTTCGCCAAGGATGAAGGCTGTTGAATTGAATGCAATATCACTCGGGCATTCTGCAGGCCGGATGATGGAGAGCGCCGGAAGGGCTCTCGCAGATTTCGCGCGGAAGAAATCTCCTCGAAAAGTCATCTTATTGTGTGGAAAGGGAAATAACGGTGGTGACGGGATGGTTGCAGCCCGTTATCTTGCCTGCGATACCCATGTCGAAATCTGGTACTTTGACAGCGTCCCCGCGAGCCCGGAGTCTGACCGTCAGCGTCGTCTTCTTGGGTGTTGTGATGTTCCGATATTCCGGTTCCGGTGCAGGGATGACCTCAACCCACTCCCTGGACGGTTTCGTGATTCGGATCTTATAATAGATGCCCTGGTAGGTACTGGAGTTAATGGGCCGCTTCGCGAACCGCTCGATACCTGCGTTAAAATGGCCAATGAGTCCGGAATTCCAATCCTATCCGTAGATATACCGACTCCGGGGATTAAGGCCCGATGGATTCTGGCGTTTCACAGGCCGAAAACTTCTGTATCAGAAGTTGCAGACATTGGTATTCCGGTAGAAGCTGAGGTCTTCACAGGACCCGGAGACGTTACCCTCCTACCCCGCAGAAGTCACCTCGCCCATAAGGGTGAGGGAGGTCGGATACTTATTATCGGGGGTGGGCCATACCAGGGTGCTCCCTATCTTGCCGGTCTTGGTGCGCTCAGGGCCGGTGCTGACATCGTAAGGATTGCATCCCCCGTTTTTGAACCTATTCCCGACTTAATTTACGAACGTCTCAAGGGTACGGTTATTAACCGGGACCATATCCCCAGGTTGATTGAATTGTCCCGCCAGTCGGATGTTATCGTTTGTGGAAATGGGCTCGGAGATGCCAGCCATGATGTCGTATGTACTATTGCACCATACTGTAAAAAAGCGGTCTTTGATGCAGATGCTATCCGCCAGCCATTGCCTGTTGGGGAGGATACAATATACACGCCTCATGCACGGGAGTTCCTTCGTATGACCGGGATTAGTCCTCCGAAAGACCTGGCTGGCCGAGGTGCTACCGTTCGATCTGCCGCCGTTGGATCGACAATACTATTGAAAGGAGTAATTGACGTAATATCTGACGGTACCCGGGTAAAATTTAACAGGACCGGGACACCTGCTATGACCGTTGGCGGGACCGGAGATGTGCTGGCTGGAGTTACCGCAGCATTGTTCTGTCACCTGCCAGCATTTGAAGCTGCGTCAGTTTCGGCATATGTCAATGGCATTGCTGGTATGGCAGCAGAAAAAAAATGTGGCGGAGGTTTGCTTGCAAGCGACCTTGTTAATTACATTCCATGTGAACTATTTGGGAAAGGTGTATCAAATGGTTGAATTTTCCCATATTACGGATTCCCGGGCAGAGATGGTTGATATTACTACGAAGACTGATGTAACCCGGGAAGCCACGGCGAAAGGGCGAATATATCTCCGTAAAGAGACCCTCTTAGCTATAATTGAAGGGACTGTAATAAAAGGAAATGTGCTGGCTACCGCACGTGTCGCGGCAACTCTTGCAATAAAAGATACTCCCCGGATTATCCCCCTGTGCCATCAAATACCCATCGGGGCGATACAGATTGAATTCAGCGAAGAAGAGTCCTGGATCGAAGCAACAGTCCGGGTAAGAACCGTTGGGAAAACCGGTGTCGAAATGGAAGCTCTTACCGGAGTCAGCGTTGCCCTTCTCACAATCTGGGATATGGTGAAGTCGGCCGAGAAGGATAGTGAAGGCCAGTACCCGGTTACGAGAATAGATGGAATTTATGTGACAGAGAAGAAAAAAGGGACGGGAAACAGGCAGTAATATGCCTGTTCCACTCCTACCCTTATGGATTCCCGCGGATCAGGTTCGCCATGACATAGTTTATTTTATATCCAGTCCCGTCGAACTGTATAGGAATACGGGATGCGTCCCGTGTAGGAATGTAGCTCTGAAAAGAGCTGAACCTTGGTGAATATCATGTCAAAATCGATGTATGCGTACGTCCGCGACGCATGGAAGAAACCCGACGATTCTCCGGTAAGTGCCCTCCAGTGGGAGCGCATGCAGGTCTGGAGACGGGAAGGGAGCGTAGTCCGTTGCGACCACCCGACTCGTATCGACCGGGCCCGGACTCTTGGTTACAAAGCGAAACAAGGTATTATTGTTGTCCGCGTAAATGTGAGACGGGGTGGCCGCAGACGGTCTCGTTATGTCCGTGCACGAAGGACTGCCAGAATGGGTGTCAACCGCATAACCGCCGGAAAGAGTATCCAGAGAATTGCGGAAGAGAGGGCTTCAAGAAAATACCCTAACATGGAAGTCCTCAATTCGTACTGGGTCGGCCAGGACGGACGGCAGAAATGGTATGAAGTAATCCTTGTCGATGGCCACCACCCGTGTGTGAAGAGCGATCCCAATCTGTCATGGATTGGCAACCCCGTTCACCGTGGTCGTGCAGAACGCGGCAAGACCAGTGCGGGAAGAAGAGGCCGCGGTATGCAGACCCGCGGAAAAGGTACAGAAAAGACCCGCCCGAGCATTCGGTCCCATGCGAACCAGGGAAAATAATCCCTCTGTTTTTTTAGATTCGGGCTGTCCGATGATCGCCACTGATGCGACCGTATTTCCTTCACCCCTGGGTAATACCTCGATTAGCCGGATGATAATTGAAAGCCGGGAGATGGGTTTCGACAGTATCGTTGCCATCGGCCAGTCAGGATGGGAAAAAAATGGTTTTTCAGTCATTGGTGGTACCCTGATACGTGAACCTAAAGTGAAAGCAGTCCTTACCGCAGCACGGGCGAAAACCCCCGATAAGGGGTTGCTTGTGGTGAATGCCGGGAATAATGCGTTCAACCGTGCGATTATCCAGATTAAAGGTGTTCACGTAATCAGACACCTTCATAAGACTGAAAAAAATTCGTTTGATCACATCATCGCAAGGATGTCAGCGGAAAACCATGTTGCCGTCGATATAGATCTCCGTCCGTTGGTAATGTCACGGGGTATCTGGCGTCAGAAAGCAATCCAGCGGTATAAAGATATTACAGGTCTTTGCGAAAGGTTCGAGTTCCCGCTCACACTCTCAAGTAATGCCCGTTCGGTTGTCGAGCTGAAATCGGTTAGGGAGATTGTGAACCTTGCCTCACTGGTTGGTATTGAAGAGTCTGATGCAAGGGAGGCCCTTGCGACAGTTTCGCATCTGATTGCTCCCCGGGGCCCGGTTCAGGTGGTCGTATGAGACCCAGGCCACCATCTATGCGAGATAAGAGGCGATATGTCCTGGTAAGGATTACTCCGATGTGGTTATGTCCCGATACAAAATCGCTTTATCTGGTTGTACAGGAAGCTATCACGTCGCTATGGGGGGATGTCATAGCTGCCGATATCCAGATGGCAGTCGTGTATGGTGACAATGAATTCTGTATTATCAGGTGCAGGAGAGGGTGCGAGGGCCAGCTGGAGATTGCACTCTCCACGGTCTCGTGCCTGAATGAGCAGGGGATTTCGCTTCGGAGCTATGCAGTTTCAGGGACGATTCATGCCCTTAAACAGAGAATTGAGAAGTGCAGAAAAGGACCCGTTCCTTGTGCACAAGAACTTAAAATAGGTGAGAGGACATTTGAAGCATATTATTTCCCGGGTCAGAAAGTTGATGTATTAGAAAAGGGATTTAAAAGCCGGGAGCTATTGTTCCTCACAGAAACAGATATTGAGGAGATGTAATGCAACCACAGTATCAGATGGGTTATGACCGTGCGATCACTGTATTCAGTCCGGATGGAAGATTGTACCAGGTTGAATACGCCCGTGAAGCGGTCAAACGCGGTACTACCGCGGTAGGAATCAAGTGTGTGGAAGGCGTTGTGCTGATTGTCGACAAACGGGTCAGCTCCCGGCTGCTTGAGGCATCATCGATCGAGAAGATCTTCAAGATTGATGAGCATATTGGTGTCGCTTCATCGGGCCTTGTAGGGGATGCCAGGTCCCTCGTGGACCGTGCACGAATCGAGTCACAGATAAACCGTGTCACTTATGACGAGAAGATCGATGTCGAAGCACTTTCAAAGAAACTCTGCGATCATATGCAGACGTATACACAGTTCGGAGGTGCAAGGCCGTACGGTACAGCGCTTTTAATTGCCGGTATCAGTGACGGCCAGTGCAGGCTTTTCGAGACAGACCCGAGTGGGACCCTGCTTGAGTATAAAGCCACCGGTATCGGTATCGGTCGTCCGGCTGCAATGAAACTCTTTGAAGAGGAATACAATTATGACGCCACCGTTTCTGATGCGATCATACTCGGGTTAAAGGCGCTTCGCGATGCAACTGAAGGGAAATTTGATGTAAATACCGTTGAGATTGGTGTCATCGAAATCAGTAACCCTGCATTCCGGAAGATGAGCAAGGAAGAAGTAGCTTCGTTTGTGGAGATATTTGAAAAATAGGAGGATCATCTGAAATGATACCACTAGACAAGGCAGTGGTAGCGCGACTTGAGAGCCATGGCGAAAAGTTTGAGCTCCTGGTGGATCCTGATGAGGCCGTAATTTTTAAACAAGGCGGGCAAAAAGAGCTGGAAGATGTGGTTGCAGCTCTCCATGTGTTTGAAAATGCAGCCCATGGGAAACGGGCATCAGACGAATCCCTGATGAAAGTGTTTCACACTACCGAATTTTCCTGTTGTTGCAAGAAGAATTATTGAGAAAGGAGAAATCCACCTCACTGCCGATCAGCGCAGGCAGATGATTGCTGATAAGAGAAAACAGGTCATTACCTTCATCAGCCGCAACGCGATAAACCCTCAGACCGGCCACCCTCATCCGCCAAACAGGATTGAAATGGCGATGGAAGAGGCAAGGGTAAATATTGATCCTTTTAAAAATTTCGATGAGAGTGTAAAGGAAACTGTAAAAGCGCTCCGTCCTCTTCTCCCGATCCGGTTTGAGGAATTGCGATTGGCTGTGAAGATCCCGGCAGATTATGCGCACCGGGCATATGGTGAACTCCATAGCGGTTCGGTTATGGAAAAGGAAGAATGGCAGAAAGACGGTTCCTGGATTGGGGTCCTCCGCATCCCTGCGGGTATTCAGGGGGAGTTTTATGATATGGTCAACCGTCTCACCAAAGGCGAAGCAGAAGTGAAAGTTCTTGATCAAGTATATTAATCGAGATGACAAATAATAGAAGACGATACATTTGGGGAATATCATATGAGCAAGGCAAACCAGAAAGCAAAAGGAAGGGTCACAGGCAGTGCAGGCCGGTTCGGGTGCAGATACGGAAGATTTGTTCGTAAAAGAGTCGCCGAGATGGAAAAGATCTCAAGGGCCTATCACCGCTGCCCAAGGTGCGATGTAATGGGAGTACACCGTAAAGGTACCGGTATATGGGAATGCCGCAAATGTGGTTTCAAATTTGCAGGTGGAGCATACCAGCCGCAGACCCCGATTCTTCGCGTGGCCCTCAGAACCACCGAACGCTCGGTGCAGAAGGAGGTATGAGGTCTTTTGGCAGGCTCATATAAGTGTGCACGGTGCAAACAAAAGGTAGAAATCGACGTAAATGTCCGTTGCCCCTACTGTGGTCACCGCATCCTCTTTAAAGAGAGAGGCGCGGCGATCAAAGAACTGAAGGCCAGATGACGGTTGTCACAACCTCGAGAAAAGCAGCACCAGATGTTAGGTCTCTCGCAAAAGACCTTGCATTTGCACTTGGGTATTCATTTTTTACCCGGGGCAAAATGGGCCTCCATGAACTGAATTTAATTGATACATCTTTTTTAATCATCTCTACAGAACCTGCCGGAACGAGGATGCAGATCTTTTCCTGCGGAGAACCGGTTGCGGATTATCTCGTAACAGACCTGACGATCGAAGATCGGACCGGTACGATGAGTAAAGAGGTTTTCTGTCACTGACCAATCGGTTTATGATGTGATGAAACCATATATACGAGTGGCATTGAGCCAGGAAAAAGGCGGTACCGTGATATTTGATGGGACCCGCCGCCGCCGGTATCTTACTGGGGCTTAAACCCTATGAGAATGCAGTGCGGGACACTGAGATATCTCATAAAAGTAATAAATGTTCAAATGCCGGGAACCCGTATGGAGCATATAGCAGTATTCCGCTTCACCGGACCTGATATCGGGCATGTGTATCAGTCCGTTGCACCCGAGATGGCAGGCGAAGTCAATGACGAGGTCCCAGGTACAGGCTGGGTGGAGGATATGATACACTATGGTCCTCGTTGTACGGGCATCGGATATCAGTGCACTCAGGGCATCGCTTAACATGTGGCTACGGCTCGTGAATGTTGCGAAGGAAATGCAGGAAATTATACCTAACCATGGTGGTTGCAAAGTATGAACCAGATCTCACCAAAAGTCCAGAACCAGCTTGCGATGCTGCAACAGATCCAGCAGCAGATGCAGAATGTCATGTCACAGAAAACCCAGTACGAAATGGCGCTCCGGGAAGCGAAACGGGCTGTTGAAGAGCTTGCAGATGTTGCGGAGGATGGGAATGTATTCATGAGTGTCGGAACTGTCATGATGCAGAAGAAAAAAGAGTATGTTATCAAGAACCTTACGGAAAAACAGGAAACCCTCGACCTTCGCATTAAATCGCTTGAAAAACAGGAAAAGATGCTCCAGGGAAAATTCGAGCAGCTCCAGGCCCAGATTAAACAGGCTATCGAAGGTCCCGGTACCCCGTCAGCAGCATGATCGAGGGTATTGAACTTTTTTTAAGACTTAAAACCAATTTTCAGCACACACACTCTTTTCAGTTCCCTAATTATCTATCGCGTAGGTGATCGTTCGGTAACGGTTCTGTGCCACCGACCTGCTGTCGGATATGAATTTACTCTCTCTTACAATTAACATTACATAAAAATAGGGGAAAATGGGGATTAAAACCCATTCCTGAATTACTGCTTCACATGGTGAAGGAGATTGATGGCATTTATCATCGCCTCAGCAGAAGCGATTACAATATCATCACCTGATGCACTCGCATCAAATATGCGTCCTTGTTCATCCTCTACAGCGATAGTGACATGGCCAATCGCATCAGAACCCCCCGAAATTGCCTCAATATTGAACTCCTTCAGGGTGATCCGTGCGGGAACAATACCAAGAATTGCATTCAGTGCGGCATCAACCGGTCCGCTCCCAACGCTCGAATAAACATGCTCTACACCTTTTACTTTCGCCCGGATGCTTGCAGTAGGGATCGCATGATTTCCTGTCATTATTGCAAGATCATCGAGTTCGATTAGCTTCTCGCCGTTCACAGAACCCGTCACGCTGCCTGCAATCTCGTAGAGGTCGCCATCTGTCACCCGCTTTCCTTTTGCCTGAGATAAACTTGACACGCTCTACAATCTCGTCCAACTGGTCGTCCGTCGGGTTGCAGGTGTGCATCAGTCAGCATCTGCCTGACTGCATGTCTGCCCACGTGTTTACCGAGGGTCAGCCTCCGGCGGTGCCCTACCATTTCCGGAGTCATGATACCAGGTTCAAAGGTAGCGGAACACGCAATCACCCCATGGGAATGGATACCACTCTCATGTGAGAATGCATTTTCCCCAACAACCGGCTGGGTGGGTGGAACCCCGAATCCTCCATAACGGGATACCAGACGGGATGTTTCTACCAGTTTCTCCAGTTTTATACCCGTATCGATACCATAGATCGCCTCAAGGACCATGACCGTCTGTGCAAGATCGGCATTGCCGGCTCGTTCTCCGAGGCCATTCACCGTCACCTGTACCTGGGATGCCCCGGATTCTACTGCCGCAATGGTATTCCCCACTGCAAGGCCGAAATCGTTGTGACAGTGCACATCAATCGGGCACGAGACTTCGGTTGCAATTTTCCTCACAAGAAGTTTCATCGCGGAGGGAGTGATCACCCCGACCGTATCGGGAACGTTAATTACCGTCGCTCCCGCCTCTGCTGCCACCTGGAACACCTTTCACAAGGTAGTCCCAGTCAGTCCTTGTTGCATCCATTGCAGAGAACATGCACAGGTCACTGTGGTCTCTTACGTAACCGACGATCTCCCTGGTGATATCCAGCACTTCTTCGGCACTTTTATGGATCGTGTGGGTGCGCTGGACTTCGGAAGTCGGGATAAAGACATGGACCATGTCCACGTCACAATCGAGGCAGACATCCACATCCTCCTTTTTTGACCGCGCAAGACCGCATACCCTCGAATCGAGACCGAGATCTGCATATCGCCTTAACGGTTTCCCGTTCGGCTTCTGAAGAGGCAGGAAATCCGGCTTCAATCGTATGAACGCCGATTGAGGATAACTGGCGGGCTATCTCGAGTTTCTGTTCAAACTTGAAAGACAGACCGGGCGTCTGTTCACCATCGCGTAGCGTGGTATCGAAAACAGCAATTTTTTTGGTCGCATGGCTATCGACAAAGAAGACAATTCCCCGCAGGGACCGTTCGTTTTGACATACTTCATTATTGGGTAACCCATGATATAAAATGAATCCTCAATAAAATGCAAAAATTTCCCATAATAGCGATACGTTTAATACGAATATTTCCCCTATATTATGAGCGCAAGACCCCGCCTTAACTCAGCCTGGTAGAGTGCGCGGCTGTAGTATGGTTTGCCGATTGAGGCAACTGCGCGGCTACCGCGATGTCCCCGGTTCGACTCCGGGAGGCGGGATAATTTGTGCGAAAAGAGCCCAGGTAGTGTAGCGGCCCATCATGTCTGCCTGTCACGCAGACGACTCGGATTCGAATTCCGACCTGGGCGTTCTCATTTTGTGTTTGTTTTTCTGCTGTGCTGAATTATTTGTTGTTTCTCTCTCGATAGGAGCGAACTTCACAATTCAGAGTGAGGGCATGATCCAACGTCCGGTTTCGATAGTCCTGACCCAGGGAATTGTATAAACCAGATGCATGCCGTACCATTGGATAGGAAGAATGCCATGGTGCAGGGACTACACAATCAGAAAAATTCAGTTAGTATTTATTTTAATGACCTGTTGCCTGTATGGCGGGAACCGTGAATGGCGCCGTGGATTTCAATCAGCTATTTTCAGGTGTGACCGGGAACATATGTGATTCCTGTAGTGCTAGAAAACCAGTCAGTCTATGGAACTTGTGGTGACAGGGTTACAATGATTAGTCAGGATATGACAGGAGCCCGGTTCTCCGGAACCCCAACATCAGGTCCAGCTCCCCTGCAGGTACAATTCCTGGCCAATACCGGAGAGGAAATCGCAACGTGGTCATGGGATTTCGGAGACGGGTCCTTCGGTTCGGGCATGAACCCGGTTCATATCTATACGACACCCGGTACATACACCGTGAAACTCACCGTCAGGAAGGAGCAGACCAAGGTGAACTACCAGTCATCGTCGTCTTTTTCATGGGGTGAAGAGAATACATGGCAGAAAGAGGCCATGATTCAGGTGACCGGGGTCTGTTGGTAATGAAGCCGTGTTGTTATCATATCAAAAAGGAACGCCTCCTCAGATTGCCGGACTCATCCGGACAGAAAATATTGGGCAGTCAGACATTAATGTCCATTATCAATCTGGAATGTTTCAGCCATTAACCCTCATAAAAAATCAGCCTCCTGATTTTACGAGAGCAAAAATATCTCAAAGTGTATGGGGACACGCCTGGAAGACCGGGATGGTTTGAGAAGAAAGATGCGGGTAGTGTTACTCTCACAGGATATCTGAAATGAAAGCGGTCATTGACAGGATCGAAGATGGCATCGCAGTCCTGATCCTTTGTGAAGATCATGGAACTATCATCCAATTGCCGGATTTCCTGTTGTCAGATGGAAAGGAAGGGGATCTCGTGGATTTGGTAATCACGTGGGATGAGTCAGGAACGAAAGCCTCAAGAGAAAAAAGCCGGGAACTGATTGATAATCTTGGAAAATAATTTCATCATGATTCTGATTGTTAGATTCTTGATCACATTGCCAAAACTTATAAAAAGATATATTCACTTTCCCGTATCCATCTTAAATACAAAAATCAATCGGGATTAGTTGTAACGTAACGATTCAGTGATCCCTTCAGAAGCAACAGATCTGAAATAACATAATTCTCGAAAATATTAAGAAAAACAACAAGATTGAGATGATGGGAATGAAAGGTATGAAAAAAATGGTAATATTTGCGGCGTTAGTAGTGATTGTCTGTACGACATTAGTTGCGACAGTGTCTGCAACAACCTTGGATTTTGGTAATGGTAACCAGTTGTTTTCCCAGAAGGGTGGTTTTTCTCATATTCTGGTTAATGCTGGTACCCTTGATGAATCGAAGGCAGGGTTCTACCAGGCGTACCCCATATCATCCTTCATACTCATTAAACCACAGGCAAATGCCCTATATATTCGAAAAACAGGTTCAAATAATCCCGTTAATTATAGCTTATACAGGACTACCATCCCTGTCTCCCATGCCACAATTACACCAGTGCCAGAACAAGGTATTGGAACGACAACGGTTCCTGGAAGTTCTAACTCGACGCTTGGGGGTCTCATTATTCATGGTCCAGAGGGAGACTGGATTAATATGAGGGCCAATTTCTACAGCCCCAGTATGGATATATATGATGGTCGCTGGCATTACCATGTTGGAACATTACCCGCATATTGGGAAAACATGGCCCTTCCCGGCTCATATACGATCCAGATTGCCCACAGAGACACCGATCTTGTATATTATTGTGAAACGGTAATGGTGTACCCCGGACAGACAACTGAAATTCAGATTTACAACTCCATGTGCCCGCTGTGCAGCAGCTGCTGATCCACGAATAAATCTTTTTTTTAAAGAATAAACGAACATATTCGATTTACTTTAAATTTTATTATCAGGACGTTCCATTGGATAGCCCCTATTTCCGGGTAGATTTATCCTGGACCGCTAGCAAAAGATGGATATTCGCTTTCATTTTAAGCCGGTGATTCCCGAAATCCTTTGTGGGAATAATTATGGTATATCAGGCCCCGACAGTTTTTATCCAGGCCAATAGGAAGGCTGGGACAATTGAGAAGGATTATGTAAAGTCCTGGAAAGGTTTGTTTATTACATTTTTGAATCCTGAAACATCTTTCGCAATCAGCCTGATGGATATTAGGTTGCAAAGTCAATGATTGGGTCCGTTGCCAATCTCCCGTATACCTCGTAAATTCACAGATGGGATGTAATTTGGCTTTGTCATTTGTTTATTTTCAAATTGCCTTCCGATTGGATATAAACTACATAATGCTATATGTAACAAAGCAGGCCGGATAGAACAATATAGATCTGTAAACTATGATATCGAGTCCTATTTTCCAAAATTCTAATGTTTGAGTTGAATTATTCCCATGTCCGGCGGTTATTCAGAGCCGGGCCCTTCAAGCCCAGGTAAAATCGTATAATTTATCTCCGCCTCATAACCAGTTTAATAGAACCGCGGACCTTGGAGAATTTAAAGATATGACTGAGAAAATTGCTAATATTACCGATGAAGCAGGGGAGAATAATATGAACGCAGTCCGGGACATGATTGTTGGAAGCACCGAACCTGGGAACGATCCGCAGGTCAGGCAATATGCAGCACTGCTCCTCGGACAGTTAAAAGAGTCTGAAGGGATTGATCCTCTCCTCCGGGCACTCCGGGACAACGATAAAAAAGTCCGGGCCCTGGCTGCAAAGGCACTCGGTGAGATTGGTGATCCGTCGGTTGATTCCTTGATTCTGCTTATGGATGACCTGGACTGGAAAGTACGATATCGTGCTGCAGAGGCACTGGGGATAATCCGATCCATTAAATCCATACCATTCCTGATCCGGGCGCTTGATGATCCGAAAGATCATGTGCGTTATATGGCGGCAAAGGCGATTGGTGAAACGGGGTCCGGACAGGCTGAAGGTGCACTCATTTCACAGCTCATTGATGAGAACGAATTCGTACGAAGGAGTGTAGCAACCGCCCTTGGAAAAACCGGGGGGATCGCGGCGATGGCGGCATTGAAGAATTCGTTGTCTCACGAAACTTCGGAAGAAGTTCGCCTCGCAATGGGAAATTCGCTGCAACGTCTTGAAAAAGGCATGTGAGTTATTAATTCTGGTCATATTGGACATGGAAAAAAGATTACCTGATTTTTGTCCCGGGATCAATCGGGGTTTCCGGGATCAGGAGGGATGCACGGTCCCCGGCGGCGAGAATCATTCCCCTGCTTTCAATGCCAAAAATTTTCGCAGTTTTTAAATTAATTAGTACGACAACGGTTTTTCCTACTAATTCGGCAGGAGTGTAGAACTGAGAAATTCCACTGACAATCTGTCGTGTTTCGGTGCCAATATCTACCTGAAGTTTGAGAAGTTTATTCGATTTAGGAACCGGTTCAGCGGAAATAATTGTTCCTGTCCTGATATCCAGGGCTGAGAAGTCATCTATTGTTATTTCAGGTATCTTTTCATGCGGTTTCCCAGCGGCTTCGACCCGTCTGGTGAGCAGGGAATCCAGTTCTTTAAGCAATATGTCATCGATCTTCTCGAACAATGGTTTTGGCGGTTCTAGTTTTCGCGGGTTCAGCCCGATAAGCGACTCGCAAATCTTGTGATCGGACAGGTTATCTTCGTTCCCGAGCATTGCCCAGATTGCGCCCGCCTTACCTGGCATTACAGGCTCGGTTATCAATGCAAGGGCTTTCACAATCTGCAGGCAATTTCTGATCACCTTTTTTGCTGCATCTTTGTCGGTTTTTATTAATTTCCAGGGTGCGTTTGTCTGGATATAGTTATTTCCCGAGGCTGCAAGTGCAAGCATTGCATCGACCGCATTTTTAAATTCGTACTCGCGGATTGCTGAATCGACCGTAGCAAGACATTTGTTAATCTCTTCAGTTATCCTGTGTGTCTGCTTCCCCTTCAGGTATACCCCCATACTCCTTGTGAGCGAAATATAGTGTCCGGTAGACAAAATTTCCCAGTGTATTTACCAGTTCGTTATTAACCCGCTCCTGGAATACTTTCCATGAAAAGTTGAGTTCTTTTGTGTGGTTTGTATACGAAAGGAGGTAATATCGAAGATAATCGGGTGAAAGGCCTTTATCAAGATAATCTTCATTGGTCCAGACTACGTAACCGCGAGATTTTGAGAATTTATGGTCATCAACCTTAACCATCCCACTTGCGACGATTGCTTGTGGAATACCGTATCCAGCTCCTTTCAATAAGGCAGGCCAGAAAATACAGTGATGGTAGATGATATCACCACCAATGAAATGCGTTACCCGGGTATCTCCGCACCAGTAGTCTTTCCAGTCTTTTCCAGATTCAGATCCCCATTCTTCAGTAAATGCGATATATCCCACCGGTGCATCGACCCAGACATAGACAACGAGGTCCTCTCTTCCTGGAAATTTCACTCCCCAGTCGAGGGTGCGAGTAACACACCAGTCATGGAGTTCGTCCTTTACCCAGCCAAGGGCATAATTCCTGGCATTGGATGTCCCTTCAAGGGTATCCAGGTATGAGAGGAGAAAATCTTTAAACTCGCTGAGTTTGAAGAAATAATGTTCCTGGTCACGGAATTCAGCCCTTGTCCCGCACACAGTGCAGGTCGGTTCTTTAATTTCACCAGGTTCGAGGTGACGACCACACCCCTGGTCACATTCATCGCCCCGTGCAGGTGCATTGCAATGGGGGCAAAGCCCTTCAACATAACGGTCAGGCAGGAATCTTTTGCACCGTGGACAGTAACTCTGGTGGACGGTTTTTGAATAAATATAACCATTGTCGATCAATCTCTTCATAATTGCCCGGGTCCGGTGATGGTTCGCGGGATCATCAGTCATACCGAAATGATCAAAAATGACATTGACCCGCCGGAATGTTTCAAAGAAATGTTTATGGTATTTCTCAGCAAGGCTCCGTGGTGAAACCCCGGCCTCTTCGGCACTTACTACGACAGGTGTCCCATGATTATCGGATCCGCAGACGAATACAACCTCCTCGCCTACTCGTCGTAAGTATCGGACATAAAAATCCGCCGGGACATAGGTACGAAGATGCCCGAGGTGGCAGGGACCATTTGTATACGGAAGTCCGCATGTCACCAGTATTGGTTTCCTGATCATCACACTATTTCTTGAAGTGATGATATAAATAAGATGATACGATGAGTAAAAAGATAAAATTTCAGACCCGTTCTCTTGGATCAGAGCCAGATCCACGCCTTAATAAGGAGGAACTTGCAGGGTGGATCCAGTCAAGGACTGGACGAGCCGGAGACCTGACACGTTTCCGGCTTTTGCAACCTCTGAGTCTATCAGCGTGAAGCTGGAGTTGACGTTCCCGGTACAGGTGGTTTGTTTTACCGTGACCGCCTGCTGGAATGTCTATCAGGAATAGATAAAGGGAAGATAACCGGTGAACTTGGACTTGACGCAGGCCTTTTTAAAACCGATATCGAGGAGGCTGTTAAAAAACCGAACCCATTGTGGATATCGATGCCGGGCCCGGCCCAACTCGGAATTACCGATGAGTACTACGGGGATCCGGAGGAAGTATCAAGAAACCTGTTGTTCTGGTTCCGTCGGCTGATGCGTGAGATGCGGGATTCCGGGGCAGATGGCCATATCTTAATCTGCGATCATGTTCACGAGATGGAAATTGAAGCATTGTGTGGGAAGAAAACGTTCTCTTTTATTTACCGGACCCGGACTTGGCAGGTCTTGAACTTCTTCTTGAACACCAACGAGCCCTGGCGGTGCCATCTGCAGCTGTCGACCTGGTTATTGGCCTCAAAGAGGAATATCCCGTTGATAACCTGGTTCTTATCAATCCGACCAATACTGGGCTGGAAAAATTGTTAGAACACTGGGAAAGTGACCAGATTATGGCCGGGGGTTACTGCACCGTGAAAATTGCCCGGAATACTGGAAAAATATTGTTCATGTCGCTGAATTTCAAGGCCAGATTCAGAATGAATCGGCAATTTCCGCAAATTTTTCAAAATGATGATTTTTTCCAAATAACAGGAATAAAACCCTGTCTTTCCATGTAAAATCGAAGTTGCCCCCGGCAGCGTGCGGGTGCCCTCCACCCCGGTATTCTCTTGTGATCAGGTGGCTTATCGGAGGTACCGATCGCAGGGAAAATCTCCCGCCCCGGGAAATAATTACCTCAATGTCGGTACCAAGGGTTTTCCTGATATAGGCTGCGGTCTCACTCGGGTATCCGAAAAGCGGGGCAAATGCAATTTTATATTTATTTCCCATTATCACCGATTTCCGCCTGCTTTTTTCCATCATCTGTTCCATTTCCTGCCGGATATCTTTGTACTCGCGCTCTATCCGGGGATCGGAAAAAATACCTTTTTAAGGCAGTCACGAACGTGGGTAAGATTTTCCCGTCTCTGTAGTACCTGCCCCAGTACTGCCGCTCTCGGGTCCTCATTCTTCCACAGGTCATAATCACAGACCACCCTGGCAACTTCTTCCGCAACAGGGTTGTCCGGTTGCAGATCACCTGCACAGATCCCGCATCCGCACATGTTCGTGTCGATGTGGAGGAGGTCAACATTTTTTTCCACAATTGAGACCTCCTCATCAGTCCAGCGGTGATGATCACGCCATTCTATTTTCCAGTTGTTATTTTTCAGTTTCTTTACAGATCTCTCTGCACCCCGTGGAAACCCGAGATCACTGATGCTGATGAGATCACCCTTGCCAGGCAGATCCGCGATAGCACTTAACAAGAGTGGAAACTTTCCGACAGATGAAAAAATAGAAACCAAATCACCGAATTTCATTCGGTGAATAGCATCTGCACCGGCGGCGTCAAGGTCGTTATGTGTCAGGTGGATTACATGTGATGTCCTATTTCTCACAAGGCCTATCTCAGGCATTTCCTCTTCTTTACCTTTCAGCAACCTTATACCCATCCCCAAAGGATCCAGCGTTCAGATATAAAAATGGATAGGATCTCACGTTGTTTTGTCAGAATACGGATCATTTATTAATCTTTACGTCAAATATGTAATCCCGCGCCTTAGTAGCTCAGTTTGGGAGAGCGCCAGACTGAAGATCTGGTTGTCCCCGGTTCAAATCCGGGCTGAGGCATCAGCATTTCAAGTTCAAAGCTTACTCACAATCTATTTTTATAGTACTTACATGGTGGGCGAAACTTGATGCCGGACAACGTTTATCCGGTTAACCTTTGAACCTGAGAGCACCCCGGAGACTAAGTCATCGGGCCTCGTCTGTGGTTCGAATAATTCATCCGAATCAGGGAATCAGATGAAGCCTATTATACCCTGTTCATTTTGCAGTACTCCATCATCACAGAGTGTCCCCGAAGACGTTTGATTGTATTGATCGGCCGATTCTCATAATTTTGAACCGAATTGGCCTCAGGTTTTTGTTAAGATTCTTGGCGTAAACTATATGGAAGAGAGCGAAGATGGTATATTTCAAATAAATCCGTGTCGGATATAATTATCGGAGACGTAATGCAGTATTTTCTCAAGAGCCTCGACTATTTCCAGAAATCCTACGATATCCGGGTTGGGCAATTAAAAGAAAATAAGGCTAAAGGGACTAAGGTTGTCGGAACGTTCTGTCTTTTTGTTCCCGATGAGATCATCTTTGCAGCAGGTGCAGACCGGATGGTGCTCTGTGGAGGGAGGACTGATATAATTGCACGTGCAGAACAATCGTTGCCGAGGAATATCTGCCCGTTAATTAAATCATCGTTTGGAGCTGTGGTTGATGCCTGTTGTGGGGGCAATCTCTCCTGTGCACACGTCCTGCTCGTGGACGTCGTCGTTGCGGAAGCGACCTGTGACGGGAAGAAGAAAATGTACCAGCTTCTTCCCGAATATATACCCACATATGTACTTGATCTACCACAGAAACCTGGCAGTCCTGAAGCAATCACCTATTTCCTCTCTGAATTGCGTAAGTTCGGAAAATACCTGGAGGACCTGACAGGGAACGCCATTAATGAAGAGGAATTGAAGAAGGAGATTAAGTCGTCGAACGAAACGCGAAGGCTGCTTCACCGGCTTTTCGATATGAGGAGGCGTGACCCCCCGCCTATTACCGGATCCGAGGTTCTCCGGGTAATGCAAAAACAATTTTTCCTCTCTCCGGACCAGTTCAGGGAAGGGATTCGCCAGCTTTGTGACGAGATGGAACCTCGTATTCCACCAGCCAGGTCCGGGCCACGAATTATGATATCCGGGTGCCCGATGTCCGCAGGAAATACGAAGATATCTGACATCGTCGAAAAAAAGGGAGCGGTGATCGTGGTGGAAGAGAGTTGCACCGGCACAAGGTCGTTCTGGGATCCTGTTGATGAGAATAAGGATCCGTGGACGGCACTCGCAGAGCGGTACCTTAAGATCCCCTGCGCCTGCATGACCCCCAATGACCAGAGGATTTCCCAGATTGTTGACCTGGCCAGGCGATATAATGTCGATGGTGTGGTGTACTACACCCTTCAGTTCTGCCACGGGTATAACATCGAACGACTTCTGGTGCAGAAGGCCCTGAAAAAAGAAAAAATTCCCATGCTCGCCATCGAATCAGATTACGGAGACTCTGATTTTGAGCAGATTGGAATCCGTATCGATGCGTTCCTGGAGATGGTCTCGTGATTACCGCCGGGATCGATGCCGGTGCTGCGACGACGAAGGCGGTTCTCCTGAGAGACAGGGAGATTGTGGGATACCGGATTTCCGGCACGGCCTTCGACTTTCTCACCTCCGCTGAGAAGATCTATCATGAGCTGCTCCTTGCTTCAGGTATCGATAAGAACGACGTTGAAAAGGTGTTTGCAACGGGATACGGAAGAAACTCGATTTCCTTTGCAGACAGGGGAATCAGTGAGATCACCGCCCATGCAAAGGGGGTATATTCTCTCTTTCCGGATGTCCGGGGTATCATCGATGTGGGTGGCCAGGACTCCAAGGTTATTGTCGTCGAGGACGGTCGCGTTACTGACTTTCTTATGAATGATAAGTGTGCTGCAGGAACAGGAAAATTTCTCGAATATACTGCAAAAGCACTGGAAGTCCCTATTAACGATCTTGGAAACCTCGCACTCGCATCCAGCCACCCGGCAGGTATTACGAGCATGTGTACGGTTTTCGCGGAATCCGAAGTTATCTCACTCCGGGCCAGGGGAATCGCGAAGGAAGATATTGCGGCCGGCCTTATTGCAAGCGTTGCCCAAAGAGTCGTTGTAATGGCAAAACGGATGGCACTGATGGACCATATCGCTTTCGTCGGTGGTGTGGCGAAAAATGCGGGAATGAAGGTTGCCCTCCAAAAGGAACTGGGGGTTATTCTTTTCGTTCCGTTTGAACCCCAGATTACCGGGGCTCTTGGGGCAGCTATCTCTGCGTGCGGGAATTAAAAAAAGAAGTTGTTTTAAGGCATGATGTCCAAAAGACGAATGTCCTATTGACAATTTGTGACAAATACCCCAAACCATAAATATAATTCGGATTATCTCACTGCCCATGGCAAATATTGCTTACTTCGAGATTCCGGCCGACAACGTAGACCGGGCAAAGAAATTCTACCAAGCCCTCCTTGGCTGGACTATCGAGCCGACAAAGACCCCCATGGACCCGGCGATGGTTGTATCGATGCAGTACCACGATATAAGCACAGGAGATCCAAAGGAAGGTACACTTAGCATGGGTGGGATGTATAAGCGGCAGATGCCGGATTCACCAATAATCAATTACGTGATGGTGGAGGACTTTGATAAAGTGGTTGCGAAGGTGGAGAAACTGGGTGGTAAGATCATCGTGCCTAAAATGGAGATAAAAAACGTGGGGCTTACGGTAATTATCCAGGACACCGAGGGGAATGCCATCGGGCTCTGGAAACCGATGAAGATGTAGACTGCCCTTTCGGAAATTTTTTATCAAATTATGATCCTATAGGGATAACTGTTCTCTCTCCCCAAAATATCAGGGATCTGTTATAAAATGGCCTTTGTTTTGTTGAATGCGAAAATCCTTTTCCAAATGTGAAATTCATGTCAGAATCTTCAGGACTTGAAATTTTAAAATCAGTTCTAAAATATTCGCCCGAAGAATGGGTAGGGCTGGAATTCTTCCTGAATTGGAACCTTGCCAGGTGCAGTTAGGCTCTCTTTTGCGGGGATGATCAGATAATAAAAAATAGGGCCAGGATCGCAGCCGTTGACGTTCCGCCGACCATTGCAATAATCCGTGAGCGGGTATCGGTATTGGATACCCATGAACAGACACAGAAGAAGATGTATGGGATAAGTGTTGCAATAACTGAGATGATTGCCAGGGTATCAAAACTGTTGGTAAAAAAGAGGAGCCCGGCGCAGGTGCTACAGCTGATGACGAGGGCAGCGATCGGCGTGCCCTCGTTGCCGAGGCTGGAAAGATACGGCAACGAATACCGCGATGAAACATCCTGAAGCACCCTTGATGTTGCGATGATATAAGCGTTTAAAGCAGAGAGCATGGCGATAATCCCTATTACCGCAATCAACGATCCCGAGCTTGAAAAGAGCAGGCTTGCCGCAGTTGCAATCGGTGCAGGAGAAGCCGCAAGTGCCTCCGAGCCCACGCTTCCGATAAGGGAGATATTGAGGAGCAGGTAGACTGATGTGACTATGACCATGACCATGATGAGCGATCTCCTGATTAGTGTGATATCTTTTATTTCCTCTACAGGGATCGCACTGATCTCAAAACCGGTAAACGGCCAGTAAACGATGATGATCGTTGCAACGATTGAAGAGGCTGAGATGCCTGAGGAGAGGACAAAGTTCTCCGGCCTGATATGTGGTAGCAGGAGAATAGCGATGACAACGAGAGGGATAGTTTTCAGCACGGTCAGTATATTCTCGGTCTTTCCGGAGAGGGATATTCCGATAATATTGATCCCGCAAAAGAGGACGATTATTGCGATCTCGATAGGGAGAACCGATTGAAAACCGAGAAATACCAGGTACTGGCCGATCCCAGCCGCAATTGTGGCGACACCAAACGCTGCCGAGACGAGATAGAGGAGTATAATTGGTATTGCTGTGTGTTCTCCGAAAATAGCTGAGAATAGGCCAAAAAAACTCCTGGTCTCCCTGAATCGTGATGAAACCCCTGCAAGCGAAAAAAGGACGCACGATGCAGAGATAGTCTGCGATCAACCATGCCAGAAGTGATCCTGGTCCGGACAACCTGGCTGCAACACCAGGGGCGATAAAAATGCCGGAGCCGATCGTTCCACCAACGCCGAGGCTCACGAGTTCAAAAAGACCAAGGGATTTGCGGAAGGAGTGGGTCTGTTTTTCATTATCAACTTCCGGCATTGGTGCTCATAATGACCTTGTTGTTGCCTGGAAGAATAAATCCTATTCTATATGACGGGAGGTGTTACCAGGCCATTTTTATTATCTACCAAATGTCCATCACTTGTTTTCTATTATTGTTTCAAAATTTGTTTCAAAAACTGTTTTCTGCCAAAGATCCTATAAAAACAAAATTCAATATGCAGAACGGAATTATAACCAATTCCAGGATCACCAGGACGGAAAACCATTTGGCCTTCCCCGTGCCTGCCAAGGTATGCACCGCATCGTGACTGGATTGCTGATCTCTGGAAAATTGAACAAGTTCTTATCTGCGAGTATTATGTGATCAGGTACGGTCAGAGGTATTCACAGAAGTTTGGGAACGATTTAGATCCAATGAGGAAAAAAATGACAGAAGACCTGGAAGAATTAAAACGGGAACTTGAAAACCAGACCCGGATTGCGGAAGACCGGTTAAACCGGTTGAAATACCTCCAGGCTGATTTTGATAATTTCAGAAAATGGTCGGAAAAAGAGAAATTGTCGATCATTACAATGGCCAACGAGAACCTTATCAAAGATCTCCTGGTTATCCTTGATGATTTTGACCAGGCTCTTCCATCCCTGAGACTTGAACAGAACCGGGAGGGCATGCTAATGGTACAGAAGAAAATGGTGAAAATCCTCAAAGAATATGGGCTGAATCCTATCGAGTGCGTGGGGAAAAAGTTTGACCCTAATTTCCACGAGGTGATCTGCAGGGAACGATGTAACGAACCGCAAAACACAATTCTCGAAGATATCGGCAGAGGTTACCAGCTGAAGTCAAAGGTTATCAGGCCTTCAAAGGTAAAGATCGCGGAACAATTCAGAGAAAATGAAGGTGAAAACAATGGGTAAAGAGAAGATTATCGGAATTGACCTCGGAACATCCAACAGCGAAGCAGCAATTATGCTGGGCGGTAAACCAACCATTATTCCTTCAGCTGAAGGCGCGACAGTGGCAGGAAAAATGTTTCCATCCTATGTTGCATTTACACCGGACGGACAACTCCTCGTCGGGGAACCAGCACGACGTCAGGCCATCAGTAACCCGGAAGGCACCGTCACTGCTGCGAAGCGTAAGATGGGAACTGACCATGTGTACCGGATTTATGGAAAGGAATACACGCCGCAGCAGATCTCGGCATTCCTACTGCAGAAGATCAAACTGGACGCCGAGGGATTCCTCGGAGAGCCAATATCGAAAGCTGTGATAACGGTTCCTGCGTATTTCAATGACAACCAGAGGACCGCTACAAAGGACGCCGGAAAAATTGCGGGCCTCGACGTGGTAAGACTTGTGAATGAGCCGACCGCAGCTTCGATGGCTTACGGTCTCGACCGGAGTGGGGAATACAAAATTCTTGTCTTTGACCTAGGTGGTGGCACTCTTGACGTGACTATCATGGAATTCGGTGGTGGCACGTTCACGGTCCTTGCGACTTCCGGTGACACCCAGCTCGGTGGTACCGACATGGACAACGCGATTTATGAGTGGATTGCGTCTGAATTCAAAAAACTTGAGGGTATCGATATAAGAAATGACAAGATGGCGATCAACCGGGTAAGAGAAGCCGCCGAAAAAGCAAAAATTGAGTTGTCAACGGTAATTGAAACAGAAATAAATCTGCCTTATGTTTCTGCAACGCAGGCTGGCCCGAAACATCTCTCCATGAAATTGAGCAGGTCGAAACTCGAACAATTGGTTGAGCCAATTATCAAACGCTGTATACAGCCGTTCGAACAGGCATTGAAAGATGCCAGCCTGACCAAGGATGATATCCAGAAGGTAATCCTTGTCGGTGGGCCGACCAGGATGCCGATCGTCCAGAAATTCATCGAGGACCATATCGGTAAGAAAGTGGAGCGGGGGATTGACCCGATGGAATGTGTTGCAATCGGGGCGGCGATTCAGGGTGCAATTCTGGGTGGCGAGATCACTGACATGGTCCTCCTCGATGTGACACCGCTGACTCTCGGTATCGAGACGCTTGGTGGTGTGAGGACTGCACTGATCGAACGAAACACGACAATTCCAACAAAGAAAAGCCAGACCTTTTCGACAGCGGCAGATTACCAGACTTCAGTAACGATTCATGTGCTTCAGGGCGAACGCCCCATGGCAAGCGACAATGTCAGCCTGGGGCAGTTTAATCTGGTCGGACTGCCCCCTGCTCCACGTGGTGTTCCACAGATCGATGTCACCTTCGATATTGACGCTTCGGGTATCCTGAATGTATCAGCGAAGGACCTCGGGACCGGAAAAGAGCAGAAAATGACCATTACTGCCTCGACAAAACTTGCGGACAGTGATGTCAAGAAAATGGTTAACGAGGCGCAGCAATTCGCAGAAGATGATAAAAAACGAAAAGAAGAGGTTGAAACCCGGAACAGCGCAGATTCGTTACTTTATACAGCAGAGAAAACAAAATCAGACCTTGCTGAGAAACTGGATCCCGAACTTGTTGATAAGATAAATGCGGCAATTTTGGCGCTGAAGGCAGTACTGGAGGGGAAAGATGTCGGGCAGATGAAAGCTGCGATAGAGAAACTCCAGAAGACTGTTGGTGAAGCCGGATCAGCGGCATACCAGGAAACAATCCGGCAACAGCAGGCGCAGCAACAGGCAGGAGAACAGGGATCTGCGACAGGTAATGAACAAACCCGGCAGGGCCCTGGTGGATCTGGCGAAGAAAAAGTTGTCGATGCTGATTTCAAGGTCAGGGATGAGACCTAATCCTTTCCCACAAAGACACCATGGCAAAAGGGGATTATTATGAAATACTGGGCGTGAAAAAAGATGCCAACCAGGACGACCTGAAAAAAGCATTCCGGCACCTCGCCAGAAAATATCATCCAGATCTGAATAAGGGGAGTAAAGAGGCGGAAGAAAAATTTAAGGAAGTGAACGAGGCCTACCAGGTACTGAGCGACCCGCAGAAAAAAGCACAGTACGACCAGGTAGGTCATGCAGAATTCAAACCCGGCGAATACACCCAGGCACCACCACCGAGTTATGACGATCTGTTCCGGGACTTTGGCCTGGGAGATATCTTTGATGCATTTTCTACAGGTTCGGGAAGAGCGAGGAGCCGTGCGGGAGCTGACCTCCGGTATGATATAGAGATCTCCCTGATGGATGCATTTTACGGGACAAAAAATACTGTGGCAGTGCCCCATATTACTGCGTGCGGAACCTGTCACGGGACAGGAGCAAAACCGGGTCATTACCGCACATGTACCAAATGCGGGGGGGCCGGAGAGGTCCGGTCTGTCCAGAGGCGAGGCCACCAGCAGGTAATGAATATCGCCCAGTGTCCTGATTGTGGCGGCACCGGAACTATTATTGATATGCCATGCGAGACCTGCCTTGGAAGAGGGACGCTTCAAAAAACCAGAAGAATTGAAGTATCAATCCCACGTGGTGTAGAAGATAACCAGTTCCTGAGAATCGCCGGCGAAGGTGAACCCGGCGAGAACCGTGGGCCTTCAGGAGACCTGTATGTTGTTGTGCACATAAAAAAAGATAACTCGTTTGAGAGGCAGGGTGTAGACCTGTACAGCAATGTCGTTACCCCCCTGAAAAACGCTTTGCTCGGGGGCGAAATAACTGTCAGAACTATTACCGGGATGGCGGTATTGAAAATTCCGCGGGGGACTCAGAGTCATACACTCTTCCGTCTCCGGGAGCAGGGCATGCCATATCTGAGTACTGACAAGCGGGGAGATCTCCTCGTAAAGGTTGTTGTAAAACTCCCGGAAAAACTGACAAAGAAGCAGGAAGAACTGATTTCAGAAGCGTTCACGGATGAAATTTGAACGGTTGAAAGAAGGAACCATTCGGATAGTCAACCGTAGCTTGGAGGAGATGACAGATATATGGATCCTGGAGAAGACCAATCATCCGGTGATGTAAAAACCACCCTTGTTACAAAGTACCGGGAGATCTTCATTGACAAGATAAAGGCGCAGGATCTCGATGAACTTAAGTTTTACCTTACAAACCAGCATGATCCGGATCTGGGGTGGAACAGGGGCTACAAATTAAAATTTGAATCAAAACTTAGGCAATATTTTCAGGAAGATATCTTACGCCGGGAAATTGTCAGCATTGAAGCCCTTATCAGCCTGCTGGACCCGGAAGATCTGACCTCCCCGTAGAAATAACCCCGTATCAGGCCTTGATTTTACTTCCTTGAATATTCACCTTTCCGGAAAATCATTCAGCTAAGAAAATTATTGACTGGCACAAGGTAGCCCCATTTTCCAGTGGTGTCTGATATTGTGTTCCGGAGTGTGATGATTAATGACCTGGGATTATTCGGCATCGAGATATCCTGATATAATAAGAATATTTTTTTGGCACCGGGGACGTTGCCTACCGATTTCTTATGCAAATTCTGATCAGGTCGTTTCAATACTTGTTTCATAATTTGATTTTTTAGGTAATCTTTGTTAAATCCGGATAATACAATACTTGTCTGATAAGGGATGATAGCATTAGATGAAACCTCTCCCCCATTGAATTTATCATCTCTTACCGAGTGACTCTGCCAGGGCATCCAGCTCTCCATTATCCTAGGAGAGTCACACCTACATCTCTAATGGGCGATAGGGGGAGTGATGCAAAAAGATGAAATGGAAATCGATTCTGGTAATCGAAACCGAGTTGGATACTCTGTCGCCGAAGGGCTTTTCCGGTGGTACCGGACCGGAGATTTGTATATTCTCTTTTTATTATATCATCCGACCTTCTCAAAATCAATTTGTCCCCGGGAATACATACAAATCCAGGCACTCATCAAAGGGAGCCCTATGGGATCTCCAAAAAGTAAAGTGGGGCTTTCCTACCTGATGTTTCAGATTTCTTCAATTATTGAGTTCTTTAATTGCTCTCTCTGAATCACGCGACTTGAAAGAAGTGAATTGAGGATTACAGAACTCCCGTCTATTTTTCTTACCTCGCCGGATACTGTATTGCCGTCAGAGAACTGCACCATATATCTCCTGCCCATTTTCATACGCATCATGTCCATTCCAGTCATCTCCATGTGCCAAGTCTTGATCAGAATCATTTCCCTGTCTTTTAATCGAACGCGGAAATGTTCTCATGCTCATGTAGTGACAAAGCACAATGATATCTGGCGTAATTTATTGATAAAATAATAAAAATTATCCCTGAAGATTATTTTTTGAAACAAATCATGAAATCTGAATTAAAAGCAAATATTCGTAAATGGTTCACTGTTGAACCTCCCTGCCGGGGCTTTCCGAACGCAGAATTCATTTCTGTGGTAACAAGTCACAGAGTTTATGTTTCGGCCGAACTATAAAGTAGATTACACATGACCGGAGAAACCATTCTGGTAGTAGAGGATGAAGGCCTGATTGCCCTCCATATGACTGAGGTTCTGGAAAAAGAGGGATACAAGGTTACCGGGCCGGCGTACTCAGGGGAGATGGTGCTGAGGGCGCTCGAAACGTCCCCGGAGCCGGATCTGATCCTGATGGACATCGGGCTTGCCGGATCGCTTGATGGAATTGAGACAGCCCGCCAGATCAGGCAACGGTTTTCGGTTCCCCTGATCTTCGTCACGGCATATACCTCAGAAGCCAAGCTCGAGCGAATGCGGGGTGTTGCACCGGATGGAGTAATCGTAAAACCATTCCTTGACGGTGAGTTGCTCTCCATTGTCGGGAAAGCTGTGGATCGGTACGGAAAATAATTCAAAAGAATCAGTAAGTTTCCAATCGATATCCTGAAAGATTCCTAATTATTTTGGCTGTTTATCCGGCTCTAAAGGATTATCAAGCCTGCCCAGTGCTGTAACGATCAGTTTAAAATCCCTCCTTCTGATTTTCGACAAGGCCGAAACGGAACCTAACCCCCACTTCGCATTGTTCTTAATAAAATTCAATTCCTCGATCAATGGTTCGATCCGTAATTCACATGTCCACGTATACCTGACCCTTCTTCTAATGGTTTCCAGTCTGTGCAGGGAATGCCGGATCGCCTCCATGCCCGAACTGAGGACATCCCTGATTTAAACCCCACCTCACACAATTCTTAGATGTAACCATATTGTGTCATCATCCCTCGTAACGTGGCTGGATAATTATTATTTTCAACAGGATCAAACTCCGGGGACTATTCATGAGTGTTCTGTTCCTATTATTGAATCCCTTGATACGAAGACAAACAGGATAATCGGGATCAAATAAAGTTGGGTAATATCGATAGTCCCGAAAGAAAAATCCGACCCGTCGATGAGGAGTCCCGCAATAGCGGTTGCAGGGAAGAGGAGCATGCGCCAGGAGATATTCTTTGCCAGTTTATTGGATACGCCTGGCTGGAGGAGCCGCTTATTTGCTGATGCGTATTTCCAGAGGACGTACATGATAAGCCCGCAACAAAGGACATTTATGTGAAACATCACCCCATAGGGCCAGGGGATATCTGAAAACGTCCAGAGCAGCGAAGTCAGAGGAATAAAAACGACTGAAAGGATGAACCCAAAGGAAATGGTCATAAAATACCGGTCAAGGACCCTGATACATCGCATCATCTCGAAGAACAGGATGTAAAAAACTGCGAGAATGCTGAAAGTAAATATGAAATTTATCGATTCATTTATGATTTGGGGGACATATATGGCAATGAATGCCAAATCATCTGCGCTAATCGCCGAGGGGAGTGGGATATTGTTCTTTACGATCAGGGTCATCACAAATGCAAATACCCCATTTATCATGATCTCAAACATGTCCCTGGGGACTGCCCCTTTGCAGCAAACGCTGGTACAGGTCTCCTTGAATTCTTCTCCCGGGTCTGGAGTTCCTTCGGTCATGAGGGATCACCTCTGTGTTGTCCCGCTTTGTTCCGGAAGTACAGCGAAGTAAGTCCCAATGCCAGTATTGTAACAAAGTACACACTCTGGGTAAATGGAAGATCTAACATCGAGAGAAGGACCCCGGAAATTGCAGTTAACGGGATATAGAGCATTTTTATCCCAATACACTTCATCTGAGAAGAGTTGATCCCTGCTTTACGGATAGCAGACTTCCTCGAAATATGCCACCATTCAAGAGAAATCAATAGGCCCACAGCCAGCATGTTAAGGTTGAACAGGACAGGGAAGACGGATTTACCCGGAAAGATAACGTTCAGGTGGCTGGATATCGGGATAAAAATTATCGCCATAAGAGCGATGAGATGGAGGTAAAGATATACACGGTCGATTTTCTCCACCTGATTGAAGATGTGAAAAAGGACCATCCAGAGCATAGCGAGGATAATGAATGCGTTCAGGAAGCTCAATATGTCGGGGAGTTGCATCAATCCGAAATCATTGGCCGTGGCATTCCCGATATAATCCCCGAACGTCGGGGTCCTGACATTCCGGAACAGTAAGAGCAGAGTAAATACAAAAATGGCATTCGTAAGCCTGCCGATATTGACCCTGGTCACCGGTCCTTCTGATGCCATCTCTTCCATTATACAGTTCTCAATAATTGATCTGATTACACAATGATAATGATCGTGAAATTAGCATCAATACTGACTATAATATCCGATGTAATAAATCCAGAGCTTAATCGTATGCATATATAATCAGGATAAATTTTTACTGAGAACCGACCCGGAAATTGTGATAGATTCCGGCCGGCCAAATGAGGTATCGGTCCAGATTAACGTTTAATACCTGACCGACAAAGGAGTGGTAAGGAGCGAGACTCATGAAAAAGCCAGCACTTCTGATTATCGATATGCAGAATGACTTTGTCCGGAAAGGTGCACCCATGGAGATGCCGGGTACTGCCAGCGTTATTCCCAATATAAAGGCAGTCCTTGAGGCGTTCCGCTGCCGGGGGCATACTATATTCCATGTGGTGCGTCTCCACCGAAAAGATGGTTCCGATGTCGAGGTGTTCCGGCGTGAACTCTTTAAAAAAGTTCCTTTCGCCGTAGAGGGGACACCCGGGTCTGAGATCATTAGCGAACTCATGCCCGGACCGGGTGAGTACCTGATCCGTAAAAACCGGATGAGTGCATTTATGAACACCGATCTTGACCTGTTATTACGATCGCTCGGGATTGATACCATTTTTGTGACAGGTATCCAGACGCCGAACTGCATCAGGACCACCGTGTTCGATGCTGCCGCATTCGGATATCATACAGTCCTGGTCGAGGATGCAGTAGGTGCCCGGAGTCCCGCCGTTCACAATGCCAATATCTCCGACATGGTAAACATCGGGACTGGTGTCGTGAAGACTGCAGGCATCGTGGAACTTATAGGTTGTTGATACCAGATTGAATTGTTTCGGGTTGGAACCGTTCATCATGCGATTACGGAATTTTTTAACTTTTTTTATAATCGGCTTCAGAAAATCCAGGTTTCCGACATTTCGGTAGGAACCCCATCCAAGTCTAATTTCTATCTCCGAAATGATACCTTGCAAAGTTACTTACGTGTGGTGAGCGGTAATCAGTTCAACGAACTGGAGGTTAATCATGGGTATTGTATCACGAAAAGGTTCATTTCTCATATGTCTCATCCTGGGACTGGTTGTGTGTACAGGAATTGCTTCGGCTGCGGATATCGATGAAAAAATCGGAAACCGGGTGGACCTGAAAGGGACCGCCTTAACCACCGATAGTATCTACCTTTTTGTCATTGGTCCTGGTCTGCCGCCAAATGGCGTCCGGCTGGATAACATGAACATTCCGGTGGTAACCGGCGATCCGTCGACCTTTACGGTCACAGACGTGACAAATGATCAGTGGGCGTACTCATGGAACACGGCGAGACAGGGGTTTACTCTGAAAGATGGAATTTACACGGTGTATGCGGTGAAGCAGCCGGTCGCCAAATCCGATGTAAATAAGGCGGTATATGGAACGATTACCGTCTCCCTCACGTATAGCGGTCAACCTTATGAGTCCCCTGGCACCGTTGTTTTCAACACAGCCCCTGTAAACTCGGAAATTTTTATTGATGGCCAGGACGTCGGTGCCGCACCCCAGTCACAGGGTCTGACTCCAGGGGTCCATGAAATACGGTTGGAGTACCCTGGTTACCAGACGATTATTGAACAAGTCACCATCAGTCCCGGATCATACATAACTTTCCAGCGGACACTGGTCCCAGTTCAGACGCAGACCATTACGGCAACCCGGACTACCGGCACTCCCCCAACCTCCCCTTCGGTGCCGCCTATAACCCCTTCGGCCACCGCGACAACAAGGAGCACCCCGGTATCGCTTCCCGTAATCATTGGTTCAATTTCAGTTGCCCTGCTTGCCCTGGGAGTAAAAGCGAGTACAGGAAGATAATCCCGGGCTGGGAAACATCATATACCCGGACTGAACTGCACGATGAACCACTGGAAATTCAGGGAGATGAACCTGTCCTAAAATTATAATAACTTTTTTTCATGGTCTGACTGGCGGGCCCGCAATGCCTCGTCGTATATAATGACAAGAGAAAGGCTGATCAGGTTCATTGTCGTCGCTGCATACCAGAGGAATGACTCAATCGTGTTAAGCTGGGTAATCCATCCTGACCAGAGCGTTATGCAGATAATTAAAAAAGAAACCAGGGTGTCGAAGGCAAGAAACACTCCTGTTGCATGGAAATACCTGCCTATCTGCGCGATAGTACAATATTCGATTACATTGCTACGCCCAAAAAGGTCAAGACCTGCCCTGGTTATGTTCATGGTCAGGTCAAGCGCAGCCCATACAATTATTAGATCTCCCAGGAGGATAAGTACCGTTACTCCCCCAATGCCATTCCGAATAGCAAGCGAGCCGAAAATGAATTTGTAGATGCAAAAAGGTATCCCGATGGTAAGACTCAAAAAAAACGGTGACCGAAAGAAACGCAATATTCTATCGTCAGGTGTTGGCCGGAGTGATGGTGATGGACCCGTTTCTGTGTGGGGCATAGTTCTATGTACAGTTGATCGGATTCTATAATGAATAACTCTCTACCGAGAGAAATGAATTGCACAAGAAATAAGGTATTCCGGAGAAATAACCGTAAAAATTGAAAAAAAGGAATGATTTCAGCCTTTTTCCTCTTCAATCCGTTAAAGTACTCCGGCATATTTCCCTATGTCCGGCATCCCGAACGAATTATCCGCACCGGTGTCTTGGAATTGTCCTCAAAATAAACTAATACCACGGTATCGAACTGTTATATATGCGCCCATATGTGACCGTCAATTTTGCCATGAGTGCCGATGGCAAACTTTCGACCAGGGAGCGGCGGCAGGTGAAAATCTCCGGAAAATCCGATTTCATGCGGGTGGACCAGTTGAAAGCAGGGAGTGACGCGATCATGGTCGGTATCGGCACCGTGCTTGCCGACGACCCATCACTTAGCGTCAAATCCGAAGAACTGAAACGGGGAAGGGTATCCCGCGGTCTCGATGAAAACCCCATTCGGGTTGTGGTGGACAGCAGGGGGCGTATCCCCGCCGACGCGGCGGTACTGAATAAAGGACCCGGACAGCGGGTGATCGGCTGCGCAGGATCCATCGATCACAGTAACCTCAGCACCCTGAGATTACATTCGACGGTGATTATTGCGGGGCAGGAAGAGGTTGATCTCGAAGAATTACTCACCCGCCTGTATGATATGGGGATCCGGAACCTAATGGTCGAAGGTGGTGGGAACCTGCTCTGGTCGTTGTTTGAGCAGGGGCTGGTAGATGAGATGTTCCAGTACATCGGCAATATGATCATCGGCGGAAGGGACTCTCCCACTCCTGCCGATGGGATGGGATTCAGCATGACAGATCCGTTCTTGAGAATGGATCTCATCGAGTGTTCGAGGGTCGATGAAGGGGTACTTCTGCACTGGCGAATGAGACCATCCCCGGCACAATAAATCTCCCCGACTCCCTGGCTCATTGGTCCCGGGAAATTGAGAAGGTATCGGACATATCACCTTCCAAGCAGTGAAAAAAAATCCCTATCCAGGGATACAAAAAATTCACGGTATGAACATGGAAATCGCCCTTATCGTTCTCCTGGCTGTATTTTTGCTGATTGCGGTCCGGCAGGTCGGGCGTTTCCGGTTCCGTATCTGGCAGGTAATGTGTGCCGGTGCTGTTGCCGTGCTCATCACGGGCCAGATATCGATTCCTGATGCGGCCCGGTCGGTCAACGTCGATGTAATGGTTTTCCTGTTTGGGATGTTTATCGTCGGCGAGGCCCTTTCGGAGAGTGGTTATCTGTTTGCCATCTCGCAGCGGATGGTATCCCACTGTAAAAATTCCTGGCAGTTCATTGTTCTTTTTATCTTCTCAATGGCGCTGCTCGCCGCATTCTTCATGAATGATACGATTGCGATTATCGGGACGCCGCTTGCCCTGTATCTCGGGCGACGTTTCGGATTGAGTGTTAAAATGCTGCTCCTTTCACTCTGTTTTGCGATTACTACCGGGAGCGTGCTGAGCCCGATCGGCAACCCCCAGAACCTCCTGATCGCGACGAGCGGTGGGTATGGAAATCCATTTGGAACTTTTTTGCTCTATCTTGGTGTTCCCACGGTAATTTCGCTGCTGGTGCTGGTGCTGTTTATCCGCCTATTCTACCCCTGGGATACGGGAACGGATTTCTGCAAACCGGAAAATACGAACGTTGCCGACCCGGAACTTGCCCTTATCCTGAAAATTTCTCTCGTTCTTATTGCGTCCTGTATTATTCTGCAGATCCTGCTCACCCTGCATCCCTTTGGGTTAGTCTATACCGTCCCATTACCCGCAATTGCAATTGCGGGAGCCGCCCCGATTGTCCTGCTTTCGCGAAAGAGGGCTGAAATAATCCGGAAAATCGACTGGTCCACGCTTGTCTTCTTCGTATCGATGTTTGTCCTGATGGCCGCGGTATTTACCACAGGTTTTTTCCAGGCCGCAGTCCCGGCAGCCGCAGCGTCGTCGGTAGTCCTCCTGTTCTCAACCAGCCTGATCATCAGCCAGTTCATCTCCAATGTCCCGTTTGTTGCACTCTTCAACCCCCTGCTCCAGCAGGCCGGGATGTCGGTGAATGAGACGATGGCTCTCGTTGCGGGGAGCACACTTGCAGGTAACCTGACAATTCTCGGGGCGGCAAGTAACATCATCGTAATCCAGAATGCGGAACGCCAGGGTGAAACAATTACGTTCATGGAGTTCATTAGGCTGGGTTTCCCCTTCACCATAATTACTGGTGTGATATTTGTCGTATGGCTCTCGGTCGTCTGATACGCGACAGGCAACAAAGGACATGCCAAAACAGGGATCTGCTCCTGTTACCAAAACATTGGCCAATCCCGGGGAAAGAAATTTAAATAAACGGGATGTTCTAGTTCTATCATATGGCCGGGGAACAAAAGAAAAAGGCTGAAATAAAGATTTCCGGGATGACTTGCGCGACATGTGCAATTAACATCGAGGAGTCCCTCTCGAAAGTGGAGAGCGTTTCAAACGCCAGGGTAAACTTTGGTACCGATACGGCCCACGTCGAGTTTGACCCCGGACAAGTCTCAATAAAGGACCTGGAAAAAGCGGTAAAAGAAGCAGGTTACGAAGTGGTCAACCGAGAAGCGGTTATCCGTATCGGTGGGATGGTCTGTGCGACCTGCGTCCAGACCATAGAGGCCGCACTGCGGGGACTTCCGGGTGTTATATCTGCAACGGTGAATCTCGGTACTGAAAAAGCTTACGTGACCTATAACCCTTCGATATCAGGGATTCCGGAAATGAAATTCGTGATCGAAGACGCGGGGTACCAGTACCTTGGCCTTGCTGGGGAAATCAGTGAAGAAATCGAGAAAAAGATCCGGGAAAAAGACCTTCATGATAAATTCCTCCGTTTTTCAATTGGTTTTGCCGTAAGTATCCCCCTGATGATCGCAATGTGGGTACCTTTGCCGATAACCATGCAGATGATGGCATATATCATGTTTATTATCGGGACCCCGGTGTTCGTCTATGTTGCTTATCCCATTTTCAGAGCCGCGAGTATGGCTCTACGGAACCGTTCGCTCAACATGGACGTGATGTATGCCATGGGGACCGGGATCGCCTACGGCTCAAGTGTATTCGGGACTTTTAATATCGTGCTTGACCCGGGGTTCATGTTCTATGATGCTGCCATAATGCTTGCATCCTTCCTGGTCCTTGGTCGCTACCTCGAAGCGAAGGCGAAGGGCAGGACGTCTGACGCCATCAAAAAACTTGCAGGTCTCAGGGCAAAAACCGCGTATATCCTTCGTAACGGCGTTGAGGAGGAGATCCCGGTTGAAGATGTGGTGCCAGGTGATATCGCGATTGTAAAACCGGGAGCGAAGGTCCCGGTGGATGGTGAAGTGGAAGCAGGTGAGAGTTATGTCAACGAAGCGATGATCACTGGTGAGCCAGTACCACCGCTTAAGAGGAAAGGTGACCGGGTAGTCGGGGGTACCATCAACCAGAACAGTGTCCTTTCTATAAAGGTTCTGAAGGTGGGAAAGGATACAGTCCTTGCCCAGATCATCCAATTGGTCGAGGATGCCCAAGGATCAAAACCACGTGTACAGAAGATTGCGGATACTGCGGTTACGTACTTTATCCCTGCGGTACTGACAATCGCCGCCGTTACTTTCGTTTCCTGGTATTACCTCCTCAGCGGGACCCTCCTTTTTGCCCTTACCGCTATGATCTCCGTGCTTGTCGTTGCCTGTCCATGTGCTCTGGGTCTTGCAACCCCTACAGCCGTGACGGTCGGTGTGGGACGGGGAGCAGAACTTGGAATATTAATAAAAAATGGTGAGGCCCTTGAAATTGCCGAGAAAGTTACCACTGTTATATTTGACAAGACCGGCACACTTACCAAAGGACAACCCGAGGTAACCGATATCCTCACATTTGGTAATCCGGAAGCGACGTTACTTTCCATTACCGCTGCAGTGGAACGTGGCTCGCAACACCCGCTTGCCCTGGCAATAGTCAGGGATGCAGAGCGAAAGGGTGTTTTGAAGGAAACAGCAGATAAATTTGATACCATTATGGGCAAAGGTGTCATTGCCATGGTTCTTGGTGAGGAAGTGCTGGCGGGTAACCGGGCATTGATGCAGGACAAGGGTGTTCCGGTTGACAGCGAAACCGAATCAAAAATTGCCATGATCGAAAAGGAAGGGAAAACTGCCGTCCTTATTGCTGTCGCTGGAAGAATGGCGGGGGTCATAGGGATAGCGGACACGTTAAAGGAGTCTTCACCCCGGGCGGTTTCAAGCCTTGGTGCAATGGGGGTGAACGTCGTGATGATTACGGGAGACAACAAGCGCACCGCTGAAGCAATTGCCCGCCAGGTGGGAATATCGAGCGTGGTTGCGGAAGTTCTCCCCCAGGATAAGGCCGCAAAAGTCCAGGCGTTGCAGGAAAAGGGAGAAATTGTGGCGTTTGTGGGCGACGGGATTAATGATGCCCCGGCGCTCGCCCGGGCTGATGTGGGGATTGCCATCGGGGGCGGTACAGACGTCGCAATCGAGAGCGGGGACATCGTCCTCATAAAGGACGACCTGATAGATTCCGTTGCTGCAATCCAACTCTCGAAGAAGGTCATGGGTAGGATCAGGGGTAATATTTTCTGGGCGTTTGCGTATAATGCGGCCCTTATCCCAGTCGCGGCAGGAATTCTTTATCCATCTTTTGGTATTACATTCCGGCCGGAACTTGCGGCGTTTGCCATGGCTCTCAGCTCGGTCACCGTGGTGAGTCTTTCCCTGCTGTTAAAAACATATATTCCCGAGGTAAAAAGCAAAGGTACTGAGAGTTAATGTGTAACTTAGCCGGGAGTATCAAACGTTTTTTTTGTGGTAGTTATAAACATGTGAGCCTGTTTTTTTAGAATTCTCAAATTTAGAAAATCTTTTATCCTCTACATTGGTTATGGATCAGTGAATAACCGGAATCCTGGGATCAACAGCACACCTTTCTAATCGGAGCACAGCCATGGAAAAACAAAAAGTATATTTCGCAAATATGCGGGCGAGAAATCCCGGAGATAATACTGTTTCAAAGATTAACCGACTTTTCGATTCAGCCGGGCTTGGGGAGACGATACGTAAAAGCGGGCTTACTGCCATAAAACTGCATTTTGGCGAACTTGGTAACGATTCGTACATCAGCCCGGTATTCGTCCGTCAGGTTGTTGATAAGGTCAAAGCATATGGAGGAAAACCTTTCGTTACCGATTCAAATACTCTGTATCTCGGGAGCCGTTCAAATGCTGCGGATCATATTGAAACCGCAATCCTTCATGGGTTTGATTATTCTGTAGTCGGTGCACCAGTCATTATTGCAGATGGACTCTCGGGCGGTAACACAAAAACCATTAAAATTCATAAAAAACATTTTAAAGAAGTCATTATTTCGGGAGATATCGCTTCATCGAAGAGTATGATTGTTCTTTCCCATTTCAAGGGTCATGAAGTTGCAGGATTTGGGGGTGCGATAAAAAACCTGGGTATGGGTTGTGCATCTGCGGCAGGTAAGCAGGCACAGCATACTGCCCGGCCCCTTATTGTTGAAGAGATTTGCATTGGGTGTGGTAAATGCGTTGTTGCCTGCCCGAAAACAGCAATCGCAATTCAAAATGAGAAATCATCCATTAATAAGTCAAAATGCATCGGGTGTTTTGAATGTATGACAATATGCCCGGAACGTGCTATCGATATCGACTGGGTGACAGAGATCCCTCAATTCACCGAGCGCATCGTCGAATATGCTTTAGGAGCTGTTAAAGGCAAGGAATCCCGTATAGGATATATGAACTTCCTGACACATATAACCCCGGATTGTGATTGTGTCCCCTGGAGCGATGCCACGATCGTCCCTGACATCGGAATCCTCGCTTCCAGAGATCCCGTGGCAATCGATGCTGCAAGCTTTGACCTTGTTAACAGCCAGCATGGAAATTCCGGTTCACTGCTCATGCATAATCATGGCAAGGGAGCGGACAAATTCAAAGGCCTACGTGCAAATACCGATGCGTACCGGCAGATCATGTATGGTGAGGAGACTGGACTCGGGTCGTCTGCATATGAGCTGATCCTGTTGTGAAATATTAACCGCAGAGTTATTCGACCGGATATTTTAGTGAACTCCAATTTCTTTTTATTTGTAAACTGCACCAGGAAAGTAAAATTTTGGGGACATAAAATCTTGAATTTTATATCGAGGAGGTCCGTAACGACCTTTTTCATTTGGATATCCCTTGTGGATTTTCGATATCCTCCCTATCTGGCAGATTAACTTTTTTTGCCGGATAGGAAATACATTTCATAGGTGATTATTTAATGTAACTGAAAGAGCATTTCATGAGGTTTCCCCTCCGGTTTCTCTGGGGAAAAACCAGATCCCTTATGCCGCAATTGTTTATACCGGTATTTCGGGAATGATCACCCAGGAAGCTTCCTCATTACCGAACTTGTAGTGGAAGACGAGACCAGAGAGGGCCTGATCCGGGACATTTGCAATTTCGATGGTGCCGCTTCGTATCTCGCCTGGTTGAAGCCCTATTAATGCAACATGCGTGGGTACGCTATAATATTTTCCTGACCGATCTATCGCATATAAATCGGATAATTTCTTTTGCAATTCCGCGACAGTCTCATTACCAACATTTTTCACTGTCAGCTCGATACTTACTGTCTGTTTGACAGGGTCACGGCTTTTATCCCTGACTGAAAATGCAAGAGACAAATTTTCTGCATGTAATTCGGCGTTTTCATTGATTGTCAGATTAGATGGATGCATTGTCACTTGCATGATGACAGGCGTAACCATGGTTGTCTGTGTGCCGGGAATATCAACGGGAGGTGGTGTTACATTATCCGGTTTTGCCAAACCCGATGTACAACCGGTAACAAGACATGCAGAGACAATAATAATTGAGCATAAAAGGTACGATACCCTTACTCGATCTGTCATGATCCTTCCATGAGACTAGGGACTCTGCATGGTTTCTCTACCAGGGGTTTATTATACCTTTTGAAAGAGGAGAGATCCGATAAAAGTCCGGGTGTCCGACTATCCATGTGAATTAATCAATTCTGGCGCTGAACAACCTCTATATGTGATTTCCTGCTATTTCCATTGTCATCAGACGGTGAAAAAGATTCAAGGATCTGCCGGGTAATTCTCGATCCAAGCGTCGGAGTCAGGGATTCGAGCCAGAGGAAGAAACCTACTTTTGGTGGTGTCCGCCGTTCATATTTGAAATTCCCCTCTCTATCCTGAACCATTTTCAGGTATTCCCTTTTTTGTCTGGGCCTAAGATATACCAGAGGATCATACCCCGGAAGATCTGTCGCAAGAACCACCTTGGAGAAGTTTTGCATTATATCATCGAATTCGAGTAATTCGCCTCTGATGCTCATCTGGTGCTCTTTGCAAAGGGATTTTACCGCTGAAGGATACAAGCCCCCATATAGAATTTTTTTAACAAGTACTGCCGTTTCCACGTGATTTGGTACATTTCTGACATTGACCTGGTTGCTTACCTGGGAAAAAACCTTGTTTCTTTCACCATCATGATATTGCAGGTATTCAAACGGCTTCTTCTGGATCAGGTCGGTTGCAAGAAAGGTTTTATTATGTTCCCTGATTTGCATATGGGCCTTGTCCGGACTATTTCTGTTTACCATGGCTTTTATCTGTTCACAGGAAATTGTCTGGATATTGATATTATCCCGTGATTTCATTAACCTGCGGACAACAGAAAAATGTGAAATATCAAATGATGATATCAGCAGGAATGGGACAATCGGTTGGGCAAAAAGATATCCAAGAAGTCTTTTTTTATATTCGATTTCTTTTTCGAATTCCTTCAAATCTGATGGTGAGGTCACGACCTCTCCAAATGCGATCCGGTTGTCATTATCAACGAGAAGCAGGTCAAATTCCGCGAGGTCCTGGCCATTACCCCGGATGGTGATGTCCCCATTCCTTGAATAGAAAAAACCATTCTGGCCAAGGTGAATATTTCTTCTTCCTCTGTGGAGCGTCTGCTCCTTTGACTGCCACCCCGCCAATTTCATCGGTGGTCTCTGCGGCGTCGAGGAACATTTCGTATACAATCGCTTCGAACCATCTACCTTCTGCAGTCCGCATATGCTCAATATCGGGCGAAAACAGCTTGTTTTTTTCAATATTGCTTATATGACGGATGGCGCGGACCGAGAACGATTCGTCAGGCTGAAAAAAGGAACGGTTTTTATTAAGCCAGCGAATCAGGTCTGTCATTTACTTAGCTATTATTTATTATTTTTGGTTTAAATATACTCTCCTTCTCAAGAAAAGCCCGGAATTTTATGGATACCATTATATCGGATGGAATTATGTGGGAAAAAAATCTGCTTGTTTTTAACCGTGCTACTGCGGGTGGTATAAAAGTCCGGGCTCGCGCTCTCCAGTAACACTTTGATCCAGGTGAACAAAAAAACGCGCACATTTACCCTTCCAGAAACTAATTTAAATCAAAATCCATCTGCAGGATATGGTTTCCCTTTCTGCAAAGAAGCAAATAAAACAGAATTCGTCTGTGCGAACTAATTATATTTTGTGGGAATGTTTATATAGTTTTCTTACCTTGTTTTAATGCTGTGTGGCATGTACCCGTGGGTTCGTAGCTCAGTTAGGTAGAGCGCCTGGCTTTTAACCAGGTGGTCGGGGGTTCAAATCCCTCCGGGCCCGCTGCCACGGTACAGCCTGTGGGTTTTTATTTGGTGATGCATCTGGAGGAGACGCAATTTATGAAAGAGGGGGTTTTTTAATGAGCACCAAGCTGAATGTGCTTGAACATGTAATGGTGCCGGACCATAAGATCATGAGCGAGGAGGAGGTTAGCACATTATTCTCCACCTACAAAATCACGAGCGAACACCTGCCAAAAATATATCATGACGAACCAGCGGTAAAAATCATCGGAGCAAAAGTAGGGGATGTGGTACGGACCATCAGGACGAGCCACACTGCCGGTAGAGCTGAGTCATACCGGCTTGTCGTAAAAAGACCCAAAAAATAAAGGGAGCTGATATTTCTGATCGACAGAAGCATTTTATCAAGGGCATACTTTTCAAGGGAGCATGTGGCGCGCCACCAACTTGACTCCTACAACAATTTTCTTCTTCGCAACCTCCAGAAAGTTGTGAACGAGCAGCGAGTCATCGAGACAGATATCGAGATCCGCGGCAAGAGCAATACACCGGTATGGGTTGAATTAGGCAAGATCGAGGTGCGAAAACCGCTCGTCCGTGAAGCGGACGGCTCCCAGGGGGACTTGTTTCCGAGTGAAGCACGACTCCGTAACCTGACGTATGCAGCACCAATTCAACTTGAACTCACCCTCGTCCAGGGTGAGGACCGCCAGGAACCAATTATGACCACAATCGGGCAGCTCCCGATCATGATCGGTTCTGCGTCCTGTAATCTTTTTGGCATGAGTGATGACGAACGGGTGCTCCACGGCGAGGACCCATATGATCCTGGTGGCTTTTTCATTGTCAACGGGACTGAACGGGTTCTGATGACCCTTGAAGATCTTGCGTCCAACAAGATTATGACGGAATTCACTGAGCGATATAATGAGCGAATCTACGTCGCAAAGGTGTTCTCGCAGTATCGTGGATACCGTGCCTTGGTGGTCGTTGAACGGAACAGGAAAAACCTGCTCGAGGTATCGTTCCCATCTGTGGCAGGACACCTCAAGTTCACCGACCTGATGAGAGCCCTTGGCATGGTGAGTGACCACGATGTTGTCAACGCTGTATCGACCGATGAGGATATCCTTACTTTCATGATGCAGAATCTCGAGGAAAGCGAGTGCGATAGTATAGACAGCGGGGTTATGTATGTTGGGAAGAAACTCGCACCAAACCAGACAAGGGATTACCAAAGAAAGCGTGCCGAATTCGTGCTCGATAACTACCTGCTCCCCCATCTCAACTACCTGATGCCCTTTGGCATGAAAGAGGGGGATGAGGGATACCGTGAAACCGTAGAGAGTGTACGACTCGCCAAGGGACATTTCCTCGGCCGGATGGCCGAGGCCTGCTTTGACCTTGTCCTGAACAAGCGCAGGATTGATGATAAGGACCATTACTCAAACAAGCGCCTGAAACTCGCAGGGGATCTCATGGAGGATCTTTTCCGCATCTCCCTGAACCGCCTTACCCGTGATATCAAGTATCAGCTTGAACGGGCGAGTATGAGGCATCGGGATCTATCCATTGGAACAGCCGTGCGTGCGGATGTCCTGACTGAACGATTATTACATCCCCTCGCTACCGGTAACTGGGTCGGCGGACGAACCGGTGTTTCACAGTTGCTCGACAGAGTCGATCACATGAGTGTCCTTTCACACCTGCGACGTGTAATATCCCCGCTTTCGCGTTCACAACCCCATTTCGAGGCGCGTGACCTCCATCCTACTCAATGGGGCAGGATCTGTCCGAGCGAAACCCCGGAAGGGCCAAATTGTGGACTTGTCAAGAATTTTGCCCAGATGGTTGAAGTCAGTAAAGGGGTCACCGATGAGGAAGAAGTAATCAGGATCCTCTATAGCCTTGGTGTCGACCAGATCAAGGGGGACGTCAGATGAAAAAATCAAGAGTATTTGTTGATGGGGCATTGATCGGGCTTGCTGACGATCCCCAGGCACTCGTAGCCCAGACAAGGGCAATGAGACGCCAGGGTGCTTTGTCGACCGAAGTTAACGTCTCTTATAAGGAATTCAATAACGATGTGGTGATCCATACCGATAGGGGTCGGGCCCGAAGGCCATTGATTGTTCTTCATAACGGAAAACCCTTGATCACTCCGGATGAGATCGAAAAACTCAAGAAAAAGGAGATAACGTTCAATTATTTCGTCCAGAAAGGGTTTATCGAATTGATTGATGCGGAAGAAGAAGAAGATCTTTTCATCGCTATCAATCCGGATGACATCACCGTTGATCACACACACCTCGAGATCGATCCCTCCCTGATTCTCGGAATCGGAGCAGCCCATGTTCCGTTTCCGGAACATAATGCAAGTCCGCGTGTCACCATGGGTGCAGGAATGGTCAAGCAAGCTCTTGGGTTTGCTGATGCAAACATGAAGCTCAGACCTGATACCCGGGGTCATCTTCTCCATTATACTCAGAAACCTCTCACACACACCCAGGCATCAGAATTAATCGGCTCCGATGATCGTCCTGCAGGGCAGAATTTTGTCGTTGCCATCCTGAGTTATGAGGGGTTCAATATTGAAGACGCGTTGATTTTCAACAAGGCCTCAATTGACCGGGGTCTTGGAAGATCTCATTTCTTCAGAACCTATGAAGGAGAAGAACGCCGTTACCCAGGTGGGCAGATTGACCGTATAGAAGTGCCGGATGAGGAAGTTACCGGAGCTCATGGGGCGGATTCCTACAAGAATCTTGATGAAGATGGAGTAATCAACCCTGAGACCGTCGTCGCGGAAAAGGATGTTCTTATTGGGAAGACCTCCCCTCCGAGGTTTCTTGAAGAGCCGACTAGTGACCTGATTACTGTCGAAAAGCGACGTGATACATCAGTTACCATGCGGAGCAACGAGCATGGGATCGTTGACACGGTAATCATAACTGAGGGTGAAAACAGTTCCCGCCTGGTTAAAGTACGCACGAGGGATTTGAGAATCCCTGAAGTAGGGGACAAGTTTGCATCGAGGCACGGTCAGAAAGGAGTTATCGGACTTATTGCATCCCAGGAAGACATGCCATTCACTGAAGCAGGGGTCGCGCCCGACCTGGTTATCAATCCTCACGCTATCCCGAGTCGCATGACGGTCGGTCACATGCTGGAGATGATCGGAGGAAAAGTAGGGGCACTTGAAGGCCGGCGTATAAACGGCACAGCTTTTAGTGGGGAAATCGAGGCAGACATACGCGGTTCGCTTAAAAAACTCGGCTTCTCCCACACCGGCCGTGAAATAATGCACGATGGTATAACAGGGAAACAATTCAATGCCGATATCTATATCGGGGTTATCTATTACCAGAAACTCTACCACATGGTATCATCGAAGATGCATGCACGTTCCCGTGGGCCGGTACAGGTTCTTACACGTCAACCGACTGAAGGAAGGGCCCGTGAGGGTGGTCTCAGGTTTGGTGAGATGGAGCGCGATGTGATGATCGGACATGGGGCTGCGATGGCGTTAAAAGAACGTCTTCTTGATGAATCAGATAAAGTACAGGAATATGTATGTGCTCACTGCGGTATGATTGCGATGCTCGACCGTAAGTCCAACTCCACGCGATGCCTCGCCTGCGGTAGTGAGACTGATATCTACCCCGTAGAGATGAGCTATGCGTTCAAGCTGTTGCTCGATGAAATGAAGAGCATGGGTATAGCGCCCAGACTGAAATTAGAGGACGTGGTGTAGGAGGAGAATCATGCCAAGCCCGAAAAGAATAGGAAAAATAGAATTCGGCCTGCTCTCCCCGAAAGAGATCAGGACCATGAGTGTGAGGAAGATCATCTGGGCAGATACCTATGACGATGATGGCTTCCCTTACCCACAGGGACTTATGGATCTGAACCTCGGTGTAATCGACCCTGGTCTGCGATGTAAGACCTGTGACCAGAAGGCAAGCGAATGCCCCGGGCACTTCGGGCATATCGAACTTGCAAAACCGGTTATCCATGTGGGGTATACCCGTCTGATCAGGAAACTTCTCCGGGTGACGTGTAAGAGCTGCTCGCGGCTCCTTCTATCTCCAGAGGAAATAGAAAAAGTCGTCGGGACAGAAGAGGATGCAACCGGTGACGTACTCTCGGAAAAGGATATTAAGAAGGAAAGGGTCTGCCCGCATTGCGGGGAACAGCAGTTAAAGATCAATTTTGAAAAACCTACGACTTTTTCAGAGGTTCAGGTTGAGGAAGGCAAAAAGATAGAGCATAAGTTGACGCCCGCTGACATCAGGTCACGCCTTGAGAAGATCCCGGACGAGGACCTCCGGCATCTGGGTATCAATCCCGATGTAGCCCGACCCGAATGGACAATTCTTACGGTCTTGCCAGTGCCGCCCGTTACAATGAGACCTTCGATTATCCTTGAGAACGGCCAGAGATCTGAAGATGACCTGACCCACAAACTTGTTGATATTATCAGGATCAACCAAAGGTTTAAGGAAAACCAGGATGCAGGAGCCCCACAGTTGATCATTGAAGACCTCTGGGAACTCTTGCAGTATCACGTTACGACCTATCTGGATAATGAAGTAGCGGGATGTCCTCCGGCGCGTCACCGCAGTGGCAGACCATTAAAGACGCTCTCGCAACGACTCAAAGGTAAGGATGGGCGTTTCCGAGGATCATTGTCCGGGAAGAGGGTGAATTTCTCGGCACGTACCGTAATATCCCCTGATCCCAATCTTAGTGTGGTACAGGTAGGGATACCACTGGCAATTGCGAACGAGATGTCGATCCCTGTGCATGTAGCACCGAATAACATCGATGAACTCAAGGCTATGGCCAGGAATGGGCCCGAGCGCCCCACCCTCAATCACCCCTGTGGGGCTAATTATGTCATCAGGCCGGATAAACGCCGGCTCCGGCTCGCGGAAGGAAATCTTGACACCGTCGCCGACATGATCGAACCTGGCTGGACTGTTGAACGCCAGCTCCGGGATGGCGATATTGTCCTGTTCAACCGGCAGCCTTCTCTTCACCGTATGAGTATTATGTCCCACCGTGTGAAGGTAATGGATGGGAAGACATTCAGGCTGAACCCTGCAGTGTGCCCCCCCTACAACGCAGATTTTGACGGGGATGAAATGAACCTCCATATTCCCCAGACAGAAGAAGCGAGGGCGGAAGCCGCAATTCTCGTTGCTGTGCAGGAAAATATCCTGTCTCCCAGGTTTGGCGGTCCAATTATCGGTGGCATTCATGACCACATATCCGGTGTCTTTATGCTCACAAACCAGGTCCGCTGGTTCACAAGAGAAGATATGCTCTACCTGTTGAAGTCTACAAAAGTCGAGCACCTCCCACCTCCCGTAAAGGAAGAAGATGGAGTTCCGATGTGGACAAACAAGCAGGCTTTCTCTGTTATTTTGCCAAACGGTCTGAACATGGTCTTCAAAGCAAGTTCGTGTGCAAACTGTGATACCTGCAAGCGGGATTCCTGCGAACGAGATGCATATGTTCAAATAATGGACGGCGAACTCAAATCCGGTACAATTGACAAAAAGGCCATCGGAGCGTTTGATGGCCAGATCGTCCAGAGGGTCATCAGGCAATACGGGATGAAGCGTGCCGCGGATTTCATCGACGATATGACAAAGCTCTCTATCCGTTCGATCATGCTTGACGGATTCTCATTTGGTATCGATGATGAAGACCTTTCAAAGACCGAATACGGGCAGATTGCCGAGGTCCTTGACGGGGCCGTAATGGATGTCCAAAAAAGAATTCGGATCTACGAGGATGGACAGCTGGAACCTATGCCCGGGCGCACTCCGGAAGAAACTCTCGAGATGCAGATCATGCAGGTGCTTGGGAAAGCCCGTGACCGGACTGGTGAGATCGCAGGCCGCCACCTCGGCCTTGGGAACAGCGCCGTGGTAATGGCAGTAAGTGGTGCCAGAGGTTCGATGCTTAACCTGACCCAGATGGCTGGTTGTGTCGGCCAGCAATCGGTCCGTGGTGAACGTATTATGCGTGGATACGATGACCGGACGCTCCCCCATTTCAAGAAAGGAGACCGTGGATCAGATGCCCATGGATTTATCAAACACAGTCTACAAGGGTGGTCTCAATGCAACTGAGTTCTTCTTCCATGCGATTGGTGGTCGCGAAGGGCTTGTGGATACGGCAGTCAGGACCTCCCAGAGCGGGTACCTGCAGCGGCGTATGATCAATGCACTACAGGATCTGAAGGTAGCATACGACGGGACTGTGAGGACGACGGGCGGACGTATTATCCAGTTCACGTACGGTGAAGATGGGACTGACCCCATGAAGAGCAGCTTTGGTGATCCGGTGGATGTAAAGGGTATTGTAGAAAGTGTCCTGAAGGAGGAGGTATAGATGACTCCCGAACAGGAACTGGTCATTGATAACGAGTCATTACCCGTTAAGACGAAAGAACAGTTGAAAAAGTTCCTTGCAGAGAAAAACATCAGTGATGACCAGTTCAATGAAATTATTGAGCAGGTCAACTCTGAATACCAGAGCACCAGGATTGAGGCATGTGAGGCAGTTGGGGTCATTGCTGCACAGTCCATCGGGGAACCCGGTACTCAGATGACGATGCGTACTTTTCACTACGCGGGTGTCGCCGAAATCAACGTTACCCTCGGGCTCCCAAGACTAATCGAGATCATGGACGCGAGGAAAGAGCCGAGTACCCCAACGATGACAATCTATCTCGAGCCCGACTTCGGTGCAGATCGTGACCGGGCCCGGGAGGTCAGCTGGCAGATTGAAGCGGCGACCTTGCAGGAGTTCGGGGATATCACGATCGACATGGAAAACATGCAGATCGTGGTCCACCTGAACAGCGCAGTCTGCGAGAAAAGGAAAATTTCAGTTGCAACGATCATAGAGACTGCACCCAGGAAGATCAGGGAACGGCGCCATTACCGTGATTTTGAACACGAGGTCGATGAAAAGGATGCCATCATCAACTTTATGCCAAAAAACCGGGAGAGCTACCAGAATCTCTTCCAGCTTGCGGAACACGTGCGGAATGTGATTGTTCAGGGTATTGACGATATCGAACGGGTTGTCGTCCGTAAGGAGAGCGGGGAGTATATACTTTATACTGAAGGCTCAAATCTAAAGGATGTATTCGATGTCGAAGGTGTGGATACAAGGCGTACCCGCACCAACAACATCAATGAGATTTCACAGGTCCTTGGTATCGAGGCTGCCCGGAATGCAATCATTCATGAAGCCGTTTCCACACTTAACGAGCAGGGTATCCTCGTTGACGTCCGACATATTATGCTCGTCGCCGACATGATGTGCATGGAGGGCGAGGTCAAACAGATCGGAAGGCATGGAATTGCGGGCGAAAAAGAGAGCGTGCTCTCACGTGCTGCATTCGAAGTTACCGTCAATCATCTGCTCGATGCTGCGGTGGCTAACGAAGTGGATGAATTATCCGGCGTCACAGAAAATGTGATTGTAGGCCAGCCAATACAGCTGGGGACCGGAGATGTAAAACTAATCGCTAAACCTATGAATTAGGAGAATTGCAATGGATTTTAATGCTTCATTAAGAAGGGCTATCAAGACTGGCGATGTCCTTCTCGGTCAGAATAAAACGGAAAAAGGTATTGAGTCAGGAAAAGCGCAGATCGTGGTAGTGGCAGCGAATTGCCCCGCTACGTTCCTGCAGTCCATGAAGACAAAAGAAGGGCTTTTTGTCCATACATTTGAAGGTTCAAGCGTTGCGCTTGGAAAGGCCTGCGGGAAGCCGTTTATGGTCAGTGCTCTTGCGGTAATCGATCCCGGCGAGTCAGATATTCTTTCCCTTAAGAGGGCATGATATGGTCGAAGTCAAACTGACAGAAGACTGTATGGGTCTAATCTCCCAGTTTGAACGCCTAACTGGTGCGGGGAGCCGTGACTGTATCATCGATGACCGGAATAACAGGATCATCTTTGTTGTAAACCCCGGTGAAATGGGCCTTGCGATAGGCAAAAAAGGTGCCAGCATAAAAAAAGCATCAGAGGTCATGGGTAAAAAGATCGAAGTTGTGGAGTACTCTGCGGATGCAACACAGTTCCTGAAAAACTGTTTTCTGCCGGCACAGGTGACATCTGTCGAATTCGAGAACGATGAAATCGGTGAACCGGTGGCTCATATCGAGGTTCGGGATGAAGACCGCGGTATTGCAATCGGGAAGGAAGGCAAAAATATTTTCAAAGCGAAAAAACTCTCGCAAAGACAACATAATATCGGGGATGTCCAACTTCTCCCTCATGACAACGAGTGAATTCGTTCCATAAACACAATTTTTAGTTAATTTTTTCGGGAATAATCTCAAATATTTTTCGATTACTGAAATGCCTGCTACGTCAGAACCCCGATTATGGTGGATCACCCTGACTACCGGATAAGTGATATCCGGGCAACAGTCTACCACCGTCACGAAAAAAAATTCATTTATGTTGAAAAGAATAACGGGCCTGGAGGGATTCGAACCCCCGACATCCGGGTTAGAAGCCCGGCGCTATGTCCAAGCTAAGCCACAAGCCCAATTGGCCCTGTAATATATGTCCGGCTATCCTATGTAACTATCGCCATTCGTCACCACGATATCAATGAATTACCCGCTGGCAAGAAGAAAAAAGAGTGACGGTGTTATTAGCCAGCATGATAGGCGCAGCATTTTACAACATCAACAAGCACTGGTGAAAACATGGTATCCTCGGTAAGTGTTTTCACCGAGGAATTACAACAAAATTTAATTTTCACCCGCGCAGACATTCGCTCCCGCTCTTCATAAGCGATTCCGGGGGAATACTCTATAAGCCGCTTCATTGTTATCGCTACACCGATAACGTCAGCAACAATTCCCTGGTCTCCGACACTGAGATCTTCTCTGTTTATCGACGTGAGGAAGATAGGAGTACCGGGTTCAACACCATTTAGCGGGAGAACGTTATGAGTACTATGAAGCTCAAGTGTCCGTGCCCTGCCTTGTCTGAGATCTTTGATAACATCGGGAGAAATTCCGGTTAATGCAATGCATTCCATTTTATTCACCCATACATCGGAAGATTCTCTTTCTTCGGTATTGTTTCCTGGGATTGTACTTCTTCAGCAAGTTTATGCATTGTTGCCTCGATTTCTTCAGCCTGCTCAAGAAGCGGTTTAACGTCGAGGTTAATTTCGTACATTTTGTTGAGGACTTCGATAGTTGAAGCCGATGCCCGGGGATCGGGTGCGTTTATTGTCTCACCCAGGAGGCCATACGCGGGGATACCCCTTATTTTACACTCCGTAAGCAGGCTGCTAGCAATACCTGATATACTTCCCATTGGAAGAATTATAGTGTTCTCCTGGATGCGTGGAAGGTCCTGTTCAGTGGTAGCTACCCCGAATACACGTTTTTCCGGTTCATTTGTGATTATCCCGGCAATGGTGACAATTTCCTTGATCTTAAATGGCATCAGCCAATCCATAATCCCGTTAGATACCTCATAGCAGATCATCGGATGTATCGGGATATCAGCGACGAGAACTACCAGGTTTCCTTTTTCATATATGCGGACCGGGACGTTAATGACCCCTTTGTTCATCATGGCAAGCGGTGGAAAAAATTTACTTGTCATACTGCCGATCTGCTGGAATTCCAACTGATCAACCATGTACTGAAGGGCAATACTTCCCACAAGTCCGCTTCCCGGAAAACCCATGAGGACTGACGCTCCATCGGTACTCAAAGGTTTTGAAAAAATCTTGATATCAAAGCCAGCTTCTGGTGACATTAGATTAACATATACGACCTTACTAAAAAGTATTATGCAAGAGTACCCAGTGAAGAGGGGTTTTTCCAAGAATTTGCCGGTAACGATGGTTGAACAGACTGAAGGAATGTTTTGAAGTCGAACCGAGGCATAAAGATGGTCATTATCAGATCAGTTTCGGCGCGCTTAAGGTCCTCGATGCCTCCCTTGGCGCAGAGGGAAAATCCGTCATTATCAGGACTGAATCGGATCTTACTGTTTCTGACGAGGCTATTCTTGATACGAACCGGCGGTTTCGAAAATATCTTGATGCAGTTACGGGTTATACAACGAAAGAAAGAGTCAAAAAGGCAAAAACTGTTGAATAACAGACATTTGACTTCTTTTAAATATATTATTCTGCTTCGCCGGGCTTTTTCCGTTTATCAATCGCGCCAGACTCCTGACTATAATGTAATCGCAGGATGTGTGGAGTTATATCTGCATTGAAAAATATCCCCCCAGCAGATTTTCTCAGTTAAATATTCCCCTGTAAAATATCAATTGCCTAAAAAAGTCATTCTGTTCGTTCTTCCCATATTGAAAAAATACGGGTTATACCTCCAGGATTGTGATAGATTGAAGGGGGGAATCTTGTGCTCTGAAAGAGAAATTGACCCGACAAAAAAAGGAAAAGTGGTCACTCGATGATTATCGCCGGTTTAAAAGGCAATGCAGATGCCGCTTTTGCGAAAGTCCCAGGATCGGCAGGGACTACTTTTACCGGTATACCGAATTCTTTCTCGAGGAACGATGTTGCCCGTTTAAAAATGTTCTCTTCATCCAGTCGCCCTTTGGCGATGGCCTCTACAATCTGCGGTGGAAGCCGGTGGATCAAGGTGGTACACTGCTTTACGGCGTCGGTGGCATCCTTGCCGTGCATCCTCATCTTCTCATCCTTCATGATTTCCTTGATCACCTGGCTACGGTCACCTGACCGAGCAATTGTCATGAAAACCTCGTGTTTCCACGCCGGGGCAATACAGAGTGTGAGCGAGGATGGTGTTATCTGGATCAGTTTCATAATTGATTCAATATCTTCCACTGTCCTGAGCAAAAGCTCTTCTGCCAGCTCTATTTCCGGATACATGCGGGACTCGTCAATTTGCGGCCAGGTAGCAAACGAAACAAGCCCCATCTCACCTGTTTCAGACCACATTTGCTCGGATGTGAATGGGATTATGGGTGCCATCAACCGGATCCATACGGAACAGAGTTCTTTTAACGAAGAATGGCCTTTTGACCCATCAGGAAGCCTGCGACGGTACCATTTCAGGTCCGACTCCACACCGAAAAAAGCCTCCTGCAAGGCCTGCCGGGTCTGAAACTTCATGAGGGACTCCGTTGTTTTCCCGATATGGTTCTGAAGCCGTGAGATAAGCCATTTGTCGATTTCGGTATCTGCTTCATCAGCCTGTGAAGATTCAATGACCGTGTTCCAGAACCTCTCGATCTGCTTACGCGTCGAGCTAACGAGTTCGTTTCTCCAGTCAAAATCCTGCCATGGCTCAGCACTTCCTACAAGGAACATCCTCACTGTATCAGCACCGAACTCCTGGATTGCATCTTCGAGCAGGAATACATTCCCTTTACTCGATGACATCTTAGCCCCGTTAAGGAGCCCCATGCCAAAGACAACCATCCCCTTTGGAAGGTATTGCTTTGGGAATATTGCTACATGGTGGAATATCTGGAATGTCAGATGGTTGGAGATCAAGTCTTTTGCAGAGAACCGGAAATTATAGGGGTACCAGTAGAGAAATTCTTCTCTTAATTTCCTGAGTTTTTCCCGTTCGGGGAGATTTGAAGATTCTTTTCCAAGGAAAATATACTCAAAGACTTCAGGAGTGAGAGTTTCAGGTGCAAATTCTCGGATCCGGTGAGCAATAGTGTAATAAGCCATGTAAATGGTCGAATCTGATAGTGGCTCAATCAACCATGCCGGGTCCCATGGGAGACGAGTGCCAAGACCGACACGCCGGGTGCATGCCCAGTCTTTGAGCCAGTCAATTGTCCGTTCAAACTCAACCCTTACTTCCGGAGGTACGAGTGTCATATCTTTAAGGTGTTCTGATACCTGTGCTTTCCATCTTGGATCGCTGTACTGGAGGAACCACTGGTCGTGCAGAATTTTCACATATACCCGACTTCCACAACGACATACCACCGAGCGGTTATCAAACTCGTACATGATGGTGGACCGGTATTTTTCGATCATCAGGGCGGCAACTTCATCCCTGGCGATCCGGACTGGTTTACCGCCATAGGTGTCAAAAAGTTTACCTGATGAAAATTCGGCGGAATAGACCTCCTGAGTGAGGGTATCCATCCGCGAATCCAGCTGGTTTTCAATTCCTTCACGTTCCACTGCGTCTTTTGCAGGGATTTGCCCATATCCCGGTACTGTGATAAGGGGTACCGGCTGGATTGTAAGGTATTTCCCTAATCTCTGAAGGTCCCTCAATGCGATATAATCAAATGGCGCATGGGCTGGGACACTCATTACCACGCCGCTCGCCATATCGGGATCGACAAATTCCGCTGGAAGAACCGGCACATTCCCGCATAACGGGTGAAAGACATTCTTGATCGATAAGGGATATGCCCGGGATCCGTTCAGTAACCTCAACCGTGTGGTCCTGGAGGACTATTTTGTCCGCAGCCTCCTGGCTGACGATCCATTTTTGGCCATCTATACTGACTTTAACATAGGTAACGCCGGGATTAACCCAGAGGTTCGTGACCCCGTATATGGTTTCGGGGCGAAGTGTCGCAGTGGGTATCAGGGAGTCGCCATACTGGAACATTACCAGTGTGAACTTCAGAATTTCTGCTTTGTCACCTTCGAGGAGGTCGTGATCTCCGACCGGGTTCTCGCACTGTGGACAATACCTGACCGGATGGGCACCTTTCACGACATGGTTTGCCTCCCCGAGGTGCTTCCATTGCCATTCAATAAATTTGCTATAGGTTGGATCCACCGTTGTGAACCTTCTACGCCAGTCAATAGAAAGTCCGCAACTTTTCATGACCCTTTGATACTCTTCGCTGAAATGCCGGACAATTTCGAGAGGATTGGTGAATTGAGCCAACACATCTGGCGGGACCTTATAAAGGTCACGGTAAAGGTGGATCGCTTTCTCATCACCGCGCGCTATCCGTTTGGAGATACCAATGACCGGGGCACCGGTGACATGAAACGCCATCGGATACAGTACTTCATACCCTCGCATTCTCCAGAATCGCGCAATTACATCGGGAACAATGTATGTCCTCCCATGACCGACGTGCATTGCCCCACTTGGATAAGGGTAGGCAACCGTAATATAAAATTTTGGGCGTTCCGATGGGTTTGCCTCAAAAACCTGGTCCCATTTTTCACCCGCCGTGACCTCAAACTGTTGCATATCAAATTCGCTCACAAAATCACCCATTCTTTTTGAATTATCCCGGCATTCCCGCTTATACGGGCCTTAGTTTAATTACATCTCCTTGATTGTACCGTTTCAGCATCTCCTGTGCAATGGTACTGTTCTTACCAAGATGGATCTCACCTGTCTCATTAACCGTTGCTGTGAAAAGGTACTCTTTTCCGGCGAATACGTCAACGATTTTACCCGCCTGTTCCGGAGAAATTATGGCCAGCTGCTTTTTATCGACACGGATCTTTATTCCACCGCCAAGCTGGAGTTCCTCATCCCCTGGTGTCTGCACCGACTGGGGTTTTTCGGCTTCGCTTCGGGGTCGGATATCAATTCCGATACCTACCTTATTTACAATTGCAGCAATATTTTTTCCACCTTTTCCAATTGCAGCAGGGACATCTTTGTCGTCTATATAGACAACAGCTTTCGAGTCCGAGAGCATCCTTACATCAACAGCACCGTCGGTATATCGTCCTATCTCGCGCTGAATCTCGCGTTCCGTAATCTTCCATCCCGTGTTTTCCTCCTCCTTCTCGACCGTCGGGATCTTTAAGGGGACCTCCACTGGAGTATGCTGGGCTGGTGCCGGTATAACGATCGTCTCACCCTCGTATTTGAATATCTCAAAAGCAAGGTCGCCGGTTTCGTAATTACGCACCATAGTTACAGGTCGCAGGTTCATTTCGCCAGCCATCCCTTCCGGTACTTTTATTGTGAATTCAACATCGTAGACCTTGAGGATCTCACCTTTATCGACAAAGATAATGGTGTTGACGATTTGTGGAAGGACACCGAAATCCACCCTGTCTGAAAAACGCTGGAGAGCATCATGGGCTCCAATCGCATGGACCACCCCGACCATCCCTATTCCTGCCAGCCGCATGTCTGCAAATACACGGAAATCCTCATTCTTTCGAAGCTCGTCAAACACCACATAGTCCGGACGGACAAGCATCAGGACGTCAGCCGTATTTTCCATGCTTCCTTCGAGCATGGTATATTGTGTAATATGGTCTGGTACCTGTAATTCTCTCGGTGCCTCCATGGTCTTGACAACAAAGCCATTATCTGCAAGATAAATTGCAACACTCTGAGCCAGTGTGGTTTTTCCCGCACCAGGAGGTCCTGCAATTAAAAGGCCTCTTTTTTCGCCGGTGATCCTGTTCTTAATCACGTTTGCTTTCCGGTAGTTATCAAGGACCATGTCAACAATTGGCCGTACTGCCGTAATCTCCATTCCATCACTAAATGGTCTCCGGGCGATTGCAATTCTCATGGAGCCGATCTGGACAACAGTAATCCCACGTTTTTCCAACTCGATAAATCCGTCCGGATCCCGTTTGGCACGTTCAAGGATCTCCTGTGCAAGTGATTTTAACTCATAGTCGGTTGATGGCTGATCCCTGATCCGAGTAAGTTGCATCTCGTTGATTGTTCCTTTCCTTGCGATTGGAGGAACCCGCTCCTTCAGATATACCGCAATTGTTCGTTCGTCGAAGAACTGGTCAATTCCGAGTGGGGTGAAATCTCCAATCTGGGGTTTTAGGTAGATTACATCCAGACCTTTTGCCTTGGCTACTTCGGCCTGAACGATATCACTCGTAATGAACCGTGCAGCGTGCTCTATCGCAACATTCCTGATAAGTGCATCTATCTCGCCTCCGCTGGCAAGCTTCACCTGTTCAAGCGTTGGTCGTACACCGACAAATTTTAGTTCAATTGTCCCTTCTTCAGCTAGTTTGCAGAGTGCCTGAAGTTCTGTGAGGCCTGAAAATCCTATTTCCCGTCCCTGATTTGCCTGTGCCTCAAGTTCTGCGATTACTGCTTCTGGTATAATTATTGTCGCACCATTATATTCACCGGTTTTTATCATTGAGGTGATGCGACCATCGATGACGACACTTGTATCTGGTACTAATTTCAAAAAATATCACCGCTTATATATTTGATCATTGATCTTTATTAGCATATACCATAGTTGGATCGAATACCCTCTTGGATGTCTCTTCTCCATTAAGTGTTCGGAAAAAGCAGGTCATATGGCCCGTATGACAGGCGGCCCCCTCCGGGATAACTTCATAGAGAAGGCAATCCTCGTCGCAATCCACAAGAATTCGTATTATCCGCTGTACATTTCCGCTCTCTTCTCCTTTCTTCCATATTTTTTTCCGGCTCCTGCTATAAAAATGAGAAAAACCGGTACTGGCAGTAAGTCCGATGGCTTCACTATTGGCATATGCGACCATCAACACCTCATGTGTTGTATGATCTTGGACAACGACGGGTATGAGACCGTCCTGATAATGTAATGATAACATAATTCAGATACCTCCGAAGAAATTCAGGCAGACCGTAAGAATATCTCCGATAAACAACCCGAATATCACACCTGCAGTAATGGGAACAATAAAAGGTACGCCATACGATATCCAGACCTTTCCTGCATGTTTATACAATGAAATTTCCTTCGAATATTGTTGCGGATGTAATCTTAGGTCTTTTGTATAAATGCGCTTCCCCCCCCTGATAATAGATCCGAGAGATTCGCCAAATTTAAGAAATCTCCGATTAATGATTCCATTTGTCTCACTAATATCTTCCATAATAAATCCGAATGAATTTTGTACTTTATTCCCATCCACCGGGTATCCGAGGAAGAGGTAGAGCACCGGCGCCCGGTTTCCTTTGTATTGATTCATGATAAAAAGTGCAACCGGGGCAATGAGGTTGAATATTACTGCATTGATCAGAACCGTGAATGGAAAAAACATGTGGGGTGGGTAACCCGCGAATGGAGTAAAAGGAAAGAAAGGGATCGTAAGTGAAATAAACATTAGTGCCCACGCATCTGCACCGCCAAATAGATTGAAATATGCAAACAGGTAGAAAAAGAGGCAGAAAATTGCGATCAGGCCTATATAGGCATATGAGATCTGTAACGTCACCGATAAAGCATAGTAAAACCAGCCAACTGAAACTATTAAGAAATAACTGATCGGCCAGATATCGGTGAAAATGTTTTCCTTACCTCTGAACTCGAGCAATGTGGCACAGGAAAAAATACCTGCAGCCACGATGAACATTAAAAAAATGCTGACCATTCCGGTGTTAAGAAAATACAATCCCATGCAGACCTGAAGAGCGATAATCAGGGCAGGCCATAAAAGTTGCCTGCATGAGCTTATCTCACGGTTATTAAAATATGCCATTAACAGGGCGGCACTCGCAATTCCACAATATCCTAAAAGAAGTATATTTCCATTATTGAAGGAAAGGAATGTGATTCCCGCCGCGGGTATGCCAACGACAAGGATTGGTACCCACGTGACAAACGGCACTCTTCTGTCCTTAATATCAAGATATGATGCATAACAGAGAGTTATCAGCACTGCAATGGCACTGAATATAAGCGGGACAATTATCATGATACATGTGGATATCTGTATCTGGATTGATTTAATATTGGCGAATTTTCAGGAGAATCGCAGTCCGGGAGATCGTCCCCGTAAGGACGTTATTCGACTTCTTATTGGGCGATTTCACAAGGTAGACTATATTCATTGTCCGGGTCTCCTTTGACTACCTCAGTTTTCAGTTTACTAATTTGCCAGAGACCAAAAGGAGATAATTCATATAATACACTAATATAGTACGGAAAAGACATTGAATATCCTGCACAAGAAAAAAGGTAACCGGATATCCCACGAGTCTATCATGACAACTTGTAATTTTCTCTATAACCCGGGCTATTTCATGAGAAAGGGGTGATTTCTGAATGGAGATCAGCGAGTTTCTTAATGAGCAGGTGAATGCGACTACATCAGAATACTCTTCTAAATTAAACGATCTCAAGAAATTTGCGGTTGAAGGAAAGAAAAGTGGTATTGGTGTAGCCGATATTGGGAGAGGGAAGATATATCTGCTCTTTAAGAAAGGCGAACCGGAAGGTGCCGTAGAAATAGAAAAAAATGGCATTCTTCTTGGTGATAAAGCAGTATACCTTTTAAAAGGAAGTGAAACGTTCTCTTTTCATCCTGTTGATAAGGATGTTATCGAAGCGTATATCCTTTTGTGCCGTATCTTCGATCGGAGCCACCTGACAAGTAATATGTCCATGTCAATGCCAACTATCGAAAGGAGGAATGAAGGAACCGGGGCGTTTACAGTGAAAATTGTAAAAGGGCGGGTGCCACAACCAGGGATTCATGTATCATTAAGAAAACAGGGTCGGGTTATTGGAAGCGATGTGACCACCCCTGAAGGGAAATCATACTTCAAGGTATTATTTGGAGAATATGATTGTGTGGTAATGGATCGGGACCGGAGAATCAGGATATTTCCTGTGAGTATACATTCGGGAGGCCGGGAAGAAACAATAGAACTCGGATGAAAACCGAGGCAAAATATGTCCCTTTCCGGCTAGGGTATTACATTTTTTTAAAACGGTATCTCTGTAGGAATTGAAAATATTCTCCGGTTATTTCACATGCTATTTGATTAATCTTTCATATTCCGGGCAATGGAAATACGAATCTAAATGTGAAATACCGAAACCTGGGAATTAAAAATGTCATTAAATCTGGTGCCGCTTAAAATCTTCGGCTGTCCTTGAAATTTCTTCAAGTTCGCCATCAGAGAAATCTACTGCGAACCCTGCTTTGTCATGTTCGTCGAGAAGTTGCTGGATCCGCCTTGACATAACGTACATAAAAAAACATTGTACGATAATGATCAGCCCGAAAACGATGATCAGGGTTTCTTCAATGCTCATCGTTTCCCTCTAAACAGGACCTTCGCAAAGCGGTCTACAAACCCGTCTTTTGCTTCCTTGGGGGTTTCTTTGAATGGCATACCTGCCAAATTTGCGGCGATCCTCCTTAAAGCGATAGATGCACCTGAATCCGGGTATTTTATCACTACCGGTGTTTTATATGATGCGGCCTTGCGAATATTCGGGTCTTCCGGTATCGTCCCTATCACTTTCACGCCGAGGACTTTTTCCATTTTCTGGCTGACGTAATCAGTTTTTTCTACTCCTGCCCTGTTTAAGATAGCCCCCATCACATGGCCGCCTACAACCTCGGTTAGGATTTTCGTTTTTAATGCGTCCACAATTGATGAAAGTTCCGGGTTGACTACCAGGATAACTTCATCTGCAATTGCAAGCGGGATAACCCCGTCACGGCTTATACCCGCAGGTGCATCGATCAGCAGGTAATCACACAGATTTACCAGTTCCTTGAGGGCATCCTTCAGCTTTTCCGGGTCGGCCTGCTGGAACCCCTGGAGAGATATCCCACTGGGGACAACCTTTAAACCGGCAGGTCCTTCATAAATGGCATCCTTGATGTTTGCTTTACCGGCAAGAACTTCATGAAGCGTGATCGGAACATCTTCAAGGCCCAGTACCAGGCCAAGGTTCGCCATCCCGATATCCGCATCCATTATAAATGTCTCTTTTCCTAACTGGGCAAGACAGGTCCCTAGGTTCACAGTCACCGTGGTCTTTCCTGTTCCACCCTTTCCGGAAGCCAACGTGTAGACCCTGACCATTAAACACCTTCACAAGAGTTGCTTAATTTAAATTTATATGCTGGTAATTAAATCCTCTCCCTCTTTTGGTACTTTATATCCACCAGCTCATGATTTTTTCAGCGTCTTTCCTGATATTCTCTAAGGATACTATCTGGTATCAGGTGATCCGACCGTGTAATTCCGACAACTGATGAGCCCTTATAGGTGATAAAAAATAACCTGATGCCTGTGACAGACTGGTCTTTCACCGGGTTTTAATACTTGGCCGTAATGAGCCGCATCCTCCTGCCCACTTTCACTGGTCGTTGCAATCACAAGACCGTCGTTGGTCGATAAGGTTAATGCATCGAGATGGTATTTCGAAACAAGTCCATGGAGATTTTTTGTTATATCTCCCAAGATCCGAAAGTTGGATATTATCTTCAACCTGTTTTCTTTCCGACAGTTCCCCTCGTTTAAGTTCTGCGTTTCCAGGTCGTTGAGCGCTACCACGTCCAGGAGGTTTAGCGTTCCAGGGTTCGGGGCGATATTTTTTTCCGGATCCGTGTTTTACCTGGTAAACCTTCAGGAAAAGAAGGATAAGTAAAATTGCTGCAATTGCAATGATTAAGACAATTACTGGTATATACGACCTCTGTCCAGTTAGTATTGACTGCATAGGATCTTCCTGCATTAGCGCTTGTTTTTCTGGAATTTATTATTAATCGTCCCCATTCTCAATCAGGTGATCGAGGTCGAGATGTTCAATGGTGACCTTGAAGTTCTCCCTGATTTTTTTTGACATTTCATTAATATCCATCTTATCGAGAGCTTCAAGATCTCGATCTATATTTGTGCTGTTCTCTTCAGGTCCTTTCACGGATGACTGCTCTTCGGCGGACGTTTCATCCTTTATTTCTGGTCCTGAATGGGGGCCATAAATTTTTCGGTGCTCTAACCTGGATTCCCCAATCCCATATCCCCGGGTATCCTCCCTCCTCCTTGTATCTGAACTTGACATACCTGTTCTTACCTGTCTTGTGGGGGATTTCCTCACAAAACTTTGAAGTGTCGCATGTGGATTAAACTCTCTCGTTAGCTGGAGTTGGGCTGCGTTTAATGTTGTGAGGCCCGCATCAACTTTCAGGTCTGACATTTTCTGCATTTTCAGCCAGGCAGCGTCCCCTTCTGATTTAGCATAATCTGCAAGGATGAATATCCCTGTATTTAGCACCAAGGTACAGGTCTCTGTTCCGCAACTGATTGTGCAATACCCGGTGAACCTGGTTTTTTCCATTTCGTCAAGAAGCAGCCGAAACAGTATTCCTTTCTTAATGGAATGAAATGTACCCCTCGGGAGTTGCATCAGTAAGAGATATACGCCATATTTAATAGTCCTTTTTAATATGGGTATTTTTGGTGACAATCACGGAGAAAAAAAATATAAGGAATATTTTATACCACTATATTGATGATAAAATGAGGCTGGTAGAGAATTATATTAGGAAACATATTTATCATCGTATACCAGAAGTTCACTTTATATAAAGATATTGTATTTGGGGAGAATCGGATGTTAAAGCAGATACTGGGTGAATTCCTTAAGGTGGAAGGTGTTTCCGCAGCAGTCGTCGTCGGAAGGGATGGGTTCGTGATAGAGAGTGCCATATCGGGTAAAATCGATATTGATGCATTGGGTGCAATGGCATCGACTGGTATGGGTACTTCTGAGGCAATGGGGAATGAACTTGGTAAAGGAAATCTCGATCAAATGCTTGTGGAGCTTGAGAAAGGACCTATTATTTTGTCTCCCCTCTCATCAGACGAATTAATTGCCATCGTTGCAGATTCGACAGCTAATGTCGGCAGGATCCGGTATGAGTTAAAGAAGAACAAAGAAAGACTGATCGCTGCCCTATAATAACATGAACCTGCCGGAAGGAACCCATCTCGGGTATATCAATAATCCGCTTCAGGATAAAGATGTTCAAAGAATAATCGGTCTTGTTGGGCTGATAAAAATCATCGCCCAGCAGGGTGAAGGGGTTATCCTGATTGAGCGGGGGAAAATTATTGCCGCATCTTTCACCTCCGGGGATAAAATCTACACAGGGAATGGGGCACTTGAAATAATCAATGCCACGACGCCGGAGAAGATGGGCCTCAACGGCTACACTAAAGATGAGTACCGGGTTGCTGTGGAGACTTGCCGGCATGAAAATCTATTGCTCCAGGATGAAACCAATATACCTGCAATCCCCGATCTTCTCGATGAAAGCATTCTGAGAAAAGTACTCGTGCAACCTGGAGTAATAGCCGTATCGGCATTTTCTGAGGGATTTTCAGTCCAGTCCCTTGGCGAGGCAGATTTCGATCAGGTTGCAGCAATGGCAGAAGACCTGTTGAGAGCTGGAATCAAAATTGCAGGGGATATGAAGATTGGTCTGATCGATCAGATTATCCTTGAAACAGATTCAGGAAAAATAATTATTGCACCATATGGGGATTTGTACCTCTGTGTCTTTACGGGACCTGATGTAAATCTTGGTCTGATCCGGGTTGTCCTGAAAAGTATCCAGTGTGACACCCGGTAACATATGTGCAGGTGGAGCCACCAGCCCCTTTGGGAAGGGGTAGTTATTTGAAGGAAGGGTCGCAAGATCCTTTTAATATTATAGCTCAGCGAATAACATCAATGCTACACACCAATGAATGATGATGAACTTGAGGAACAAGGGTTCCTGAAAAAAATTCTTGCCACCAAGAAGAGTACTGATAAAGTAGTTCCCGTTTCAAATTCAGATGAGGATCAAAAAGCGAAAGATACTGCAGATATCGATGCTCTCATGAAACGCATTGGAATCCAGAATTTCCCTGTAATCTCCCAGGGGAGTCAGCAATCTGCCCCGCCTGGTGAAGCGGGTACCGGTCCGGAAATTTTCGCCTCAAAAAAGCCCTCTTTTTCTCCGGCACCACCCCTCACCCAACCCTCACAATCAGATTCACCTATAATTAAATTTCCGCCTGTAGCAGAACCAGGGAGTAACAAGTCCATAATCGACCGTGGGTCCAAGCCAGAAATAAAAACCGCAACAACCAGGTCTGTGAATACGGATATCCCTGCACCTGTCAGGAAAGCGGCAAAGACCATGTGGACCGATGATATTACCGAGCAAGATGAAAAAATTGTCAGTATAGACCAGATCACGGGGATAAGCGGACTCATCCTCCCAAAGGGTGCAACATTTGAGATCGATGAAGTACAACTGAAGACCCGTACTTCGCCATTTGCCATGCCGGATGGTACTGTTCCGGAGGAAATTGATAAGATATGGCAGGCGGGACTCCCGACGGGTGGTCTATCCAGCATTAACATCGACCAGGATGCGGACGGGTCGGTGGCAGTGGAAAAAGGAGGTTTCCTCGATAAATTTAACCTGTTCAAATTGATCAGGCATGAAACCGAGGAATACAACCCGAAAATTCATGGCCCGCTCATAGATCTGGTATTGAAACCGAAGGCCGGTGTCGAGGAACTTGAATTCTATCCGGTTAATGAGCCCTTTGCCTATGTCAGGGTGGTATATGACAATTCCACGCATGAATACACATATACCGTGCTGGAACCAGTCCTGTCACCAGCGGAAATGGACCTTTTCGCTGAATTAAAAGAACGTATATTCGAAAGACTGGATGTCAACTCAAGGGATATTGTTCCCGAATTTGCAAAAATTACTCTTAAAAAGGTAACTGACGATATCATTGCAGATTATGGTCTGTCCCTGACTCCTGTCCAGAGGGCAAAAATACTCTATAATATGGAGAAGGAATTCCTCGGTCAGGGGTTGATCGACCCCATTATGCATGATAAATATATTGAGGATATTTCGTGTGACGGGGTCAATTCATCAATATTTGTTTACCATGCCCGTTATGAGTCGATGAAGTCCAACCTGATGTTCACCAACGCTGAAGATCTGGACTCTTTCGTTACTAAACTCGCCCAAAGGGCAGGTAAATATATTTCTATCGCCGAACCGATGCTTGATGCAACAATGAGCGACGGATCTCGTATTCAGATGACTCTTGGACAAGAGGTGACAGCACATGGATCCACATTCACGGTCCGTAAATTCAGAGAAGAACCAATTACACCGACGGATCTGATTGAATGGCATACCTTTTCCCCACTGTCAATTGCCTTTCTCTGGCTTGCTGTAGAGACTGGAAAATCATTGATTCTCGCGGGTGGGACCGCTTCGGGAAAGACAACAGCATTGAATGCAATTGCTCTTTTTATCCCGCCGCTGGCTAAGATCGTCACTCTTGAGGATACTCGGGAATTGAAACTCCCACATCCGAACTGGATCCCGAGTATTACCAGGGCCTCATTCGATTCTGCCGGAAAAGGTGAAATCGACATGTATGAACTCCTGAGGGCGGCACTACGTCAGCGCCCGGAGTACATCCTGGTTGGTGAAGTTCGAGGTAAGGAAGCCCAGACGTTGTTCCAGGCGATGAGCACCGGACACGTTACCTATTCGACGATTCACGCGGATTCTGTTGCGAGCGTAGTTCACAGGATTGAAAATCCACCTCTCGATGTCCCGAGGAATATGCTTTCTGCATTGGACCTCGTCTGTGTCCAGGTGCAGGCCAGGGTAGGTGGCCAGAGAATAAGGCGGAATAAACAGATTATTGAGATCCTTGATATCGATCCCCGGACGAATGAGTTAATCACAAATGAAGTATTTAAGTGGAGACAGGCGACTGATGAAATTACCTATTCCGGAAAATCCTTTATCCTGGAAGAGATTATGGAGGAAAGGGGATGGAATGAGGAGCGGATCAGGGAAGAGCTCAAAAGAAGGCAGGAAGTTCTTGAATGGATGCGTATCAAGAAAATCCGGCATTTCAGGGATGTATCCAATATCCTCGTTTCGTATTTCAGAGATTCCGAAGCCGTAATACAAAAGGTAAGGGCAGAGTTGTATGAATAGTTATGAACGCTTCTGTTTCAACATTCTCGGAAAGAGTGTAAAAGCCCGACGGGAAAAATATTCGGAATTGAGAAAAGATCTGCTTTCAGCACGCATTCAAACTCCCTTTGAGGTATATCTTTCTACGGCGTTTGTAACCTCTGTTCTTGTAGGCCTCCTTGCAGCAGTTGGGATTGGAACTATCACATTTATTTTCCAACTTACGAAACTTGTCACATATCGCGGGGCAGTTCCAGATGCGCTCGTCCCAATTGCACAATATAGTCTTTTGTTGGGAACCGTCGTAGTGACAATAATCTCTCTTCTTGTTTTTGGAGGGTTGACCTACCTGATATACAACCTTTACCCCTCAATGATCGCGGGAAACCGGCGCAGAAATATTGATGCCACACTTCCCTACGCTATTAATTACATTACTGCGATGTCGACTGCGGGTATTCCCCCAGCCGAGATTTTCCGCCAGCTGGCAGATAGTACTATATATGGTGAAAGTTCTGTTGAAGCCAGATATATCGTGCGGGAAATTGACATGTTTGGTAAAGATCTCATCGATGCTTTGAGAATCACCTCCGTTTCAACGCCAAGCATGAGAATGAAAGAATTCATCCAGGGTGCGATGGGAAGTATTTCTAGTGGAAGTAACCTGACGGTATATTTCCGGACAAAGGCCGAACAATATTCTGTCGAAAATCGGCAGACCCAGAAACTATTTCTTGATACCCTTGGCCTTATTGCTGAGTCATACGTGACCGCGATGGTTGCAGGTCCGCTTTTCCTGATTATCCTGCAGTCGATTATGTCGGTCATCGGGAACAATGCAAATCCTATCTTTCTCTATGTGATCATCTACATGATGATCCCGTTCGGGAGTATCATGTTCGTTATAATGATCAGTTCAATGACACCGGAGGGTTGAAATGGGCTGGAAGGATAAAATCCCAGGTTTTGGCGGGAAAAATAGTATTCCTGAAAGCATACCCGGGAAACGTATCAGTTATTCAGATGATGCGGAACGTGAAATTGAAGAAAAGCTCGAATATGATCGATCTCACCGGATCGGGTTTGGCCGTTTCATCCGGCATCCCCTGAAGGTGCTTATCGAACAGCCGATTAATATTCTTATTGTGTGCCTCCCGGTATCGCTTCTTTTCTTCCTTATCGGAACCGCTACCATGATCAAGCAGTATGGCCTTTCGGTAATGTTTACGACAACCATTATTGATGATATCGCGGTAATTTCTATCCTTATTGCTATTGGTCCGCTCGCAGTTCTCCATGTAAGGGAATCAAAACGGATAAAAAATCTCGAAGAAGCGCTTCCCAATTTCTTCCGTGATCTCGCGGGTATGAACGACAGCGGTATGACCCTCCCCAATGCGGTCCACCTCGTTTCCGCGGGTGAATATAGTACATTAACGCCGTACATACGAAAAATGGATAGTGAAATGTCATGGAATGTGCCATTTGTTCAGGCGATGTACCGTTTCGGGCAACGATTGCGTACCCCGCTTGCAGACCGGAGTGTCGACCTCATTGCTAAGGCAAGCAGGGCTGGCGGTGATGCCAGCGAAGTACTCCGGGCGGCGGCAAATGATACATATGAGTTTGTAAAGCTGAAAACGGAGCGTAACAACAACATGATGATTTATGTCATTATTGTGCTCGTTTCGTTCATGGTTTTCCTGTTTGTTATTTTTGTCCTCGTTACTACATTTCTGACCACGATGGCAACTGCAGCCCAGGCGGGGGGACAATCCGGTCCGCAGTTCATAAAAAACCTTAACATTTTCTTTTACAAACGCTTGTTCGCCCATGCTGCCATGATCCAGGGCATATTTTCCGGTCTTGTCGCCGGGCAGATGGGGGAGGGCAGCGCAATTGCAGGCCTCAAGTATTCTGCGATCATGTTGCTAATTGCATGGATTGCTTTCCGGTTCTTTGTGTAGATCGTGGAAACATTGTGTCTGGTGACATTAACGGCACTAAATCTCATCTTTTCTGGCAGTCCTCCGGTTAGTATTGATCTTAATTTTCATCTGGCAGAAGTGTACATTTCCAGAAAAGAAGATGGTATAAAAATGAAAAGGACGCTGATATAGATTCTTTTACAATCAAATGATTCCCATATCAGACAGCCGTCTTAGGGAGATATTCTTTTGTTACAAAATCAAGTCCCCTGGCTGCAAACGCCTGTTGTTCTGACTTCATTCCCATTTTAATTTGTAAGTTGATCTGCTCTTTCCAGTAATCTGTTGCAAAGCGCGGATCGGTCAGTTCACTGTTTAATGCTGCAATATCGCGTTCGTTAAGGTGGTCTGAAGGGAGGTTGTAGTCCCGGATATCACTTGGCTGTACACCGATAAACCTGGCCTGGGGCGTTGCCAGGATTTCTGACATATGGGCGCTTTTGATTGCCCCATAGGCAACACTGGCATAAATCCGATACGACCATGGGTCGCCGTCGGTAAAAACAACGACGGGGAGTTTAAACTGTTCATTAATCCTGTTCAGGACCCGACGGGTCGAACGGGCCGGCTGACCTTTCAGGTGAACAAGGATAGCCTTATAATCCTCATCAAAACCGTTCTCGATAAGCCTCGCATACATACCCCCTGTCTCGATCGCTATAACAAATTTGGCATCATGGCTAAGGAAATCAATGGTATCAACATTGGTCGGTATCTGGTAACCCGCCTCTCCGACATCATCCCTGCAATGGATTTTTCGCTCTCCTCTCCGGGTCACTTCTTTCAATTCAACTGGGCCGAATATTGTAGCACCATCTTCTTCTGGTCGTAAATGAAAAGCCTCCCGTTGCATGTCAGTGAGGATCTCAAGGTCTTCAATCAGGAAATTGCTCTCATCCTGGGCACCGAATTTTGCTTTTTTCCAGCCTTCTGAGATGTAATACAACTCTCTCAATGTGGACGACCTGTTTTCACCGATCTGTTTTTTCAAAAACCAGATCACCCAAGCCATCTTCAGAATGTGCAAAGCGCTTTTCGCTGACCCTGCAGAGCGTGTACTCTCTTTCTCGCCGTATTTCCAGACTTCACTCTCGTCGTCGTATTCAATATTATGTTTCGTCCTGGTTGGCAGGTTTATGGAGGGGATCACCCCGCCCTTTATCTGATCATACCAGTTTTGTGCAATTGTTTGCAACTTGTCAATAGCTCGCGAATTAAGGTCTGGTTTAGCCATTTAGGTCTACCACCACAAGTTTGCTGTCTTCGATTCCCCGGATATCGAGGCTGCCGCCACCCATCCCTCTCCAGGTGACCTTCCAGCTCGCGCCGGGCGAAATCGATACCTGCCAAACCTTGGTAAACTCGTTATCAAGGGCTGTTACGAAATTGGCCTTTGGTTGGGCATCCTCTGCATTATCGGGAGAGGTCTCATAAACCGAAACGGTTCCGCTAAAATCGGTGTAGTTGTTCAGCTCGATCGTCACCGTTTCACCCGATAACCGTCTCTTCACAACCATTTTTCTCATGATACGCCCTTCGATTGGGCCGATATCCGGGACGGGAAGCTCGACAATCTCGCTTACTTTCTCCGCGATCTCCGGTATTATGGCGCACACCGCACGAGCACGGTCTTCTGCGAGGCGATTTCTGTCTCTCCTTGAAAGAAACTGTTTTAAATCCCGGCCCAGTTCCTGAAGAGCGAGGGTAATCTCCTTTTCTATTTCAGGTATTGATGCAACTGCATCCTTACTTTCACTGGTGAAGGGTACATTTGTCGAGGCTACATGGACAAGGATGAGTAATGGGCCGACCGGAAGGCCCTGCTGTGAAACGGAGTAACTTTTCCAGTTTATTTCCGAGATGCAACCAGTAATAGCACAGGCACCCTGCTGGTACATTAGTGGCACACGGTTTGCAAACCTGAGAATCTGCGCAGTTCCTTCAGGTGGAAGTTTGCCGCCATACCCAAGTGCCGCTTCGACCATAAAGGGATGACCTGAAAACACCGAGCTCTGTCGTGTCCTGGCTTTGACAAAGTCCATCGGGAACTCTTTACGAAGGCCTCTGATGATCAGATCCTCACCAATCGGTGAGAGGCAGAGCGACGCAGGCGGGGCTGGAACGTTCACTTGCTGCATCGCAGCAATCAACAGTCGTTGTTCATCTTTGGTTAGTTTTTTTGCAGATTTTTCCGTGGAGATTCCCGCAATCTGGCACATTTCAATTGCGGTTTTCTTACCGACACGGGAAAAACCGGAAACAAGGAACTGCTCCACCGGTTCGTCACTTGATGCCAGCATACGTTGGAGCTGGCCGATCTCGATACCATGCGGATGGGGTTGGATCGCTTTCGGACATACGATTATCTCCGCGCTTACCCGCTCGAATGTTTCCGTTTCTTCATCAAGGTCGACCCGGAGCCGGGCATGGGGATTTACCACGGCCGTGTAACGCAGGTATTCAAGGAGCCTTTTTTTTGCGGCAAGGCTGCTTTTAAATTCAATCTGAACCCGGGTCCCATGCGCCCTGTCCCACTCGATCTCTTTCCGGCTGATAACGTCCGGTTCGTTGGTCTCAATTTTGATTTGGAGTAAGACCTCGCAGGCGGGTGTTGCGGCGCTTGTCCGTGAAATTATCAGGGTCGGTGTACCTGTCGTGAGTTGCGCATACAGGACAGCTGCGCTGATACCAATTCCCTGCTGGCCCCTGCTCTGCTTGATCTGGTGGAATCGTGAGCCATAAAGAAGTTTTCCGAACACATACGGGATTTGATCCGGAATAATGCCGGGACCATTGTCCTCAACAATAATACGGAACACGTCACCGGATACCCGCTTTATTCCCACATAGATGTCGGGAAGAACTTCTGCCTCTTCACATGCATCAAGAGCATTGTCTACTGCTTCTTTGACTGTCGTGATAATCCCCCGGGTAGGGGAGTCAAATCCCAGCAGATGCTTGTTTTTCTCGAAGAATTCAGCAACACTGATACTTCTCTGCGCCTTCGCAAGTTCATCCGCGAGGACCACTTGCTACCACCTCGCGGACTGCAGATAGGATGTCAAGTTCACGCTGCTCGCCACTGTCCAGGTCTTTCAGGGTAACGGTCCCGGACTCATGTTCGCGTTTTCCGACAATTACGACAAATCGTGCAGATTTTGATGCATGAGTGATCTGGGCCCCGATATTACGTCCCATTATGTCTGTCTCGGTCCTGACCCCTGCTTCCCGAAATGCCCTGGCGGTCCTGAGCGCGTGGGTCCGTCCATCCGGAGTGTAGACAATGCCAACCACAAGTTCTTTTGTTTCGGTGAGATCGCCCAATGAGACCATCACCCGGTCGAATCCGATTGCAAACCCGGACGACGGCACCTCATCCCCGCCGAAGAGGTGGGCGAGACGATAGGCCCCTCCACCAAGGATCTGGTTTTCAGCACCAAGGTTATCCGCAAATGCCTCGAATACCATTCCGGTATAATAGTCAAGTCCCCGGGCGATACCCGGATCAAGGGAATATGAGACCTCCATTTCATCGAGCAGGCCCAGTGTTTCTGCAATCCTTTCATATTCCGGAATTTTCCCGGTAATTTTTGATACCTCATCGAGCGATCGACATTCCAGCAGCGTGGTGAGGGAAAAATAGAGGTCCGTCCTGCCCGAAACATCAAGGTGTCCCTTCAGGCCATCATAGTCCTTTTTATCAAGATATCGCATTATAATGCGCTGTTCTTTTAAATCAATGTCAGAAAGCAGCGTTTTCATGAACCCAAGGTGTCCTATGTGAAGTGAAAATGATACCCCTGAAGCTTGAAGGAGATCCCTGGCAAGTATGATTACTTCAGCGTCCGCAACTGGTGTGTCCGCACCGATCAATTCAACGCCAAACTGCCAGAACTGGCGATATCGTCCTTTCTGGGGTCGTTCATACCTGAAGCAATCTGCAAAATAGCACCATCGTAGTGGTTTTGGCGTAACCCGTGCCTCGTTAAGGTACATTCTCTGGACTGCCGCCGTTATCTCCGGCCGAAGCGCCATCATGCGGCCCCCCTTATCCTCAAATACGTACATTTCTTCAATTATACCTTCGCCCGACCTCGCCGTGAACAATTCCAGTTCTTCAAATTCAGGGGTACAGACCTCGCGATATCCCCAGCGACGGGAAACCTCACGCATGCGTTTTTCAACTGCCCTCCGTCGCTCCATTTCATCAGGGAGGAAGTCCCTTGTCCCTCGCGGTTTTTGAATCATTCTCCTCTCACCGTTCCAGTCCGTTATCCTATTTTTTCCGGTATTTTACCGTGCCTAATAAGCGTTCGGTGGTACTTTCGTCTGTCCATACCTTTTCCCGTGTACCTCTGTCCCGGAGAAAAAGTGCGGCCATCACAATGCCGATACCGATCACTTCTGCAGAAGCACTTAGCAGTGCAATGAGGAATCCGAGAGTGGCGAGTGCACCATATAATACTCCATAACGCGCTGCCTTCCTGTATCCCGGAAGACCTGTGCGATAGTATATCCGTGCATCCCGTAACCATAGGAATATTACCGCGACTGCCCCGAATAATGCGACATATAAAAGATAACTCATATGATGAACGTATAATGTATGTCGAACTGCGAATTATTCATTATCGATACCTTCCCCGAGTCTTCATATCTGGTTTGCGTTTTGAGGCTTTAAACTCAATGAGGTATTCAATTAATTATTAACGACAGGCCATTTACCCCTTCCTGCTATTGTCCTCCCCGTAAATCTTAATAACCCTCTAATCTGGTTGCTTGGAAATTATCAGGAATTATTTAACCGGATCAACCGAACGCGAAAATTGGAAAAAACGTAAATATAAAGATAATCTCATTCCTGATAAGCTCTTTTAAATAATTATTGTCTCATATGGGTAAATCAAAAAAAATTACTGGCGAGATTATTTTCTCTTAGAATATTTTTTTTATCAAAAAATTCAGGGTACTAATAAAATATAAATCTTATTGGGACGGCTATAATTGCCTTTTTCGTCCTCCTACACCCATTTTCCAACAACCGGCTTGTCTCCGCTTGCTCCAAATGAATACTGCCGGTCGGTTCCGGCGCCGTTCCAGACGCCGTTGGCGCTATAATCGAGGTAAAAAGAATGAGTTGAAGACCTGAATACGCCAATCTCGGAGATACCGTCATTTCCCCAGTCGCCGGTTACCGGCATGTCTCCAACGGCACCGAAACTGTATAATTTGTCGGTACCAACTCCATTCCAGACTCCATTACCATTATTGTCCAGATAAAAAGAATGAGTTGAAGACCTGAATACGCCAATCTCTGAAAACCCGTCGTTATCCCAGTCTCCGGCCACTGGCCTATCCCCGTTTGCCCCGAACGAATACTGCCTGTCGGTTCCGGCGCCGTTCCAGGCTCCGTTACCGTTATAATCTAGGTAGAACGTATGGGTCGAAGACCTGAATACGCCAATCTCTGAAAACCCGTCGTTATCCCAGTCTCCGGCCACTGGCCTATCCCCGTTTGCCCCGAACGAATACTGCCTGTCGGTTCCGGCGCCGTTCCAGGCTCCGTTACCGTTATAATCCAGGTAGAACGTATGGGTCGAAGGGCGGAATACACCTATCTCCGCCAGGCCGTCATGATCCCAGTCACCTGATAATGGAAGGTCCCCTGTCGAACCGAAGGTGTAAAGCCTATCCGTTCCCGATCCGTCCCATGCTCCATTTCCGTTATAATCCAGGTACCACTTCCCGGCTCCACGGAACACCCCGACATATCTCCTGCTTTGTTGAACAAGGGGATACGGGTACTGGTTCCAATAATTGCCGGGGGGATTATAACTGCATACCCAGAAATCCTGACCTGATGAATGTGTCGCCTTGCCACAACCGCATTCGGTTGTATCATGCCACACAATTTGGGTGTAATGGCCAACGTCTTGCCAATGTCCGGTTGTGCTTGAGCCATCATTAAAAGGCCCATAAATAAACATTGATTTTTCTCCGCCCCACATGTTAACAATATTAGTCCATGAATAATATCCTGAAGATCCCCACGCGATATTTTCACCGTATGACCCGGAGCTGTGTCGCGGGTTGAATGCAGCTTCCCCCGCGACGGTGTTTGCCCAATTTTGTGCGTAGGTAGACTGCCGCGCTCGACCATGTTAATGGTGGGTCCCCTACCTCATTGCGATAAGCATTATGCGCGTTTAGGATCTCTGTAATTTCAGATGAAGTCAGCCCGTAAGATCCGGTTTCTTCCTGAGAAGGCGGAAGCGCTTGAATGGTTCCGTTTGTTTGATTTTGGACCCGGGGGATTCCAGCAATTATATAAACGGCTTGCCCGGGAGTATTAATTCCCTGGAAACCCGTTTTGTCTCCCATATAGATTGGCCCCGTTTCATTCCCGTAGTAAGCGTCTCCTGTCACAGCGATTGTGCAAAAGAGTAGAGAAGATATCAAAACGACGATGCTAACCCTGACTAGTGTTTTCATTTCAAGCAACCCCTAAAGGATTACATTATCCTCAAATTTGCAGATGATAAAAATATTCCTTCCTAAAAAAGTATCCATTATTAATACCGGGCTCATCCTCTTTTCGCTCAGATGTCGCTCGTGTTCATAAAAAAAGGGACCGTATTTTCATATGAAATGGATGCATTTTCAAGCGGATCAGATTAGAAATTTAAAAAATAAAAATGTCCCCAGAAGAACTGCCAGTGCAGAGGATCTATTCCCGTTTCCGTTTATCCATCTCTCCTCTCCTATGAACGTATAATTACACGCCAGACCATATCTTTATTATCAAATCATGCAACCGAATCATATGCTGAGGGATGCCCTGAAAAGGCTGAATAATGGCCAAATTTCGCTCGATGAGGCTGTAAAGGAGATTGAAGGCCTGCGAATCGAAGCAATCGGTGATTTTGCGCGCCTTGATCTCGGGAGGCAGCTGAGGTGCGGCATTCCGGAGGTTGTTTTAGCCGAGGGAAAAGATCCGGGTCATCTTGCAGATATTGCAATTCACCATGCAGAAGTCACGGGCAGATGCCTGATATCGCGGATTAGTCCCGGTCAGCAGGAAATTATCCGGGAGAGAAGCGGGAAAAGAGGGTTGCATTTGACGTATCACGAGGCCGCAAAAATGGTCGTCCTGTCTGCACCCGATGCTATTCCCCCTGTCCGCAACGGGTGGTGTTGTGGGAATTATTACCGCCGGCACATCAGATATCGGAGTTGCAGAAGAGGCAAAAGTAATCGCCGAGGAGATGGGCTGCAGGGTATGTACAGCGTATGATGTTGGTGCGGCAGGCATTCACCGCCTGTTCCCTGCATTAAAAGACCTTCTTGATGCCCACGTATTCATTGTGGCTGCCGGGCGTGAAGGGACGCTTCCTGCAGTTGTTGCCGGCCTTATTGACCGACCGGTTATTGGAGTCCCGGTCAGTAGCGGATATGGATATATGGGCCAGGGAAGGGCTGCCCTTGCCAGCATGCTCCAGTCCTGTTCGGTTATCGCAGTAGTGAATATTGATTCCGGATTTACTGCCGGAGCTTTTGCTGCCAGGATCGCGAATATGGTGGTATCAAAATGAGCAGAGCATTCTATATCGGGAGGTTCCAGCCTTACCATAATGGTCATCAGAAGGTTCTCCGCCAGATCGCCGAGAGTGTTGACGAGATTGTAATCGGTGTCGGGAGTGCCCAGATGAGCCACGAACCCGGAAACCCGTTTACCGGGGGCGAGCGGGTACTGATGATAACGACCGCCCTCGACGGGCTGGGGTGCCCGTTTTACGTGATCCCGATAGAAGATATCAGGCGAAATGCCCTGTGGGTCTCACATGTAAGATCCCTGGCACCCCCGTTTGATATCATTTATTCGAGCAATCCATTGGTTGTCCGGTTGTTCCGGGAAGCAGGGATCCCTGTAAACTCCCCGGCAATGTATGAAAGAGCGACCCATAGTGGTACTGAAATCCGGAGAAGGATGCTCGTAGGAGAATCCTGGGAAGATCTGGTACCAAGGGCCGTGGTAAAAGTGATAAGCGAAATCGATGGTGTTGAACGACTTCGTAAAATTACCGGGGACGATTGATTGGGTTATGTTATTTTTGTGACCTCAACCATATTATTTCATCAGAAAGGATGTTTTCCTGCAGGTTAAACTGGAGTGTTCATGTTTCAGCAGTTAAAGAATATATTCCGGAAAGATGAGGTGTCTCCCTTAACCCTGGCGTTACGTGAGATTCCCGGCTGGCTGGCGGACGAGAATTTAAAGGTTGGGAACTATGAAAAAGGGAATGTTGATCTTTCAAGAAAAAAAATACTCGAAAATATTGAACAGTTAAGGGAACTTGTAAGCCTCCTTGGCTCTGCTGAACATGAGAGTATCGTTCACCCGAAACTCGAGAAAGTTGTTGAAAAATCTCTCCCTCTTTATAAAAAAACTATATTGTCAGCTCTTACGCGGCAATTCCCTGAAAATCCTGATGATTTTTACATCGCAGTTACAGAATGCCTTAAGGGATGTGTTAAAAGTTCGGCAGGCCCCGGTCGGTATCTTATCGGGGTTTTTCCCGAAGAAATGAAATCAATCCGGGCAGCCATTGACCAGGTTGGGCGTGAAATCAACTCAATGAACCCTGTAATTGCTGAGACACGTAAAAACAGAGAAGAACTTCACAGGATCGATCAGCTTCATGAATCTTACCTCCATTTACTCGGGGAATTTGACCAGGCGGAAAAACGGTATCCTGAACTGACTGATCAGTCCTCGGTTCTCAGGGGTGAAATTGAAGCCATTACTATGGAAACGAGCCGGTTAAGCAAGGACCCGAGGATGAAACAACTGGATGAATTTCACGCAGAAGAGAAGCAGCTGACAGATGAGCGTGAAAAATTACTTTCGGAGTTCTTTTCATCCGGGAATATGATTATTCACGTATTGAAACGGGCTGAAAAGGTTGCCCAGAGGGACCATAACCTGTCGCTCGCAAAAAAGACGCATACTCTTTCAGAACTTCTCTCTAAAAGTGAAATCCCTGCAATTTCCATTCTTCACCAGGAATTGACCGAGATACTTCCTGAAATAAATGTTATGGTGACGAACGGGGACATCTCTCTCAAAAATAAAGAAGAACATCATTTTTTTTCGACTCCCTCATTACTCCCCCTTAAAATGCAGGTAATTGTAACTAAAATCGAAGGCTCTGGAAACGGGCTGAAAGAGATCCGGAAGAAAATTGACGGAAATGGTATGAGGCACGAGAAAGAATCCCTCGATCGTCGTCACTATTTGAAATCGGTTGAACTGACAGAAAGTGAGAGGGACAGGTCCACGCTCGAAAAAAGAATTACCTTCTTAAAAACGGAAATTCCATCACTATTAAAACAGATGGAAGATAGAATCTCCGTATATTCAGGAAAAAAAACCACAATCATTCAGGACGTGGAAAGAGAAACATAATTTGCCACATCACCCACCCACGCAGATGGTTTCGTTCTTTCACCGTCCTGTGAAAATCTGTATTACTTTTTTCATGTCCACATGTTCCTCGAAGTGCAGAGCAAGCTGATCGTACGGGTCCGGCAGGCCTGTCTCTTTCAAACGGACATATAATTCACCTTTCTTTTCGTAAAGGTACGACAAGAGTGCATTGACAACCCGGGGATTGGACAGGAGGCCGTGCATATAGGTACCGATGACTAGGCCATCGGCTGATACCGCACCCTCATTATCAAATGCCTCCTGGTCATCTCCCTTTTCTGTCACACCCATGTGGATCTCATACCCGTTTACGTCCCCTATTCCTGATAATATCGGTGGGACCTGGTTGGCCCTGTGCCGAACCTGTACCGTACTCTTGTCATAATTAATGAATTTTGTTACACCGTTAAGGAATCCAAGCCCCGGATATATCCCTTCGCGGGATTCTACACCAGAATCGTGCAGTTCACGTCCAAGCATCTGGTAACCTCCGCATATCCCGATAATCGGTATCCCTGAATTTCGTACCTGGGTCAGTTTCCCTGCACAACCACTCCGGTGTAGTTCCATTAAATCATCGATAGTATTCTTGGTCCCGGGTACGATGACACAATCGTATCCATCAAGCGGTTCGCCCGGGGAAACATACTGTACGGCGGCATGTTGTTCAAGTAGTTCGAAATCAGTAAAGTTTGAGATATGCGGAAGGTGGATAATTGCTATCTTTATCGGGTAATTTCCTGCTTTTTTATCACCAATAGAAAGAGAGTCTTCGCTTGGGAGTGCGATCTCGCAATACGGTACGACTCCGAGTACCGGTATACCTGTCAGATCCTCGATGATACCAATTCCCGGTGAGAAAATTTCGGGATCTCCCCGAAATTTATTAATAATAATCCCCCGGACTAATTCCCGGACTTCAGGAGGAAGAAGTTGCAGGGTACCGTATATGGATGCAAAGACGCCCCCTCTTTCAATATCCGCGACAAGGATAATTGGCATTTTAAAGGCTTTTGCAAGCCTGATATTTGCAATATCCCGTGAATAGAGATTTACTTCGGCAGCTCCCCCAGCACCCTCCACAACAATGTGATCGAATTTCACCATGAGTCTGTCTGCGGATTGAACTGCAACCCCGAGAAGATAGTCTGTCTCCAGATAATATGCGGAAATTGCAACATCCTTATACGGGTGTCCGAGCAGGACCACTTGTGAAACCGTCCCGCCTTTTGGTTTTAAGAGAACCGGGTTCATGTCGGCTTCAGGTTCAATTTTAGCGGCGATCGCCTGCATCGCCTGAGCAATACCAATCTCACACCCATCCTGCGTGACAAAGGAGTTAAGACTCATGTTCTGGGATTTGAATGGGGCGACCCGGTACCCCCGGTTTACCAGGGAACGGCACAGTGCTGCGACAATTGTGCTTTTACCTACATGTGATGCGGTGCCGAGAACCATGACAGACATTGTTTATGTACATTGCATGCAGGAATTTTAAATACCATTGAGTCCTGTTATCCCAATTACGATGTATGGAAAGAGAGTAATTCAGGAGAAATTTCAAAGAGTCTCAAAAAAATTGCCTGTAATCAATTCATGCGGCCGGAAATTCCCCCGGCAATACACCATTTGCATGCCAACAAATAAATAACGAAACTTTAAAGGTACAAGTAATGAACGGTGGGATTTGTCCAACCTGTGGACTACCTAAAGAACTATGTATTTGTGAGGAGGTAGCAAAGGAGCAGCAGAGGATTAATGTCAAGGTGAATAAGCGACGGTATGGTAAAGAAGTCACTGTTATCGAGGGACTTGATCCGACCGATATTGACCTTGAAGACCTCTCGAAATATATGAAGGGAAAACTTGCCTGCGGTGGCACGGTGAAAGGAAATTCAATTGAACTGCAGGGAAATCATCGTGAGCGTGTTAAAGAGTTGCTCGCCGATAAAGGATATAGTGTTGATAACATAAATTAATCCTGGGAATTCGGTTCATTAATGAACAGAAATTCTAATTCAGGGCATAATTAGCCCTTAAAAACCTTTTTTCGACCGGGAGCAATTATTACATGATACTCAACAGTCCGGCTTTATCAGGGTGGTGACCCCCGGTTTCTCGTGAGGAGCCGTCTTCGGAAGAGTTTTTTTACCGGAAATCCCGAAAGGCTAACCCGATGTTTTAAAAAGGCTCATTAAAAGGGGTAATTTCCTGGGCCCAAAAAAACCTATGATTATTTACGGTTTTTCTTATCTTTTCCGGGTTTTATCATGGAGTGAAGGTCAAGGAGATAATTCCCCTCCACCCCTATTCCAACAACACGTTCATCAGAAATTGCGAGTTTTTCGATATTCAATTCATAAGTACCGGGAGCGATAATTCTGATACTTTCAACACGTTCACGGTTCTCTTCAACCCCATTCAATTCGGTGCTCACTATGAGCACCTGGTCCGGGTTCTCCTTTGCAAATGCCTCAGCAGATTGCTCAAGCATTATGTCTTTATTCCTGTCACTTTCCCCGACATAAAGGAATTTTCTACCCCCGCAACTTTCACATCCGCGCAGGATAACGGGGGACGCATCCTTGTAATCCCTTCCGCACTGAACACACTTATGAGGCATAAAAGATCATCTTGTAGATATCCAGGCACTAATCTGGTCTTTATCTTTTTTTATCATTTTCAACTGGTTCGCAGGCCCGATAACAGTAAGTCTCGTCGAGGTTGAATGCTTACCAATCAGTCTCGACAAGAATGAACCTTCCTCACGCGACGGGTATGTTTCCATCTCAATACCGTTGAAATCATCCGGAAGGATCTCTTTCATGGTCATCTCAATGAGCTTACTCTGCTCATCAGGTTCGAGCCCTTTTTCCAGAATAACGATTGTTCCCTGCCGGACTTTGTCAAGTATCAGGTGAATTTTCTCCATTGATGTCATATTTTCAAGACTTTCCTGCGAGATTAGGTCTATCTGAACCCCCTGTAACATGTTCAATCACCGAAACGAATGGACCATCTGTTCATAGAGTTCTTCAATATTCTTACCCTCAAGGCATGAAATCGGTACTACCGGGTGCTGGGGGAAAGCGCTCCTGATCTTCTGCGGGGCTGCATCCGGGAGATCGATTTTATTGGCGGCAATTATGACGGGAAGTTGCCTGCTCTCGATGATCCCGATCATCATGATATTGACCTGCTGGAAAGGGTCCGATGTGCTGTCCAGCATGTAGACCACACCGTCGATATCCTCCCGAAGCCAGTGCATTGCCTCGGCGACACCTTCCGTTGCTTCTCGTGCCCGTGTGATTGCTTCATCCTTGTCAAGGCCATACTCGAGAAATTCCTTGTAATCAATTTTTGTGGTCACCCCAGGTGTATCGACAATATCTATTGTTATCGAATGGCCGTTTGCACCCGAAATACAGATGTCCTGCTTTCTGAGCGCTCTCCGGGTTTCATGAGGGATCTCACTTACAGTTCCCACCGCGTCCCCGGCCCAGTCACGGGCTATCCGGTTCGCAAGTGTTGTCTTTCCCGCATTGGGTGGACCATAAATTCCAATTCTTGAGCGTTTTTTCCTGAAAAACGCGGAAAGGAATCTCGAGAAACTATTTTTTGTCTGGACAAAAATATCCATTAAACACCTCGCTCAGATGCTGCCAGTCGTGTCATCATAATAATCCTTATGAAGAGATCAGTGGCGCTGCATATTATCATATGCAATACATCCCATTTTTATTTTTTTTATGGATTGTAAACCCCGGGATTCCCCTTCAGGGAAGTATATATACACCAATTTCTTTATATCGGAGTCTTGCAGTAAGGTAAACTGTAGCATCATATGGAGGTGAACTCTTGAATAATGAAAAAGACCAGATCCATTTCGAGACCCGTATCCCGATAAACGAAATTATGCAGAGCAATCCGACAACAATCGGGTACGAAGCGAATGTAGCGGAAGCTGCATCCTCAATGTGCAGGGACGAAGTGGGCAGTTGCATTGTTCTCAAAGATAACCTGCCGATTGGCATTGTGACCGAGGAGGATATTAACTGCAAGGTCGTGGCGAAGGACAAGAGACCCGGTACCGTTAAGGTCTGCGAGATCATGAGCACTCCGTTGATAACGGTATCGGTAGGGAAGACTGTCGGGGATGCCGCCCATATGATGATCAAGCACCGTGTAAGAAGATTACCCGTTGTCGATGACGATAATGCGGTAATCGGGATTGTAACGGTGCGGGATCTTCTCACGGTATCTACCGAGATTAATGAGTTAATGGCGGACCTGATCGAGGTCAACCGGGTCGAAGAAATTGAAATGGGTATGTGTAATCGTTGTGGCAAGATGTCAGACGACTTAAAGCGGATTGACAACGTTATGCTCTGTTCATCCTGCAGGGAGGAGGAATTCCTTTAATGAAACTGGTTGCAGACTTCATGGTTGACGTGCCGCTTCTCAAGCTTGATGATACCGTGACAAAGGCCCGTCAGATTCTTCGGGATGATTCCTTTCGAGAGATTTACATTCATGATGGTAAAAAAAAACTCCTGGGATATATTGATATTACTGATGTACTTAGAATCCTAGCAACGAAATCAAATGTGACGGTCGAGGGCTTCATGAAAGAACCCGCAGCCGTTTTTGAAGGTACCACTATTGAACAAGCAGTGAAGTCGATCAGGGAATTCAGGACGGATAGCGCGGCAGTAACCGATGAAAGGCGGAATATAATTGGAGGTGTGATCATTTCTGACCTGTTTCCTATTATCATCACACGGCATGAGCTCAGAGGACTAGCGGGAGATTATATGACGAGAAAAGTAGTCTCCTGTGCACCCGAGGACCCCGTCCAGAAAATTTATAATCTTATTATTGAAAGCGGGTTTTCCGCCTTTCCCGTGATTAAAAAGAATAAGTGTTTTGGGATGATCTCAAGGAGAGATCTTCTCAAGGCAGGGAGAGTTCGAAGTGTACTCGAAAATAATGCATCAACACCGATCGAGACCATAATGACCAAAACGGTAGTTTCGGTCTCTCCGGATGAACCAGTTCAGTCTGCGGCTGCACTGATGGTTCGATACGATATCAGCCGTGTCCCGGTTCTTGATTCGACCCGTGTGGTGGGGATTCTGGATCGGCATGACGTTATGAAGGCATTGGTGCTGGCGTAAGGGTACCACGAATATCAAATGTCCTGTAAATTCGGGAATTTGCCGTCGATAAAGGATTAGGATAGTGTAACTATGCATAATAATCGTACGATAAAACCTGTCGGTAAATCTGTAAGAACGCCCGGGAATCTTGACCGGGGCCCGGTAGAGTTTAAATCCCACATTGCCTCGCATGAAGGGGAAATAATGGCGATCGCTACACGTGACGTAGTTTCAGTCCAGCCGAGTATGAGTATCATCACTGCAGTTGAAACAATGACTAACTGTGGTTTCCGGCGGTTACCTGTGATTGATGCTGGGAGTCGTAAACTCCGTGGGATTGTCACATCTGGCGACATTATTAATTTCCTTGGAGGTGGTGACAAATACAATCTTGTCAAGGTTAAGCATGACGGGAATCTCTTGTCCGCGATAAATGAGAGTGTCCATACAATCATGACACCGAAGATGACTACACTTCCCGACACGTCAACTATCGCGAATGCTGTTGAAATAATCACAAGCAAGATGGTCGGAGGGATACCAATTGTCGGAAAAAATGACACAATGGAGGGAATCGTTACAGAACGCGACGTTATGAGGACACTTGCACATGAGATCTCGGACCTGTGCGTGGAGGATATTATGAGCACGGAATTGCGGGTGACATCGCCAGATGCCCTGATCGGGGCAGTTACCGGGGATATGACCCGACATCGTTATAGAAGACTTCCGGTTGTAACGGATGACGTACTGTATGGGATAATCACGACGACAGATATCGTCCGGTATCTCGGTGATAGGAAAGTATTTTCACGAATGGAGACCGGTAATGTGAAAGAGGTAATGTCGCTACCGGTAAGAAATCTCATTTCCGGCAAACTGTTTACTACGGTTCCGGAAAGGAACGTAAATGATGCGGCCCGTGAAATGTTTGAAAGGAATGTTGGGGCACTGCCGGTAATCGAGGATGCGAGACTAATTGGTCTCGTAACCGAATTTGATCTTGTTAAGGCATTTGCGCGGGGGATATCAGGATGATAGCATCGGATATTATGACCAGCCCGGTATACGTGGTAAGCCCATCAGAGAACATTGCACACGCAAGAAACCTGATGTTAAAGCATAAAATTTCCCGCCTGCCGGTAGTACGGGAGCCGGATCTTATTGGAATCCTTACAAAGAAGGACATAGGTTACAGACTGCGCAATACCGAACCTATATGGCGGAGGAGACCTATCGACCTCGTACCCGTGGACCTTCTGATGACTCCTGATCCCTGTTCGGTGGAGTCCGACGAGACCGTGAAGGGAATTGCAGGGCTAATGATCGCAAATGATATCAGTGGTCTCCCGGTCACGAAAGACTGTAAAGTAATCGGGATCGTAACGAAATCTGACCTGTTCAGGTCTGCATATCTCGGTGGCCTGTCTCACGATGTAAAAGACCTGATGGAAGATGCGGTGACTGTCAGCAGGTATCACTCGCTTGACCATATTGTGAATCTGATGATCGAAAGGGACGATAAACTTGTAGTTGTAAACAACGACGGAACCCTTGCAGGGATCATTACTGAAAGTAACCTGGCCTTCTATAAGTCTACCGATAATAAGAGTGGTGATGTACCTGAAAAGGACATCATGCGGCTCCGAAAGGAGGAATCAGCCGGGAGAAAATATTACAGGGATATTATATCGGTTTCAGCAGTGGCCGAAGATGTGATGACAGGACCCGTCGTAACCATTAGTACAGGAGAGCGGGTCGGGGAAGCAGTGCATGCTATGCGTGAGAAACACGTAAGCAGTCTTGTCGTAGTAGAGGGAGATGAAATCAAAGGAATCCTTAAAATGGATGATATCATAAAGGAAGTGGCAAAATGAGCGAAGAATTACTTATCAGGGACATCATGTCAAAGCCAGTGACGATTGCAAAATCTGCAGCAATTACCGAAGCGCTTGACAAAATGCTAACTGAAGCGGTTGACCCACTCATTGTGGTTAATAATGGTTCAGTGGCCGGGACGATTTCGAGGAGGACAATCGCCGAAACCCTCGGGAGCAAGAGGAACTCCGGACTTTCTCCTTCCTCAATTCACGTAGCAAATTCGATGGAGGAAGAATTCACAACCGTATATCCGGACCAGGATCTTGACGTTCTTGTGCCGCTTCTCCAGCATTACAAGCTGGTGGTGGTTTATGATGAAGATCATCGGTTGATAGGTCAGGTCAATGCACAGGACCTGCTTAAGGCATACAGGCCCGAGGGAAATGTCAAGGAAATGATGGAGCCTGCCTGTACCATCGATGCCGAGGAACGCGTTGTGCATATGCGACGGAGGATGCTTGACGATAATATCCACCGGTTCGTTGTTACCGAAAATGGTAATGTTACCGGCATCGTCACTGAAACAGATGTGGCAACAGCAATGAGAAAATTCCGTAAGATGGTTGAAGACCGCCACCAGGATCACCGTATCAGGAACCTGCTTGTGAAAGATATTATGACGTCACCAGTAATCACCGTAACAGGCGATAAAAAAATCACCGGGGTTATCGATATGATGGTCCAGAAGAACATCAGTGCAATACCCGTGGTCGATAACAATAACCTTGCAGGTATGGTAACAAGGAATTCATTGATCAGGGCATTATAGTTTGATCCACAGGATCAAACCTTTTCGTTTTTATTCCGCCGAATTTAGTTACCCAAATTATCCAAAGTCGAGGGGTAATTTTTAAAACCTCTGTATTATGTTTAACTATGTTAAACGCTGATAAAACGATAATTCAATTTGAAAGTGCTTCGTTTATTTCCGGATTTCTGATTTAACAATCATTATATCGAATCCCACCAATAGTTTTTTCAGATAATGCTATGAAACCCACCATTCCGGTTAACCCTGTCGCGGATATCACACGTCTCCTTGAGGGGATGAGTAATACCGGGTTCCAGGGCAGGAAACTCGGCGAATCCGTGGGGATATGGTCTGACATGATTAAGGACCCGGATTGCACGATTCTACTTGGGTTGTCCGGGGCCATGATCCCCGGGGGTATGCAGAAATGCCTTATCGAACTTGTTGAAAGGCACTTTGTGGATGTAATTGTATCAACTGGAGCAAATATTTTCCACGATGCCTGTGAGCATCTCGGGGTGCGGCATTACAAGGGCCACCATCATGTTGATGACGGGCAACTGTTTTCCCGGGGGATTGACAGGATATATGATGTTTTTGCTTACGAGGAACAATTTCGGAATGTAGATCGTCAGATCGCTGATTTTGCTGGTGAAATCGCGCCGTTTCGTGGGTCTTCAGCAGAATTTATCCGGAGGTATGGTGAATACCTGCTTAGAACATGTCCGGAGGGCACATCCCTGATTGGGAGTACTGTTTTGGGGGACGTCCCGGTATTTATTCCCGCAATCTCTGATTCGTCCATTGGTATCGGTCTTCTTATGGCCAGAAGAGAAGGTACCCGTGTGGATGTTGATCAGATCGCAGATGTTGACGAGATTGCGAAGATTGTCGAGGGCTCGAAAAAGACGGGAGTGATCTACATCGGTGGTGGTGTACCGAAAAACTTCATCCAGCAGACCCAAGTTATTGCATCGATTTACGAAAGCAGGCAGGAAGGCCATGCCTATGCGATTCAGTATACTACAGATGCCCCTCATTGGGGCGGGTTGTCGGGATGCACGTTTGAAGAGGCTATCAGCTGGGGGAAAGAATCTGTTCATACACCGAGGGTACAGTGTTTTTGTGACGCGACTATTGCACTCCCGCTGGTCACCGCAGCTCTGATCAACAGCGGGATTACTAGGGCGAAACACACCCCGTGAATTATTTTTTTACTAACATTTTTGGTATCCGGTCATGGAATTCTAATCGAAGGGGAAAATTCCAAGGAATAATATTTACAACCTGCCAACTTACTCATCGAATATAAGCCGTAATACACAGAAAGAGTTATCACCAGTTCTGATCCATATAATAAAGCACCATTCATGGAGCAGCCAACATGCGCTGCGAGTGTCGAAAGATGCGAGATTCGCTGTTGAGGTAGCCAAGCCTGGTATGGCGCAGGTTTGCTAAACCTGTGTCCCCCTGGGACTCGAGGGTTCAAATCCCTCCCTCAGCGTTAAGAGCAAATCTCAGTTCAGAGGGATTGGATGGCTCAGGAAGAGGACATAAAATACTTTGTACGGATCAGCAACTCTGATCTGGATGGGACGAAGCAGGTCAAGGTTGCCCTTACGGGCATCAAGGGCGTGGGTAGACACACCGCAGGTGTGATAACCCGGCTTGCCAGTGTCAACGGGCACGATATAATGGGACGTCTCAAGGATGAGGATGTAGACCGCCTAAGATCTGTGGTGGAGAATTATACGGAAAGAGTCCCATCGTGGATGGTCAACCGGCCCAAGGATGTGTATACCGGAGAGAGCAGGCACATTTTTGGTACCGACCTGACGACCGCCCTCGACGAAGACATCAATCTGATGAGGAAAATCCGCTGTTACCGTGGAATAAGGCATGAAACGGGCCAGAAGGTCCGTGGACAGCGTACCAAGTCCACCGGCCGTACCGGCACCACTGTGGGTGTAAAGAGGAAGAAAGAGTAAGTGGTGAATTAGATGGGTTACCCAGGAAAGAACCACAAACAGTACCAGACGCCAAAACGGCCCTTCGAGAAGACAAGAATCGAAGAAGAGACCCGCCTGGTTATAGAATATGGACTTCGGAACAAAAGGGAGGTCTGGAAAGCACAGGCCTACCTCCGGCGTTACCGGAAAGCGGCACGTGATCTCCTGTCTCTGATGTCTGCAGGTGCCGAAGTGCAGGTCTTTGAGACGAAAAAGGCCGTACTGATTGATCATATCCAGCGGATGGGCCTTCTTGGACCTGATGCCGATATCGATGATGTACTGTCGTTGAAAGTGCCAGCGCAACTCGAACGGCGTCTTCAGACACTTGTATACCGTCAGGGTTTGGCAAGATCGCCGAAGCAGGCACGCCAGCTGATTACCCACGGTCATGTTGCAATCAACGGCAAGAGGGTATCAATTCCCGGATACCGTGTTAAACGGACCGAAGAGACCCAGATCTCTTACTACGTGAAATCCCCGCTGACACTATCAGACCATGCAGAGCGGGCAAGAATTGGCAAGGTCGGTAGATAATATGGCAGCAGACAAGGAAAAATGGGGAATTGCGCATATATTTGCATCCTTCAACAATACTATTATTACCGTGACCGATCTCTCGGGAGCCGAGACCGTGACAAAAAGCAGCGGTGGTATGGTCGTCAAGCAGGACAGGAACGAAAGTTCCCCCTACGCAGCCATGCAGATGGCATCAAACGTAGCCCAGGTGGCACGTGAGAAAGGTATCACCGGCGTCCATGTCAAGGTCAGGGCACCGGGCCGGGGAAAACAAAGGAGCCCGGGACCCGGAGCACAGGCAGCAATTCGCGCACTGGCGAGGGCAGGAATGCGAATCGGGCGTATCGAAGACGTCACCCCGGTTCCGCACGACTCAATCAGGGCAAAAGGCGGAAGGCGTGGGCGGAGAGTGTAATGGAGATTATATTCAACAGGCTTGACGAAAATTCATGCCGTTTCCAGATAGGTCCGGTCACAACAGCGTTTGCCAACTCGTTCCGCAGGGCAATGATCGGAGAGGTTCCTACACTGGCGATAGAAGATATCCGCATTTATGACAATACCAGTGCACTCTTTGATGAGATGCTTGCACACCGGATCGGCCTGATTCCAATCAGGACTGACCTGTCGAGCTATGTCCTGAGAGAAGAGTGTTCCTGTAATGGAGAGGGGTGTCCGGGATGCCGGGCCACGTTTACCATGAGCGTTGAAGGTCCGGGGACCGTATATTCCAGGGATCTTATTCCTGAAGACCCTCAGATGACACCTGCCTATGATAATATCCCTATTGTCAAGTTGACGAAAGACCAGAAAGTTGTCGTGGAGGCACATGCAATCCTCTCAACAGGAAAAACGCATGCGAAATGGCAACCGACAACGGCATGTGGATATAAAAATTATCCACTTATTACTATTGGTGAGGCTTGCGACGGCTGTGGCCAATGCGTCGAAGAGTGCCCGAGAACGGTCCTTGAAGTGGATGGTGCCCGTGTGAAGGTAGTACCTGGACGCATTGAAGAATGCTCTCTTTGCGGGTTATGTGAAAAAGCATGTCTTGGAAGCGGTATCGGGGAAGAACCCGCGATCAGGGTATCCTCTGAAAAAAATCGTTATATATTCGTGGTAGAAGGCGACGGCTCCCTGCCGGTTAAGGAGATCATTGAACAGGGTCTCCGGTTTATTAAAGACCAGTCCGAGGAGCTGAAAGAGAAAATCGGTGAAATATCGGGAGGTACAGGAGATGAAAAGCAGGATTAAGACCAATCCGCGCCTGGTAAACCTCATCTCACTGCTGAAGAACACTTCGCGTGAGAACGGGGTTAATATCTGGCGGGATATTGCCACAAGGATTGAAGCATCCAGTAGTAAGTATGCTGAAGTTAACCTTAGTAAGATTAACCGTTATGCCAGCAATGGCGAAACGATTCTTGTGCCCGGAAAGGTCCTTGGCAGTGGTATTATTGAGGCATCGGTAAAAGTTGCGGCGCTGAATTTTTCACAGTCAGCGACGGACAAAATTACCGGGGCACAAGGGCAATGTATGAGTATCGAGCAGTTGCTGAAAGACAACCCGAAAGGCAGCCAGGTAAGGATTCTGAGGTGAAGTCGTATGGTTACAATTATTAATGGTGATGGACTCCTCCTCGGACGACTTGCAAGTCTCGTTGCACAGCGGGCGTTGGGCGGCGAGACCATTGCTATTGTCAATGTTGAAAAAGTAATAATATCGGGCAGCAGGGCACGTGTGCTTGGTAACTACGACCACAAGCGTACACGTGGTTCAACCGAAGGCGGCCCGTTTTTCCCCCGGAGACCCGACCATATTATGAAGCGTACTATCCGCGGAATGCTTCCATACAAGAGAGAACGCGGGATTGACGCTTTCAAACGGATTAAGACGTATGTCGGAGTCCCGTTTGAATTCCAGGGAAAAGAAACGGAGACTCTCGAAGAAGCCCATATGGACCGTCTGAACAATGCGCAGTATGTTACGCTCGGTGCAGTGAGCACGTTCCTTGGCGCGAAGTACTGAGGGGTGGAGATAATGGTAAAGATTATCAATACAAGTGGCAAAAGAAAAACAGCGATCGCCCGGGCGACGATGAAAGCAGGGAAAGGAAGGATCCGTATCAACTCGGTACCCCTCGAGATCTATGGCACTGAGCTAGTCAGGATGAAAATCTCTGAGCCCATTCTCCTTATGCCGAATGCAGTTGAGGGAGTTGATGTGGCAATTGATGTGCAGGGCGGAGGGATCATGGGACAGGCGGAAGCAGTAAGGACTGCACTTGCCAGGGGTATCCTGAAGTGGTCTAACGACCCCCAGATCAAGGAAGTCTACCTTGCATATGACCGGACACTGCTGGTCAACGACTCCAGGCAGAAAGAAGCGAAGAAACCGCACGGTCGCGGTGCACGTAAGAAATTCCAGAAATCGTATCGTTAATGAACTAGGCGAGATTGATTCGGTATGATACCTGTACGATGTTTCACCTGCGGAAAGGTTATTTCCCCAGCGTATGAAGAATTTAAGCACCGCCGTGATGCAGGCGAGGATCCTAAAAAGATCCTCGACGATCTCGGCATGAACCGCTACTGCTGTCGGCGCATGCTGCTGACGCATAAGGAGATTATTGACGATCTCAACCCGTACCAGTGAGGGGTCGTGGGGTAGCCTGGAATCCTATGGCGTTCGGGATGCCGTAACCTGAGTTCGAATCTCAGCGACCCCATTTATTATTAATGTGAAAAATTTGAGGACTGATAATGCAATCATATACCCGATATGAAAGAGCCCGGATAATCGGAGCCAGGGCCCTGCAAATATCGATGGGTGCCCCGCTCCTGATTAAAACCGATAAGAGTGACCCGCTCGAGATTGCAATCGAGGAATTCCAGCACAACATCATTCCCATCACCGTGAAGAGGAAGTAGGCATGACGATCATACAGGAGATCCAGTTGAGAACAATACTGGACAGCCGTGGCAATCCCACTGTGGAAGCAGATATTTACACAGAAAGTGGATTTGGACGTGCTTCGGCACCAAGCGGAGTCAGTACCGGGAAATTCGAAGCAAAAGTCAGGTCCCCGGAAGAAGCCGTGGTGTCTGCGCGGGAAAGCCTCGTACCCAAACTCACTGGTGAGGATTCACGCGAGCAGATATACATTGATGGACTGCTCCGGGAAATTGATGGCACGTTTGATTTCAGCACAATCGGTGCGAATGTAGCCGTTGCAGTATCGCTTGCGAACGCAAAGGCCGCTGCATCATCGCTAGGGATTGAGTTGTATAACTATCTCGGGGGCGCATTCGTCATTGATACCCCGTTTCCACTCGGAAACGTTATCGGTGGTGGAGCTCATGCTGCAAATGCAACAGAAATTCAGGAATTCCTTGTCGTTCCGACAGGAGCATCGGGAGCAAAGGAGGCTGTTTTCGCCAATGCAGCAGTACACAGGAAAGTCCGGGACCTTCTGAAAGCCCGTGACAAACCCAGCGGCAAAGGTGATGAAGGCGCATGGGCCCCTGAGATTACAGATCTCGCGGCATTCGAGATTGTAAAGGAAGCGACCGGAGCTCGTCTCCGATGATGTCGGTTTCGGGATAGGTATGGGGATAGATGTTGCTTCAAGCCAGATGTGGCATGAAGACGATGAAAAATACCATTATCGCAATACCACCAGGACAACTGAAGAACAAATCGCATATATCAGTGATCTTGTCGACCAGTATGGGCTGATTTATGTAGAAGACCCGCTTCACGAGGATGACTTTGCAGGATTTGCCGAGCTGACCGAACAGGTTGGTGACAGATGCCTTATATGCGGCGATGATCTTTTCGTCACGAACCCGGGGCGTATCACTGATGGTATCAGCAATGGTTCGGCAAACTGTGTCCTGATAAAACCAAACCAGATCGGGACCCTGACAGAGACATTTGAGGCCATCCGGCTTGCTCACACCAACGGGTTAGACACTGTGATGAGCCACCGGTCAGGAGAAACAACAGATACTGCAATTTCGCATCTTGCAACAGCATTCAACTGTATTTTCCTTAAAACAGGGATTGTTGGTGGCGAAAGAATTGCGAAACTGAATGAACTAATTCGGATAGAGGAGATGCTAGAATGACAGAAACAGAAATGGAAATTGAATTGAAAGAGCCGCTCGTTCCGGTCGAAGAATACCTCGCTGCAGGGATTCATATCGGGACACAGCAGAAAAGCAAGGATATGAAGAAATTTATCTACCGGGTCAGGGGAGACGGTTTGTATATCCTCGACATCAGGGAGACAGATGAGCGGATCAAGACTGCAGCCAAGTTCTTGAACCAATTCGATGCACCCAATATCCTTGTCGTTACGTCCCGCCAGTACGGACAGTACCCTGCAAAGAAATTTGCAGAAACTATCGGTGGAATGGCTGTGACAGGTCGGTTCATCCCCGGGATGCTAACAAATCAGAACCTCCACAACTATATCGAACCCGAAGTTGTCGTCGTCACTGACCCGATTGGTGATGCCCAGGTAGTAAAAGAAGCCGTTCAGAGTGGGATACCGATTCTTGCCCTCTGTGATACAAATAATATGACAAGTTTTGTCGATCTCGTCATACCAACGAACAACAAGGGTCGAAAAGCCCTTGGTATGATTTATTATCTCCTCACGAGGGAGATCCTCCGGCTCCGGGGAATTACTTCCTCACTGACTCCGGAAGATTTCGAGACCGAGTTCTAGATATACCATCAGTATGAGAGGTTAGTCCGATGAAGATGCGTCCATGCGCCGTATCAGGCATGTTCTATCCAAGTGATCCGGACCACCTTGAACAACTGCTGGCAAAATTTTTTAAAAATGCTGGTAATGCTGGGAATTCAAAGGGGGTCGTTGCACCCCATGCCGGGTATATCTATTCAGGCAGCGTTGCCGCTCTTTCGTATGCATCGATAGATGCCGGGTTTTCCGGTACATTTATTCTTATCGGCCCAAGCCATCGCGGTTTTGAGACCTGTATATCGATGGAACCATGGGAGAGCCCATTGGGTATCGTGGACAACGACAACGAATTAGGGGAGGCCCTGAATATCGATCCGGATGAAATCTCGCACCAGAATGAACACTCTCTCGAAGTCCAGATCCCGTTTATCAAGTATAGATTTCCAAGGGCGAGAATAACCCCGGTAATGATGGGAAGACAGGATTATCGAAATGCGATGGTGTTGTCGGAGCAGATTACCAGTGCCATCAGGCGCACGGGTAGAGATGTGAGGATTGTTGCATCCAGCGATTTCTCTCATTATGTACCGGCAAGTGTGGCCAGGAAAAACGACCTCTATGCAATTGAGGCGTTAAATAAGTTTGATATACCTGAATTTTACAGGCGTATCGGAGAAAGAGGTATCACTGCGTGCGGTTATGGGCCAATATCTGCGATGTTACTTGCCTGTCGGGAGATTGGGGGCCGTAAGGCGGAATTAATCCACTACGCTACGAGCGGGGACGTAACGGGGGATAATAATGAAGTTGTGGGATATGCGGCCATTGCGGTGGTATAGTGGTCACATGGAGCGCCCCTGGAAAAGTGTTCCTTTTCGGTGAACATGCTGTAGTATATGGGAAACCCGCAATCGCAATGGCTATCAAACCACGGGTTTTCGTAACAGTCAGGAAAAGCAGAGCTCCTCACCCCGCAAAATCCCCCTATATTGACGGTTGTTTTGATGAGATGGGTGTAAAAGGAAGCGTATATATCAATTCCCAGTTACCCAGTTCATCCGGCCTCGGGTCGTCGGCTGCGGTCACGGTGGCAACCCTTGCTGCTATCAACGATGAGTTTGACCTCAACCATTCCCGGGAGCAGATCGCTGAAATAGCATTTAATATCGAGAAAAAAGTCCAGCGAGGACGAGCCAGCCCGACGGATACCACAGTATCCACGTACGGCGGGCTGGTTTTTATCATGGGAGTATCGAGGAGGCGTCTGCCTCCGGAAAGTTTCCAGATGGTTATCGGGAATACGATGGTCTCTCACAGCACTTCAAAAATGGTCGAGCTGGTTGCTGATCTGAAGAAAAAAAATCCGGAAATTTGTGATCCTGTCCTTGATGCCATCGGAGGAATAACGATGAGTGCGATGCATCATCTGATCGATCCCGTCCAGCTCGGAAAACTGATGAACATGAATCATTCACTCCTCGAGGTTCTTGGAGTAGGCCATCCGGCGTTGTCACGGCTTGTGCTGTCCGCCAGGGCCGCCGGTGCATATGGTGCAAAAATTACCGGTGCAGGTGGTGGGGGATGCATGGTAGCATTGTGTCCGAAGCACCTGAAGAGCCGTATCGCTGGTGCAATTGAGGCATGCGAGGCGCGTGCCTTTGTTACGAATATCGATACCGAGGGAGTAAGAAAGGAGAAGGATGTCTGAGCGGGTTCTTCTGAAACTTGGTGGCAGTATCATTACCGATAAATCTACTGACGGGATTATCCGGTTTGGTGAAATTGCAAAAATTGCAGAAACAATAGCCGCTCGGGGGGGGATGGCGCTTGTGATCGTGCATGGCGCAGGTTCCTGTGGCCACCCGGAGGCAAGTCGTTACCGGGTTAATGCAGGTGTTACAACAGAAAATCGCGAAGGGGTCTTTATCACGCATATGGCGGTAAGGAAACTGAACGACGTTATCGTCCTTGCATTACGGAACGCTGGTGTGGAAGCAGTGGGTGTACAACCCCTTTCAGCCTGCTTTGCAGATAAGGGCCGGTTAATCTCATGCGGATACCGGCAGATCGATTCCATGCTCCGGCTTGGGATCGTCCCGGTCCTCCATGGCGATATGGTAATGGACCATACATCAGGCGCGAGTGTGGTATCAGGTGACCAGCTCGTGAGAGTTCTGTCCAAATCACTTGATATGACAAGGATCGGTCTCGCCACGGACGTACCAGGTGTGTTCAGTGATGGGAGAGTCCTCCCTGAGATTACCCCCGCTATTGTTGGAACCCTGAACCTTGGTAATTCGAATCATACCGATGTAACCGGGGGGATGAGGGGAAAAGTTAAAGAGCTCTGTGAACTTGCCGAATCTGGAATCCCATCAGATATCTTTCACGTTTCACGAATTGGAGATTTCCTCGATGGCAGGCCACACGGTGGCACAAAGGTGAGGTGTAATGAGAATGTCTGACCATGTTTCACATACATCCTCTAGGAAACTTGATCATCTCCGTATATGTGCCGAAAAGCCAATAGAACGTGGGTTCACCGGTTTTGATGAGGTCCGGCTGGTCCATAATGCTCTCCCTGAATGTGACATGGACCGGATTGATACCGGGATGCGGTTTCTCGGGCATCAGTGCAAGACCCCCCTGTTTATCTCTGCGATGACGGGAGGCCATCCCGAAACCCTTGAAATAAACCGGCGCCTTGCAAGAGCTGCCCACAGTTATGGTCTCGGGATAGGTGTGGGATCACAACGAGCAGCCCTTGAAAACCCGGACCTGGAAGAGACATTTTCGGTAGCGAGGGATGAGGCCCCACATAGTTTTATGGTTGCGAATCTCGGGATCGTCCAGCTTCGGGATCATGGAAATGAATGGGCTGACCGTGCCGTATCGATGATTCAGGCCGATGCTATTGCTATTCATGTCAACTTTCTTCAGGAGGCGATCCAGCCTGAGGGAGATCATAATGCGTCCGGGTGTCTCGAAGCGTTGAGGACGTTATGTGAAGATTTTAAGTACCCTGTCATCATAAAAGAAACTGGGAGTGGAATTTCAGCTGAGACTGCCGGTGCAGTCTTTGGAGCAGGTGTAAAGGCCATCGATATTGGCGGCTGGGGCGGAACATCCTGGGCTGCAATTGAGGGCATAAGGGCAGAGGAAAGCTCACGCGAGAAAGATAAACGACTGATCAGTCTTGGTCAGGAATTTACGGACTGGGGTATACCCACCGTAGTGAGTCTTTGCGACGTATCACGGATTGGCGGGCCCATAATAGCCACTGGTGGTTTAAGAAGTGGCGTGGATATGGCCAAGTCCCTTGTGCTCGGTGCGGACCTCTGTGGAATGGCATTGCCACTCTTACAACCTGCATTAACAGGAGAAAAAGCGTTATTTGATGTGATTGATACGATTGAACTCCAGTTCAGGGTAGCGATGTTCCTGACAGGATCTCGTACTATCGCGGATCTTAAGACAAAACATGCAATTATTACCGGAAAAACCCGGGAGATTGTAGACAGTATAATGGAGGAATATAATGGATATTGAAATTATTGCAGTTGGCGGATATGATGAGGTCGGGAGAAATATGACCGCCGTCCGCTGCGGGAAAGAGATTGTTATCTTCGATATGGGTCTTCGGCTTGACCAGGTCATGATCCACGAGGATGCAGAGGTGGAAAATATGCATTCTCTGGACCTGATCCAGATGAAGGCCATTCCTGACGATACGATGATGAATACAGTTGAGGGAAGCGTCAAGGCAATTGTCTGTTCTCACGGGCATCTTGATCACATCGGGGCTATACCAAAACTTGCACACCGATATAATGCCCCTATCATCAGTACTCCCTACACTACCGAGTTGATCAGGCAGCAGATTTCGGGTGAGCAGAAGTTCGGGGTGAATAACAAGTTGTTCGCTTTAAAGTCAGGACAAAAATACACCCTTTCACAGAACCTCGTCCTTGAGTTTGTACGGATGCAGCACAGTATTATTGATACCGTGACACCGGTCCTTCACACGCCCCATGGGGCTATAGTTTATTCGTGCGATTTCAAATTGGACCGGACACCTGTGATAGGCGACCCCCCGGATTTTGCCCGGCTTGCACAGATCGGCAAAGAAGGCGTCATCGCACTGATCGTGGAGAGCACGTACGTTGAGAATAAAGGACGTGCACCAAGTGAGCGGATTGCAAGGGACCTCGTAAGGGACACCATTACGAGTTATGAGGACGATAAAAATGCCATTCTTGTTTCCACCTTCTCCTCGCATATTGCCAGGGTCAAGACGATTGCAGAGTGTGCCCACGAGATCGGGAGGAAACCCGTTCTCCTTGGGCGATCCATGGAGCGTTATAGTTCAACTGCCGAACAGATGAAACTTGTCTCATTCCCTGACACGGTGAGCATGTTTGGGAACAGGAGAACTGTTGACCGTATGATGAGGAGGATGATGAAATCCGGGAAAGAAAAATTCCTTCCGATCATCACGGGTCATCAGGGAGAACCCGGGTCAATCCTCACCCGCCTTGCTATGGGTGATACGCCCTATAAACTTGATAAGGGTGATAAAGTCGTGTTCTCGGCAAAAGTCATCCCGAATCCAATGAACGTGGGCCAGCGCTATAAAGTGGAGGCCCTGATTGGGATGAGCGGGGCAAGAATATTTGAAGACCTCCATGTCAGCGGGCATTCGTACCGGGAGGACCATTATGAGTTTATCCACCTTTTAAACCCGCAGCATATCATTCCGGCACACGGGAATATCCGGATGACCTCTGCCTATGCAGAATTTGCATCAGAAATCGGTTATACACTCCACAACGACGTGCATATCATGTCAAATGGGCACAGGCTGAAAATAAACTGAAATCACTGGAGATTAGTCATGGATCTGATGGAGTATCTGAATTCAACACAGAAACAGGTCGACAGGATGATAGACCGGTTTTTCGGTGATGAGTTCCTGGAGTTAGGGAAAGCGAGTGCACATCTTCTGCTCGCTGGCGGGAAACGCCTACGCCCTGCCGTCGTAATGCTGGCTGCGGATGCGGTGAAACAAGGGAGTTCGGATGACATAATGCACGCGGCACTGGCGCTTGAACTTACCCACAGTTTTACCCTGATCCATGACGACATCATGGATGGCGATGTATTTCGCCGGGGTGTGCCGACGGTTCATACAAAGTGGGATGAACCTACAGCAATCCTGGCCGGTGATGTGCTCTACGCCCGGGCTTTCGAGTTTATCAGTCTAGCGGAAGCCACGGATAATGCAAAGGTCCGTGCGATCTCGATGCTTGCGGCAGCCTGCGTTGAGATTTGCAAAGGTCAGCACATGGACATGTCATTCGAGAAACGGACTGATGTAACAACCGGTGAGTATCTTGAGATGGTCTCCAAAAAGACCGGGGCACTTTACGCTGCGTCTGCCGGTATCGGGAGTATTCTCGCTGGCGGAAATGCTGTCAGGACCCACGCGCTCTATCATTACGGGCTCAACACCGGGATGGCATTTCAGATCCAGGATGACTTGATCGATATCATGACCAGTCCCGAAAAGAGCGGGAAGGATCGCGCCTCCGATATACGTGAAGGAAAACAGACGCTGATAACTCTTAAGGCAAAAGAAAAGGGCCTAGATCTTTCTGAATACCGGCGCGAACTTACGGACAAAGAGATAGATGAGCTTATTGAACAGCTTGATACACTTGGGGTTATAAGAGAAGTGAGGGATACTGCCCTGGAACTGGTTCAGAAGGGGAAGGAAATTATCTCAATATTACCAGATTCGGAGGCAAAAGATCTCCTTATAGAAATTGGGGACTATTTTGTGACAAGAGGGTACTGATATGGAGACAGACCCAAAAAACGCTCTTTTTATTTTCGCACTTCAGAATGCAGTCAAACATAACAGCCTCCCTAAAAGTGGCACTGTTATCGGCATGGTCATGGGTAAATATCCGGAATTCAGGCCCAGGGCACAGGAAATTGCGGCGTTTGCGAAGGAAGTTCTGGCGGAGGTGGAATTACTCAGCCCTGACGAGCGAAGGAAAAAGCTTGGCGATCTTGCTCCCGAATTAATTGAGGAGATGAATGCACCAAAAGTTCACACCCACGAGCTCCCCAACCTTGAACGGGCTGAGAATGGTGTAGTGATGAGATTTGCACCCAACCCGAGCGGACCGCTTCATCTTGGCCATGCGCGGGCAGCCGTGTTGAACGATGCCTATGTTGAACGGTATGGTGGTAAGTATATCCTTCGGATCGAAGATACGGATCCAAAAAGAGTAGATCCGGATGCCTACCGAATGGTCCGGGAAGATATTGAATGGATGGGCCTCAAAATCACGGACATATTCTACCAGAGTGACCGCTTTGAACAGTATTACGGAATTGGACGGGATCTGATAAATCTCGGTGGTGCGTACGTTTGTACCTGTGAGAATGAACAATTCCGCCTTCTAAAACAGGCAAAGACCGCCTGTCCCTGCCGCGGTCGTACGATTGAGGAGAACCTTGACCTCTGGCAGAAGATGCTGGATGGAGGATTCTATGAAGGTGAAGCATCGGTAAGGGTTCGGACAAACCTCGAACACCCTGATCCTGCAATGCGTGATTTCCCTGCATTTCGTATCCTCAATGAACCGATGCATCCAAGAATTGATGCTCAGGTGTATCCATTGATGAACTTCACTGTCGCTGTCGATGACCACCTGATGGGGGTTACCCATGTAATCCGGGGCAAAGATCATATTGCGAACACCCGTCGACAAAAGTATATTTACGAGTATTTTGGGTGGAATGAGCCGGTCTACCGTCATTACGGGAGGATGGGAATCGAGGGGGTCGTCCTTTCTACCTCTCAAATGAGGGAAGGTATCAGGTCGGGTGTATATTCTGGCTGGGATGATATCCGGCTTGGGACCCTTCGTGCCCTTGGAAGGCGCGGGATAAAACCTGAAGCCGTCAGGCAGGTAGTCCTTGATATCGGGATTGGAGAGACCGATATTTCATTCTCCTGGGATAATCTCTTTGCGAAAAACCGCGATATCATCGATCCTGTAGCGGACAGGTTTTTTTTTGTGCCAGATCCATTATTATTCACAATCACAGGTGCACCCGCAAGGGTGGCTCGTGCACTCCTTCATCCTGGTGATGAGAAGAAAGGTTATCGAACGTTGAAATTTGAAGGAGATGTCTTCCTTCCCGGGCAGGAATTTCAAAAAGAAGTAAAGATGATCCGGTTAAAAGATCTCTTCAACGTTCGTGTCGACCGATCCTCCGGTATTCCACAACTGACGTATGATGGGGAGGCACTATCTGATGCCCGTGCCTTAAAAGCACCTATTGTCCAGTGGCTTCCGGTCGGGGATGCTACCCACTGCACGCTCCATACGCCTGAGGGTGATATTCAGGGCCTTTGTGAGAGCGTTGTCAGTACCATGCAGGATAAGGTAGTTCAGTTCGAACGGGTTGGGTTCGCGAGAATTGATAGCATAACTGCAGATGGGGTAACTGCCTATTTCTGTCACAAGTGAACGGGGTCATTTCAGGAACAACTGGAACCTGACCCAAATTATCAAACCTTTTTTCTGGTTATCGGGTGAATTGAAGATAAGGATAGTCCAAAATGGTAACACGGTTCAGGCGTTATGGCCAGATAGCCGATGTACTCGTAAAATACGGGTTCGGGATCTTCCTGGAAGATCTGTTTCCCGGAGTACGGAGGTTCCGTATCAGGGGAAGTACACCGGAAGATCAACTCTCGATCTATATCCGGATCCGGCTTGCTATAGAGGAACTCGGGCCTACATTTGTGAAATTCGGCCAGATTATGAGTACCCGGCAGGAACTCCTCCCTCAGCCACTTATCGATGAACTGGAAAAGTTGCAGGACCACAATAATCCACTCCCATTCGGTCAGATTCTCCCTGTCATAAGGGAGTCATGCCCGGATTACAAAGAGATATTTCTTGAGATCGAAGAAGAACCTGTAGCATCTGCGTCTATTGCCCAGGTGCACCGCGCGCGCCTCAGGAATGGAACGCTTGTTGCGATAAAGATCCAGAGACCTGGCATCGAAGACATCATCGAGACCGATCTCGCGATACTTGAATCCCTTGCATCGAGGCTCGAACGGGCGGTTCCGGAATCACGAATCTACAACCCTACAGGGATGGTACAGGACTTCGCGGCCCAGATAAGGAAAGAACTCGATTTTGTAAAGGATGGCAGGAATGCTGACCGGTTCAGGAAAAATTTTGATGGAATTGAAGGAGTAAGGTTTCCACTGATCTACTGGCATTGCAGTAGTCGGCGCATGCTCACAATGGAGTTTATTGAAGGTGTCAAAGTGACCAGTGTCGATGAAATCCGTTCTATGGGGATAAACCCGGCAATGATCGCGGGGGTCGGGTTCGACTCCTACCTAAAACAGATTTTCGAGGACGGATTCTTTCATGGTGACCCACATCCCGGGAATCTGATGGTTACAGCACACGGAGATCTTGCTTTTCTGGACTTCGGTATAGTAGGAATATTAAGACCTGAAAAGCGATTTATTTTCGTCCGTCTCCTCCACGGTATAATCCATAACGATGTGGACATACTTCTTTCAGCATTTGAAAAACTGGGAGTCATAATAAAAGAAGAAGACCGGGAGGCCATCAGGGATGATTTGTATGGTGCCCTGATTGATTCGGAGGGATTTACGCTTGGAAACAATAATTTTTCAGCGGTCGTCAATGACCTCACCGAGGTACTCAGGCGTTATCAGCTCCGGGTTCCCGTAAGTCTCATGCTGATGCTGAAAGTAATTATTATGATTCTTGATATCGGCATAAAACTTGATCCAGACTTCAATTTCGAGAAACGCACTCACCCGTTCCTGGAACATATTTCAGACAGGATGAACCTTCCGGAACACCTTGTCAGACAGGCATCACGCTCCTTAATGGAAGCGACAGACGCGATGTTCGACCTGCCAAGGAATGTTAACCGGACACTGAAGAAACTGGCTACCGGTACGGTCACGGTAGAAATCGTCGAGAATGATGTGAGGAAACTGCAGCAGTCTCTGGAGAGGATGACCGACAAGTTACTGATGGGGATTATTACCGGGGCAGTGGTAATCGGGTCGTCCCTCGTCCTGCTGTCTTCAAATATCAAACTTCCCGATTTTGTCTGGGTACTGGCAGTGTTCGGATATAGTGCGGCGATGTTAGTGGGATTTTATGCCCTGTATCACATATTAGCCTCCAGGTTCAGGTGATTTCGCAGAAATCCTGAAGAAGGATGCATAATAAGTAAAATTCGTCCGGAATGAAGTAATAGCCCTTAAACCGCCTTACAGATGCGATGTTAATAATTTCCAGTTGAATTGATATCCAGCCCGCTATCAGTATAAACCGAAGGAACTGAAGGATTTTTTGTTGACCCTTCAGGTTTTATTAACGGGAGCATTTTTATCGAAAAATAAATTGCAGTGACAGGACCCCTGGTCTTTGATCTCCTTCTCATGATAGATGCAAGGGCATACAATATTTTTGTCCTTTTCAATATCACCGCTTCTTATCCTGCAGGGACAATATTTCGCGCCAAACCGTTGTTTATTCCTTACAAGGCCTCTGATCACAGTCTTAAGGCGTTTTTCTTCCGGATTAAGTACGTAACCCCGTGATTTGGCGTATTCCGTCGCCCATTCAAGAAGTTCTTTTTCCTCATCATCGTCTGTCATTATTCAGATTCTCCTGCATTTCCATAACTGATCTCCTGTGAATCCTTTTTGCACAGGTCTTACCTTTGATTTAGACGCAGGTTCTTTATTAATGGTATTCATTATAACCGTTAACATGCAGTCATTCGAGATTCTCATGATAATGTCGGTGGAACTGGCGATTGGTCTGGATCTCTTCATGTGATGGCAATGTTGCCATTATATGAACGCCTCGCTATGAACGATCAATCAAGTTTTCAGACCCGGACAAATCCCAATTTAAATATCATCCGCAATAATCCGTTCAGCCACACGGTGATAACTGGTGATGACATCCCCCTGTCCCATCCGGTAGACATCCTTATCAAGGGATTCCCCTGTTCCCTTGTCCCAAAGCCGCATTGAGTCCATGCTGATTTCATCTCCCACGTAAATCACCCCGCCTTTTTTCCCGAACTCAAGCTTGAAATCAGCAAGATCGATCCCCCTCTTGTCAAGATAGTCCCTGAGCACGCCGTTCACCTGCAAGGCAATTTTTTTTATCTCCCGAAGTTCTTCCGGGGTTGTAAGTTTCAGAGCATAGATCAGGTCATCGTTCAGCATCGGGTCATGGCGGGTATCATCTTTGAAATCGATGACAATTACTGCAGGATTGAGCGGGGTTCCCTTCTCTATCGGGTAATTTTTAACCATCGAACCGGCTGCGATATTCCGGACGATCACTTCGAGTGGTATCATATTCAGGTTTCGCGCAAGCAGGGTGGTATCATCAATTTTCCTGATGAAATGTGTTTTAATGCCGTTTTTCTCAAGGAGCCCGAAAAAAAACATTGAAACCCTGGCATTCAAGGCGCCTTTTTCGGCAAGTGTATCTTTTTTCTGGCCGTCGAATGCGGTAATATCATCCCTGAATTTTATTACCAGTTCTTCTTCTTTATCAGTCTTATACACCGACTTTGCTTTACCGGAATACAGTAACTCATGTTTTGACATCATGCGGTCTCCTCTACAGATAATTGTTTAACCAGGCGTTTAATAAGAGGTTCCAATTCAGTTGAAAACCAGCCCTTCTCAATAAACCGGGGATAGATGCACAGACGTTCCTTAAGAATATGATTTCCCGCAGAACGCCGGAGTTCTTCTTCTTCAGGCCATGGATGTCCGGGGTTTACATAGTCGATTGTCAACGGGGATATGCCCCCAAGGTCATTTACACCACAAGGGATCAGGGATGCTGCATCGGCAAGGTTCGGCGCCACCTGGATGGCCACATCATCGGGGAGAAAGTCACGCGCCATATGTATTACCACACACATCTCATCAAATCCAATCTACATGGCTGCTTCTCCATCGGTGTCCCGGGTTTTGGGCAGAAATTCTGGATAATCACTTCCTGGATATGGCCGTAGCGCTTGTGAAGGTCACTTATCACCATGAGCGATTCCTCACGGTCCTGCATTGTTTCACCAATACCCAGGAGGAGACCCGTCGTGAAAGGGATCTTCAGTTTTCCGGCATTTTCAATCATTTCAATACGGACTTCCGGGATTTTACCTGGTGAATTGCGATGTGCCGGAATGCTCGCCGTTGTCTCGAGCATAAGACCCATGCTGGCATTCACCGGTTTTAAATATTCCATCTCTTCAGCGGTCAGGATTCCGGCATTGGTGTGGGGAAGAAGGCCGATTTCGATGCTTCTTTTGCACATTGCATGGCAGTACTGGAGAATAGTGTCATACCCTGTCCTGTTGATCTTGGCTTTTGAACCCCGGTTCGTCCTCAGGCCGTTCACCAAAGGTAAAAAGGGCTTCTGTGCATCCTTTCGCAGCACCGCAGGCCAGGGTATGTTCTGCTTCAGCGGGCTGCATAATACAGTGTTCTGTTACCGGTGTCCGGAAACAACAGTACTCACACCGGTTGCGGCAGACAGTGGTGAGTGGCAGAAAGACATTTTTTGAGAATGTTATGACGTTCCTGTTCATGGTTCGGGTGCACGCGTGTTGTTACACATGATGTGAGTTCTTTGGTAATTTATTGATCGATCCGCATAAAAACGATGGATTTTTGATGTCCGTAGTGCTATTCGTATGAAATGTCCATAGAGGCCGTTGTCCCTTTCAAACCCGTGAACCCAAAGAGCCGGCTTTCATCGGTGCTGTCAAAATGCGGAACGTGAATTATTTGCGGAAGCAATGCTGACCGATATCATACTGTCACTTAAAGAAGCCGGATGCGAACCCTTTATTCTTTCCACGGTCCCTCTCCACTGTGCCCATGCGAAGGTTATTGTTTCTGCCGGAGGAACTGAACCCCGCATTAAACGGGTTTATCGGGAGTTCATCAGGCCCTTTGCTTATTATCATGGCAGATTTACCACTTATTACTCCAGATGTTATCAGGCGAATTATCTCAACACCCCTTGATATGGCACTCGGCCCGGGCAGAGGTGGTGGAACAAATGCGATATTTATCAAGGACCGTGCACGTTTCCATGTAGATTATTACGGGGCCAGTTTCCTAAAACACCGGGAAATTGCAGAGACGTGCCGGACTCTCATGTGAAATCATCGACTCGTTCCGGCTCCATACCGATGTTGACGAAAAGGAGGACCTCGTGGAACTGATGATCCATGGACATGGAAGAGCGGTTGATTTTCTTAAAGGATGTGGTTTCTCGTTATTGATAGAGAAAGGACGTGTGAGTATGAACCGGGATGTTGTGCAATAAGTGGCATATCTTCATTTTTTTTCATTAATAAAGAGTCCCCAAACCGGAACAGCGGTGGAGGTGAAAATTCTCTTCGGTTTCTCATTGGCAGTCATTTCTTTGCAATATCCGGGGAAATCCCGATATTGGTAATGAGTCAGGAGGGGTGTAGGTGCTGGCATTAATGGCGTCCGTCTTGATCGGATTAATTTTTGCATAATATTGAAAATTATCTGTAAGACCTGTATTAATGCTTAGAAAAAGAATTTGCGAGGGATTTTATCGTGTCTAACCTGGAAATTATTCTGCCTGAAAATATCCGGGTGTTAACCGGATGAAAGGTCTCTTATCTTATCAGAGGCAGGAATTACGTATGACCGAATTTCAGGAACAATCGCCCATGGTGCGACCCGGGGATATCGGAAAAAATTTCTCTCTCAAGGACCAGAATGATAAAACCTTTGATCTCCTGGAGAATTCAGGAAGGATAACGCTTCTGTCTTTCCATCCGCTTGCGTGGACTGCATATTGTGCAGGGCAGATGAATTCGCTTGAAAAAAACAGGGAGATTCTGGAATCCCTCAGATACGATTGCGGTAGGGATCAGTGTCGACTCAGTTCCCTGCAAAAAGGCCTGGGCCGATTCGCTTGGAATTAAGAATACCCGGTTACTTTGTGATTTCTGGCCTCATGGAAAAGTGGCACAGATGTATGGGATCTTCAGGGATACCAACGGATTTTCGGAACGCGCGAATATTATCGTGGATGAACACCAGAAAGTGTTATTTACCAGGGTATACCCTGTCCATAGTATTCCGGACATAAGTGAAATTATTGATTTCCTGAAAAATCTTCGTTAACGGCATGTTATTTCAATCAATAGTAAAGTCTGGTTGGAACTGTTGGCAAGGAAGGATCTCCAACTTTGGACTGGTCATGACCTTTGTATTAATCCTGATCAGGGATTTGTACATGACTTCTAGAGAGGCTTCATGTAACCTCTGGTAATTTAGAATTCAAAAGTTGCGATAAAAGATCAGACCTTTTTATTAATTTCCTTCCTTCTGATATTCTGTAACGTTCCCATAAAAAGGCAGTCTTCTGCAGCAATTCCCTCAATTCCAACTTCTTCTGACAGGGGAATGTCCAAGACCTCTCACAATTGCGACCGGGATCCCTTCATCAGCCTCGCCCATTACCAGCTCTGCAGCAGTAGCGATATTGTCAGCTAATGCACGTTTTGTTACGACCAGTTTCCGCCCGAAAAGGTCACATCTCCCACGATCGTCCAATACCGACGGCATTCCTGCACACCCGATTGCAACACCGCTGCATCCAACCCTCATTGCATGAGTCCTGCTGTCTGCGACTATAACCCCTGTCTTCACCCCGCATCGGCCAAGGATCTCCTTCCGGATTTGGTCTGCGCTTGCGTCAGGGTCATGTGGAAGAGGGACCAGGTACCCCGGTGGTGCATTTGATGCATCCACTCCAGCGTTCGGTAAACAGGGTCCCATTTTTCATGCATAAAAGAAATCCTGAAATTCCTCCCACAATGCTGTCGCTTTCCTGTATGATCACTTCAACTTCACGGGGATCCATTTCAAATTCCTTTGCCAGGGCCAAAGCCTTTGGAGAGGGGATGATTTTTTCCAGATTTATCAGGCGATTTTCCGATGTTGCAAGTGCCGATTCGGCAATGACAATAATATCTCCTTCAAGAAGTGTATCATTTTTCCTTGATAACGCTGCGATGATTACCGGGACTATGTCCTCACCGGGTCTGATAATCCCGGTTGTAACTCCCAGAACCTTGAATTCTGTATTCATCCGGTTCTCTCCATGGTTTCATAGACTATAATTGCATCTCTTGTCTCTTTTACATCATGACACCGGACGATATCTGCACCTTTGGAAAGGAGAAGTGTAGTAAGCGCCAGACTCCCTGCCAGTCTCTCTTCGGGATGTTTCCGGGACAGGGTGTCTCCGATGAAGGTCTTACGTGATATGGCAGCAAGAAGCGGGTGGTTGAATTTTTTAAATTCATGGAACTTCCTGCAAAGTTCCCAGTCAAGGGTAGTCGTGCGACCGGGGTTCCATAAACCAATTGCCGGGTCAAGGACATAATTCCCGATCGAATGCAATTCGCACCGTGATATTACTAGCTTCAATGAATTGAAGGTCCCTGCCAGGTCTGTAGAGTCACCGGGTTCAGTCGTGGAAGCCATGAGGAAACATGGCAACCCGGAATCGGCGGCCAATTTTGCATATTCCGGGTCAGAAAGGCCATTGATATCGTTAATAGCATGGATATCGATATTTGAGGCATCTGCTTAAGCACAACGGTCCTCATTGTATCTACAGAGATAGTCACTCCGGTTCCCTCAAGTTCCCTAAGGGCTGCCTCCATTCGTTCGGCCTCGCAGAAAGAGTCGATAGGTGGTGAACTGGGAGAGGTGCTTCGTGCCCCTATATCGATGATATCAGCACCCTGTGAACTCATCTCAATGGCTCGCTTACCAATGTCTTTACCTGAACGAAATGATCCGCTGAAAAAAGATTCAGGGCTGCAATTGATGACACCCATTGTCCTGTACCGGTGCACCGTCACCGATTTTCAATCCCGTTCACGGTACATTTCTGCATGAACGTTCCATTGCGGCCTGGTACGTGTTCTCCATGAGTGATGCGATTGTCATCGGGCCCACCCCTCCCGGAACAGGAGTTATTGCCCTGGCAATATCCTTCACACTTTCAAAATCAACATCGCCGCACAATTTTCCATCCAGGTAATTTATCCCGACATCGATCACAACCGCCCCGGGTTTAATCATACCGGCAGTAATAAACCTGGCTTTTCCAATCGCACTGACCACAATGTCTGCCCGCTTCATTTCCTCCTGGAGGTCCCGGGTCTTTGAATGGGCTATTGTGACCGTTGCATCACGATGAAGCAGTAATGCGGCCATTGGTCGTCCTACATCGATACTCCGTCCTGCAACCAGGGCTCTGGCGCCCTCGAGCGGGATATTCATATTCGTTCAGGAGTGTCATGATCCCCTTGGGTGTGCATGGGACGAACCTTGGTGTCCCTGCATAGAGAAGCCCGATATTGCAGGGATGGAAACCATCCACATCTTTTTCCGGGGAAACTGCCTGTATGACCTTGCCGTGTCCACCTGTGTTGGCAGGGGGAGCTGTACGAGGATACCATCAACTGACTGATCGTTGTTTAATTCCCTGATCTTCTCAAGGACCTGCCCGGTTGTGGCGGTAGCTGGCAGGTCAGCCTTAACTGAACCGATGTGTACTTTTTCGCATGCCTCATGCTTCATCCGGACATACATCTTCGAACCGGGGTCTTCCCCGACAAGGACTGTTGCAAGACAGGGGCGGATCGCCCTGATGTCATCTATCTGTTTTCGAACCAGGTCCAGTCTTTTCTGGGCAACCATTTTTCCGTCAATGATCATGCTATTCCGGGTACAGTGGGTATTTGCTGGCCATCGCGGTGACTTCTTTTCCAATTCTGGCAATCTGTGCTGTGTTACTGATATCTTTCAGGATCGATGCGATATAGTCACCGATCTGCTGCATCTGCTCTTCCTTCATGCCACGGCTCGTTACTGCCGGTGTACCTATCCGAAGACCGCTCGTCACGAATGGGCTCCGGTTTTCATTAGGTATGGTATTCTTATTGACCGTGATACCTGCCTTGCCAAGAGCGACTTCTGCTTCGAGACCTGTGATTCCCTGTGCGGTGAGGTCGAGGAGTATGAGATGGTTGTCTGTCCCGCCTGAGACCAGCCTCAGGTCATGTCCAAGCAGGGTATCTGCCATCGCTTTAGCATTTTTAACGATCTGTCTGCTGTAGTCTGTAAAGGAAGGTCGCAGCGCCTCATGGAAACATACAGCTTTCGCAGTAATAGTATGCATCAGCGGGCCTCCCTGCATCCCCGGGAAATACTGCCTTATCGATTGCCTGCGCGTATTCACTATTACACATTATTGCCCCTCCCCTGGGTCCGCGAAGGGTTTTATGGGTCGTGGTAGTCGTAAAATTGACAACACCCACCGAGTTAGGATGGACCCCTGTTGCACAAAGCCCTGCGATATGTGCGATATCTGCCATACAATACGCATCCACGCTATCCGCTATCTCCTGAAATGCCTTGAAATCTATTGTTCGAGGGTATGCTGACGCGCCGCAGACCAGGATTTTTGGCTTTTCCTTCCTTGCAAGTTCATCGACTACACCATAATCAATAGTCTCGGTCTTTGGATCGACTCCATACTGGGCTACTTTATAAAACTGGCCCGTAAAACTAACCGGGGATCCGTGAGAAAGATGTCCGCCCTGTGAGAGCTTCATACTCATCAGGGTCTCGCCAAGTTTCATGAATGCAAAATACACCGCCATGTTCGCCTGTGTCCCTGAATGCGGCTGGACGTTTGCATGCTGCGCACCGAAAAGTGTTTTAAGCCTGTCACGGGCGAGATTCTCCGCCATGTCATGGAATTCGCAGCCCCCGTAGTATCGCTTTCCAGGGTAACCTTCAGCATATTTGTTGGTCATTATCGACCCCATCGCTTCCAGTACCGCTTTACTGACAAGATTCTCTGATGCTATCAGTTCCAGCCCGTTCAGCTGGCGAAGACGTTCCTTCTCTATTATATCGGCTATTTCACGATCAGTCGCAGACAGATGTGACATATAGTAAAAAGTCGTCCTGATATGGTAATACCTTTTCTTCTGCGATAAGGATGAGCTATGAAATCCCTTGAATTTAAGCGAAAAACATTTCAACCGCGGAGGAATGGCGCCAGAACAGCAATATCTTTAAACCGGTCCTCTTCCAATCGGATCCCGATTTCATCGGATATATGCATGCGGCTAGTGGGGTATGACACATGGGTGACCCGATGAACCTGTCAGGCGGCATCATACAAAGATGCCAGTCCCAAATAGGGGAACAAAATAAAATACCGGTGACGGGGGTCATACAATGGAATTTTTTATTCATATGCGGTAGCATAATTATTATACGTAATCAGGCTCATGTTTATCCTTAAGGGTCTTAATGATGCGATATAATGGCGATATCATTGGGAATGACTTACAAAGACCTTCGCGGGGGAAAACAAATGGCTGAAATTATTAAAAATCCTGATGTCCCGGTAATGTCCACCGAGGATCGAGTTGTGGCTCTTGAACGGAAGATGAAGGAGATGGAAGCCCTTGTCAAAGGGCTGACTGAAGAACTCCTTGATCTCAAGTCCATTGCCATGAGGCTGAATAAATTTTCAGAAGAACGGAGACAGGAGCTCAAAATGATGAAACCGGCGGCTCAGACAGATTCTGCCTCCGGCACCGTTGTCATGCAGAAAAAGGGAACTGCCTCAGGAACGGGTGGCGCCCTGCAGTCGAGGAGAAACGCATGGACATGATCATGCAACCCGACGGCACGATGAAGATGGAAGAGCGACGGGGTGACAATCACTATATCGTTGCATCGGCCGGTTTTGCCAGCCGTAAAGAAGATGGGCTCTTCATCTGAACAGAAAAAGAGTAGTCTTATCGTGGCAGAGGACGATGACAAGGAATCGTCAAAGAAATAGGCAGGAGCCCGGTCTTTGTACATCAGTGAGCTCGAGATAGATAATTTCAAGTCATTTTTCAAAAAGACAAAGATACCATTTTTTGAAGGATTTACGGTAATCTCGGGTCCGAACGGATCAGGGAAAAGTAATATTATCGATAGTATACTCTTTGTCCTTGCACTATCAGGTTCACGCAGCCTTCGCGCGGAAAAATTAACCGATCTTATTAACCTGAACTCCGGAAAAAATACCGCTGAAGTATCGATTACTTTTTCCGACGGCACAAAAATCCGTCGCCGGATAAAACGTACCGGAAACGGATATTACAGTTATAACTACCTGAATGATCGTCTCTGTAAACAGACCGACATCATCGACCTCCTCGCAAAATCCGGCATTAAGCCCCACGGGTACAATGTGGTAATGCAGGGTGATATCACCCGAATCATCGAAATGAGTGACTATGAGAGGAGGAAAATTATTGACGAGATTGCCGGAGTTGCGGAGTTTGATTCGAAACGTGACCAGGCGCTGGGTGAACTTGAGGTCGTCAGGGAACGGATTGAACGAGAGGAACTGTTGCTTATCGAGCTGAACCAACGCCTTGTCGACCTCAAAAAGGAACGTGAACAGGCACTGAAATATCAGGAATGGCAGAACCAACTCAGTTTTTTCGAGAATGCCCGCCTTGCCGCAACAATAAGAGAGCGTGAAAAAGAGCTGACTAGCTCTTTCCGGACTTATCGATGACCAGAAAATTGAAATTCAGCGGATTCAGTCGGACAGGAGTATTGAGGAAAATGAACTCGCCTATCTCAAGACCGATTTAAAGGAAATAGATGAACAGATTAACCGGAAAAGTGGTGCCGATTACCTTAAACTGTTATCATCTCTCGAAGAGCTCAAGGGCTCGATAAAAGTATCGGAACAGACAATTGTCAGGCTACAGCGCGACAAGGAATCTAACCTCGAAGCGATTACCCGGAATTACCTCGATACGAAAAGGGCTGAAACGAGGATTGCGGAGTGTAACGATGGGATTCGAAACCAGAATATTGACCGGACCAATCTGGCAATGGAAGCGGCAACCGCACGCGCGAAATTAGAAAAAACTGAAGTTGCGATCAAAAACGAGAGCAAAGAGGCCGAAGGGTCACGTGACCAGTTGTTCTCGCTGATGAAAACGATAGAAGAGAAAAGAGGGGCACGTTCGGATATTATTCACCAGCAGGATATGCTGATTGAAAAAAGCAGGATGAGGACGACCGAGAAAGAACGGCATAATGAACGGATAAGGGCTATCGAAATAAATATTGCGGAAAAAGTTACGTTAAAAGAAAATTTGACCAGTGAATCAGTGAAAGCCGAAAAAGAGCAGGAAGCGCTGACACGTGAACTGGCAACGATTGAGAGTGGGTCCTTCTCTAAACGCAAGACGCTTGAAGATATGAGGGAAGAACTCCAGACCCTCGAAAAAGAAGCCGTGAGACTGGAAGCGCAGGCACAGGCAAGGGGTGAAGCGGGAGGAAGCGTCCTGAAGACCGTTCTTGCCATGGACGGAGTATTTGGGACAGTCATGCAACTCGGCCAGACGCCACCCGAATACTCAACAGCGTTGAACGTCGCGGCAGGCGGGAAACTCCACTATGTGGTTGTTGAAAATGATTCAGTTGCTGCCCAGGCAATCCGGTACCTTAAGGAGGAGAAACTTGGAAGGGTAACATTTCTGCCTCTGACCCGTCTGAAGAAACAGGAATACCCTGCCCTCAGGGAGGAAGGGATCATTAACTATGCCATTAACCTGCTTACCTTTGATTCACGTTACCGGGATGCATTCGGCGTTGTATTTGGAGGAACGGTGGTTGTGAATTCTCTCGACCGTGCACGGAAAATGATCGGTCAGCGCCGTATGGTTACCCTTGATGGTGAGTTGCTCGAACGTTCCGGGGCAATGACGGGGGGATTTTTCAAGAAAAGCCTTAAAGGATTCGGTGCGGCTGTCGGGGATGAAATTGAGAGGCTCAGGATCCGCATAGGGGAACTCCGCGAGGAAGCAGGAGAGTTCGAAGCGGCCATTAAAATCAGCAGCTCAGTGATTGATGAGAAAAGACAGGCAAGAAGTGAACTCTCCCGGATCGTTGAACGAAACAGGATGGCCCTTGATGAATATTCCAGACAACTTGAAGATATACGTACTCGAACGCGATGCGTTCGTCTCGACCTTGAACACCTTCGAGACCGAGATGCAGGCGGGCGGGCAGGAACTCGCAGCGCTTGAAAAAACCCTTGATGCGATAACAGAGGAGATCGGTCAATTGAGCCTGGAGATGGAGGTCATTAAAAAAAGGCTTGAAGGAACCCGGATCCCGGCTCTCACCGAGGAACGGGATCACTGGAAGAAAGAGCTGGATGACCTTGAAAGACGAATCAGGGAAAAAGAGTCTGACATTACCGATCTCCAGAGGGAGCGGCTTCATTTCACCAAGCGGATGAGCGACCTGAAAGAAGAACTCGATACAGTTCAGGATCGCAATAAGGAGATTGACCAGGAGACCTCGTCGTTGAAAAAGTCGATTGATTTGGCAAGGGGAGATATCGCGGCACTCGAAGAGAAACAGAAAATGTTTTCAGGAGAGCTTGAAGGACTGAGAGCGAAACGCGAAGATGCAATGGCGCATTTTCTCACCACTGAGAGAAAAATCATGGAATTCGACTCTTTTTTTGAAAGGGCTCATGTGCAACTTTCAGCGCTTGAAGAACGTGGTGTTACTCTCAAACAAGAGATTGCTGCCATGACACCCGAAACCGGGACTGTTACAACTGATCTCACGTTAAAAGAGATTGACGATGGCATTGCAGAGGCAGGCCATGCAATGAGAAAGATTGGTGCGGTCAACATGCTGGCAATTGAAGAATATGAAAAGGTGGAAAAACGAGCTGAGGATCGGACCGCACGAAAGGAGGTCCTCTCAAGAGAGAGAACTACTCTCCTCGAACGGATCGAAACCTTCGGAAAGATGAAATTTGAAGCTTTTACCAAAGCCTACCGCGCAATCGATGGGAATTTCAGGGAGATATTTGCGACTCTTACGAGCGGCAATGGCCACCTGGTGCTGGAGAACGAGGAAGATCCTTTCGCGGGCGGACTTTCATTTGCGGTACAACCGAGGGACAAACAGGTGCATCTCCTGAATTCGTTGTCCGGGGGGGAGAAGTCATTGACAACCTTGGCATTTATCTTCTCGATCCAGAAATATATTCCCGCACCCTTTTACGCATTTGACGAAGTGGATATGTCTCTGGATGGTTCTAATGCAGAACGCATTGCAAAGATGATCCGTGAGAGCGCGGGGACTTCCCAGTTTATTATCGTATCACTCAGGAAACCGATGATTGAGGGGGCGGATCGCATAATGGGAGTGACTGTTCGTTCAGATAAAAGCACGCTGGTAACCGGAGTTAAGGTGAATGGCTGAAGAGCCTGTTGAAATCCTTGTCCAGATGGCAGAGCGCGGAGAGATAGATCCCTGGAACATCGATATCGTTGAGGTCACTGACCGTTTTTTGTCGGAACTTGAACGAAGGAAGGAACTGGACCTCCGGATTTCCGGGCGCACTCTTTTCTACGCGGCTCTATTGCTCCGGATGAAGTCTGATCACCTCGAGCAGCTTGCCGAGGAGGTTGATATCAGTTTCGACAACGATGAACCCGCGGAAGAAAATGACGATTTTGATTTCGGTATCGAAGGGGATGCAGGCGGAAGACTAGGCCCGGTCGATCTGCTGGAGCGTGAAATCAAACGCAGGCTTGACAGGAAGCTGTTCCGGAGACATCCCATCACATTGTATGAACTGATCACCGAACTGAAGAACGCTGAGAAAGAGGAAAGGCGAAGACAGCGCCTGCGTTCCTACGGTCCAGAAGAATATTTTGACGCAGACGATGTCGTGAGTATCGCACACGAGGAGGGATACCAGGATGCGGCCGCCCGCGTTCTGTGCTGCTGCGCGGAAGCATGCCCGGGTAATGAGCGCATTGCTCTCACGGATCTTACAGAGAAATTAGGCTGGACCATTCCGGAAGTCTATATTCCGCTTCTCTTCCTCATGTTCGAGGGTGATATCCTGATGGAACAGGAGGAATTTCTCGGAGACCTCTTCATTACACCTCTTGCGCGTGCGGGAGAATAATGCCATTCCGTGATTTTCTACACTGCCGGGTTTTATGTCCGGGTTCGTACCGTATATCACATTAACGAGCGATATTTTTGAAAATAAAGAATATTACTGTAACATTCTGGTATGGAATATTCATCCAGATATTTTCCCGACGCAACAATGTTCATATAGAACAAAAAACAACTTTATTTCCCGCACGAATGACGGACTAAACACCCGGTTTTACCGGAATTAGCCCTGATATTTCATTTGATGGTGAAAGGTGTGAATCGTAAAGATGCCTACCTCTTCGCCATCAGGAAAATGATACGTGGAAGCCATTATATAGTCATAATGGTAACATAGTAAGCCTCGATAATGATGAATCAAACACCCTGAAAGGTACAGGCTTGATTCAGATTTTACTGAAAAATATGCATTCGGAACGGTGCAAAAACCGTGCTGAAAATCGCATAAACAGTATTATATACCTAGGAAGTTAACATTAGTAACCTCTGTAGATGGAGAGCCAAACACCCGGCCCCGTGCCGAAATTGGTTCTGACGTTGATATCGGCAATGCGGAAATTTGTTTAGTAACCGCTTATTCCTCAAAAGTTTCAAAATTAAAACCGATAGTGTGCATTATTACTTAATTCTGGTTGATCCTGCCAGAGGCCACTGCTATCGGGGTTCGATTAAGCCATGCGAGTCGAGAGGTGCAAGACCTCGGCATACTGCTCAGTAACACGTGGACAACCTACCCTAAGGAGGGGGATAACCCCGGAAAACTGGGGATAATACCCCATAGACTACAGAAGCTGGAATGCTCTGTAATCGAAAGGTCCGCCGCCTTAGGATGGGTCTGCGGCTGATTAGGTTGTTGTTGGGGTAACGGCCCAACAAGCCTGTAATCAGTACGGGTTGTGGGAGCAAGAACCCGGAGATGGATTCTGAGACACGAATCCAGGCCCTACGGGGCGCAGCAGGCGCGAAAACTTTACAATGCGAGAAATCGTGATAAGGGAACCCCGAGTGCCCGTAAATTCGGGCTGTTAATCTGTGTAAAAAGCAGGTGGAGAAAGGGCCGGGCAAGACCGGTGCCAGCCGCCGCGGTAATACCGGCGGCTCGAGTGGTGGCCACTATTACTGGGCTTAAAGCGTCCGTAGCTGGATTGTTAAGTCTCTTGGGAAATCTACCGGCTTAACCGATAGGCGTTCAAGGGATACTGGCAATCTAGGGACCGGAAGAGGTGAGAGGTACTCCAGGGGTAGGAGTGAAATCCTGTAATCCTTGGGGGACCACCTGTGGCGAAGGCGTCTCACCAGAACGGCTCCGACAGTGAGGGACGAAAGCTGGGGGAGCAAACCGGATTAGATACCCGGGTAGTCCCAGCTGTAAACGATGTGCGTTAGGTGTATCGGTGACCACGAGTCACCGAGGTGCCGAAGAGAAATCGTGAAACGTACCGCCTGGGAAGTACGGTCGCAAGGCTGAAACTTAAAGGAATTGGCGGGGGAGCACCACAACGGGTGGAGCCTGCGGTTTAATCGGACTCAACGCCGGAAATCTCACCGGATAAGACAGCGGAATGATAGCCGGGCTGAAGACTCTGCTTGACTAGCTGAGAGGAGGTGCATGGCCGTCGTCAGTTCGTACTGTGAAGCATCCTGTTAAGTCAGGCAACGAGCGAGACCCACGCCAACAGTTGCCAGCTTGTCCTCCGGGATGAAGGGGACACTGTTGGGACCGCCTCTGCTAAAGAGGAGGAAGGAATGGGCAACGGTAGGTCAGCATGCCCCGAATTATCCGGGCTACACGCGGGCTACAATGGTCAGGACAATGGGTATCGACACCGAAAGGTGAAGGCAATCTCCTAAACCTGTCCTTAGTTCGGATTGTGGGCTGCAACTCGCCCACATGAAGCTGGAATCCGTAGTAATCGCGTCTCAAAATGGCGCGGTGAATATGTCCCTGCTCCTTGCACACACCGCCCGTCAAACCACCCGAGTGAGGTCTTGATGAGGCTATGGTATTTGCCATAGTCGAATCTAGGTTTCGCAAGGGGGGTTAAGTCGTAACAAGGTAGCCGTAGGGGAATCTGCGGCTGGATCACCTCCTAATGAAATAACTTTAGGGGTAGCGGTTGCTAAACAAACTGTAAAATTGCCGGTGTCAACAAGGACAGGGCTCATAGCTCAGCTGGAAGAGCGCCGCCTTTGCTTGGGCGGAGGCCGGGGGTTCAAATCCCTTTGAGTCCACTTTCGATGCACCTGGATTTGCAAAATTCCAGGGAAGGGCTGAAGGTCATTGACCTGAAGAAGCCGTGTATAGGTTTGCACTCAGGACGTTAAATGGGTTTGGCGGAGCATTAGCATTAAGCTTGTCAGTGGATGGCTCGGTTCGAGTGCCGATGAAGGGCGTGCCAAGCTGCGATAATCTCCGGGTAGACGCAAGGAATCTATGATCCGGAGGTACCCTAATGGGACATCCTGACACTTCGGTGTCGATCCGTAAGGATTGGGAACGCCCCGAATTGAAACATCTTAGTAGGGGCAGGAGAAGAAATCAATTGAGATGTCGTTAGTAACGGCGAGCGAACACGACACAGTTCAAACCGAATCCCGCAAGGGAGATGTGGTGTTGTAAGCCCACCGTGTGGTACTCCTATGCCAAGCGAAAGTCACCTGGAACGGTGCACCATAGAGGGTGATAGTCCCGTACGCGTAAGCAGAGGAGGCCTGGTGGTGTCTTGAGTAACGTGGGTTGGAATTCTCGCGTGAAACCAGGGGTCATCAACCTCTAAAACTAAATACTACTCGAAACCGATAGCGAAATAGTAGCGTGAGCGAAAGCTGAAAAGTAACCCTAGAAAGGTGGTTAAAAGCGCCTGAAATTGACAAGTGATGGCGGGTTACGGCATGAAAGGATCTTCCATTCGAAGGAACCCATCGTGAGGTGGTAGTACGAGTTTGGATGCCAGTGTCGTAACGTACGTTTTGAAGAACGGGCCAGAGAGTTTATTCTATTGGCAAGGTTAACCCGAAAGGGGAGCCGAAGGGAAACCAACAAGTCCGTAGCGCAAGCGTGGGACGACGTATTAAAAGTGCGTGGAGTCAGTAGGATAAGACCCGAAGCCGAGCGATCTATGCGTGGGCAGGTTGAAGCGTGACGAAAGTTGCGTGGAGGACCGCAAGCGGTATTGATATGCAAATCATTCGTGTGACCTGCGTATAGGAGTGAAAGATTAATCGAGCCCGGCATCAGCTGGTTCCTCTCGAAACATGTCGCAGCATGACCCGGCTGGAGATAGATAGTGAGGTAGAGCACTGATTGGGGGAGCTGGGAGGGAAACTTCTCACCCCCCTGTCAAACTCCAAACTCCCTATCATCCTAGAAGGCTGGAAGTCCGGGCTACGGGGTAAGCTTGTAGTCCGTAAGGGAGACAACCCAGACCGTGGTTAATGTCCCTCAATGTAGGCTCAGTGTCAACACTGAAAGTGGTCCTAGGCCAAAGACAACTGGAAGGTGAGCTCAGAAGCAGCTATCCTTCAAAAAGTGCGTAACAGCTTACCAGTCAAGGTTTAGGGCGCTGAAAATGGACGGGGCTAAAGCCTACTACAGAGACCACGGAGCACCGAAAGGTGATCTAGTAGAGAGGCGTTCTGCATGGGTAGAAGCTGGGGCGTGAGTTCCAGTGGACCGTGTAGTATTGAGAATTCTGGCAATAGTAGAAGCAAAGTTGGGTGAGAATCCCAACCGCCGCAGGGGCTAGGTTTCCTCGGCAATGTTCGTCAGCCGAGGGTTAGTCGGTCCTAAGTTGCGCCGTAATTCGAGCGTAGCGAAAGGGAAACAGGTTAATATTCCTGTACCATGTAGTTTTTAGCGTAAGCCCTGACGCTTCGGGGTATATTGAGCGGGACTGTCGTCCCGTCTAAGCGTATAATTCCGGGGAGTACCGTAATGGTGAGAAGCGGAAGAAAGCGTGATGGGGAAACTCGATAAATTCCTGGAGCCCATGAAAAGGGAATTACATGTCCGTACCGAGAACCGACACAGGTGCCCCTCGCTGAAGAGGTGAAGGCGTGTCGGATTTAAATGTGTTAAGGGAACTCGGCAAATTGGCCCCGTAACTTTGGGAGAAGGGGTGCCTGCCTGGTGATCAGGCAGGTCGCAGTGACCAGGGAGCTCTAACTGTCTAATAACAACATAGGTGACTGCAACTCCGAAAGGACTAGTATAGTCACTGATTCCTGCCCAGTGCGAGTATCTGAACACCGGGTTCAACCGGACGAAGGACTCGTAAACGGCGGGGGTAACTATGACCCTCTTAAGGTAGCGTAGTACCTTGTCGCTTAATTGGCGACTTGCATGAATGGATTAATGAGAGCTCTACTGTCCCTAACACATATCCGTTGAACTTTTTGTCCTAGTGCAGAGACTAGGGACTCCTATTGGGAAGTGAAGACCCCGTGGAGCTTTACTGCAGCCTGTCGGTGAGTTACGGTATTACTTGCGCAGTGTAGATGGGAGGTGTTAATCCGTTCCTTGCGGGGAACGGGGAGCCAACGATGAGACACCATCCTTGTTATGCTGTAACTCTAACTTTAACAAGGACATCGATAGGTAGGCAGTTTGGGTGGGGCGCCACACCCTCGAAAAAATATCAAGGGTGCCCTAAGGTCAACTCATGTGAGTCAGAAACTCACAGGAGAGTGTCAAGAGCAAAAGTTGGCCTGACGCGATCATGCAAAGCAAATGATCGCGAGAGGAAACTCGGGTCTAACGAACCAATATGCCCTTTTGATGAGGGCTATTGACGACAGAAAAGCTACCCCGGGGATAACAGAGTCGTCGCCGGCAAGAGCACATATCGACCCGGCGGCTTGCTACCTCGATGTCGGTTCTTTCCATCCTGGCTGTGCAGCAGCAGCCAAGGGTGAGGTTGTTCGCCTATTAAAGGGGATCGTGAGCTGGGTTTAGACCGTCGTGAGACAGGTCGGTTACTATCTAATAGGAGTGTTTGGAGTCTGAGGGTAAGAATGAAATAGTACGAGAGGAACTTTCATTCGTCGCCTCTGGTCGATCGGTTGTCTGACAAGGCAATGCCGAGCAGCTACGCGATAAGGGATAAAAGCTGAAAGCATCTAAGCTTGAAACCCGGCCTAAAAAGAGACTCCGTTGAGGACATGGATAAAAGATCCGTTTGATAGGCTTGGGATGTACGCACGAAGGCAACGACGTGTTCAGTCCGCAAGTACTAACGTCCAATTACTAGTGCTCACCACGTCAAACCCAGACGAAATCCTGAAGTGCAAACCTATAATTCAAATACACACCATTTGTATTTGGCGCCTTACACGGCTGCCAAGGTGGCGGAGCGGCCACGCGGCTGACTGCAGATCAGCTACACTCCGGTTCAAATCCGGACCTTGGCTTTGGGTAATAGCGGCCATAGCAGTTGGGAAACACCTGGACCCATTCCGAACCCAGCAGTTAAGCCAACTCACGTAGTCTACGGTACTGAGGTACGCGAGTCCTCGGGAACTTTACTTCGCTGCTATTACCCTTCTTGCATCGAAAATAATTTTCTGCAATTTTGAATTTTGACTGTATAGCGAATGCTTTATACGTATACTTATGTCATCTCATCGGTTACCGTCAGGTTCGAGGCCTGAATGATATATTATCAGAAATATCTTGTAATAGCGGCCATAGCAGTTGGGAAACACCTGGACCCATTCCGAACCCAGCAGTTAAGCCAACTCACGTAGTCTACGGTACTGAGGTACGCGAGTCCTCGGGAACTTTACTTCGCTGCTATTACATTCATTATTAGAAAAAAAAATGTATTTTAGTATTCTGCAAGCACCAATCATAATCAGATAATATACTCTTGTAATATCATTGCATTATAGATGGATGCGCCAGAGTCAAATCTGAATGATATATGGTCGAATTATTTTATAATTAAGTCCGATTTACAATAAAGGACCGATAGATTTCATTTTCCAATATCAGTACGATATGAACTACTGTTGATGGAGGATGTTTATTTCAATATTTTCAGCATCTTTTTTTATCATAAACCCCATTATACAACGAGTGAAGATACTATGACCGGAGAACAGCATTTGCTTTCGGAGAGAGAACGGGTCATCGAGGCCGTTACTACATTGTTCGTCAATATTGACAACAGGGACTGGGATGCCGCCAGGTCATGTTTCACAGAGAGAGTACTTTTTGATTCAACCCTGACCGAAGGAGAGCCGGAAGTGCTCTCGCGGGATCGGATTATTCAAGACTGGCAGGAGGGTCTTGAATGTCTCGATGCGATACATCACCAGATTGGAAATTTCCTTGTACAATTTAATGACAAGGAAGCAGTGGTGTTCTGCTATGGCATTGCGTATCACTACCTGCCTAACCGGTCTAACCGGAATACGAAATTGTTTGTAGGAAGCTACGATATCGACCTCGTACTACTGGAAACCGGTTGGAAAATAACAGCCTTCAAGTTTAATTCAAAATTCGTAGCGGGAAACCTTAAACTGGGCGAATAGTGGTTAACCTATATTTTTTTATTCACGGTCTCTGGATATCCGAGCATCTCTGCACAGGCAACCGTTTATATTGTAGGAAGATGCGTTTGTATTATGATTAACCTGTTGATTCTTCTTCTGATTATAGCGGTAATATTCGTTATTCTTGGCTTTCTTGGGAAAATCGCGTGGACAATTCTCAAATGGATTATTATCATAGTAATAATTGCATTGATAATATCCTGGTTCATCTGACCGGGATAACAAAAAGTATCCTGAGCTTGTGTTCAGGAAAATTCTTATTTATAAAAAGATTGATTCTATCTAATCCTTAATCAGCAAGACGCCAAAAATTGCGAGGAAAATCCCGATAATGATGCCGACAATCCCGATGATACCTTTCAGCACGAAAACGACTTCAGGAAGGAACACGACGATACCATAGACGCCAAGGCCGATTAACACCAGGCCTGATATCAATGCTGCAATACCCATCTTATCCATAATTTTTCAAACTCCATGTAATATGGTCTTTAATCTTAAAAAACGTAAGCCCTGAAAATAACTGCGGATGTCTGGATCTGGTATCCATATAGAACAAATCCTATCATATGAGTTGTACCGGTAAAAAAACTCGCAGACCCCTGGGATCAGGAAATGAATTTATGAAATGTGCCATGATTTCCATGGATATTTCAGGAAATAAATCAATACTCCGGCCATAATGATCAGGAATGGGAGCAGCTGGAGCGTTGCTGCCAGCGAATAGCGATCGGCGAGGAAACCGAAAACCGCTACTCCAAGACCTCCTGCCCCAAGTGATGCCCCAAGCATGAGACCGGATGTGAATGCAACCTTTCCGGGGACCATCTCGTGGGCGATGGCAACCGTCACGGCAAACCCTGACCAGAGGGCAAAACCGAACACGAGGAGTGAAACAAACAGAAATGATCCCCGTCGTAAATATAAACCCGTAAAACGAAGGGATCGCAAGAATACTCCCGGCGATAACGTATTCCTTGCGCCCGAACAAATCAGAAAGATGACCTCCTGCCAGTTGCCCGGCGACTCCTGCAAGAAGCATTGCGGAAATCAGGATATCTGATGATATCAGGTCCAGTCCCCTGCCCATCAGGTATGAAGGAAAAAAAGCAAGAGTACAGAAAATTGCACATGCACGGAAGGTGGAGGCTGAAAACAGGGCAAAAATCGGCCTGTACATTTTCAGAGAAACAGGTTCAAAAGAAGAGTCTCCGGTTTAAGAGTGTTCTTTCACATATCCGCAGGAAATGACCTCCAGAGAACCAACGACATCATCAGGGCGGGAATTATGAGCAATGGAAGCCCGGAGAGACCAAAATAGAAAATTATTGCAGCGGCAAGGAGTGGTCCTACCGCATATCCGATATTTCCCCCGACAACAAAAAATGAAGTTATTTTACCCCGGTTTTCCGGTGTACACAGCTCGTTGACAATAGAAAAAGCATTCGGATGGAATGCTGCGTGGCCAAGTGCTGCAATCGACGCAAAGAGCAGGAGCAGATAGATATCTCCCGAAAGGCCCATTGCAGAAATGAAAACCGATGATATCAGGAGGCAGATCGAGATATGAATTACAATCCCGTACCGGTCGGACATCCACCCGAAAACAGGTTGCATCATCGAAGACGTCACGTTATAGATTGTCACAAGCATCCCGGCCAGAAAGTAGGAGAACCCATAGGTGCTGATAAGAAGGGGGATAATTGCAGTTATCACCGGGAGGTAGAGGTCGGTGATGACATGTGCCCCGGAAAGCCATAAAATCGAAATAGAATTTCCGGAATTTTCTTTCATTGTAGTGGAGAACACCTGGTCATGTGAATGATCTCGACATCGATATCCCGGATCTCTTTCCGGTGAAAATGGAAACTATGCCTGATTGAGAGCACTCCCTTAATTGTTTCACGAATATCGGCCCGGCCATTTATGTATGACCTGACAAACGGTATCGAACCTGTGTTTGCAATCATATAAATTTCATTTCCCGATTTTATGGCACAATCGATGAACGGCCTGTCTGCATGAACCCGTTGTGCCCCGAATGGCGGATTCATCACAATGGTATCCCAGTAACCGGGAAGTTTTGTAGAAGATGTAATCTCCTTGTTAAGGAATTCGGCAGCCACGGAGAATTTATCTGCATTCTGACATGCAATTTCAAGGGCCTTTTCATCGACATCTATACCAGTTACCCGTTCTGCACCAAGGAGTGCAGCTCCGATGGTAAGGATACCCGTTCCACAGCCAAGATCGCAGATATTTTTCTCCGTAATATCCCCGTTCTGGGTGGCATGGAACAATAGGCGTGCAGCAAGAGGTGCCGGGGTGGAATACTGTTCAAGGTTCGATTTCGGTGAGGAAAACCCCGAAACTCCCTCAAGAAGCATTTCAAGCTGGCGCAGTTTCATTTTCAGACGATCTCGTCAATCTGGTAGTCTTCGAAGGTCCTGGACCCGCATACGATCTCAAACTCCTGCGGGCTGATCACCGGGACCGGGAACCGTTCCTGATCGTCGTAGGCGAGACGCGGGCAGGCGGTATTAACATAACAGGAAAAGCCAAGGTTGAGAAGTTCATCCGGGGAAACCTCCTGCATCGCAACGATGTAAGCATCCGATCTCATCGCTGCAAGGCGTTCTGCGAGCTGGCGTCTTTTCTGTCCGCTTTTCAGGCTCAGGATAATGCCATAATTTTCCGCTTTTTTTGCGACCTCGATGAGGGCAAACCTCCGCCTGAGAAATCTTTCGGCACTGATGATTTCAACGGTCCGACAAAACGGATCGAGGGCAATAACGCGTGCCCCGGTCGCCAGCTGGACACCCAGTGGGATGAAATTGCCCCGTCCCGACGAACAGGATCTCTTTTTTATTATTCGACCTTGCAGCACCATAGGAACAACCAAGGACCTGGCCAGGGTTTGGTGCACGGGTTTCCTCCGTCGCCACCTCGCATTCAATTCCCCTTGATGACAGGTATTCCCTGATTGCCGGGATCATATGGATATGTTGGACCGTAGTGACAAGCCCGATATCGGGAGTAACAAGATGTGGAATAACGAGACCAATCGCGTCAATATCAAAGTCCATGCGGTAAGGGTCGTAGAGGACGTACCGGGTGTCATCCAGCGGCGAGTGGCCAAAATGAACAACCAGGTCTACCATCTCGAGAAGTCCGGTTGCAAGGTCACAGGCTCCATAACAGGGATCACCACTGATAATAACAAAAAAGCCGGCATCCTTCAGTGCCGAAGCGACTCCGGATGCGTTACGTTTCAGTCCTTCAGGAAACTGGAGGGCAACTCTGGTTGCCCCTGACTCCCTTAATTTCCTGACTAGTTCAGAAGTATCGATCAACCACGCGCACCCGGTCTGTGACTTCAATCCGGACTAATGATTTGAAAGGCCGGTTGATTTTGGGTTCCCCACGCTGGATTGCAAAACAAATATCCGTGACCTCGGCCCCGGCGATTTCAAGTGCTTTTAAGAGAGCGACGATGGTCCCCCCGGTACTGACGACGTCGTCGATAATAACAACCTTGTCACCTTTGGTAATACCATTCAGGTATAACTCACCTTTTGAGTAACCGGTGGCCTGGTGGACTGCTACCTCGCCTGGTAACTTGTATTCACGTTTCCTGACAATATTCAGGGGGATGTCCGTCATCAGGGACAGGACGGTACCGATATGGATCCCCATCGCTTCCGCCACAACGATCTTGGTCGCACCATTCATGTCCAGTGCTTTCAGCATCGCAGCTCCAACCTCGCGCAGAAGGGCTGGATCAACAATCGGCACGCCGTCCGTAATGGGATGGATAAAATAGTTATATTCTCCTCGCTTTACAATCGGGCATGTTTCCAAAGAATTTACAAGACGTTCAAGCATGGTTGTCACCGATATCTCTGATGAATTTTTCAATGATACCCCGGTGGACGTGTGGCATACACACAATCCGGAGGTGACCCTTCCGTGTGCAGGATACCCTCCAGGGGGGAGGCACCTTTTTTGGCGCAGTAAATGTGGCGACATTTACGTCAGGGCTTACCGCCCGTCGGAATCCGAATGTTTCCATTCCTTCAATCAATCGCCAGGTGTTGTTCATACATCCCTGCACCACCGCTTCCATACCTTCCAGGCCCAGGTAATCGAGAACCGCAAGTGCACCGGCCACCGGGCCACCGGGCCGGGTCCCCCCAAGGGTAAACTCCTGTTTTACCGAAAGGTAGGGTGTGTCGATTGAAAGAGCACAGAGCATTTCCTTTTCTCTTACCAGGAGGCAGCCCGCAGGTATGGTACTCATCCCCATCTTATGCGGGTCGACGGCAATGCTGCTGACCCCTGGCACGAGGAAATCGAAGGGTTCGTGGTGCCCGAGGAATGGAATTACCAGGCCTCCGAAGGCCGCATCTACATGAAAAAACAGGTCGTGCTTCTCTGCAATCTCACCAAGTTCCGGGATAGGGTCGATCATGCCGTATTCGGTTGTACCGGCAACACCGACCAGGCAACAGGTGTTCTCATCGACCGCGTTCTCTGCATCGGATGCATTCATGCGGTAATTTTCATCGAGAGGCACCGTGTGCATATCGAGAGAAAGCATGTCGCATGCCTTCCTGAAGGAGAAATGCACGGACTCCGGAAGGACAACATTTGGCCGATCCTTTTTTTTGCAGGCTTTTGCCATGCGGAGTGCCTGGATATTAGACTCAGTCCCCCCCGATGTGGCATAACCACAGGCCCCGGGTGAATGAAATAATGTACCGAGCCTTGAAATCAGGGTCTGTTCGATATCTGCGGTTCCCTTAAAAAGGCCGGGATCTCCAAGATTCGTCTCCATGAAAAGGTTGTGGGCCTTCACCGCAACCGGATGGGGAACCGTACACATGGAACTCAGGATATAATCGTGGCACGTGTCCTCTCCCCGCTTTAAAGAGAGATAAGAAAAAATCTCCTCTTCAGTCTGCCCTCTTTTATGCATTACGGCTTCTCGCGCTTTCGAGGATTATTTTCTTTTCAGTACGTGCGACAGTCTCGCGGATTTTTGCAATGGCATCAATATTTGCGGATACACTGCTGATACCATGTTCAACGAGCCACTGTACCATTGGTGGTTCGGAACCGGCCTGTCCGCAAATCGAACATTCTACACCATACTCGCGACAGACTTCTATTGCATCATTGATAAGCCTGAGCACTGCCGGGTGTTTCGGGTCATACATCCAGGCGACATTCTCGTTGTTCCTGTCGATAGCGAGTGTATACTGGACAAGGTCATTTGTTCCGAAGGACGCAAAATTAATGCCTGCTTCAATAAACTCTTCAATCAGGATTGCGCTCCCGGGGATCTCGATCATGATTCCGAGGGTGACATGATCAACGTCGACACCCCATTCCTTCATCATTGATTTTGCAGCTATGAACTGATCGGGGTGAGAAACCATCGGGAACATGACGCCCAGGTTACTATATCCCTGTTCCCAGAGTCTTTTGAACGCTTCTACCTGGAGACGGAACTGATCCTTACTCTGGAGGTCACGCCGGATGCCTCTCCAGCCAAGCATCGGGTTGTGTTCGACCGGTTCATTCTCTCCGCCGGCCATGTTCCGGAACTCGTCGGTAGGGGCATCAAGTGTCCTTACCCAGACAGGTTTCCCGTAAAACGCATCAAGTACAATTTTAATACCGTCGTAGAGTTCCCTGACGAATTCTTCTTCCTTATGATTGGCGATAAACCAGCCCGGGGTCTTGTTCAGGCCGAGGATCAGGTGCTCAATCCTGAGGAGTCCCACCCCATCAGCCCCTGTGGCAGCGGCCCGGTGGGCTGCTTCGGGAATAGATACGTTAACCTTTACTGAAGTAGCCGTGATAATCGGTGCATGGACTGCCACGGCTTGTACTGGTACATCAGGCTGTTGCACCCCAGTCACACCCTCGTACACAAATCCCTTTTCACCGTCCACGGTGACGGTTTGACCCGGCTTGAGGACCAGGGTACCGTTTTTGGTACCGACAATAGCCGGCGTGCCTAGTTCCCTGCTTACGATTGCGGCGTGGCAGGTCATACCCCCCTCATCGGTGACGATGGCTCCGACTTTTTTCATCGCAGGCACCATATCGGGATTGGTCATTTTCGTGACCATGATATCCCCTTCCTGGACTGCGCTGGTATCCTTCGCATCCCGGACAATAACCACTTTCCCTGAGGCAATCCCCGGGGAGGCCCCCTGTCCTTTCAGTATTATTGTACCCCCGGAATCAGTCCTCGTTGACATGTTTTTATTCTTTGATTTTATCGTTGTTATAGGGCGGGACTGGAGAATGTAAAACGTATTTTTTACAATGGCCCATTCGATGTCCTGCGGGATGCCATAGTGGTTTTCAGCTATTTTACCAAATGTGGCGAGCCTGCTGACTTCTTCATCAGAAAGGACCTGGCTGTCCTGGCGGTCCGGGGATACCGGCACCACTTTCGTGCCATGCGTACCTTCGGCAATAATTTCGATCTTCTTATTTGCAATCAGGCGGTCTACAACTTTTTCAGAGCGCTGGTCGAAAATGTACTTGTCTGGTGAAACCGATCCCGAAACAACTGACTCTCCAAGTCCCCATGACCCTTCGATGATACTCAATGGCTCCCCGGTTACCGGGTGGGTTGTGAACATTACACCGGCTTTCTCCGAATTTATCAGCTGTTGCACAACGACGGCAATGTTCACGGAATTATCGTCGAATCCCTGTTTTGCACGGTAATATAGCGCCCTTGCCCCATAGAGCGAAGCCCAGCACATCTGGATTGCCTTAAGGAGGTTTGCATTTCCTTTTATGTTCAGGTAGGTCTCCTGTTGCCCTGCGAAACTTGCATCAGGCAGGTCTTCAGCTGTTGCACTTGACCTCACAGCGACTATCATTTCACCGGCATCCATCTTCTGGTAGGCCTCCAGGATATGCAGGACCATCGACTTGGGCATTGGTGCCTTGAGCACCTCCTCTTTCGCTTTTTCTGCAGCCTTTTCAAGAGCTGCATTATTCTCGACGTCCAGATTTGCGAAATTTTCGAAAATTGTTTTTTCAAGTCCGGTCTCAACCAGGAACCTTCGGAAGGCATGGCTCGTTACCACGAACGCCCGCGGAACCGGCAGGCCGATGACTGCCATCTCTCCGAGTGAGGCTCCCTTGCCGCCGACGGCGGCAATATCCTCTTTCCTGATCTCTTCAAGCCATAGAATATCCGGCAATTCCTTCATGCACGCACCACTATAGTCTCGTTGTTTCTCCAGTAAATAATTGTGCATCCTGAATTACCGGGGATTTTATGGAGCTGCCCTCCATTACCATGCTCCTTTTTGGAAAACAATTGAATAGTACAGCGCTGATATGTTATGGGTTTTAAATTTGAGCTATCGAGTACTCGTCAGCGATCCGCTTGCAGAAGAGGGTCTCGCCATACTCAGAACGCAGTTCGAGGTGGATGAAAAGACCGATCTGAAAGAAGACCAGCTGATTTCAATTATCGGGAATTATGATGCCCTTCTCGTGAGAAGCGGGACTGAGGTCACTGCAAAAGTCATTGAAGCAGGGAAAAACCTTAAGTTTATCGGGCGTGCGGGAGCCGGGGTCGACAATATTGATATGGATGCTGCCACCCGTAAGGGAATTATTGTTGCAAATGCCCCTGAAGGCAATACTCTGGCGGCAACCGAACACACCATGGCCATGATGCTTTCCCTCGCAAGGAATATTCCCCAGGCGACGGCGTCGCTGAAGCGGAAGGAATGGAAACGCTCTAAATTCATGGGGGTTGAACTGAACGAAAAAACCCTCGGAATTGTCGGGCTGGGCCGGATCGGTCGTGAAGTGACAAAAAGGGCAACGGCACTTGGCATGCATATCGTCGGTTATGACCCTTTTATCGGGAAGGAAAAAGCAGCCCAGTTTGGTGTAGATTCGATGTCTGTCGAAGAGCTTTTCAGGGTATCTGATGTGATCACCGTCCATACCCCGCTGATAAAGGAGACCAAACATCTCATCAATGCAAAAAGCATTGCAACCATGAAAGACGGGGTACGGATCATCAATTGTGCCCGTGGTGGTATTATCGATGAAAAAGCGTTATACGATGCGATCAAATCGGGAAAGGTAGCAGGTGCAGCTCTTGATGTATTTGAAGAGGAACCCCCGCTCCAGTCTCCGCTCCTCGAGCTGGACCAGGTGATCGTCACACCGCATCTTGGCGCAAGCACCGTTGAAGCACAGACAAATGTTGCAGTTTCAATCGCTAAGCAATGTATATCGGTGCTCGGGGGAGGTTCAGCCAAGTATGTAGTCAATGCTCCCCTCGTTCCGGCTGACCAGCAGGACGTTGTTGAACCCTTCGCCCAGCTTGCCGAGAAAATTGGCAGGTTCCTGATCCAGCTTGTTGAAGGCAGACTGGAAAAGGTTGAGATAATTTATGGCGGCGAGCTCTCCCAGGGGACCTATAACACGAAATTCATCACAAGGATAGCCATCAAGGGACTTTTGGATCCAATCCTGCAGGTTCCGGTAAATATGGTAAATGCTGAATTTATCGCGAGTGAAAGGGGTATCAAGGTAAGCGAGACCATCACTGCCGATGCACAGGGATTTAAAAACCTGATTACTATCAGGGTTGTGACCGACAAGGGTGAAGAATCTGTGAGCGGGACCGTTTTTTTCAAGGGCAGGAGCAGGATTGTGGCGATTGGAGGCTATACTATGGACATGATCCCGGAAGGATATGTCATTGTTTCAAGGCACCTTGACAAACCCGGTGTTATTGGAAGGGCATCAACCATTCTCGGGAAGGCAAATATCAATATCGCAGGCATGCAGGTTGGTCGTATCAATCCGGGCCAGGAAGCGATCATGGTTTTGAACGTTGACAGCGAAGTGCCACCCGAAATAATGGACGAAATTCGTGAAAAGGTAGGGATTTTCACCGCCAATTTTGCGAAATTATCTGATAATTATATATAATACTCATTTTACTTGTAAAACCTGCAATAAAGAGTAATTATCAGGAAAGGAAATCCCGGTATTATGTCAATAATGTGGGGACAAAAAAGCCAATTTTTTAATATTAAGATGATCCAAATTAAAGAAGCATTTGCCAATTTTTAGGGCTCGTGGTCTAGCTGGCTATGACGTCGCCTTGACATGGCGGAGGTCAGGAGTTCGAATCTCCTCGAGCCCATTTTCATATTGCAGTTCCCGGGGAGTGCAGGGTATTTTTATTTTACTGGAGCACTGCGGCGGGTAAGGTATTACGGGTTGTTATTCAAGGTTCTTGATGCGCTCCACCTGGATTTTTATCAAAAGGGTAGATCTGAACGGATATCCTTCATCAGCTTTGCAGAAACCACGAACTGTCAATATCTGCATAATTATTGGTTTATTTAAAAAAATAACCCCTAATTGCTTGTATGTTCCTTTCCTATCTTTGTGGGGACTATTTTTGAAAATGGAGGTAAAGCCTTATAAGAAATTGAAAATGCGGGATGAATTATACCTCGGTTACCAATACAATTTATATACAAGGAGATTTAACAAAAATCTAAGGTGCACCGGTTCCGCAGGCGACGCCTGCCTGAATATCGCCTTAAGATCAAGGTGGCATCAATAGAGACGATATCACAGGCAACCTATTGCGGGGGCGGTTGATCGGTACACCTAATTGTGATATTACATTCTCGATAAAAAGGTATCGTATTTTATCTGACGCATGTACGACATGGGTCTGATAAATTCCTGTTTCTCTACTGTTTTATTCCAAAATGTCAGACCTATTTTCTTTATCTGGTAATCAGATGGAAATTCTGTGATATCCCTTCACCTTTCAATCGCAGAAGGTGTCGGACCTGTAGGAAAGTCCCTCAATAATAAGAGTTCACGCACTGGATACCTAAGGCCTCCAGATGGCGTTGGCGCGGGCGGAGTGTCCTCTGTTTTCTAGTGCTAGTTTCACGTCTCGAATTGATATCTCATTTTCTGTCCGGGATTTGGAGATGGTGCTGCTACCGAAGGATCACGTGACACGAGGGATCAGAATGACTCTCGGATTCGCTTTATTATTTGCAAGTGTCAGCGACCGTTTCAAATATTTTTTATCGGGATTCCTGTCATTCCGGCTTTTCAAAAACGTTTTTCTATTCTCCTGATATTCCTTGATTCAACCGTTGGAATATCCTGATTTTTCCGGGAAACGCAGATAACAAAAATTTTCAGGGGTGCCGCCCCAGATCCAATTACTTCACCGGTTACGAGCCACCGGTTAGTTCGGGGGTCAGCAGTTGAGATCAGGGATTCGTGATTTCCTTAAAAAGAGATCGTTCTCTCAGTACCTGCTGATTTTAGGGTTCCTCCTCATAATTAGTCTGGTAGTCGGTATCACCGCAATTGATTATATCAACGAACAGGCCACGTTCGAGAAAAATTCCAGGATTCTGCAGGCCCAGACTGAGGATGACCTCATTGAGGCCCTTAACCTGGTTGATTCAGGGTTTAAACTGTACGATAATAGCCTGAACCGCCATATGAAAGAGAATTTTGTTGTATTTCTTGAGGAATACAACCGTTCGGGGATGGACCCTGAAAAAATGGACATCGAAAAAGTCAAAGAACAACTGGGCAGCGATATCGACCTTTATATCATCAATGAGTCAGGTGTTATTCAATACACAACCTATAAACCTGAACTTGGCCTGGATTTCAGCACAGTACCGTATTTTTTTGATTATTTAACGCGGATCAGGCAATCTGAGGGATTCTTTCCCGACCGGGTGGTCCGTGAAACGGCAACGGGAAAATTGCGGAAATTTGCATACATGCCCACGCCTGACCATCGCTACGTCCTGGAACTCGGCCTTACCGGTGAAGAACTCATAAAAGAACACAGCAGCCTCCAGTACAAAGATGTTATCAACCGTATAGCCTCACATAATCCCTACCTTCAGCAGGTCAGGATTTTTAATACCAAGGGGAATTTTATCGGGAATGAAAACTATTCAAGGGACCCTGCCGTTGACCCGATTCTATCAAATGTCACCCGGGAAAGAATGAATATCCAAGTCATCAACAACACGACAGGCAATTCCGTCCAGTATCTTTTTATTGATCTGAAAGACCCGGATTACGGGTCTGACCCCAGCTTAATCGTTGAAATTACGTATAACAACCAGCTGGTCCATGATGCATTGAACCGGCTTCTTCTTGCGAGATTATTAATTGCCGTTGCTGCACTCCTTTTAGGTTTTGTCGCTGTCCTTATGGTCACCAGGTATCTCACAAGGCCGATCAGGGAAATAGTCGAAGATGTTGACAGGATCGCGAAAGGTGATCTCGACCATAAGATCCGCCCCTCGACCGTGGAGGAATTCCAGACGCTTGAGGAAAGCATCAATGCAATGGTCTTAACCCTTAAAGGAACAATCAGGCGGCAGAATGAGATCGAATCAGAACTCAGGGTGAGTGAAGAACGCTACAAGATGGTCTCCGACCTGATATCCGATTATGCATATGCATCGAGGGTTGAAGCGTCTGGGAAATTCATTCCGGAATGGGCCACGGGTGCCTTCCGGGGTATTTTCGGGGCATCAAGAGATGAAGTCCTTGAGGACCGGGAGTGGAGTTCGTTTATTCATCCGGAAGACAAGGAAATTATCGGTGAACACTACCGGGCACTATTTGCAAATAAAATCCATGTGAGTGAATTCCGGGTGATCAGCAGGACCGGTGAGGTCCACTGGATAAACCACAGGACACAACCAGACTGGGATGAAAAAGAGGGGAGACTGGTACGTTTCTATGCTGCAGGACAGGACATCACAGGGCGGAAAAAAACAGAGGAAGAATTATTCAGGATCCTGAAGGCAGTGGATAGTGCCGGCGATGCAATCGGTATCTCTGATCCCGACGGATGTCATAGTTACCAGAACCCTGCATTCACCAGTCTCTTTGGATATTCGGTTGAAGAGTTACATACTCCAAAGGGGCCCGTTATTTTGTATGCAGACGCAAAGGTGGGACAGGAGGTCTTCGAAACAATCAAGAGGGGCGATTCATGGAACGGGGAGATTATCATGGTCACGAAAAACGGGCGGCAGTTCCCTGTTGCTGTACGGGCTGATGCAATAACTGATGGCAAGGGAAAAATTATCGGACTGATCGGAATTTACACGGATATTACCGCCAGGAAAATGGCTGACGAACAGCTGAGACAACTCAACGAGGAGCTGGAAGCACGGGTATCCAGTCGGACCGCCCAGCTTGAGACGATTAACAAGGAACTGGAATCGTTCAGTTACATGGTCTCACACGATCTCAGAGCCCCGCTTCGTGCCATCGATGGATTTTCACGTATCGTACTTAATGAATATTCCGGTGAACTGCCTGGTGACGGAAAGCGCTACATGGGCCTTGTCCGGGAAAATGTATCCCAGATGAAGGCACTCATTGATAACCTGATCGATTTCTCCCATATGAGCCGGAAATCGCTTAATATAACCACTGTCCATCCGGCTGACATCGCCCGCGAGGCTCTTGACGATTTGCGGAATGAGTTTGCGGGAAGAGTGGTAGAAGTCAATATCGCAGATCTCCCGCCCTGCAGGGCAGACCCGGTCATGCTGAAACTTGTCTACACCAATCTCATCTCGAACGCCCTGAAATTTACCCGCAAATGCCAGGAATCAAGGATAGAAATCGGCTCATTTAAGAAAGGAGGTCAAAACGTGTACTTTGTCCGGGACAATGGGATCGGATTTGACATGCGTTACATGCCGAAGTTGTTCGTTGTATTCCAGCGCCTTCACCCGGTTAAAGAGTATGAAGGTTCTGGTCTTGGCCTTGCCATCGTTCAACGGATAATACACCGTCATGGTGGGGATGTCTGGGCTGAAGCTGAAATTGACAGGGGCGCAACATTTTTCTTTACAATAGACGGAGGTACCCGTGACGATACGTAGCATCCCGGTCCACCATTTTCCGGAAGACTGGTGCCATCGCACGGAAAGGTCTGCGGGAAGTTCCAGAAACAGATGGTTTGTTAAAAACAGACCGATAATTAGCCTTAAACCCCGTATGGGGCAGGATTCGCCATATCCGATAACCGTAACAACACCGGGTAAACCGCCATGTCAGTCCCATTAAGAATGTTGATCCTCGAAGACCGGCCGTCAGATGCGGAGCTGATGCTCCATGAGTTGAAAAATGCTGGATATGACCCGATCTTCCGGCGGGTAGAGACAAAAGAAGACTTTCTTGCGTATCTCGATCCATCTCTGGAAATAATTCTTGCTGATTACTCTATGCCCCAGTTCGATGCGCTCCTTGCATTGAGCCTGCTCCAGGAGAAAGGGTTTGACATACCGTTCATCGTGATAACCGGTGCAATAGGTGACGAAACCGCGATCGAGTGCATGAAGCAGGGCGCATCCGATTATCTCCTGAAAGACCGGATGGCCCGTCTTGGGGTTGCAGTTGCCCATGCAATCGAAGAAAAGCGTTTACGGGAAGAAAAGCGCCAGACCGAAGCATCACTGGTAACCTCTGAAGAAAAATTCCGGACCCTTTTCGACAATGCCAGCGACGGGATCATTATCCACGACCTTGATGCAAGGATCCTTGAAGTAAACAGCGTGACCTGTGAAAGGCTGGGATATTCTCATGAAGAACTCCTGCTGATGTCCCTGATGGATATTGAATCCCCGGATTATGCGGCAATGGTAAAAGGCAAAATCCAGGAACTTCTCGTCGAGAAACACCTCTTTTTTGAGGGAGCGCATATCCGCAGGGACGGGTCGGTCATCCCTATCGAGCTTTCCAGTCGTCTAATCCAATATGATGGCCAACTGGCAGTCCTTTCCATCACGCGTGATATCACCATCAGGAAAAGGGCAGAGGAAGCGTTAAAACGACTGAATGAGGAACTTGAAACCCGCGTGGATGACAGGACACGGAACCTCCAGGAAGAGATCTACGAGCGAAAAAAAACGGAGAAGGCACTTGAAGAGAGCCGCAGAATGCTCTCTACCCTTCTTTCCAATCTTCCCGGTATGGCATACCGGTGTCAGGATATGCCCGGCTGGCCAATGGAATTTGTGAGCGATGGCTGCTTCTTATTGACGGGATACAATCCTGAAGAGTTATTGTCCGGCAATCTTTTGTACGGCGATCTCATTCATCCGGAAGACCGTGATAAAGTCTGGAACAATGTTCAGAAGGCACTCGAGCAGAAACGCCCTTTCACACTGACGTACCGGGTAATTTGTGCCGGTGAAAAAGAAAAATGGGTGTGGGAGCAGGGATGCGGTGTTTTCGATGATGATGATAATCTCCTTGCACTTGAGGGATTTATCATCGACACAACCGAACGAAAATTGCACGAATATGAAATAAAAGAAAAAGCTCACCAACTTGCTGTTATTAATGACATCGTTACTATCATATCGCCAACGCAGTCTTCCCATACTATTTTTCGGAAAAGTATGGAACGTCTGGCGAAGCATCTCGGGTTCGATCTTGCGGCAATATTCGTCTATGATTCCCGGAGGAGGGAATTTGAATGCCAGTATACCACCGGCAAACCAATTCATGAATCGTTTTTCACAAAATTTCATACAATCAGGATAGATAACGAGGAGTATGCCCCCCTGTTGTTTCATCGTCGTGCGCTCTTTTTTGAGGGGCCCGGCCTGCCCCGTGAATTTGTGGATTCCGGATTGAAGTCTGCCGCTGCGGTGCCTATCAGGACCGATTCAAAGGTGGCTGGCATTATTTTCGTCGGAAGAATACAAAAAGAAACCTTCGATGAAACCGACAGAGTCATTCTTGAAGCTCTGGGGGAAAAAATAGGAAAGGTACTTGAAGAAGCCATTCTTCATTCAGAACTTAAAAGACTCCATGAAGAGGCCAATCTGTATCTCGATATCCTGGTCCATGATATCAACAACGCGAATACACGGTCATTTGGATATATTGACATTCTGACCGAGATGCTCAATGGGAAGCTGAAGGAATACGCAATTACAACAAAGAAAGGGATCGAAGAGAGTATCGAGATAATCCGGAAGGTAACATTAATCCGCCGCATCAGGGAAAAGACGATTGAACTTGCCCCTGTCGACCTTGATGCCATAATAAGGACGGAAATACTGAGAAACAGGAAGGTTGCCCTTATCTACGAAAAAACCGGCATTCTTGTCATGGCAGACGACCTCCTCTCGGAAATATTTGCCAACCTGATCAGCAATTCGATCACCTTTGGAGGACCATTTGTTACGATATGGATCCAGGCATTACAAACCGGGGAGACGGTAACGGTAACGGTTGCTGATACTGGTCCCGGGATCCCGGAACCCACGAAGCAGAAATTATTTGTTAACTCGTCTAAACGCTCCTCAAGGGCGAATACAAAAGGACTTGGTTTATACATTGTAAAGATGCTTCTCGACCGCTACGGTGGAAAGATCAAGGTAAATGATCGTGTGGCAAATGACCCTCTTCAGGGAGTAGCAATGACATTTACCCTGCAGGCGGTGCACACGGATAATCCACCAGTATAGAGATTTGCCAGGCAGACAAAAATTCCCTGGTTCTTGATATCACAATCATAAAAACCCCGAGACCTTAATGAATTTTTTGTTTCATCCGGTCAGGAAATGACAGGAACAGATAAAGAGAATAATCTCCAATATTCGAATGAATACGATGAGTTCTCTAAAATCCGTTATCCTTGCAGGAGGTGTCGGGACGAGGCTGTGGCCCCTGTCAAGGACGTTCCAGCCAAAACAATTCCTCAAAATTGATGGGTATTCCCTCTTCCAGGAGACCTTTCTCCGCTCCCTCCGCTTGTCTTCACCCGGAGATATTATCATTGTTACAAATGAAGTTCATCAATATCTGGTCAGGAACCAGATAGAAGAACTGGGATACGTCCTTTTAGAATCACAGATCCTTAAAGAACCAATCGGAAAAAATACTCTTCCTGCAATCACCTGGGCGATGTCCGAGATCCGGAAGCGGTTTGGCGATTCTGAGGTTGTAATATTCCCGAGCGACCACAAACTCGGGGAGTCTGCTACCGATGAGATCAAAGAAGCGACCGGGATTGCCAGCGATTACCTTGTCCTGTTCGGCATTCCACCTACTCACCCGAATACCGGGTATGGCTACATCGCACAGGGAATTCCGCTGGATACAGGTTACAGGGTTCTGGAATTCAAGGAAAAACCAGACCTTGCAACTGCTGAACAATACCTGGCATCAGGATATCTCTGGAACAGCGGGATGTTCCTTTTCTCGACACGGGTATTCTTCAGGGAACTTGCGCTTCATCAGCCCGATTTTCTTAAGGCATTTGAACAATCGGTACCCTGACTACACTGATCTCCCCTCGCTGTCCATCGATTACGGCCTTCTCGAAAAGTCCAGTCATGTGGCGGTTGTGCCGCTCCGGGCACCATGGACCGACCTGGGAACGTTCCAGGCCTGGTATGAGTACCGGGATCATGATTCCGCTGGAAATAGCGGTGAGGCTGAATACCTCGATGCAAAGGGCAATTTTGTCTCTGCACCGGGAAGGAAAGTGGCGCTGCTGGGTGTCAACGATCTGGTGGTGGTTGATACGGGTGATGCATTACTCGTTGCAGATACAATGCAGAGCGGCAGGGTCAACGAGCTGGTCCGGCGTTTCAAGGACAAAGGTGACCCCGTTGTTGATTATCCCCTGCAGGTACAACGACCCTGGGGTTCATACATCGAGCTTGAACGCTCCCAATTCTTCCGAATCAAACGTCTTACGGTAAAGCCCGGTGAACAACTGTCCCTCCAGAAACACCTCCACCGGAGCGAGCACTGGATTATCGTGAGTGGTATGGCTGATGTCCAGCTTGATGGAAAGAAATACCAGTTCAGGCGCGGAGAGAGTACCTACGTCCCCGAAGGAACAAAACACCGGTTGGGGAACTCAGGAAAGATCCCACTCGAAGTGATCGAAGTACAGATCGGCGAGTACCTTGAGGAAGACGATATTATCCGGTTCAATGATCGATACAAACGATCCTGACACTACACCCTGTGAGCCGGGTCGGAGAAGAACGCAAGCTGATCCGCGATAATATCTTCGACACTGCATAATACCTTAAACCCTATCTTTTCAATCTTACGGGTATCGGAAAGCAGAATCGGTACATCAGCCGGCCGGAACCTGGCCGGATCGAAAACTACCGGAATAGTGCCCTTTCCTGTCCGGATGGTGATCCCACCATCTTCAAGCTGGTATTCTGCCTCCCCTGAAAGGAGCATTCTGTCAAGTTTTGTCTTCCTGAACGAGATACCATACATCGGTGTGGAATCGGTTTCAATGGGATCCTTAATCACTTTCCCACCGTTCGACGCTTCTATCTGTTGCACGGGAAATCCCGCAGTTTCGAGACTCATGAGAAGGTACGATAATACAGATGTGGTTCGCATCGTACCGAGGTTGTAAACATCCCCAAACACACCCCGTGTCGCCAGGATGCAATAGCCACGGATGACATCATCGATATGGGACCAGTCCCTGAATGCGTTGACATTTCCAATCGAAAGGCACCTCGTTTCGTCATTGACTAACTTCGCCACCTGCTGCGCAATGACCGCAGTCACAAATGTAACGCCACGGCCTGCGCCTTCATGGTTGAAGGTCCGTGAAACAACCGTTTTAACCCCATAACTATGGAAATAGTTTCTTGTAAGGTGGTCCCCGAAGACTTTGCTTACTGCATAGGGAGACATCGGCCTGAGCGGGTTGGTTTCCGAGATTGGCACTTCGGGGATGTCAGGTTCAGGAAAAATTATGCCATATTGTTTTTTCAGGTGTTCATATTGCAACGGCGAACTCACTACGAGACCGTACTCATCCGAAGATCCCGCAAATACTACGACCGGGTCACACTTTCCGCTCCTGACCGCCTCAAGGAGGTTATTAGTCCCGATACAGTTAGTCTGCATAGTCCCAAGCGGATCCGAGAATGACTTCGAGACGGATGACTGTGCGGCAAGGTGAAAGACCACGTCCGGGTCAGCCATTTCAATTGCGCGTTTCAGGCTTTCCGGATCATCGAGGTCGCCCACGATCTGGTCCATTCCTGATGTGTTCCGGACACCTGTTACAGTCTGACCGGGTAGATCCTGCATGGGTCTTCTCACCAGACCATACACTATTGCATCCTGGTCGATGAGATAACGGGCGAGGTACGGACCTACAAACCCCCCGGCCCCGGTCACGAGTACCCGTCGATTTTTCCATTCAGTTGTCATGATCCTGCAAACCGCCAGAACGTTAGTATTACGTTTGACCTCATGTGATTATTGATTTTGTCGTTATTGTGGTTTTTCCCGATGCGATCTGTTTTAAGACGGACGCGATCCGAGGAGTAATGATATCCGGGAGCGAATATTCCAAATGGAACAGACTGCTGGTGCAATCTAATGCTGGTAAATCCCCCTGTAATGGTCGTGCATGGCCCTGATATCTTCGATCTTGGCTACGTCCGTTGGCTGATCGAGCATATTGTGCCGGCGAGGACGATTGTGTCCGGGATCATGGCGAGGACCGCCGCCGAAGAATCAGGGATCCCCCTCGAATTTGCAGATCGTCCTCCTTCATCCGTCCTCCGGGACCTGGGAAATCCCGCATTTCTTGCAAACTGCAGTAAAACCCGGGAATCGGGACGTATTTTTGGTCGGATCATTGCCGGGAAGCTGATCCCGTCAGGCCTGATCCACATGGAATGTATCGATCAGGTCATCTATTCCTGGAATGATGCAGACCCATGTCTTGCCGGTCTCCTGTCCGAAAAAACGGGGTTTCCGATTGAGAGGTGTATCGCTGTCCCCGACCCGGATGAGGCAGATTTACGGGAAATCCGGGGTTGCATCCCCAAGGAACCCGTCTTTGTAAACGGGCTGGTGATCGGGACTGCCATCGCCACCACCGTCGTAATCAGGAACCGGAACGGAACCCTCGAACCAGTATCCGGGTTGCATAAAAAACCCCATGGATTCGAGAAACTTGCCCGCCTGGGGCCGGTAAACCTTTCAACGGCGTGGTGCAAGAGCGGGGCTGTCAGGCGCCATGTTCCCGCTTCCCGGGCTGAAATAAAAGACCGGAAGGCGAACGGTCGGGTGGTCGTAATCGATCATTGCGGTCATGGATTATATCAACGCCTTAGTGACGATGTTACAGGAGTCCTCGCCATTGGTGACGATACCACGTCGGTTTGCGGGCATATCTGTGCGCACCGGGACATCCCGGTCCTGGGAATTACCGATGGTGACGCGGACGGGGTAATAGGGCAAAGGTTTGCACCGGGTTCGGTTGTAATCCGTGTTGCGTCCGAACATGATGACGATATTGGCCGGGAAATCGCCCGCAATGTCCCAGACGGGCCTGTTCAATGGGTCGCCTGGGTTGATGCCCAGTTGTCAGCAGTTGGTGACCGGGGTACCGTTATTTTTCGTAAGGAATACCTTCGATGAAGTGCGCGACCTGTAAGGGAAAGGGAATGTGCGGACTTCCGCAATGCCCGGTGATGAAACGGTTTCATGCCCAGTTGCGATCGTCGCCCGGGAAGGAATTCATGGGATCTTCACCATCCCTTTTTATTGGCTCGTACGGGTATCCCAGGATGACCGGGGGCCCGCTCCTCGTAGATGATGCGGATAACCCTCCGTCCTGGGTCGCATCCGGTCTTGGGATCGATGATATCGTGGATATCAGGGCCCGCACCATCCGGGGGACCGCACGTATCACGTCTTACCTCCCGGAACTCCAGGAACTCGCAATTTCCAGTGTGCCGCTTGATGTTGAAGTGGGGTTCACCCGCCCGGTTTCCTTTGACCTGACGTTCGATGGCACCATCGCCCCGGTCGGACTGTCGGGCAGCCTGGAGAAGATGAAGGTGATCGATAACCCGAAGGTCGATCCTACGGTCGACCGGGTCACGTCGGATACCGATCTTGGATCCGCAGGCGCCTGCTCTGAACTCCACCAGTCCGGGATTGATGTTTACCGGATCAGCCACCTGATGTCGGGAGGCCTGATCGGCAGACGGAGAAAGGTTGTCCCGACACGGTGGTCGATAACGGCCGTTGATGATTCGGTCTCATCATCCCTGAAGCAGAAGATTGCACGATACACCCCGATCGACCATATCCGGGTATTCTCCTGTGTCCTCTACGGCAACAGGATTGTTGTATTGTTATTACCTGGTGACTGGCGTTACGAGATGATTGAACGATGGGAAGCACAGAGCCTCTGGTCGGGAGAATCTGACAGCATTACCGTCGATCGGGAGGGGATGAAAAAGAGCGGGTATTCCCCGATAAGTGGTGCCTATTATTCTGCAAGGCTTGCGGTGGCCGAATATCTCGAAACAACCCGGCAGTGTGCCAGGGTTATCGTGATCCGGAGCGTGTCAGCCGATTACTGGGCCCCCCTCGGGACGTGGGTTATCAGGGAAGCGACGAGGAATGCGATGAGACAGCCCGGTATCCCCTGCGAATCCGTTGCAGAGGCGGTGAACATTGCCGGTAAGATGTCAGGGTTCCCAGGCTGGGAACGCCACAGCACCCTTCTCCCGGAAATTAAAAACCAGAAGACTATTTTTGATTTCAGGCCGTGAAAAAAAAATTTCGGAAAAACATTACTTTCCGGAAAATTGTCCTCTAACTGTTTGGCTGCCTTTGGTAACGTTCCTTTATGCTGCCCAGAGTCTCAATCTCCGTGATGTCCTTATCGTCCCGTATCCGGATGAACCTCGGGAAACGCAATGCAAATCCTGCCGGATAATTGGGACTTACCTGAAGTTCGGAATATCCTACCTCGAAGACAAGTTCAGGTTCGAAACGCACCTCTTTTCCTGACCGGGAAATGATTTTGTCGTGGAGGAGGTCATAAGCCTCCGCGAGCTGCTCATCTGAAAACCCGGTTGCTACTTTCGATAAGGGGATTAGTTTACCCTCCTCCTGGCAGGCAAGGAGGAACGTACCAAAATAATGAGCCCGTTTTCCCTCACCCCATTCCGCACCGATCACGGCAAGATCGAGGGTGTCCACTGCAGGCTTGATCTTGATCCAGTTCTTCCCCCGTTGCCCGGGTGTGTAGGGCGAGGAGAGCACCTTGATCATGATCCCTTCGTGTCCCGCGTCGAGGGCCGCCTGGTAGGTCTTCTGTATCTCCTCTTCATCCCCGCTAACGACCTGTGGGGCAATGTGCCTTGTAACAACTTTCTCGAGCGTCTTCCGCCGCTCCGTGAACGGGAGATCGATCAATGTCTCCCCGTCGAGGTACAGGATGTCGAAGACATTCGGGACCATCTCGATCGCCTCCGTCGCCTCCGTTACATCGTGCTTGCGCCGGATCCTGCGGAGCACCGACTGGAACGGCATCGGCCTGCCGTCCTGGATCGCGATAACCTCGCCGTCGAGGATCACGTCCCGGCCGGTTGCCGCCATAAGATAGTCGATCACGTCCGGAAGGGCGCTTGTCATATCTTCGAGCCTCCGTGAATAGAGTCTCGCCTCGTTTCCTTTCCGGTGGAACTGGAACCGTGAACCGTCGTACTTGAATTCTGCCGCTATCTGCCCGTGCTCTTCTACCATCCCGGTGATCGTTCCCTGCTGGGCAAGCATCATCCGGATCGGGTGAAAGAGGGTAATGCGGACCTCCCTGAGTGCATCCGGTCCCTGTTTCGCGAGACGGGCGACCTCCCCGAGGTCGTTCAGTGCCTGCATCGCGTGCTCGGCAAGGGCGGTTTCAACGCCGAAGGCTTTTGCAATCGCATCCCGGACGCTTCCTTCCCCGACACCGATCCTGAGCTCCTCCATCATCAGCCGGGCGAGATACCTCCCCTCAAGGGGGTCGGCGTTACTGAAGAGACGGGCTGCAGCGCGGACCTTCTCGCGTTGCGAACGCTCCCCTTCCTTGGTTGCTATCCTGATGAGTTCGCGGTATACATCTAAGATGTCAAGGTCCTCGGATGAGATCATCGACTGGGACTTCGAGAGGAGGATCTCCTCAACCGCAAGACCGATATCCCCGGTCTTGTTGATCTTTTCGATGACCTCTTTTTTATTCATCTTCGTGATCTGGGTGAGAGCGTCGAAGAGGAGGTTAGGGCCAATACCGAGTTTCTGCGGGCTCCAGTCGGGAAATATGCGGCCCATGATAAACCGTACGAAGACCGGTAGTTCCTCCTCTGAAAGGGATGGGAGGCGCCGGCTGATCAGGTCGATCATATCGAGGCGACCTGAGATCTTCTCAAGTTGTTCACAGATGGCGGAAAATTCCCGGAAGAGCATAGAATGACCACATCCTGACAAATAATTGTCGCTCGTCCCGGATAAGAGTTCCCACCTGTGCGTGAAGGAATAATATGGTGGAATCTCTGCTTGTTTGGGAATCCCGGCCATCTTATAAAAATTATTATAGTCTGAAGGGACACAGGTACCCTATGGATGAGGAGTGGCAGCCTGATGCGGTTCTCGACATCAGAATTGCCCAGGTCAGGAAAGAATTATCGGAATATGTCGAGAAGAATACCGACAAGATAGATTCAAACCTCCCGGTATTTTACGGGCATGTCATGTCAATCATAGAGAACTCATTCCACGGTATCAGCGACGAGGCTCACGATCGCCTGATCGACGACGTAACGATGAAAGTCCTGGAAGTGAGTAAGCGTTCCGGGGAAATCGAGTATGTCGAACGTCTTTTTTCCCATGCCGTCCGGATGAGGAAACGCCAGACCGGACGGATGATTTTTGATGTGATCCTTGGTTTCAAACTGATCGACCTCGGCAAATACAACCAGGCGGCCGAGGTCCTTACCAAATACCGGACAACCGATGCGATCATCTGTACCGCGATCTCCTATTGTTATTATGCCCTTTCTGAAGAGCATCTCAGTGAGGAAGGGATTCCCGCCCACAATCGCAGGCCGAGTGAAAAAGCACTTGCTGCAAGGGAACAGATGATTGAGCTGGTACGCCTTCGTCCCCCGGTGAACCGGCTGAAATTCCCCCATGTGCTCCAGGAACTGAAGATCAACAAGATTTTCTGGTACATGCTCAGGCTTGCAATAGAATGGTTCCCCGCAGAAGTGGAATTTTTGAAAATCGGTCTTGAAAAAGCCAAGAAAGATGGCAACAAGGACATGAGGGGGGAACTCCTGAAGATCGCGTCGGAACGGTATTTCAGCGACATGTTCTTCCTCCGCGACCTGTACCACTTCAAGATTGAGAGCCGTGATGCAAGCGGGGCTACCGCGGTAGTCAGGCAGATGATGCAGCAACACCCGGACGAACTCGAACCGATCTATTACGGGATGCAGCTCTCGATCATATCCTCGCAGAACTCTGCGTACAGTAGTTTCAGGAGGATGGCCGTAGGGAAAAAGATGCCTTCAAACGTTCTCGCGCTCCTTGACTTCGAATTCGAGCTTGTGGCAGGGAAAAAGACTGAAGCCGATGCATGCCTTGAGGAGATAAGGAACCGGGCCCTTTCGAAAAGCCATTACCTCATCCTGATAGAGTATGCCACTGAAGATGCCTTTTCAGACGTTGAAAAGCGGGCAAAAGCCGCAAGAAAAGCTATTCTTGATTCCCTTGACCTCTATTGCATGAAAATACTTAAAATGAAGACTGACTGAATTATTTTCAAAATTTTCGTCTGTATCCGGACCAGCTGAATTGTCTCATCATAACGTTATTTCATCGGACCAGCAGGGGGAAGGCCCGATTTCCGATGCTACGCTCAGCCTGGTATCGCTGACGAACAGTCCAAGACCAGTTTTCCCGCTTTTCAATGCAATGTCCGGCGTATTATTTACCTCACTTAAATGGGCAAGCCTGATATGCGTCATGTCCTGGGCAAGTGCCATGATACAGTTTGCCGCATCTGTATTCGAAAGATGGCCCGTTTTAGACCGGATCCTCCTTTTCAACATTTCCGGATAAGGCCCCGTGCGGAGCATTTCGGGGCAGTGGTTGCTCTCAAGTACGATTGCATCCGATTTTTTCAGGTATGTCATCATCCGGTCGGTAACGATTCCGGTATCGGTGCAGAACCCAAGCCTGGCATCGCCTGCAGTGACCAGGTAACCGCATGGTTCCCGTGCATCATGGGATATAGGAAATGCTTCGATGGAAAATTCTTCGAAGGTAATTTTTTCGTGGTAGCGAAGAGCCGTGCAGTACACCGGCTTTTTATCCGGCATTCTTCCCGTCATATGCCCGAGGGTCCCTTCTGTAGCAAAAACCGGGACATTCAGTCTTCTTGCCAATGGAAAAAGTCCTTTCATGTGATCGCTATGTTCATGGGTGACGAGGATTGCCCCGATCAAATCCTGGTCCCCCCCTGCCTCCGAAAGCCTCCGCAGTGTCTCTTTGATCGACAACCCCGCATCTATGAGGATTGCGCCGCTTACTCCTTCTATGTAGGTACAATTGCCTTTACTACCGCTCGCGAGGGTGATGCACCGCATATTCGGTCAATCTTCGCTGTCAGGCCGATTATAGTATACGATTGGTACAGGAAGTGTAGGGACCACTCCGAAGAACGAAGGCCGTTTTTTTCATTACGTGCAAGACCAACCCGATGCAAATTCGGTCGACGACGGACCCGGGGCGGGATCGTGCTCCTCTCCGGGTAAATTCCGCTATACATGCTCCATGATTCCTGCTGAAACATTATATTTAAAACAGTTTGTATCGGTCCGGTTTCATCCCGGAGTCACAGTTACCTGTCCGGGAATCGAATCAGAACACGGAAAACCTTTACACCGTATTCAGGGATCCGTGAAAATTTCTCACGAAACGAACACGAAACTAAAGAGATGGAAAGGGTGGGGTTGAGATGACCGTTATGGCCCTGGCTGTAATGCCCGCCGGACCATTCAGATACGGATTAGATTACCTGGCCACAAACCCCCAATGCGGCATAATAGTGTTATAAAAGAATTAATAAAAATGTTTTCTTTTAGCATTATGTTAATGTTATTTGATTCTTCTTCCTGCAGGTTATCCGGAAATATCATTCGGCACGGATCACTGTCCCTACCTTGTCACCCCTCATGAGTTTCTGAAGATTTCCCGGTATATGCCCGTTGATGATATGCACTTCCCGGATATTCCTTGCATCGGGGAGCAGGCTGACTATCATGGGTTCAAGTACCATGTCATCCATATCCATGGCCAGGAGTTCCTTTGCGGTGATATCGGCAATGAATTCCGCATCAGGGTTTTTATGGGGGTTCTCGGCATAGAGACCGTTTACGTTCTTCAGTAAGACGCAACGTTTCGCCCCGACAACTTCGGCCGCGAGGAATGCCCCGGTATCTGTGCGGTGAGGAGGAATTGCCCCGTGTTCGCCCGGGTGTTCGTAGAGCCCGTACGGCGGCGTGCCATGCATCACTGGCAATGCCCCGAGAAACAGCTGAGTCGGCAATTCAAGGAGGTCACCGGTGTGGATCCGGACACCGTGCCACGGGGCAAGCAGGATCGAGACCATGATCGCGTTCTGTTCGGATATTTTTCCTGCAAGTTCTGCGAGCACCCCGGTGGGCATCCCTAGGTCGAGCCCGATATCCAGGATGTGGCGTGCACGCACACCTCCGCCGGTAACAACGAGCATCTGGTTATCTTTCGAGAGTCCGCCTATCTCGTTTATCAGGGGCATGAGTACCTCCCGCCCGTAGTCTATGATGCCATGCCCACCGATCTTCACGACATTCAGCTCGGGCATCAGCCGGAGCCTGGGGCGATTGCGGTACGCAGCAAGAAGGCTTCTTCTTGAGAGGGTCTCCCCCTTTAATTTATTATCCAGTTCAAATCTCCGGTGCACGAAAAATCACGATATGTTTATATGCCTGAGTAGTTAATAGTGGTAATGATAAACCAGTTGGTATATCAGCAGGTGCAGAAATGATGAAGTTGTATGTCAGGGAACGCCAGAAGGTTGGCGAAGGTGTAAAGCAGCCGAAATACCGGGTTGTTGCAGTGACAGGCGGACAGATGCAGATTGAGGCGACCCACTTCCGGAAAATCGAGATCGAGCAGATCGCAAAGGATGTCGGGGCCCAGGTCGTCTACATGGAGCCTGTGCCGGAAGATGAGAAACACAAATTCCAGAAGTAACACTTTTTTATTTACAAGGAAGGCAACCGGGCCAGGATCATCCTGACCAGTATGATCGCATATCAATTGTCAGAATCATCCCGGATTCAGTAGTGTGGCATCCCGGGATGCAAGTCTTAATGGTTATTAATCGGAATATATTGCATAGTACCATGGCACAGGCGCTTTCTGTTGATATCCTTTTTGATGCGGCCATCCGGATCCAGGTCCTCCACGACCGGAATATTTCGATTTCGTTCTCGGACCACCAAATCCAGATCAAATTTCCGACAACCCGAAGGCTTGCGGAATTTCTCGAAGTGCCACATTACTATGTGTTACCCTACTTTGCCATGATGGAGCAGGAAGCACTGGTCACGAGGGCGGAACGGGTGGGAATCCTTACAACCATGAAAGGAACGAAAATTCTCATCGGCCTAATGGAAACACATTATCGCCCGGAAGCAGAAAAAATCCTCGGAAAGGAGTTATTTATTGATATCGTCAATGCCGTATCCAGATATGGAGAATCCTAGGCTCCAAAATTCATCCCTTTCTGGATCAATAAGCGGGCAGTCCGCAGAGGTGCCGCCCGGTAATCAGTATAATTTAAGTAGTACCGGATTTTACCCGGTTGCTTTTTGAAAAACAGCAGCGGGAAGAGAAATTTTTAAGATTCCAGGCAATTCGGGCAGGAAACCCCGGGAAAGGAGTGGGGTTTTCATAGGTAGGATTTCCGTGAAGGACCAGGTTCCAGGCGGGTTAGGAAAAAAGGTCTGTTTCACGCATCCGTCTTACCGGTTCAGAGCCTGGGTTGTTTCCCGTGTCATTCATGGTCAGCAAAACGGCGGTCTGCCCGGGATACGGCCATAGCCCCGGGTTCTTTAAGCCAGCCTGTTTTTTCATCCGGGAAGGAATCGATATCCGGAATATATGGCTTGATATCAAGTACAGGAGTGCCGTCCAGGATATCGATGTCCTCTATCTCTATCCCGGACTCATCGACACCGAGCAACCTGACCACCGAGAGCCCGATCTGGCTGGGTCGTTTCGGTGCACGGGTGGCAAACACCCCGTGGGGCCTCGTGTCAAGAAACGGGACTATCCTGAGGTCGTACCCGTTGGACTCGTGGAACTGGTAGATAAGAATAATGCGTGAAAATCCGGCAAGGTCAATGAGTCCTGGGCGGAACTCCTCGAAGATATCGATACGTCCCGGTATACCCTTCGCACCCGTTGGCTGAACAGGCATACCTTCGGCGGTTTTCCATGGCGATCTTACGGTGCCGATGATGGTGAACGATACTTCCGTTGTCATAGTATTGTTCGATATTTTCGGGAAATATTCCTGATAATGTTCAAATGTGCCCTCTGGATGAATAAAACCCGATTGTACCGGTGGGAAGGGGTCTCATTCTACACTATTCACCCGATCACAAGTACATTCCAGGGCACAAAACCCGGGATTCAAGGAGATTTGTGATGATTATTTTCTTTTGTCCACCAGATTTTTGCACCATAGGATGAACCCCTGAGCTGGAACTCGCTTCCGACCATGGTTAATTTTGTGCGGAGATAATCCCTGATTATCTTGTCCTGGTGTTCATCCGTGCAGTCCAGGCGCCTGTGAAAATCTGCCGTTGCATCACCGATTGTCAGGTAGCGATGCCGGTGCCTGGATTTCAGGACTTCAAAATTCGGGTAAATACCCATCTGAAGAATGGCCATAAAAAGGCAGTCCGCCTTCGGTTCGAAATAATACGGGACTCCATGAACTTTTGGCCAGAGATCGTGCAGGACTTCCGAGGAGGGTGACGGCTTTAAGAACCAGAACAGGTAGACCGAACCTGAACACACTGAGTCCATTTTACGGACTGCCTCCCCGATGTCGATCATCGAGAGTGAATATGATGCAATGACAATATCGAATGGTCCCTCCAGCTCTTCGATTGTCACATCTTCCCACGTTTTCTCAATAATGCGGATTTCTTCAACCTGCTCAGAGGCCTGGTAATCCCTGAGTGCGGACACCATCGTTGGTGAAGGCTCGACCGCGGTGACCTTACAGCCCCTCCTTGCGAGAGGAACTGCCAGAGTGCCCGGCCCGGCACCGATATCAAGGACTCTCGCACCCGGATGGATCTTAATCCCGCCCAGTTGTTCCATAATAAGGGTCGCTCTCCCTTTCTTATCGAACAAATACAGGCGCTGGACATTCTCTTTGTCTGACCAGAAATCGACGCTGTTCTGGTAATGGGGGGTGACTAATTGTCGTAATTTTCTCTCTTTCCAGACATTAATCCAATCAATATCGTCAAAATACTTGTTTGTGGATGATTGGACTGGTGATTTATTATCTATCGTGACTCCCCCGGTTACTCCTCTAGTATATTACTTAACCCGATAAAAATGTTAAGCATATCAGTTTTTTTCCTTATCCGTCTGATCAGGGGGTACATTTCTCCCTTTTTGTCTCCTCTCATTGTTCCATTTTATCAGGTAGGCGAGGACCATTCCGGCAACAAATCCACCTACCACCGAGAGTAAGGCGAGGAAACCGGTTACGAGGGTGACCGGCATAGAGTCCGTTTTTAACCCGTGCTTTCCCATTTCCAGGGCCACAAATACGAGAAGCGCACCATAGATCCCCGGGGAGATGAGTTCCTGGATACCGGAGCTGGCAAAAAATACTGCAATGACAAGGAGAATAATTCCTGCAAATATATTCGAACCCCCGGTCCTCGCTCCGAACCGGTACTGGGCTGCAAGTCCGCCGGCTCCATGACACATCGGAAATCCACCGAATGGTGTCGATAACAGATTCATGACGCCGATGGTTTTCGAAAGTCTCTCCGGGGGGATTTCATGGGAAAACATATCCTTCGTCAGGAGCGAAGTGGCGAGGATCGCGTTCGTAATGGTTATAACCGCCTGGGGAAGGACAAGTTCAGGGATTGAGGCGATGTAATCGCCAAACGATGGAATAACCAGTCCCGGGATATTAATAAGGTAAATATCCGGGACTCCATGCAGGTATATGCCGATTACGACCGCTACCGCAAGGAGGACCAATGCGGAGAGATCCGGTATCTTTCCAAACCAGGATAACAGGAATATGAGGACAATGACTGTAATCCCGAATGCAAAAAATACCGGGGCCTGGAACATGAAGTCCCCGGCAGATTTAAACAATAACAGTGCCAGCCCAAGCTGTATGCCTCTGATTACCGGGTTCGGTATATACTTCCCAATATAGTACATCCACCTGCCAAATCCAAGGAAGAAAAAGAGGAGGCCGAGGAGGATACCAGCAGCGGCCAGTTCGGGTCCCGCTAGGACACTTGAAATCGCAACGACGGCGATCACCTTCATCGGTTCGATGGGGACCGGCAGCCGGTAGTACAGCCCGGTAAATATGAACCAGATGCCGAAGAACAGAAGGATTATCCCGAGGTTGAGTTTGCAGACGATAGCGACAGCAAACATCAGGGGGAGAATCGTTCCGAAATCACCGAGAGCACCGGCAAGCTCGGACAGGCTGAACTTCAATCCCCCGTGAATTTCTTCTTCCACTAAAATACCCCTGCAATTCCTGCCTGTATACTAGCTTTAGGGGCCCTGATCAATAATGATAGTAACTGTCGTTATTCATTGGACCTGGCCTAAAATGCCGGGGATTTATTGATTATTACACTTCTGCTTACCCATGGGGTTTACGGGAGAAGATAAAAATACGCGGAAAAGTGTGGTTTTCACCTGCCCAAACCCCGATAAGATATATTGCTAGCAGAGTTTCCATAAGAGCGGCTGGTTCCGGAATACCAGGAAGCTTGTCTCTATTGCGACATAATCGCATTTTTCATTGTCAAAATTATCCGGAAATCCCATAAAAAAAGAAATATTGTCCCCGGGTCTGCACCGTATTTATGGAATGACCGTATAGTAGGACATCGAGCCGCATCCCCGGCAGTGGGTTTCCTCCAGCGTGACATCGGGGACCATTTCCCCGCAGGATGAACAGGGTACCGATTTCCAAGACTCCTTACGTGGGACATCGACTTTGACATGCTGGAAGGAGAGGATGTCACGACCTGCCACAAGAATCTGATCAATAAGCGGGTAAATCATTTCGCTGCTGTCAAACCCGGGACTGTGGGTATACCACGAATTAATAATGCGGAATTTTTTTAGTTTTTTAACATCCACATAGACCCGTACCCCCTCGACCACTTTCTTTTCGGAAGGCCTGTTCATGGTCAGGGCAAATTTGCCAATCGGCAAAACCTGCAGGCGATGATTTCCAAATGTGCAACCGGCGATAACCTGGACCGGATCAGGGATACACTTGTAGGTCTCGGTCACCGCATAGAGTTTTTCACCCTGGTGGGCGTCAAGAAGCTCAAGCGCATAGTCCACCATGAAGACTCCAATAAAGAGTCCCGGGGCTGTTATCGTATGAAAACTGATACAACGGGTGAAATGGTCCTGTAACGCAGGAGCGATCCCATATGCTTCCATACTTTCCCGCAATTCGGTAAAAGTGCGGGGATGACTGGGAAATTGCATGATCAGCGAAGGGTGCCTTTCTTTAATAAGGATTATGTACCATTTTTCGTTCTATATTTTATATTTAGTAAATAAATATATATTAACAAATCAACCAAATTTATTAATATTCAAACGAGGTAAGATTTTTACTATGCACTTCTGCAGATTTGCATATCAGTAGTGCATTGCAAAGCGAGTTAACAAAAATTTTAAAATTCCGGGTTTTTCCGGGAATTTATCCGTAATATGGGGAGTATATATGAGTAAAACAAGTGAAGAAAAATTAAAATATGTCCCGACAACCTGCCCTTATTGTGGGGTGGGCTGCGGGCTCAACCTCGTGGTCAGCGAGGGAAAACTTGTGGGAGTAGAACCCTACAAGCGCTCACCGATTAACGAGGGCAAGCTCTGTCCGAAGGGGATGACCTGCTGGGAACATGTCGGGAGCCCCGACCGGCTGACAACGCCGAAGATCAAGAAGAACGGCAAGTTTGTTGACGCTTCCTGGGACGAGGCCCTTGACCTGATTGCAAAGAAGTTCAAGGAAACTTCCGACAAGTTCGGACCCCGGTCCCTCGGTTTCCAGACTTCGTGCCGTACCGTCAACGAGGACTGCTATTCGCTGCAAAAGTTTGCACGTGTCGGCTTCCAGACCAACAACGTCGACAACTGTGCACGTATCTGCCATGGGCCGTCTGTTGCCGGGCTCTCTCTCTCGTTCGGTTCCGGAGCAGCGACCAACCCGTTCGAAGACGTCCTGAACTCCGACCTGATCGTCATGTGGGGTTCAAATGCAGTTGAGGCTCACCCGCTTGCCGGGCGCCGCGTCATGCAGGCAAAGAAGAAAGGTATCAAGGTCATCGTCGTTGACCCGCGGTTCAGCGCGACGGCACGGATCGCAGATGAATGGATCCGGTTCACCCCGTCGACCCACATCGCGCTTGCCAACTCCATGATGTACTGGATCATCAAGGAAGGCCTTGAGGACAAGGAGTTCATCAAGAACCGTACCAAGGGCTTTGAAGACCTGAAAAAGACGGTCGAGAATTATGCCGATGTCGAGAAGATCCACGGTGTGCCGCTCGAAAAAGTCAAGGACTTTGCCCGCCAGTATGCGAATGCAAAGAACGCGGTCATCATCTACTGCCTCGGCATCACCGAGTTGACAACCGGTACCGACAACGTCCGTTCGATGGGCAACCTCTCGCTGCTTACCGGCAACGTAGGACGTCCGGGAGTTGGTGTCAACCCGCTCCGTGGCCAGAACAACGTGCAGGGCGCCTGCGACATGGGTGCATACCCGAACGTCTTCTCCGGCTACCAGGCCGTTGCAGTTGCCGACAACCGTGCCAAGATGGAGAAATTATGGGGCATGAAGGAAGGTTCCCTGCCCGACTGGTACGGATCGACCCTGACCGAACAGATCAATGATGCCGGCAACCCGATCAAGGCGATGTATTTCCTCGGTTTGAACCCGGTTGTCTCCTACCCTGACTCGAACCATGTCAAGCGTCAGCTGGAGAAACTCGACTTCTGCGTCTTCCAGGATATCTTCTGGACCGAGAGTTGCGAGTATGCGGATGTTGTCCTGCCCGGTACCTGTTTTGCCGAGAAGGACGGGACGTTCACCAGCGGCGAGCGCCGTGTCAACCGTGTCCGGAAGGCCGTCGACGGCCCCGGTCAGTCGAAGTACGACTGGGAGATCATCGGCCTGCTCGCGAAGAAGATGGGCCTCAAGGGCTTTGACTGGAAGTCTGCAAAGGATGTCTGGGACGACATGCGGGCATGCACCCCCGGCCAGTTCGGTGTAACCTACGAGAAGATGGAGAAGCCCGAGTCTGTCCACTGGCCCTGCCCGACCATCGAGCACCCGGGAACACCCATCCTGCACCGTGAGAAGTTCTCGGCAGCGGATGGCCACGGGACCATGTTCGGTCTCGAGTACCGTCCACCCGCGGAAGTAGCGGATGCGCAATACCCGTTCACGCTTCATGACCGGACGTGTTATCTTCCACTACCACACAAGGACCCAGACCGACCGTGCGGCACAACTGCACTACGAAGTGCCCGAGTCCTATATCCAGATCAACACGGAAGATGCAAAACAGATGGGTATCAAGGAAGGCGAGAAGATCAAGGTGACGAGCCGCCGTGGTGAAACCATAACGAAGGCACGGGTAACTGATGACGTTGCTCCGAAAGTGCTGTACATGGCGATGCACTTCGCCAACGGTGCAAATAACCTCACCAACACGGCCCTCGACCCGCTCTCCAAGATGCCGGAACTCAAGCACTGTGCTGTCAAGGTTGAAAAGATTGCGGGGGCGAAGTAAATGGCAAAGAAAGGCGATATGCTCTATGCATGGACCACGGATAATGGCCTTGCAAAGAAGGCGGAATGCGGCGGTGCGGTAACCGAGCTTCTGAAGTATGCACTCGAGAGCAAGACGGTTGATGCCGTTCTTGCCGTGAAGCGTGGTGTCGACCTGTACGATGCGGTCCCGGTCCTTGTCACGAATCCCAAGGACCTTGACCAGAGTGCCGGTTCGCTCCACTGCGGGACGATCCTCCTCTCCAAACTGGTGATGGAATACGCACCCAAGATGTCCGGTAAGAAGACTGGGACTGGTTGTCAAGGGCTGCGACATGATGGGCCTCCTTGAGCTCGCAAAGCGCAAGCTGGTCAACCTCGACAACATCGTCATGATCGGTGTCAACTGCGGTGGATCGGTCAGCCCGGTCTCCGCACGGAAGATGATCACAGGAAAAGTTTGGTGTCGACCCGAACACGGTCACCAAGGAAGAGATCGACAAGGGCCAGTTCATCATCGAGTACGAGGGAGGCCACAAGGGTATCTCCATGGATGAGCTCGAAGAGGCCGGCTACGGCCGCAGGAGCAACTGCCGCCGGTGCAAGGTGAAGGTCCCCCGCCAGGCAGACCTCGCCTGCGGGAACTGGGGTGTCATCGGCGACAAGGCCGGGAAGGCTACCTTTGTCGAGGTCTGCAGCGAGAAGGGTGCAAAACTTCTCGACGGAGCAGTCAAAGCCAAGAAACTTGCCACGGAACCGGCAAACCCCAAGGGTGTCGAGATCCGCGGAAAGGTCGAAAGTGCAATGTACAAGCTCGGCGACAAGTGGCGCAAGGCACGACTTCTCCGCACTCGCCCCCAACCTCTGGGAGACCATTGCCAAGGAGACCGGGCGTTGCATGAAGTGTTACGCATGCATCGACCATTGTCCGGTCTGTGTCACCATTGCTGACAAGTTTAAAACAGCCCGACCAGATGGTCCGCGCTGGTTTCATCCCCGCCGACCCGATGTTCCACCTGCGCCGCTTTGCGCACATCTCCGACTCCTGCATCAACTGCGGGCAGTGCGAAGAGTGCTGTCCGTCGGAAATACCGCTGGCGCTCTTCTCGCATGCAATCCGCACGGAAGGGGACAAGTTCTTCGAACCGAAGCTGGGGAAGTCAGCCTATACAAATTAATTTTTTTGGGAGATGAATAAAACCATGAAAGCAGAAGATGCGAAGAAGATTATTTCAACGGCAATCGACAGGGAAGTCGAGTCATATACCTTTTACAAAGGGGTTGCCGACAAGGTAAAGGATGCAAACCTCAAGAAACTGTTTGCAGAGCTTGCCGGGGAGGAAAAGACAGCACCGCGAGTTCCTCCAGGGGATGTTAACGAAGGATGTATCGAAGATGAAATTTGATGCATCACATGACTACAAGGTGGCAGATACGCTCCAGTCACCCCCCCTTACCGTCAACCTGAAACCAATCGATGGCATTGTTCTTGCGATCAAGAAGGAGCTGGAGGCCATGCAGATGTATACCCAGCTCGCGAGCCTTGCCAAGGATACCGAGACACAGCTGCTCTTTTCCCAGCTGGCAAACATGGAACGCGGCCACAAGGCAAGACTTGAAGATCTCTACATTGAAATGGCATTTCCAGAGGTCTGGTAATCAGGTCCTCACAATATTTTTTTAGAAACCAACTAGTGTGGTGGGGCAGGAATTCCTCTGGGGATCAATTAACCGTATCAGGGATAAATGTCGGGACATTATTCGCCTCTTGTCCCGGCCTTCCGAACCCTGCCTCACCGCGATACCCACACTAGAACGGAGCCGTTCAAAGTAAAGGTGCTGAAGCACTTTCAAGGGAAGGGTATTCTTTTACCGAGAAGTCTTTGGAAAGGCACCTGATTAATCCGGTTTGTGTCAGATTATATCCTCCCTTTCTCTTCCAGCGTCAATTTAAAAGAATCTGATTGAATTGTTGAGACCAGGGCCGATATGTTCGGTTCTTTCATAAGATCCGTTCTTATCGCAAGTTCACAGTTGTTCGCCGACCAGGGGTATAAATAAAAGCCCGTTCTCTTCTGCTACTCCGGAAGTACATATACCCGTATCGGCAAACCCGTTTCGTATCGCCTCAGCCACTGCCTTGTGCGTCTCCACTTCATGCCCGTATCCATCGATTTGTGCCTGATCGATACCCCTGGATTTAAGAATTGAGTCAAAAATCATCCGGGCTGAAGTACCTTTTCGCCTGTTAATGAAACGTGTGTTGATGAGGTCGTCAAAGATATACCCCTCTGTCGATACAATTCCAAGGGACGTTGTTGCGATATGGATAAACCTCAGGTCTGACAGGGGTAATAACTGCATAATTTCCCGGCAATTCGGCAGTAATGAAAAATCCGGCAGGCTTAAAGGCGCCGCGTTGCAGGAATTGTGTCGCAGTGAGAGTACGGCCCCGATATTGCCGGCACTCCTGACCTGCATGAATATCCCCCTGTTTCTTACCAGGTGTGCAAGTTCATCAAGTGCAGGGTCATATGCCCCTGAAAGGAGAAGTGTCCGTTTAATATTTCCGGGATCTGTCGTTAATACGGCGTCCATGTCAGTTTCCGAGTCACAACCTTCTGTACATGCAGGGATGTGGACGAACCCGTTGGCTTTGACCGTTGCCATTTGGATCCCCGACCCGCGGGAATGCGGAATTGCCCAGAATTTTCCACCTACACACCCCACAGAGACAGGTATGAACTCGTCAAACCCAAGATCCGATGTAAGGCTCCCTGATAACCGTACCCGGAATGTGTGATACAACGGGGCAGGCAATCCCCATGATTCGAGCAGGGGCCCTGCAAATTCCCTGTAATGCTGTTTGTGCTGCAAGTGGATAGCCCGGTAATCCTATCACCGGTTTACCCTTAATTTTCCCGAGCATTGCAGGTTTTCCGGGTTTCATGGCAACACCGTGGAAAATTAACTCGCCTGCCGATTCAATAACTTCAGCGGTGTAGTCCCGGGTACCTGCAGACGACCCGGCCGAAATAAGCACGAGATCGTTTTCATCGACTGCCTTACAGAGGCTTTCTTCAATGATCTCCGGGCTGTCACAGGCAATCGGATACCGTGTACAATTCGCACCCATTTCACCAAGAAAAACCTGGGCCATAATGGTGTTGCTTTCAACGACCTGGCCTGGTCCGGGTCGGATGCCAAGATTGACAAGTTCGCTGCCAGTCGGGATAAGGCCGATATTCACTTCCCTGACATCGACGTGGACAATACCGTAGGTGGCAAGGGCACCGATGTCAAACGGACGGATCCGGTGTCCCTCGGGCAGCACGAGTTGCCCCTCCCGGACATCTTCGCCGGCCGGGCGGATGTGCTGCCAGAGCGAGGCAGATTTCCTGATCTGGATATGATTTCCACGTTTCCAGGTATCTTCGATTATTATGACTGCGTCGAACCCGGGGGGGACAATGTTACCGGTATTTACCTGGGCGAAATCCTCGATAATTACGGGAGACTGATCGGTCGCACCGACCGTATCCCTGCTTCTGACGGCAAATCCATCCATCGCAGACAGGTTTACTTCAGGAACCGAATATTTTGCATAAACCGGAGTTGCTGTTACCCGTCCTGCACAATTGATTACAGGAATGGTTACTCTCCGGTCAGGATTCCCAAATGAGGAAAGTGTCAGTTCTTTTGCCCGTTCGAGGGAGATCAGCGTCAGGTATCGTTTCACCATGTAGTGACACCCCGGGAATTTCCGAATTTCGAATCAGAAGACCTTTCCAGATAATTTTTCCTCGTTTCCTCCGGGTACCATGGCCACGGTTCCAAAACGGCTTTTTATCAACCTGATAACTAAAGACGGCACGATACCAGGAATCAAGGGCATCAATAACCGGGACCGGGCATATTTATAAAAAAGACCCGCCTCAAGCCCGGTGCTGTATTTTTTCCTGTTCATAGGTCTGATCCCCGAAATTCCCGTCATATTCCCCTCTGCCCCATAGTGCGGTGCCGGATAACTCTTATTACTATTATTGCCGGTAAGTAAATAAAAAACATTGTAGTTGCCATTTAGTTAATTTGATTGTGTTAATAGAGGGGTTAAGCGAAAAATCTTCCCGTTATTTCCGCTCTGTTCCGGTCCGGACATCAGTGCTGTCAGTACCAATCGTAAAGGGACCGTGTAATAATATGCGAAAACAGTAAGGATCTTTTAAAATTGGTGGCATCAGAGTCCGGGTACGATGTTTGCGGTTGGTCGACTTCGATATGGATGATCAACGCACCGTCACGAATTGACAGAAATGACCCGGATATCCTGTTCAGCCCTGAAAGGATGTATCGGATGGCTGGAATTGGAGGCCTTGGTTTTTTTGGCGCTATCGGTCTTAAGAAGAGGAATAGTTGACTCCTTTCCAGGAACCGTTCAGGGAAAGAACTACTTTAACCACTGAACAGAAATGATCGATCCCATCGGGAGTGAATCCTGTCCTTCGGGAATGGAGGCCACTGCGGTAGCTTCGGCCAGGGAGTATAAACGGTTGCGTTTTGCCATGGGATAAAAGTCCGGCAACTCCCCATTCCATTCCAGTGTGCCGAAGAAAAAATCCGTCCAGCCGGATTCGCCCCCACAGATTTCAGAGGCAAGCCTGGCTGTGATCCTGGGCAGGCCGGGGTCGGGGTGACCGGAAAGGGCAAGGAGGCCTGGCAACGCGATCTGCAGGAACCCCATCAGGTTGGAGGGTGGTCCGCCGGCAAGGACGAATACAGGTTTATCGACCAGCATACCGAAACCTACCGCCTTACCGGGCCCAATACGGATACGGTGAAACACCTTCTGCCATCCGAGCTCTTCAAGGACATGGGCAATCAGGTCGTGGTCTCCTGTCCAGGCCCCACCGCTGGTGATCACGGCATCCGTTTCACTGGCCAGTTGCTTCACGGCACTGAAGAGGGCAGCGTGATCGTCCCTGACAATGACCTGTCGTGTCGTTATTTTATATCTGGCACACCATCCTGCCAGGGTCGTGATATTGCTTGCGTAGAGCTTTCCCTCTGGAAGGGGCCTGCCCGGTTCGACGATTTCATCCCCGGTACCGATAATTCCCACAACGGGATTCCCAAAGACGGGGACCCTGCTGTGCCCTGCTGCTGCCAGGAGGCCTGCCATCATCGGAGATATTTGCCGGCCTGACCGGAGGATACATTTCCCACGGGCCACATCGCTACCCCGTCTCTGAATATTTTCAGGTTCGGCAAAGCTTTGCGCCAGCACCTCAGAATCCCCTGTTTTTACGTATTCCTCGGCCAGCACGGCGTCGGCGCCGGTCGGGATACGGGCTCCTGTCAATACCCTCACGGTTGTTCCCGGGGTGACCTGAATATCTTCCCCGCCTCCGGCGGCCATGGAACCCAGGAGCCGCAAACGAACGGGATTTTCAACTGTGGCACCGGCAATCTCACGGGCTGACACCGCGTAACCGTCTTTCCGGGATGAGTCCATTAAGGGTGAATCGACCAGGGCATAGATATCTGCGGCAGCAACACGGTCGACACTGTCAACCAGGGACACGCTCTCGGGGGGGAGAGGCCTTATACCTTTCAGGGTCAGACACAGGGCCTCCTGGAGGCCGATGGACAGCTTTCGCATAGTAACCTTCTGGATAATTGAATTTCCAATGTAATATTATACGACGTACCGATCTGTTTCTGTAAAGCGTTTTTGTTTTACCTGGTAACCATAATTTTACAATCGGAATGGAAACAATAAAATCAGAGACGCAGGCGTTAATTTCTCATGCCCCTTATTATCGAAAAGAGATCCCTTTCTTTGGTCTGGGCTGGTTTCATTCTGTTTTCGATCCGGACACCCCTTTCAGACCGTGATGGAATAATCATTGAAATTAATTTAACCTAATGTTAATCATACGAAAATTATCTATGCCTATAATTTAATAAATTATATTTACTTTAATTCTCAATATTACCGTGGTGTTAACTTGACGAACCTGAATAATATTGATGTGAAACAAGTCAGGGACTTTCGGGAAGAGATTAAAAAGGACCCGCAGGCAGCAAAGTTTACTGCAAAGATCGAGGGGGACTGGCTCTTCGAAGAAGGCGGTCCACAGTTCCGTTCGACCGTCAGGGTAAAAGACGGCACCTATAGTATGGAGGCAAGTCACCCGAATTTTGCGGGACCCGGTGCCAAGGCCCGGCCCCATGGCATTCGGCCTTTTCTGGTTTGCAGCCTGCTACTCGAGCACGTTTGTCACCGAGGCAGCGCTGCGGAATCTCCGGTTAACGTCCGTAAAAACCAAAATCGAGGCCGATCTCGACTATACCGCCCAGTTCGATCTGGGGGAAAATCCGCTTATTAACGAGTACCGGGTCGTCATGGAAGTCTCGGGCGATATAACCGATACACAGGTCCAGGACCTGAAAGAGTACGCCCTTAGTCGGTGTATGGGGATGTTCACCATACAACATGCCATCCCGCTCAAGGCTGAAGTGCGACTTGTCCGGTAAGGTCCGTAAAACAGACCCGGCATAGAACCATGAATAATCCGGTCGATCCGGCACGAATCAGAAATGATCGCCGGAGACTACTCCAGAACTATGGACTACTATCGTTCGGAAGCGATAGTAAAAACCAATAATGAAGAATTTGCCCCAGATTATCCGGATAGCGTCATACGGCTGGCCTTCGGGTTTCCGATCGGAATGGCGGTTCCGGACGCACCTGCGGGCAGTTGCCGGGGGAATTATGGCATTGGGGATGGTTTAGAACAATTCGATCCATGTTCCTTTGTCCCCCAGTCTTTCCCTGAGATTGATCAATATCTGGTTCGCTTCCATGACCGGACAGTGCCAGGCAATACTGTTTTCACCGTCGAGTGTATAACTTCCCATCATCAATAATCCAAGCCCGCACTCGACACAGAGGTCCTTTTCTTTCACCAGTTGTGGCAGCCTGTCAATAAAACCCCTGCCATACATGAGCGAACGAAGTGGGCGGCAGATATGGGAATAATAAAGAAAATCCTCTCCCCGATCGGTAACTGAGAAGAAAATATACCTCCTGTCATGCCGGGTAAAAATCAATTGGACCTCCCGGATTACAGGGGGAATACTATCCGTGCTTCCGGCTCTTCTCATTCTTTTTCAGGCACACATGGTAACGGTTGATGTCGATCCTGCGGATTTCCACATCATAGCCGCTCTTCGAAAAAGGGACTTCTATTGTGTCCCTCTGGTCACGCCGGACCATACATTCGACCGCTGAACCCTGCGGGGCTTTCTTCAGAAGGATCTTCAAACGGATCATCAGGTTCGTGCAGGTCAGGTCTGACAAATCATGTATGTTCTTCTGGTCTTCATTCATTCTTGTCCCGTTCCCTAAAAGAAAATTACCCGCTGGTGACCTGTCTGTGGACCCCAGGGAGGATTGAACAATAATTGTCCGAGTTCTGTTTTTCCAATGTCCATTACAGCCTTGATCTGCTTGTTTTTTGTAATCTTCCGGAGGTGAAGGGAAGGCTGGTAGGCATACAGCTGGAGATTTTCACTTTCAGCCACGGCATCGATCACTTCCTGCAGGTTATAATATTGGTTGTCTTCGCTCTGGCGGTGAATTCCGGTCAATGCGTAGACCCCCTCCTCGATAAAGATCACCTGCGTCCGGATCCCCTGGTATGCACATGCGACCGCAAACGAAAGAGCACCAAATGCGTACTCGGTACCATAGGGTGCTTTTGTGATAAGGATCGTCACCGGGGGTACGGAGCCCCTGTCTGCGGTTCCGTACTGGGATGACCGGGCCCTCTTTTTTCTGCCTGACAGATGCGACATTCCCTCCAAGTATAATGTGATTACGCTCGAACTGGTCGATAATAGCCTTCAGGTTCCGGATCCTGAACGGTTTTACGGTACAGGTCGAAATGACGGTGCCCTTCCCGTCATCCCACGTGCTGTAACCACGGGCGGCTGCACAACGGGCGCAGGCGAGCATCTGGCATTGCAACCCACGTTTTTCGGCACGATCACAGAGATCTTCGAGTCCCTTGCCAATATTCGGACATTCAGTCGGGTTCTGGTTTATATGGCTGAGATGAACCCCGTCAAGATAGGCATATAGTTCTATTGATGCCCGCACCTCGATTGCTGCTCCCAGGCACCGGAGTACGTTTAATCCTGACCTGTGCATATACGGCGATTCAAGGTGCAGGTATCCGATCGTACTCGGCAGGGGTTCTGCCCTCTGCCGGGCAATCTTCACTACATCTTTCCAGAAAGAAGTCTGTCCGTTCAGGCCCAGGCTGTTGTGATCGATTACCTGCTCGGGATTTTTCATTTTCAGACGCTCGACTGAAATTCCGCGAAGATCCAGTTCCTGTCGGTCGCAGACAATTTTTACCGAGGGCAACGAGAGGATGATCTCCCAGATCGGGAGCGTGTCCTGTTCATTCAGGCTGTACAGTGCATCGCCGGTAATCAGGAACGTGAAGTCGACATCCTTTGGTTTCGTATGGTGCAGCAAGTGTCTCGGGATACAATTTAAGGAAGTAAAATTTCAGGACTTCCTCGATCCAGGTGAGCCGCTCCTGGGTGACCAAATCACTGAGACAGAAAAAAATGTGAGGTCATGATATCTCTTAAGCGTTTCCTTAACCAAATTATTTATCGATTGTGTTAACTGAATCTGATTTAATTTTTATCAGTCGCAGTTCCCAGACGCCCGAAGAAATCTTCTTTATTTCACTATTCAGGCCATTATCTTTTGCAAACTGGGGAATTGACGTTGTTGCTGCCGCCGGGTGATCGCAGGTTACGATCAGTTCATCTGACGGTTTCATTTCTTTTACCTCTTTCTGAACGGCAAGGAGGCAGTACGGACACACTTTCCCGGTTATATCAAGGGTTTTTGTTGCCATAATTTCACCATTGTTTATACATTACCGGCTCCTCTATGCGAGACCAAGCCCTTTCAGGAGTGAAACGGTCCATCCTGATATCCACGCGGTATACACGACCGCTCCGATACACATACCGACTACGAAGATCAGTGCTTTGAGATTACCCTCAGAGGTCATGACGACCTGTCTTAACGGACAACCGCCAAGCAGAACCCCGATGAGGCCTACCGCTATACCACCGATAACGGCAAGGATGATGTAACCGGTAACCAGTAAACCCGCCGGTGCACCCGGGACCGGTGTCAGACCGCTCGTCAGTACCCAGAAGAAATGCTCAAATGCGGCCGGGGTGATCAGCCAGAAGACGAGATACCCGATAAATGCCCCTGCGATGAGGGCAAGGTACCCGAACAGAAGACGGGTTTGTTTCCACATGAAGAAGTCGCGAAAACCGCCGATCGAGCAGAAAGCAGACCGCTGGGCAAGCCAGCCAATCAGGACCCCGAACAGAATGGTCACGATGGGGACTGCGATTATTGCGATATTTTTACTTAACCAGCCAACAGCTGCCATGATTATCCCTCACGCTCCGCCCTTGCCGTGGCAATTTTTATTCCGATCAGAACACCCGCAATGATTGCAAGGAGGCCGATAAATGCAATGACATCTCCGTACCCGATCCGGAGTGCAATACGGTACGGACAGCCACCCATGAACAGGGCAAATACCATGAAGAACAACCCGCCCAGAAGGTACCAGATATAGGTAGACGGCACTCCCGGTCTTTGTCCTGAATTCCCTGTAAAATTTTGCCGAGATGAATGCCCCGATAAGGACCCCGATCACGGTCAGGACCGGGAGGATGGCGTTCTGGGAGATCGCGGCTATCGCAAGATTTGTCCCGGCAACCGAGTTCACTGCATCATTCACCAGATCCCGGGTGTGGCAGGCAACGCAGAACCCGTAGGCTTCCGGCCCACCTGCGCTGATTAACAATCCCTGGACAACTGCTGCAAGCACACCAATCAGGAGCCCGAGCATAAGCGGGTTCCTTGCATACGTGTCAAGGCATGATGTGGTAACCTCAGATTTGATGTTATTTCGTCCATGGTTATACATTTTTAATTAATGTTAATAAATATGGCGAAAAATCTCTCATATGTTAACATAATATGATTAATGTGGATCGTTCATGTCAGATGATCTGTTACCAAAACTGAAACAACGCCTGATTCCTGGAAACTGCAATGTCAGGCCACCTGATCCATTCCGGGTAATCTTTTCCGGGAACCCGGTCCGGTTGCCATATCAGGCTGACACAAACTGATAAAAAGCGGGATAATGAAACTGGGTCTTCCAGTTCACCCAGTGGTGCTAGGATAAAGAATTCTCTGCGATTCGTTCACGGACTTCACTGATATGTAATACTTCATCATAGCCCGGGCCACACAGGCAGTACCCCTGGCGGTCCAGTGCATAGACCGGGAACTTGACCAGTTCGTCAGGGACTGGTTGCGCAGTCAGTTTTTTGAAATTTACGAGGTCCTGGATGTTCAGCCCGATCTTCTCACAGATCTCCCTGAGTTCTTTTATCCAGCGTTTTAGGTCCCGTACGTCAGTTCCGTCCCACTTGAAGATCTGGTAGATCTTCATGTATGCATCGCGTTCGAGGATAATGTGGGTCGAGGATCTTATCCGATTTCAGGTAGAATTCAAGAAACTGGTCCGGACATCTTTCGATCTGCTGGGCAAATTCATAGGCAGAAGCCCGGCATTCTTTGAGGGTCACCTTAAACTCATCCGGACTTAAATTGCCCCCAGTCTTCGCAATATCCCCGGATAGTTCCTTAAGGTTTTCTTCTATCTCCTTCAGATCGCTTATCATATCCGAGAATTTCTGGTTAAGTTCTACGCCGAAAAAAGCCTCCATGTATTCGGACTGCTTTGTCATGCTTATATAGTTGGTAAGTATTTGCTATAATTATTTGTTATATGGGAACCTCTATCAATTAACACGACCAACCTGTTTTCCGTATGTCACGCCGCATGCCGATTAACCAGGGGCTGTATACCCGTGGAGGGATCATTACCGAACGGGATCCCGATTTCTGTATCGTCCGGCTCCGCATGCCTGCCGGGATGATCTCACCAGACCAGATGAAGGAACTGGGTGCGATTGCGGAACGCTACGGCGTGGAATCTATCCATCTCACGACCCGCCAGACAATGGAATTCCCGCATGTGGATCCCTCAAAACTGGAAGGCCTGGTCGCCGAACTCGAAGCAAACGGCACCCGTCTCGGGGCTGAACGGGAAGAGGTGGTAAATGTAACCGCATGCCTCGGGACCCGGCACTGTAAATTTGCCATCATTGACAGCGTATCCCTCGCCAACGAAATCGACCGGAAATTCTTTGGTAAGGATATGCCGGTCAAGGTGAGGATTGCGATTTCTTCCTGCCCGAACGGGTGCGAGAGCGAACGGCTTAATGAGATAGGTATTACCGGTATCCGGAAGCCGATCCGCGACCCCGGCCTGTGCACGGGCTGTGGTACCTGCACAAGTTACTGCCGTGAAAAGGCAATCGTAGTTGATAACGGCGTAATTGTACTCTGACAAGTTAAAATGCATGGACTGTGGATTTTGTATCATGGCCTGCCAGTTCCAGATCCTCCAGGGTACAGATCCGGAATACCGTATTACCGTGGGCGGTCACCGGGGCAGGCACCCGAAAATCGGCCGGTACCTGATTACGGTAAAGTCGCCGGAAGATGTGATCCGGGTAGTGGATAAGATTATCAACTGGATATACCGTCAGGCATCGGCGGGAAGTCTTTTGCCGGAACAACTGGATGAACTGGAGTTCGATGAATTTAAGAAAACAATCACTGCCCTCGTGGATTGATTTACTTTTTTTTAAAAAACAATTGAAAATTATTCCCAAAACACCTACAGCCCGCCCTCGGGTTTCGGCATCTTCGGGAGCATGTACCGGAGGTACCAGAAGACAAGCCCGAGAACGATGCTTATGAGCACCACATACCAGCCGAACTCGCCGAGCATCGCCCCCCCGGCCTCGGTTTTTGCCGTTATCACGGGGTAGAATTCCTGGGTGAAGTAGTTATCGAAGCCGTGAAGGAGGACTGCCGGCCAGATGCTCCCGGAACGGAGCCGGATCCATGCAAAGAGGGTGGAGCCGCCAATCATGGCGAGGAAGAACATGACCATCGAGTACCCGGGACCGCCCGGCCCGGAATAACCCCCGGTGAGCATGACCGGGACGTGCCAGCAAAACCAGATGAATGCGGAGATGATCGCAATCCAGGTAAACGTGGTGAACCTGCCGAGTTCGGGGACAAGCAGCCCCCGCCACCCGAGTTCCTCGCCCGTTGCCGATACGAGATTAAAGCCAATCGCAATCAGGATCCCCTGCAGCAACGGCAGTGCCAGCATGGCTGCCGCCTTGTCCGGCAGGAATGGCGCGATGCCGGAAACCCACGCGGTGCCGAACATCACGAGCCCGACCACAATGGGGATGACGATCGCAAGGAGCCACCACCGGAGCTCGCCGATCTTAAACCCGAATCCCTTAAGGTTCCCCTGGAAGGCGAGACGGGTCACGACAGCCGCAACCGCGGGACACCACATGAGGAGAAACATCGAATTTCTGAGGATGCCGGAATCTATCGCAAACTGCGGTCTCGCTGCGATGATGTACCAGAAGATCGACGAGAGTGCGAAAACGAGCACGAGGTAGGCTGCAACAACATGTTTTGGATTGGTCAGCCGGGGTGTATTGGCCGGTTCCGCCATATCATGGACTGGGTAGCCGGACATTATCATGGTGTTGGTTTTGTTAAAATCCGGGCCTTGAAACGGTCCCCTGTCAACAAAACCACCAGGCGGTCAACTTTTCGTTCTTTCCGCGTACCCGTGACTCTGCCTTTGACCCGGAACTGTGTCGGGCCATTCCTGGTATATCAGTCTGATCAGTCAACCGCAGCGGATATCCCGTTTTTCAATGAAAAATAACTTATTTTTTAAATTTAAAGCATTCGACCGTGTGTCATTTAAAAAAATATCCATAATTCGTTGGGTGAATTTTTTTTTCATTCCGCTAATTCCGGAACTAAGAAATTATCAGAAATACTCCTGCGGATTCACGAATGTGACGATGAATTACTCTCTATTAAGTGGTTGGAGAAAAACATACTAATTACATAGAGGTAAGAGGTTTTTGTTTCATGCAGTCTGCGACCTGCCCGTTCTGTTCACCGTTCGATGATGACGTCATAGCAAAGAATGCATTATGTTATGCCAGGTGGGACCGGTACCCGGTTTCCAAGGGGCATCTGCTGGTCATGCCATTCCGTCATACTCCCGATTTTTTTGAGATGACCGATGAAGAAAAACATGCGTTAATGGCATTAATGGCAGAATGTAAAGTGATCATTGAAGAAAATTTCACACCTGTCGGCTATAATATAGGATTCAACGTTGGTGCTGCCGCAGGTCAGACCATAATGCACTGCCATTGTCATGTAATCCCGCGGTATTCAGGCGATGTGAAAAATCCCCGCGGGGGTATCCGGGGCCTTATCCCCGGAAGATATAATTACTGACCTCAATTGCAATCTGAAGAGAACCCTGTTCATCCCGGGTTATAGTCGTTTTTCTGCTCTTCTTTTCGGGAACGATACCATTACCCTTAGGAACTACAAAATCCCGATGTGAACGCCAGTGTGAATGAACCTTCCCGGGGGGTTCAAACTGCAGCGGAATACTTCCGGGTATATTTATCAGGATTTATCCGGTTATTTTGTCAGGATGGCCCTTTGGCTTTCCCATTGTTGACTCTTTTTACCGTTCTGTTTCTCCCTGCAATAATATCAGGAAAGGACTCGGGGATTTTGTGAGATGAAATCTGTTGAAAAGAAGTATTGAAAAGGGAAATATGTGATATTTTCCTGACAACCGAATCAGGAAATGGTCCTCAGACCAGCCAGCCTTTCGGGGACCGTCTTCTGGAAGTATGCCTTTTTTGCACCGCATACCGGGCATTTCCAGTCTTCGGGAAGGGCAGAAAATTCAATTCCGGTTTTTATATATGCTCCGGCTGTTGTTTGTGGCTGTTCCGTTCCTTCGCCGACCCCGGTCAACAGAATCGTATATTTCTTAACTTCTCCCTTTGCGGGGTCATAGATATGACCGCACATCCTGCAGATATAAGTGTCCATTGTAGTAACCTCGAAAATATTATTTTTTCAGGAAGATCTTTCCGTAGACCGGTTCTCCTTTCCTCTTGGGGTGGCGTTCGCCGAGGTCTCCGATATACTCGGCAAAATTTGCCTTAGTTCCGTCAACCTCGAGTTCTGTGTCCTTTGTATACTTGAAACCCGGCATCATGAGCCCGATAGTTCCAAAGACGATGACCTCGCCCTTCACCATCTGGCCACCGACACGGCGGTTCACATTGCCCTTGATAACGATCCTGCCACCTTCCGCATGGGTTGCGATGTGGACATCGGCGTTGCCTTCGACAATTAATTCCCCGCCGTTCATAAAGGTGCAGATGTCGGAACCGACATTGCCCTTCACACGGATTATTCCGCCCTGCATACCCCGCCAGTCGCCACGGTATGATGCACCAAGGTAATTACCGGCATTGCCTTCGATGGTGAACTCGCCGCCCTCCATGCCGAGGCCACAGAACGAATGGACATCTCCTTTAACAAGGATTTTACCACCTTTCATCCAGCCGCCCGTGTACATATCGGTTGCGGAATTTACGATCACTTCACCGGCGGTCATCTTGGCGCCGATGTATTTCATCTTGGAGCAGTCGCCCTTGAGTATGATCTGGGTGTCGGCTGCCGTCGCACCGGTTTCACCGGCGATCGCGAAATATTCGCCCAACGTGGTGTCTTCTTTTCCCTGGTATGCAGGAAGCTGTGCGATCTCATCGGCCTTCTTTCCTGCAAACGTATCGGGTGTGATGTTCTCGCATTCCAGATAGAGGTCTGGTGCCTGTTTCACCGTCAGTGTTATTGTCTTCATTTTCTTGTCACCTCCACTCAGGTTGCATCCACCGAGATCACGTACGGGTGCGGTGCATAGCTGTCAGGTACCGGGTAGTTGCCCTCGTTGACACTGTAGTACTTGAGGAACTTCTCTTTCACATCGTGCGCTACCTGCTTGTTCTCCTTGACTTTTACATCCACCCAGAAGGTGCGTTTCTGTCCGTTGTCTACGACAACGCCGTCCCTGACACAGATCTTTCCGTCCTTGAACAGGTAAGAGACACCGGAGAATATTCTTCTCATACTCTTCAGGGTCTGAAGGCAGCTTCGCGGGGTCGATGTCGTAGATTGCGATGTCTGCATTCATACCGGGCTTGAGGCCGCCGTAGTCTTTTCCGAGACCGAGCGACCTGGCAGGACCGGAACATCTCATTGCCGCCAGTTCGTAGAGTGTGATCTCACGGTCGAGCTCTGCAAGGGTAGTCGCACCGATTACCTTGTCTGCGTTCTTGAATGTGTTGAGACGCTCGTCACGTGCCTTCTTGCTCATCAGCCACTTGAAGACACGGGGGTACCGGGTGAACGGTCCGGCATTCGGGTGGTCTGTTGTAATGAAACAGCGCTCCGGGTCCTTTGCATAGAGTGCAAGTTCAAGACCGATTGCCCACTGGATTGCACAGACCTTGATGTCAGGGCTGTAGATGTAGGGCACAACTCCGGCTGCTGTCTCCAGTTCGACGTCGACATTTGCCCACTTCAGGTGGTTCAGCCCGCCGAGGTGGTGCTCGAACGGCCCGTCGGCGGTCATCGTCGTTGTCTCGTCGAGGGTTACATTACCGGTGTCGATGGTAAGGTTGTCCTGCCTGTTGACATAGTCCATGACTTCTTTTGCCTTGGACTCGAAATTGCCCCAGTTGTCCCCGCCATACGAGTGGAACTGGAGGTGTGTCTGGTGCATTACCTGCTTCCGGCCGAAATTGTTCTTCGGCTTGAACCCTTCTGCAAGTTTCAGGGTATCGAGCGTGGTCTGGTAGCAGCCCGGGTTCCCCAGGTTGTTGCCGTGGATATGGATGGAGTGGGGCAGTCCGAGGTACTCGTTGGTTTCGATAAGGCCCGTGATGATCTCTGCAGGCGTGATGTCGAAATAGGGGACCGGGTCGTTTACGGATAAACAGTTCAGGCCCCATGCCCAGGCTTCCGTTCCGCCGGGGTTGACTACCTTGATACCGTACCCCTTCGTCTGGTTCAGTGTCCATGCGACATATGCCGCGTTGTTCTCGATCTCGTGGTTCTTGAGGTACTCCAGCATGAACCAGTTGTTACCAAAGACCGGGAGTGCGGCCTCATCAATGATCGGCGTATCGTGGATCTCTTCATGCACGTGGCGGGCATAGAGCGGGGGCATTGCGGCTTCCATCGCAAAGGTGTACCCCATGCGGGCGTAGCTGTAACCCGTCTTGAAGACGGTCGGGATTGACTTTCCGCCTTCGATCCTCGTCATGCCGGCCGTTTTGTGGGAGTCGAAACAGCTTGTCTTCGGGACGATACCAGCGGCCGAGGTTAACCTTTGGTCCGGCAACGTGGGCATGGATCTCAAGTGCCCCTGCCATAATGGATTTGCCCTTCGCATCGATCTGCTTTGCACGATGAGGAAAGTGCCGTCGACTCGACGATTTTTCCGTCTTTCACGGCGATATCTTTCCTGTCCCCCTTGATACCCTGTACCGGGTCGAAGACGTTTCCGTTCTTTATCAGGTATTCCGACATTATCTTGCCCCCATCAGCTGGTCTACACGTTCATTGATCTTCGTGAGCAGCTCGACATCCGTAAGCATGCCATCCGGCGCGTCAACGACCTTCCTGGTCTCAATCGGCACGTTATCCATACGATAGGCGCACCCGCCTGTCTCGACGCCGACCATTGCGACGGGTATATGGAGGTCCGAGATCTCGGTTGACAGTTGATATGCGGGTCAACGGTCACGGTCGGTTTCTTTGACATGCTGATGACCGAATCGATCGGGAAATGTGCACCCGGATCGGTTGCGATATAGAAACATGCCTCCACTTCATTTCTCACGAGGAGATCGACCGAGGTCGTCTCGCCGGTCTGGTAGCGTGCCTTGTTCCGCCGCGAGAGATCAACGGCATAGGGGAACCCATATTGCCAGGAAAGCACCTGGCCGGAACCGGTTACATTCCAGTGACCTCTCATGGCAATGATGGAGAACTTGGTGAAGTCGTTCATGTCGCGGGTCAGGCTGATCGCGATATCGATGTTGTGGTTCCTGCCCATGGTATGGGTAAGACCCATACCGAAGAAGATGACACCGAACCTGGCTGTTTTCAGGTCTTCAGCAATCTCGTAGATCTTCTCTTTCGGGACTCCCGCAACGGTATCCGGCAGCCATTCTCCTCGTGCGGCGGTACGGAATGCATTCAGGAGTTCGTAGTCGTGGCCCTGCTCGACCTGGATGAATTCATCCGCACAGCTTGCGGTATCGGTGTGCCGGCAGTCGAAGCAGTAAATCTTCCGGCCCTTGTGGCCCTTGACGGTGAAAAATCCGCGGGGGAAGATGGAGTACCGGGACATATGGCGGGGGTGGGCATGAGCCGGGTTGCATCCCCAGAATATTACACGGTCTGCACGGTTCTTGACTTCCCCAAGTGTGCAGCTCGGGACACCGACATCCTCGATTGCAATCAGCGACGACCCGTGGCAGACGGTTGCGCAGTTATCTACGATGCCGCCGACTTTTTCTGCAATCTCATGGCCGACGCTCATTGCCTGGCAGCTGGTGGATGCCCAGCCGTACATGAGGGTCTTTCTTGACTTGACCAGCATGTTTGCGGTCCAGTCGATTGCCTCGTCATAGGTGACTTCCTTATAGGTACCGTCTGCCTGTCTCATCCTTGGCCGCGTGACCCGTCCGGGAAGCCGCTGGTGGTTGAACTTCTCGGCGCCGATTGCGCAGGCGTTCTTGACACCAAGGATTATCTTTTTGTTGTCATCGGATACGGTGACGATGAGGTCATCACACAGGGTACCGCAGAACGGACAGATAACATCAGTTACTTCTTTTGGCATTGTTCGTCACTTCCTTAAGAGTCCGCAGGCGTCCTGACAATTTCGACTGCGCCCATGATGCGTTCGTTCATGGCAACCTCGACATCGACCGGGAATCCCTTGAAACATGGTTCTCCGGTCGAGAAGGTATAGGCCGGGACAATCCGGTTCGCCCAGGGTCCCATCGGGATGTGGGCAAGGCCCGGGTACGAGGTCCTCGCGGGTTTCGACTGCCTTTACAATAACGCTGCCGACCGAACTCGTGACCTTGACATTGGTATTCTTCCAGATCCCGAGTTTCTTGAAATCGTCTCCGGGTGCATTTGCGATAATCGTGCAGGCGTCGAAGTATTTCTGGGACGTTTTGCCTGCTTCCATGCCGACACCCTGCTGGATGGTCCGGCACGTGATCATGTTGAGGGTAATCTTACTTGTCAATTGTATCTCCTCGGTATGTTGATCGGTTACAACCCTTTGGAATCAGTTCCAAAATTATGGCGGGTTATGTATGGGCCATATCCCGGCTGTCGCCCCTCCCCGTGAGGGTAATTACATCCATCGGGCATGCTTCGACGCATACACCGCAACCGGCACAGAGTTCAGCCTTGAAATCAAGAACAATTGATTTTCCATCCTGCACCTGGTAGATCTTTTCCTTGGTGACAGGGTCAATCGTATACAGCTCAAGGGCATCGACCGGACAGGCGACGACACAATTGCCGCATCCGGTACACCGTTCTATATTCACATGCGTTGCAAAAGCCATGGTATCACACAAAAACCATATGAATCAAATGTCATGCGGAAATGTTATTAAATTTTAGTATTTAATAAAAAAAAATTAATATTATTTGATTAACCCAAAATTTCATTTATTTACAGACATTTAACGTCCCCTGCAAATTGTTCAAAGTTAATGTGAAGTATCGGAATGAAGGGTATTTTAGAAAATCATGGGTAATTAATCCCGTAATGAAAATAAAAAAAATCCTGTATCTGCCGGATACCCGGAAAAATTGAATAATTGGGGCAGGCAACCGGAATATGACGCGCGATAGACCCCCCCAAAAAACCATGTAATTGCGGAAAATAATGTGTGTACTAATTTTGGGTGATCAGACCGGTCCCGGGAGCAGTTTTTTCCTGATACGTTCATGAACAACAGAAATAACAACGGACGCATTCTCATAATCTTCTGCAGCCACTGCAATCAGGAACTCACAGGGTACGGGAAAATCCCAACAATTCCTGATCCCCACCCTGACACGCACCGGATAATGTTCATCTGATAGTTCCCTGGAAATCCCGGCAGTAATATCCCTGAATGTCCTGTATCCCCTGGAGAACTGTTTTTCCGTCAGGCTTACAGGAATACGGGCCGTCATCATACTATCCCGTGGTGGCTGATCCGGTCCCGGAGGACAATTTGTCCGGGCATCAACCCGGACAATTCCTGTATCCGTCATACCGTGTTTTTCCACGACCGGCGCAGGGGGGATTCTGCTTTCCGGACCAGCCTTTCTTAATCCGGCCTCGATACCGTTCAGGGTATAATATTCCGGGAATTGTTCCAGTCCGTCCATCAGTTCGTCCAGGGTGGGGTTCCGGAACAGGACGTTATCCGACCCGAGATCCCCGATGACAACGGCCGGTAAACCTGCTGTTTTGAATCCTTCTATGACGGTGAATTCAATGCCCTGACCTGCAAGAAGATCGAGCACCGGGATCAGGTTATTATTCCTGATTGCAAGGACAGTTTTTTCGGAATCTATTCCTGCTGAGATCCGGACTCCCTGTTCGAAAAAAATCGTCGTGTCCTTTCCTTTATCGAGGCTGAAGTTATGGTGGCCGAGGTGTTTGATCGTTGCGACCGGACCAGTTTCCTGGAGTTTTACCACGAGCCTGGAGATTAATGTCGTCTTCCCCGAACAGGAATGCCCGATAATATTGATTACCTTCATCAGATTATCCCCCTCTCACCGACCGGTGAACGATCCCGTGGTAAAGTCTGGTCGTTTAAGAATATCTACACTTCGACCGGTTAAATCAGGAAAAGATCGATAAAAACTCTGCTTTACAGCTGGTGCTGTTGGAAAATGTCCTGAACCGGTTGGGAAAGAACCTGGACAGAAACATTTTCCAAAGATTACCCTTAGCCACACATCCGTTGTGTAGCACAGGTACTTTGCTGTAATAAAAATAAATATGTTTCTTTTTTGTAATTTGTTAATAAGATATAATTAATACGGGACCATGTTTTTTTAAAGCTTATTGATACCGTCTTTAGAAAATTCATGATCGATCCGGTTCCCGGCACAGGGAACCCGGGTCCTGCAATTGCCCCTGGTGAATCCTGCACATCCTGCCATTCGTAATATCCTGGTCAGAAGCCTGGTGTGTGACAAGAATGCAGGGGATATTCAGTGATCTCACCATATCCTGCACGTATTCCTTGACCATACGACACGTGGTCACATCAAGTGCCCTGTAGGGTTCATCAAGAAGGAGCAGGACGGGATCGATTGCAATCGCCCTGCCCAAAGCAACAAGCTGTTTCTGCCCTCCGGAAAGCTGGTCCGCTTTGTATCGGCCCAGGTGATCCAGCTTTAATCTTCCGATCAGGTCTGCTACTTTTTTTTCACGAAGAGGTTTTCCAATTCCCATGGCCCTCAGTCCGTACGCAATGTTTTCGGTCACGGTGAGGTGGGGGAAAACAGCGGAATTCTGGAAGACATAACCTATCCGGCGTTCCTCAGGCGGTACATTGATTCGTTTGCCTGCATCGAAAAGGGATGTGCCGTTTACCCTGATATGACCCTGTTCCGGGGTCGTGAGCCCGGCGACGATGTTCAGGATTGTAGACTTTCCCGCACCGTTGTTCCCGGTCAGGATAAGACACTCCCCGGGGCTGACGGTCAGATCTACGGAAAGCCTGAAATCCCTTAACTGCCTGGCTACAGAAATATCAAGCAAGGATACCTCTCCGTTTTGTGAGAATACTGATTATCGCCATTATCCCGAACGATATCAGGACGAGAAGTATGGAGATGGTGATCGCCGTATCGAAATCCCCCTGCATCGCACCATAAATTGCAAGAGGCATCGTCTGGGTTACTCCCGGAAGATTGCCGGCGACCATTATGGTCGCCCCGAATTCTCCGAGGGCCCGTGCGAACGTCATTACCAGCCCTGAAAGGAGACCTTCGAACGTGAGCGGGAGGACAATCGTTGCAAATACAAAAAGCGGCGATGCTCCAAGCGACCTGGCCGTCTGTTCGTACGAAGGGTCAAGCTGCCCGAAGAGTGCTTTCGCCTGCCGGAGGTAAAATGGCGAGGCAACAAAGATCTGGGCCATAATCACGGCGATTATGGTAAATGCAATATCGATCCCGAACATGTGGAGATATTTACCAAACAGGCCCATCCGTCCGTACAGTAAAAGCAGCGCCAGGCCGGCAACGGCAGGCGGCAGGACGAGAGGGAGGTCGATCAGGATGTCGACAATACTTTTTCCCGGGTATTCCATCCGGGAATGAAAATAGGCCGCAGGTGTTCCGACAAGGACGATTACTACCATGGAAATGGTCGAGGTTACCAGGCTTAACGCAAGTGCATCCATCACTTTTGGCTCCGACAGGGAGGAAATGAACAGTTCAGGACTGGTATGAAAGAAAAGTGTGACGATTGGCAGGGCAAGATACGCTACCACCATGCCGAGAGTGATAACGGCCACCACAAGGGCCATTGTTTTTGATATCCGGAAATGTGTCACCATGAGCGTGGTTGTACCCTATAATTAAAGTGCTCAACATAACTTAAAAATTAATGGAAAATGTTATCCAGATCAGGTACCGTACGGGCGGAACCCGAAATCGGAAAGAATTTTCTGGCCATCGGTGGAGAGCATAAAATCCTCGAACAGCTGGGCAGTCGCCTTATCTGCGGTCGAATTGATAATGGCGATGGTATAGATCTGGAGTGCATTATCCTTTACGGGGATATTAATTGCATTCAGGGTCCCGTTTTTCGCGGCCTTATAGGATGATTCATACACAAATCCTGCATCCACCTCTCCCAGTGCCACCTTCGTAACCACCCCGGGTTCCGTGGTTTCAAAGGTTTTCACGTTGTTGAAAAGTGTCTGGTTCCAGGTACTGTTGTAGGTACTGTTGGTGAGTTTTGCAATCACCTGGCGTGTATTGACGCCTACCGGGACATCGGGTGTCCCCATCGCGATCCGCTTCCCGGGTGCGCCGAGATCGGCGAGAGAATGGATGTTTCCCGGGTTACCTGCGGGGATAATCACGATAATATAATTGGACGTGAGGTTTTTGACGGTGCTGTTAACGAGGAACCCTTCGTTTTTCAGGGCATTTGTGTAGGTATTGCTGGCCGAAATAAAAACATCCGCGGGGGCACCCTGTTCTACCTGCGTTTTCAGGACCTGGGTCCCGTCGAGATTGAATTTGACCTGAGTTCCTGATGTATTGGAAAATGCAGGGCCAATCTTATCCGAGGCCCCCGTTAACGAGGCTGCAGTAAATGCAATCAGTGTTTTCTGGGCGACCGGTGTCGCAGGCTTCGCCGTGATGATCGTGGTGGGCAGAGGGGTCGTGACCCCGGCTGCCGGTGTAGGTGTCGACGTCACCGGTGTAGGTGTTGTCGAGGTACACCCGGCAAATGCAAGGGCGATGCAGAGAATGATACAAATGGTGATACCAATCAGCAGTTTGTCTTTTTGAAATCTCATAAATATCATTGGATTCATGGGTCAGAATAGAATAAAACATTTATTGTTTATTCTTCTAATTGTTAATTATAATTAATATACTTTTACAAGACAGATAGTAATTCTGAAAGGTGGTTCAAGTTGTTTTGTAGTCAAAGTTAAACATTTATATACAACCTTCATCAAGTATGCGTGGTGAAACCAGTGAAGATCAGTGCACGAAACCAGATACCAGGGACCGTGAAGATGATCAGGAAAGGTCCGGTGAGTACAGAAGTTATTATTACGATTGCCGGGGGCAATGAGATCGTCTCATCCATCACGACCCATTCCGCGGAAAAAATGAACCTTAAAGAAGGATCAAAGGTCTACGCGGTCATGAAAGCATCTGAAGTGATGGTAGGGATCGATTAAACTATTTTTCAGGTAATTTTGTGAAGACCCGGACCTAATTAAACCGGGTCTCGAGAAGGGCATCGAGGTATTCAAAAGGACAGGCACCCTGTTCCTGATCAAACCAGACCTCTACACTACGCTCCCCTACGATGAAATGGAGTTCGAGGAGACCATATTTGTGGATGATATTCACCAGTCCGGACGAGGTATCCCTGGTATACAATTCTTCGTTCCCCAGAAAAGCCCTGATGTCATCTTCTGTCACCGGACGGGAAAGCCGGTAAATGCGACGCTCCCAGCCGGGATAGGGAGATACCGGGTTTTGGAACGGGGAGGACATCGGCACACTGTTTTTGAAATCCTATGCGATAATACTGATCCCGGGATAAAATTTTTTTTGTAAAATTCATCGGGAACCTACGAATTTACCATCCTTATCGATTCCGATTTCGATGAAAGTGAATGATCCATATTTCAACTTCCCGGGATATCCCGGAATTGCTTTCCCGGCTCCATGGAAACTGATAAAAAACAACCAAGAGATCTAACAACCTTACCGTTTTTAGCGGGAAATACTCCCGGAAGATCCTTTTTTTAGTCCCTGCAAACCCTGGAGATACGAGTTTGCAGGGTTCAAAAAGGATTTTATCTCCTTAAGAACTTTGAGCTGGATAAATTCGGGCGTGATCAGCATTGGACCTGATCAGTTCTCAATCGTGATTTTTTCCGGATACGTGTGATCGTACATGACATTGCAGTTCACAAGTGAGTGCCCGATACTATTGTTAACCTAATATTCTAAATATTTTTCCATTATTTACTATTTTTATTTTACATTTTCCTGAATGTTGATAACTGGCCCAGAGTTCCTTATGGGTAAGAAATCGGAGTATAGAAACGATCCCTTTTTGGTTATCGTCATCAGATCATCAGAAAACGAGGTGTCATGATCCATCGCCTGCTACGTCGCTACCCTGTAAATGTCACAACGAGGCCTGTAACGTGATCCTGAAGACCGGATTTTGCTGTGCCCCGCTCACCATGAACGCGATTGGCGGCGGGAAAAGTTGCAAACAGGCAGGTCTTTCACGTTTCAACACCCCGGGGTTCTTTGTATTTTTCAGCGCAGGAAGTGGTTGGAGGAGGTGATGGGTGGTGAGGATTATTCGGTCGGTCCAGACGAAACTCTGCGTTGACGGTTCACTCATGAAGGAGTTCTTACTCGACGAACCGCTGACGGAAGACTTCCTTAAATTCCTGGAAAACTTCGGGTCGGTCCGGTATCTCCCGCAGCTCAGAAAACCCTATTTTTCTTTTGAAAAAGAGCTGTTTGTTTCCATCAAGGGTTTTGTGGGGGATAGCGCTGTTGAGGTGCGGTACAAAAAAGAGTTCCAGGACCTTGTTGCGGATTATTTTCATCTCCTCCTCTATTATTACCGCGAGGGTGAGCAGGGGGTTGTAAAACTGAAGGGAGTGGAAGGATCGATCCAACAAAAAATGAAGATCAGGACTGGCGGATAGTGCCGCATATCCCGGCCAGGGATAGGGATTCCATGACCCGGCACCGTCGCCTAGAGTATATGAATACCATTAATTTTTATTGAAAGTCATATACAATATATTACAAGAGTGTGGGCCTGATGGTGCCGTAACCGGTTGACATCATCGTAATTTGCCTCATCCCACCGTTACGAGGACAAAATATGGAAAATTCTTTTGACCAATCCCCAGACCCTGCCGGATCTCAACACGGTGCCGTGACACGCGAATACGAGATCATCGATATCACGGAAGAGGGTGTCGGGAAAACCTGGGTGGAGGTATCGGTCGAGGACAGTATCAACCTGTTAGTCAACGGGATACGCGTTGCGAGCCTGACACTGACGCCAAAAGACCTGATGGCCTACGCATACGGGTATTGTATCTGTGAAGGACTCGTCTCGTCGGTCAACGATATCACCGGGATCACGATAGCACCCCCCAATATCTCGATAACCGTTTCCGATCCATCCTATGATCCTTCTTCACGAAGTACCGAGATCCGGAGTTCGGGGTGTGTCGGCGTGAAAACAGCCTGGGAATCCCTGACCGAACCACTTCCCGATGGTCTTTGTGTTGACCTCCGGACAATTTTCGATGCGATGGAGAAGATCCGCCACCTGTCGAAAACCTGGAGAATAACCGGGGGGACTCATTGTTCGGTGATACTGGATGAACACGGGGAGATCAAATCGGCCATGGAAGACATGGGACGGCACAATTCGGTCGATAAAGCGGTGGGAAGGGCATTACTCGATGGTGTAGACCTTTCACGGTGTTTTATGGTAGTTACGGGGAGATTACCGGCCGGGATGGTGGCGAAGGCATACCGGGCTGGTATTCCGGTGCTGGTGAGCAACACTTCCCCGTTTTCGACAGGGATCTGCCTTGCACGCCAGGTGAATATGACGCTTGCGGGGTTTGCAAGGCCCCCGAGAATGATGATCTACAGTGCCCCGGACAGGGTAACTCTGCCTGAATCTTTCTTATTGTGAAAAAAATTATCCCTTGATTTTCTCGTAATATCCTTTCGAACCGCAGGCCGCACACTTGTTATCCTCGAGCATGTAGTCCGGGACCTTGTCCCCGCATACAGGGCACGTGACGGATTTCCATTTTGGTTTCTGTGACGTCTTTACCATCACCCATTCAAAGGACAGGATATTCCGCCCGGCCAGGAAAATTTCCTCCTGGAGCGATCCTGCCATTGTGTGCCGGTCGTACGATGGAGAGTTGATGAACCAGGTGTAGATCGTCTTGTAGTTCTCCAGTTTTTGTAGATCAACAAAAACACGTACCGCTTCAACCGTGGCCTCTTTTGAACTGACGTTCATGGTGATCGCAAACTTGCCGATGGGTAACACCTGGAGCCGTTTATTTCCGGTTGTGGCGTGAGCGATCGCCTGGACGGCATCGGGGAGACATTTTGGCGTCTCGCAAACGGTAAACAATTTCTCCTCCGGTGTTGCCCCGAGGAGTTCAAGTGCATAATCCACCATGATCGCACCGATAAGCACTCCCGGTGCAGGGTAGCTGTGGAGTGAGACAGTACTCAGGATATACTCTTTTAATTTTGAATTAATTCCCGCTTTATCGATTATTGCTGCCAGATTTCCGGAATTGTCTGTATGATCTGTCATTTTTTGTCCAGTATATGATAGGATTTTTAAATGTTATTAATGATGGTTTTTGGTTAATCTTAAACTATTAACGTACGCAACCCGGTCCCCCGTCCCGCCGCCTTTAAAAAGTAAACCAGATATCATTAATTCTCATGCCCACCGCTATTCATCAATTATCAGGAAAATTTCAGAAATATTAAATAACATCTCTAACAAGAAATTATTATTAAAATTTCCAATGCTAAAAAATTAATTATTAATGGTTAACATTTCAAAACAAAACCAGGAGAATCCAGATGAGTGAAGTTAAACAGAATATGAAATACGTGGCAACTACATGTCCTTACTGTGGGGTCGGTTGCGGCCTGAACCTCGTCGTCGTCGATGGGAAATGTGTCGGCGTCGAGCCGTACAAGCGTTCACCGATCAACGAAGGCAAACTGTGCCCGAAAGGGATGACCTGCTGGGAACCGGTCCACAGCCCGGACCGTCTTACGAAGCCGCTGATCAAGAAGGGGGACAAGTTTGAAGAGGCCACGTGGGACGAGGCCCTGGACCTGATCGTGAAAAAGTTCACGGAGGTCTCCGACAAGGAGGGGCCGAAGGCCCTTGGCTTCCAGACTTCGTGCCGTACCGTCAACGAGGACTGCTACGCACTGCAGAAGTGGGCCCGTGCCGGGTTCCTGACAAACAACGTCGACAACTGTGCACGTATCTGCCACGGACCTTCGGTCGCGGGGCTCTCGCTCTCGTTTGGTTCCGGAGCGGCGACCAACCCGTTCGAGGACGTCCTGAACTCCGACCTGATCGTCGTCTGGGGTTCGAACGCGGTCGAAGCCCACCCGCTTGCCGGCCGGCGTATTGCCCAGGCAAAAATGAAAGGGACCCCCATCATTGTCGTCGACCCGCGGTACAGCCCGACGGCACGGCTTGCGGACGAGTGGATCCAGTTCACCCCGTCGACCCACATCGCGCTTGCCAACTCCATGATGTACTGGATCATCAAGGAAGGCCTCGAGGACAAGGAATTCATCAAGAACCGAACGAAAGGGTTCGAAGACCTCAAAAAGACCGTCGAGAATTACGCCGACGTCGAGTCGATCCACGGCGTCCCGCTCGAAAAGGTCAAGGATTTTGCCCGCAAGTATGCAAATGCAAAGAACGCGGTCATCATCTACTGCCTCGGCATCACGGAACTGACCACCGGTACCGACAACGTCCGTTCGATGGGCAACTTATCGATGCTCACCGGCAACATCGGCCGCCCCGGCGTGGGAGTGAACCCGCTCCGTGGCCAGAACAACGTGCAGGGCGCCTGCGACATGGGTGCGTACCCGAACGTCTTCTCCGGGTACCAGGCCGTCGCAGTTCCCGAAAACCGTGCAAAGATGGAAAAATTGTGGAACCTGAAGGAAGGTTCCCTCCCCGACTGGTACGGCGTGACCCTGACCGAGCAGATCAACCAGTGCGGCGACCCGATCAAGGCGATGTACATCCTCGGCCTGAACCCCGTCGTCTCCTACCCTGACTCAAACCACGTGATGAGACAGCTCGACAAGCTGGATTTCCTGCGTCGTGCAGGATATTTTCTGGAACGAGACCTGCAACTATGCGGACGTCGTCCTGCCCGGCACCTGTTTTGCAGAAAAGGACGGGACGTTTACCAGCGGCGAGAGGCGGGTCAACCGTGTCCGGAAAGCGGTCGACGGCCCCGGCGAGTCGAAGTACGACTGGGAGATTATCGGCCTGCTTGCGCAAGAAGATGGGCCTCAAGGGCTTTGACTGGAAGACTGCAAAGGACGTCTGGGACGACATGCGGGCATGCACCCCGGGACAGTTCGGGGTGACCTACGAGAAGATGGAGAAACCCGAGTCTGTCCACTGGCCCTGCCCGACCATCGAGCACCCCGGGACGCCCATCCTCCACCGGGAGAAGTTCTCGGCAGCCGACGGTCTCGGGACATTCTTCGGCCTCGAGTACCGCCCGCCCGCGGAAGTTGCCGACGCCGAATACCCCTACACCCTCATGACCGGCCGTGTGATCTTCCACTACCACACCAGGACCCAGACCGGACGGAGCAAGGTGCTGGACTACGAGGTCCCCGAGTCCTATATCCAGATCAACACGAAGGACGCGGCAGAGCTCGGCATCACCCAGCACGAAAAGATAAAAGTCCGCAGCCGCCGCGGCGAAATCGAAACAATTGCACGGGTGAGCGATGACGTCGCTCCGAAGGTCCTGTACATGCCGATGCACTTCGGCCCGGGAGCAAACACCCTTACCAATACGGCCCTCGACCCGTTGTCGAAGATGCCGGAACTCAAGCACTGTGCCGTTGCTGTTGAAAAGATCCAGGTGGTGAAATAAGATGGCAGCAAAAGGCGAAATGGTCTATGCATGGACCACGAATGCCGACCTCGCAAAGAAGGCGGAATGCGGGGGAGCGGTCTCGGCCCTCCTCAAGTTTGCCCTCGAAAGCAAGGCCGTCGATGCAGTGCTCGCCGTAAAACGCGGGGTCGACATCTACGACGCGGTCCCGACGATTATCACCGACCCGAAGGAAATCGACCAGACTGCCGGGTCTCTGCACTGCGGGACGCTCCTGATGTCGAAGCTCATCAAGAAATACGCTAGGCGGAGCATGGGGCAAGAAGCTCGCCGTCACGGTAAAGGGCTGCGACATGATGGGGATGTACGAGCTGGCAAAACGCCAGCAGATCGACCTCGACAACATCATCATGATCGGGGTAAACTGCGGAGGGACTGTCAGCCCGGTCCTTGCAAGAAAGATGATCCGGGAGAAATTCGATGTCGACCCGGAGAAAGTGCACAAGGAAGAGATCGACAAGGGCCAGTTCATCATCGAGTACGAAGGCGGACACAAGGGGATCTCCATCGACGAGCTCGAGGAAGCAGGCTTTGGCCGCCGTTCCAACTGCCGCCGCTGCAAGTTAAAAATCCCGCGCCAGGCAGACCTTGCCTGCGGTAACTGGGGGATCATCGGAGACAAGGCAGGAAAAGCCACGTTTGTCGAAGTCTGCAGCGAGAAGGGGGCAAAACTCCTGAGTGCAGCCGTCAAGGCAGGTGCCATCGCAACCGAACCGGCAAACCCGAAAGGTATCGAGATCAGGGCAAAAGTCGAAGGGGCCATGTTCAAGCTCGGCGACAAGTGGCGAAAACACGACTTCACGGCACTTGGCGAGGGCAAAGACCCGCCTTACGAAGATCGTGAAAGACACCGCACGCTGCATCAAGTGTTATGCCTGCATCGAGAACTGCCCGATCTGTTACTGCGTGGAATGCAGCACGAAGAAACCGTACCTCGTGCCACCCGGGGAACTCCCGGTCAGTTTCATGTTCCACATGATCCGGTTTGCCCACATTTCAGACTCCTGTGTCAACTGCGGACAGTGCGAAGAGAACTGCCCGATGGAGATCCCGAATGCCCTGTTCATGCACTCCCAGCAGGTCGAGATGGAGAAGATGTTCAACCACACGCCAGGGATCAACATGGAACTGCCGGTCCTTGGATTTGCGGAAGAACCCACAGAACGCGAAAGGCTGGCAAATACCGGGTCCGATCAGATCTTCGATAATGTATTCAACCCCGGCAAAAACTAAATTTTTTTGGGATTTTAAGGGGTCGGTTTTTTAAATGGTATTTCAGATGCATATCGCCACAAAAGACTTCTGGATTTACCCGTAATCCGGATAAACAACCAATATCTGCCTGAAATATAAAAAATCCCTTCAACAGGGGTACTATTACTCTTACCCAATCGGATTATACCATCCACGGCCCGTTAAATCGCCCGCATTCTTCCCCGTTCCCTTCATGTACCTAGTCCTGCTATTTAACGCGATTTTATCCATATTCCCCCAATAATTGGCCTTATTTTGAGTCTTAACCTCTTCCGGGTTCTGTAAACACCACCGTTAATACCTCGGAATCAGCCTTTTCTCCACCTTGCTAGACTGGACGGCCGCCAGGAGAGGGAACGTTATCGTCTCCATCACAGCCTCACAATATAAGAAATCAGGAGATAATTCACAGGCGAAATGAAAGACCCGTGACGCGATCACTGACGGAGACAAAAATATTAATTTTAAAGCAATTGCACAGGAAAATCTCAGAGATACCTGAGGATGACACCCTGGAGATCATAATTGATAAGAGGGATCAATAATCCATTCTCTTTTTCATCGCTACAAGGCAGATTTCGCCAATATCAGGCCAATACAGGAACGAACAGGAAAGATACCGGTCGTTCGTCAGTCGAGGTAAATCCGGAATGAGAGTACTTTTTTACCTGATAAACGATAATGGTCAGAAAGACTTATCCATCCTGGAGGGGCGTATCAAAGTGATCGAAAAGAAGACTGGACTATCAACAATTCTGTTCCTTTCTGTGCTATTATTGTGCTTTGGGACAATAGCGACGGCTGAAACCTATAATTATGCCGGATCTGATGGTGACTGGCAGGGGCAGCTGACATTGACGGTAAATAGTGATGGAAGCGCTCTCCTGAACGGAGCATCCGTGGTAGGAGGGACAATTGAGAGCATTGCACCCGATTCTGAAACCTATGGGGATTTTAATGGTCATAGTACAGGTCAGGATCTGGTACTGACCGGGTCCCAGGGATATGCAGGGACTGGCGTTGTAGACGGGAATGGTAATTCTGCAGGCACCCAGGTATCGTTTACTAACGGTGAAAATGTGGTGGTAGATCAGATTGCCTTTGTTTACTCTACGTTATTCCCTTCTGATGTTCCTTCCGGGTCATCGGGACCATATGGTCCGCCGTTGCTGGGTTACCGTGCCAGTGCTCAACAGGTGGTAGGAGCAGGGCTGAGTGATAGATTTGGATTCCTTTTGCCGGATCCGGACTCTCATTTTGAGACCCTCCTCGCAAGTACATCAGCGCATAATGCAGATGGTTCGAATGCGGGAGTGAGTGCACAGGCGGTTGCAACAGATGTTGAGAACGCCTCCTTCTTTATCGAACAGGAGGCAGAAACACAGGGAGTCTGGCCGGTCCGTTCGGGTGGATCTTACGGGGATGTCCGATACGGGTCTACGACCACTGCTTTCCAGGTTGGAGAGATAGAAAACATCTCGTCGGCAACTGCTCAGGCGTACGCTGCAAACCCCCAGGTCTCTACAACCGGCTCCCTGTTCGTGTCTGATGGTAATCTTTTGTTCAAGGAGAGTGCCGAGACGCGACAGGGGACCAACATTGCAGCATCGGAATATGGAGCATCCTCCAACCCCGCCAACGTAGCGTTGGTCGAGGCTGATGGGTTGATTACGGGCAAATCCGGCGGGTCCAATGTTGTATCAACCTGCTCGAACGGCGATTTAGCAACCGTTACCTCGTCATTCTCGATAACAAACGGATCCAGGGCTGAGTATCCGACGATTAATATCAATCTTATCGGGTTAGCAGCAACAAGAAATCCGGCGGACCTGGTATGGGCCCGGACCACTATTGGTAACAGACATACCGTGTTTGGTGTTCCAGCATCGGATATCAGTTACGATGTCACCGTTGCGGCTCAGAACTCGCTGGGTAATTCGACAGGCCACACATTCGATGATCCTTCATTTAATGTTGGCGCCGGTGCGGGAATAATCAATGGACGTGAACGATCGTTCGAATGGGCTCGTTACTGGCCTTCGGGACCGATTTGAGGAGAATAAAAATGAAATCAACAAAAATTTTTTCAATGGGCCTCATAGGAATGGTTGTTGCCCTGCTCTGTATCGGAGCGGTGACGGCAGACCCTTCGGTACCGCAGACACCGGAGATCCAGGGTTTCACCACAACGACCACTATGGATGTGGTAGGACTGGCCACCGAGAATGATGCCGTCGCATGGCAGATTTCCAACCAGAACCTCAGCTCGACACTCGCACTTCCAGGTCATCTGATACAGGACGGGCCTTACATCGTTGACTGGCCAAATTTTGTTGCAGGAAAACCGGACACGCCGGGACAGGTAGTATATACCACCGCATATTCGGAGGATACCAGTGCGGTGAACGGTGCCACGACATATATCAAGTCAATGTCGGTGAATACCGGGAACAGGGTCATCAGCCAGAGCAATCTCAAGGCAGATAAGACCGTGACTTTTAGCGGGATCGAAGCAGGACAACTCATTTCATCTGAAAACCTGATGCTGGATGGGGCGGGCCAGCTCGACTTTACCAACAACCGCATGCTCTGCCCGTTCGCTGCTGCAGGCAGTACCTTCATACCGGCGTTCTGCAATATTGTCCAGACCGGCAGTTCCGTGGATGTGACAACCGGCAAACTGGTAACAAGTACAAGCGAAGGGTTTGTTGCAGCGACAGCCGATGTCCCGGTTACCGTTTCGCATAGTATCAGCCTGACCGGAACCGGGAGCACTCCGGCCTCTGGTTCAGCCGCAGCATACATAAAAACGCATACCCAGGAAGGACGCACGCGACTGATTCTTGTATTCCCGGAACTGGGTGCAAAAGTATACTCACAGGATAAGACGCAGGATCTGACGTATTCAGAAACCACCAGCGTAACGGGGACAATCCCAATGTTTGCAAAAACAATGAATTATCAGTCAGGAAAACTCCTGGTCTGATTCTCTTTTTTTATTACCTCCAGCCAATTATACCACGTTCTTACTGCGGTCACGAAAATTATTATTTTCCCATATCTTCAAACAAAGAACAGAAAAAAGTTCATCTTATCCACGGCCTATCTGTAATTAATGGAAAAGACATCAGGCCTCGCAGTTCTTGTCGCCCTCGTCATTCCACTCGTACTATCAGGGTGTCTCAACCCCGCCGGAGATGCAGGGGAATGGAATGCCAGGGGAGAGACCGACCATGTGATGGGGAGGTATGGGGAAGCGGTCGCCGCATATGACCATGCAGTAGCAATCGACCCATCATACGCAGAGGCCTGGAGTAACCGTGGTCTTTCACTATCTCTTCTCAACCGGACAGCAGAGTCCGAAGACTCGTTTTCAAGGGCACTCGCCATTAATTCGCAGGATATGGAGACCTTATACTATCAGGCCCTGTCCCGCTCATACGAGGGGAACATACCAGGTGCTCTTGAAAGTCTCGACAATGCCGTCGAGATTCATCCCAAAAACCGTGACGATGCCATTACGCTTACCCAGACATGGACCCTGAAAGGAGATCTTCTTACGAAACTTGGCCGGCTGGAGGAAGCAAACCAGTCATACCGGCAGGCACACGAAACGATGATGTCGACGATCTGATTTCTATTGGGCATGAAAACCAAAAATACTCCCGTTAAACCTTTATTTTAAACCCGCACGACCCGCAGAATTTTTTCCCGGGAGTGAGAGGCTTTCCGCACGAAGGGCACGTGGTATCCGGGGGTGCGGCGCTCGCGACAACCCAGGTACCGATATCAGCCCCGCATCCTCCACAGAATTTCGCGCCGGGTTTTACTGTTTTCCCGCACTTGCTGCAGGTAAGGACCCCAGGCCCGGAAGGTATAGCGGCGGATGGCGCTTCCGGTGGGATACCCGGGGCCGGTACCAGGAAAAAGACGATTAATACTCCCGGAAAAAAATCCAGACCACAATCCGACCGGCGATATAGCACCCGGTCCCGGCAAGGATTATCCAGGCGAGGTCCCCGTCCGATACCCATGCACCCACCATGGCTGCTGCCAGTGCAACCGCACACACGATGATGTAGCGGATTACCCGGTAATTAATTCTGAAACTGAAATTCTGTAAAAACCTCTGGATCAGGGGGTGCATGCGGTTTTTCCGGTCCTTGTTAATCGTTGTAATTTTCAGTGTTCTTTTTTCAGACGGACTGGTGCTGGATGAAAATTGGATGGTTATGCCATGCCGGTCCATTCATGCAGTTCAGGAAATCCTCCCGGGCAGGACGTTTTCGAGCACCTCACGGATGCGTGCAGCGGAACCTCCGGGAAACGTGACTTCGTAGGGATCTCCGGGCAGGGAAAAACGGAGGACATCAGATTGTTTCCGGCTGCCGGGACTGAGCGTTACATTTTGTATGGCGGTAAGCGGGATGAAAAAATTCACTTCATTACCCAGGAGTGCGGGGACCGGCGACGTCATGAGCCGCTGCCAGGGGGCATCGGGGCGACCGGCCAGTTCCCCGTCCCTTATGGTCTGCCCGGATTTTTTTGCTTCTTTCTGCCGGTTTTCAATCCACGAATTCATCTCATCGGCCATATCGTCCTCGATCATGCAGAAGATTACCCTTGCCTCGGTGACCACCATGTTCCAGGTATACTGGAAGCCGAACCCACTGACTTCCTTTTCATTTGCATAGGGGACCACTCCGGTGACCCTCTCCTGGGGCCCCTGGCCAGGGAGCATGAAAGAAAAGAGAACTTTTCTCGCGAGGAAAAATGTTCCGAAATCGAAAAACAGCCGGGTAACACCAGGCCGGGACCCGATGAGGACCTGGTCGGTGCCGGTGGACGGATCGCTTTCACCCCGGATCCAGGAAATCGTGTCCCGCGTGATCACCTTGTTGCGTCCGTCTTCTGCGAGTACCTTGTCAGGCTCCATCGCCAGGTACTGCTCCCAGGGTTGCGAAGATATGCTGATTTTCTGGAGTATTGTTCGTTCGCGGGCCGCGTCCTGCGTGTAAAAATCGACAGGGCTCCAGGCGAGTTTAAACAGGGCGATTCCTGAAGCTGCGGCGAAATCCCAGAAGTTTTTTCCTTCAAGTTGTTTTTTGGCGAGCATCGCCTGGACTTCCACCATTGCGTTGTCAAACTCCTTTTCACGGCTCTTCGGTACAAAGGCGATGACGATACGGTCGGGGTAGATAACAAGCGTGCAACGGTCGATTGAAAACATGCCCCGTTGCTGATAGGAGAACGGGATTACCGCCAGAGGCCGCAGTACGGTTTCTGTAACGGTGGCCTGTGCCGTAACAACGACTGCCGTGTCCTGCGATGTTCTCACGGGACTGCCGCATTCCTCGCAAAACTTTACACCCGGGGCTAATGGTTTCCCACATTCTTCACAGAAGCGTTGACCTTCCAAGGACACTCACCCTTACTGGTGGTTAAGGAAATCCCGGTACTTATAACTGGTCTTTTTCTATTCGTTACCGGAACCCCGGCAACTGCCATGGTTAAGGCTCTATTCGTCCGGCCAACAGAACCGACCAGGAAGCTATTGGTTTTCAGGCATAGGGGAGAACACAATTAAAATTCAGGGGTTATTTCCTGAACAATGATGTTATTCTTAAAATCCATGGACCCGGGACGGGTAATCGGGTTTCAAAAAGGAAGAGATTTATTTCACCATCGCTTCATCCTGAAGGTCCCCTCAGGGGTGTACTTCCGGACCATGGATACGACGGTGTCGAAGTTTTCTTTTGTACAGTAAAGGGCAATCGGGCTGATGAGTTCTTTCCGGTAAAAGACAATCGAGCGGTCGCTCGTCCTTGCCGTCGCGCTCCGTACATCCTTCCATTCGATGAAATCCATCTCTCTTGCAATGTTGATCAGGCTCCCGCCCGCACCCGCAAGTGAACCGCCGATTGCCGATCCGCCAAGGGTTGCAAGGTTGATCATCCGGGAGGCGGACCCTGCGTTGTATCCGACCCCTTCTTTCACGACCGCGAACTGCCCGAGCGGCCCGCCTTTCGTTCCTGCCTGGATTACTATTGCAACAATAATACCGATGGCCAAAAGAAAGAGGTAGATACCGATTAACGGGATAACAAGCGATAAAAAGGATGAGAAGTCGAGAATTGCCATGATTACTGCAACGAAGAGAATACCCACGCCCAGTGCCATTGCAAGCTGTTTCATCGCGATACTGCTGGTTACAACGGGAATATGTGTCTCCCAGATAATTTCCCCTTCTCCCATCACGGTATCAGGTCCCGTTTCTTCAGGTCTCACGTCTTTTTCCGAGTTATCGGGCGTTCCACACGATGAACAGAACTTCTCGTTCTCGTCAAGGACTGCACCACACTTGCCACAATTTCCCATTACACCCTCCGGAGTTGATTTTATTGTAATGTCCCCGTACCAGAATAAAAATACACCGGGATAATTGTGTGAAGCAAACCCTGTGTTTCACAACAACGGTACTGAACTGATCTGTCCCGATATCCTGCCCCGGGTTGATCCCCCATCATCCCGGTAATGGCAGGGACCCGGATTGTTCCGAAACGATAATATCTGTGGCTGACCACGATCTGCCTTGTGACTCTTCATGTCCTTCTGTGAGAATTGTGGTGCTCCCATCAGCGATGATGCAACGTACTGTGAGGGTTGTGGCGAAAAGACGGGAAACCCCGGCCCCGCTGAACCATCCCCCTCCCCGTCCGTCCCGGCCCGGCCGGTGCAAAAGGCGAAGGATACGCCTGTACCGCAGGTAAAGAACCCTTTCATAGCCCTGATATTATCGCTGCTCATTACGGGGATAGGCCAGATATACAATGGCCAGTTGAAGAAGGGGTTGCTTCTCCTTGTCGGCGTGATCATCCTCTGGGTAGTCTTCTGGCCGATTGCGATTATTGTGTGGCTGTTCGGCATGTACGATGCGTATACGACAGCCCTGAAAATTAACAAAGGCGAGGCTGTGCCTGATATTTTCAGCAAATGAAGGGGCCCGTTCCACTGAGGGCAGTTATTTTACTTATTTTTGAAATCCCATTCATCCCCTGACCTGGCGACACGTGTTTGCGGTACTGTGCGGTAAAAGTGGCCGAAGCATGTGCGGATGGGTGAAAATTCTATTTCAACCTTATATTACGGTGTTCTTTTTAGCAGGCCAAGAGTAGCCATCCTGGCATAGGTGCTGATCAAATCCTGATTCTGCGGGGGATTTATATCCCTTTTAAACATCGTTGCTACACAAAAAAGATTTTTACAGGACGCAAGTCCAATAGACCATATACTCCTTACTGGGAGGGAATTTTCTATTTTTGCGGAAGAATAGACTGGAATTTGTCCAAATGTAGTAATATGAACGCCTCCAGGGACTTGATGGAGTATTCCGCTTGCCATAATATTCACTACTTCGGGATCACCTATGGGCATATTTAAGTCCAACATATTTCGGAAATATTCCGCAAACACATTATCATCATCCCCTACGAATGATTTGACCGTTATTGAACTTGATTTTTTATCAAATGTACTTATTGAAACTACGGCATCCGGAACCAGATAATTGACACCTGTGCCGATTATGTCATATATATTGGAATTTTTCTGGAGATTGATAAAATTGGATGCGCTTTGAGAAATAAATTCAAAATCTCTTCTATTCTGTTCTAACTGTTCTTTGGATGCCTTTTCTGGAACTGGTGATTTTTTTGCAATTTTGTAAATTTTATTCATCCCTACATTCTCAACTTCAACCTGTGAGGATGCATGAAGGCTATCAAGATATTTTGCTACTGAATTGCGATTTAAATGAATTTTCCTGGAAATAGCGGATATGGATAAACCATTAGGGTATATTTTCAATATCCCAATTATTAGTAGCGAAGGCTCACGCTGATTATCCATGTATGCTTTTTCGGTTATAATATTTCTTATATGTTCCGAAATTATATCTTACCCTTCCGGATATTATAAACGGTTGCCTTGCGATATTGCAAGGCAAATTGATTTAATTGACCCTGATGACTGGAAAATAATTGAATGAGGGGGAATGATGAGAATAACCTATCATAAATTCATCGTCTGTATCGTACTATGCCTGTTTGCCGGGGCAATTGCATCACCCACAATGGCTTACTTTATACCACCTGCTGACACCGGGGGTAATATTTTACCAGTTGATCCAATTGCACCCCCTCCGCCTTCAGGAGATGTCACCTATGTTGTTGATGATACAAGTAGTGGAAATAGTCCATCATTCGATCCTTCGAGCCTGATCCAACCGATCAATCCAATTGCTCCACTGGCACCCACAGGATCACCCTCAACATCTTCCGGGGAAATTACCTGGGTTATTAACGCTCCTGCACCGTACAAAATTTCGCAGGGTGCAAGTTCAACCGGTAATCTGAATACCGGCCGGTTTGAAAGTTACTCGTCGCCAGTCACCGCGGGTCCCGTCTCAAATTCTTCAGAAAATTTGCCCATTTACAGGATTGGCCCTAAGGTACCGGTAATGACGGCTGATAACTGGGCCAAAGATACCGTTTATAGTCCTGACTATTCAATCGTTCGGACGATAAAAACAGGATTTGGAACATTCACAATGCCAGATAAAAAGTCAACCATGCAAGGTCCCAACAATCCAAACGGGCCATTAGTCCCAAATCTTGCCGGAAAGTCACCTGGTGAAGTTGTTAACACCATTAGAAACCATGATGCTATGTTTGAGGGAAAAAGTCTGGTCAGCTCGACAAACGGGCCAAATTTCTTCGACAATCCATCAAATGCAAATCCGAACAAGCATAGTAACTCATCGTTTAATGTATTGGGTGCATCTGGGGGACCAAAGGGGTTCGGAACTATTCCAAGTTCACGTGAAGGATCTAATGTTGCCGGAGATAATGGCGATGGGGATAATACAGGTAAAGAAGCGACACAAGCAGTATCAGGTATTGCGGGATTTATGATTGGAGGAATAGGAGGAGCTGAAGCAGGTATAATCTCAGGGGCCGCGCTTTGTGGGGCGGCAGGTCCCGTGGGAGTTGCAGTTTGCGGTATTGCTGGAGGGCTTATTGGAGGAATTTCAGGAGGTTTAGGTGGATACAAAACAGGTTCATCAGTTGGGGGGGCATCATATAATGTAATATCAGGTCAGTCTACAAGCAAAGATATCACTACTCTTGTTCAATATGTCCCGAAACCGAAACCTAATCAGCCTGTTGATGATAGTATTCCGTATAAGAAAGTGACCACCCCCCCATCAAAGTTGCAGAGCCTTGCGGGATTGTCCAACTATGTGCCCGGTTCCCTCGGGGACGAATTCGTAGGGAACAGTCAGGCTGATAAGTATATTGCGAACATGCAGCTTGCCAAAAAAGATATCATTACTTATAATGCTCCCACGAAAACCGGCGGTAGTGCCTACGTTGAGGGAGGGACTCTTGACCCGGACAATATTGGAAAATATACAATTCCAACCGGGCAGCAGGTCGATACAGATAGTTGGTATTGGACCGAAGGGCCAGGTAAATATATTCGAAGACCCGCGAATACCTGAGAAAAACTAATATTTTTTGCATTTTCCGGTGTAATCAAATTGTGATGGGGATTATAGAGATGCTCGTAAAAAACCGAATGGCCTCATTCCTGATAGGCATCTTTTCGATAGGTGCAATACTAGTATCTCAGATACCGTTACCATTGCACCAAGCCAATTTTCAGGATACTATCTCCTTACCTGTCGGAGAGATACAGCCCTTCTGCCCTGAATTTACTCGTTGGAGTCAAAATCCATTGACATACCAGGAAAACAGTGAAAACCGGGCTGGTCTCGGTTTAATACCATCTCCCTTGGATATGTCACTGGGACCGCCGAAAAATCCAGTCATTTTCCACCAATCTAAATTAATTTTTCCGAAATCGCAAAACCGGCAGATGATTACATTACATAAAAACATCTGTGGAGAGGGAAAAAATGGAAATCAAGTACTGTTTAATCGGATTCCTGATATTCGGTATGCTTTGTAGCATTGCTGTTGTTGCAACCGGAAATATCACCGGAGGCATCGTCATAGAGAAAATGGCTTTGGCAGGATCAGGAGAAAATAGTTCTTCTGCCGCCGCAAGCCCTGGCCAAACGCCGCTAATGACCCCTGCAATCCAGACGGGATGGAGTTCGTGGGTCAACCTGGGGAATGCCGGCCCCGGGACTTATGCATATTATCCCTACGCTGCTCCGTCGGTCGTTGCGAAGCAGCAAAACCGGCTGGATGTATTTTCGGCCGATTATGCCAATTCAAAACTAATGCAACTATCGTGGGATGGAAGCACATGGGGGACATGGAACCAGGCATCCAATACCAGTGGTTATCTCTCCAATCCGACGGCTGCGATATCAAGAGGTGCCGGGGCAATTGATGTATTTTCTTCGGAGTCCAACCGGTTAATTCAGGCACACTGGTCTTCGATATCGGGCTGGGGAAACTGGCAGTACCCTGATGGGAAATATTTCCTGATCAAGGACGGAACCGGTCCTGCGGGTGTCGCCACGTCTGCATCGGAGGAGTTCGTATTCTGGCTGGATCCAACCGGCCATTTACGCTATATGAATTGGGATGGTTCCCAATGGTTGTATTCAGACTCGGATTACGGCGGGTTCGACCTGGATGCACCATCCGGCATTACTCTTATGAATAATTCTGTAGCGGTTGTCGCAAACCCGGATCGCAACAGCCCAACCGGACATGATACCCTGGTCCGGGTATTTGCACGGGGCTCAGATAACCAGATTTGGACAATCAGCATGGTCGATTGGACTGGTTGGCGCTGGGGATCATGGACTTCTTTATCAGGGTGTTCCCCGGTTTTGGGAGCTCCATCAGCAGTTACCCGCTATAACGGCTGTATCGATTTGGTATACCGGACACTCGATGGGAAAACAGTTTTGCGTGAATGGAATCAAATTATTTCCGGGTGGACAGATGAAACCGTACTCAATACTAATCCCCTCAATTCAGATCCGTCCATCGCATCCTGGGACGAGGCACGTCTTGATGTATTTGTGCAGACACCTGGTCGTACTGTCTGGCAGACATTCTGGAACAGCCCGAAACCGAACATAATTTCTTTCGGGAACAGTGCCGGGAGATCAACATTAGTCGCCGGGGGTGGGGACGAGGAGATTTTCCTGTATGGGGAGAATTTTTATCCGGACAGCATTGTTTCTCTGGTAAGTACGGTAACTCCGCATAATTTCAAGACCACTTTTTATGGCATTAGCCGTCTCGGGGTATTGATACCGGCATCATATCGCGCAGTTCCGACCAATTTGCCCCTGAAGGTGGTTGTCCCAGGCACAACCCAGTCAGACTTTTATTCAAACGTCATTAATCTTGCTGTGGTCAATCCGTTCTCCAAGATGTGTGTATTCCGGCCTTCCACTCATACGTTCTATCTGGATTACAATGGTAATGGCAGATGGGACGGCCCGATAGTCGACAGGCAATACAACTTTGGACTGACCGGGGATATTCCCGTTTCCGGTGACTGGAATAATAACGGAAAGACAGAAATCGGCGTATTCCGGCCATCTTTGCATACATTCTACCTGGATTACAATGGCAATGGAAAATGGGAAGGAACGACAACCGACCGGCAGCATGACTTCGGTTTAACGGGTGACATCCCGATATGCGGGGACTGGAACCATGATGGAACATCTGAGATCGGTGTATTCCGGCCTTTGACCCATACATTCTACGGGGATTTCAACGGTAACGGCGTATGGAACGGGCCCTTGACCGACGGGCAGGCAAATTTCGGCCTGATGGGAGACATCCCGGTTGTTGGTGACTGGAACAAGGACGGATATACAGAAATCGGCGTATTCCGACCATCAACCCATACATTCTATTTGGATTTTAACGGTAATCACGCCTGGAATGGAGCTGCTATCGATCGGCAGGCAAATTTCGGCCTGACCGGGGATATTCCGATATCCGGAGAGTTAAACAATGACGGGTTTTATGAGATCGGTGTATATCGACCCTTACTTCATACGTTCTATCTCGATTATGATAGAAGCGGAGGTTGGAGCGGATCTGCAATTGACAGACAGTATAACTTCGGTTTAACCGGAGATCAACCGATTTCGGGGAATTGGTAGGATTTGAGATCCGCCCATTAACCTCGATCTAATAATTTTTTCCCTTTTGCAACCTCTTGTGACTACCATGAGTTCATATGTTGATATAATTCATGTTCGATTGCCACATTTACAAACATTCCATATATTGCTATTTGGGCTTTTGTTGAAACCCTGCGGGTTTGAAGTAACTACGAAAGACAAGAGGGGGTTTCACCCCCCGCTCTGCCCCACCCAACAAGATATTCATACGGGGCATGGGTTTCCCAAAGGCTCATTAAATCCAGAGTTTTCGAGGTGTATCTATCCAAACAGGGGGTCGCCAAAGCGGCGGGGCGGAGCCTCATGGAGCATGGATAAATTTCGGAATAATTCTCACAGGTAAGATAGCTTTAGAGGATTTTAACAGAGCCACTTTTTGATTTTTAAATAATACACCGTTTTGGTGTGTATTTTTAATGAACTTCAGTTACAGACCTAGTCAAACAGTAATTATCCGCTTTTTGGATCAGTTTCATGAAAAATGGGATCCCGGGGTGAAAAATGGGATGGAACCTTTTCCTGATTCATCTTTTCACCGCTCCGTACAACTGATGCAGGGATCGATCGAATGCACAATAACCGGAACATCGGCAAGATCGCAACCTTTGAGGGCAGACACGAGGAAAGGGACATGTGCAAATGTCGGGGTCCTGACCCGGTGCCGGACGAGGTGTTTTGTCCCATTTGCTTTCACGTAATGCATTACTTCGCCACGGGGCTGCTCGGCACGCACCCATGCCTCGCCGTCGGGTATCCCGGTGACTTTGACCTCAACCGGTCCGTCCGGAATCTTTTCGACCGCCTGTCTGATAATATCGATCGAAGTGAAAATCTCTTTACCTCTTACAAGGCAGCGGGAATAACAATCCCCGCCGGTTTCAACCGCAGGTTCGAAACGGACCATATCATATGCATCGTACCCGGACGAACGGATATCCTGGGGGACACCGCTTCCCCGGGCAGTCGGTCCGACCGCACCGAGATCATATGCATCCGTTTTTAAAACAACACCTACATTTTTGATACGGTGCTTCACTGAACTGTCGTTGAAGAAGACATTGGTAAGATCGTTCAGCTCCTTTTTCATCCCGTCCAGGCCGGCAACCATGTCGTCGAGTTTTTCACTGGAAATGTCCCTGCGAACGCCGCCAATTTTGGCTGCACCCTGGATTACACGACCCCCTGTCGTCGCTTCCAGTTCATCGAGGATATGTTCGCGGAGCCGCCAGGCGTTCATGAAGAGGTTCTCAAATCCCATCGCATCGCCGAAGCACCCGAGCCAGAGCAGGTGAGAGTGAAGGCGTGAATACTCCGACCAGATCATACGTAAAAATTTCGCCCGGATTGGTATCTCCACACCCATCACCGTCTCTATGGCCCTGCAATAGGTACTTCCGTGCATGAAACTGCATATTCCGCAAATGCGTTCTGCAACATAGAGATATTCCGTGTATTCCCGCTTCTCGACGAGTTTCTCAAGACCCCGGTGGACGTACCCTATGGAGGGAATCGCTTCAATAACTACCTCGTTTTCAAGAACAAGGTCGAGATGGATAGGTTCCGGAAGAGCCGGGTGCTGCGGACCAAACGGAACAATTATTCGTTTTGACATGCGTCGCTCCCGGTATTGGTATCAGTATTGGTATCAGTAACAAACGGATACTTGATGGCAGTCCGGTAAAAACGGCCCTTGTAATCGAGAACATTGCCGGATACCGTGATCCCGAACAGGTCGTGTATTTCGTTCTCGTACACGAATGCAGCAAAATAAATGCTGCTGATACTGGGGATTTCTCCGCCTTTGCCGACAATTACCCGCAGTATTCTGAGCTGTAAATCGCGGTCGAACACGTAATCGACCTGGATCGTTTCCTCAAGCGTCGTTGCATTCATTGCGACCAGCCGGTTACCCTCGTTTTTCAATTCGGTAACGGTCCGTAAAATGTCAGGTATGTTCTTCGATACGATCTGTGGTTCTTCTTTGCTCACATTAGTCACCTGGTGGGTATAGCCTTTCAGAAATTTCACCATATGGTTACCCGGCCGCACAAAATGGATCCGCCACCATTTCTATCCGGTCTCCCCCTGGACCTTCGTCAGGTAGTTTTTCACATCACCGAGGCAGCACACGCCGGAGGGATTGTTCCGCCGGCAGTCACAGCCGAGCGTTTTTATCCTGACGGTAATGTCATGGACTGCTGTGCTCTTCCCGGTCAGGGCAACCTCATCGTCGATCTTTTTCCGTGTCCATCCAAAACAATAGCAGATGGGGCTGGGATCTTCCGTCTCCTTGATCCCGACCCTGACCTTCAAATCTTCCTTTTCGATATTCTCGCCGGTATCGTTGTTGAAGTAAACGACAGGACAGTCAGGCGTGTGACAGAATGAGAATCCCTCCGGGGATACCATCATGGACTGTCGTTCCTCCCTGACGAGTGATCCGATAGTGATCCCTGATACAGGAGTACCGGGATTCCCGCATACCCGGCATAGCGAAATCGTACTGATTTCTGAAGGACAACAGCACGAATGTTCTTCCGGACTCATGGATCTACCCTCTTTCCCGCGATCATTTCAGGAACTCCCCGAAGATCATCCTGCCATCCTCCAGTGCTTCCTCGATGGCGTATATCTCACCGTCGCTGAATGCAGGGTTTTTCGCTCTCCACTGATCGACGTGGTCACTCCCACAAAAAAGGTTGATGTGGGGACAGCAGGTCTCCGCGGTGCATCCGTAATGATCACGGGCTTTTACATATTCGACAGCACCTTCCGGATTCCGCGAGGCAACCCGGCCACCTTTCAGGTCAATGGTTATCACTTGTCCACATTCCGGGCACAGGGACCTGAGGGTGATATCCTCACCCAGCATGAAATGCATGCCGAGTGCATCGGTGGCACAAAGAGCATTCACCGAATGCCCGTCGGCAAAGACCACGGTATGCCTGGTCTTAACGGCAGAAAATGGATAGGCAGAGGTGATGACACCGGCCTGTGTTGTCAGGATATCTGCCTTCCGGAGTTTCCTGATGGCCTGGTTGACAATATCATCAGATGGTACGGCTACGATCTCCCTGATCTCCTGAACTGTTGGTGGATTACCCGTTCCTGCAAAAAACCGGAGGATACATTTCCTGATCTCATCTTCGATCGGGGTCAGGTTGGCCCTTTTACAGCGGTCCCGAACCGATTCCCCGATTGTGTCCATCAGCCTTGTCATGAATAACTCCCTCATGTTGTTGATTGCGTCCTCATTATGGCGATAATTTTTTTAGATGGAAATCCTTGTCTGCACATTTCCATCATTGTCGAAAATGTTAAAGGTAGGGATTACGCAGTGCTTTGCCCACCCCGAATGTCGCACGCTCTTCAAGCGTCTTTTTGTTCTTGGTGATCTTCTCGTTTGCCAGTTTGGTGACAAGTTCGAGACCGGGCTTCACCTTCTCCATCGGCTGGGTCTCGAAACATCCTGCGGCCATTGCTTTTGCCCAGACTGAATCGCCGATCTTCGATCGTACAAAGACGGTGCTCCATCCGTCCGGACTGCCGACAGACCCCGTGGAGACATCCCCGAGATTTGCAACATAGTCGAGACAGACATGGCAGCCGGGTTGTTCGTACTTGTGGGTCACCTTAAGCGGCAGCTGTACGACCTGTCCCCGTTGCCCAAAGACCCAGAATTTGCCCTTGCCAATCTCCATCTTTTTTACAGATTCCATTTTCATTGACGCATGGTCCTCGACGAGCTGGAGAATACTCTGGTACGGGAAGTTCTCCATGCAGAAGATCCCGATCCCCAGCGCAATCTTGTCGCCCACGTCACGCAGGCCGACCGGGTACACCTGGCCCTTACGAAGCGCCTGCATCTGGCAGGGAGTGCCGACGATCCCCACCCTGTCAAAGCCGTAGCTCCGGGTCACTTCCTTTATCAGCGACATATTCGGGCTGATATTGTATTTCGTCCCGCGTGCAGCGAGTAGTTCGGCCCTTGTTGTAGCAACGACCGGTTCCGGTTTCCACGGCTGATCGCCGTTCCCGGCAACAATTGCTGCTTCGATAATACCCTCTTCAAGTGCATACGCGAAGAGCTGGGTTACGATACCGCCGTCCTGCGCACCGTTCAGGATCTCCCTGTCGGTGCTGCGTGCTGATACGACTGATTTGTAATTTCCGAGTTCTGTTCCCATCGTTGTCACCTCACTGGAGTGCACCTTTGACCGCTTCATCGATCGCTTCGTACTGGGAGATGATCTCCTCGTTGAAGAAACTCCTCGGGCATTGGGCGTAACAGGCCCCGCATTTGATACAGAGGTCGCGCTCAATGCTGGGTTTGCCATATTCCATGGTGATCGCCCTGACAGGACACGATGCCGAACAGCTGCCGCAGCCCATGCAGAGGCCCTGGTTGATCACGTCATACATAAGATCGCACCCGCAGGCTTCCGTCCCTCTCTGCGCCAGTTTCATAAACGGCGTGAGGTATTTTCCCGCGAGTTCTTTCTGTTCTGCATTTCCTTTCAGCAGCAGGTATGCCATCACAACGACATTCCGGATCTGCTGCGGGGTCGGGGCACATCCCGGGATATATGCATCGACTTTAATTATATCCCCGATCGGCAGGAACGATTCCAGTTGAGGCTGGTTCTGCTGGCCGCCCCGGCAGAACCGTGTGATATTGCCATAACACGCACATCCGCCAAGTGCAACAACAAGGTCCGCTTTCTCGCGGGTTTCCTTGATTTCATCCACCGATAACTTGTCCTGGATACAGACCGAACCCTCGACGATCGCGATATCCATCGTATCCATGTGCCGTGCATCCATCAACGCGAGGCACGAACAGAGTTCGACGTATCTGTCAAGAATTGTAAAGAGTTTGTCGTAATTGTCCGCAAGGGACACCAGGCAGCCCGTGCATCCGCTCATGTGCACGTAGCCCACTTCAATTTTGTCTGCCACAATTTTTTCCTCCTTGTTCAATGATTCATTGGTTTTTCGAGAAGCTCACTGGATGAGCTTCTGCGCTACGAGCCGCTGGTCCTCATCGATAACGATCATGTGGGTGGCACATGAAACGCAAGGGTCATAGCCCCGGACGACAACTTCGGCAAGCTGCCATGGTGCACCTGCGAGTGCAGCACTGCAGGTGGCAAAGTTCCAGGTGGTCGGGACGAGCATCGAGTAATACCGGACCCTGCCATCTTTGACCTGTGCAATGTGGACATCGGTGCCCCGGGGTGCTTCGTTTGCTGCCCAGCCCGGAGTGCCGTCACCCTGCGGGATACTATCGGCAAGGACTTTTCCCGACGGATTATAGTCGTCGATCGCTGCGATCATCGCGTAGAGCGAGTCCGTGTACTCCATCTCGCGGGCGATGTTCTGGCCGATGGTGCCTTTCTCATCGAACCCCTTGAACGTAACAAGCCGTGCACGCGGACCGACCTCGACCGGCTGGCCGTCATACATCGGGATGCCGGTGCAGGCCTCCATCTGCGGGTTGACTTTTGTCCCGACCGGTGTGGTCCCGCCAATCGGGTAATTCCTGTCCGCAAGGGTGACTTCCGTTTCGCCCATGTACCAGTCCCAGGGCCGGACCTCGTTGAAGCGGTCGGGGTCCCAGGAGGGGTTCTCGTCAAGACTGCTGCTGCCGTAGAAGGGATGTGTCGCCATGTAGCCCTGGCTGTGATACCCGAGGTTTTTCGGGATCGCGACTTTCGTTCCCCCGACTTCTGCCCAGTCTCTTCTCTGGTAATTGCGCAGGATGGCGGTCATGAACTCCATCTGCTGGCGGGCCAGGACGAGTCCTTCTTTTGCAAGGTCGTACATCTTGATCTTCGCATGCGGGGTGCATGCCTTGTACATGCCACCGATACGGGGGTTACTCGGGTGAACTGCTTCTCCGCCCGCAATTTCGCAGATCGTCTGGCCGATCTCGCGGATCCGCTGGATGCGTTTTGCCACGCTTCGCACCGGTTCTTCAGGTGAGAACGGGTTGATTTTCATGTCCGTGCCCGGCATATACATGTCCGGCAGGATCAGGATGTCGTGTAGGGCGATGCTGTGCAGCCGGTTTGCGAGCTGAAGGATATAACGGAGCAACTTTGCGTCTTCCGGTACTTCGCACCCGATGGACGCCTCCATCGATTCGATGCCTGCGAGCGTGTGGGCGATCGGGCAGATGCCGCATACACGCGATGCAATCTTGGGCACCTGTTCCATCGTCTTTCCGATGGCGAGTTTCTCAATGCCCCTTACGGGGGTAATGGAACACCAGTTGCCGGTCTCGATAATGCCGGCATCGTCGACCTTCAGGACAAGTTTTGAATGTCCTTCATGCCGGGTTGTGGGGGAAATTTCTACAACTTTTGTCAAAGGTATCACCTATTCATGTGTTTTTCAGATTCGTCTCTTTCTGGTCCTGGAAAATTTCAGAATTTTTTGCTGGTCAGATATCTCCAGTGTTGTTTACGGTATTCATCGTCCATCATGCGTCAGTCATGGCCGCCTCCGGGGGTCTGTCTGGGGACTGCTTTGCAGCACTGTTCGTCTGCAACAACTTCGCAGTGCAGGATACCTTCCGACATCTCCTTGACGTGCTGGTCGGAAAGGTCGAGGATGTCAGTGATCATCTTGTTCCGTATGGTATAGACTGCGAATTTTCCCTGTTTTTCCATGGTGACAAAGCCACAGTTCCGCAGGCACCGCATGTGGTGCGAGACGAGGCTCTGGTCCTTGCCGATTGCCTCACAGATATCGTTCACGCACATACCCCCGCGTTCTTTTAACGTGTATAATATGGTAAGCCGGGTTTCGTCGCTCAAGGCGGAAAAGAAATTCTTCTTGGCTACGATCAGGTCTCCATGTAACATATGAACATATGTTCATTCGTTAAATCTATATAAGAATTGTGAAATTAGTTTGAGGTACCCGGAAATTGAACAGGACATTTTCTTTAAAAGAAACCAGGTTTGAAAGCAAATAAGGGAAATCCTGTTTGATGACTCCAATCATGAAAACGACCATTTTTATTTTGAAAAAAAATTGCAATAATCATATCTTTGCCGCCAGCATCGCAAAGTACGGTTGTTAAGCCAGGACCTGTTTCCCGCCTTTCTTGTTATTCAACAGGTATCCATTTATCAGTTCCTGGCAATGTTTCAGCCACGAATTCCTGAATTTCATCTTCGTTTGCCGGAGTCTCTTTGCCGAGCAGATGCTCCCCGCACACCGCACAATAATCTGCGGCAGGGGGCATGATCAAAATGGCAGTTCGAGCAGACCCAGGGATTCCAAGGACACTCTAAAAATACCTGTCATAATGAATAGTCCACAGTTAGAAATACTGTACAAGCGAAGTCTCAAAGGAGTAACCATGAAGAAGACATCCCAACAAAGCCTGGCGATAGTTATCTTAGTGGTAATCTCTTCTTTTTTTGCTGGATGTTCAAATCAGGTAGATCCGTCAATAATCACGGAAAATATTACACAATCAACAATTGAATCAACAGTTTCAGTACCAACCACTACGGTCTCATCATCCATATCAAAAGAGACAAAGGGTCCAATTGTGCCGTGTGAATCAGACAAAAACCGCATCAACCCAACCCGGAATGAACCACCGTTCACCGGACAGTCCCAACGCATTGAAGAAAATCTGACTCTCGTTGTAAAGGAATTCGGTAATGCATTTAAAATTCCAGGTTATGTACCGGAAAGTTTCTTTTATCAGACCGTGAGTATTCTTGATTCGGACGAACATGGGAGGACGGTGCTGATATTCGTTAACAAATCCCATGGATCTTACTCTTCCACCAATGAATCAAATGAGTTTGTGGTTGTATTCTCAAAGAATACTGATATTCGGTTCAGTGAATTTATTGGTTTGAGCCCGACTAACGTGTGCATTAATGGGGCACCGGGGTTTTATTATTCGAAACCTGGATGGAATATGGTCAGATGGATGGATGGAGATATTGAAAGGTGGATCGAAGGTTCTTTTGATGAAGATATTTTGATCAGGATTGCCGAATCACTCTATTTGCCTTCACCACAAGACCTGGGAGGAGGCATATATTGGCCCAATCGTTCGATGGTGCCCGGGGCAATACCTCCGGAAATTACTCTTCCGGCCACACCCGGAAATTGAACAGGACATTTTTTTTAAAAGAAATCAGGTTTGAAAGCAAATAAGGGAAATCCAGTTTGATGACACCAATCATGAAAACGACCATTTTTATTTTGAAAAAAAATTGCAATAATCATATCTTTGCCGCCAGCATCGCAAAGTACGGTTGTTAAGCCGGGACCTGTTTCCCCCTGCGACTCCGATATTATATGCTAGGTTTTTCCTTCCAGCACGGACATTTCGCCTCATGCAGGGGAACGTGGATGACAAGAGGATTTAAGGATGAACGGGAGGTGTTTTGGAAATGGAAGGTGGGGATAAACCTGACAGTATCATATAAAGAAGAAAATCAAGAGTTCAATAAGGCTGGAAATCATCAATTTCGTCCACGTTGATTCGGCGTGAAGTGGTTGGAACAACATGGATTTGCTGACTTTGTCCTATGCTGATTTCAAGTGGGCCTGATACCCATCTTTTTTTCCATTGAACATTATAATAGAGATTAGTTGGATTTGGTTCCGTGAAATTTTCGATGACTAATAAAAAAATTGCACTGTTCATCGGATTAATCGCATGCTGTACGTTTATTGTCTTTTTTCTATATGCCCCGGTTTTAAACTGTTTGCAAAACGAAAAAATGGGAATTCAGGTTATTGCGAATGCCACCCCCGTTACAAGCGAAGGAAAGCAGGACCGGGGTACTATTGAGTCATGCACTATTATGGAAATCGATCGCGATGTCGCAAAGAACTCAACAATTATCGAATTTTCGAAAACGCTGGGTGATATAGCGCCTGAATTGGAGAAGGGAATACAGGAGGCAGGGGGATCCCCAGAGGGCTGGTATGACGGCCGTAGATATGCGAACAATGTAATAATGGAATCAGATCCGAATAGAGTAATCTGCAGCGTGCATAATCCTTCGCTCGATTGCATTAATATGAGCTATCTGTATGAATACCAGGGCCGGTTTTTTCAGATTATCTGTATTGTGTACCCGGTGACAAGGCCCACTGCCAGAGATTCTTCATGTCTGCTATGCAATAATGGATCGAGGATAGGACCTAAATAATTCTTACATCCGTCAAAGGGATAAGTGAAAAATCGGAGATTAATTATTATCCCGTAGTATTTCGGGTGGTCATTTTTCGACCTGTCCGACCATTTTCATTACTTCTCTCATAAACGCCGGTAAATCCATTGGCCAGCGTGAAGTAATGAGATTGCCATCGACGACCACTTCTTTGTCTTCCCAAATCCCCCCTGCCTTTTTTATTTCTTCCGGCACACCGTCATGCCAGTACGACGTAAGATGCCTGCCCTTCACTATCCCGGCGGAAACAAGCGTCCAGGGTCCGTGGCAAATCGAGGCCACGGGCTTATTCTTTTCGAAAAATGATCGTGCAATATCCTGTGATTTTTTAATTTTACGGACAGTTGCCGGGGCACCATCAGGAAAACCGCCGGGAATGAGAAGAAGATCATATTCGTCCGGATCGATCTCATCAATAATTTTGTCGGGGTTTAGGACATAGCCGTGTTCTCCCGTTATCTGTTCCAATGCCGGTGCTGCGATATCTACATGCCATCCCTGCTCAAGCAGGCGGAAAACGGGGAAGAAAACCTCCATGTCCTCAAATTTGTCAGCGGTGAGAACGACCGCCTTGTATTTTGATGTGGTCTTTGGGAGTTCCATACATCTCATACCATGGTAACGAATATAGGAACTTTTCCATCCTGATGTAAGAAAAAGAAGATGGGGTTTTTGACACGTTTTCCGAATCTGGAATTATATAACCTGCCGGCCTAATGCTTTTGCAACAGCGGCCAGCAAAACCGAGTCAATAAACGGTTTAACGATAACGCCATCCGGTGCAACCTCATTCATCCGTTCCCCTGTCTGGGTGGAAGTATAGGCTGTAATAAAAATCAGGGGGATCGAAAATTTATTCCGGATCTGCCGGGCCGTCTCGATCCCGTCAATTTGTCCGGCAAGACCGATGTCCATCAGAATGAGATCCGGTGGTGGGGATGATGCAAGTTCCTGGAGTACCGATTCCCCGGTGGCAACCAGGCCGGAGACATTATATCCCACTCTTTCGAGCATTTCCATCAGATGAAGTGCAATAAGGCCTTCATCTTCCGCCACCAGAATGGTTTCACCGGTCATGTGTAATTTAAATGAGGTTACAGGGGAAGATAAGGCTGCTCTATTCTTTTTCAAAATAAATCTTCAACCATTCGGGGTTTCCGGTAAAAATATATTCCTGCTGGTATCAGCTGGCGCCAGGCCATGACAGAGTAATGGTTCTAAATATACTGCTTAATGGACAACTTAGCGGGATCGGGACCGCCCTGACAGGAAAGAGTAGTGCTAAAATTATTTTGGGTTGACCCTTATCAGGCCATTCTGAACAGATACATTACTGACAATGAAACCACTGCCGACATCATTTTTCAGGACCGTCAGGGTAACATTGTAGGTCCCGGGGAATTGGTATGTGTGTACCGGGTTCTGACCTGTTGCATTGGATCCGTCCCCGAAATCAAAATTCAGGTATGTCGGGGACCCTGTTGACTGATCGGTAAAGGTGACTTTCAGGGGAGCAGTGCCGGTAACCGGTGACGCAGCGAAGTTCGCCACCAACGGGACAGATGGAACACTATTCACCGTGATAACATTCGTTTTCGTTGCAATACTGCTCATCACGGAATTCGAAGCGGCGTTATATTTCGTAACTGACTGGGTAATCGTGTAGACCCCCGGGAACCTGTAGGTATGGACGGGGTTTGGCCCTGTTACATTGACGCCGTCACCGAAATTGTAGATCAGCATGGTCGGCTTCCCGATGGATTTATCGGTGCATTTCACCGTAAGCGGAGCAGTCCCGGACACCGGTGATACTGAAAAGTCTGCATAAAATGATGGTTTTGTATAGGTGTGAAGCGGAAGGTAATCGGAATTATCCGCATCAATTGAATAGGATTCATTACAGAACCCATCTCCCCGGTCGGGATGTGTTTCGGAGAAACCTTTCCCGTCAGGCTGGGCCCAGTAGTTCCCGCCAAGGAACGGTCCGTTGACGATGTTAGGCCCTGCGGTCTTCGTTGTGTTCCAGGTGGTGCCGGAGACATCATCCCCGATATAGACATTCACGGTATTGGAGAACCAGTTGTTCACTATCCGGGTTTGATGCGCCTGGAGCAGGCCGATCCCGGCGTTCCCGTTTTCCCCGATACGGCAACCCGTCACTTCGGTCCCGTCCCCGCCGATGACCATCCCTGCCGCCCCGTTTCCGGACGTTATGACCTGTGAGAGAATTGTACCTTCACTCCCGGAGATTTCAATCCCGGCATACTTGTTCCTGTCTGTCGTTGAGTTAGTAATGTAAACATTCCTGCTTGTTTCTATGGAAATCCCGGAGCCGGTGTCCGGCAGAGGGTTACTATTTTCATTCGCAGTTATACCCGCCATGGTAATATTGGCTGAATCCTGGACATCGATCCCGGTAAGGAAATTATTCGAAGCCGTGCTGTTGCCGACCGACACACCTTCACACCCGGAGATGGAGATCCCGACCTGGTTGTACCCTGTGGTCACGTTCTGTACCAGGGCTGAATCGGAACCGAAAAGGAAGACCCCCGACGAGCTGTTCGTCAGGGTCAGGTCCCGGATGGTGATTCCCGGAGACCCAATCCCATACACGGTCCCGGCCCGGCTCGCCGCATCGATGACAGCACCAGCCTGGTGGATACAGGTACCAGACCGGTTTTCCATTGACGGTGTTCGAGGTCCCGATCGCGTGCTGGAAATACTGCTCTTCCGTGCCGGTAATCTGGAGATTGAACTGGTTCCCGGCCATAACGTTCCCGGTAAGCGAGGCGTTCCGGGAAGAGTCAAGATTAATTCCAACACCACCTCCGGAGACCTCGTTCATGGATATGACACAGTTATCCGCCTGTTCAAGCCCTATCCCTTCTCCATTTCCCGACAGGTGGTTTTCGGAGATGGTGCAGTTCTGCGTACGGCTGGTATGAAGGGTCCCAAGGAAAATACCACCATTCCCCCCGTTATCAGAGATCTCATTCCCGGTCAGGAGCATATCTGCCGGGGCACTGAGGTCTTCGATAGCAGTATTCCGGTTCCCGCTGATTGTACACATGCTGACTTCGGTCCCGGGCGATGAAGCAAGGAGGATCCCGTTACCCCCGACATCGAGAGTGCCACCCCAGCCGTTCCGGGAAGCCGTGGAACAGGTGACGATACAGGACGGAGAATGATAGAAGGTGATACCGGTACCCCCGCCTCCGTTTTTCGGAATGTTGCCCGAGGCATTCACCTCTTTCAAACGGACCCTGTCACTGCCGGTTACATACACACCGAAAACATTCCGGGTCGCGGTACAGCCGGTTATTTCACTATCAGACTGGTTTTCAACACTAATCCCCTCCAGCCAGCCTGACACCGTCAGTCCCCTTACCGTGACATTGCTCCCGCCGGCGGGTCCGCCCATTATTGAGACACCCGTGGTATCAAGGCCCCCATTCCCCTCGAGGATGTGCCCGTTACCATCAAGAACCACGTCCGGCGATGTGATCAGGATTGCCGTTTCCACGGTGGAATTGAAGAGGTCGTTCGTAAGCCGGTACTTCCCGGGGGTGCTGATAACGGCAGGGGCCGTGATCGGGGTGACTTCCGGTTCCGGTGGAGGACTGTTGACTTTAAGCGGGAATGTGAACGTGTCTATGACAACCGGCTGGGGGTAGACATACGGGGTCTCATTATCATCATCTTCCTGGACTGTTGCGACGATAATCTCCTGCGCTGTCGCCGTGTTATTTGCCGGGTCTACCGCGACTTTGAGGTACCCCAGTACCTTCGCTTTTCCACCCTGGTACCAAACAGGAGGGGTATTATTTGAAACAAGGTCCGCACACCTGCCCCCGGCATCACCGACGATGAAGTAGGGGATCCCCATCACGGAGTACCGTTGGTAATTATGGGTGTGGCCTGCAAAGGTTGCACTTATGTTATACGTATGGTACAGGGTTTCCCATGGTTGAAGGTCGGGATTACTCGTATTAGCGTAATAATCCCAGATCGGATGGTGATGTATCGTGAACGTACCTGCGAGGTTGTTGTCCAGCTGCTCGTTGAGCCAGGCTTCCTGGCTCATGGCAAGAGCAAGGGATGTGTGCGGGTCATCGCTGTCGGTGCTGTTCGGGTCAGGGGAATTAAGAACAACGAACCTGACATCAGCACAGTCAAAGGAGTAGTTCAGGGGGACATTGTAGGACGAGTGATACTCAACCGCATTCGTCGGGGTGTCACCGCTGCCGTTATGATATTCATGGTTACCGATCGAGGTGAAAATGGCGAATTTCGCGAGCATTGGGTCGGCGACCTTGAAATACGTGGCCCATAAATCGGGGGAATCATGCCCGGCGTAATCCCCGCCATGGAGAATGAAAAGCGGGTCATTCTCGTTTGCGACGGCCTCTGCCACGTACCTGAACCGCATCCACTCAGTATAATTATCCCCTTCCTGGGAATCGCTGATAACAATAAAAGTGAACGGGCCGCTGACCGGCATCGTCCGGAAGAAGCGGTTTCCAAATACGTCCTCATTTCCTGAAGGCTTAACCCGGTAAATATACGAGGTATCCGGTTCAAGGCCGGTAAGCTGGACATGCTGATACGTGGCAGTATCCGGAGATGTTACCGTTTTATCAAAACTTTGATGCCGGGAGTAATAACTCACGGTAGCATAGTCTATTGAGCCGGACCTGTTGTTCTCCCCGTGCCAGTTGACGGTGGCAGATGTAGTATTAGTATTTGTTACCCACGGAGACCAATAATCGGCTGATGTTTCCGCAATGACCGGAACAACACAGAAGAAGAGGAGGAGTAACAATACGGGCAAAATTATGAGGCGTAAATCGGGCATATTCATTTCACACGTAAATGAATACTTTTCAGAGTCCTATAAGGCTTTGGTATCCCGGTCTGCGAAAAATCATACCATGGATTTATCGCGGTACCGCGTGACTCCCCGATGACACCGGGGTGAGACGGTTACGTTGTTACTCAAAATAGTTCAGGGACAAAGGGTTTTTATTTCCGGAAATGACTGCTGAACGGCCATTTTATTACATTTCCAATTGCTTTGAATATCGTTGCAAAAATCATAACGTAACTCAAATTTTATATCACTTGGTTTGCCACAAATGAGTGGAGTCATCTTTGACAACCAGATCGATCCTCGTGGTTGAAGACAATGCCATCATTGCCCTGAACAGCTACGAACTGCTGACAAAATCGGGATTCGAGGTCCCAGGTATGTTCGCATCGGGAGAGGAACTGCTCCGGCACCTCGATCAGGCCGGACCACCGGACCTTATCCTGATGGATATCGGACTTGCAGGGAAACTTGACGGGATCGAGACAGCCCGGAGGGTAAGGAAGCAGTATGACATCCCGGTTATTTTCCTCACGTCGTACAGCGATGACAAACGAATAGCGGATGCACGGGACGTCTCGCCCTACGGGTATATTGTTAAGCCGTTTATTGAAAAGCAATTTATTGAGGTCGTCCGGGCGGCGCTGAGTCACACGGGACCATATGGTCGGGCCGAGTGATGTTTCGAAGTTATTTGAGATAGCGGAGCAGTAAGATTTCTTCGGGTGGCTTCACTATCCGAAAACAGATCGGGAAGAACTTTTTTCACTTTTTGAACCGGAACGTAAACTTTGTTCCATTGGTCGAATCCACATCAACCTCAGCCTGCAGCTGGTGCCGGGCGAGGAAGTAAACAAGCTTTAACCCGAGGGATTTCGTGGTTTTTATGTCGACCGATGGGGGAAGGCCCACCCCGTTATCGCGTACTGTGAGCGTGTAATATCCCCCGCTGTCAGTGAATTCGATATCAAGGGTGCACGGGTCAGGCCGGGGTGGCCCGCACGGTGCCGCTTCCGGGAAGGCATGTTTGTACGCATTCGTCATCAGCTCGTTAATGATAAGCCCGCAGGGGGTCGCCCGTGCAATATCGATGGTGACACCCCTGACCGAGACCGTGGTGATGACAGGTTTCGGTGACGGGAACGTCCTGCTTATCTGGTCGACGAGTGTCGAAAGATACACCTCCATGTCGACCTGCGAATACTTTTTTGTTTTGTACAGGGTCTCATGGACAAGGGCCATACTCCGTGCCCGGTTCTGAAGGTCGAGGCGTAATGCCTGCCCCCCGGGGGTATCCTGGTAGGATCCTTCAAGACTGAGGAGAGAAATAAACGCAGTCAGGTTATTCTTGACGCGGTGATGGATCTCGGAGAGCAGGGCCTCCTTTTCCAGCAGGGATTCCCTGAGCTCGGCCTCGTTCTGCCGGAGAGTCTCTTCGCTCACTCTCAGTTCATCGAAATTCTGGTGCAACTCTTCCTGCATTGCATTCAGTTCTTCGTTGATTGCATTCAGTTCATAATTTTTTTGCGCCAGCTCCTCTTCTGCCCGTTTGCGCCTTGTAATATCGATTGATGCCGCCAGCGTCGAATCAGTGTCATTATACAAAATACTCCTGAACGAGACGTTGATCCAGAATAATGACCCGTCTTTCCGTCGTACCCTGAGATCCTGGTTCTCGACCGATCCCTGCTCTTTAAAAATTCCAAGGAGCACTTCGCGATCCGCAGGATCGTAGTACAAATCCGGGGTTTTATAACCAAGGAGTTCGCCAGGGGCGTAACCAAATGCCTTGTCATATGCGGGATTTGTAAAGAGGATTTTCCCATCAGATTTCCTGGCAATTGACAGGTGGAGGGGTGAAACTTCTGCAATGGTCCGGAACCGCTCTTCACTTTCCCGAAGCGTCCTTTCGGCATTTGCAAGTTCATTAATATTCTGTCGCAGTTCTTCTTCGATTGCCGTAAGTTCCTCATTTGCAGTTCCGAGATCTTCGTTTTTCCTGACCAGTTGATCCTCGGCTTCTTCGAGTGCACGGCCCATACTTCCGGCAACCCGGGATACAATAAGCACGGTAATAAGGATGAAAACAACGAGGGTAACGGCGACCAGGACCGCATCATGCACATTAAACCAGGAAGCCAGCCCGACAAACGCGATATTTTCAACCAGGACCACCCCTGCCACCAGCGGGACGAAAGTTCTCCGGAGATCGGCGCTGGTCGAGGTATTGAACAGGTACCTGGCCGGGAATGCGCGTGGACCGGCGGAAAAAACAATAGCCGCACCGATAAAGAACGCCGCGAGCGCGGAAAGGGCTGCGATTGGGATTAACCGGGTCCCGTACAGGAAGGGGTCGCTGTACGCATAGCTCAGGACAAAGGTGAGACTGATAAGGGAAATTACCAGCCCCAGGGTACTGATCACGTCCCTTTCCCACAGGGGATCTCCCGATCGGCCGGCACTTTGAATGATATATACCAATGTAAATGCGGAAAGGACAAGGAGGCCTGCAGCTACCGGGGAGATCGGTGATGACGACGGCCCGATGATAACAGTTCCAGCTCGTATAAAAAAATTCTCGGTAAAAAAATGGTTACCCTGTACGTTGAATGCAAATTCGAGAAGCCCGGTGAACGCAATAATGATGAGGATTCCCTGAATGACCAGTTTTATCCCGCGCTGAACCGGCCGGATGGCCACGTAGGCGAGGACTAACCCGAGGAATGACCATGCCAGGGCAGCACTGAGTGCAATAGTCTTGTTTTCCGGGAGACCGCTGTTTATGAGAATGATGCCGTACCGGGCAGTAAAGATCCCGATAACGGAAGTCACAGCCGCGAGGAGGCCAAACGCAACTGCCAGGCGCCTGAACAGAAGTTTTTCCGAAGTAATGTCGCCGGCAGGCTGTGGCGCCCCGGGCTGAACAGCATCACGTATGGTCACAAAAAATCATCCCATCCAGGACTTTTAATATTGTTGGACTATTTACTAATCCAAAATCTACAATTAATAATTGCCGGATCGAAATCGCGATATTGCATCGTAATGATATGATGAATATCACTTGCGGGAGTGTCAAACTGGATCGAATGGATCATTATCCGGGATGTTTGGTCGTCCAGGTGGCCGGGGTGTGTGCGGCGGGGTGAAAATAATTCTTTTTAATCATCGATTGGATGTATACGTTCAATCGCCTGCCAGGGTATCATCGATGTTACTCCACCTGGCGACCTCCACACCGGGTCCTGCCGATCGCTGCCGATTGCACCGATCATATTAAATTCGACCTCATTCTCGCCCCATCGTGTTTTAATCCGGTATTTCTTACCTTTAACAACCTTATCCGTCCATTCTTCTGCATTGACCATTACCAGGTCTATCGGGTGGAGGGGTATATCCATAGATGCCATCCGGATGGTGAAAGTGAACGATGATCCGGGTATCAACGACACTATCCAGGTTTTTTGTTGCCGTCATGACCGTGCGATTAATCCAGAGGCCCTGTATCCTGAAATCGCTACTTTTTGAGGCTTTCTTCACAGTTTTCTGAATTGAATTATACATTTATCAGGGATTGTCCTCGTGTAAATACGGGTAGAGATCAAGTGTGACGATCGGAAATTATATCATCTCAGTTACCTATCAGGTCACCAATCTTCAAGTACTTTGGACACAGGAAATCAGGATGCAGCCAACCCGAACCGTGAACGATCCGGCCCGTTACAAAAAAACTGTTAATGCGTTGGAAGTATCCGGGCCTTATGAATGCCTTCAAAATACACCTCAAGATGTATGATCGATGACGCTTATTTTTATTATCGAGGACAATGAAAGCGTTGCCAACAGCCTGGTCTTTTTTCTCAAATACCTCGCTCATTATGATACCCTTATTGCAAATTCAGCAGAACTGGCGTATGAAACCCTGATGAAGGGGATAAACCCCGACCTGATTCTCCTCGACATAAAACTTCCAGGAATGGACGGCATAGATTTCCTCTCCAGGATCCACAGGGATTTCAAGCTGAAGGATGTAAAAGTGGTAATTTATTCAGGTCTGCCAGAGAACCAGGTCCGTAAAGATCTTGAAGACAGGAATTTATTTGTCAGGCAGATTATACAAAAACCATCAAATCCCAAATATCTCGTTGCTATGATTGCGAAAGAACTAAGGGAACAATAAACCCGGACCGGTTTTTACTGGTGACTAAAAAAAGAGAAGTCAAAATCCGGTTGTTAAGATGTTTCAGGTGTTGTTTTCGATCGTACTTCGTATACGGGATTCTAAAGGGGGTCGGGATTTTTTTTAAAATCAGGGTCGGGCTGAAACTCACTTTTTAAAAAACCGGGATCTATTAAGTCCGGCCGGACGCACAGGCCCGGCACCGCCAATCCCGCCCGGGAAAAAAATTATACCGAACGGTGCAGCGAAGATACCGTAGTACCCAGTGAATCAACGAGATACGCAGTATCCCCGTCATTGTTCCAGACATAGTTGCCGGTCCAGTACAAATCGGTGGCCGTATCTGTCCCGGTCGCATGAGCGTGGATGGTAATCGAAGAACCTGGGGAAATCACCATCGGCGGGAACGGATAGACGTAATTCGGGCCTTCGTCGTGTAATTTCCACCCGGCAAGTGGTACCGCGGAGGTCCCCTCATTACGGATTGTCACATACTCTTCCGAAAGACTCAGATAAGACACAACGAGATTACCCGAACCGGGGATCACGGTTGTTGTCGTCGTAATTGGTGTTGTTGGTAATACCGTGGGTGTAGTACTTGGCGTGGGGGTCAGGTTAAGGTAGATAGGTCCGATCCCAATCCCGGCATCCCGGTAAATTTTCATTGGTATGTTTCTATTCAGGTCAGTCCGGTAAATTTCAGACCCGGTTTGTCCGAGTCTCTGGAGGACGGAGGGAGAAGGCTGCCCGTATTCATTGCCTGCCCCCACTTCAATGACACTTGATCCCGGAGAGACCTGCGAGAGAAAAGCCATGCTGCTGGAACTGTCGCTTCCATGGTGAGCAACTTTGAGGACATTTGCTCTCAGCTGAGCCCCGTGAGACAACAGGTAGTTCTCTGCAGGAGTATCTATGTCTCCGGTTAAAAGAACGGATTTATTCCCATACGTCATTTTGAGGACGATTGAATTGTCATTGGGGTTGTCAAAGAACGTGGTTTGTGGGTTCAGTACCTGAATGGTCACTTCAGGATCCAGGTTGATCGAATCACCGCTTTTCACCGTGCGATACGGTATATTTTCCTGATTAACCCGGGTGAGCAGGTCGTAGTATATCGGCGAGGTCGAGGGATATCCACTGTCGATAAACTGGCCTACCGGGGTGTGATCGATCACGTATCCCATGCCACCGATGTGATCTTCGTGGGGATGAGTCGCAACAACGAAATCGTAATGGGTTACCCCGAAGGAACTGGCATAATCGACCACCGCCTGGCCCGCACCGGCCGGTCCGGCATCGATGAGCATGTTATGGTTATTGGGTGACCGCACCAGTATCGCGTCCCCCTGCCCGACATCGAGGAAATCAATGTTCATGTAGTGATCATAATCTGAAGGCGGTGGTGTCACCAGATTTGGGTATTCCGCCGGTGCCCGCATGTAGATCCAATACCCTTTTCCCGGGACCAGGAAGGGGGGGTTGATTTGATATTCGTTGAAGATAGCGGGTTCATACCGTTGGTTTGAAGCGTCCCAGCCAAAGGTGTACAACCATTTGTCAGTAAGGGCAGAAAATGCGCCTTCCGGAGCATTCGGGAATCCCGAAAATCCCAGTGCATTCCAGCCCTGGTAAAGATGTTTCCGGGGAGGGCCCTGCATGTTATTGCCGACGACGGTAATGTTCATCGGATTGACCGAATAGATCCAGATTCCATCCGTTGGGCTGATAGAGGATTGCAGGTTCAGGATGTCCCAGTTCTGGCCTGAAGCGTTATATCGCAATAATGAATGGCCACCCATGTCGACCGAGGAAAAGAGGGACTCCACAGGATACTGATAATATACATGGTTCAGAGGAATTGAAATGAAATTCCAGCCTTCTTTTAATGAAATGTTTGATTCAGCTGCACATGGCAGGGCGAGGGATGATGCAAATACCAGGATAATCAAAAAAGATCGGAGGGACCACCCGGACATAATTTTAGATTGAGGGGTTATACGAAAAAGGTTGGGGTGACAGACTGCAAGAATCCATAACCTGTCTGATAAAGGGGGGCCTTAAGGTGGCAGGGCCCCCCACTGAGCTAAAGTGTTTGGTTTAGGTTGGTAGCTGACAGACTAATATCAGTACCAGACAGGAACTATATTTTCCTGATATAAATGAGTGATCATTTTCCTGTCAGGGCAACATGAGTTTTAAAAAAAGTCCGGATCTGGTTGTAAGGTGGTTGTATGTTTTACATCCGTTTCCTGAACAGTGCCGCCTCTCCGCCCGCGAACGGCTGAATGAGTAAGGGAATGCCAGGGCTGCATTCCCGTTCTTTTTTTGTATATGCTACCGCAACAGAGTATTTGGCGAAAACCTCAACCAGGTCCCATTCCATCGGGTCCGGCTGCCCCAGAGTAATTTTCGCACCATTGCCTTCAACTGATAAAAAATTCAATTCCTGCACTGATTATTCCTCTTAAAATGTCCATCTACTCTGCTCTTTTTAATAAATAAATGTTACTTTTTGAGTAAATTATGCCGCAACCGGTTTATAAGCCATTTTTTCCAACCTGGCAGATCATTTGGTTATTGTGAGTAACGGCGCGGTTTTGACTGCCAAAAATTTCACATTCATACGTTAATATAAATGTTCACCCGCTTATCGATCTTTATGAACCGAAGCAGCATCGTAACGCTTGTCCTGCTGGTAGTGGTTATCGCTATGATAACGGCAGGCTGCACCACGTTAACGGGAGGGACCGCGCAAAAATCCTAGTCGATCAGCACCATATGACGCGACAACTGGGGATCGAATTCCGGATCGGGCGGTGGTGGTGGCGGTGGTGGTGGTAGTGGTATCGCCCAGGGAGCCTATCGACCGATGCCCACCCCGGTACCGACCTTTGCCCCGGGTTCATCCGTTAACCCGGACCCTGCCGGCCAGGGTGGTGTGATTGATCAGAAACTCATCTACACGGCACAGGTGGGTCTTGAAGTAACGGACATACCAGCCTCCGTTGACAGCCTGAAAGCACTTGCAGACGGAAAAGGCGGATATACTGCATCTTCAAATTTCAATACGCAATCCAATAACCGCCAGACTGCGACCGTTGTCCTCCGTGTCCCGGCGAATGAATTTGATAACACGCTTACGGGGGTCAAGGCGATCGGTACGGTAAAGTTGGTATCAACGAACAGTGAAGATGTTTCGGCCGAATACGTCGACATTCAGGCACAAAAGGCCTCCTACCAGAACCAGATCGCACAATACAATGAAATAATGAAGAAGAGCGAAAAGGTGGAGGATATTATCAGGGTCCAGGAGCAGATTGACAGGTTGCAGACCAGTCTCGACCGTCTTGAGGGCCGGATGCGGTACCTGAATAACCGGATCGACTTCTCGACGATTACGGTGAACCTGGCCCAGCCGGAACCCGTAGGAGGGGGGACAGGGTACAGTTTTGTCAGCACCATTAACGAGGGTATTTCAGGACTGGTAGGAATGATCGATTTCCTCATCGTGGCATTGTTTACCCTGCTTCCCGTGATCATTATCGGGGCTGCCGGATACGTTGTTTACCGGTGGCACCAGTTAAAAAAGAGCAGGGAAAAACCGGTCCCCCCAAAACCTGAGACCCCCGAAAAGAAATAGGATTACCGGGTTTCCCGGAATTTGGATTTTTTTTATGTGGAATCTTGGGAAATGATTGATATTCGCTCGAAATATCAAAATCGGCTGTTTGAAGAGGAGGGCAGGATGAGATGGAAAGCCAGGCCCCTTCGATCCCGATTAAAGCGATATAAAAAACGTCATTTTTCGCGAGTCCCGACAACGCAAGAGAACAGGGGAACAGGGTAGAGAACATGAACGTAAAGCCAAAATAACAAATATTTTAGCGATAAGGTTATCTTTTAGTAGTTGTTATACGCATAATAAAAGACGAATCCTACGTAACCAGACCCCCCCGGTCGCTATGAGGATAGGTCATGAGTGCCCCCAAAGAAATGAATTCATTGCTTTATGCAATGATAAAAAAGCCAGATATTGGTAGAATCCGGTTGATGAAGTTTATTTTTTTCGTTGATGCTGTTTCGTTTTACCAGAGGGGCAAACCAATTTTTGAATGTGAGTATGTCCGGATGCCCCAGGGACATGTACCTCCAACTGCGTATTCAGTAACCGGGGAACCGAACGATTATTTCGATGTTACACTTCCGAAACTATTTCATCCAAATTATCGGTTTCACCTTAAAAGAGACTCCCGGATCTTCAGGTATTCAGCCAATATGAACAGTTCGTTATTGATATGGTACTCAGGGCTATCGGAAGACATTCAGCCACGGATGCAAGCAGTCTAACCCATCGTTTCAAATCGTGGGAAGAAAACCCTGATGGAAGTCGGATTCCAATAGATGAGTGTATTTCCGGAGATGACGAATGGAAACTACTCGGAGAGTTCGGTGCATATCTGGGGGAGTACCAAAAGTTCTTCAAATTGCAATTCCTTGCCAATTCAGTTTTTAGTGAGAATAATCCAGATAGTATAACCCATTTAGGTCAGCATATTGATGAATTTGAGCGTGCATTGGACGTATTTATTCAGTCTTATCCCGTCGATACACTTCCAGAATTCTATGATGCCCATCTTGCCTGGGACGATACTATACGTCTCGCATTACGGGGAGATCCTGCAATGATCTCACAGCTCATTTCTGACCACTGTGACGCCTTTTATTTTGTAACAGGTGGAATTTCAACAGGGATGATTCCAGTTCCTGATATCGAAACCTATTGTAAGGAATATTATCTGGAGCTGGAAATGATTCGGGAAGTGCTTTTGAAGCAGAATCAACCAAAATATAGAAACCCCGGGGACGATATCGACGATATTGTCAGCGAGGTAATGCAGGTATCACGCGACCTGGCAATGCAGTCCCCTTCGGGGAGATGATTTCCTGCCGTATTTTCTCGATAGTAATGTGATTATCGGGTATTATTTTCATTCAGCAGATCATTGGGGCAAAGCGGCTGAAACCGTTTTCAAGGACCCGGAACCAAATTTTACAAGTAATTTTGTCTGGGGCGAATGTTTTGGTGTCGAGGGTGGGGGAAAATGTCATGATATTTACCAGAAAATTAGCCGGGAATTCAGACGTGCAATTGCTCACCTTAAACGGGGTGAATCTCTCGCTTCACTTTCGACGGTATCCAGTGACTGGAAAATTCATGAAATTATAGATGGTATTGTGGTGAAACATGGGGTCGAACCCAATGCGGTCCTCACATTATTCATTGCTGTAAAAGATCGTTATGACGAGGTCTGTTTCCAAAGAAAGGCAAATCTTGAGAACCGACAGTTACTCGTTATTCATCAGAGAGCCTCCCCACACAAGGAGCTTTGGGACAAATTTCATTCTGCAATGACCGACGCAGATGATATCGAAGTTGTCCTGGATGCACACGATCTTTCCGGCCAGGTCCTGGAGGTTGTTTTAATCACAGGTGATTTCCGGGATATTGTCACCCACAAGGGAATGATTCTCGCCGCTACCTCGATTAAGGATATTCGTTATCTCGGAGAGTTTGGATAGACCGCCATACAGGAAAGGCCTGTTTTCTCACCCATATTCAGTTTCACCCTCCGCATCCGACCACCATTCATATGCCGTCCTTCGCAACTGAGTTCAAAGCAGCACGTAGTGATCCAACACGAGAGAGCTGTTCAGGAGGTGAATAGTATCGCAAAAAACACCGGAGAAGGATTCAGGAGAGGGGCTGTTGACGACAGAAGCCAGACACATAACCCCACTACCGATCAGTATGTGAAAAGAGATACGAATACAGGCCAGTTTATGGATGTGAAAAGCGATGGCAAGCCTTTCAAGGGAGTGAGGCGAGAAAAATAACTAACTTTTCATGCGCTTTTCCTTTTCTTTTTTTCCGCCTCAGTAGGTACCAACTCCCCCCGAAACGCCTTCGCTAAGATCGCCTGCCTCAACCCATCAGTGCGTTTGGTGGCCGCCACCACCTGACGCTCGATCTCATCAGCGAGAGCAAAGAGGGATTCGACACGGCGGACGATTTCGTGCTGTTCTTGAATTCAGGATGATCCCCTGAAATTATTTTAGTGTAGTTAGTGGGCAAATAACTGTCACAGGATATTCAACTACGGATTTTCAACCAGGGAATAGTATCTAAAAACTATACATATCCATAATGCAATTCAGACAGAATTGTCTTGCAGTTTTAAAAATGTCTTCAATACATTCAAAATCGTCAATTACCCAATCATCTTTTTTAAGATCTATCAGCCCCTCGAAAACACCGCCCATGGTACCTCTTAAACCATTTTCCAGGTATACGGCACAATATCTGGCTGATTTCTCTCTACATTCCTCTAACGTAACTAATCGTTCAATTTCCATAGAAACAGATTGGATCAAGTTACTGGGATCGTCTTTGGTTTCACGGACAAGGACGAATATATGAATATCACTATCGTTGATCAATCCTTCACTTAACTTTCGATCATATACTGGATCTTTCTTCTTCCTGTCTTTTTCTTTCCGGGTATCAAGGTCTTCTGATATACGGGCATTGTAGCCATTGCTTATAAGGAACTGTTTCAGGGAGGTTAAATCTGATTTTCTCGTTTCATAAAAGGATCCGAAAATGCCAATTTTCGTGGTTTTTTTCAGATCGTCCAGTTGATTTTTCCGTAACGTGTAATAATCAACCGATTCTTTCGAAAATGGCATTAAAATAAAATTGAATTGCCCATGTTTAATACTTGTTTACCGTGGTGTGAAAGTAACAATAGATTTAATAGTTAATATTTAGTAACTAGTTATCTGGTAGTAACTAATGGATGAGCAAAAAATCCAATACTTTTTAGACCAGATCCCGGTTGAAATCAGGGAAGCTGTGATGGAACTTGATACTCCTCAGAAATGGGCAGTATATATCGCACTAGCTGTCGAGGGGGACAAATATTTCAACCAGCTCAGGAAGCAATTTGATGCCAATCCAAATACTATTGATAAAATTCTCAAATCACTTATTGCAAGCGGCGTTGTTGCGAAAAAAGTCCGACAATTGGGAGATATCGGAAATTCCAACAAAACCTATTACACGACAACGAGACTGGGCGAAAAACTGCTGGGTAACCTGTATGAAGTGGTGCTGCCACCCCTGGCTATGAGTGAGCCGGAGAGCATACAATATGAAATCAGGGATAGTCATACCGTGGACATTGAGTTTCAACAGGGTAACAATCTCCCCTATGAATTACCCGAAATCCACGAGTCTTTTAAATTGCAATTTGAAGGTGCAAGGACATGAAAAAGAAGGTTAGTGAAGATGAATTGATTATAGAAGGGACAATCGAGGATAAAGGAAAGGTCATAAGTCTTGATATTGGCAAATTTTATAAGTTCGAGCAGGAAGACTTTGAAATTGATATCACAACTGTTCGGTATTCAAATAATTGCTATATTCAGGTGATGGGGCAGGATGTTTTTGTTGATTTCCTGGAGTTGCCTGGTGTGAAAAAAGATGGGAAATTGATAGCTAATGCCACCAGGATTTATATGACACATACCCAGGCAAAGAAACTGGTTGAAACACTTGGAGGAGTCCTTGAAAATTCCTATAAAGCTGGTAGACTGGAAACCTATCCGCCATCCAAAAAATAAATCTAACTCTTTTTTCGCAATTTATCAGAAATACAAATTATTGAGTTAATTGTGGTTATGATAAAATCCCTCGATTGACGGATTAAAATAGCCAATGATTATTTTAAAGGTCCGCAGAAATGATAGTGAACCCTTCCCTACTTTGTCCCATCCACCTCATGGTGGTATCATCCGTTTCGGGAAGGACTTACTCACTATGTAACACATGGGTTTTGCAGAGTAATAATTTATTATTCCGGACCTTTGGAAAAGGGAATAAGCAATTTCAGAATTCGTCCCATCCGGGCTTTTTTTTACCGTTTTTTGTTCTTGCGCAATTTTGATATGAGATTCTTCAATCAGTTTCACCCTGCGCATCCGACCACCATTCATATGCCGTCCTCCACGCTACTATTCTATTGAACAGTACCCGTCTAATCCACACAAGGTACTGTTCTAAGGAGACCAAAAAAAATGGCTAAAAATACTGGAAAAGACTTTAGAAAGGGAGCAGTCGACAACAGAAGTCAGAC
>CAWFHG010000003.1:0-755879 GCA_963815625.1 uncultured Methanomicrobiales archaeon
TTTCTATTTTTTTGTGGGAATAATAGATCTCACTTTTTTGAAAACAGACATATAATTAAGTGAAATTCAAAAAAATGTGATTAAATGATTTTAAAACTCCATTTTTACGACGAGTCCTGTCAATGAAACAGAACCTCCCCCCAATAAGTATCTTAACCAGAAGGTCCTGATTGACAGTCTTTGATGGTGAATTCGGTTGATATATTAAAGTGTTCGTTTGTTTCGTAATCTCTTCCAAGAAATATTATTCGGTATAAACCCGGTCTTATGGTAAATTCTTGAAGAGGACCAGATTTATTATAGAATTCATATAAAGTGGCCCATCCACCGTCATCAGAAAACTTCCATTTTCTTCCTGTTTTATTTCCAGGGGTGAGACGCCAAAATCCTTGGGTTCCCCCACCGTCAAAAATATCGCCCCATGTTCCATTATAGTCAAACTGAATCCAAAAAGGATCCCCACCACCAAAAATAATGGTGGAATTACCCTCGTTGATAAGACCAAATGTAAGTACATCGCCATTACAGATTGACTCTGCACTCTTGAATATCCGGACACCCGATTGCCTTGATGGATCCAGTAGGGTTGGTATAGGCGTGGGTGCATTTGATGAAGGTACAAGAGAATTATTCACCGTATTTGTAACCGGGATATTCGTAGGAGATTGTCCCGGTTTATTCTGGACGAGGCATCCTGAGCTGCCAATACTTAAAAAAATAAGAAAAATTGCGAGTAACAGGGAAATAATTTCATTCCGGTTCATATGCAGGAACTTGGAACTATTGTTATTAATTTTCATTTTCCCTCCAGTTTTATCATAGATTATTGCTTTAATGAACTTCGCGAAATAATGTTCCCAAATTTTTTTGTGCATAATTTTAGGGACCATACCAGATTTGAGTTTTATATATTCCCCACAGCCTCAATGATTTGAGTTATTGAAAATGAACTTACACCTCGGCGAGCCACAGAGTGTAACTCAGTCGCCCCAGCCGTTGACAAACCGCCGAATATCCCAACTGCCTCACATCACCGTGCCATCAGCGCGAACACACCCCATCCAAGGTATTCACGCGTGTACGCGGCGTAGCGTTTTGGTTCCGACGTCAGTTTGGCCCTGACCTCTTTCGCGAAGTCGTCGTCGGGATTCGCTTCGAGCCATCGGCGCATGGTGAGCCACTTGGCCGCTTCGTACCGGTCCCAGCCCACTTTGTCAGCCAGGACCATTTCCACAACGTCATAGTCGAGGTCGCCGAAAGACGCGAGAAGTTCCGGAAGCATGAGAAATTCGGAGATAGAACTGGCTTCGCATCCCCTGGCAATGTCTTCTGTCGGTGGTAACTGCTGCCAGTAGGGCTCGCCGATGAGGATGATCCCTCCGGAGCGGAGACTCTTCGCCAGAAGTTCGATGGTGCCTGCGACTCCCCCACCGATCCACGTGGCGCCGAGGCAGGCTGCCACACCGACCTTTTCGTCGGCGACGTAGCCGGCAGCGTCGTCGTGGATGAACCTGACCCGATCGGCGACTCCGAGTTCTTCAGCGCGGAGTTTCGCCTGCCCGGTGAACAACTGGCTCATGTCGATGCCGACGCCGGTGATTCCGTAATCGCGTGCCCAGGTGCATAGCATCTCGCCCGAACCGCTGCCGAGGTCGAGCACCCGGGTCCCCGGTTCCAGGCGCAACGCTGCGCCGAGAGTGGCGAGATTTTCTGGTGTAAACGGGTTATGGATGCGGTGAGCACTTTCGGTAATGTTGAAGATACGTGGGATGTCCAATGTACAAACTCCTTTTACTAAATTGTAGAAAAATGGAATATACCCTTTGTGGTAGTGAATAAGGGTTTAAAATATCACACCACAAGCTCAACGTTCCCGGGTTGTTGCTTTGATGTTCACTGGCCTGAAGCGCCAGATGAAAGGAGATAATTTGCATGATCTTTTAATAGAAAAGGGCTGCTGCATTGGGGTGAATATCAAGTAAATTATCTGCTAACTGGCGGTAACTTCCAGCACGAAATATTCAAGTAGCCTATGGTGAGTATTTTTTTTAATTTACAATTGTTCAGATTCCTTTTCATAGATTGGCACATCGGCTAATCTGGTACAGTCCTTGATTTTATTATTATTAATTTTGCCTGTTATAATCACACCGGGTGACGGGGGTTAAGGTAAATGCACCTCAGTTTATGCTTAAAAGTTGTTTCCCGATATTCCAAATCGGAGCCATTTCCGGTCTCGGATTGATCTTTCGCCATATGAACCAAGGCCAAATTGGGGTTATTTTGATTATCTCTTTGAATACTCGTTATTTTTAGATACGGGCCGAAAATTATTCTTTCGACAAAGAAAAATAAGGCTGGATCTCCTGGTTGTATGACATAAAGTATGGATGAAATTACCCTATCACTAAAATGCCATTAAATAGGTTACAGGGCATTATAATCTATGCAGATATCCGTCAGATTAAGCAATGAGGTGATTATTGTGGGAATATACGGAATTACTCCTGTGGAATGTCATTCTGAAATGGTCAACAGGAGGATGTTTCATATTCTCCCGATAATCCCCGAATAAGGTATTCCTTGGGCAGGGTTTCCATGAAGTTAGCGATCATTAAGATAAGACTCCGTGATCTAAATTTTAATTCTTTAATTTGAGATACCCGGAAATATTTATTAATTACATCGATGGATGAGTGCCCATGACTGAACCTGTCGATGCGATACGGGCAATTCACAATGCATTCAGGAATGACATGTGGCAAATCGATACCGCAGCATTGGAATCAGCAAAGGGAGTTGAAGGTTTTTCAACCAAAATAGGGCGGTTCCGGTTTCTGAACGAGGTATTGGTCTGGCATGCGAAAGGAGAAGAATTAGCCATTTTCCCGGCACTCGAAAATGTCGCCCCCCTGGTTGCCGAAGCATACATCCAGGATCACCATGGGCTTGACATGGCGTTTGACGAACTGAGTAATTCATATTCCGTAAAAGACGATTTAAAAATTGCCCGGGCTACGGCGGCATTTCGTTTTCACCTGAATATACACCTGTTAAAAGAAGATACACATCTCTACCGTATTTTCAGGGAACGGATCTCCTTGCCGGATCAGGGGAAGGCGGTAGGTATGATGGCAAGCACGATCCCTCCGGAACGGTTCCCGGATTTGGTGGGATGGCTTTTCCCCTTAATCGGTAACGACGATCGTGAGAATATGACCCGAATCTGGCAGAATGTTTTGTCTGCTCCCGCTTTCGCCAATGTAAAAAAACTCATTGAAAAATCCGTCGGCAGCGACTGGGAAGAACTGAAACGTAGGATTCCGACGCTGTAGGTTGTGGGTTTGGTTAGTTTTTTCTTGTTCGAACGCTAGACAGGAGGGGGCTCACCCCAACCTGAACCACCCCGAATCGGATATTCCTTGGGCAAGGTAATCATGGTGCTTTTTAATAATGTTGGATTTATTTTCAATGGTTAACATCTAATTAGCGCTAATATAATCAATAAAATACCAAAAAACAATCCACTAATCCATCCGATTATTCCAATTACCGGAATATATTTCATTTTCGGTTTTAATCGCATTCCAGTAATATATTTGTGATAATGTTTTTTGTTATCCCATCCGGTTCTAAATTCCAGGTCTGAAATCAATATTTCCTCAATTCGCCCTACTAAATTCTCATAAAAAAATGTATATCCCAAAACGTGAGCTCCGACCAAATACCAAAAAATTGACAAACCTAATCCAAATAAAGGAATAATAATCCATTTCATTAAAGTAAAAAATTGGCTGCTGGTTTGAAATAGGGCGACCAGCAACAAAGCATTTGCAGCCCAAAATATACTTGAAATAAACCAAAGTAAATGATCTTCATGCATTTTCAAATTGTTTGCAATTTTCCATTGTTCTAGTAGCATACCATCATTGTTTTTCTTTGGGCCTATTTCCTCAGAATCCATATTGTCGCATCTATTCTATAGATATAAATCTTTTTATATTCAATTATGGTTATTATTGTTAAAATTAAAAAATAGTAAAATTATTTATTAGAACTAACGGAAAATGCCTAAAATGAGATACTAAGACAGGAGGGGGCTCACCCCCTCCTGAACCACCCCGAACAAGATATTCCCTGGGCAGGGTTTTCCGTGAGACTCATTAATTTCAGAGATCAGGGGGCAGGATCTATCCCAACCGGGGTCGCCACAGCGGCGGGGCGGAGCCCCGGGAGCGTTAGTGAAATTTTGGATTTCCCGAAATCTGATATGTTACCTTTTTCAAGATCATTTCCATTCAAAGATGTTATGTGGAAGCCGGTTGCATAATATTCCAGAATGATCCTTGTCGACTGGCAAATTCTGGACCGCATTAACAGAGGCTATATCAAAATAGATCCGTTCGACCCGAACCTGGTACAACCCAATTCCCTCGATATCCGTCTTGGGAACCATTTCGTCTGGTACGAGGAAGGGGACGAAGTGATCGATCCCTACCAGAAAGAGACCATCACGGCAGATACACAGGAACTGACTGCAGATTCCATTGTTATTAATCCCGGCCACTTCCTGCTCGCCGAGACCTTTGAAGTGATCTCCCTTCCCGACAATATCGTCGCAAGTATCGAGGGAAAAAGCAGCATTGCACGGCTTGGCGTAGAACTCCACCAGACAGGGGGGTGGATTGATGCGGGATTCACCGGGTCGATTACCCTGGAGATGTGCAATGTCAACCAGCGTCCGGTGAAAGTGTATGCGGGGATGCCGATCGGACAACTGGTGTTCTATACTACTGAACGTGCATCAAAGCCATACAACCTGAAAGGCGATGCAAAATATATGAACCAGAGACAGGCGACACTGTCACGGTACCACGAGAACCCTAAGAGTGGTTGAATTAGGATATTAGGAACTTGCGTTGTCAAAACATGTATTGAATTCCTAGATCTGTTTTAAGAATTTAGTAATTGTATCAAGGATATTTTGTAATGCATCACTTTGATTTTGTAATTTTTTATTTTGCTCTGCGAGAAGGGTATTTTGTTGTTCCAGTCTGGTGAAGGATTTGCTGATTATCATTAATGGTGATTGGCATAGTAGTGACAATAACCGCCGGTGTTTTCACAATAAAATTAGTAGTTGGATTGGGTCAATTACGGGGCTTTGTGTAATGTGATTAGATATCGTTGTAGGGTTTGTACGGCGTTTGTTTCTCCAATAGCCTTCCTTAATACAAGGGCATCATCATAACTATGAGAGGCCAAATCTGAGGCCTGTAATGCCTTATCCTTTGCCCCGGAAAAATCGTTTTTCGGCAGTAGGTCATTTGCTTCCGATAACAGATCGGCAGCCCGGTCCCGTTTTTGAATGATAGATGAAGCCGGGGATCATTTCCCATACTCCGGTTATTTGAATACGTAATACGCATTACTGTTGAGTCAATTGGTGTTTCGCGTTAATGACCGTTGGGCTATTGACCGTCCAGAGCATCTGACCATCTTTTAACAATACTTCTGCATATGATTCAGATAGTTTCTGCGCTGCTGCAAACTGTAGGAGGCTTCTATCGCATTCTGGATCGTGTTAGGCGGAAACTTCTCCATCTGCAGGCTTCGTAATCGATCCCGGCTGGGCCGTTTCATCGATTTACGCCCGGAATGTTGTGAGGGAAGTTACATTATGCTTGGCTTTGTCCCCCGGATTTATTATGTAGCTCCTTGATCACTTCACTGCCGGAAACTGTCCTAAAATCGTTGATACTCAGTTTGGCAACGCGATCCGTTTAATCCCTGACCATTACTCGTTGGGACTTCTATTCAGGGTGACACGCATGGACAATTCACCTATATAATTTGAAGGATAGAAAGGACCATCCATTAAGTTTAAATTTCGTCCGTTTGCAATAAAGCAGGGTTTGATAATCATGTTATACGACCACTGACCGTTTTCCAGATCATTGACATTGTAAGTTTCCTCGCTGGAAATGTTTCGCTGCCTGACGAATAAAATCGATAAAAAAGACACAGTAACGGGATTCGGCGAGATCGAGACAAATCTGTTATCCCGGTCGGGGTTAAGGCAATATTTTTTCCTTGTTGATTCCTGCTGATGCAGAGCACCAATGTACACTGTCAGGGAATAAAAAAGATAAGCGTATTGTGAATTTTCTACATTTCAAATTCTGAATCAGATGTTTCCACTTATTGGAGAATATGTTCAAATAAACAATCGAGAGCAAACATAAGTACCAATTTGTATTCCCTCACTGATTTCTAAAAAATCCTTATCTATATCACTTTATCTGCCATATATCTGCATCTGCGAGAATTATTGCAAGATGAATATAAAAATCTCATTTTTTCGATTTAACTCGTTTTAATCATGGATATACGTTTAAATCACCTGTTCACAAAATGGCATGCCGAATATTTCAGTACAAATCCATTCAATCAAATTTGTTAAAAAAATGAGTTAGTCATCCATCTCTCAAACCCAACTCGACCAAACCCCATTTTTATCCAAATCCGTCTGGTATATACCGTATGAAATCACATTTAATAACGATGATTTTAGTATTCCGGAGATGAATTATGCGACTTCTTCTGATACACTCGGATTTTATTGAATACGAAGCGAAAAAGAAGACCCGGATGGCCGAAGAGGGCGCCGTGCTCAAGGACTCGCAGAAAGAGTCCCTTGTTGTCTTTTGTGCGGTTGAATCGGTCGACGAGGAAGATGTCAACGGTGTCGTAGCGCAGGCAGCAGACGAGGTCAGGAAGACCGCGGCCCAGCTCGCCGTGAAAAATGTCATGCTGTACCCGTATGCCCACCTTTCGAGCGACCTTGCAAACCCGGATGTCGCGGTTGCGGTCCTCCAGGCCCTCGAACGTGAGCTGAAGGTGGATTTCGACGTCAAGCGTGCACCGTTCGGCTGGTACAAGTCGTTTTCACTCGCCTGCAAGGGCCACCCCCTGTCGGAACTCTCGAAGACGATTGTCCCGGGAGAGGGAGTTGTGGTAAAGCCGAAATCAACGGTTACCCACGAGTTCTTCGTGATGACTCCCGATGGGAAACAGCACGACGTCGCCGGTTACATGGACAAAACGCCGTTCGGTTGTCTCGTCAGGAAAGAACTCGGCGAACAGACGTCTGCAGGCGGGGAACCGGTCCATGTCGAACTGATGCGGTCCAAGGAACTCGTCGATTACGAGCCCGCGAGCGACGTCGGGCACCTCCGCTGGTTGCCCCGTGGCAAGCTCATCAGGGACCTCCTCGCCGACTACGTGCTCCAGATGATCCTCCCCTACGGCGGGACACCTGTCGAGACCCCGGTGATGTACGACCTCGGCGACCGTGCGATTTACGAGCATGCCGACAAGTTCGGGGAACGCCAGTACCGTTTCAAGAGCGGGAACCGGGACATGATGCTCAGGTTTGCCGCATGTTTCGGTATGTTCTCGATCATGCGGGACATGCATATCTCCCCGAATACCCTGCCGATGAAGATGTACGAGCTCTCCACCTACTCGTTCCGTCATGAGCAGAAGGGCGAAGTCATCGGGCTCAAGCGCCTGCGTGCATTTACGATGCCCGATATGCATTCGCTCTGCACCGATATGCCAGAGGCACTGAAGTGCTTTGAAGAGCAGCTCACCATGGGCTGGAAAACCGGGAAAGACTTCGGGACAGAACTTGTCGGAGTATTCCGGTGTACCCGTGACTTTTACACGGAGCACGAAGGCTGGGTAAAGAAGATCGTGGCTGACTCCGGTATGCCACTCCTGATTGAGATCCTTTCGGGCCGGGTCCATTACTGGATTGCAAAGATCGACCTCGCGGCAATTGACGGCCAGGGCCGCCCGATTGAGAACCCGACCGTCCAGATTGATGTCGAGAGCTCGACACGGTTCAATATCAAGTACCACCTGATGGACGGGACCGAAGTCCACCCGCCGATCCTCCACTGCTCTCCAACGGGCAGCGTTGAACGGGTCATCTGTGCCATCCTTGAAAGCACCGCCTACATGGAAGTGCCGATGCTCCCCGCCTGGTTGTCTCCATCCCAGGTCCGCGTGGTGCCGGTGGCAGAACGCCACCTCCCGTTTGCAGAAGAGATCGCCGAGAGGCTGACCGTTGCAAATATCCGTGCAGACCTCGACGACCGTGACGAAAGCGTCGGTAAGAAGATCAGGGAATCCGGGATGGACTGGGTACCTTACGTGATCGTCGTCGGGGATGCCGAGGTAGAGAGCGGAAAACTCACCGTTACCATCCGGAAGGAATCGAAAAAAGACAAGCCACATAAGGTCACGCTCACGGAAGACGAGCTTGTTGCGGTAGTCCGGCAGGATATCGGCGGCATGCCGTTCCGCCCGCTCTATACACCGCGCAAACTCTCGAAAAAGGCCAGGTATATCTGAAATTTCCTTTTTTTAAACGATTAACCAGTCAGGATAACATTGTATGATACCAGCACAGGACGGAAGGTACAGAATAAGTGTAAGCAACGGGCTTACGGTTGATATTATCCAGAAACAGGACCAGAGGTCGGGAAAGAAGACCCGGGGCATTGTCACGGAGATCCTTACGAACTCCTCCTTTCACCCTCACGGGATAAAAGTCCGGCTTGCCGATGGGAAAGTAGGCAGGGTCGGCGGGATCATCCCTGTTGAAAGAACTGAATAAAAGATCGCGTTTACTCTGATATCACAGGGTAATTCCTGAAACTGAATGGATTTGAGTAAGGAGGCCCCTTTCGGGGCCTTTTTCCTCTACAGTATGCCGTATCCTTATGGACATCGGATTTACGGCCTATCCTTCATAATGGAATGAGAAGGCGAAACTTGTTATTTTACCACTGGCCGACACAGTCTCAAAGTAATCGATGTGCGACGATGGAGACCGGCTGCTTACTCCTCCATATGCGGAGACCGATCCCAATGCGTACGGTCCCGATACCGTGGTCAATGCCGGTTGTGCTGATGTTGTAGCTCCCGGGAGCGCCTTGATGCCATACGACCATGCCGGCACATCTGCCAGCGCGGCAGGTGCAATGAAAAGCCCGGCCACGATTACGGCAATGAGCAGGACACGGCTGCCCGGTAGTTTCAGAATATTCATGAAATCATCTCCTTTCTCTCCGGAAACCAGATAACCCGGATATACCCGTCGGATATATTTCCCGGATGTCGAACAGGTCTCCGCGTAACGCTGAAATGCTTCATGGATAGATGTACCCATCACTCCCGCGCTACAGGAATCAGTTGAGTCCTTTTCTATTAAAAATAGTCTGATAGTACCAGTTCAATCCTTTACTTCCGAAAGAAGTTTTTAGGAATAAAAATAGTACCGGGTCTGCCCGTTAATCACCATGGGTTGGCACGATCAGGATCTTAGTTTTCTCCGGATTTTTCAAGACCCTTTCCTTTTTATTTATTTTGTGGTTTGGAAAAATTTAAGATCCATGGATAGTTGATATAACCAGACGGAAAATGATGGATGATGCTTATAGTGCACGGAAACAGTTTTTTCAGTGACGATCCTTGCTCACGGCGTTACAAATCCTGATTTAACGATCACGGAGTGCATCTTCCATTTCTTTAATCGCAACCTGTATCTTTCGCTGCTTGGTGGAATTTATCGCAGATATCCGTATTACCCGGAACCTCGGGCTGACCATGATATGTTCGCTGTAGATCATATTCCCGATATGAAGTGTCCTTTCATACTGACTTGCTTCTTCCTTGTCCATCGCGCGGAGCAGGTCGGGAAGGTCATGCGGGAAGAATATTTCCAGGGTTGCACCTGGTTCGAACCTGATAAGGTCATCAATTGCGGCCTCGTTGAAATACGATATCTGGCCGTTCTGGTTAATTTCAATAACCGGGTTCGGTTCGAGGTTAGGGAAGGCTGATAACCGTTCAATCTCCCGGGTCATCGCGAGTGTCTTCGTAATATTGGTGATCGTGATCATTGTCCCCGATTCCTTATTGCGCGCTTCCAGGGGGACGATATTGAGCTCGCAATCGATCAGGGGACCTGATTTCTGTCTGAACCTCGTACGTAATTCAGAATGCAGCTTATTTTCCAGGTCGGCCGCAATCTGTTCGGTTACGCGACGGTACACCTCATGGTCCTCGAACAGCGACTCCAGGTCTTTCTCGATCAGTCCCGTCTTCGTGCATTTCAGCATGTCAGCAAACGCGTCATTGACCCACTTGATCCGGTCATCCCTGACCAGCGCAATCCCCTGCGGTGACGCAGTGAGAATTGCATCAAGAATACGATTTTTCTCACGCAGTTCCCGCTCAGCCCTTCTCTGTTCTACACCATTCCTGATCATCGACTGGAGCTGGGTAAACTGGGTTGCGGGGTCGCCGCCTTTCTGGAGGTAAAAATCAGCCCCGTTGTTTAAGGCTTCTATCACCACCTCTTCCTTGCCTTTCCCGGTGAACACGATGAACGGTATTGTGGTATTGCCCGACCTTACTGTTTTTAAAAATGTGATACCGTCCATGTCAGGCATCAGGTAGTCGGAGACCACGGCATCGTACTGAGTCGCTTTAAGCATTTCAAGTGCAGATGCAGCAGAATTTGCGATATCGACCTGGTATTCCCCGGATCGTTCAATAAACAGCTTAGCTATTCCGGTGAGTCCAGGCTCATCGTCAACGAGAAGGACTTTTACTTTGCCTGCAATGCTCACAGAGGAATCACCTTTTTTTATCGGGGGGTCATGCCGGATCCCTAATACTCCGGGCCCTGGCACCCTCCAAACGACGTCCAAATGATACTCCTTACGACCTTCCGGACAGGTATGTATCCTGACCGTATAATTATTGGAGTAGGTGCTATAGTATTCCCTTAATGGGATTCCACTACTTATAGATCGTGAAATACATAAAATATAAAAATACTTGTTATAAATATCTGATATTTTTAATACACCGGGATTTTCTTTCTCTATCGGGAGAATCACCGGGTCCCGTCCGCGATAAACCAGGCATCCTGATCAGCAGGTTTTTCATTTCAAAATTCCTGATACAAAGCTACCATGACGGTCGTCCCGGACAGATGGACACTGCCTGATCTCAATGCAGCAGTCGGCAGGTGCAGGGAGCGGAATTCAAAGGGGATCAGGTGTACCCTCGCCGTGCTCGGTGAACATGCTCCCGACAGGCAGGCGGCATTCCGGTGGGTGAAAGAAAATATCGATTGTATAAGGGCGATAGAGGCACACCAGACTTGATGCCTCGTTGTCTCTCAAACTGACCGCGGTAGGTGCGGTCTTCGATCAACAGGCATGCAGGGAAAATGCCGGAACCCTACTCCAGGAAGCCGCTAACAGGCATACGGGATTCGAGCTTGACATGGAAGGGAAGGGTCTGATCGATATCACGATCGAGACGGGGATTGCCTGCATCAGGACCGGCTACCCCGTGACTCTTGCACTCCAGGCATACATGAACCGTACGGGGAAAGACCTCGTGAACATCGTCGCGGCGGGAATCACACCAAGAATTGTCAAAGGGGCATATCACGGTGATTTCGAGGAATTTGAACAGGTCCAGGCCCGTTTCAAAGCACTTGTCGAGATGGTGGTGCCAACGGGCGCCGCTTTTCAGGTCGGAACCCATGACCCGGAATTGCTGGAATGGCTGACATCACGCCTGTCGGACGAGAAACACCGTGTTGAGTTCGGGTTCCTGATGGGCCTTTCGGACCGGACAAAAATAAAAATGACTGAAGAGGGGTGGGCTGTATCGGAGTACATACCTCTGGGAACTGAACCCGGACCCTATATCGCCAGAAGAGAGCACTACCTGGCAGCACTCGGTGAAATGGGAAGAGCGCCGGCACCATGAAACGGTGCCGCCTGTACACGATATCCCGTTATCTCAATAAGCCCCCGATAAACCCTCCGATCAGGCCGAGCACTGCATGGTAGAGAGCAAGAATAACCAGGGCTAACGCAATGCCCAGACCGGCTAAAAGGCCAAAAATTCCGAGCAGGAACGTAGCTCCGATTATTGCAAGGACCGAAAGAATGATCGCCCCCAGCAATCCGCTTAAAAATCCTGCTTTTCCCCCGTTCCATACTCCTCCCCCGGCGATCAGGCCGGCGACAAGTCCTGCAACCAGGGGTCCGATCACCGGGACGAAACCAAGCACGACCATCAGGACAAACCCGACGAAAACGGCAAGCCAGAACGAACCATCTTTTTTGGAACTCATTCACCAGGTACTTGTCCGGAAAAAGAGATTAATTTTTACGTGACAAAGCCCTGGCCTTACGGAAAATCCCGTGCTTTGTCCGGCACAGGTATTATTTTACAGGGCCTTCGGAGAGCATTTTTCCCGACTTCCCGATATTATCGCGGTCAAGCTCGTCGATCATTATCGTGACCGTGTCGGGCGTTACTCCGAGTGTTTCCGTAATTGTCCTCGTAAATTCCCTGATAAGGATCTTTTTCTGTTCAATCGTCCTTCCCTTCGCCATTTTAATTATTACAACCGGCATGATGCTCATTATCTTATTTGAGACATGACCTGATAATCCAGACGAAATGTTCAGTTGATAGATACAGTAACGGCACCAGAATTTCTCATTAAGCTAATAATCAACGCTGGATAGTTGTGTTATGTTCTTTTTTTAGTTTGTAGGACAACATTCGCAGAAACCCGGCATTCCTGTCGTGATGGTGGCAGATCGTCATGGGATTGAAATTCCGGGGAAGTCCTGTTGGACTTCAAGAGTCAATCCGAATGCCCCCCCATCCATTAACCATCGCCAGAGTGAGGACCAAAAAGATACATTCTCCTTGTTCTTTTGCCGGTTTTTTTAAAAAAATACTGTGTAAAGAGGATTAAGTTTGCGATGATTACTCTGAGGTCCGGCGGGCACACCCCCCGGCGATTGCCGCTTTTTTTACCGCATCCGCAATTGCCGCTGTCACCCGGCGGTCAAGAACGCTGGGAAGGATCCTGTCCCTGGCGGGTTTACCGATAAAATCTGCCAGGGCATGCGCAGCTGCCACCTTCATCCCATTGGTAATTTTCGTGGCACATGCGTCGAGGGCACCCCGGAACATTCCCGGGAATGCCAGTGCATTGTTGATCTGGTTCGGGAAGTCGCTCCTTCCGGTGCCCACGATAGCCGCACCGGCTGCGAGTGCAATATCGGGCATGATCTCAGGCACAGGGTTTGCCATCGCAAAAACAATCGGGTCGTCGTTCATCGAACGGACCATCTTTTTTGTAATAATTCCGGGAGCGGAGACCCCGATGCAGACATCGGCACCCTCCATCGCCGCCGCGATATCCCCCGACCGGCCCTGGCGGTTCGTCTCGTCGGCGAGGATAAACTTGTATTTATTCGCATAGAGACCATCACGCTGGCGGTGGATGATGCCTTTCGTATCGCAGACAATGATATCGTGGACTGAACGGCAGTAATCCGGGTTGTACCCGATACATTTCAGGAGCCTGGCTGTTGCATATCCTGCAGCACCGGCACCGCAGATCGTGATATTAAGGTCCTCAAATTCCTTTCCTGTCACCTTGCATGCATTCAGGAGCGCCGCCAGAATGACAATAGCCGTGCCATGCTGGTCGTCGTGCATGACCGGGATACCGATATCCTGCAGCGCCTCCTCGACTTCGAAACATTTCGGTGCCGCGATATCCTCGAGGTTAATACCGCCAAACACGGGTGCGATATTCTTTATGTCATCGGCAAAACCCGAGTGATATTTCTCAAAGCATATGGGAAACGCATCGATATCTGCGAATTTCTTAAAAAGGATTGCTTTTCCCTCCATAACCGGGATCGCTGCATAACCGCCGATATTTCCAAGGCCGAGAACAGCAGACCCGTCTGTCACGATTGCAATGGTGTTTGCTTTCAGGGTATACCGGTACGCAAGGTCCTTGTCCTTTTCAATTTCCCTGCAAACCGCCGCAACCCCGGGTGTATACGCCCTTGCAAGGTCCCTCCTGGTCCTGAGGGGGACCTTGGAACGGATTTCCAGTTTTCCCTGTTTCCGCTCGTGGAGTTCGAGCGCTTCACGGTACACATCCGGTTTTTTATTACTGCTGATCGGTTTCTTTGTCATTCACCGCGCTCCTTGCGATAGAGTGAATGAGCGCATATCCCCTACAATAATGTTGTGGTCTGCCAAGCCGGACGACATCAGTTATGATGAAAATATAATCCGGCTTTCATCGTATGTTTCTCCCGGAAAACGACGAATCAGGATGGAAAACATCATGGCGAAAGCATTTTATCAACATCCGTTAGTCGACCGGTGACATGACCCTTAACCAGGGAATTTTCTCCCCGGCAGCTTCCCGGAGTGCAAATTCGATCTCACGCCATGCCCGGTCGAGCAGCGCCTGGTAATAGGTCGCATCGAACCCGGTCGCCTCCCATGAAAGGTCTACGGCCCATTTCCCTGCATCCCGGACAACATACCCGATTTCCATCCCCGGCGAGACCGGGATGCCTGCGGCCCTGCATGCCCTGACTGCCGATGCCTCGGGACAGTTCCGGGAATAATCGAGCCTGGCTTACCTGGCGGTGGATTGCCATCTCCTGCGGGTTGGCGGTACGGAGCCCGTCCCTCAATTCCCTGTACAGTTCTCTCACCGCACTGCTGATCTCGTTGATCCCGCTTCGTGAGGACGCCGTTCCCAGGAGATCGAGCATCCGCGTCTGCGCCTGACTGATATACTCCGGCGTATCTCCCCGCCGGCTGGCAATACCGCGTATTTTAACCGAACCGTCGTTAAGCCTGCCATAATACCGGTTATACGCCCCGAACCCGTCCGGCATCGGGAGAAAGACCAGCCAGTCATAGGATTCGAGTTCGGTGAGCAACTGGGTCTCCTTATCTATCCGTGCCTTAAGGTGTTCGCGTCCGGGCCCCTGGAGCCACAGGCAGTCGACAATCCCGTGGAGGACTGTTGCCCCTTCCTCTTCAGCGATATCCTTCGACCTGATGAGGATATCCCGGGAACCGGAGGTAATACGCTCATGTACCTCGATCCTCCCGAATTTGGCATTTTTGTACCCTGTATACCCGAAACAGGTAACCAGCATCCATTTGAGAATTGAATCGGCCCCATGATAGTGCGGGGCTGTCTTCTTCAGTTGCTTGGTCCTGTACCGAAGTTCGAGGAGCGGCTGCAAGCACACCCGGAAGAAAACCCGGCTTTTCAGGGTTGGCAAGCGTTTCCGGCGAAAGGTTGTGAAGCACGATGACTGCGGGGTACAGGGAGGTGAAATCGATCTGGAAGACGTCCTCGTAGAGCCCGGGTACCGGCTGGAACATCATCCCTCCCCGGTCGCAGGCACGGAGGTCATTTACACTCCTGGTACATTCGGCATCGGTCTTACGGTACGGTACCGCAATTCCCTGCCGGAGTGCCTCAAACACTTCATAACTGGAGATCAGGGTCCCGGCAGTGAACCGTGCCGCGAGGTTCGGGCAGAGGCCGGTAAGCCGTGATGCAAGGATTACCCCGTACAGCCCGCCTTCACGGTAGTTAAAACTGGTTTGCGTGTCGATCAGCAGCCTGCCGTCCGGTATGAGTGAACCTTCGCGGTACTCGGTCCTGCCGTAACTCCAGGTACGACATGGCCGCGATCCTCCGGAACATTCCGTTCCGGCTGAATGGAGGATCGAGACCATAATTGCCGGGCCTTTGCCACGATCCGCGGGACCCAGGTATCTGCACCGGGAAAAAGGATGACATCCGGGTCAAAGGAACTGACAATTCCCGAAAGATCGGCGATCACCGTTTTTTCATCCCCGGAAAGGAGTTCTGTTCCTGCCTGAATCCCCGTAGGTTACACGGACCGGCCTGCATTCCAGGGCGGCATACGGGTTTTCCAGGACTTCGATCTCCATGACCCTGTCAGGGAGAGAAAAATCCGGGGAAAACCTGGACTCTTCCTGTCCGCCACAGGGAAACAGGGCATGTTCTGCCATGTAACGGTGGTCCAGGCCTGGTATCGACATTATACAGCCTGGCTTCGTGGCAGGTCTGTTCCAGGATTGCATCGGCTACCTGCCGTCCTGCACCGGCCCGGTACCCGTTGCAGGTGCCATATATCGTCTCGAACTGGCATTTCATGGACACTGTATTGTTCAGAAAGCGCTTCGATCATCTCCAGTGGGAGTCCGGATCAGGCAGCTGGAAGTAAAAATCCGGAGTCCATGGTATCCGGTGGAGAGTCGCCCTGCCCGTCTCGCGACGCTCCCAGAGTTCAACATGGCCGTCCCGGTAGCATGAGTCAATGATCCACATGATCGTTTACACCTTCGGCGTTTCCCGCCACCCGGGATGGTTTTCCGGGTGGAAGACATGATATCCCCTCCGGGAAACCGACGTCGCCGGGATCACCATGCCCGCAATCCGGTCCGTACTCCCGTTGCATGCAGATGAGTACCGAGAACATCGCCGCTTCAAGCGGGTCATCGAATGCGTAAAATGCCTCGCTTGCATATGTCTTTGCCATTGCCACCACCTTGTTCGCGTAGACTTCATCATTGCACCTCATGACCCGGGCTGCACGCTCCCACCGGCTGGCAATGTTGTTTACACCCATCCGGACACTCTGGAAACTTCTCCCCATCATGACACCTCGCCTGAGAACCCCGCAAGGGTTGCCTGTCCATTACCCGCCCCGGGTAGTTTCCGCAACGGGTGGGCCCTGCGGGGTGTATTCTGCCGGGGTGCTGGTGGTACCCTGAAAAAAAACACCTGGTCTGCCCGGGAAAGGATCGCATCAAACCACGGGTCCGCTTTTGGAGCATACAGCACCACGACCGAACCTTCTGCCGCTCCTTTCAGTGCATGTGCGACCGATGCGGCGTCTTCCACGCAGTCGTACAGCGACGGGTCATGTTCGACGAAGAGAATGGAATGGCGTGCAGCCCTGATCTCTGCGACGAGCCGGCCTGGTGAAACGGCCCTCCTGATCTCTATGTTGGCAGGACGCTTCACGAGTGCAGGGAGTATCCCCGATACATTCCCTGCAAGATAAAGGAACAGGTATCGTCCGTTGTCGGGGTTGGTGAGGGCCGGGAGAACGAGTTCTTCGGGTGCGATCATGGCACTGAACGTGCCCGTCAGCACGGATATTGTCGGTGCCAGCTCAAACTCCATGGTTCATCAGTGCACGGGTAAGTCCATAAGGGTGGAGCGGACGCGGTGTGAAAGTGATCTGGCGGGGTGCATACAGATGTCCGAACAATCAGAGATCCTCTGCAATGAAACCTTAAAATCAATAAAATTCAATTCAGGCCATATTTCTGGATTTTCAGGTACACCATACCGCCGCCCTGAAGTAGATTTCGTATGGTTTATCACGAGACAGGACGGTATCGATCCTCATGAGCAATGACACGACTATCCTGGTGAAACAGGTGGTCGCTACTCGCATAGGGGAATTTTTACTCCTTCTTACAAGGGAAGACCTCACGGAAATCTATCCCGGGATGTACCGTTATTGCCTCGCGGCCTTGTCCGGAGTCCGGGTAACCAGGATCTTCCGGACAAATACCTATGAATATTCACCAGGATGCCCGCTGGATGCAGAGACCGTCTGTAAAAACAGGTTGAATGAATGGGAACGTGAACTATGTGAAAGTCCTTCAGATTTTCAGGAATCGCCCGACGTTCCTCCCGTCAGGGTACCTCCCATGCCTCCTTTCAACGTGGTTGTCATACAGGGAAGCCCGAGAGGCGATGGCAACTGCAGTACCATCGCCGGATGGGTCGTCGATTATGTTCATGATCTCGGAAAAACGGTCCGGGTTTTATATCCGGACGATATGGGAATTCACCCATGCATCGGCTGTTACCAGTGTTATAATAGCGGGATTTGCACATTTACCGACGATATGGCGGAGGTCATCGAGACCTGCAGGAATGCCGACCTGCTTGTAATATGTTCCCCTGTTTACACGAATACGGTCCCCGGATCACTTAAAATTCTTATTGACCGTTGTCTTACCTGGCATGCTGCCCTGACACTGGGACAGGGAAGGGCCGGCCGGAAAGGCGTCCTCTTCGCGGTTGCCGGGAGGAAAGGGCCATCGAATTTCAGGTGTGTTTCAGCGGTGGTCCATGCTTTCATGAACAATGTCGGCATTACCTGTGCCGGTGATTTGTTCCTGGATGAAATGGACCGCTATCACGATATCAGGGATCTTCCCGGAATTAAGGAGAAAGTAGCAGAGAAGATAAGGGACGCATTCGCATGAAAACCAGCGATTGCAGCATTTATCTGAAGGATATCAGTATGCAACCGGTCAGCGGTCGGACAGATATTCCGGTTCGATAGGCGGTCTGATTAACGATAAGAACCTGGCTTTACGGTTTTTTCCCTTTATATCAGAAGATCTCCTGGAATGATAGCCCACTGGCTACTTATTTATACTAAAATGTACTATTTTATACATCAAAGTATTACATTGTCACACATCAGGGTCGTATGGCTGTTATGGGCAGGATTCCGGCACACCTCTCCGTTGGATCCCTTTGGTATAACCGTCAGCCAACATTCGAAATCCGCCTTTCGTGTGACCAGGTCTTACTTGAATACAAACCCCGAGGATTGAGAACACCCATGAAGTCCAGAGATATTGCAATAGTTGGTATTTTACTAGCCATTGGAGCAATTCTTCGCTATTTCCTTGCGATGCTCCATACACCGCTGACACCGAACATGATCATCGCGTTCTATTGTCTCGCGATTATCCTGATATCGCCGAAGATTTACGAGGCATTAGGAATTGGTATCGTAGCCGGTATCCTTTCAATGCTGATATCAGGCTCGATATTCCCACCCGCAAACCTGATCAGTGAACCCGTCGGGGCACTTGTCTGCTTCGGTATCTATGCCGCGATTAAAAACCGGTCGAAGATCTCCCCGTCCATTGCCACGTTCATCACAACGCTCGCGAGCGGGTTTACCTTTGCCGCGATTGCAATTATCGCAGTCGCACCCCAGATTATCACCAAGTATGCTACCATGGGTGGATTTATCGTTGTATTCGTCCCGATCGTAGTTATTACAGCAGTATTCAACGCAGTTATTGTCCAGCTGCTCTACATCCCGTCAAGCAGGGTGCTGATGCGGGGACAGGAATGATCAGGCTCGATTCGGTAAGTTATGCCTACCCCCATACCGGAAAACCCGCGTTAACAGATCTCTCGCTATCGGTGGGAAAAGGACAGTGCGTGATGATAACCGGGCCTTCGGGCGCCGGGAAAACAACGCTCTGTCTTGCTTCAGCCGGTATTCTTGCCCACGAATACGGTGGAAAGAAAGAGGGCACCGTCACGATCGACGGTCGCGACGTAATGAGTTACAAAGACCTTTCAGATATCGCCACCAACCTCGGGATTGTCTTCGACGACCCCGAAGCACAACTGATTTTTACAACGGTCGAAGAAGAGATCCTCTCTGCACTTGAGCGAAGAGGACTCCAGGTGGACGAAATTGAGGACCGTCTCCGGATAATCATGGAGATGACAAAACTCACCACGTTAAAAGACCGGGCCCCCCATACCCTTTCCGGGGGACAGAAACAGCGCCTTGTGCTGGCCGTAACGCTTGCCCTTGGGACCAGTATCCTGATCCTTGACGAACCGACTTCTGAACTGGATGAACACGGGACGAGTGGAATCCTCGAGATCCTGAAGGGGCTGAAAGCCCAGGGCAGGACAATACTTCTTGTAGAGCATAAGTTTCTCCGGATGAGAGAGATTGTCGATACCCTGGTGGTCATGGAAGAAGGCCGTATCATGGCAGCCGGAAAACCCGATGAGATCATCAGGGACCCGGGTGTACAGAAGATAGTCCTTCCTGATTTTTCGGGTATCAGGGAACGGACCCATGGATCCGGAGATGAATTTATACACGAGCCGCTGATTGTTGTAAAAGGTCTTTCCCACACGTATGGGGAAGATATACGTGCACTGTACGATGTCGATCTCACGATATCGTCCGGCGAATTTATCGCAATAGTCGGGGAGAACGGCTCGGGAAAGACCACGTTGATCAAGCATTTCAACGGACTCCTGAAGGCTACCGGCGGGACCGTGTCGGTAAAGGGGAAAGATGCTGCAAAAACAACGATTACCGAGCTTGCCCGGGATGTGGGACTGGTATTCCAGAACCCGGACCACATGTTTTTTGCCGACACGGTCCGTGAAGAGGTGGCGTTCGGTGTAGATAACCTGGGTATCCCGGACCGCGATACGGTAATCGACCATGCACTTACCCGGGTACGGCTTACCCATGCAAAAGACCTCTATCCGAGGTGGCTCTCCCGCGGTGAACGCCAGCGGCTCGCAATCGCCTGTGTCCTTGCCATGAAACCCGCGGTGATCGTGCTTGACGAACCGACGACCGGGCTCGACGGTAAAGAGGCAAGGGAAGTCATGGAAGTGTTAAAAGAACTCCAGCTTTCCGGCCATGCAGTTATTATTGTCACTCACAGCCGGGAGATTGCGAGGGATTGTGCAGACCGGGTTATTACGATGGAAAACGGTATGATCATATCCGATTTACAGGCACCGGGAGTGAGGTCATGACCGAGATCCTCCAGTACGTCCAGAAGGACGGGTTTTTCCACCGTCTCGCCCCGCTGACAAAAATCCTGTTTGTAATCTGTGTCGGTATAATGAGCATTGTCTCAACAAGCATTCCATTCCTTGTCCGTCGTAGTCGTAGGGCTTCTCATCATCGCATTTTTCGCAGGACTTCACCGTGAAGTACTCAGGCAGTTTCTCCTCATTGCAGTCATGAGTGTTATCCTGATCATTATCACCGTGATTACACTTCCCGGAGGCACGACTCTGTTCGTAATAGGTGGTATTATTCCGATTACGACAGGCGGACTTCTTATCGGGATTGTGATGACACTCAGGTTTGCCGTGCTCATCACCGCGATCCAGCTCTTTGTATTGTCCACCCAGCCGCGGGACCTCGTCCATACACTCGAACGGATGAAGGTGCCGGTTGATTATACCCTGATGTTCGTGATAGCCCTCAGGTTTATACCCACGCTCCAGATAGAGGGGCACCGGATCCATGAGGCACAACTGGCACGGGGTTACAACCCGGGTTCCGGTGTCGGAGGAAAAATAAGGAGTATCGCACCAGTCATGGTCCCGCTGGTATCCAACTCGCTGGCCAGGTCGAATGTACTGGGACTTACCATCGACCTCCGTGGTTACCGCACTAAGACGAGGACACCACTGCGTGAACGTCATCTTCAAAAACCGGATTATATTGTGATTGTTATCCTGGCCTTTGCCATTATCGCATTCATATATTCGATACTGATGCAACTGGTCTGAAACCATTATGCATTGCATTTAAAGGAGTGAAGGCAGGCCCGCAACTGAAACATATCTGATTCTAATTTTTTCCTGTTTTTCATGACAAAACAATTCTGCGAGGGCCCAGGCGAAGTTTCGGGAACCGGATTTCTCTTCATGTTTTATTGGCTCCGAAAATATCAGCGGGAACCAATAATCGCGCGCTCACCTTGATACTTCGGAAATATTACAAATAGATTCCTCTTATTTCCTGAAAACAATACATTGTTTTTATATACAATAAAAAGAATTGTTAAGCGTATATTTTATAAGGTGATGGCGGTATGAACAACCCGCAGAATGGGCAGATAGAGATGCTTAAAGCAATGGCCCTGAAGAGATGCTCTGAACGACTGGAAGCAGCAGAGCGGAGGCGGGGTGCAGGTTGTGAGAGGGTATTCAACCCTGCGCCACATTGCGGGATTACATCGTTCCTGAAAAGACATCACGGGTTGTGAAGAGGAGATCGGTATGGATAATAAAAAGATATCCGGGACTGCTAAAACAAGCGAAGGCATGAAACCAGCAGAGAACACCTCAGAGGAGTCACTCCTCGAGCAGATCCGTGCCAAGGAAGAGGAACAGAATGCGAGGATTGACGCATACCGTCAACAGGCGATAGCTGAAATAGAAAACGCACGGAAAGAAGCCGGGTCCAGGCTGAGCCGGGAACGAGAGCTGGTACAGGTCGAAGCAAATACCGTCTGGCAGGAAGCAATGGGACGAATCGAGAGTGATGTCAGGCGGATCCTTGGTGAGGGTCAACAACTGGCAGACCTCGATAAAAAACGGAAAGGACAGAAATTCGATGGAATCGTCGAAAAAGTTGTTCGGGAAATAAGTAAAGGGTAACCGGGCATGATCCAGAAGATGAAGAGCGTGCTGGTGGTGGGTCCGAAATCGGACTTCAGTCAGATCGTCGATGTACTGTACCACATGGGCACACTCCATCTCGAAGAAGTAAGCGAATATCTCAAACCAGGCAGTGGAAATATCCGGAAAATAGTGCCCGGCAGTCTGACAGATATCCCAACACTGATTGCTTCAATTGAGGGGATTTCATTATTGCTCCCGGCTGTAAAAGGTGACCCGGATCGTGCAGCCCAACGATATGAAGAAATACACAGCCTGTCAACCCCTGATGTACTGGCGAGGGCCGGTCAGGTTGCAGGGGTTGTCGGGGAGAAAACCCGGACACTGTCGACAAAAAAGCGGGACCTCGAGATCAGTATTACCGGTTTGAACCGGTACGAAAAAATTATCGACAAGATCCAGCCCCTCGAACAACAACTTCCGATACTCCAGGGATACGAAGTTACCGTCCTCGTTATCCAGAAAGAATTTGAGGACATTCTCGATATTATCCGTCCTGCATTATCCGGTATCACCAATAACCAGTATGAACTGATATCGGCAGACCTCGACGAACAGACGATAGCCGTTATCACCGTTTTTAATAAGTTATATTCAGAAAACGTCCATCGTTTCCTGTTTTCCAAAAATATCAATGAGGTCCGTATACCAGCGGATTATTCAAATATGCCGCTCGATAAAGCGTTATTACTGCTGGATAAAAATCGCCTGGCCGCCAGGTCGGAAAAGGAGACCATCGATAAAGAACTTGCCCGTATCTCGCAGGAATGGGGCGATGAGCTGGCTGCATTACTGCAGGTCCTCACAGAACGGGGTGAAGAACTCAGTGCGTACAACAATTTTGGTGAAACTGATTATACGGTGATAATCAGGGGCTGGGTCCCTAAAAAATTTATCCGGAAAACAAGGGACGCACTGGATGAGACGTTCCAGGGAAGGGTCGTAATGACCGAAACCGAAGCCACGGCAGACATGATGGAACGTGCCCCCATATTTTATGACAACCCCCGGTGGGTGCGTCCGTTTGAATTTCTCATGAAACTTGCAAGCCCCCCGAGATATAACGAGATCGACCCCACCCCGCTTCTTGCGATATTTTTCCCGATATTTTTCGGCATTATTGTTGGGGATATCGGTTATGGTATCCTGATCCTGGTTGTTGGCCTGCTTATCAGGTACCGTTTCAGGACGATATCCTGGCTCCGTCAGATCTCGGGCATCCTGATTATTTCTGCTTTCCCTGCAATTTTCTTCGGGTACCTGTTCGGTGAATTTTTCGGGAATTTCGGAGAAATGATGGGGTGGATCCATCCGGTTACCCTCTTCGGGGTCACGTGGAACCGTATTGAGGCAATGGTACCGCTCTTAATACTGACTATTGCAATCGGGGTATTCCATGTCATCCTTGGTCTTGTTATCGGGGTCGTAAATTCAATAACCAGGAAGAACCGCAAGCATACCTGCGAAAAATGCGGCATGATCGGTGTCATTGTCTGCCTGTTATTGTTACTGGGAATAATTGTCGGGATGCTCCCGGGTGTATTACTGGTTCCGGCAATAGTCTTCCTTGGTATTGCAGTTGTCCTCGTTATTTACGGTGGCGGTACCCTTGGTGCCATCGAGATAATGGGCACAGTCGGAAACATTCTCTCCTACGCCCGCCTGATGGCGATCGGGATGGCATCAGTTATCCTTGCCATGGTAGCCAACGAGCTCGGAGGTTCGATGGATGTCCTGGCGGTGGGCATCCTGATTGCAGTACTCCTGCATACCCTCAACATTATGCTCGCCATGTTCAGCCCGTCCATTCATAGTGTAAGGCTGCACGTGGTAGAATTCTATTCCAAATTTTATCAGGGCGGCGGACTACCATATCAACCATTCAGTTCGGAAAGCAAAGGCGGACCAATCGAAGGTAAGAAGTAATCTTCCACACCTGTTCATTACAAATGAAAATAAAGAACCCTTCAGTTATCTATCTTTATATAATATAAGATCACTGGTAAGGACTGTAGGTGTTGTAAATTGGCATGGGAAGTACCAATAGGAGCCGCGATTGCATTTGCCGGTGGTGCAATCGCAACCGGCTGGGCACAATCAAGAATCGGTGCAGCGGGAGCTGCAACCATTGCGGAGAGGCCTGAATCAACAGGAAGCGTCATTGTACTGGAAGCAATACCCGAAACAATGGTTATTCTGGGCTTTGTGGTTGCATCCATGATTGTAATCATGGTCAAATAAGGCTGTAGCGATTCTGTATCGATCAGGGTATTCCGGATCGTACTACTCCGGAACCCGGGGACATAAATCCCTGTTGTTAGCAGTTTTTGGCAACAGGTAGGGAGCGAGGTCCGGCCTTATGAAATATGATCACCTGATTCAGGCAATAGAAGACGGTGCAGAAGAAAAAATCCGGGACATCAGGGAAAGTAAAGATCGGGAAATCCACGAAATCCAGGAACGCGAAAAGTCAGAGTCTGCACAGTTACGAAAAGATCTACTCGGGGAAACCCGGCAAAAGATAGCGATCGAGAACAATAAAAAAATTTACTCGGCACGGGAACAGGTGAAAGATCACCTTACACGGGCGCGCCATGATGCCTGCCAGGAGGTTTTCCAGGAAGCTGCTCTGCGACTTTCATCTATCCGGACAAACCCTTCGTATCAAACGTTTTTCAATGCGGTGCTATCAGAGACAATCGAATCGATTGACAGTGAAAAGATCCATCTTTTTGTCGATAAAAAAGACGAGGCCCTGTGCCGGCAGCTTATTGAAAAAACCGGCAGGGAATTTGAGATATTCACCGATCTGACTACCCTCGGAGGATTGAACGGCTCTACTCCTGATGGCAAAATAGTAATCAGGAATACGATAGAGGACCGCCTTGTCAGGGCGAAGGAACGAATGAAAGTAGTCGTATTTTCGGGACTCTACGGTGAACAGGATGTACGTTGAGTATGTGAATGCACGTGTTCATGGCATGTCAAGCCGCCTGATCCCTGTCCATGGTTTCGAACGGCTTATTGCACAACCTTCCCTCGATGGCATCATAACGGAGCTCGAGAAAACGCCCTACCGGGAAGAGATCGTTGAGGCACGGATCTTACATTCCGGAATAAGTTGCATTGAGTATGCACTCCGAAAAAACCTTATGAAGACGTACCGGAAAATCCTCTCTCTTGTAGAAGGGGAAAAATCGGCCCGGTATATCACAATATTCCTGAAAAAATGGGATGTCCAGAATATTAAGACTATCATCAGGGGAAAAAATATCCTGACGCCGAATGAAGAGATCTCAGGCTGCCTTATACCTGCAGGCACGATGGACGAACCGACCCTTATTGAGCTGGTAAAACAACCGGACGTACGTGCCGTTGTGGACATGATGGCTACATGGGATATCGAGTATGCCATTCCACTGACGCGTCATATCGGGGAGTTTTTTGAGCGGGACGAGATAGGGATCCTGGAATTTGCACTGGATGAGTACTATTTCGGGTCGTCGCTAAAAGAATTAACCGGAAAACGACATGACGACAAGGTTGTCCGTGACCTTATCGGGACCGAAATTGATATCAGAAATATTAAGACCGCATTGATGATGATCAGGGATTCTGTGCCGGCTGACGATGCAGCCCCGTTCATCTTCAGCGGTGGAAAAGAAATCACCCCTGAAATTATTCTGGAAATGATCCGGACGAAAAAAATATCAGATGCAGTCCGCTTTCTTGAGCCTACCTCCTACCGTTTTCTTCAGGTAATCCCGGACAATGAAGGTTTTGATGGAAAAATTTCTGCCTATGAAAAAGAGCTTGACCATTTCATGATCCGGCAAGGGATCGCACTGTTCCGGGGGGATCCACTCTCGTTCACCATCGTGATCGGGTACCTTTGGGCGAAACTTAACGAAGTTACGAACATCAGGGTGATAGCCCGGTGCAGGGAGGCCGGAATGCCGGATGAACTGATGGAATCGGAGATTTTCTATGTATAAATATGTGGTTGTCACGGACCCTGAAACTGCAGCGGGTTTTCGCCTTGCCGGGGTGGAAGTAATTGAGATCTCCTCCCCGGAGGAGGCAAAGAAAACGATTCCTGCCCTCCTGAATGCAGATGATACCGGTATAGTCGGGATAAGTGAGGAGTTCATGTCGGTCCTCGACCCGGAATTACTGGCAACTATTGAGAAAACCTACAGGCCGATAATTATCCCGATTCCCAGCCGTGCAAAGAAAGTGGTATCGGAAACCTATATTGAACGGTTGCTCAGGCGGGCAATCGGGTATAACATTGTGGTGAGGCGATAAGAATGATACAAGGAGTCATTTCAAGGATATCCGGCCCGGTCATCCTCGCCGAACAGATGCGTGGCTCAAGGATGTACGATGTGGTCAGGGTCGGGGAAAAGTCACTGGCCGGGGAGGTCATCAGGCTGGATGGCGAAAACGCAGTTATCCAGGTCTATGAAGATACCTCGGGGCTTAAGGCTGGTGAACCGGTCGTAAACACGGGGATACCCTTGTCGGTGGAACTTGGTCCGGGCCTTATATCATCGATCTACGATGGCGTCCAACGTCCGCTTTCCGTGCTTGCCGAACTTTCCGGGAGTTTTATTTCCCGGGGAATCTCAGTTCCGGGTCTCGACAGGAAAAAGAAATGGGAATTCATACCGCTGGTTAAAGCGGGGGATACCGTCAGTGCCGGCGATATTATCGGAACGGTTAAGGAATTCCATATTGAGCACCGTATCATGGTCCCACCGGGGCACTCCGGTAAGGTCCGGGACATCAGACAGGGGAGCTTCACCGTTGAGAATATCGTGTGCACGCTCGATGACGGCACAGAATTGTCGATGATGCAGACGTGGCCGGTCAGGAAGGAACGCCCGTATAAAAAGAAACTCGATCCCGAAGTCCCTTTGCTTACGGGCCAGAGGGTATTTGACAGCCTTTTCCCCCTTACAAAAGGTGGTACTGCCATGATTCCAGGCGGGTTCGGGACCGGTAAGACCGTATCGGAACAGACTCTTGCGAAATGGGCAGATGCACGGATCATCGTGTATATCGGCTGCGGGGAACGTGGAAATGAAATGACAGATGTGCTGACCGAATTCCCGGAGCTTGTTGACCCACGGACAAACCTTCCGCTTATCCAGAGGACCATAATGGTCGCAAATACTTCCAATATGCCGGTGGCTGCCCGTGAAGCCTCAATTTATACCGGAATAACTATGGGAGAATATTACCGGGATATGGGGTACGATGTCGCCCTGATGGCAGACTCCACCTCCCGGTGGGGAGAGGCACTCCGTGAAGTGTCCGGCCGGCTCGAAGAGATGCCCGGTGAGGAAGGGTATCCTGCGTACCTGGCCACACGGCTCGCCGCATTTTATGAACGGGCAGGGAGGGTGACGTGTCTTGGTAACAGGGAAGATACCGGGTCGGTCACTATCGTCGGGGCGGTTTCCCCACCCGGCGGGGACTTCTCTGAACCGATTACCCAGAACACGCTCCGGATTGCAGGGACGTTCTGGGCCCTCGATACCAGCCTCGCCAACAGGCGTCATTTCCCGTCGGTTAACTGGATAAAGAGTTATTCACTCTATCTTGAGACCCTCAAGAAGTGGTATACCGGTAATATTGCACCCGACTGGATGGAGATTCGTGACCAGACGATGTACCTCCTCCAGAAGGAGATCGAGCTCCTGGAGATTGTACAGCTGGTAGGTCCCGATGCACTTCCCGAGAGCGAAAAGCTGATCCTTGAGGTAACAAGGATGATCAGGGAAGATTTCCTCCAGCAGAGTGCGTATAGCGATGTCGATTCCTATTGTCCGCTCGACAAGCAGTACTGGATGCTCAAGGTAATCCACACGTTTCACAAAGAGGCGTCGGTGAAGATGGGGCAGGGGGTAACGTTGAAACAGGTGATGGGGATTCCTGAGCGGAGTGAGATCTCAAGAATGAAAGAGGTGCCCGATTCGGCACGGCTCCAGGTGCTTGCCGGGACCATCTCGGACCGGTTGAAGTCTTTGGAGGGTGAGTCGTAATGACGGATTTTAACCTGTCAACGAAAGAATACCGTTCCGTATCGTATGTTTCCGGACCATTGATCTTCGTCGAAAACCCCCGGAGTGTTGCATTCGGTGAGACTGCAGTCATTACGCTTCCATCGGGTGAGGAACGAACAGGACAGGTACTCGAAGTCTCACGGGAACTTGCGGTGGTCCAGGTCTTTGAAGGGACAAGCGGTGTTGATAATTTAAAGACCGCAGTCCGGTTTACCGGCGAACTTCCCCAGATAAACGTGTCCCCCGATATGCTGGGCCGGGTCTTTTCCGGGGTAGGAAAACCAAGAGACGGAAAACCGGATATCATGGCAGACGAGACCGTGGACATCTCAGGTATGCCAATCAATCCCTATTCACGCGATAAACCTTCGGATTTTATCCAGACCGGTATGTCGACGATCGATGGTCTTAACACACTTGTCCGCGGCCAGAAACTGCCGATCTTTTCGGGTTCAGGTCTGCCGGCAAACAAGCTGGCCGCACAGATTGCCCGGCAGGCAAAAGTCCTCGGGAGCCAGGAACAGTTTGCGGTGATATTCACTGCAATGGGAATTACGCACAAAGAGGCGTCGTTCTTCATGAAGGACTTCGAGGAGACCGGGGCACTCGAGCGCGTAGTGTTCTTCCTCAACCTTGCCGATGATCCGACAATCGAGCGGATTGCCACGCCAAGGGTAGCTCTGTCAGTTGCCGAATACCTTGCATATCACCATAATCTCCACGTGCTGGTTATCCTTACCGATATGACGAATTATTGTGAGGCACTACGAGAGATTTCCACGGCCCGCGAGGAGGTCCCGGGACGTCGCGGCTATCCCGGTTACATGTATACCGATCTTGCATCAATTTACGAACGCGCAGGAAGGATCAAGGGGAAGAGCGGGTCTATTACCCAGTTGCCTATCCTCACGATGCCGGATGACGATATCACTCATCCGGTCCCCGATCTTACGGGATATATCACGGAAGGACAGATTGTCCTGTCACGTGACCTCTTCCGCCGGGGAATCGACCCTCCCGTGGACGTCCTTCCCTGCCTTTCCCGCCTGATGAACCTCGGGATAGGTGCGGATAAAACAAGGGATGACCACCGGAATGTCGCCGACCAGCTCTACGCATCATATGCGTACGGGAGGGACCTCAGGAGGCTCGTTGCCATCGTCGGCGAGGAGGCGCTGACCGATCTTGACAGGAAGTACCTGAAATTTGCAGATGATTTTGAGCGTAAATTCATTTCACAGGGGTCGGAAGAACGCAGTATTCACCAGACCCTTGAAATCGGATGGGAATTGTTTGCAAGCCTTCCGGAAGAGGAATTAAAGCGGGTGAAACTTGACTATATCAGGAAATATCACCCTTCGTACCGGGCTGGATGAACAATGGAGCAGGTTAACCCGACCAGGATGGAGTTGCTGAAAAAGAAGACCCAGATCCGGCTGGCCGAGCAGGGCAAGGACTTGTTGCGCCAGAAGATGGACGCATTGATCAACGAATTTTTCAGGATTATGGGGACGGTCTCCCAGTCGCGGGACGAACTTGAACGGGTAGCAGAGGATGCCCAGCGTTCGCTCGCGATCGCACAGGCAGTGGATGATAGTATCGCCCTCAGGTCGGCATCATTCGCCACCAAACGCCATATTACCCTGGATATTCATGGCCGGAATATTATGGGTGTCCCGGTCCCTGTCATTGAAAAGAAAAGCCTGGTCTTAAACGTCCTTGAGCGTGGTTACAGCATTACCGGGGTTTCAGGCCGGATCGATGAAGTCGCCGAGAAATACGAACATGAGTTGGACCTGATTACCGGCCTTGCTGAAACAGAGACGGCACTCCGGCGTCTCGGGGAAGAGATCCAGATGAACCGCAGGAGAGTAAATGCTCTCGAACAGGTCCTTATCCCGGAATTACAAAGACAGGCGAAATATATCAGGATCACTATCGATGAACGTGAACGTGAGGACCTTTTCAGGCTGAAGAAGGTTAAAAAAATCCTCGAGCGAAAGAAAAAAAGCCGGAAAAAAATCTGACCCGGTCGGACAGGGTATCAACCCTGGAACCATTATACTGCTTTTCCGGCTGTTGCTGTAAGAATCTGTGTTACATCACTGATGGCCTTTGTATCAGTCGAATCTTTTCCCTTGGTTGAATTTCCAATCTGAATAATCTTAAGGACATCGGAATAGTCCAACTGTGAAAATGCAATATTCGACCAGACCCCGCTGTCCATATACACCCAGCACTCCCCGAGCATCCGTTCAAGTACCGTAATATCGTCTTCAGAGAACAACTTCCAGTCATCCGCGATACCATGGTGTATTTTTTTTATCGCTTTTTCAACACCCTTCTCCCTGTGGACCTGGAACAGTCTCCTGCCCACTTCCGTTTTAGAAACTTCCGGCATTCCAATCAACTTCCTCCGTAAAAGCAGGTATAAACCGTGACTTAGTGACCCATATATTAATACTTTTGTATCAAGGGTTCTGGTGCGTTAACGTAACTTCGTGGCTTTCTTCAAGACCTGGTGCATGACGTGACTTTGTTAAGATAAAACCAGGATGTGCACATTGAACTCTCATGGATGGGGTTGTGTGACGATCCCTGATTCGTGGAAAATATATTCCAACAGTGCAATCCCTTGGACAGCGATTGAAACGCTCGGAACCTATCGACGAATAAAAATAAAAATAGCCAGAATCATTTTTCTGATTTTGTAGGATATGGTAACGTGTTACTTTCCTGCTTTTTGTTTATCCTGGTTTTTGACGATTAAATAAACAAAAAAGGCTGCAAGACACGCCCCTATAACGATATACAACACTTGTTGAACGATGGGAGCAGAAATACACATTTACGGATCAATATCTCTCCAGGCATATACCTTTATCTGCTGACTTTTGACAGCATCTACCAACATCCCCTAAGTGCCGACGACGTAACAACAACTGGCTCTGTAGAAATCCTGTGGATAATAAAAAAGTTAACCGATCTGCTTAGACAGGAGGGGGTTTCACCCCCTCCCTGCCCCACCCCATTAAGATATTCTTTGGGGCATGGGTTTACCATGATCCAATTAAATTAAGAGTTGTTTGGGGATAGTCTCTATCCCAACCGGGTCGCCACAGCGGCGGGGCGTAGCCCCGGGAGCCTTGGAAAATTAAGGAATAGTCCGAAATTGTAAGGATATATAGAGCATTTCTACAGAGCCCAAAAACTGTAATAGTAACGTCACGTCATGCACCATCGTTGGTGCACTTATCAGAAGTCACTAATAATCACCAGAATTGTATCAAGGGATCGTCTTATGCAGGAAAAAATCCTGGATACACTAAAAACCGTCATACCGGAACCGGTTCATTTCTGATCTCACGGAATATTCCCCGAATATACTCCGCACTTCGTGAAAAGATCATGCTTATGAGAAATAATGGAAAGGATTGATCCCGGGGGAAACCCTTTCCTGATATGATTTGCCACGGAATTCTTACTTTTTCGTGGTAGTGTTATTGACACTTGTCAGGTTTGAAATTGTCGTGTTGGTGACGGTCTTGTTAGTTGCAGACAGGTTGGTCACCGGGACTTTTGTTGTAACATTCGAAACGGTCGCATTTGGCTTGCACTCGCCACGGAAGAGAGCCCATTCCTCACAGGAGGTCCCGTTCGGGAACGTGCACATGCCGTATTCGGCTCCGGTTGCGTCCTTCTTTATATCGGTTTTACCGCCGACCTGGCCACAGTATACAGAGGCCGGGTTGGCAAGACCGGTACCGTTCTGGACGGGTGCCGCAGTAGTGTTCACTACTTTTGTGGTCGGGACTGCTGTTGCTGCCGGTGTTGCGGCCGTGGTTGTATTTGTCGTTGCAGGCTGGTTCGACGTGCATCCTGCGGTGATCATGACCACTGCAATAACGAGGACCAGTAAAAGGGTTGATGTTTTCATCCAGCTCATTAAAATTTCTCCGGCACATAACTGAGCGGGAAAGTTATTTATGCGCTACGGTTTGTTATGACGAAAAATTGTTTTAATCGTCAATCCGGGAAGATTTTATCTCATTTGAATTTGTGTACCATCGCCAGCTGCCTGCCGATTGTTCATAGGACACCCAGACACGCTGTCGGAGAGGAAGAGCTTAATTAGGAATGAATGTATAAAAGAGAGTTATTATGAATGGTACAATTCGTCTAGCCACGGCAATAGGAATTATTCTGTTAGTTCTCATTCTTATTGCGGCCCCGGTATCAGCCGCATCGTGGAGCACACAGTCTTCCAGGTTTACGACCGTCCTTAACCCGGTATCAGCACCAGTGTTCGTGACCTCTCCGCCCGGATACCTGAACGGTCAGTATGCGACCCTGAATAACTTCCTCAGCTCCGGTTCAGTGTTTGTTAACAGAGATCCAATCACCATTCCATCGGTAGCAACCAGCAGCAACGACTGGAACACGTTATTCACGACGGCCCCGGCTTTCATGTATTCCTGTGGTTGCAATTAATTTTTTTCAGATAATCTCCCGGACCTGACCGGGCAGCAAATCTTTTTATTCAAGCATTCCGTTCAACCTTAAATGTATGAATCACATTCGGGTTAAGGGAACCATCGGCGTAGGCATTCTTATTTTATTTCTGCTATTTCTTCCGGCAGGAGTAAGTGCGCTCGTTTCGTATTCCGGAAACCAGGTCTCTATCGATACCCCGGTTTCAGACGATGTATTTGCCGCAGGGGGCGCAATAACGGTAAATGCACCCATAGACAGCCTCATTGCAGCAGGTGGTACCATAACGCTCAATGCCCCGGTAAAAGGGGATGTAATTGTTGCCGGTGGCAGGGTCATCGCTAATAACAATATCGGCGGTAAACTGGTCGCTGCCGGAGGTACTGTTGAGGTCAACGGGGATGTCGGGACCAATGCCCTTATCACCGGGGGGACCGTGACGATAAACCCACGGGCTACGATCGGCAGGGATGCAGCGATTTCGGGGGGAACCGTTACCAATGCCGGTCATGTAACAGGAAATCTATCGGTGAAGTCACAGAGCTTTACCGATACCGGTTCGGTGGGAGGCACGAACACGTATGTCCGCACCGACCCCGAGGCGTTCACAAAAATTTTCACCGTACTTGGGATCCTGTTTTCCATAGGCTGGCTGGTGCTCGGATTGATACTATTGAAGATTGCACCTGCCCGGTACCGTGTTGTGGAGAATGAAGTAACAAAATCACCGGTGATAAAGCTGGTTGTCGGGTTTGTCGGCCTGATTGTTGCATTTATCCTGCTGGTCATCCTCGCGATAACGATCGTCGGGTTGCCGGTCGCTCTCGTCAGCGGTCTCCTGGTAATTATCGGGATCATATGCTCGGTATTTTTCGTCTCGTCGGCATTCGGGAGGTTACTCTTTAACTGGCTAAAGATGGAAATAAAGGACTGGCATGCATTTATCGCAGGTTTTGTACTATTGAATATAGTTTTCAGGATCCCGGTGGCAGGGATTATTATCTTTATTATAACCGTCAGCCTTGGGTTCGGGGCCCTGCTCTATGCCGTGCATGATAACTGGAAGGCGATCACCGGGACAACAGGTTGATCGTTTGTGATTCCTTTGGATGAAAACCGGTAATACCCGGTAATTTTTTCAAACTTCCGATAATCAGAATGACCGGCTGCATTCGGATAATCACCCAATACACTCCCGGATTTTTTCCCCGGTCAATCCCCGCCAGGGAATTCATGTTTTTTTGGTCCGGGGACGCGGATGATAAAATTTAAAAAAATTGCCTCCGGATTTCCCGATATGCAAAAATCGAAAGCTATATGCACATTCATTCAAAATTAACCCTTTATATGTGTGCACGTTTTCTGGGATCGCTCTTCAGGCCAAAGCCCCATATCGTCGAGAGTCCGCCACCTCCCGTAATCGCGCACGGTGCCGGTATGCAGGTGCCCGAATTTAAACAAAAACCCTATTTTATCGTGGCTTCTGTTGAGATGGGCAATACAACAACGAAGTGTATCCTCACCGGGGTAAACCTCGATACCGGTATGTCGTACGTCATTAATAAGACGGTGAAAATGAGCAGGGATGTGCGAAAACCAAAACCGGGAGAGGAAATATTCGGGGAGACTCTTGACGGGACACAACTAACCAAGGAATCAGTTACGGAGCTGGTTAAGGATACCCTGATACAGTGTCACCGCGAAGTCCATCTCGATATTCACCTGGACCTCGATTTCGTCGTGAGGAGTACCGGGGTTGTCGCTGCAATGGACTCCCCGGACCAGGTCGGCGTCTTTGTAATCGCGCTTGCAAACGGGTGTCTCATAGCCGGAGTCCCCCCGAAAAAGATGACACCCCCCATGTCGAAGGCAAACCAGTCTGAAAAATTACAGCCCTACAGCTTTGCCGATAAAGTCGTCTTTCGTCGGGGCGGTTGCGGGCGTGATTCCACCTGTCGGCAGCACCGGGTGTTGAGATGGTAGCAAACGAAATGGAAGGTGAACTGGCCATGGCAGGTATCAAGGAAGGTGCGAAATGGACGCCGGTCGATTTCAGGAACCCCTGCGTCTCGATCGATTTCGGGACTACCCTTGACGGCCGGATCACCAGCGATGTCGCACCCGACGACCCGAACCCCTTTGCAAAGACAATCGGGAACTTCTGCGGGCTTGCCGGTGCAATACCCGATGCCATCATCCGGGGGACCGGCCTGGTAGACGGGCGGACAGGCACAGCACTCGATATCTTCGGCGATAAGAGCATTCTCGGAGGTTTCTCTCTCAGTTCTAAACGGAAGGAAATTGAGGATTTCGTGGAACGCAGCCATAAAATAATTGATATCCGGATTGTACCGACCGGAACGAAGACGGTTTGGCCGTGTACCTGTCTTCGCCGATATTGCGAAGGCGTCCGGGGTCGCAATGATCGGATGCGATGCCGGCGTTGAAGGGAACGGGTTCGAAGAACTTAAAAAAGATCGGCACGGAAATCCACGAGAATTACAACCTCGGGTTCCTGAACGAGGTCATCGACCGCGTTTGTGCGAAAATGGCCCTCAGGCTGATCGATGTCGCCAACGAGGAACATCTTGTATTCCCGAACAGCTCGATCGGGTTCACGGGCAGGGCAGCAATATCGGGGAGAAAACCTGAATATATCCTTGAGGGTCTTATCGAGAGAAAATTGTTCGACGACCCGAACGACCACCTCGTTTTTGTAGACGATGGCCTGGCACGGGGTGCAGCCCTTATGGGACGGTGCATGAACTCTCTCGGTAAACCGAAAAACCCAATCGGCGGAGTCCGCGGTGGCCCGTGTATTATGAGCAGACGTATAAAGGCAGGGAAATAAACAGAATCTGGAGTTAAGGAATTAATATGAACGACGAGCCGTCAGGTGCTGACATAACGGGGACAGGGAAAGAAATTAAGGATGAAAAGGGGCCGGAAATCGAAAAACTTTTCGACCTTGTCATACCACCCGGTACACCCCAGAGCGTAATTTCAGATGTCACGAAGAAATTTGATGTCGAAGTTGTGGAGAGAAAGGAACGGCTTACATTTTGCCAACATGGACGGGGATGAGCGGATACTCCTCGCATTCAGGGGAAAACTCGCAGTAATGAAGGAACTGGAACCGTTCTTTTACGCGAAAGTGAAGGAATTCATCGACAGGGCATGAAAGCCCGGCATTAATTCTTTTTAATTTCTACCTGATCGTGAAGAGTTTTGCCCAAATGGAGCCGTAATACCGGTTTGGATGAGAACAGAACTTTTTTTAAATAATATACCCATTTTGGTGTGGATTTTATTTAATTTACATTTTCTCAGCCGCAATAAAATTGAAAATGCGGCTATGAGGATTCCAGATAATCGTCCGGTAATTGAATTTTTACAGCGTTGCATTGAGGAAGCGAAAATTACTATCGATCCGTTTGAGCTTATCCATTAAATATTAAATATCAGGAAGTAAGATAGGACAATATTATGGACAAGGGAAAAATTGCTTTTATATTTATAATTTTAATGTTTCTAATATATCCTGTATTTGGCATGACTCTTGGAAATGTTGTGCCATATCAAAAACCGAAGTATCTTACAGGTCCTGGGGATACGGGTCCCTTATCTCCGCATACAGTAATAGAGGATGACCACAAAATTGGAGGTTTCTCCTATTTGTTGTACTTATTATATCCAGAACCTCGTCCGGAAGGATACGACGAATCATGTACACGCTCTCTTTTGATAGAGCATAAAATGCTCATCCCCGGAGATCAGTTAGGGTTACAGGGACAATACAATGGTGATATTGTTAATGTATATGTCCGTTTTAATCCGGAAATCAGGTACCACGGTCGAAGGGTATTTTTATAATGTCACAGGTTATGAACCCTGGCCAGCAGGTCAGGCAACGATCTGGGGCTGGATCCCAATAAGTAAGATTAAGGAATTATCCGGCTTAGATGTCTATGAAATAGGCACAGAGGAAAATCTGCAGTGTGTTGGTTTGCCCAATGCAAATCCTTCGGAAAATAAATCGAATACACCATCTTCTACGAATTACCAGACACCGGCGGTTAAAAATCCAACTTCGCAACAACAGACATGGATGAAATATTTGAAAAATACAGCACCTGTCAAATTGACAAATACTCGATTTAACTTGATAAAATTACCGAATTAAGTTAAATGGCACGTAATTTTCTTATTAAGATGTAACACACGTTATGAATTCAATAACCTTAATTTTATTTTTCGAATATTTGAATTCGACAGTCTTCACCCGTGATTCATTATGGCGCTGACACTTTAATTAAGATTAAATATTAAGAAAAGTTAATGCAATAAATTATGAAGGATATAAGAATTGCTATAATATTTCTATTGTTGCTTCTCTTAATTTATCCAGCATTCTGTCTCGTTGTAGGTCCTGTTATTAATTATCAATCTGGTCGGAAGTTCCTGGGTACCCGGATAATATGAGTGGCTTTACCAACCCTCAACAAGATAATCTACCGCCTTACATGTATAAAATTTCCAGTGAGTTATTGAACTATGTATTCCCGGAATCCCGGACGGCCTACTATGACGAGGCCTGTTCCCGTTTGACGATGATACAAACCAAAGCCATCATCCCTGCAGACCAGCTGGGGCCCAAAGGGCAGTCCATTGGTGATATAGCATTTGTTGAAGTACATATTAATTCTCAATACTTGTCTGAAGCAGGACCGTACTTCTATAGTATTTCTTCCAGCCAAAACTGGCCTGGCCAGATTTGGATCTGGGGTTGGGTCTCAATCGATAATGTAAGGGAGTTATCAAAACAAGGTTGGGTTTATACGATTTCTATGCCTAAGTGGAATAGGATGTATAGAAGATTTACCAGACGAAAATCCCACGCAATATCAAACGAATACTCCATCGTCTTCGAATTTTCAGGCACCGGCGGTTAAAAATACAACTTTGCAACAACAGACCTGGATGAAATATTTAAAAACCACATCACCTGTCAAATTGACGAATACTCGATTTAACATGATAAAGATGCGGCAGTAAATTCATCGGCATACAAATTTTTTATTAAGAGACAAGCCACTTTTATAAATTCAATAACCGATGATACGCCGGTTGCAGGGGTGCGGAGTTAATAACAGTAACTATTCTATTTTTTTACATTTGACCGGTTAGGAAAGTTGAGAAATTCCTGATACTCTGTTCAGAAAAATTTCATTTAGAAAAATTCCTGCGCAGCATACCAGGTGTCATCGGCCTTATTATATGCCACCCCCACACCAATCAGGGTAAATTTCTGTTCATTGGAATCGAGGATATTGGCACGGTGACCCGGACTGTTCATCCAGGCATCCACAATGAACCGTGCTATCTCGTCGGGTGATCCCTGGTAATTACTCAGCATGGCGATATTCTCTCCGACTCCCACGCGGACATAGTTCCCGAAATCCTTTTCAACCTGGTAGCCATGCCGGACTGCCCTGTCGGCGGGAGTCTCGCCATCTGGATTAATATGGTCAAAGAAACCTCTTGCGGCCATATCGATGCAGTCGTCACGACCAATTACGGCAAGTTGTTCGTCCCACTTCAGCGGGGCTTTTCCTGCATTTGTACGCTCGATATTTGTATAATACAGGATCCGCTGCTCGACCAGGTGCGTTGTGTCATTGACAATAATGGTTGCCGGAACAGGTTGTGCCGGGGTCGGTGGAAGTACGGTTGGCTGGGGAAAGACCGATGCCGGGGGCTTAGAGTCGCTACGGGTTTAATTACAGAAGGTTTTTGTTGGGAAACCGGGAATTTCAGTGCTTTCGTGAGTGTTCGGACGAACAGGGACTTTGCCGGAATATCCGGGTGAATACCCGTTTGCAGGGATTACTGACGTTCCTGAAGAAGGAATCGAAATTGTTGTCACGGGTTGCGAAGATGGAAGGGGAGACAGGGTTTTGTAAGGAATTACCGTCGCTTTTGACGGTACGTATGAGTTGGCAACAGCCCGTGCGGAAAAATTCGGAAGGTACTGGAGGTGTGTTCCCGCTTCAACATAAATTACCGGAGCAGGGGTCATGATATGGCCGCCCTCGGGGATATCGTTCAGTCCCCCTGCACGCCACAGGGCAGCCGATGCTGTAATTACGCATATCCCGGCGATAATAAGCATAATGATTGCTGCTGCTCGGACTTTTGATGTTTGGGCTGCCATTTTGTTCCATGAATGGTATCCTGGCAATCTCATATACCCTTTCTGGTGAAATTGGATCGTAAATACAATCCGGGAATTGATCGTACCAACATGGGACGCAGAGAAATTTCCCGTCAGGACCACAAGAGGAGCGTCGTTTACCCAGGCTCCCGGATGCCGTCAGTATCAAAGGAAATGGTTAAATGAATTCCAATCCTTTTTATTACGATCGATATCTGAATCATGAGGGATTTTCAATGAAGAGAAATATAAAAATCGAAGGACTACGTCAAATCCCTCTCGAACAGCAGGAAATCGAACTGGTCGAGAGAAAATGCATTGGTCACCCTGACAGTATTGCCGACGGCATTGCCGAATCTATCAGTCGTGCCCTTTGCCGCGCATACTTTGAAGAATGCGGGGCAATTCTGCACCACAACACGGACCAGGGAGAGATCGTCGCGGGCGAGTCTATTCCCTGCTTTGGTGGCGGAAAAGTCACTAAGCCCATCTACATTTTACTCGACGGGCGTGCCACGAAACGTTTTGAAGGTAAGGATATCGCAACCGATTCGATAGCGGTGGAAGCTGCGAGGAACTATCTCCGGCAGTATCTCACCAACATAAACCTTGAACGTGACGTGATTGTCGACTGCAAACTCGGAACCGGATCAACCGACCTCCGCGATGTTTTCCGCCCGTGCGATAACAAGGTCCCCAGGGCGAACGACACCTCGTTCGGTGTGGGCCATGCACCATTCTCAGAGACCGAAACAATCGTAATGGCGTCAAGCGATTACATCGATACCATACTAAGACCTGAATTTCCGGCATTCGGGCAGGATATCAAAATTATGGGGCTCCGGGACGATAACGACATAACGCTCACCGTTGCGTGTGCGATTGTCGACCGTTATTGCGCAGACCTGAAGGAATATGTCGAGTATAAGGAGATCCTGAAGGAACGGCTTGAAACCCTCGCGAAAAAACATACCCGCAGGAAGGTCAGCGTGCATATCAATACCGCGGACGACATCGATAACGGATCGGTATTCCTCACCGTGACCGGTACTTCTGCAGAGATGGGCGATGACGGTTCTGTCGGTCGTGGGAACCGTTGTAACGGGCTTATCACTCCGAACCGCCCGATGAGCATGGAGGCGACCAGCGGTAAAAACCCGATCAACCATATCGGTAAGATCTACAACATCCTGTCGACCCAGCTCGCAAGGGAATGTGTCGCAAAGGTGGACGGCATTGAAGAGATTTATATCCGGCTTCTCTCGCAGATTGGAATGCCGATCGACCTCCCGCTCGTTGCGAGTGTCCAGGTATTGCCGAAACCGGGATACGAACTGCAAGCCATTACCCGTGATATCGATGCAATTGTGAATGACGGCCTTGCCAACATTACCTGTGTCACCGAGAAAGTCATCAGCGGGGAAATCAGGACATTCTGATCGTGTACGGCAATGAGTAATCCCACAACCGTTGAAGGAAGGCCTGACGGGGACGACCTCCCCTACGTCGTACGGCTGGCAATTCCCAATAAAGGCCGGATATCCATCCCAATCCTTGAACTCATGGAAAAATCCGGCCTTCACCTCCTTGATGCCGGTGAAAGGCGCCTGATTTCCCGTACTCCGGACCCCCACATCGAGGTGCTGTTCGCCCGGCCGATCGATATCCCGGAATATGTCGCGACAGGTGCCGCCGATATGGGGATTACCGGGCATGACATGGTGTGCTGAACGGAGCGTGGACGTAGATGAACTCCTTGACCTCCAGTTCGGCACTGCGAAGCTTGTCCTTGCCGTGCAGGAAGGTTCGACCAGTCCAGTCCGTCAACGACCTCGTGGATGCAAAAATTGCGACCGAATTTCCAGGCATTACACAATCTTTTTTTAAAGGCCATTCAATACCCGTGCAAATTGTCCAGGTGGGCGGGGCGTGTGAGGCGACACCGTACCTCGGAATCGCCGATGCAATCGTCGATCTTTCCAGTTCGGGTGATACGCTCCGGTCCAACCGCCTGAGAGTAATTTCGGAAGTCATGAAGACGAGCACGGTAGTGATAGCGAACCGGAACTCACGGGCAGAGAAATCTCAAAAGATTGAAGAGATTGTCCTGGCCCTCGAAAGCGTTATCCGGGCCCGTGGCCAGTGCTACCTGATGATGAACGTTAAGCGTGCATGTCTTTCCGATGTCAAACGTGTCCTTCCGGGATTATCGGGACCAACCGTGATGGAAGTTGCCGCGAGCGAAGACCTGGTTGCCGTTCATGCGGTAGTCAGCGAGGACCGGGTCTACCGCCTGATCAACCTCCTGAAACGGGCCGGTGCACGTGACATCCTGGTGATGTCGATTGAAAGAATGATCCGCTGACCGGTATGATAGTTTTTCCTGCAGTTGACATCCTTGAAGGCCGCTGTGTCCAGCTGGTCCAGGGCAGGCGCGAGACCGCCTCATTTTTTGGCGAGCCCCGGACCTGTGCAAAAAGGTGGCTTTCCGAGGGCGCTGATTCACTTCACGTGATCAACCTCGACGGGGCCTTTGGCAACGCCGGCAAAAATGCCGACCTCATCAGGGACCTTGTGCGTGAGACAGGTGTCACGATCCAGCTTGGAGGTGGTATCAGGTCTGTTGCAGATGCAGGCGGCTGGCTTGATGCAGGGGTAGAGACGGGTGATTCTTGGTACTGTTGCTACCAGGACTCCTGAAATTATCCGGACCCTTTCAGACGAATTTGGGAGCACAAGGATAATGGCTGGAGTCGACGCCCGGGAAGGAAAGATTGTCATCGAAGGGTGGCAAAAAACAGCGGGCGATTATCTCCAGTGGGCAGAACGTTTTGAGACCCTTGGAGCGGGTTCACTCCTGTATACGAACGTGGATGTAGAGGGGCTCCAGGGAGGAGTGAATTTTCCCCCGGTACGAGCACTTCTTGACACGGGTACGGATCCCGGTTACTGTTGCCGGCGGTGTTTCCAGCACAGGTGATATATCCGGTCTCGCTAAGATGGGTGTATATGGTGCGGTCCTCGGCTCCTCGCTGTACAGTGGCAGGATCAGGCTCCGCGATGCAATGGAGGCAGCTCGATGAGAAAGACTGAACAGAAAAGGACCACCGGTGAAACTGATGTCCACGTGGTCTTTGATCCGGACGGGGCACAGGCCTGCTCCGTCGACACAGGTATACCATTTTTTGACCACATGCTCGGTGCATTCGGCAGGCACGGCCGGATCGGCCTGTCCGTGACCGCAAAGGGTGACCTGGAAGTTGACACCCACCATACGATCGAGGATATCGGTATCGTGCTTGGCGAGGCTATCCGGTTATCGACCGGAGATGGACGTGGTATCCGCCGGTTTGCCCACGCAATTGTACCAATGGATGAGTCCCGTGCAACGGTTGTGCTTGATTGCGGAGGACGTGGCTATCTCTCCTTTGAAGGGAATTTCACGGGAAAGACGATCGGCGGCATCGATGCGGACATCTTCGAACATTTCTTTTACAGCCTGTGCATCCGTGCCGGGATCACCGCACATATCCTGTTCACGGGCCGGAATGACCACCATAAATGTGAAGCGGTATTCAAGGCATTTGGGATTGCCCTTGGCGAAGCGCTTTCACAACGGGACCACGATGACCGGGTGCCAAGCACGAAAGGGTACATTCTGAAAACTGCTGAATATACTGAATCAGGATAACTTACGTCTCGAAGAATCCAAATAAAAAAGTTGCCACCTTGATCGGATATATTCCCGGATCAACCGGATTTTTTCCAATTAGAGAAAGGGGGTATTTTATGCTGACTTTGCAGCCAGCTCTACATCCTCTTCCTTGATCGTCTTACGTCCCGCGTGGAGCGCGAGCCTGTTTGCTTCTTTGGTCAGGTGTGCAATGTATGCTTCTGCCTTAGCAACAAGTGCAGCAGCTGCGTCGCTGCCCACTCTCTCTGCTCCATTTTTCTTTGCAATCCTTACAACTGCAGCAATAGGTAAATCTGCCATTGTATTACCTCAAACAAAAATGTATCAGCAAATATTTAAACGTTTCGGGAATTCTTGTCCAATTTTTTGAAGATTATGCTATCCGGGGCATCTTTGACGGGAATGTATTCATCCCCTGTCAGAACGTGTCAGAACGTGTGTATCCGGATAAAATCCTTTATATCAGAGATATTTACCAAAATAAAAGCCAATCTATGGACATTATTGTTTGGAGAGCGAATCTGCTAGCATTATCGCATTGCGGTAATCTGGTGATGCGCGCGAAGTATCTACAAAAATTCTGTCGATATTTACCACGGGTGCACCATGACCGTGACCGGCACCGAGGAACGTGAGTGTCCGGAACATCAGGTTCCCTGTTATCCCGTCCGGGGCGATAATAACTCCTGCATCGGAAATTGCATCTTCTACAAGGATTTGGTAGTGTGTTTCCCCGGTAACCCGGGCAACGAGTTCAGCATCGGCCATGCTCCGGTCGACCCGGCGGTTCCGGCCCACATCCCCGTAGCCTGCCCCCGGACAGGATTGCCACCCGGACCGGAAGGCCGAATTTTTTTGCAATCTCCCTTCCTTTCGTTACAAAGGTCACTTTTTCCGCGACCGACCAGCCTTCATCCACCCCTACCGGGGCAAGCAGGAATTTTTTTCCGCCTGCGGTCTCAAGAAGGGCAATACGTTCGAGGTGATCGACGCCTGCAGCCTTTTTCAGTGCACTGAGTGTCGCATTCGCAGGAAGTGTACCACGGACTGCTGCCCTGATTATCCCCTTCATGAGGTCGCTGACAAGGTCCTGCCCTGGATGTTCCGAGGCGTGAATGGTGAGTGCACCTGTTCACGTGATCGACAACGCCAGGTTTACAGTAGAGAACGATCTGATCGCTGATCCCGGAATTAATAACGCTGGATATGACCTTTTCCGTATCTTCTTCGATCCCGATACCAATCTTCTTCATACACAGTCACCGGGCCCCGTAAAGAGCCGCATGATGCCGTTTTTGGAGAAATCAAAGACAAGTGATGCCTGGTCTTCGTAGGTAATTTTCAGTTCCTTGCTGAATGATCTACCGTCCCGATTACCTTCGCGGTCATCCCGACGGTCGAAAACCGGGAACAGACTTCCTCCGCATTTTTTTCATTGACTGTCAGGATGAAGCCCATACCGGGGTACATCCTGACCCATTGTTCGAACGTGATATTGTTCTCTTCAAGCAGGGGGTGAGGTATCCTCGAAAGATCGATTGTTGCACCTTTGTTACTGACTTCCAGGAGCATACCGAGGGTACCGATCACACCCGGGTTACTGATATCTTTTCCTGCCGTTACAAGGTGGTCCCGTCCAAGCTGTTCAAGAAGCTGGATCTGCGCCCGGACATAGGACGCGGATTTCATCGTGACCGAGTCCCAGTTAAGGAAACAGGAAGGGTGCACCCTGCCGCTCAGGTCAATGGCGGCAACGACAAGGTCTCCATCCTCTGCCGTATGCGAATAGATGACCGAATCCGACATCTGCCACTCCGATGATCGCCACGTCGATGACGCTGTACGGGGTATCCGGATGGAGGTGCCCGCCTACAATCGGCACCCCGAACTGGGACGATGCATCATGCATTCCGTCAATCACCTTTTTCCGGATGGAATTATCTGAGATTGAGAAACACGTCTACCATGGCAACGGGTTTTCCGCCCATTGCAGCGATATCATGAATATTAACGAGGACAGAACAGTAGCCGGCCCAGTAAGGGTCGGCCTCCATCAGTTTGCTCCATATCCCGTCTGCAGCAAGGAGTAGTGCTTCATCCCCATGTCGGATGACTGCTGCGTCCTCGCCAAACGAGGCCATTACGTCGGGGGTATCGATCCGGATCGCCTTTACCATCTCACCGATGGCGTGCTTCCGTTTCACTCCTTCATATTCCCTGACGACACTTGCGATCTTTTCTGTGGAGCAATAAAAAACCACGGTACCACCAACAACCCGGAAATGTAGTATTGTTATTTCTGTGTCATCAGACATAATTTATTTGATATACGGTCGAAGTTTCACCATGGACTGGACAGAGAAATATCGCCCCGCTCATCTTGCAGATATTGTAGGGAACGGCACCGCTGTCCGCCAGATGCTCGACTGGGCGCAGGGATGGAAACGCGGGACCAAACCCCTGATCCTCTATGGAAAACCAGGTATCGGTAAGACTTCTGCGGCGTACGCACTTGCAAACGATATGCATTGGGAAGCGATGGAACTCAATGCAAGCGACCAGCGGACAAAAGCGGTTATAGATCGTGTGGCAGGTGCAGGAAGCACGTCCGGCAGCCTCTACCGGGGCCTCGAGGAGGCTGGTTGTTCTCGATGAGGCTGACAACCTCCAGGGCACTGCGGATAAAGGCGGGGCCAAAGCAATCCTCGACATCATCCGGGACGCACGTCAGCCAATTATCCTGATAGCAAACGACCTCTACGGACTGGCTGCGGACCTCCGTGCGGCATGTGAACCCGTCCAGTTCAAGGCTTTACCGGCACGTTCCCTTGCTCCCCACCTGAAATATATCTGTTCCCTGGAGAACGTGCAGTGCAATGAAAAGGCCCTGAAAGATATAGCGGAGAACTCGGCAGGAGACATGAGAGCGGCGGTAACGATGTTGTATGCCGCGGCCATCGGAAAAGACCGGATTGACGAACCGGATGTCCGGACTTCGATGAAAGATTCCCGCTCGAACATATTCCAGTTGATCCCGGCAATATTCGGCAGGAGCACGGATGACGACCTGATCCGGATGTCGTATGAAATTGATGAAACTCCTGATGTAATCGAGCAGTGGATAGAGGCGAACATGGGGGCACTTAAAAGTCCTGAAGAGTCTTTACTCGCCTATCGCTACCTCTCACGGGCCGACGAATATATCGGGTATACCTATCGCCAGCAATATTATACGCTCTGGCGGTATGCCACGGTCAATATGCTCCTGGGCACCAATATCGCGTCAGGAGGCCACGGTATCCATGAACGGATATCATCTCCCCGCCGGTGGCAGAAGATGGCATCTTCAAGGCGCCAGAAAGCCATACGCACCTCGTTGCTTGGTAAGTTGGGCGGGCTCATGCATATCCCACAGCAGACCGTCCGCGACGGGTACCTGAACCTCCTGTCAATCCTGGCAGAAAAAGAGCCGTTCGAATTTGCGAGGGAACTTAACCTCGATGCAGACCAGCTCGCGCTTCTTATCCACGACCGTGTGAAGGCAACTTCCATAGTAAAACAAATTACAGCCGAACAGCGGGAAGAAGAACGGAAAGAAAAGATTAAGGTGTCAAAAAAACCGGCACCAGTACAGAAGAAAAAAGAGCCCGCTAAAGAGCCTGTTGTGCCGGATGTGGAAGTCAAAGAGATCGATGTCCCGGATAAACCAGAACCTGTCACCCCGGAACAAAAGGAGGACCAGGCAGAGAAGCAACAGAAAGGTGGCGGAAGGCAGGCCACCCTCTTCTAAAGTCCGGCATTCCGCTTGTTATAGCAGTGCAGGATGACCCCGCAGTCGATCAGGCTCCCGCCGTCACCGTAACACTCAAAACCGAGATGATACACGAGGAGGTCGCAATTGAGGGTTATTGCGAGTTCTTTCATTGGCGGTATCATCTCCCCGGCCGGCCGGACCGAATAGAGAAGGTCCGTACCGCTATACTTTTTGGGATCGGGTGAGAAAATATCGTCGCAAAAAAAAGTGATCCCCGCCGGTGGCACTACCGGCTTAATATCGGTACACCTGCAGCCGATCCCCTTCAGGGTAATATATTCCGCAGCGGCAAAATTCTGTCCGACCCCGATCTCTACAGGGTTCCGGTAGTTGTCTGCGATATACCTGCCGATGCATTTCTCAATACGTTTATACCCGTCCATTCCAGTATAGTATTGGAATGGACGTCCATATTTTTTGGGATCACAGGGCGCCGGAAGGCCTGGCCGGACCGGTTGGCCGGACCATCGCAACAATTACCGGTACGAAGGTAAAGGTTTTTGATAGTCCCCTGGTCCTTAACGGTTATATCGGGCAACGGAGGCAGGTCGATGCAGGGGTGGTACTCGACAGCCTGGGGACCATGAAGCACCGGCAGAACATACCAGGACCAGTACTCCTCGTGATTGGCCAGGACCTCTTTGCAAAAGGATTTGATTTTGTTTTCGGGCTTGCAAGGCCACAGACACGGGTTTCGGTCATTTCCGGTGTCAGGCTCGACAATGATTTTTATAATCGCCCGGCGAACGATGAAGACCTTATCGAACGCCTCGCAAAGGAAGGCTCTCATGAGTTGGGGCATATTTACGGGCTTTCTCATTGCGACAATCACGAATGCATCATGTTCAACCCTCATACCCTTGATGAACTGGATGGGAAAAAGAAAGAGTTCTGCCCGGTGTGCGAAGCGGAACTGGAGAAAGGGAAGTCGGTGATGATAGGCGGGAGATGAGATTTTTTTTTAGTTTGACCCTCGATAAATTAGTCCCGACTTTTTTATTAAATAAATAACGCTTAAAACTGATTTCTGATTTGACAGGAAGAAATGCAAAATATTGATTGGAATTTTATTTCCGAACAATTAAAATGTTTTTTTACTTATTCTTCCTAAATAAGACCCAGCCGGGATAAACTGGAAATAAGCGGGAACCTGCTTTGCGGCGTATTGTTGGCAGTAATTGATTTCTGTCCGGGAAGGGCGCCGATATAACCATACCGGGACGCCGCCGTCCTGTTATCAGGTGATGAAAGGGGGTCCCGGGGCAGTAATGCCAGGGATGGGCTTGTTCCAGGAGTTGCCGAAATTTTGGTAATGAATTGCCGGTCTGCATTCGGAGAAGCGTTATTCGGGTAATCATTGGTATACCGTACCGGCACGTTTTGCGGAATAATTGCTTTCGGTGTGCCGGTTTTTACGAACTTTGAGGCTCCGACAGAAGCTACGCCCGATATGGGAGTTGATACTATCACGCTGTACCCGTAACGCTCCCCGAATGGCACATTGACCGTTGTTCCGGTCTTGCTTGTCACGGTATACATCATGACAAACGACAGGTTATAGGTCCCGTTTTTCATCGGGCACGGGACATTTATCGTGAACGGGAACGTGTAGATATCCCCGGGCCGGACGACAACGCCATCGGGCAGCGGGTACGCGGGAGGTTGGAATGTGAAACCATCGATCGATGAGGGCGACAGGAATATACCGTTCACTGAAGTCCAGTTAACCGTCCCCGTGTTTTCCACATTTACATTTACCACGTATGAATGGCAGGATATCATCGTTTTCGGAATGTCATTTGATACAAATTTCGAATCGTATGGTAACCCCGGGGTGGTTATTGCCGGGGTAATTAATCTTCCTGAAGGACCTGGTGCCGGTTTGGGTAATCCCCCAAGCGGGAATTGGTCGCTGTTATGTGCATCAATTACATAGGCATGGTCCACGATACCGTCACCGCGGTCATACAGGGCGGTTTGAGAGAACCCGGTGCCGTTCGGGTCGGCCCAGTAGTTACCGGCGAGGTTGGGCCCGCCAATAACGTTGCCGCCTTCGGGAGCCGGAATGGGAGCAGGCAGGTTCCAGGTATTCGTACTCATGCCATCGGTCTGAACATTCAGGTCATTGCTGAAGTAATTGTTGTAGATGAGGTTATTGTTCGCGTCGTAGATGGATATCCCGTTTGCCTTGTTTAGCGTAATGAAGTTGCCTGAGATCGTGTTATATTCTGTACCTTCAGTGAGGGTGATACCAGCAAAACCCTCCGCACTACTGCTCGCATAACCTACCATCGGATCGTGCCCGTTATTGCTTATTGTGTTTCCTGAAATGGTATTGCCGGTGGCATCAGTCATCTTAATGCCGGAATTATAATTATCAGAGATATTGTTAGCATCGATCGTGTTGTCTGATGCACCTTTGACGAGAATTCCAGGTTCCGAATCGCCTGCATCGAGACCGTTCATGCCGATCAGGTTACCTGAAATCGTGTTGGTCCCGGCTCCCCATCCCAATGTTATCCCGGGACCACCACTGAACCGGACTGTATTCCGAAGGATCGAGTTGTTGTTGGATTGATCCGACAGGTCAATACCTTCGTTCCTGTTGGCGATTATCACATTCTCTGTTATCCGGCTGAAATTTGTAGCCTCAAAAACTATACCGTCGCCATTTTCATTTGCAGTGTTATTTCCGACGGTGATAGTACGGGAGTAACGTAATTCGAACCCGGACCATATGTTTTCGGTCGCATTATTCCTGTACAATGTACTATTCGACGACCCTTCGAGGATAAATCCGTCAATGTTGCCGTTTGCAGTATTATTCGTCAGCAGGGCCCCGGATGAACCGTTGATATAATATCCATCCTCATGATTATAACTCGCATTATTGTAATGGAGATTGTTGTGGTCCGACATATTCAGGATAATCCCCTCGCCTGAGGAGGACGCCCCAAAGCCATTCCATGCGGCAGTATTGTTTGTCAGGTTGTTATTGTCCGACCCGATCAGGTTGATTCCAATATCGCCATTGTTATTCGCATTGTTTCCTTCCAGGATAATATGCACTGATTTGTTCAGGAAAATCCCTGTCCCCTCATTTCCTGATGCATTATTCCGCCATAGCGTACTGTCCGACGCAGACTCGAGGAATATACCATTGTAGTTGTCGTATGCAGTGTTATTTGTCAGGTTGTTTCGTATCCCGTTGATGATAAAGAACCCGTCGCCCATCTGGCCTGTATTGTGGATTGCAGAGTTACTGGTGAGGGCATTGTCGTATGAATCTGTAACGAAGAACCCGACATGGTTCATCCCATTGTTGTTTGAACCGGCATAGTTTGATTCAAGGGTATTGTTATCGGATGAATCCAGGAAGAACCCGATGTCATTGCCTGTTGCGGTGTTTCCGGTCAGCATATCATAAGATGATGCATTCAGGCTGAACCCTGCAAAGGAATTCTGCGTTGCGATGTTATTGTGCAGCGTGTTGCTATTGTCCAGGTTCAGTGCAAAACCGTTTTGCAGGTTCCCACCAGCCCTGTTATCGGTAAGGTTGTTCTGCTCTGTGCTGAAGAGAGCGAACCCGTCCTTTTGGTTACCGTTTGCTGTGTTATTCAGGAGGAGTGTCCGGTTTGCATTGTTGAGCTCGAATCCATGGACATGGTTTTCATTTGCGATGTTGTTGGTAAGGTTATTGTAGTCAGTGCCCAGGATTCCAACACCGGATAACCTGTTCATGTTGGCATTGTTGCCTGCGAGGTTATTACTGCTCGTCGACCCATTCAGGAGAATACCGAATTGTGAATTATTGATCGCGTCATTTCCGTTCAGATCGTTGTTGGCAGAGCCGGTCAACCAGATCCCATCCTGGCGGTTGAAACTGGCATTGTTTCCATCCAGCAGGTTAATGTTGGAATTGTTCAGTTTTATTCCGGCAAATGAATTGAACAATGCAGTATTTCCCGTGAGATTATCGTGCGCCGAGTTGTAGAGATCGAACCCGTTTGCGTTGTTACTGTTTGCAATATTGTTCGTCAGGTTTGTCAGGGGTGCATTGTTGAGCTCGAACCCGTGGACGTTGTTTTCATTGGCGACGTTATCTGCCAGATTATTAGAGCCCGTGTTCAGACTTGCGAACCCGGACAACTGGTTCAGGCTTGCATTGTTGCCTGCCAGGTCATTCTCTGTTGTCGATCCATTCAGGAGGAAACCATACTGCGAATTGTTAAACGCTTCGTTTCCATTCAGGTCATTGTTGTCAGAGTCGAACAGCCAGATTCCATTCTGGTGATTTAGGCTGGCGTTATTCGCTGCCAACAGGTTAGAATTGGCATTGTATAGGTTAATCCCGCTTAATGAATTGTTCAGAGCGGTGTTTCCGGTAAAGTTGTTGCTTCCGGAATCCTGGAAGGATATCCCATTCATACCGTTACCGGAGGCATTATTGATAAACAGGGTGTTATTTTCAGAATGATATGAATAGAAGCCATCTTCTGTGTTGTAAAGTGCCGAATTGTTGGTAAGTGTGCTATTATTCGACCAGATCAGGTCGATACCATCCACCTTGTTGTACCCGGCATTGTTTCCTTCGAGGGTGTTGTACCATGAACTTCCGAGATAAAACCCGGATCGGCTATTATGGATAGCGGCATTGTCCGTAAGGTTGTTATTACCTGAATTAAAGAAGCTGAAGCCGTGCCAGGAATTTTCGAAGGCCGTGTTGTCAGTTACATTGTTGTAAGCACTGTTACGGAGATAGAAACCATTATCCCCGTTATTCAGGGCGATATTTCCTGTGAGGTCGTTATGCCATGAATTGTTTGCAGAATATCCCTCCCACGTGTTATAACTGGCGTTACTGTTGATGAGATCGTTGTTCCAGGAAGATTCCAGGTGGAACCCGTCGTTTCTGTTTCGCGAACCATTATTGGATGACAGGGTATTGTTGTCGGCATAGTAGAGGTCAAACCCGTTCAATGTATTATTAATAGCATTGCTGGATGTCAGGTTATTGTGTTCCGATTCCTGGAGGTAGAACCCATGCACATTGTTGTGTACTGCCGAATTATTGGTCAGGTTATTATTATCGCTGAACCATAGCCCGAACCCCACCTGGGAATTATTGCTTGCAATGCTGTCATTCACGACGTTATCATTGCTTGCGTTCATCACGAAACCATGATACCTGTTTTCGTTTGCGATATCCCCGGTAAACGTATTGTTATCACTGGTCTCCGAAAAGAACCCGGTCTGTGTATTCAGGCTTGCATTGTTCCCGGCAAATGTATTATCGCCCGCCTTGTTGATGAAGAAACCCATACGCTGATTTTGTAATGCGTAATTGCCGGTCAGGTTGTTCCGGTTTGAGTCCTGGAGATTGTAACCGTTCCGAAGGTTGTTGCCTGCAACATTGTCGGTCAGGTTATTCCAGGTTGCGCCGGTGAGGTTCATCCCGTTAATCCCATTGTTGTTTGCAGAATTCCCGGTGATGTTGTTGTGGTGCGAATCATTCACGGTGATCCCCGTGACCGAGTTGTTGTTTGCAACGTTGCCGGTAAGATTACTATTGTCGCTGATAGTATCGAGATAGATACCGTAACGTTGTGTCTGCCGGGATATTCCGAGTGCAAAATTCCTTATAAGATCGTTGTCTGTTGAGGCGTTCAGGTAGATCCCAATAACCCCGTTATTATTTGCAGCGTTCTGTGTCAGGTTGTTCTGTGTTGAAGCATTCAGGTAAATTCCAATCACACGATTGTTGTTTGCATAGTTGACGGTCAGGTTATTATTATTGGAATCCTGGAGAGTGATCCCGGTCCGGTTGTTATAAAACGCCGAGTTATCTGTCAGGTTATTGTAATTACTTGACTGGTTCAGGTAGATACCATACTGTTGTTGCAGGCTTCCCCCCATCGTCCCGTTCGCGGAGTTGAAGGCGAGGGTATTTCCTGACGCATTCTGAAGCAGGATGCCAAGGACACCGTTGTCATCCGCAACGTTATGTGAAAGGGTATTATTCACCGAGTCCTTCAGGAATATACCATTGACCGGGTTCTGTTGGGCATAGTTCCCGGTCAGATTATTATAATGGGAGTGATCGAGGTTAATCCCGGTTACGGAATTACCGGACACATCATTGTCTGTCAGATTGTTATGGTTGCTCTGCTCTGTGAGGCGTATCCCTGTATCCTGCTCAGTTCCGGCGGTATTGTTCGCGAAATTTAACGCAAGACTGGTCCACGATGAGTTTCGAAGAAGAATGCCATGTTCATCATTATTCCGGACAAAGTTACTGGTCAGGTTATTTTGTAGTGAATTTTCGAGATAAATCCCATTCCCAAAGTGGGAAGTCCCGCCAACCCCGTTGGAGTCGACAATATTTCCGGTAAGGTTATTGACGTTTGAATTCAGGAGATAAATGCCATTTCCATTGGTCGTCGACCAGACGCCGAAACCATTGAAATTCGCATTGTTTTCTGTCAGGTCATTATTATGAGAATTACTGAGGAAAATTCCGTTGGCGGACCTTGTAATAATTCCTACCCCGTTGTAATTTGCCGTATTTTTAGTCAGGGAATTTTCGTCCGAATCCAGGAGGTAAATTCCATGTGCATCAAAATTCACAACCCCTGCCCCGTTTCCGATTGCATTATTCTCAATAAGGACATTGCTGCCTGAATGGTCAAGGAAAATCCCCCTTGCAGCACCGGATACCGCAGCAATCCCATTGAAATTTGCTATGTTCTTTGAGAGCGTGTTATCATCCGAATCCTCAAGATGAATCCCGCTTCCATGATAATCAAAGCCCGATGGCCCGTTAGCGCTTGCATTGTTTTCTGTCAGGTTATTATGATCAGAATTTTTCAGTGATATGCCATCGGCAAGGGTGCTTCCGGGTGCAAGCCCGTTATACTTTGCAGTATTATTCGTGAGGTTGTTAAAATCGGCATTTTCAAGGAGTATCCCGTTCCCGTTGAACGATAGTAAAACAGTCTCGCCGTTTCTGCTTGCATCGTTTTCCGTCAGGTTATTATTATCCGAGTTGAGGAGATAGATCCCGTTGCCTGTTCCGCCCGCACCATTACGAAGAGCAGAATTACCGGTCAGGTTGTTGTTGGAAGACAGGGAAAGAACGATACCATCGAGATTATTGTCAAGAGCAAAATTCCCAGTCAGGTTGTTGTTGCCGGAACCCGTGAGAAAAATACCTCTCTGGTTATTCGCAAATGCGTTATTCCGTGACAGCGAATTATAACTGCTCGAACTGGTGAGGAAGATGCCTTGCAGGGTATTCCCGTTTGCATCGTTGTCAGTTAGGTTATTGTGGCTGGAGCCCTCCAGATATATTCCGTTCCATTTATTTTCAGTTGCATTATTCCCTGATATCGAATTATAACTCGAACTGGTAAAAGAGATGCCATTCTGGAAGTTCCCGCCTGCATCGTTGTCAGTCAGGTTGTTGTGGCTGGAGCCTTCCAGATATATTCCGTTCCATTTATTTTCAGTTGCAGTATTCCCCGATATCGAATTATAACTCGAACTGGTTAGAGAGATACCATTCTGGAAGTTCCCGCCTGCATCGTTGTCAGTCAGGTTGTTGTGGCTGGAGCCCTCCAGATATATTCCATTCAATTTATTTTCAGTTGCATTATTCCCTGATATCGAATTATAATTCGAACTGGTGAGGAAGATACCATTCTGGAAGTTCCCGCCTGCGTTGTTGTCGGTCAGGCTGTTGTTAAGGGAGTCCGCGAAGTAGATTCCGTTCCATTTATTTTCGGTTGCATTATTTCCGGCGATAGTATTATTGTTGCTTGAACTGGTCAGATAGATGCCATTTTGGGAGTTCTCGCTTGCGTTATTTTCTGTCAGGTTATTTCTTTGAGAATTACTGATCCTGATTCCGAACTTGTTATTATTTGCCGTGTTGTTAGCGAGAAGATTATCTGAAGAACCGGAAAGGCTGATGCCGTAGAGTTTATTGAAATCTGCCGTATTATTTGCTATCGTGATATCGGATGTCCCACTGACAAAAATACCACTGTTAGTGTTATTATTTGCCACACTGTCGAGGATGTTGTTCTGAGCCTGGTTAAGATAGATCCCATAGGTGTTGTTATTTGCGGTAAGACCCGTTAGGTTGTTGTTGTTTGAGGCGACAAGCGAAATTCCCGTATTTATATTATTGTTAGCGGTGCTGTCACTCAATTCAACTTCACGTGAATTTTGCAGGATTATCCCACTTGCGATAGTGGTATTAAGATTATTGTCATCTGCGTGGACGTTGGTGATATTATTTTCAATAGCCCCGCCTTCGATTACATTATTAAAGAAAATACCCGCAATTTTAAAACCGGTAAACGTGATATTCGTGATACTGATACCATTTATCGTAGGGGAATCGAAATTATTGTAGTTTCCTGCCGACTGGTTATTTACAATAATTCCATAATCGGTAAGTCCTTTTCCATCAAGAACTGCTCCCATTCCGTTGAATAGTACGTTTGACGCGTTTATCAGAATTGCAAACTGGGGGCCAAAGTTATAGAAGGTGTTGTTGCCGGCACTAAACTGTACGCCTGTTGTGTCAGTGTTATTGGCACTATTAAGGTCCATAACCCATTCATGGCCGGATTCATTGATGACCCAGCTACCATTATCCAGGTAATACGGGTTGCTCTCTGACGTATTAAGAGGGGGGTCAGACCATGTGTAATTGTTCACGGAGTTACATGCGGATGAATTTGACAATGTCGAATTTTCACCAGTCCCAGAAGGAATGATGCTGTTATTATTGGGTAAAACGCTCTCGTTCACTGATCCTGTCGGCACGGAACCCACAGAAACTGTTGTTGCAACGGTTGTGGGGGTTGTCGTTTGTACCTTCGTCGGGACTGAAGTCAGGTCCTGGGTAGGAGCCTGCGTAGGAACCGGCGTGGTCGGAATCTGTGTCGGTTCCTCTGGAGGTACTTGCGTAGGAACCGGTGTGGTCGGATTCGGTGTTGGTTCCTCTGGGGGTACTTGCGCAGGAACCGGTGTGGTCGGAATCTGTGTCGGTTCCTCTGGAGGTACTTGCGCAGGAACCGGTGTGGTCGGAATCTGTGTCGGTTCCTCTGGAGGTACTTGCGCAGGAACCGGTGTGGCCGGGATCTGTGTCGATTCCTCAGGAGGTACTTGCGTAGATGTTTGCGATGGGGCTTCGGTCGGTACAGTTTCCGTCGGTGCAGGTGGATTAATCAGGCCGGGATCTCCACCTGGCGACAGGTCCGATCTCTCTGGTGATGACAGGTCATTATCCGTTGACGATCCGGCCAGTACCGGTACAGTACTTCCGAGAATGACAAGAAATGCAATTATCATCAGGATAGTGAAATATAATTTACTGTTTTTCGCTCTCATATGTACTCTCCAATTCTGCTGAATTCCGGAAAATTCCCATTTTCCAGCGGTTGAATGTTGCAACAGCAGTTTTTTTCTTTATCCCCCGGCGACATTGTAACGTAATGAAAAATCCAAAGAGAACTCTATTCACCGTGGATATACAAGTGCATGAACTCTTTCCCGAGTTATGGAACAATTTTGGAAGATACGTAACTCTCCCTTGAATCAGGGCCTTCCTGTCACTAATTCCGATACTATAACCTGCTAAAGATTGAATAAAAATAGTGGCGAGATCATAACTTATATCTTGTCAAATAGATCTTAAGATCTGTAATCCGTTTTTGAAAAATAGCGTAAATTACTACAAATGAAAAAAAGAGTTCAGCCGAACAGGGCACCGAGCCCTGCCATACCGCTCTCTTCTTCTTCTTTCTTCTCTTCCTTGTGCTCTTCTTTTGCTGCTGCTGGTGCTGCACCGGCTGCTGCGGGTGCTGCTGCAACGGCTACCTGTGCTACAGCTGCCTTGCTGATTGCATCGTCGATGTCAACACCATCGAGTGCTGCAACGAGTGCTTTTACACGGGATTCGTCTACGGCGATACCTGTGGCAGTCAGAACTGCCTTTACGCTGTCTTCCTTTACGGGCTTTCCTGCCTTGTGCAGGAGAAGTGCTGCATAGATATATTCCATCTCAATTCACCTAAGTATTATTTTCCCTCTGTTATACCTTTGAGGGCAACGGTTTCTCTGTACGCCTTACCAATAATCGCATCAATGACATCTTTCTCGTAGATGCTTGCCTCGATTCCAAGAGCACGTGCTTCGCGGGCTGCCTTTGTAATCATCGGGACGATCGTTTCTTTCGTCGGGATGCCTGCGTTCAACGAGAGGTTGAATGCCTGCTGCCCTGCGAGTACGATCTGCGCGATGATCTTATCTTCGTCAATGGCCAGCACCGATGGCTCGTACATATCACCTTCATAGAATGCAACCTGGAGGAGCAGCCCGATATCCATCGGTTTGATATCGAGTTTTGCAAGTACCTCTGCCTGCTTCCGGGTGACAGCCTGGCCTTTCTTCACGATGGTCTTCGTTTCGCGGATCTTAACCTTACCGGCTTCGATCGCTGCGGGAATACCAGCCTGCTGAAGTTCGCCTACGATGGGACCGGGTTTGAAGCTCGTCGGACCTTTTTCAACGATAATGTCCTCGGGTGCAATCTCACCGGGTTTTGCCGCCATCTTGGTCTTGGTCTTCTCGAGTGTCTTGAAAAGTTTGAACGGGTTTTCGTTCGTGAAGATCAATGCCGAATGACCGGAAATATACTTAGAAACGGCGGACTTGTCGCCCCCGATTTCCTCAAACGCATGCTTGATAAGAGTATTCCTGGTCATCTTGATCGTCGCGGTACCACGAAGGTTCCTGCGGATCTGCTGGACCTGCGTTGCAGGGATCCCATACATGTCCACAAGCCCTATCAGGGAGAATTCCCCCGAGTGCTTCTTGATATCCTCGACTTCTTTCTTCTTCCATGCCGGGAGGTGGTGCGTATACAATGCCATCTATACCACCCTCACTGCCGGACCCATGGTCGTCTTCACGTAGACCGACCGGACGTTCATCGAGCCCTGTTCAAGGACTGATTCGATCCTTTTCATGACCGCTTCGATATTCTCTGCGACCTGTTCTTCCGACATCTGGGTCGTCCCGACCTTGACGGACAGGACTTTCTTGTCCTTGGTCCTGATCTTCACGGAATTCCGGAGCCGCTCCACAATGGGCTTGATGTCCATACCGCTTGTAATCGGTGTCGGCATCCTGCCCCGCGGACCGAGCCGCGGACCTAAGAAACGCCCGACCAGTGGCATAACCGCCGTCTCGGCAAGGAAAAACCGGTATTGTCCGGCAATCTTCCTGGCCTCGCGTGGCTCTCCACCGAGCCGTTCGATCTCTTCAGGGCCGATAATCAGGTCCACGCCTGCCTCTTTGGCCTGCGTGGTGATGTCACCCTTCCCGAGCACCACGACACCGACCGGTTTGCCGATGCCGTGGGGGAGAAGGATTGTCTCATCGATACGATTTTTCGGCTGCGCCATATCGATATTCTTGAGATTGATGGTAATATCTACACTCTCAGAGAACTTACGTTCAGGCGCTTTCTCTTTTGCCGCTTTCACGGCCTCAATAATTTTGGCCCTTTCTACCATCTGATTCCTCCATAGTCCACGACCGTGCACGGGAGTTACCGTCACGATCTCCTATGGTTTCGCAAGTCTATTCAGCGAGAACCTTGTCATAGGCGCCGGAATCAATTGCTGCAAAGACCTCTTTCGGTCTCTTGCCGTCTACATTGACTCCCATGCTGACGCATGTGCCGACAACTTCCTTGACTGCATTTTTGATGTCATAGGAGAGCATGTCGTCATGCTTCATCTTGGCGATTCTGACAGCGGCCTCGAGCGACAAATTCCCAACGACAATTGTGTTGGGTTCGGCAGAACCTTTCTCGATATTGGCCTCTTTCTTGATGAGTGCCGTCGTCGGTGGAATACCCACCGTGACTGTGAAGTTCTTCTTATCGTCAACTTCGATCTTCACAGGCACCTGCATTCCGTTGAATGAGGATGTCTTCTTGTTGATCTCGTCGACTACTGCCTTCACGTTTATACCGAGGGGTCCCAGTGCCGGTCCAATCGGTGGACCTGCAGTTGCCTTGCCGCCGGGTACCAATACCTCGACCACTTCTGCCATAGTAGTATCACCATGCCGTCCCGTAAGGGTACGAACCTGGGTTAAGTAAGGTTGCCCTGCACTGACTTAAACGTGTGGGAAGACCGGAAAAAAGGGAAGGTTATTCAGCGGTCTTCGCCCTTATCGACGACGCGGACATTATCGCCGCGGACCGTGATGGGAATGGGTAGCACACTCTCGTAGAGTTCGACGGTAATCTCTTCTTTTCCCGAGTCGATCCGCTTCACGACTGCTTTTTCGCCTTTGAATGGTCCGGCTATCAGCTCGACAATAGTCCCTTCGGATATGCCGCTGACGACAGGTTTCGGTATCAGGAAGTGTGCGACTTCGGCAAGCGTAGTCTCACCATGAACAACGACACGCGCGTGCGGGACCTTCTCGACAAGTTGTTCAACCCGGTTCATCTGTTCGGGTGTCTCGACGAGGACATAACCCTTGAGTTCATCAGGTACAAGGATTGCAAGCACCTTCACGTCCGAGTCGCCGTTGTCGATTACCTTCTTGATATTGTCAGCAACCGTCCTTTCCTGCTTCGAGGTAGTCTTGATGGCAAAAATACGGTTGGTCTGTTCAGGCATATTCATCAGTCGGGGACTAATGAGGAAGAGTTCGTAAATGATGAATCCAATGAGACCTACGAGCGCGACACCTGCTGCAGCGACGAGCGCGATCTTCTGGAACTCTTCCCGGGTTGGCGTGCGGGCGAGTTTCAGGACACGGAGGTACTTACGCAGCAGTTCCTCGTGGAAATCAATTTTCATATTGGGTTTTGGTAATTCCATACTAGATCACTTCAGGAAGTCTATCTCAAATTGCTTCTGAACTTTTGGGTTATTTTTTTCATTCCTTCCATATATTTGTGGCGACCGTACGCCGGTCACGACAAGGAGTGTGCGCATTTTGTTCTGCATGTCCGGATCGACCTGTGCGCCCCAGATAATCCTTGCATTCGGGTCAATGCGGTTGTAAACTTCCTGTACGACACCCTCAGCCTCGGCCATCGTCATATCCGGACCACCGATGACATTGACGAGCGCGGCGTTTGCCCCGGAGATGTCAACGTCAAGCAATGGCGACCTTATTGCCTTCTTTACCGAGTCTGCGGCCTTATCTTCACTGTCACTTTCGCCCATTCCGATCATGGCGACACCCCCGCGCTCCATGACCGTCCGCACATCGGCAAAGTCAAGGTTCACGAGTCCCGGCATCGTGATCAGTTCGGTTATTCCCTTTACCGCTCTCATCAGGACTTCATCAGCGACCTTGAAAGCGGCATACAAGGGGAGTTTCGGGACTACTTCAAGCAGCCGGTCATTTGGTACGACAATTACCGTGTCTGCCACATCACGGAGCCGCTCGAGTCCTGCTTCGGCATTCTCCATCCTTATGGCCCCTTCGGCAGTGAAAGGAAGGGTGACAATTGCGATAGTAAGGGCACCTTCTTCGCGTGCGGCCTTTGCAACGATTGGTGCACAGCCGGTCCCTGTGCCTCCGCCAAGACCTACCGTGAGAAAAACCATGTCACATCCGGCGACGGCACTTTTTATTTCCTGCTCGTTTTCAAGGGCAGCTTCTTCACCGATCTGCGGGATTGAACCGGCCCCGAGACCGCGGGTCCGCTGGCGACCAATCAGGATACGGTGGTCCGCTTTCGTCCTCGAAAGGTGCTGCGCATCGGTATTGATCGCATATAGCCGGGCCCCGTGGATCCCCTCATCCATCATACGGCTGATAGTATTTGAGCCGCCCGCCACCGCAACCAATTACCGCTATCTCTGTGCGTAAACCCTCCAGAATCTGGTCAAGTTCTGAATCGTTCTTTGAGACATCAAGTGTGTCATCCCTCACTTTAGTAAGTGCCTCTTCTACGATAGACCTCATGTATACCTCTCCAACCCCGGGATGTGGATATTTTTCCTGCCTGAAACCTGGACCATATCGGGTGTAATTACCCTATTCCCGATATGCACTGCTTCCCCCTTCATAAGCAGCCCGAACAGGGGACCCATCGGAACACCGAGATTCGCGCGCCTTCCCGGGGTCCAATTTCTTTCTAAGGATTATCAGGTGATCGCCCTCAATTTCAGTCGCTTCGTTAATAATAATGATTGATACGCATAAGGTTATTAAATCATGTAGTATTGTTTCCTTCTGGTCCTGTTCCGTAATGAAAACCGGGAGGACAGGCGATTTTTCCGTCGAGAGATAGACCAGAGGGATTTTCCGGAGTCCTTCGAGGAACTCCTGTGCCCCTGCGTTAAGGGTTGCAGAGATGAGATCCTGGCTGATCGCAATATCGACCGGCTCAGGAATAGTCTTTATTGAATGGACATGGACAGACGAACCGGGGCATAACGACGAAGCAAGAGACTCTTATCCGGATATACTGGGTCCAGGGAAGAAGTCCGATATCGGTTAGATCATGCTCAGCCAGGCGGATAAGACCGGCTTCACGCACCATTCCCTCTATACGGGAAAGGTTGTGCTTGTCCAGTGCCTTCCTGTCGATATATACGGCCACCGCACCGCTCTTCGCCGCCATCAGGCTTACCATTTCTTCTGATAACCCCCCGATCTCCCTCGTATGGGCAATATGACCGAATGCCCCCTGGGTAGAAAGGGCGATTTCTGTCTGCCGCCTTGCATAATGTGTCCCGCCAAAGCCGATGAGGGGGATTGCCGGCACGGGATCTGCCAATAGCACGCTTTCTGCAACGGCAAGGCCTGCCTTGTCATCAATCCATTCTTTTTCTGTGCTCCCGATCTCAACAAAGAATGATGGAAGACGGAGCTCGGTGGGCCCGTGATGTGTCACCTCGTAACTGGCGTCATAACCCGGGGGAGCCCGTACCTTTAAGTTCCGTAGCACTGCCTGCATCCACTCCGGGGCTGCCGGTGCAAGGGAGCCGGGTTTTCCACCGAGTTCCGCGTTCCCGGTGTTCCCGGTCACATGGACGGTGAGAATGGGGACAGGATGAACTGAAGCATGACGTGAAAGAAAAATTACGAGATCTGCATCGATATCGCGGTCTATGTCATCCTCAAAAATAAGACGACCCTCAACCTCGATATGAGAATAGGTATGACGACCTGATTTTACACCGGGAAACTCTGGAGGGAAACCGCATTCCAGGAGTTCGTGGATATGCCGGTGGATATTCCTTCCCGCAGGATCCCCACGGGAACTGACCAGTGCGATCTTCAAGGCGTGGTATTCCTCCTTCGATATAATGGACTATTATCGATCCGGTAAACAATAACAGTAAACCCTATGTAATCGTACATATCCATTGTTGCTTATGGAAGAAGATAAGATCAGTTCAGCGTTTGAAAAAGAAGGTATCGGTAGTGAGATCATGTGCCCGCAGGCCTTTTCTATCGCGGAAAAGTACAATTTAAAAAAGGGTGATATCGCAGCGTATTGCAACAAGCACGGTGTCAAGATCAGGGCTTGCCAGCTGGGCTGCTTTAAATGAGTGTCTTTCTTGAAACAGTCCTCGTAGAAGAGGCAATTACAACGATAAGATCAATCGCGCCCATCCCGGAAGCTGAACGACTCTCCCTTCAATCAGTTTCAGGCCGGGTCCTTTCAGAAGATATAATTGCAGATATTGATATTCCAGGGTTTAACCGGTCAGTTGTCGACGGCTATGCGGTTAGATCCGCTGATACAACCGGTGCCGGAGATTCTGTTCCCGCTATGTTACAGCTGAGGGGAAGAATAAACATGGGAGAGAGTGCTACGGGGCTTTCGGCCGTTAATAATTCAAGTATTTATATTCCAACCGGTGGGGAAGTTCCTGAAGGCTATGACGCAGTCGCGATGATAGAATATTGTGAAGTTGTGGGGGATATGGTCCTTGTAAAAAGACCGCTCGCAAATGGAGAGAATATCATCCTGCGCGGAGAGGACTTCCATGCCGGGGAAATTGTACTGAAATCCGGATGTCATCTTGGTCCTCAGGAAACAGGGGTCCTCGCGGCTGTCGGGTGCAGCACCGTACCGGTAACCCGGGTCCCGGTTATTGGTATTTTATCTACCGGAAACGAGCTCGTCCCGGTGGATGAAGTACCAGGCGGGAGCAGGGTCAGGGATGTTAACAGTTATCTCTGCAGTTCTTTTGTAGAAGGACTCGGATGCAAGCCAGTACTGTATGGCATTGTCCCGGATGAACGCAGCGCATTCCGGGCAGCGCTCGCCCTTGCTCTCAAAGAATGCGATGCTGTCCTGATATCAGGCGGAAGCTCAAAAGATGAAAGGGATATGACCGCCTCGTTAATACAGGAACGTGGTAAAGTCCTTGTCCACGGGATTGCAATAGCTCCCGGAAAACCTACGATTATCGGGCTGGCAGGCGGAGTCCCGGTAATTGGCTTACCCGGACATCCCGCGTCTGCATTCATCGTCCTTAAAATCGTAGTCCGTCACCTTCTTAATGCCATGACAGGTGACCGGTCCGCTGGAATTGCTACCGGGGTATCAATTGCCCTTGAAAATATACCGTCGATCAAAGGCCGTGAGGAATACGTTCGGGTCCTGGTGACAGACCGGGGTGCGACCCCGCTTTTTGGTAAGTCCGGCCTTCTGAATACCCTCGTAAGAAGTAACGGGCTGGTAAGGATCCCGGCAGGAAGCGAGGGGGTTGAGGAAGGCGACACGGTGGAGGTAATTAAATGGTAACGAGATATCTGAAACTTATTACCCTCGAAGAAGCCCGTTCGCTGATAAAGACTTCGTTTCCCCATACCATCAATCATATCAGTCTCCCTCTCGAGGAAACCGTAGGACGGATAACGGCCAGGCCGATATTTGCGAAATATTCCGTCCCTGAAGTTCATCTTTCTGCAATGGATGGGATAGCCGTCCGGAGTATCGAAACCCATACGGCAAGCGAACAGCATCCTGTAGTCCTTTCCGATGCGAGGCGGGTGAATACAGGAAACGTAGTCCCGGCCCCGTATGACGCTGTCATCATGATCGAGGATGTGAAGATTGATGCCGACCGGTTTACCATACGGAAGGCCGCATCGCCCTGGCAGCACATACGGCCGGCCGGGGAAGATATTGCCGAATCAGAAATGGCCCTGCCTTCAATGCACAGGATCCGGCCCCATGAAATCGGGGCGCTGGCTTCCTACGGGGTAACCGATATCGACGTTGTGTCACTTCGGGTCGGGCTGATCCCAACCGGAAGCGAGCTGGTCTTCCACGGTGCCCACCCGGCCCCGGGTCAGGTCGTGGAAAGTAACACGTTAATGGCGGCAGCCTGGCTTGAGACACTTGGCGTCAGCTGCACCCATTATCCTATCACGCCTGATGAACCAGATAAAATTCGTCAGATGCTGGAACGCGGGGTAGAAGAGAACGATCTGGTTATTATTTCGGCCGGATCATCGGCAGGGACCCGTGATTATACTGCGGAAATTGTCAGGGAAATGGGGGTGCTCCTTGCTCACGGCGTGGCAATGAAACCGGGTAAACCCGTAATTATTGGGAAAATAGAAGGTACACCAGTAATTGGTATGCCTGGCTACCCGTTGTCGGCCATCACGGTGATCCGTGAGATAGTCATTCCATTGCTCGCGAATTTCGGAATTTCGGCCCCCGCTAAAGATACACTGAACGCCCGGTTAGCTTCATCCCTGCATTCTGAAGTAGGCACTGATGAATTTGTGCTGCTCTCGGTCGGAAAAATCGGCGGGCAGTACGTGGCCACACCCCAGTCACGGGGTGCCGGGGTCCAGATGAGTGCGGTGAGGGCGAACGCTTTCCTCCGGATCCCAAGAAACATCGAGGGATTTGAGGCCGGTTCGGAAGTGCCGGTAACACTGACGGTGACCCGGGCACAGGCCGATTCGGCACTCCTTGTAACAGGGAGCCACGACCCGTCCATTGATTTTCTGGCCGATCTGCTTCAGAAACGAGGGATTGAAATCCATTCCACCCACGCCGGCAGCATGGGAGGGCTGATGGCATTAATGAAAGGAGATTGCCATGTCGCCCCGATGCACCTCCTTTGCGACTCCGGTGACTACAACACCTGTTACCTTGAAAAATATCTTCCCGGGGAAGAACTTGTTATCCTGTCCGTTGCCGGACGCGAGCAGGGTATCGTCTCGAAGAATGGTATCGGGATTGAGGACCTTCCGGGAAGGCAGTTCATTAACCGTCAGAAAGGGTCCGGGACCCGGATCCTGCTTGATTATGAACTTAAAAAGCGGAAGGTCGATCCGGTTTCAATCCCGGGATATGATCGGGAAGTTACCACTCACATCGCAGTAGGACTGGCTGTCAAAACAGGAGAGGCCGAGGCCGGAATGTGTGTTTATAGCGCTGCAAAAGCGCTTGGATTGAAATTTGTGCCTGTGGGTAAGGAACAATACGAGATCGTTACGCGGAAAGAAAACCTTTCAGATCCACGCGTGGCCGCTCTCTTCGAGACAGTATCCTCCCCTGAATTCATCGGGACACTGGATCGTCTTGGCGGGTATGATACGTCGGTGACGGGACGCAGGCGCCAACTGCCCTGATAACAGCATCGTCCGGGCTTTCACAAACGATTATTCCAGGAATCTCCCATGTGTGGTACCCGAACACGGGCTTTCCCATTTTCAGGGCGGCCGAAATCTCGGACAGGGTTCCATAAGAACCCCCGATTGCAATCACGGCATCTGCAGACTGGACGAGAAGAATATTCCTGGCATGTCCCATCCCGGTCCTGACAATAATTCCGCAATACGGATTTTCCCCGGATGTTCCGGGAATAATCCCGACAGTAGTACCTCCCCGCGATATGTGCCCCTTTTGCTGCGGCCTCCATAACCCCGCCGAGGCCACCACAGCAGAGTATGACATGGTGGTCGGCGAGGAGCACGCCAACTCTTTCTGCAGCCTTATATTCCTCGTCAGAACAGTCACCTGCCCCTATCACTGCAACCTGTTTCATCCTAACCGATGCCACCGTCCCTGTTGATTACCAGCAGGCGCCGTTCGGTCATTTCCTCGATCGCGTATCTCGGACCTTCCCGTCCTGTCCCCGACCCCCTCACGCCCCCGTAGGGCATATGGTCGACCCGGAACGACGGAATATCATTGATGATTACGCCGCCCACATTCATCTCTTCGAATGCCCGCATTACCCGGTTTATATTTTGCGTGAATATTCCCACCTGGAGGCCATACTCGCTTTCATTTGCAATCCGTAACGCTTCGGAGAATTCATCGTAAGGGGTTACGGAAATCACCGGTGCAAATACTTCCTCGCTATTTACCCGCATCCCCGGGGTTGTTTGTTCCAGGATGGTTGGTGAAAAAAGGCCTCCTTCGTATGTCCCACCGAGAAGGGCCCTGGCACCCTGACTGACCGCTTCCTGCACCTTTCTCTAGTGCGCATCCCGCTTTTTCATGGTCAATCATCGGGCCGATATCAGTTGCAGGATCCCTTGGGTCTCCCACCTTCAGTGCACTGACTGATGCCAGTATCTTTGAGATCGGTTTCTTCATACACGGTCCGGTGAATCAGGACCCGCTGCACGGAGATACAGACCTGGCCGGCATTAATAAATCCACCGGTCGCTATTCTTGAAGCAGCGAAGTCGAGATTGGCGTCCTCGTGGACGATAACCGCTGCATTCCCTCCAAGCTCAAGCCCGACCCGTTTACGGCCGGCGATCTCTTTCAGGTGCCAGCCGACTGCACAACTGCCGGTAAATGAAAGATATGCGATCCTCGGGTCGCGAACCATAATCTCAGCCCGTTCCCCGGGACAGGGTACAATATTGATCGCCTCTTTCGGTGCTCCTGCAGCAAGTGCCATTTCACCAAGCAGTATACTTGAGATCGGTGTGGCCGATGCAGGTTTAAGGATAATGGAATTGCCGGCGGCAATGGCAGGCGCAAGTTTGTGACAGGCAAGGTTCAGGGGAAAGTTAAACGGTATGATCCCAAGCACGGGACCAACCGGAAACCTCATGAGGTAACCGGTCCGGTGTTTTGTATCATCGCTCCAGTCAAGAGGAAGAATTTCGCCATTTATCCTTCTTGCCTCCTCAGATGATATCCGGACCGTCGTTTCCGCGCGGGCGACTTCCGCGGTTGCGAATTTTTTCGTCTTACCGCCTTCCATCACCATCGTATGGACAAGTTCGTCCGCCCGGCGCCGGATCTCATCGGCCAGGCGATCGAGAATTTTCGAACGTTCGTACGCCGATAGTCGCTTCATCGTTTCAAAACCGGTAACCGACGCAGTTATTGCATCTTCGATATCGGAAACACCTGCCTGGTGCACTTTTGCATAGACCTCACCGGTGTAAGGGAACCTGACCTCGGCGGTTTCTCCGGTCTCTCTTTTTTCTCCTCCGATAATAACAGGAAACGTCTCCATGATCAATCCAGTCCTAATATTTCTCTATAATTTTTGTCACCAGGTTTTACGTATAACCTGGAGTGGAAGAATAATTCCATATGTGCATCCGAAAGGATCCGTTAAGAATCCCATGGATCCGATTCTCACGGTGACCCCACCAGGATTTCCCGGATAAAGTGTTTTATAATTTTAGGCCCTGTTGAAATCCTTCGGGTTTAAGAGAGATACGAAGATAGGGGGGGTTGGGGGGGTTTTCACCCCCTCCCTGCCCCACCCCCAACAGGATATTCATCAGGTAAGGTTTCCCAAGGCTCATTAAAATCAGAGTTTTGGGGGATAGTCTCTATCCCAACCGGGGTCGCCAAAGCGGCGGGGCGGAGCCCCGGGAGCGTGAATAACTTTCGGAATAATCCTAATCGGTAAGATAGTATCAGATCTTTTCAACAAGCCGATTTTTCAATAATATTTCCGGATTTTATCAGTAATGTTTTCCCGGGGAACTCCTCAACGTTGAAAAACTACTTTGTGCTGAAGTGTGAATAGTAATGAATATTCTCCTCGTTTCACCACCGCGGAAAGGGGACTATTGAGGGATGAAGGTTGAAGGAAGTAACCAGCAGTTATAATGCCCACGAGATTGAGGAATCCGTCCAGAATCTCTGGGATAAGGAAGATACCTTTGCAAAGGTGCAATCGCTCCACGCAGGCGACCCGCCGTTTTTCTTTGTAGATGGACCGCCGTATACGACAGGTCATATCCATCTCGGAACCGCGTGGAATAAAATCTTAAAAGACAGCCTGCTCCGCTATCACCGGATGTGCGGGAGATACGTGATCGCCAGGGCGGGGTATGACATGCATGGGCTCCCTATCGAAGTCAGGGTAGAACAGCAGCTCGGGTTTTCTTCCAAGAAAGATATCGAGACCTTCGGGATTGAAAAATTTATTGACCACTGCCGTGATTTTGCTGAAAAAAACAAGGACGTGATGAGCGGGCAGTTTAAAAAATTAGGGATCTGGCTCGACTTCGATGATCCATACCAGACAATCAAGCCGGAATATATCGAAGCAGCATGGTGGACGATTCAGAGAGCGTCAGAACGCGGGATGCTTGAACGGGGCTTTCGTGTTGTGAACTGGTGCCCCCGGTGCGCCACGGCAATCGCAGATGCGGAAGTCGAATACTGGGAGGAAACCGATCCTTCAATTTTCGTAAAATTCCCGCTGCAGGGAAAAGCAGGTGAATCACTCGTCATATGGACAACAACACCATGGACACTTCCGGCCAATGTGGCCGTCGCCGTCAGCGCGGATCTTATGTATGCCCGCGTAAAAGCGGTGAAAGGTGGCCATGAAGAAATACTCTGGATCGCCTCGGAATTGGTGGAGCCGGTACTGAAGAAAGGAAAGTACCAGGACTTCAGTATAATCGAAGAAAAACGGGGAAAAGACCTCGTCGGTATGATCTACGACTCCCCGCTCGCTGAACAGGTACCGGCCCAGAAAGAAATAATCCACAGGATTGTCACTGCGGACTTTGTGGCAACCGAGAACACCGGTTTCGTCCACATTGCCCCCGGACACGGGTGGGATGATTACCTTCTCGGCCAGAAGGAAGGGCTTGCAATCGTCTGCCCGGTCGACGCTACCGGGCACTTCACGAAAGAAGGCGGTTCTTTCGAATGTATGTTTGTCAAGGATGCGGATGATGTCGTCCTCGCAGAACTCGGGGACTACCTCCTTGCAAAAGGCAGGGTTACCCACCGGTACGGTCATTGCTGGAGATGCAAAACCCCGATTATTTTCCGTGCGACCTCGCAGTGGTTCCTGAAAGCATCGGCGATGCGGGAACGGATGCTCGAGGAAGTTGCCATCGTCAAATGGTACCCGGAATGGGCAGGAAGTGCACGGTTCTACGACTGGATTAAGGAGGCACGGGACTGGTGTATTTCACGACAGCGGTACTGGGGTATCCCGATCCCTATCTGGGAATGTGAAAAATGTAAACATATCAGGGTCTTCGGTACCATCACGGAACTTGAGGATGCAAGTGGAACCACGTTACCCGATCCACACCGCCCGTACGTGGATAAGGTGACCGTGCCATGCAGTTGTGGCGGGACGATGCACCGCGTGGAAGATATCTTTGATGTCTGGTTTGATTCGGCGGTTGCGTCATGGGCGACACTCCGGTATCCGGGTCAGAAAGATGCGTTTGACCAGTTGTGGCCTGCAGATTTCATCGCAGAAGGTCAGGACCAGACACGGGGCTGGTTCTACTCGCAGCTTGGGGCCAGCACGATTGCATTTGACTGTTCACCCTACAAGAGCGTCCTCATGCATGGCTTTGCACTCGATGCGGAAGGCCGCAAGATGAGTAAAAGTCTTGGTAATGTGGTATCCCCGGAAGAAGTTGTAGCGGCACAGGGGGTCGATGTACTGAGGCTGTATGTCCTCTCATCGAGCGCTCCATGGGACGACCTGAAATTCAACTGGGAAGGTGTGAAGACCGTAAACAGGACGATGAATATCTTCTGGAATGTGTACCGGTTCCCGTTACCTTACATGATCCTCGATCACTGGCAGCCTTTCAATAAAGGGGGAACACTGGGATGACACCTATGTGAAAGAACATTTCTCACAAATGCCGGACGAGGACCGCTGGATTATTTCCCGGATCAACAGCCTTGCCCTTCAGATAGAACGAGGCGATCGGTGAATGCCAGCTCCACAAAGTCACCCGGGGCCTGATGTCATTCATCCTTGACGACCTTTCGCGATGGTATATTCAGCTGGTCAGGCCAAGGCTCTGGCTTGAGGAAGAATCCGAAGAGAAACAGTATCGCCTACGAGACAATCTACTACGTAATGCGCCGTCTTGTTACCCTCCTTGCACCCTTTACCCCGTACATCACCGAGCGTATGTACGAGAATATCCGGCTCCCGAATGATCCCGAAAGTGTTCACATGCTGCCCTGGTTCACGAGCACACCCGGGCTTGTTGACGACGGAATTGTATCACGCATGAAGATCGTCCAGTCCTTTGATGAGGCACAGGCAAATGCAAGGCAGTCGGGAAAAAGAAAACTCAGGTGGCCGGTGTCTGAATGTGTTGTTACGACCACGTCACAGGATATTATTACTGCGATAGAACAATTAAACGCACTTTGTTGTGACCGGGCCAATGCAAAACGTGTCAGGGTTGTCGAAGGCGAATATGACCGTATCTCATGGAGAGCAGAACCGGTCATGAAGGCGCTCGGCCCGGGCTTTGGCAGGGATGCCCCGAAAGTAAAGGAACTCATCCTCGCTTCAGATGGGAACATGGTGCGAAAGGCTATTCTTGCCGGTAAACAGTTCACTCTCGTTTCCGGGGATCAGCAGTTCGTGATCGGGAGCGAGCATGTTACTTTTGTTGAAGGCCTTCCGGGATCCGTTTTTTCGGCACCGATGCAGGACGCCACGGTATATGTCGATACGGCGCTCACCCCTGAACTTGAAGCGGAAGGTAATGCACGTGAGGTCATCCGTCGTATCCAGGAGATGCGCCGCCAGCTTGATCTCAATGTTGAGGATTTCATCTCTTCGTACGTGGTGATCAACGACACGCGTATCTGCGAACTCGTCAGTTCACAGTGGAAAGAAGGGATCATGGAAGAAGTGAGGGCAAAACAGTTGACCATATCGGGTACTGGCGCAACCGTACCGGACGGCAGCTGGGGCCTCGAAAAAGACTGGGATATCGAGGGCCTTATGGTAAGGATCGGTATATCAGGGTTCCCTGATCAGTGAACCCAGGAATTTTTCCCCCTCGGGGGTATTAAAAAGCGGGAGTTCCTCACTGATGGTCACGGAACTCCGGAATGTCTCTGCCGTTTCATTGGTTACGGGATTGAACCCATGCACCTTTTTTAACAGTTTATAGACGAGAGCACCACGTCGCTGCCATGCGGGGGTGGCTGCGAGGTTCACACCCCGTGCATACATCATCTCGTGGAGCGCTTTTGACGGCATCCCAAGAAGTGTCCTCTGGGCATCCGCCAGGTGTCATACCCTCGTTAATCAGGGCCGCCTGGCAATAGGCGTTGATATGATTCCGCCAGGCCTCATGCTGCCGGTTTTTCAGGTACTCGGCCGCAAGCGCCGGTGTGACCTGGACTATCCTTGCATCAAATGCAACAGGGCTGTCGGGTTGTATCTGCAATGAGAGGGCACTTGCAGCATAGGATGCAGCGATGGAATCGATCTTCTCAACTCTTCCACGGAAAGGAACAGAACTGAAATAAAGACTGATCTCATCTGAAAACGTGTAGGCGAAATCCGGGTTCAGCCCTGAGTGGGAAACCAGTGACTCCGATACATTGACCATCGCACGATGGAACGTTTCATCAAACGGTTTCTCGAATGAAAGATACGAAGCGAGCCGGTGAAATGCCCTTCCATCAATTCTTACAAAAATGGGTGGGACTGTGATGAGATTGCTGAACAGTTCCCGTTGCTTCATGATGGTTCGTCCGGATGGGTTCCCGGATAGATGTTCTGCCGGGAAATTGGGATTTTATTGGAGAAAGTCACATCTCTTCTGATTTGAACGCACCGGGAAGATGACGGATGATGACAATATCCCCGATACTTCCAATGATGCGGAAGGGAATTTTCAGACCCTTGTAATTTTTAATATCGACAAGTTCCGGATTTAATTTCCCGACAACAACGGACTCGATTTTTTTCCCGTCAACATCGATGACCACATCTTCAACTTCACCGACAAAAATACTCTTTTCGGTGTAGACATTCAGTCCGAACATTTCAGTAATCTGTTTTCTCATCCTGATCAATTCAAGAATATATACTAGAACAGTTAAAAAGATACTCTTTTAATGAACAGTTCATTCAGAATCGGTTCCCTGTTCGGGGTTCCCATCTATATCCACTGGACGTTCCTGATCGTGATCCCCCTCTTCGCCTGGATCATCGGGACGCAGATAGCCATAACTGTCGGGCTCATAACAAACTCGTATAATTTTGTGTTTGGCTGGTTACACCCGTTTTCCGTTGATACGTCGTTCTTTGCCATTGGCCTCTATTCCTATATTCTTGGTGGACTGATCTCGATTGGTCTTTTCGTCGGGGTGCTGATCCACGAAATGGCCCATTCGTTACTCGCCAGGAAGTACGGGCTGAAAATTAACAATATCACACTCCTCATCTTCGGAGGCATATCCTCGATCGAGGAAGGCACTCCCGATCCGAAAATTGAGTTACCGGTATCACTGGCAGGACCACTTATGAGCCTGGTTATTGCAGTCCTGTGCTCCGGGATCGCCTATGCTGCAGATGTTGCCATTGCAGACAGGGTTGTTGCAGGGACCCTTGTGTTTTTCTTTGGTTACCTGGGCCTGCTGAATTTTATCCTGTTCGTCTTCAACCTTCTGCCGGCGTTCCCGATGGACGGAGGCCGGGTCCTCCGTGCGTGGCTGGCAAAGTCGAGACCGCTCCCTGATGCGACCCGTATCGCTGCAAATATTGGGAAGGGATTTGCCGTGCTCTTCGGGATATTTGCAATTGTCACCTTCAGCCCGATCCTGATCATTATCGCGGTATTTATTTACCTCGGGGCAAGCCAGGAATCCAACGCAATGAGGTATAAATTTCTTCTCCAGGACGTTACCGTCGGGGACATGATGTCAAAACCCGTGATGAGCGTCCCGATGACGATGCCGGTCAGGGAAGTAATCGAACTGATGTACGGGAGCAGGCATCTCGGTTTCCCGGTCGTCGACCGTGGGGTACTTGTCGGCATGATCACGGTAGCGGATGTTCATAAGTTGCACCCGCTTGATCGTGAGGCAATGCAGGTGCGGGATGTTATGTCAAGAGACCCTGTTTCCCTCCCTCCCGGGGCCCCGGTAGAAGACGCACTCCGTATCATGTCAATTCAGAATATTGGTCATATCCCTGTTATCGAAAATGGCGAGCTTATCGGGATCGTCACGAGGGAAGATATTATGAAAGTAATCGAGTTAAAAGAAATGTGATCCTCATCCATGTCAGGGAGTGGGGTGAACCCTCCTGGGGCAGCAGGTAAGTTTTTTTGCCTCTTCGTCGTTTCAAGCGGGTAAACAAATCTGCCTGTCATTATGGAATAAATGAATAAATACGCAAGTATGAGAATTTTAGTCATTAATCCGGAAGTTTCATAAAATTATGTACTAAATTTTGGGTAACCTTACCGAACCGCCGCCGGGGCGTCCTTCGGGGGCGGCGGAACTATCGTATCGCAATTTGGGGCAGAGCCCCAATTATCATGAGCTTGTCTTAAACAATGTTACTCACTCAGTTTGACGAAGAGCCGCTTTTTTTAATGTTCAGATATCAAATGTGTTTTTCTAATAAAAATTCGCACCAATTCAGAACACATAATCACCGCTCAATGGTATCACGAAAATGCCATCAGGTGATCCAATGGTGTCACTCCCGCAATTTTCCTGAAGGATTCAAGTGAAGTAAAAGGTCGTTTTGCCGCAACCGATGCAGCCTTTTTCTTACCGACACCGGGGAGCCAGCGGAGGGCCTGTACAGGAAGGTGGTTGATATCTATCGGAACTGGCATTGCGGTCAGGGATCTCATCCCAAAATCCACTACAACCGCATCAATTACCGAACCGAGTGGTTAACGGTACGGGAATACCGATAAGGATCGGGTATGATCCCATCTGCCGCCCGAAGGAGACCGGACCGGGTACCTCGATAATCACATCCCGGAACACGGTACCGATCGGAAAGACACGTTCCAGCATCGGCCTGTCAAACCTGGTCCGGACAAACTCTTTGAATGCCCTGAAAGAGGCATCATGGAGCCCGAGCGTATTATGTTCGTACGCCCTGGTCCCGGGGAATGGCATGAGCTGCCTCACATTCACCCGCCGGATAAGGCAACGGCTCTGTAAAATCTTCCCGGAGAAACTGCATGTTATGCTCAAAAGTCTCCCTTGTCTCTCCGGGCAGGCCGCTGATGAAATTGAGACCCGGCAGGAGTTCCGGGATACCCGAACTGCGTCTTGCTCCGACCGAATTGACAATCCGGACCGCTTCCAATACCTCCTCCGGTCCCGCTTTCAGGTTGTTGACCGCGACCACTTCAGGGTCTGCCGTCTCCATTCCGAATGCTGCCACATCACCGGGAGTATGGTACCGGGTAATCACAGAGAGGGCCTCGATGCTCTCTTCCGGGTGACGTGAAATTGTCCCGGGGTTGATATTGTCAATGTGCAGTGTCCGGAGTTCGGGTGCCTTCTCCCGTATCCCCGCAAAAAGAGTTTGTAGTTCATCAGGGACCGGTGCAGGGAATTCCCCGCGACCAGCCTGGTACGTGAGAAGATCAGGCTGCCGTCCCAAGTCTGAAATGGCGTGCACCAGCGTTATACAGGGATTCAACTTCATCGATCACACCACGCGGCCGTGCGATATACCGGAGGTCCGTAGAAGGGTTCAGTACAAAATGAACAGCCCCCGGTCTCCTGGCGTGCGCAGCCTCTCGCTGTCTCAAGCTCACACATTATGAAGGGAAATGACGGGTGACTTTTGATAATATCGCTCCCTGATACACTCCATCGGTCATAGAGGGTATAGTTCACACTACCCTCTGGCTTGCCCCCGGTAAGGTGTGAATGGAGTGCCTCCGGGGCAGAGCCTGATAAGAGAACATCGAATCCGGATATCGCCTGCTTTATGGCTTTTTCCCCCCCCCCGGGAGAATACCCGAAACCAATCGGCCCACCGATATATTTCCTGGGTCCCCTCACCTGAAGCCCGACCTGTTGTATTTCAGTGAGTGTGGCAGGAGTGCCGCCCAGATATTTACCAGGGACCGTGACTCCGGCGATCATCACCATGATATCTGCCTTCGAAATTGCCGGAAAAAGATATGGGTCCGCCCTTACCTGGTCGATAGTGCAATAACGGACATCGTATTCCTGTTCTTTCAGGACACCGGCAATAGTCCTGATATAGGGCGAGATATATGGCGGGACACCGAGGCACGCCGGTTCATCAACGTACCCGTCGATTATCCAGGCTTCAGCAGGCATATCCTATACGCGCCAGTAATTTCCTGGCCCACATGAGTTTGCCCTTTTTGACCGGGTCTACAGAAGGGTCGTCACAGTCAAATCCAATAAGGGTAATACAGGATGCCCCCAGTTCTTTTGCGGCAAATACAGCCCTGTCGCCGTCTGAAAAACCGCCAAAATTGTAAACATTCTGGATGGGAGTACTCTGGGTTGTCCCGACCACCGGTCCGATGAGGCGTGGCACCCAGTATTGGATCAGGTGCCGGTTATCGCCATGTGCATGAATGACGATGATCGTCCCCTTCCAGTTCATGTCCTGGAACCGTTCATCCGCACCGTCCAGGTCGGAAAAAATCGCATCAGGCCTGATTTCATGTTCTGCCAATACCAGTGCCGCTGCATCGGCTGCGAAAACTGTCCCTTCGATCCGGTCGAGCTCCCGGCTGAGGTTCGGCCCGTTTCCGCAGACAGTCACTTTTTTCCCGGCACATAATTCCCTGAGTTGATCGATATCGTCCCGGATCAGGAGCTGCTGGAGTAGAACAGCGCAGTGCTTCATCCGATTGCCGGTCAAACCCGAAATATGTGAGGATCTCTTCGTATAACGGTTCCCACTCTTCAAATTTCATTTTTTACCTCGTTTTCAAGTCCGACAATATCGGTAAATTTCCGGAGGACTGGATCTATGATCAGTGAAAGCAGGTGGTCCTTGTTTTCTGCCCTTGAAAAGAAGGTGAGGGGTATGGTTGCTGCTGCCATGTTCGGGTGACCCCCTGCATCACCGATGTCCCCGAATGCTTCGGCAAGCACGTTGCCGATGTGCAGGCGGATATCACGGTTTCTCACCGACATGATGATCGCCTCGTCGGTAATGCCGTATACAAGGGCGGTATTGACTCCTTCCAGGTTGATGAGGAGATCGGCCGCCTGGGGGAGGGTATCGCGGTTCCGGACATACCCGACATTTGAGAAGAGGTAACCGCTCCTGATTTTCCGGTTCCTTATTGCAGATCCAAGGACATCAAGGGTCTCCTGTGACAGTGAAGGGGACATGATCTTGTCTAACAGGTCTGCATCGGTAAGGGGAAGGAGAAAGGCGGCATAACTCAAATCCTGCGGGGTGACATTCCGTTTAAAGTCCTTTGTGTCGGACCTGATGCCGTAGAGAAGACCGGTCGCAACTGATTTGTCAACAGGGATGTCCAGTTCCTGAAGATACTGGGTAAGAATGCTTGCCGTTGCACCAAGGCCCGGCCTGATATCGACAAACCCGGCAGTGGCCTCGTTATGCATTCCGTCCTTGTGGTGATCAAGGATTATATCCACGTGAGTTCTTGGTGACAATGAATTATTGATGCCCGGTCCGGAACAATCGACAAGCGCGAGGTAGTTGCATTCCTGCACCATCTGGGGTGTTACCCGTTCCATTCTGATCTCGAGGAGGTTGACCATTGTGCGGTTCTCCTGGTGGCCGATAACCCCCTCGTAGTAAATACGGCAATCAAGTTTTTTCGGGTTGGCATTTCGTGCGATTGCGGCAAGGGCCATTGCACTGGATATCGCATCAGGGTCCGGGTTTTTATGGGTGATAATTCCAAGAATTCCTTCCCACCCGGCAAGGATCGCGTAAAGCCTCTGCGAAATCTTGTTTGCATGAAGTTTATTTATCTGGAAAAGGGCATTTTTTGCAATGAGTTGGGGGGGATAAAAAACAAACTCGGCTCCGGCTGTTTCGAGCGCGGAAATTCCAAGAGGGTCTATCGCACGGGCGACGATATGTGCAGCAGGATACCGGGATTTGATGGCCCGGACCGCAGAAAGGTTGGTTTCGTGGTCTCCCGTCAGGACAAAGGCAATCTCAAACTCCGGGATGCCCAGCAGGAGTCCCTGGTCGCGAAATTCTTTTTTTATCGCATCAATATGACGGTCCCGCAACTCTTTGACGCGGTGCTCGTCACGGTCGACCACCAGGAGACCCGAATTTTCCTTCAGGAGTTCCACGATGATATTGTACCCTGTAATTCCCGCCCCGAATACGGCGTATTTAACCCGTGGGGCAGACTGCTGCGAGACCTCTGCCATGTACAAAACAATGTAACGCATCAGGATATTAAGTTTGATACACGAACTGACGGATTCCGGCAATTCTGACTCGTCATCAAACACCCAAACGGGGAAAGGAAATACGAAAGTTTTATTCGAGAGGATAGACCACTATATTGAGTCACTTCGCGGGCTTGTAGCTTAGTTCGGTAGAGCGACAGACTCTTAATCTGTAGGTCAAGGGTTCAAATCCCTTCAGGCCCGCTTTGTTTTGTAATCAATGTATATTTCTTAAACGATAGGTTCATTTCTCAGCCAGGGCCATGCAGTTGGAAATGACGAAAACCGGGAAATAGCACCCGCATAAGTTCTTCTTTGAATACCCGACAGGAACCATTGTCCGGGGTGATTGAATCAGGCCCACATATTTTGTGTTCCTTTGCGATTTATCAGGAGTTTTATTGTACGCATCTTGTCCTGTTCTTTCATCCTCCAGGTGTAACCGGCAACAAGGCAGAGAGTTCCTGAGATAGTATCGGTGCCATCAATCGAATCAGCGTGGGAAAATCATCAACCATATCCAGGTTCTAAAAAAAGGTGGGGTTTTAGTTAGATCCAGCATGAGATCCTGCATTTATTATTCTGCAATATAGTCCCGTAATTGCCTGATCATCTTCAACTGGTTATTTGCCTCAGCTTTTTTATCATTCTCAATACCATCCATGATCTCGTTTATTGGAAGAGCGAGTTTATAGATTTTTACAGGTCTTCCTTTATTTTCAGCCTTATTTTCTCTGCTTTCCACCCATTTCTGCTCCATCATGGTTGCCATTGCAATGCTGACCTCAGGTTGTCTGAGATCAGTCCCCCGCTCGATATCCCGTGACGTGGCTTCCGGGGTGTTGGCAAGATAGACAAGGACTTTTGAAACGTTTCTTTTTATCCCGATTTTGGTGAGAAGTTCTGCGAATTCTTCTTCACGCTGTGTAAAATACAGCACATTTTTGGACTTCATCAACATCACCCGATAGGTTATCTATGTATATACGAATTATATATAAAAATATTATTATTCTCTTCTGGGGTATCAGATTAAATTCATAAACACCCGCTTAAAAAGGAACAGATAAAACGGTTATTGAAAAATTAATTTGAAAGAAGTCCAAGATTTTTCAGGTCGGATACGATTTTCAAAACTGCAGCCTTTGCGTCCTGCGGCTCTTTTCCTCCGGTGATAATCAACTTTCCGGAGCCAAAGAGAAGCACCACCACTTTTGGCACTTCAAGCCGGTACACGAGGCCTGGAAACTGTTCCGGTTCATACTCGATACGGTCAAGGTTAAACCCTACGGCAATTTTATTGAGGTTGATTCCCGCACCAAGGTCCGCCGATGTTACAATATTCTGAATCTTATAGGTGAGATCATTTGGTATATCAATGTTCAATCCGCGCAGGAGATTTCCGAGAATTTCGAGGCCTGCTGAGAGGCTTTCAATACTTTTCGCCCCGGTCAGTACAACCTTCCCTGACCCGAAGACGAGTGCGGCAATTTTCGGGTTCTGCATCCTGATGACGACACCTGGAAATCGTTTCTTGTTATATTCCGCATCCTTAATCTGAGATGCAAGCATGGGGAGATCCAGATAATCGGTCACCTTTGCCGAGGCAACAATATTTTCAATTTTTAGGGATTCCTCTGGTCTGACCTTCATATTTATAAATGCCACAAAACAGTATATAAACAGTTGGGTGGCAGTCCATTCCCTATAATGGATTTATCCGGGAAGGTTTTACCTGTTTTTTGGTAGATATCATCTGATATCCGTTATAGCCTCCGGAATTGGTCTCTCTAAAAACCATTTGTTTAATGACAACCAGAACCTGGAATCTGGTTTATATAAAGATCTTTTGGAATTTGTCTGGATTTTCTTTTGTAAAACCCGGCAGATAAATCCTACGGTGCATAAACCGGATTTTACAGGAAAGAATTTTAAAAAAATCAGATTATAATGTAATTAATCGTATTGCCGCCATGTGTGGTTACACTTGCAGCACCTGAAGAAACGCACCTCGCTTTCATCTGCAGCTCTTAACTGCCTGAGCCACCAGAATGCAAGGTTATTTGAGCATTTCGGACACTTTATCGGGGTGGTCGGGAGCGTGGGAATCGAACCGTCTTCTTCGACAATGACAATTTCCTTCTCGCTTCGCATCGTTTTCTTCTGCAGCTGATCATTATCTGATATTTTCCGGATATAACCGCATTTCCGGCATTTCAGCTGACCTGCAGAAGCCATAAGAATACTCTTGCACTCAGGACAGAACATCGTTTCATCATGCGCACTGCAAACAAGATTAATCCTTGTATCGCCGCATAATGGCCAAGATAATCTGTAAATATCCGGAGCCCGGTCTGTCACATCAGTATCCTTTTTTATTTAAAGAAATCAACCTTTTAGGAATGATAGAGTACCTTATCCTTATATCCTGCGTTTTTTTCCTGATATTTCTTATCCCCAGCCATTATCGGCAGTACGCGGCAATTGTGGGCTGGACAGGAATGGTACTATATCTGTTTGCTGAAATCCCTTACTACCTGTCCATCAATAACTTCCTGTACCCGCTGCTGGCGATCCTTTCTGTTCCATTCCTGATCATTACAGGCCAGTTACTGCTTAAATCCGAGGTGCGAGTGATGCAGCTTTCGACTGCTGCCGCGGTTGCATTTCTGATTTACGCACCGTTTGAGTTTATTCCCGCACTCGGGAACTGGCTAATTTCGGTTGTCGTCGGCCAGGTATTCTTCGTACTCAATGCTCTTCATTATAATACCCTGCTCGTCGCGTGGGATATGTTCCAGCGGTACGGTTACCGGATCCAGATTATCCTTGCGTGCACCGGAATCCAGGGAATTGCCATTATGCTCGGTGTAGCATGCGCAGTGCCATCCAACTGGCGGCAGAAAATACTCTCATTTCTTATCGTCGTACCCACCATCTATATTCTTAACATCGCCCGTAATGTGGCCGTCATTATTGCCTATACCGAACAATGGTTTCCCTATATACCGGAAATTGCAGGGAACGGGGAAACAGGGTATGAAAGCTTTTTCTGGGCGCATAATGTAATCGCGGAAGGACTGGCACTGGTCCTGCTTATCGGCGATAGCGTATGGATTGTTCCGGATCAACCCGGGACTTGCTGAATTTGCACGGGACCTTATTGACGAGTATTATCTGTGCAATCCGCAGGCTGGCAGGTAAGGTATCACCTTAATATCTCTCCTGGTAAACCGGGGCCTGGCAGTCAGCCAGGAAAATCCGAATTTCCATTTATATCATATCATAATCGTCGTGTAAGGGTAATTTTCATGACTGGGGATTTTTGACATCCATTCTATTCCCATCAAAGAACCATTCAGGATGACCTGGAAGTTGGATCTTGGAACAGGTCAGAACACCGAAAAAAACAGTCACTTCTGGTAGAAACTACGGAATATGCCACTTCAAATGAGTAATTTGATACTCTTTGTCGTCGGGACCGGTTTTAGAGTTAGACCGATTTTCAACCGGAATTTTCGGATAATCCGATAATCTTCAAACTTATTACCCGTATATCTTATTTTATTGTACCGGCTGAAAATTAATGGAAAAATAGGAATTGTTCGGTTTCAGGCGGTCCCAAATGGGAATCGGTCATTAGATCCGGAAGGGATTAAACAAAATATTTCCCGTCAGGAATAGGTCTTATGAAGGTAGAATATCCTCTGGATGGCCGAGAGGTTGGCGCATAAAGCAATTATTATCACCGATAACCAGATGAACCCGGTTATCCCACCGATGAGTATCACGAGCAGGGTTTCAGGTCTCCCGAAAAATCCCACCCCTTCAAGTGGATCTTCTATTTTACCGTCAATACGTTCTTTGAATCCGATTTCGGCATAGGTTACAGGTTTAATGAATGTATTCATCAATGAACCGATTATCGCCAGGGCAACGATTCCGAAGTCCAGTGCCGGTGTGACAGTTATGAAGCGGCCGATAATCGCGATCCCGGACAGCCCTATACCGAGAAGAACAAGCGCATCCACGTATTTATCGACTATCCAGTCGAATACGGCGCCGAACTTGGTCTGGCGACCGATTTTTCTTGCAACGCTCCCGTCCACGAGGTCGAGGAGCGCCGAAATAAACAGAAAAACACTGCCAAGAATGAAATGGCGATCAATAAAACATAACGCACAAGCGACCCCGAATATAAGTGACAGGAGGGAGATCTGGTTCGGTGTGATCCCGATCCTGACGAATGTATCTGCGACCGGCTCCAGGTACCCGATAAACCGTGGCCTGAGTGCGGTAATGTTCATGTCATATTACAATGGGATTTTAACATTAATACTTGTTCTTTTCCCCCTGTTCCGGTAAAAAAAGGCAGAGACAACCTCTTTTTGAAGAAGAGCCAAGGTGGTTTTCATTTTATTTTCTATTCAGAGCCTGGGCATCTTACCAGGAATAGATCTCCCAACTGGCCAACTTCTATTACCTTGCAGGTCGATAACTGGAAGAAGAAGGAACGATATGGCAGATTTTAGAGAACGACCTCATGTACTGATGATGTCCGAAATTACCGCTGATGGCAAACTCACGCTCAAGAAAGGGACTTCAAGCAAGATCCTGATGAAATATATGTCTCATGAGACCGAGCTCCTCCTTCACCGGACTCGTGCCGAATGCGATGCAATCATGGTCGGATCAAATACGATTAAAATCGACAATTCGTTCCTTACGGTACGCTACGTTACCGGTAAAAGTCCATTGCGGGTCATTCCCTCCGGTAATGCCGATATTCCCCTGTCCTCGAATGTGCTCGGGCCCGGGGCACCGACGATTATCGCCGTTTCAAAACAGGCACCGGAAGAACGGGTTCAGGCTATAAGAAATAAAGGAGTTCATGTTATCCAGGCCGGTGAGGAAAGGGTCGACCTCCCGCTTCTTATGCACATTCTCTGGAAAGACTTCGGGGTCCGTCTCATGATGGTCGAAGGTGGCCCTACTCTTAACTGGCATATGTTACACTATCACCTCGTTGACGAAATCCGGCTTATCCATCTTCCGTTCATCGTCGGTGGTGCTGACACTCCGTCGCTGGTCGGGGGCATGCATATTGATTCCGAGGACGACATGATACGTCTCGGCCTGAAAAAATTTTACCTCTGCGGGACAAACCTCGTGACAGAGTATGATGTACAGTACCGGGCATGTGCTGATTAAAAACCGGATTCCTGCGAAGATTACCTGAATCCTTTTAAGGCACGGACTAAAAAAAATTCAAATTGCTTTTATTAATTTTGCGATGTTGAATATCCCAACCCCGCATCATATCATTCTGAGCGGGTCTGTTTTCATATACTCCCTGCAGACTGTTGTTGCATAATGACCTGGAGGGAGAATAAATTTCAGGCGCACCGTGCCTTCTTCTTCCTGCCGTGCTTCAACCGGTGTCGAAAGACTTATCGGGCGAAGTGCACCGTTGAACCGTGAATGCACGAAATCCTGTGCTTTTCCAAAGTTATCCGGCCCGATTCCCTGTTCCTCCAGCAGATGTTCAATCGGACTACCGGTATGTCCCTGCGTGGCTGTGACCGATCCCGGCATAAAGATCGCGATGGTACACCGGCCTCTCCTGATATGCTGGGCGGCTATTCCCTGGTTCTGCGAAGTGACCCGGTCTTCCCTGCCATTTTCAAAGATCAACAGGTCTCCCGGGACAGGGTCATCGATTGCGGTTCCCTGGTCAAAACGCATCGACAGCGCATTATTAAATAACCAGGACTGAAATGCAGAAACAAACATCGAGAGTAATTTTGGAGGCAGGACTTTCAGGGCGCCTTTATAGTCATCGGGTTGGTTGATTAAGTGATGGAGCATTGAGCGCTCATAGGACATTGAAACAGGAAGCCGGTGAAGGGCTTCACGGGCGTCCCGTGTTTCATAAAATATCGTCCTTGTCGCCCTGTTTTCCTCAGGTTCATCGGGAAATGACTGTCCGATATAGGTCATTACGGCTTGTTCGTAGTCCCCTTTCAGGATCATCTGACCAATACGGTGAGTGAGAGGACGGATCACGCCGAACCGCTGGACTCCGTAATAGTTGGGGAGCCCGGCAGATGCAGTTCCGGTAACAGATCCTATCTGACTTTCGATATTTTCACCATGTATTTCCCTGATGACGATATCGAAGCGGTTTCCTTTCAGGCTGCCGAGAGATAAGGGAAACTGGGAACGTCCAAGTACTTCGAGCGTGATATCCTTCAGCCTGACATCGGCAATCTGTACAGGCGTTACTTCATAGAGTGATATCAACTGGCTTGTTATCGCGTGCCGGTCTTTCGTGCCACCCCACCCGATTCTCCGGTGGCTGATACCTAGTCTTTTTGCAAGTTCCTTTACCGCATGCTGCAGTTCCCAGTCTTTTTTGGTCAGCTTACAGATGAGATACGGACCTGAATCGCCGATGGCAACAGGGATTTCCTCAACGAGAAAATCTTCGGCAGTGGACCGGAGTTTTCCACCTATTCCTGCGGTGTCACTTGCATAGTAGCGCATGCCAAGTTCCTGCTCGAGGGGAAACGGGCTTAGTCTCATAGAAGGGAAAGATCTCCGGTCAGTTTGTCAAGGGCTTCGGTCTTTGCCGGTCCAAGCCCAAGGGCAGTTACACTTCCGGGCGCAATTTCGGTTAGACCCGCGTCCTGGACAAGTGCCGCAGCGATACCAGCATTTTCGGCAAGGACTTTAAGTTCGAAGAGCGGACGTTCCCCGTTCACTTTCAGGACAACTTTTTTCTGTCCTTCAGAGAACCAACCCTTCCTTGCAGTGCTGTCTGCACGCTCGTAAGCAAGAATTACGGCATGGCCTACCTGAGCACACATTTTTCCGCAACTCATTTTAAGATCTGTCCTGATCACCAGGCACTGTTTCCACCTGAATTCCGGTCCTTCAGCCATTGTCAGTACATGCGTTGTCCTCTCAAATATATGGGTGACACTACCGGTACAGCGGGTACTTTCCACAACTTGATACGATTCCTGCACCCTGTAATAATTGGATGATCTGCCAGGGACCCGGACGGCTGTCAGGTTACGACGTTGTGGTTGTCGGAGCTGGCCCGGCAGGATGTGCCGCTGCCATGGCCTGTGCCGAAAACGGACTATCGACCCTCTGTGTGGAGGAACATGGTACAATCGGATATCCGGTGCAATGTGCAGGTCTCCTGTCAAAGAATGCATTTAATGAATGCCGGGTGTCCGGAAGATCCATTCTGAATGAGGTTTCGGGAGCGGAAGTTATTTCTGATTCCGGCAGCCGCCTCCTTATTGACGCCGGCGAAACTAAGGCTTTTGTGGTTGACAGGGGCATTCTCGATCGAGAGATGGCAGAACGGGCAGCTCATACCGGGGTCGAATTCCGGTTGAAAACCTGTGTATATCGATTGGATAAGAACCGGATTTTTACCCGTGGAATTAATGGTCATGAGGAGATCCCGTACAGGATACTGATTGCGGCCGATGGCCCACGGAGCACAATAGCAAGGCTTCGTGGAAAAAAGCGGGCAGGGTTCTACCTGGCAGGGATACAGGCCGAGATCAGCTGGGAATGGGATCCCGGATTTGTCGGTGTGTATCCCGATGCTTCGCCTGAGTTTTTCGCATGGCGGATTCCGGTCGGTAAAAAGCGGGTAAGGATTGGGCTGGCAGGGATGACCCGCGTGAGGGAAAAATTTTCTTCCTTTGCCAGGCGGTTCAATGGCAATTGCGTGGATTTTGTGCTGGGAACAATACCAATCGGGGTAATGCCGGTAACATATGGTGATCGCACCATGTATGTTGGCGATGCGGGCGGATTTGCAAAGCCCACTTCGGGGGGTGGGGTATTTACCGGGATCAGGAGCGCCCGGCATGCAGCGGAAACTGCGTGTTATTGTATCGAACACCGGACCTGCGACGATGTTACCCTCTCCCGGTACGAACAACTGTGGAAGAAGGACATCGGAAAGGAACTCGAACGGGGACTATTGATGTTCCGTCTGCGACAGACGTTCGGCCCGGTTGAAACCGATCGCCTGGTCAGGGCCCTTTCGGATCCTGAAATTCTCGATATTATCAGAAAGTATGGGGATATGGACCGGCCAGCAAGAGTAGTGAAAGAATTATTGAAGAAACCATCCTTATACCGGCAGTCGGGGATGCTTCTTCATTGCGGAATCAGGATGCTCACGGATTATATAGATCTGATTTCCTTATACCCTGCTGTTTAGCCGTTTTTATAGTTACCGCCCTCCTTATGAAACAGGGTCATCAGGTCCGGAATTCGGGATAGTTAATAAAAAACGGATACGTTCGGTCAGAAACGTGACACGAAATGCTATTGTAATCCGAAAGCTACAAGATGTGCCACTTCCGATCTCAGGTAAGAGGATCCAGGTATGACAAGTGAAATCGAACTCATGCGTATAGGAATATCCCTGCCAAAGAACCTTCTCGACAAATTTGATGAAATAATCAACTACAGGGGTTATTCATCACGTTCCGAAGGAATTCGTGACGCAATCAGAAGTTATATTACTCACTATAAATGGATGTCAGATGTAAAAGGAGAGAGACAGGGGGTAATCACGATGATCTACGATCATGAACAACGGGGGCTTCTGACTACCCTGACCGATATCCAGCATGAATTTATGTCAATAGTTCAGGCTTCACTCCATTCTCACGTTACGCACGGTCGTTGCCTGGAAGTAATCCTGGTGAGGGGTGACGGATCCCAGCTGAAGACTCTGGCTGAACGATTGATGTCCCAGAAAGGAGTGGAATCCGTAAAATTAACGACAATCATGGTAGGGGAGTAATATTTTTCTGTTCCCTGTAATCAATAAATACAGCCAGAATCGGGTGAAACAATGAGCCCTGAAATCCATTGTAGCGATTTTTCAAAAATTCCAGCTTTTTTAATTTAGTTGTGCAAATATTTAGGAAAACTTATCCATAAAATTTTAAAACAAAATCTTTTTTACATCAAAAGTATTAAAAAATAACATAATTGTAATACTCGGTGAACCTACATGCACATCCCTGATGCATTCATGCCCATATGGCAGGGAGCTATATACTGGATAATTGCCCTTGTTTTCATATACCTCTCCCTGCGGTGGGCCAGGAACGAATTAAACGAGGAAAAACTTCCCCTTGTAGCGGTCCTTGCTGCAGGGATTTTTGCGCTCCAGTCCTTCAATCTTCCCGTTTCAATGGGGACGAGCGGACACCTGGTGGGGGGAGCGCTCGTTGCAATTCTCCTTGGTTCCCCGTTCGCCGCGGTATTCATTCTTACGCTCGTAATGATCGTACAGGGTATCATGTTCGGAGACGGTGGAATCACGACAATGGGTGCAAATATTCTCAACATGGGGGTAATCGGTGGTTTTATCGGCTTTTACAGTTTCCGGGGACTAAAAACCGTTACGGGAAGCATGCCTGTATCTGCATTCGTTGCCGCATGGCTGGCCTGCCTTGTTCCAGCCCTCTGTGCAGCGATTGAACTCTGGCTGGCCGGGACTTTTCCTCTCGAGGCGGGAATTATTACGATGGGATTATATCACGCTGTTATCGGGGTGATCGAAGGTGTCGTCACTGTTGCCGCAATTTACCTGGTAGTAAGCGTAAGACCCGACATGGTGGATAATGGTCTGATACCCATGAAGAGAGGTGCCAGTTCCATGATCAACAATAAAACCCTGATCGCCTGCGGCCTGATATTCGCAATCGTGGTAGGGGTTACCGCAGTGTTCTTTGCATCGGGAGACCCGGATGGGCTGGAGAGCACTGCACTTGTAGTTCAGGGACAGAAAGACCTTACCGGGTCAACGCCACCCGGTGCCGGAATCAATGCGGATACCGTGGGTAAATTTGCCTACAATCCACCAATGCCGGATTATTCCACCGGTGACGGGAGCGGTGCAGGTGGCGGTATTCTTGCAATCGTCGGGGGAACTCTCCTGGCATTCCTCGTCGCACTTGGTCTGATATTTGCATTGAAAGTCGTACTTAAGAAGAATCCCCCCAAGGCAAACCAATAGGCGTTTAATTTTTTCTAGATCAAAATCAGGTGACTCATGCATCTTATCGAAACCCGTGATCTCTGTTATACGTATCCAGGCAATGTTACTGCACTACACCACGTCAATTTTATAGCTCCCCGGAAAGCGCGTATCGCCGTAATCGGGTCCAATGGCGCTGGGAAGAGTACACTGTTCAAGCATTTCAACGGGATTTTTAAACCGACCTCCGGATCAGTCCTGGTACAGGGCGAGCCGATTACGAAAGAGAATATCCGTAATGTCCGAAAATTTGTCGGTATCGTATTCCAGAACCCGGACGACCAGATCTTTTCACCGACGGTAGAACAGGATGTTGCTTTTGGTCCGACTAACCTCGGTCTTGATGAGGAAACCGTTCAGCACCGTGTTGAAGAAGCACTCCGTATTGTTGGTATCGAACACCTTGCCAATCGCGTGCCTCATCACCTGAGCGGCGGTGAAAAGAAACGAGTTGCAATTGCAGGTGTCGTGGCAATGGAGCCACAAGTACTGGTCCTCGATGAACCCACGGCAGGACTGGATCCCCAGGGTGTTCGCGATTTTAATAATTTTTGTAATTCTCTTTCACAGAAGTACGGTCTTACGGTTATTTTTTCCACACACGATGTCTCGCTCGTGCCGGAAATCGCAGAGTATGTCTATGTGATGAATAAGGGTTCGATTATGGCATCAGGGACCATAGAGGAGATTTTTGTCCAGATGGAGATGCTCCAGTCGGTCCGGCTCGATGTCCCGGTATTGCCTAAATTAATCCGCTCACTGCAGGAACATGGTGTCGATATCAACATGGGATATACCTTCGATGAGGCGGAATCGGTATTCCTTCGTGCATTTGGGAAAAGGTCATGATCGAAGAACTGTTTGATATCGAGCGATATGCCTACCGGGACAGTATTATACACCAGCTCGATGCAAGAGTCAAGATCATCGTTGCGTTTGCCGCCATTATCGCGATGGTATCGATACCATATTCTCCCATTGTATTTACCGTCGGTGTCGTTTTTTTTATTTTTTTTGTTATACTTTGGATACTAACCAGGTTGTCACCAATGGTATACATTAAACGGGCGCTTTTAATCATCCCACTATGGGGAATTGTCATACTGTTCCAGGTATTTCTGAAAAATCCGTATTATTCGGTATACACCACGGTGGCTACCCTGCCATTCGGGATCAATATATATGCCGAATCCATCCAGTTTGCATTTATCCTCTTTGTAAAATTTATCATTACCATATCATTCATTATCCTTCTCTCATCCACAACAAAAGTACAGGATATGCTTGACGGAGGACGGAGACTGGGTCTCCCCGCAGAGTTCGCCCTTGCCCTCGGTATGATGATCCGGTACCTCTTTGTATTTGGCTACATGTACCGGAAGATTGTACAGACACTCGAGACAAAGGCTTTCAATCCTTTTGACCGGAACCTCCCCTGGCGCTACCGGGTCCGCCAGATTGGGTACACAATCGGGACCATGTTCATCAGGTCATACGAGCAGGGCGAACGAGTCTATACGAGTATGCTCTGCAGGGGATATGGCAGGCAAAGCCACCTTTTCCTGAAGAAAAAAGCATTTAAATCTTCTGAATTGGCATTTATGGGAATTTCCCTTGGATTTATTGTTATTATCCCGGTTATTGCCTGGGTGAACCGGGTATCATGGTTCTGATTTAACCGAGGGTTTAATGACCTTCCCGTATATCGTATGTCATGGAAAGCAGATTTGGCAGAGGGTTTATCGTCAACCTTTCCCTGATTAACAGGCATTTTGCACTATCCCCGGATCAGGCATGGTTTGGCGCCGCAGACCACCTGGATGAGATGCTACTCCCCCCCTCATTCAGGGGAACGGAAGTTGAACGACTGGTCGAAAGTCTCAGGAAGCACATTATCTGGCACGTCCCGGGTAACATGGATAAGGAAGATGCCAAGGAAGTCAACCGGATCCTGAACCGTCTCGCTATAGAGATTGATAAAAATCTTGGGATAAAAGATGCTGAATTAGGCGAGTTTCAATAATCCGGGGCACAAGGACTCATCAGGATTAAGTGCTGAAACAACCATTACTATGTGTGATTGACGATCTGTTTACTGAAAAGTATTTTTTTCCGGGGGTAGGGGATGACTGACCCTTATGATGCATCTCATATCACTGTTCTTGAAGGGCTCGCCCCGGTACGTGAGCGACCTGCGATGTATATCGGGAGTACCGACACCCGTGGTCTGCACCACCTTGTGTACGAGGTAGTAGACAATTCCATCGATGAGGCACTCGCGGGTTATTGTGACCATGTATGGGTGACCGTCAACGGGGACGGTTCATGCACGGTGGTTGATAATGGCCGGGGCATTCCCGTCGACATGATGAAAAAGAACGGTAAAAGCGCACTTGAGATCGTACTTACCGTGCTGCATGCCGGTGGAAAATTTGACAAAGAAACCTACCAGGTTTCAGGAGGTCTTCATGGCGTTGGTGTATCGGTAGTCAATGCACTTTCATCGGCCCTGAAGGCAACCGTATACCGTGACGGAAACATCTACGAAATGAGTTTCGCCAGGGGAAAACCGACCGGTCCGATCTCTCACCGTGAGGAGACCATTGAGGAATTCAAAGCCAGGTACCAGAAATGGTACGGTTCCCCGGCCCAGTCTTCCAGCTCCGACAGGGCCGAGTTTCTTGGCGCAGTTCGGCAAAACCTTGTCGGGAACTGATATTACCTTCATGCCGGATGACACAATTTTCGAAACAACTGAGTTCGATTACGATGTCCTTGTCCACCGTCTTCGGGAACTCGCATTCCTGAACAGTGGCATTACAATCGCAATAAAGGACAACCGGTCAGGTGACGGCGAGATCTTTTTGTATGCGGGAGGACTGAAGGAATTTGTCGCCTATCTCAATACAGGCGCAGTACCAACCCATCCCGATGTAATCGTGCTCGGTAAAAAAGACCCCGAAGATAAAATCGAGGTCGATGTCAGCTCTCCAGTATGTCAACACATATAGTGAACAGGTCTTCTCGTTCGTCAACAGCGTCAATACCCGTGAGGGTGGTACCCATCTCGAAGGGTTCAGAAGTGCCATTACCCGGGCCATCAACTCTTCTTCAAAGAAAAATAACCTGGTAAAAGAAGCAGCCCTTTCGATCAGAGGTGAGGATGTAAGGGAAGGTCTTACCGCAGTCATCAGCGTCAAGATGGCCAACCCGCAATTCGAAGGCCAGACCAAGATGCGTCTTGGGAACAGCAATGTAAAAGGACTTGTAGACTCGCTTGTTTACCAGACACTTACCGAGTATTTTGAGGAAAATCCAAAAGTTCTCTCCGCAATTGTTGAGAAAGCAGTTGTCGCCGCGAGAGCGAGAGAGGCCGCAAGGAACGCCCGTGAGCTGGCAAGGAGAAAAAGCACCCTCGAAAGTTCAGGCCTGCCCGGAAAACTTGCAGACTGTTCGGAACGAGACCCTTCAAAGAGCGAGATTTATATCGTGGAAGGGGATTCTGCCGGTGGCTCGGCAAAACAAGGAAGAGACCGGCGTTTCCAGGCAATTTTACCCCTGCGTGGAAAGATCCTGAACGTCGAAAAGGCAACCCAGCATAAAATATTAAAAAATATTGAGATCCAGGCATTGGTTTCTGCAATCGGGACAGGTGTCGGAGAGCAATTTGATTCTGAAAAGGCACGGTACCATCATGTAATCCTGATGACCGATGCGGATGTGGACGGAGCCCATATCAGGACACTCCTGCTTACATTCTTCTTCCGTTATATGACAAAACTCATCGAAGACGGTTACGTGTACATCGCCCAACCTCCACTATACCGGATTGCGAAGGGGAAACAGGAGAGATATGCGTTCAAGGAAGATGAGATGAGACAGTTCGTTGCAGAATTCGGTGAAAAAGGGACCACAATCCAACGATATAAAGGTCTTGGTGAGATGAACGCATCCCAGCTCTGGGGAACTACAATGGACCCCGAGCAGCGGATTTTAAAACAGGTCAAAATAGAGGATGCAAGTTTTGCCAATGAAATTTTTGAGAAACTGATGGGAGAAGACGTGAATGCACGGCGGGACTTCATCAAGAGACATTCCAGGGAGGTGACAAACCTTGACATCTGAGCAGAAAAGGCTCGAAGGGATAGAGCCCCGGGTCATTCCGATCAATATAGAACAGGAGATGAAAATCTCTTATATCAATTACGCAATGAGTGTTATCATCGGAAGGGCGATCCCCGATGTCCGTGATGGGTTAAAACCAGTCCACCGTCGTTCACTTTATGCCATGTGGGAGATGGGAAACACCCATGATAAGCCGTTCAAGAAAAGTGCCCGTATCGTCGGAGAAGTCATGGGTAAATATCACCCGCACGGTGACTCGTCCATTTATGATACGGTCGTCAAGATGGCCCAGCCTTTCTCGTATCGCTACATGCTTGTCGAGGGGCAGGGGAATTTCGGCTCGATCGATGGTGACGCCGCTGCGGCGATGCGTTACACCGAGGTACGACTAAACCCTATATCTGAAGAACTCCTGCAGGATCTCGACAAGGAAACCGTTAGTTTCACCCCGAATTTCGACGAATCACTCCAGGAACCATCAGTTCTCCCTGCAAAGATTCCAAACCTCCTTATCAACGGGTCGAGCGGGATCGCTGTCGGGATGGCAACCAATATGCCACCCCATAATTCGAAGGAGGTATGTGATGCAGTCAGTCGTTACCTTGACAACGCACAGATCACGGTCGATGAGTTGATGCAGGTCTTACCCGGGCCTGACTTCCCGACCGGCGGGATAATTATGGGTAACGAAGGTATCAGGAATGCCTATAATACAGGGTACGGCAGGGTCGTCATCCGGGGTGTTGCCGAGATCGAGGAACGTGGCAGCAAAGGAGACCGGATCCTCATAACCGAGATCCCATACCAGGTCAATAAGGCACGCCTGATAGAACACATTGCGACCCTTGTCAAGGAAAAACGTATTGAAGGTATCTCCGATATCAGGGACGAGTCAGACAAAGATGGCATGAGAGTCGTCATCGAGCTCAAACGGGACACCAATTCGGCTGTAATCCTCAATACCCTCTACAAGCACACGGCGCTCGAAAGTACATTCGGTATTATCAACCTCGCAATTGTTGATAACCAGCCCCGGTACCTCTCGTTACCCGGTCTGATCGAGGAGTTCGTCCAGCACCGGATTGTTGTAATTCGTAAGAGAAGCGAGTTCGACCTCCACAAGGCGGAGGACCGTGTTCATATCCTTGTCGGTCTGCTGCTTGCCCTCGATAACATCGATGCCGTGATCGCATCTATCCGGGCATCACAGACCGTTGAGGCTGCAAGAGATACATTAATCTCCAGATTCGGTCTGGATGAACTCCAGGCCAATGCAATCCTCCAGATGCAGCTCCGTCGCCTTGCGGCGCTTGAGCACCAGAAGATTATCGGTGAACGAAACGAGCTTGAAGTTGAGATTGCACGGTTGAAAGGTATTCTCTCATCTGAAACTACCATCAGGACAGAAATTAAAAAGGAAATTATTGAGTTCGGGCAGAAATTCGGAGATGCCCGCCGGACCCAGATTAGCAAGGATCTGACAAATATCGAGAAAGAGGACCTGATCGAGGACAAACCTGCACTTGTTTCACTTACCTCCCTGAATTACATCAAACGGATGGACCTCGATACCTACCGCCAGCAGCGTCGTGGCGGCCGGGGTATTATCGGTATGTCGACGAAAGACGAGGACTACGTGGAGAACGTTTTCGTCGCGAACACCCATGATTACCTCCTTTGTTTCACCAACACAGGACGTGTTTACTGGTTGAAGATCTATGATATCCCGGAAGGCACAAGGACATCACGGGGTAAGGCAATTGTTAATCTCCTGAACCTGAACAACGAAAGGGTAACGGCAGTTATACCTGTCAGGGAGTTCCGCCCAGACCGGTTCCTCTTCTTTGCTACCCAGCGCGGCCAGGTACTGAAAGTGTCCCTGGAGGAACTGTCACGTCCCCGTTCCACCGGTATCAACATGATAAACCTCCGTGAAGGTGACGAACTTGTCGATGTAAAGATCACGGACGGGACCCGTGAACTGATTCTTACTACTGCGAAAGGTCAGAGTCTCCGGTTCCATGAGGATGCTGTCCTTCCCACGTCACCGTAACGCTATGGGTGTCATCGGTATCAGGATGAGAGGCAGTGATCTCCTGAAGGCAGTTACGGTGCTTGACAAGGATATGCTCCTTACCATTACCGAGAATGGTCGTGGAAAACGAACTGATTTTGATGAGTTCAGGGGCCATGGCCGCGGGACAATGGGTGTCCGGAATATTCTGACCGACCGTGAAGGAGGATCTGTCGTCACGACAAAAGCAGTGTCCGATAACGACGAGATTATCGTTATGAGTGCGTCGGGAATTGTTATGCGGACGAAAGTATCGGAAATCTCTATCCAGAAACGTAGCACCCGTGGTGTCAGGATTATGAAGATGGATACCGGTGACAGGGTTGTCGGTGTCGCGGTACTCGTCCCTGAACTGGATGAATAATCGTTCTTTTTTTTCGATTATTCTCTAAAATTATTTTTTTACGCCTCTTTTTTATCTGGCCTGCCATAATTTCCCCTATCAATTCGTAAAAATTCCTTTCAAGGGCAGGTGGAACATGGGATCACCAAATCATCCCAAGTCTATCGTAAAAACTAAAAAAATCCGGGATAATATCGGGGCGGACCATATCTGCCCCGCCACTACTCCCGTTAAAATTTTATTTATTCCCTATCATCAGGGTGACCTGCATGCAGGAACTGTTATCTGGATCCTGAAAATAAAATTTCATTATGTTCCAGAAAATATTCGAGCTCCAGACGCATGAAGAAGGGGATATCATAAATATAACCCCGGACGTGGAAAAAATAGTGAATGAGAGCGGCGTGATATCAGGCTTTGCGAATATATTTGTAAACGGATCCACGGCCGCTGTTACCACCATTGAATACGAAGATGGCGTGCTCGACGATTTCAGGAGGGCCCTTTCGGTTCTTGCACCCGATGCGATTTCATATGCTCATGATAACCGCTGGGGCGATGGAAACGGGAGATCCCATGTGAAAGCGTCCTGTATCGGCCCCTCACTGACGGTTCCCATCGGGGGAGGGGCGCTTATGTGCGGGACGTGGCAGCAGGTAGTCCTGGTTGAACTCGATATCAGAAAAGGCAGGAAAAGAACAATTGTGGTTACCGTTGACGGAAAAAAGTGACTGGGGAACACAGGGCACCCCGGGGATTTTAATGTAATGCCGGATGCTTTGCAGTCACTAATTGAGAGGTCATTTTTATCAGTCGAATCCGGCTCCCTGGTGAAAATGACCGTATGGCGGATTCTGATAATTATCACTCGCTAAAACAACGAACCACACTTGCCGCTTATTAACGGTGAAATAAAAAAAATTTTAGTTTATTAGTCGAGCGGTATTGTCTCGAGTTGGGAGACGAGTTCCCATATCCGGGTTCTGGCATGTACCGGCATGTTGGGATCATTACTGATCTCATCGATTTTCGAGATTGCTTCCGCAGCACGGAGACCGATCCCCTTGTTATTATTCATGAGCAGCACACGTGTTTCATCTGCGACGCGCCTGATATTTCTCGGTATTGTGTTATCATCCATGATGTGCTGCAGCATCTGGACGCAATTCTCTATTGTTTTTTCTGGATTTGTCATGGTATTACCTTCCGTGAGCTTCTCTTATTATTACTAATATCCCGACTTATATAGTTTGGTAATTGGCAGACTACTGATGCTTTGATTATAAAAATACTAATAAATTGAGTTATTGGATGTTTACAATTCAAATAGGGTGATATATATCAAAATATCCCCAATGTACCGTTAAGTTGATAATGGTATTATAAAATAATTACAATCAGATAAGTAATGAAATTGTAATATAATAGCAAAGGAACCTATTTTATTTATTTTTGGAATCATTTCTCTCTATCGTAAAACTCTGCAAATCAAAAATACAAGACTTGCGTTTCATAGGCAAGATAGGTTTTGCTATTTCTGTTCCAACCATTTAGGAGATTCATTTTGTTAATCATCAACAGTACATACTGATCAGACGATGCAGATATAATTTGATAAACCAACCTAAAACAAGGTGATACCAATACCCGAAAAGAAACCCGATGATGTGATGGCGGAGTACCTCCTTAAAGGAGCCAAAATGCTCGCCAAAACCTGCCCAGTGTGTGGATCGCCCTTGTTCACCTACAAGGACAGGACATTCTGCGTGACATGTGAGATGGAAGAAGAAAAGTCGTCAGAAAAAACGAAGAAACAACCAAGGAAACCAGTTGAACCGCCGAAAGCAGAAACACGGATCATCCACGTCTGCTGCGGAACTTACCTGCGCCCTTGAATCTACACTGATCACACTCTCTGAAAGGATCGCAAGCGAACCGGATCCTGAACGCTGCGTATCCCTGATGAATACGGTAAAAACAGGTATCGAAGCCCTGAAACTCCTCACTCAGCCGTAGGGGTGTCTCGATAACCCGTAAATCTTTTTAGCCCGTTTCTCCCCGATCCCGGGCACTTCCGACAAGGCTTTTTCATCGGCATTGATAATTCCCTGAACTGAACCAAAATGGTCAAGGAGGAGCCTTGCGTTTTTGAGCCCGACCTCCGGGAATGCACCGATTATATTCTCCTGTTGATCCATCTGCGAATGGTAGGGTTTCCTGATAGACGGAGTCCGTTCCCCACGTTCATCATATTCACGTTTTGCGATAACAAAAAGCATTGCAGCGGTATCGGCCGCATCTTTTGTGGTGAATAGTGTGACTCCCAGGTCGATTGCCATGGCAGAGAGAGTCCCCCTGATTGCATTCGGGTGGATATTTCTCTCCTTGTAAAGGTCCTCCCCTTCGATAATCAGCACCGGACGAATACAGGAGGCCGACAGTGCCCGTACCTGTCCAAGCAGGTCCCTGTCAACCAGGGTGTCAGCAAAATCCCTGGTCGTCTTTCTCTCAACTATTATCCGGTCACCGATGGCATAATCGCCAACCGGCAATCTGTGAATACTGATCGCTGCCCCCAGGGAATGGAGAGATTCAACAACCTTCGATGATGTCTCCCGATCATCGACCATGATCGCAGGTCCTATCTCTGCCTTAGTTACGTCTGCAGAAAATTCTTCGATACTCGTCTGGGTTGCTATATCCCCAACGGAAAAAGTCTGGGGAAGGTCATTACCGATCTGACGTATCCCTTTTGCCATCGCTTTCTCACGCGACTGGCTTACGTACCGGAAGGTCTCGTCCTGCGTTCCTTTAGTTACAAGGACGATTATTTTGCCGTGACCGCTCCTGCCAGTCCTGCCTTTCCGCTGTATGCTCCGGATTTCCGATGGTACCGCCTCGTAAAATACGACAAGGTCCGTGGAAGGGACGTCCAGCCCTTCCTCTCCGACCGAAGTGGCAACAAGCACGCGGAATTCTCCTGACCGGAACCTTCTGAGGGCATCGATCTGCTTTTTCTGGCTGAGTCCCTTCTCTGCATCTTTTGTTGCCTGGCCGACAAACCTTTCACTTGGAATACCCTGCGAGGTCAGCCGGTCTACTATCAGCTGGACTGCATCACGGTAGGTCGCAAAAACGATGATCCTGCTGTCGACCGAATTACGAAGCTCTGATTTAACAATCGCTTCAACAATTCCCAGTTTTGGATGCAGTTCGTGGTCCCACCCGGCCATTCTGTCGGTCAGGCTCGTAAATACCGGGTCCTGGGCCAGGCGGCGGCTTGCCTTAGAACCGGCAGCAGAGGTCGCTTCATCCACGAGGCGGTTGAGATAGGTCTTTAAAACCTCGCTCCCCTGTGATTCGGCAAGCCCCACCGCATGTTTCAGTTTCATAATTTCCGCGTAGACCGAGGCTGCCGCAAACCCTGCGGGCTCCCGCTGCCTTATCTTCTCCTGGACCTGAACATTAATTGCATTGAGGGCTTTCATCGAGAGCTGCTGCCGTTTTGGAACAGAAAATCCCGATCCGGCAAGCATTTTAAGCCGGTCGTCGAGCAGCCGGTTAAGAGAGTCGAGCGCTTTTTCAAGTTCAACCGGAAGGGATACGCTGATAATTTCGATATCCCGCTCGTGGATATACGGCAGGACGTCAGGGTCATCTTCACTCCTCGTCTCAACCTGCTCGATCCCGATATTTGCACATACCTCTCTCACCTTTTCCTGCTGGCCGCCGGGTGATGCAGTCATTGCAAGAATTCTCGGGTTTTTCGCCTGGGCACGGTACTGTCCTGCCAGGAAAACATAGGCATAGTTCCCGACTGCACGATGACATTCGTCAATAATCATCAGGGTTACATCTTCCAGTGAATACCGGCCGGCAAGGAGATCATTTTTGATAACCTGGGGCGTTGCAAAAATAACGGTCGAACGTTTCCATTCGTCGGTGCGTTGTTCAACCGGGGTTTCACCCGTAAACATTACATAATGAGATTTTTCATCGGGATTTCCGGGTAAAACGAGGAGTTTTTCAAAATATCTCAGATGCTGTTCGACAAGCGGCTTTGTAGGTGCGAGCATGAGGACTTTACCACCCACATTGTACAACCGCGACGCTGCGACGATCAGCGCCACTGCTGTCTTTCCAAGGCCGGTGGGGAGAACAACGAGAGTATTTGCATCAAGGGCCCGCATCGCAACGGTGAGCTGATATTCTCTCGATTCCAGGCTCCCGGATCGTATCAGCGGGTGATTGATGCATGTCATGGGCAAATTACAGAGAAACTTCCTCTTCCTTCGATCATGTCCCCAATCATCGCAGGGACCCGGTCAATTGGTACTCTCACCTGGGTCATGGTATCACGGTCACGGATCGTCACTGTCTGGTCCTCTTTCGTATCGTAATCGATGGTAACGCAGAAGGGTGTGCCTATTTCATCCTGCCTCCGGTACCGGCGGCCTATTGCCCCGGAATCGTCATACTCGGCGAGTATATGGTGCTCGTGAAGCCGGTGGGTAAGCTGGTCGGCAATCACGTCGAGACCGTCACGGTTCATCAGGGGAAACACTGCTACCTGTACCGGTGCGACGAGAGGTGAAAGACGGAGTACCCGCCGTTCTTCACCATCGACCATATCCTCGTCATAGACTCTGCTCAAGGACAGCGTAACACATCCGGTCGATACCATACGAAGGCTCTATGACATGTGGCCTTATGTCCTCCCCCGCGACATCTACCTCCTCTTCAATGATCTTGTACAGGTCCTGCGGCACAAAAAATTGTTCTGATCCAACGGTAACGGTGATCCCATCCGGACCGGGTTCAGTCGTTGCAAGTGCATCGGCTATTTCTTTAGCCTTCCCGCGATATTTTGGTCCGAGAGCACCCATATTGGCGACAACCCGCCTTCTTTGCACACGCTTCGGAGTGTCGTACTGGATAAATACGGTAAACGGCTGGCCGCTCTGATTTTCATGAGCTTTAAGATCGTAATCCGTGCGGTCTGCAATCCCGACTGTTTCCACCCACCCAAAACGTTCGGAGAGTATCTCTGCGTCCCAGCAGTCTTCGGCATAATGGGCAAGTTCATCGCATAAGTGCTGCCGGAACCTGAGCTTGTCAGGTTTCACTCCGATCCGAACCAGCATCTGGTGGGTGAGTGCAACATAATACGCTACATACTCGTTTGCGATGATGCCATCGTCGACGGCCTGCCTCATTGTCATGACGAGCGGTGCTGATTTTTCCTGTTGCTGTTTCTGCCCGAAGAGGGGGACTTCATATTCGGCGTACCGGGTAAAACGCGGGTGGTCCTTTTCTTCCGGATGAACAAAAATCTCGGCTTCGGCCTGGGTAAATTCCCGGAGCCTGATCATACCCTGTCTTGGGGATATCTCGTTCCGGTAGGATTTTCCGATCTGGACAGCCCCGAATGGTAATTTATCGCGGTAAAACCTCAGGAGCCGCTGGAAATCGGTAAACATCCCTTGTGCGGTCTCGGGTCTCAAGTAACCCTTCCGTTGCGACCCGGGTCCGATCGTGGTCTGGAACATCAGGTTAAACGGGAAAACCTCGACTTTACCTACGGTTTCCTCGCAGGCGGGGCAGGCCAGGGAGACTAGTGCCGCGGAAAGCTGTTCTTCCGTCATTGTGGAAGCCCCTGCAATTCCCCCACCCTCAACAACATGATCGGCCCTAAGGTATTCCCTGCAGTGCGGGCACTGGAACATCTTGTCAGAAAATCCTTTTACGTGGCCTGAAGCGATAAAAATTGACTCCTGGCCGATAGTGGGGCATTCGATCTCGTAATATCCTTCCTGTATGACGTAAAAAGAACGCCAGACATCCTCGATCCGGCGCTTCATCATGGACCCGAGCGGACCATAATCAATAAACCCTGCGACTGCCCCGTAACACTCCGATGTCGGCCATACAAAACCCCGTCGCTTGGTAAGATCATTTATTTTATCGTATACATCGCTCATATCGACCACTGGTTATTCATCATAATTGAACGCCCGGTATGAAAAAGTTGTCCAAATCGGGACTATTAATCTTGAAGAAAATTCTGGTTCCGGGGACAACCTCTCGTTTGGTTAACTGTTAAAAGTTATCCGGTTGCGCGAGGAACACGGTACAATACGACAAATATCACAAGATACTGTCATATCTGTCCTCTATCACCTTTAAATGCGCGTAAATAAAGATAGTATTAAATATTAATCCGCGCATCTATTCCGGTAATCCCTAGAGTGTGGTTTTCATACATGCCGGAAGACAAACGTAAGATTCAGCTTCTGGAATTGTTCACAAACATTACCAGCAAAACAAAGATCGTGGAACCAATGAAAAAGATCCACGGATCTTTAAGAGACCGTGACGCCGTTGAACGGGAAATCGCCCTTGTAATGAGGGAGATTCTTGATCAGGGCTTCTTTAAGACCAAACTGAAGCCGATTCAACTCGCCAAGCTCGTTTCTGCTTATTATCTCGGAAAAAACGATACCGAGATTGCCAGGGAACTTGGGGATGAAAAACTGTCAAAGACCGTTGCACGAGCACGGGTCCGTCTGAAACTATTCCGCGACCTCGACTTCAAAATGCCATTCGACCGTGAGAAGATGGAAATTCTCATGGAGTCCGGGAAAACGATGAAGGAGATCAGCGAAGAACTCGGTGTAAGCCCGTCTACGCTACGCGAATACCGCCACGTGATTGATCAGCGTGACGATCATACCATTGATCACTACCTGGAACGCATCAGAGATGTCATGGAAGACCGGGACCTCAGCGAACAGATGACCCGGAGCGCTACCAAGGATGGACTAGGCGATTCAATCGACATTACAGAAGCAGAATTGATCGATGTAGCCTGAACAAAACCAGAAGAGATCGATTTGATCCTGACAGTTAATGAGTGGGGGCACTCGCACATTTTTTTTAAATCTTCCAGGTCTTCAATACGATTATATAATTTTTCATGGAATTTTTAAAATTTAATGAATTTCTCCGGGGCGGAAAAGAGCTATATTTTCATAGGAAGTGCGAGAATGTCGTACCGGATATGAAACTCACCTGGCTTGGACATTCATGTATACGGTTATCCGGGACGAAAATTGTCATCGTCGACCCGTTTATCGGTGACGGGAAGGAAGTACCCTCTGATTGCGACATGATTGCAGTCACCCACGGGCATGCCGACCATCTCGGCAATACCGTCAGTATGAATAAACCGACGATAGCAATCAATGAAATCGCAAAATACCTGAAGACCAAAGGGGTCCCGGCTGAAGGGATGAATATCGGGGGGACCATTGAAGTTGAAGGGGTCCGGTTCACCATGACCCAGGCTATACATTCCTCGTGGCTCGAAGAAGGGGGCATTGGATGCAACGGAGGTGCTGCTGCCGGGTATATCATTGAGATGGACGGGAAGAAAATCTACCACGCAGGAGACACTGCCTTGTTCTCTGATATGAAACTGATTGGCAATCTTTACCGGCCTGACGTTGCACTCCTCCCGATAGGCGGTAGGTTCACCATGGGGCCTGATGAGGCGATGATGGCAGCCCAGTACGTCGGTGCACCTCTTGTCATCCCGATCCATTACAATACATGGCCAAAGATTTCGCAGGATCCGGCACAGTTTAAATTTGCCATCGAAAAAACGACCGATATGAAGGTGGTTATACTCTCACCAGGTGAGACGATAGAATTATGAATAGAACGGGTCATTTTTGCAAAGTTCCCTGATCTAAAATTCATCTGATTGGGCATGATCTTCGCATTAATTACGTTGAAGAATGGAGGGAACATGCATTATGATAGGATAGGGACTCGGCATGGGTTTATCAGGAACAATAACCCCATTTTGAAATCCCGGCCGTAGTTATCGGTTTCTCCCCTGATGTTAATGAGAGTTAAAGGTAATTGCAGGCGGGATTATTGGCATTACACTATCAGTCACTGCATTGAACACGTTGCAGGAATTGATTTTTTAGTAAATTATGCAGACCGGTATTTTCGAATTCCCGTATAAAAAAGAATAATGACTTATTATTAATTTGATGGACTAGAAATCAGTCATCACCCTGAACTGGTCGATCTCTTCTCTGTTCAGGTTCTCAAGGAATATTTCAGCTGCAGAATGGATATCCTTGCTTGCGGTGATGGCACGTCCGACGACGAGGATGTCAGCACCTGACTTCAGTGCGTCCTTGACTACATCTGCCCTGATACCGCCTGCAGTTGCCACAAGGAGTTTTCCGCCGGCTGCCTTTTTCAGGGCCGCAATATTGCCCCATGCATGTTTCGTGTCCTCTGCATCGATTGCCCGGTGTAGTTCGACGATATCCGGCTTAACCGACAGACCTGCAATAAGCTTGACGGGGTCGGCTACGTTCAACATGTCCACAATTGAATAAATACCCGTCTTCTTTGCCTCTGTAATTGCCTTCTCAAGCGTCGAGACAGGTGCAAGTCCTGAAATCACCACGGCATCTGCCGAGGCGTCGGAAGCCATCCGGGCCTCAAGATTTCCCGTATCGAGGATTTTCAGGTCTGCAATAATGAAGGCATTCGGCCTGATCTTTCGCATTTCAGAGATCACGTTCAGGCCGAACCGCTTGATTAGCGGAGTCCCCGCCTCAATGATAAGGTGATCATTGGCCGGCAGCTCGGTGAGCACCTGCGTAACCTTGTTCATATCGACAAGGTCGAGGGCTACCTGCAGGTAGGGCGGGTCCCAGAGCCGCTGGACCTTGAACCCCATAACGGCATGCGCTGCACGGTCTTTTTCGTAGAGGAGGGTCTTCTTATCAGGGAACGCATCCATTGCCCTGCTGATGGCCAGTTTCATTGCCCCGTAGTTGTAACGGTAAATTTTATTGTAGTCGGCTGCCGCGGGGTCAAGATAGACACTTGCAAGGACCACGATCTTTTCGATATCGTGGTCTTTGAATGCCCCTTCTTCCACAGAGTCCGCGACCGCTTTTGCCACCGCTGCCTGTACCGGGCCAAACATCTCCCTGACCTGGGCCTCCTTTTTAATCGTGACTTTCGGGATCACGAGGGTAACAGGTTTGGTCAGAAGATTTGGTCGTACGACCGCCAGTAACGGGGTATGCCCTGCAGACAGTTGCGAGAGGGCATTAGCAAATGCCGATCCTACCGCTCCTTCCTTATCTCCGATCATCAGGTCGATATGTGCGAGCTCCGGCCCATCCCCGACGAGTGCTTCTCCAATCAGATACATAAAATCTTTAGTCTCCTGGTAAATATGTGGCCCCATTATATGATAAATGTTTTAATTCCCTGGGATTTCGAACTTTGATAAAGAGCATTTCAATACCTGATGTTCTGTAACAAATGCGACCGGGTACAGGATTCCGGTGCTCATTCCCCGGAAAATAAAACTCAAAAAAAACGAATTTGTGTCGGTCAGTTCTATTTCGAGCCGGACCCTTTTCTATCCAGTTCTGAGAACACTTCCTTCGCCACGGCCATGCCGTTCAATGCGGCCGGAAACCCTGCATATACCGCCATCTGGGTGATTATTTCGACTATTTCCTCCCGGGAGCACCCGACATTCAGCGCCATGGAAATATGTGCGTTCAGCTGGACAGGTGCGTTACCCAGTGCCGTAAGCGCCGCGACGGTCGCAACCTGCCGGGATTTAAGATCGAGACCGGGCCTGCGCAGCACATCTCCGTAGGGAAATTCAACAGTGTAACGGGCCAGATCTGGAGCGATATCTTTTAATTTGTCGAGCATGGCGTCCACACCTTCACCGCTCATCTTTTCCAATTGACTCTTTCCAAGTTCAAACCGGTCTGCATTCAACCAATTCATCTCCAGGGAGATTATTACCCCGCGAGAAATGAAAAAGTCTTCCGTCAACACCTGAAACCTGCCCGGGGAGGCCAAAATTTCTGCTAAGAAAATGTGGGGTCGGTGAGATTTGAACTCACGATCGACGGGTCTCTCCGACATGCGTCAGTGCTCCAACGGATCATCACCATTCAGAAGACCCATTGTTCATCATTCGCACAGAAGACGCGAAAGACCGCTGGAGCCCGTCGCCATTCCGGACTAGGCCACGACCCCGATGATGTAAATTAAATCGCATTTTCGAGATTTAAGTGTTCGCATAAAGAGACACAAATGAGAACTACCGTTGCGGGTCTTTCTCATTAAAACGGGGGGAGATTTTCATGCGAAATCAGTAATCATATATCCTTTTCTCACGCCATAATTTGATCAATGGTGAAGATCAGTTACGATTGTGGGATCTCTTCATTTCCGTTGATTGGCGAGACAGTCGGGTATATGTTTAACCGGATCGCCAAAGAGAACGCCGATAACGAAGCCGTTGTTTCCGTCCACCAGGGGATCAGGTGGACATACAGGGAATTCCAGGAACATGTAGATAACCTGGCAAAGGGACTGATGGCACTTGGTGTTGAGAAGGGTCACAGGGTAGGGATATGGGCGATGAACTACGCCGAGTGGATACAGGTACAATTTGCAACCGCAAAAATCGGGGCCATTATGGTCAATATCAACCCTGCGTACCGCACGTACGAGCTCGAATATGTGTTGAAGCAGGCTGAAATCCAGACGCTCATCCTCCAGGGACGGTTCAAGACCTCTGATTATGTCGGTATGTTTTACGAGGCCTGCCCCGAGGCATATGAATCGCGCCCGGGACACATCAAAAGTGACAAGTTTCCAGTTTCTTAAAAATGTGATATTCATGGGGGATATCCCCTACAACGGGATGTTTGTATGGGAGGACTGCATCCGGAAAAGTGAAGAAATCAGTCCCGACGAGCTGATCGACCGCGAGGAGTCGCTTGAGTTCGACGATGCCATCAATATCCAGTATACGAGTGGTACAACCGGATTCCCAAAGGGAGTCGTCCTTAGTCATCACTCTGTGCTGAATAACGGGTATATAATCGGGGAAGGAATGGGCTTTACACCTGCAGACCGCCTATGCATCCCGGTACCGTTCTACCACTGTTTTGGTATGGTGCTCTCAAACTTTGCCTGTGTTACCCACGGGTCGACCATGGTAATCCCGGCTCCGACATTCAATGCGGAAGAAGTCCTGAAGACGGTCCAGAATGAGCGGTGTACGGCGCTTCATGGCGTTCCTACGATGTTCATCGCGGAACTTTCACACCCTGAATTCTCCCATTACTCGATGAGCACCCTTCGTACCGGGATTATGGCCGGTTCTCCCTGTCCCATCGAGGTGATGAAAGAAGTCTCACAGAAGATGAACATGACCGATATTGTAATCGTGTATGGTCAGACTGAGACCGCCCCGGGGGTCACAATGACCACTACGAAAGACCCGATTGAACGACGGGTATCAACGGTGGGCAAACTTTTCCCCCATACGGAATTGAAATTCATCGATCAGAAGACCCGGAAAATTGTTCCACGGGGTGAGATTGGGGAGATTTGCGCACGTGGATATATGACCATGAAGTGTTATTATAACAATCCCAACGCCACCCACGCGACCCTCGACCATAACCACTGGAACCATACCGGGGACCTTGGTACGATAGACGATGAGGGGTATGTAAAAATCGTAGGCCGTTTAAAGGACATGGTCATCAGGGGTGGTGAAAATATTTACCCCCGGGAAATCGAAGAATACCTTCATCACCATCCAAAGATTGCTGATGTATACGTGATCGGTGTCCCGGATGTGAAATACGGGGAGGAACTTGCGGCCTGGGTGAAAATTACACCCGGTCAGACACTCACGGAGGAGGAAGTAAAGGATTTCTGCAAGGGTAAAATCGCCCATTACAAGATCCCCCGTTATATCAGGTTCACTGAGGATTTCCCAGTCACTATATCCGGAAAGATCCAGAAATTCAAGATGCGTGAAATCTCGGTAAAAGAACTCCACCTCGAAGCTGCTGACGATATTAAAACCGCTTAGGGTGCCATATAAAAAATCAATGAACTTCCAGGGGCGGAAAAGAGAATCTTCTTTTTAAATTCTCATTCTTGCGATTATCAGGGTATTATAGTTATCAAATACGAATTGAGATTCAGTGAAAACGGACCGTCCGTACTATTTTTCGGTAAAAATTACTAATCCTATTCTGGTTTTCAGGCAAACCTATTCCAATAAGAGGCAAAAAAATTTGTCTCTTCTTTAACCGGCAAATTGAGTTATTGTTTAGATTTGAATAAATTAAGAACCCGTATTTTCTACGACACCATTTTTTTCACTTTTTCTCCCATTCTCCTGTTTTTTCATTTTTTGAATACGTTTCTTTTACAGCAGCCCACGCAACGCGATATGCAGTCTCTTCCTGAGTAATATTTCCCCGTCGTTTGGCCGGATCAGCATACTCTTTCCAGGCATTATTGAATGCTTCGAGGTAAATCTCCTGGGCATGGGGCGGGAGATGGTTTCTGACGGTTCGGGAAGATCATTGACTGATTTATACGGCATAATAATCTCCTGCCTTTTCCGGCTGTCATTATATAATTATCCTGATACAAAGTGGTATCTCAAAAACATGCGGTACCCAGGGATTGGTATTGTTTAATTCCGATATCTTCCAGGTTATTTTTCCATGCGGGTCCGGGGGAGCGAAGGTAAAAAGAAAATACAGATATACATAAAGCCCCCATTCGGGCGCTATGAGATCCGATTTTTCCTCTCTGGAGGATCAGGAACCACGGGGGCAAAGAACTGTCTCCGCTCTGCCGGAAGAGGAAAATCAGGAAAATGAGATGTTTTTTCCAGGGAGATTTCCCCGGCGTGGATGCAGCATGCAAAGGCAAAGGTCGGGCGGCCCTTTCCGGGGTTTTGATCCAGGCTACAAACGGCGGTTTGCACCATGGCGCGAATAACAAGGCAGGCATACAATGTATAAATCTGCAAATTCTTCCGGACAGTGTTCCGACAGTAAAAAAATCATGCCGGGACAGACACCGGAAAATTATCAGGGAACGGGTATGTCCCCTTCTTTGCAGTCTCCACGGAGAAGGTCATGCCATCTGTCCTTACAATGATTGTCCCATCGAAATCGGTCCGGAATATCAGTGCTCCTGAATCTTCCAGTCGCATGATAGTTTCCTCAGCCGGGTGATTATATGAGTTTCCTGCACCGACAGATATGAAGGCCGCTTCAGGTCGTACCCGCTCGAGAAACACACGCCCCGTCCCATGGGGGCTTCCATGGTGGGCCACCTTCAGGAGCTGGCTCTCAAGAGGCAGGCCGGACTGCATCATTGATTCTTCTGCAGCGGTGCCCGCATCCGCTTCAAACAGGATGTTTAGCCGCCCATACGAGGCCCGGAGCACAATTGACCCGTCGTTAAGATCCTGGTCTTTGCTCCCGTCCGGTGCCGACAACACGAGCATTGTCAAACCGGGTGCAGGACTGAAAGAATCGCCCGTTCTCACGGTTTTGTACGGGATATTTTTACGATCGATCGTTTCGAGGAATTTCTGGTATGTCGGTGATGTGTGGGGCATCCCGCTGTCTACGACGCTTCGCACATTAAAATTCCCAAGAATATCCTGCATCCCTCCGATATGATCGCTATGCGGGTGTGTCGCTATGAGGAGGTCGATATCGCTGATACCAAGACCTTTCAGGTAGGTTACAATACCGGGGCCTTCATCCGCTTCACCTGCATCAATCAGGATCGTGGTACCGTTATAGCGGATGAGTTCAGAATCCCCCTGCCCCACATCGAGAAAATAGACCTCCATTCGTCCGTCATTTAAGCCGTACGAAGGAGGGATGACGTTAGTCCCCGCATGACTGGTGATGGCGGGCATCGTACATCCCGAGAATAAGATGCAGGCCAGAAGGAAAATTACCGGGAGCAGGGTATTCACTCTGCGGCCTCATATTGAATATCTGCCTTACCGGTCTCACGATTGAGAACGCCTCACGAGCCTGAGTGGCCGCTGCAGCGGAGCCCTTGAGGATCTCTTCTTCATTCATGTACCTGCCGTTCATGCATAAGGATACGACCGTTACAGATTGTGGTATCGACAGATGCCCCGTTGCATGCATACACAAGGTTGGAGGTCGGGTTGTGAAGGGGGGTGTTACAGGCGGTCCGGGTATTGATGAGGATAATATCGGCGGGTGCTCCGGTCGTCAGCGTTCCTGTACCAGTGCGGAGTGCCCTTGCACCGTTTGTAGCCACCCATCGCCAGTGCCTCGGGTGCAGGCAGGACCGTCGGGTCGTTCCAGAAAAATTTCTGGAGGAGTGCGGCAGTTTTCATTTCCTCGAACATATCAAGGTTATTGTTAGAGGCACAGCCATCGGTTCCGAGACATACGTTCGCACCTGCTGATGTAAGCCAGTGATACGGCATTGCCCTGTTGGTGGCGAGTTTCATGTTGCTCGTCGGGTTATGGGATACACTTGACGTTTCGTTTCCTCATCAGGGCACATTCCTTTTCATCAAGCCAGCAGCAGTGTGCCGCTGTAGTGGATGGTGTGAGGATACCGCACTCATCAAGATGGAATGAAGGTCGTTTATTGTACTGGCTGATGCAGTCATTTACTTCCTTTTCCGTCTCTGAAAGATGGATATGAATACCGATATTTTCGGATGCAGCATATTCAGCACACCACTTCAGCCCTTCAGGTGAGACCGTGTAAATCGCATGGGGGCCGACTGCAGCCTTTATCCGGCTGTTGTTCATGGATTTAACCGAAGCAACGAGCTTCTCGGTTGCCCGGCATTCATTTTCACGCTTATCCGGAAGACCCAAGGTCGATAAACCCATAGGAAAGCACGGCCCTGATACCGGCTTCATCAACTGCACGGGCCGCATCCGTCATGAAAAAATACATGTCGTTGAATGCGGTGGTACCACTTTTTATCATCTCGAGACATGCCAGCTTTGTCCCCCAGTAGACATCGTCACCGGTAAGGTGCGCTTCAAGAGGCCAGATCTTTTGGGCAAGCCAGTCCTGGAGGACCATGTCATCGGCATAACCCCGGAGGAGCGTCATCGCCGCATGGGTATGGGTATTAACCAGTCCTGGCATGGCAATTGAACCCTTTCCATCAATCGTAAACTCTGCTTCGTTACGATGTTTTCCCGCGATCCCTTCACCGATCCCGGCGATCATCCCGGTATCGTCGATAAAAATATCTCCCGGGTTCCCGTTTACAAGGATATCGCGGATGAGCAGCGATCCGGAATATCCCAGTGCATCGTCATTTTTCATTCTTAATCATCCCATCTTATCAATAATGGTCTCAACCATCACGCCTGTCCGTTCACGGAACAACCGTGCAGTATCGACAATATGCTCATAGGAGAGCACTTCAGTACCAAGGCCATTTGCATAGTTATCCACCGTGCACACCGCGGCAAACTCCATACCGAGCTCGCAGGCGAGTGTAGCCTCGCTTGCGACCGTCATCCCGACGATATCTGCAACCTTTGCAAGCGCTGACACCTCGGCGATTGTTTCAATTCTCGGTCCCCGGGTTTGTACATATATCCCGCCTGCTCCGGGCTTCAGGGAACTCACTCGCCAGTTCCGAAATGAGTTTTTTCGAAATTACCGGCATCACGTGCGAAATTGCATGGTCGTGAATTGACGGGATATCTGATATGCTCATATAGTCGTCAGGGAACTGGATCGACCCGGGCCTGATCTCGGCCTTCAGGGAACCGCTTGACCCAAACGCAACGATCCTGTCGACACCGAGAATTGCAAGCGCTGCCATATTTGCACAGAAATTAATCCGGTGAGGTGGGAAATTACCCTGGTGGCGCAACAGGATTGTCACATCACCTGTCAGGACCTCCGCGCTGCCAAACGGTGTATGGACTACTTTTTTTTCGAGTGGGGGGAGTTTTGTAAAAAGGAGACTTGTACCCCCGATGATTCCAAGAGACATCTAACCCCTCTCCGATAGGACGGGCTTAATGTTCATCGATCCATCAATTCTGTCCCGTGTGGCTGAATCTCTGAAGCATGTATCCGATGATATTACGCATAATCCGTATACAGGTATTTCGGTGCCTGCTACATATCCCTGTTCATTTCAGTCAGGGATTTATTTGGATACCGTAATACCCACCCGGCACACCATAACCTGTATGGGCCTGTTCGAGACAGTTGATGAAGATACTATCAAGAGAGGGGAATGTACTGACATCTATTTTCTCCGCAGCGATGAAATACTCCGGAAAGAAGGAAAAAATCCCCACGTAGTGATGGAAGTGACCGCGTCCGGACTCCCCGATGAATGGGGTGTGTTCTGCGGCCTGGAAGACGTGCTTGTTCTCCTCGAGGGCATTCCTGTCACCGTGGATGCAATGCCGGAGGGGACGATGTTCCTCCCGAACGAACCCGTTGTCCGGATATCCGGACGGTACCTTGACTTTGCGCGGTACGAGACATCGATCCTCGGATTTTTATGCCATGCGTCGGGTGTTGCCTCTGCGGCGGCCCATATCCGTATTTGTGCAGAAGGCCGCCCTGTTTATTCATTTGGTTCGAGACGGCAGCACCCGGCCATCGCTGCAATGATCGAACGTGCAGCATGGATTGGAGGTGTTGACGGTGTTTCTAACACCTGCGGGGACACAGACATCCCAAAATCAGGAACCATGCCCCACTCGTTCGTCATGTGTCATGACAGCCCGCAGGAAGCATTTGCTGCTTTCAATCGCCACGCATCCCCGGATGTGCCGAGAATCATGCTGGCCGATACATTCTGTGACGAAAAACGAGAATCGCTCGTCGCTGCAGCACAAGGTGCTACCGCAGTCAGGCTTGATACTCCACGCTCCCGCCGCGGGGATATACGGGCAATTATCAATGAAGTTCGTTGGGAGCTGGATGCCCACGGATACCAGGATGTGAAGATATTTCTTTCCGGCGGCGTGACGAGAGATGAGGTGATCGCATATCACGATATTGTCGACGCATTCGGCATAGGGGGTGCGATCGCCAATGCTCCGGTAATCGATTTTGGGATGGACATTGTGGAAATTGAGGGGGTTATGTCCGCGAAGCGTGGAAAACGAAGTGGTGTCAAGCAGGTTTATGAACTTCCTGACCGCTACCATATCGTTCTTCTCGAAAGTTCGGAGGCTCCTGCCAATGGAAAACCACTCCTTACCCGTTACCTGACAAATGGTAAGGTGACCAAAGGGAGCAATTTCCAGGAAGCACGGGAAAGGTTTCTTGGTTCGTTCGACAATACGGGGTGCAGTTGCGGCTCTCATGACTGCGCGGAGAGGCACGCTAATCGGGGTGGATCTGAATTACCACAGTAAGCAATTGCGCGAGCGGCAATGATTATGGCCGGAATATTGAATATTACAACTCCGCTAAACAATTCTTTTAACTGATGCCATCCCATAGTGATAGAGCGGGCCGATTGGTTCAGGGTAGATCGCTATCCTGGCATGGTGCAGACCAAAACGACCCTGTTTCATACAATTGTGGCAGGCATCTTCAGCGGGCTGGTGGTAAAGTGGTATTACGCTCCCTTGGCATGGGAGAGGCCGCGGGTTCAATTCCCGCCCAGTCCATATCCTGGCATAGTTGAGTCCATGGATTCAATTCACGCACGGTTCAAGTATTTTTCCTGATATTCATGAATTTTTGGAATTATATTTTATAGAGTCATATGCATAGGGTATGTCGTATACTCATGCGCATCCGTGATTTGATACTTCCCGAAGACAGGGTTTTTTTTACTCTCTTTAAGGACATGGCAGGAAAAATCAGTGAAGCGGCGGCAGTCCTCAATGAGATCACTCATCGAGTTGCCCGGAGGAACGGAAAAAGGGCACAAGGTCCGCCAGCTGGAACACCTTGCCGATGAGGTTACCCGACAGATTTACGAAAAACTGAATGAATCCCTTATCACACCGCTCGAACCTGATGAAATTGCGCGGCTCGCCCCTGCCCTTGACGATGTCATGGATCGCATTGACCGGGTCACTCACCAAATCTGCAATTATGGCATCCCTGGATCCAATGATCTGTTGAAGGAATTTTCCTACCTTATGATTCTCTCAAGCTCGGAGATCTCACATGCAATCGATGACCTTGCCACCCTTAAAAAAGCGGAGGAAATTACCAGGCATGCGAACGAAGCAAACCGCCTCTACAATCTCTCGACAGAACTGCTTTCGCGGTCTGTGATCGAGTTGTTTAAAACAGATGACCTGCTCCTGATAATTAAACTCAAGGATATCTACGAAGGGAATGGCACGGGTAATGGAAAAGTACAACGATGTCGCCCACGCCCTGAGTGATATCGCCCGCAGTCATACCTGATTCCGATGGAACCCTTCGTCCTGTTTGGTATTATCCTCGCGCTTGCGTTGAACTTTGTAAACGGGTTAAACGACGCTTCGCATTCAATCGCGACGGTGGTAGCGACGAGGGCACTCTCACCGGCGAAGGCTGTTTTTTCCACAGCCTTTTGTAACCTGGCCGGGCCTTTCCTGTTCTCAACGGCGGTCGCGACTACTATCGGGACCGCCATCGTCCACGAAAATGGTCTGACGCCGCTGTCCATTGTCGTTGCCATGGGAGCAGCGATTGTCCTCGTTTTTGTTGCGACCAGGACCGGGATCCCCATCTCGAGCAGCCACGCAATGGTAGGGGGTCTGCTCGGTGCCGCTATGGCGGTCGCCGGGTTATCGGCAATAATCCTTCCGGGATGGGATACGGTTGTCCAGGTTACATTATACGGGCTGATCGGTGCAATAATCGGTGCGATTATTCTTGGCCTGTTCACCGCATCGATACACGAAGATATCCGGACGGGTAGTCGTGCTCGGGGGGATTTGCGGATTTTCATTAATCATACCGTTCCTGATGCTTGCAGGGTGTCCTTAAATTATCGGGGCTTTTTGCAATCGTTCTGTTTATTTTTATTTCTCCTATTTTTGCAATGACAGGGGCATTTATTTTCGATATCGTGATTTCACAACTATTCAATCATTCACAGGCAGAACCGGATGAAGCGTATTTTCCAGCCGCTCCAGGTGGTTGCATGTCTCGACACAGGCCACCGCACACGGTGCCAACGACGGTCAGCATGCGGTGGGTATTATTACAGCCCTGTTACTGTCCGCAGGAGTCCTTTCATCATTTGACGTACCCGCTGTGGGTTATCCTCGCATCTGCGATAGCAATCGCCCTCGGTACCTGTTTTGGGGGGTGGCAGGTAGTAGACAAGATGGCAAAAGGAATCACTAAAATCCGCCCGTACCAGGGATTTTGTGCAGCAACGGTCAGCAGCGCCATTCTTGTCGGGGTGACTGAACGGGGTATTCCGGTATCGTCAACACATGCAATAAACGGTGCGATAATCGGGGTTGGGGCAACACGGGGTAAAAATGCGGTGCAATGGAAGGTCGTCCGTGAGATGATGACTGCATGGATTATCACGATACCGATAGCAATAGTCTGCGCATTGGCCGGATATTATGTCGTTGCATTTTTTATAACAATTATTTTTTATCGTTTGACAAAACCGCCATATTTTTTTACCTTGCCTCTCAATTACCCGAATAGATTGTTATGGGTTTGCGGGAGCTACTGATACCTCAGGATAAGGTGTTTTTCGACCTTTTCGAGCGCCAGGTCGCGATTGTTACGGAAAGCGCCAATCAACTGGTCGCGCTCACTGAGAATTTTACCAATGTGAAAGAAAAACGTCACGCGATTGAACTGCTGGAACACCAGGGGGACCAGGTCACGCATGATATCTATGAAACACTTAATAAGACCTTTATCACACCCCTGGACCCGGAAGAAATTTCAGGACTCGCTTCGGCACTTGATGATGTGCTGGACTATATTGACGGTTCTGCCGAGAAAATGCTCTATTATGGCATTGAATCGACGGATTCCCATATCATCGAACTGTCGAAGCTAATCAGGCTCTCGGTGATGGAAATTGAAGGGGCAGTAAAAGGTATCAGGGCAATATCAAACCCGAGATACATAGAAGAGCGCTGTATCGAGGTAAACCGCCTCGAAAACCTTGCAGATGACGTGCTTGCCCACGCAATTATGGACCTGTTCAAGACCAATGATGCGATAACGATTATCAAATACAAGGATATTTACGAGCACCTGGAAGTCGCAACAGATTATTGCGAAGATGTGGCGAATGTTCTTTCAGATATAGCAATACGACATTCTTAACAAGACGGACAAGCCCTGAGGACAACAATGATTCCAGCACCTGTAATTCTCATCCTGTTCATTATTTTCATAGCCCTTGTTTTCGATTTTACAAACGGCTTTCATGATTCAGCAAATTCCATTTCCACGGTTGTCTCAACTAAGGTTCTGTCACCCAGAAATGCGGTCGTATTTGCAGCTTTTTTTAATTTTATTGCCGTATTCGGGTTTGGTGTGGCCGTAGCAAACACAATCAGTAAAACAATTAATCTTGATTCTGTACCAACAGATGTAATTCCGTGGATAATACTTTCTGCTCTTTCCGGTGCAATAATCTGGAATATCATTACATGGTTTATCGGCCTCCCCACTTCATCGTCCCACGCCCTTATTGGCGGCCTGATGGGCGCGGGTATTTCTGCAGCCGGGATAGCTGCAATCCAGTGGTCGACCATCGGACTGGTCCTGACCTTTATGATCCTTTCCCCGCTGATTGGTCTTAGCAGTCGGGTTTGCGTTCATGGCAGTAGTCCTCTGGCTTACACGATCAGTCACATAAAATAACCGCAGATAATTATTTTAAGAAATTGCAGTTCTGTTCCGCAGCCGCATACAGCTTTTCACACGGGACCAATGATGCCCAGAAGACGATGGGGATTATTACGCCTCTGTTGTTCAGTATCGGGTATTACGGTGCGACGGTAAGCGCGGACCATCTCCCGGTACCACTCTGGGTCATCCTGATCTGTTATGCGTGCAATTGCACTCGGCACGCTGTCCGGCGGGTGGCGGATTGTAAAAACAATGGGTTATAAAATCACCCGCCTTCGTCCGGTACACGGTTTTGCTGCAGAAACAGCGAGTGCCGGGACGATTATCGGGGCATCCAGTCTTGGGATCCCGGTGAGCACTACCCAGGTCATATGTGCATCCATCATGGGTGTCGGATCAACCACCGGGACAAGTGCGGTAAAATGGGGTGTGGCCGGAGCATCATGTGGGCATGGATCCTGACCATCCCTATCAGTGCCATTATCGGGTTCACCGTGTTCTTCGGGTTCAGGGTTATTGCAAGCTGATGTCTGGCGAAATAGGGCCACATTTCTATTTCCCAGAACCCGGAACTGTCGCTGGAATAATCAAATGTCAGAAGTACATGGTTCCCTTTGAATCATTCGACTTTCTTTGAGAAAATCTCACGATAATAGCGGCATAATTGCCTGATCGGGCATTCTGCACACCTGGGTCGGCGTGCGATACAGATTTTCCGGCCGTGGCTGATCAGGAGGTCAGTCAGTTTCCCCCATTTTTCACCGGGGAAGAGGGCAATAAGATCACGTTCTACCATGGGTGCATCATTGCTGTCCGAAAATCCGATTAGTTGTGAGAGCCTGAGGACATGGGTGTCGACCGCTATTCCCTCCTGTTTCCCGAATGAATGGTAGAGGACAATATTTGCCGTCTTTCGCCCGACTCCCGGTATCCTGATCAACTGGTCCATGGTATCCGGAACTTTTCCTTCATATTCCCGCACAAGCATAGCAGACGCATCGATGATGCGCCTGGCTTTCATATGATAAAAACCGGTCTTGTGGATGATCATCTCGATCTCTTCAACCCGGGCTCCTGCCAGTGCTTCCGGGGTCGGATACTTTGCGAACAAAGGACCAATAACCTCGTCCACGGATTTATCGGTTGTCTGCGCTGACAGAATTGTTGCAATAAGAGATTCAAATGGGGGGGCCCCAGCCCTGTGATGGGTACTTGCTTCCGGGTATGCGGCATCAAGGAGCTGGTAAACATTCGCGGCCGTCTTCCTGTCCATGATTATCCCCGTGAATTTTTTAAAAAAATCGAAAAGAATGGGGTAGGGCGGATTCGAACCGCCGTCAAAGCGTCCCAAACGCTCTAGGATGGACCAGGCTACCCTACTACCCCGGGTACTGGATCTACAGGTGTGATGGGAGTGTATGAATAATTACCGGTTATTTCCTGTCAAGATCACAGGGGCAGAAAACGAATATTGGTATCCCTGCTAACGATCGTTCCCTTGAGCCGGCCTGAAATTACTGCATCCGCAAGATTTTCCGGGTTTCTGCCATCGATGACAACGAGGGGAATGCCACTCCTCTGAATTATTTTAACCGCGATAATATCCATTACTGTATTCGATCCGGCATTCAGCCTTGTTTCACCGACTATCTCTGCGAGCCTGTCAGGAGTAAGATGAGAATACCTGGTCGCAGTTGTATCGGTTTTCGGGTCCGCGCTATAGATCCCATCCACTGAAGTAAGGTTGATCAGGAGTATCTGCCCTCGTGCGCTCGGCCAGTACCGCCGCAACTGCATCGGTGGTCTGGGCAGGGGTAACCCCACCCATGACGACAATCCTGCCGGACACTGCATATTCCAATGCCATTGTCCTGGTTCACAGCCACGCATGGGTAAACAGAATCCCCAAGGGCCGCAACAAGCAACGTGGCATTAAGACGAGTAACCAGAATGCCAATTTCGTCACAGGTGCCCTCATCTACCCCAAGCGTCCTCACCGCATCGATATACTTCCTCGCTTCCCCACCGCCGCCGACAACCACAAATACCCTGTGTTTTTCTGATACCCGCCTGAGGGCGGCAGCATATTCCTTAATACGATGGTCGGAGAGATTCGGAACAAGGACTGAACCGCCAAGTGAGATGACAAGGGATTTCATTTCGTACAGATGGGGAAAAAGGAGATATTAACCTGATTGTTCTGCCAGCTGTTATTGGTCCATTACTGTGTTGGAGCGGATGGTCATGACAGCAGTCATTATTGCCATGAGCGAAAGAATAACGATCAATGATACTGTGTTGCCCGGAATGTCAGAGCATAGAGGTATACGAAGAGGCAGGGGGTTACATGGGGCATGTCTACCGATGCAAGAAATGCGGGTACCGGGGCTCATTCGTCCTGGAGATTGATGAAGACGAACTTGATAAACTGAAAAAGCGATCCGACCTGAAATGTCCGGAAGAATCCATATACCTGATCCGGTAACAAAAGAGGTGGTGTGAATGCCAATGCATGAGGCAGCACTCTATGAAAAATTACCAGAAGAAAGTGTCCGGTGTTCTGTTTGTCAATAACCGCTGCACAATCAAAGAGGGAAAGACAGGGATCTGCTCGGTAAGGGCCAATAAAAAAGGTATCCTGTATTCAACGACCTATGGATTGATATCCTCCGAAGCAGTTGATCCGATCGAAAAGAAACCTCTCTTTCATTTCCTGCCAGGTACCCGGTGTTATTCTCTTGGAGGGATCGGGTGCAACTTCCATTGTGAGCATTGCCAGAACTGGCAGATATCAAGAGCAACCGGGGACATGGTTAAAATGACGGCACTCAGCCCGGAAGAAGGTGTCGAACATGCAATCCGCCAGGGATGCAGAAGTATTGCCTGGACATATAATGAACCTACCATCTGGTCATGAATATGCACGCGATATGGGCTTGCTTGCCAGAAGGAAGGGTCTTGGCACGGTGTACGTTACAAACGGGTATATTACCGAGGAAGCACTCCGCGATCTTTCGCCGGTACTTAATGCATTTCGTGTCGATATCAAGTCATTTTCTGATGACTTTTACCGGAAAATATGTGGGGGAAGGCTTGAACCGGTGCTCAACTCTACCGCACTGGCAAGGGAACTGGGAATGCATATCGAGGTGGTAACCCTTATTATTCCAGGGTTAAATGACAGCCCGGAAGAGATCGATGCCCTCATCAGGTGGGTTATTGATCACCCCGGTCCTGCCACACCAGTCCATTTCACCCGTTTCCACCCGGATTACCATATGACGGACCGTACCGCCACACCGGTAGCCCTGCTGGAAAAGATATACCGACGAGCAAAGGAGCTCGGGCTCCGGTTTCCCTACCTGGGAAATGTCTACCGCCACCCGTTTGAACACACCTACTGTCCGCGATGCGGCGAGCTGCTTATAAAAAGGGAAGGTTATGAAATTGTCTTCGGGAATCTCGATGGCCATAATTGCGGAAAATGTGGCGAGGTCATAGAAATTGTCACAGATGTCGGGAAAAAACAGGACTGAATCACGGTTTCTCATTGATCGCATGCTTGGCACACTAGGTAGATACCTCCGGTTTATGGGATATGATACCTTAAGCGCCAACAGGCTTACCCCTGGAAATTCGAGAGAAGACAGCATCCTGCTTGAAATTGCATCCACGGAAGAAAGATACCTCCTTACGATGGACAGGGAACTCGCAAAAAGAGGCGGGAAAAGGGCCATATTCATCAGTTCTGCAGAGGTCCTCCCTCAACTCCAGGAACTCGTTGATCTTGGGCTTGTTGAGCCCCGTCTTAGGATGACACGGTGCTCTTTGTGTAACGAAAAACTGAGGCATGCCCGCGAAAAGGAGATCACAGGTGCAGATTATGCACCTGAACAACGCGCCGGGCATAATTTTTTCTGGTGTGTCCGCTGCAGGAGACTATACTGGACAGGATCGCATACAAAAGATCTTGAAAACAGATTAAAAACCGGGATCAGGAGATCCCTGCCCTCAGGTAGACGCCTGAGTTGATTGCGCGTTGGCCGGGCTCCCGGAAGGGCGTTTAAGCCAGAGGAGATCTTTTCCTTCATAGCGGAACGAACGCATAAAAATCACTTTGATACCCGCCGGAATTCCCGAAATATCAGTACCTTGTGGAACTAACAGGCTCCCATGCCACGCACTTTTTTTGGCGGCCGCCGTATTTTTTTCTGCAACCATTGATGCGACCAGTCCGGGTTCAATAATTTTTGAGAATGTTACGCCGACAGTAACCACCTGGGAGGATGCCCTTCTTCTGGATACAGAAAAAATGTCATCGTTCCCGATTTTTTTGGATGTCCCTGAAACTACCCATCCTTCGCTTGCCGGGTAATTACGTTTTAATTCTTTTTGCACGATGTCGTGCATAATGTCACCTGAATATCCCATTGACTATTCACCTATCACAAATTGAATCAAGGGTGGTTAAACATTTTTTCCTTTTATTGAGAAAATATCCCGTGATATGTAATTTATTTTGTCATAAATCAATCATCTGAATAATCCAACACCGCATAGCAGTGCGTTAACAGCGCTCTTCCAATGGCTTCCAATGGCTCAATTAAAGATTAAAATATCCAGACTGTTCTGGGATATGATTATAATCTTAAAATATGGATGAAATACATGAAATCCCTGGAAGAGTGACAGAAAAATGCCATCCCGCTGCCGGAACGATCAACCAAACCAGAAGATATCAGCCCAGTTACAGGTATCCCGCTATATCAACCGTGAAATTGGTTGGATATGGTTCAACCGGCATGTTCTTGACGAGGCATCTGATAAACGTCATCCTCTCCTCGAACGGGTTAAATTCCTTTCAATATTTGCAAATAATCTCGATGAATTTTTTATGATCCGGGTATCGGGACTGCAGCGGCAGGTAGAAAGCGGGGTACTCGAGGCACCTCCTGACGGGATGAGCCCGGTTGAACAACTGTCAGAAATTCATGATCTCCTCGCCCCGCTTCTTGCCGCCCAGTCAGGATGCTGGGAAAGCGATCTGGTACCGGCGATGAAAGAGGAAGGTATCGAAATATTGCCATTCAGGGCTCTTTCGGAGGAGGAACGTATCATCATGAGGGAATACTATGAACGTGAGATATTTCCCGTCCTCACTCCGCTTGCATTTGACAAGTCCCACCCCTTTCCTTTCATCTCTAACCTTTCGCTGAACCTTGCTATCGTCGTGCGGGACCCCCAGAAAAAGGAGGAACTTTTTGCACGGATTAAAGTTCCCACTGACCTGTTTCCACGCCTGATTTGCGCATCCTTCCGAAATAATTCAAGTAAACGCAGTAAATATCCGGAAAAATATGTATTCCTTGAAGACCTCGTAGCATCCTGTCTCGACCGTCTTTTCCCCGGTATGGAAGTAATCGCGACCTACCCGTTCCGGGTTACACGCGACGCGGACTTTGAGATAGAGGAAGATGAGGCTTCGGATCTTCTGACTGCTATTGAGGAGAGCGTTGAGCTGCGACGTATCGGTTCTCCTGTCCGGGTCGAAGTATCCTCAGATATGCCATCAGCGATATGTGAAATGTTATCGATGAAACTCGGGATCAGCCGATCCATGTTCTACGGGGTTGAGCAACCAGTCGGAATGGCGGACCTGATGCAGTTGTACGGACTCGACAGACCCGGGTTAAAGGATAAGCCCTTTGTTCCGGCGGTCCCTTCAAGCCTCGAAGGGGATGCAGATATTTTTGAAGAGATCAGGAAGGCCGATATTCTTCTCTTCCATCCGTATGACAGTTTCTCACCGGTTGTATCATTTCTTAAGCAGGCCGCAAAAGACCCGGATGTACTTGCGATTAAGATGACCCTCTACCGCGTTGGACCAAATTCTCCGATTGTGGATGCCCTTATGGAGGCCAGGGAGAACGGTAAGGTCGTTGCTGCGATGATCGAGTTAAAGGCCCGTTTCGATGAGGAAAATAATATTGGATGGGCAAGGGCCCTCGAACGGGCGGGCGTCCACGTGGTATACGGACTTTCCGGGTTAAAAGTTCACAGTAAAGTCTGCATGGTCGTTCGGAAAGAGAAAGAGGGGATAACCCGCTATATCCACCTCGGGACCGGTAATTACAACGCTTCCACGAGCAGGATTTATTCCGATCTTGGGCTATTCACCAGGGACCCCGTAATTGGTGCGGATGTGGCAGACCTGTTCAATGCATTGACAGGATATTCCCGGGTCCATTCATACCGTTCCCTGATGGTCGCCCCGGTCAGTATCCGGAAAGGCCTTTTTGAACGTATTGACCGTGAAATAGAGTTACACAGGAAAAGCGGCGGCGGACATATCATATTCAAGATCAATGCCCTGGTTGACAAGGATTGCATCGATATATTATACCGGGCTTCAGAGGCAGGTGTCCGGGTCGACCTTCAGGTCCGGGGCATCTGTTGTCTCCGGCCCGGGGTTCCGGGCGTGAGTGAGAATATAACAGTTACCAGTATCGTCGGGCGTTTCCTTGAACATCCACGTATCTTCTATTTCAGGAACGGTGGAGACGAGGAGGTATTCCTGGGCAGTGCGGACCTGATGCCAAGGAACCTCGACCGCCGGGTTGAAATCATTTTTCCAATCAATGACCCACTTATCAGGCGTTCGATTATCGATAAGATCCTGAACGTGTATATGAAGGATACCGTGAATATGCGCAGACTGAACCCCGACGGGAACTATACAAGGATAAGGCCCCGGGAGGGGGAAACACCGTGCGATGCCCAGGCATGGCTGATCGCTCACCGGGGAATCTGGCATGAAAAAGCCAAGAAACAGGCTAAGAAAAAATAAAGGGACCTGGCCTGGGATTTTTCGAATGAGATTTTTTAGTTCGATCACTTTCGCACCGCGGTGAAAAGGTTAATCGCCGCGAAGAAGAATCTCTTTCTATAAAATCCTGAACCATCATGATTGTACTAGGAATTGATCCCGGTCTTGCCCGCCTGGGATACGGGATAATTGAAAAGTCTGGCAACAGGGCTACCCACATCTCTCATGGCTGCATTACAACGACGCGGGAGGATTCATCAGCGGGTGCGAGACTCAGGTATCTCTATGGTGGCCTGAATACCCTGTTTGAGGAGCATCACCCGGAGTGTGCGGCTGTTGAAAAATTATTTTTTTCAAAAAACATCACGTCCGCGATGGGAGTCGCTGAAGTCCGGGGTATTATTCTATTAATTTGCGATCAGCAAAATGTCCCCGTGACCGAATATACCCCAAACCAGGTAAAGCAGGCGATAACGGGATCGGGACGGGCAGACAAAAAACAGGTACAGGAAATGATCAAGCGACTTCTTCACCTGCCCGAGATTCCGAAGCCGGATGATGCGGCAGACGGTCTCTCTATCGCACTCTGTCACATCCATACCATGAGGTAAAAAAATTGATCAAACCATCCCGTTTCGGTATCATGGTTTTAACCTTATTACAGACGGGCTCCTTGCCAGCGTTAATCCTTGGATCCCAGTGTCAGGACTCAGTTATAATCCAGGGAAGCCGGAGGAGATATTCGTGATTTCGCAGCTCTGTGGGGAGATCGCGGCGACGGGGGATGGATTTTTGGTCCTTGATGTCGGCGGGGTAGGATATCGGGTTAACATGACTCCCGCGGATATTGCCGGTCTCTCCGGAATTTCGGGAAAGATAATTGTCCATACTCACCTTATCGTAAGAGAGGATGTACTCGCCCTTTTCGGGTTTTCCAATTCTTTTGATCTTGAAATATTCCAACTTCTCATCACGGTTAATCGCGTCGGGCCTCAGCTCGCGCTCTCAATTCTTTCACAAATCCCTGCGAATGAGTTTGCACAGGCCGTTACCGGTGAGGACGAAAAAAGACTGACACGTCTCTCCGGGATTGGTCCACGAAATGCAAAAAGACTGATCCTTGAATTAAAGGACCGGATGCATGAATACCTTCCGGCGCCCACTGCAGGGTATTCCACCGTTTCGGGAACAACCCGGGAGGATGTAACCAAAGCCCTGATTGCACTGGGGTTCCCTGCAAAGGAATCGTATGACGCTGTTGATGAGATCTGCAGAAGGACAGGTGCGGCCGATTCACAGGTTTTGCTGAAAGGATCCCTCATTCTTCTGAAGGAGAGAAAAAAGATATGAGGGAGCGTATGGCCGGACCCGTTGCAATGAGCGAGGATACCATCGAAGAGACCATCAGGCCTTCAAAACTAAAGGATTTTATCGGCCAGGAAGCGTTAAAGGAAACGCTTTCGATTGCACTTGAAGCAGCACAAAAAAGGAAAAGGCCGCTCGATCATATCCTGCTTTCAGGTCCTCCCGGCCTTGGGAAGACTACGCTTGCCCATATTATTGCACGTGAGATGGGAACGGATATTCATTCAACGAGCGGACCTGTACTTGAAAAACCCGGTGATCTTGCGGCTATCCTTACGACCCTTGCAGAAGGAGATGTCCTGTTTATTGACGAAGTTCATCGCCTCAGCCCTGTTGTGGAAGAAGTATTGTACCCCGCGATGGAAGATCTTGCAATCGATGTAATGATCGGCGAAGGCCCTGGTGCCCGATCAATACGGCTTGATATCGAACATTTTACGCTGATAGGTGCAACCACGAAGATCGGTCTTCTGGGTTCCCCTTTCCGTGACCGTTTCGGCCTGATTTCCCGCCTGAACCTTTATAATCCGGCTGAACTCGCAGAAGTGATTAGGCGAACAGCTGGCATCATGAAGGTAAGTATTGTTGATGAGGCAGCTTTAGAGATCGCCGGGCGAAGCCGTGGAACCCCTAGAATAGCCAACAGACTCCTGCGCCGTGTCGGAGACTTCGCCCTGGTAAGAGGAGACGGAACAATTACCCGGGAGGTTGCATCGCATGCTCTCACACTTCTCGGTATTGACGAACTAGGGCTCGATGACCTTGACCGCCGGATCCTCACGGTCATTTCAGATGATTTCGGGGGGGGACCTGTCGGGCTCAAGACGATTGCAATCTCTGTAGGTGAAGAATCGAGAACTATTGAAGATGTATATGAACCATTCCTGATCCAGATAGGTTTTATTAAAAGGACTCCTCAGGGAAGGGAGACCACACCTGCAGCCGGAAAGCATCTCCATAAACAATGGTGGTAACCAGGGTTTCTATGTCGGGAAACGAGTATCAGAAAAATCAATAAAGAGATATTAATAGTATTTTTCAGCGTATGAGACTGATTTTGTCAACCACCCGGAGGAGAGGTGCGCTGATAAGGTTTCCGGTTGTCAGTCATGATCTCATTCAATTACCTCCTTTGTTTATTTTGTCACTCATTAGATCGGAATCTATTTCTGTCACTGATCTATCTGGAACCCCAGCCATTGCATAGGCTTCAAACAGGTACAGAATTCCTGACGAAAGCCTGAAGAATGCCCACCGCGTCCCCCCGGGGTCGCTTGTTGCATCGGAGAACTGCAGGACATCCGGGTAGGGGATCCACCATCCTGGTATCGCATGCCATTTTTATCTCCTGGTTTTGGTCAGATACCGGAGACCGAACCATTAACGGATTTTTTCCATCCTTTCCGCGATCGGGTCATCCAAAATGTTTGCCATTGGAGTGATACATACTCATCACCACAATATTATTTAATCCTTTGCCGCATTGTATAGCATTGAATTAATATATCATTGTAATGCATAAACATAATATGACAATACACTCCATTGGAGTTATTCGTTGGAAACGACGGGAGACAATCAACAGTTTGCGATAAGAACCGGGTAATGTTTGATGGTGCTGAAAGAAAAGGACCGGGAAAAAACACGATTTATTGAAGTACTCCGCAATCATCCCCGGGGACTGACAATTGAGGAAATATCACGACTCCTCCCCCTTAACCGGAATGCGACATCAAAATACCTGAACAGGATGCTTGTTTCCGGTCAGGTGGAGATGAAGGCATTTGGACCTGCAAAGGTATTTTTTATTTCGAAGAGAGTACCCATTTCACAACTCCTGAATCTGAGTTCGGACCTTATTTTGATTCTTGATCATGATATGTTTGTGCGACTTGCAAATGACCGGTTGCTTGATATGTTTCAGATCCAACGCGAGGATCTTATCAGTCACCAAATCGACCATACCTTTTTTGGTTCATGCATCAGTCCTGAATTTCGTAAAAAAATCAATGATGGTGAAAATGGGAATGAAACAGTTTTCGAAGAAAAAATTGCAATCAACGGGCTTAAGCGACTTTTTAGCGCAAAGTGTGTCCCGGTTGTCTTTGAAGAGGGAGAACGCGGGGTTTCGGTAATCCTTCGGGATATTACTGTTTCAGAGAAAACCCGGTGAATTAACATCACCATTGGAAAGATATAACATACATAAACCGCATTCGTTCGTTTAGCGGATCGCTTTCCAAAGTGAAATTATCAGGCGCACCAGCAGGCGGCCGGAATCCCTGATGAACGAGAAATCCAAACTATATTAAAGAGTATGAGGACCATTAAAAATCACAGATTCTCTCAATACCTGATTATAGCTCATTTGTGAACGTGGTATCAGTGTGAAGTCCGGATGAATTTTCGGCATCAGGGAGCATTCCCATGATGGATATCCGAGCGAACAATTGTTTGATCCAATACAAGGCCGAATGTTCTTTCAAAATTTTTTGCTTCGTTTTCTACACCCCATGACTCAAACTGGCAGTCTTCACGGGCCACAATTTCAAGTTCAGCTGCTTTGTTATTTATTCCGGTAAACGCTACCTTTTCAATGAGGGCAGCATGTCGCCGGTCAAGGCTCTCTGACAGACGAAGGAATGTTGAGAGGACAATAACCAGATCTTTCCCACTTTCGTCGAGTTCAGGCATTTCAAGTTCTTTTTTCTTTGGAAGTTTCTTCCGGTGATAACGGGCAATGTTCGCCATTATCAGGACTTCTTCAGGATCAAAACCCAGCAGGTCACTGTTCCTTATAATGTAATAGGAATGTGAATGATGATTGTTAAACGATATCAGCGAGCCGATATCATGGAGAAATGAAGCATATTCCAGCAATTCCCTTTCACGCGGACCAAGGGTATGAAGTCCCACAGTTACACCGCTATCGAATAACTGGAGTGCAAGCGTGGAGACAGTCCTTGCATGGTACTCATTTATTCCAAATGCCCTCCCTGTCAGGAGTACACTTTTCTCACGGACCGACAAGTGACCCAGAAGCGGGAATCCTTCCATTTTTCCCAGATAATCGGCAAGAAGCCCATCCTGGAGACCTCTTTGTGTCACTTCAAGTGTACTGATGTCCAGATCCTGCATCAGAGTGTCGATGATTGCAGAACCGGCGATAATGATATCTGCCCGGTCAGGATTGATCCCGGGTATTTTACGGCGCTCTGCAAGGGACATTGAACAGATTTTTGTGACGGTTTTTTTTACATCGGATGCGGAAAGCGCCGTTCTCTTCTGATCGCCGGGGTGAAACAATCTTGCGGAAATATCGCACAGATTAATTATCGTGCCGGAACTTCCGACAATGATGTCAGCAGGATGGCGTCCTGCCTGCCGGACAACCCCCCTGATTTCGTTCCTGATGTAACTCCTTATCTCTTCATAACGTGATTCGCTCACCGGATCTGACACCCCCTCGGGAAAAAACATGTTTGTCAGCCTGATAGAACCGAGACGCAGGCTGGACAGGTAATTGCATGCACCTTCCTTCCCGATCGCCATTTCGGTACTGCCCCCACCAATGTCAATAACCATAATCTGCTCATCTTTCAGGTGCATCGCGGCAGTAACCCCCATAAAAATAAGCCTTGCTTCTTCACGCCCTGATATAACCTGCACATCAAGATGCGACTCTTTCCGGAGCCTCGACAGAAATTCGTACCTGTTCTGTGCTTCGCGGGTTGCTGAGGTCGCAACCGCGACAAATTCTTCCGCGTAAAAGGAATGCGCAAGTTCGACAAACCTTCCGACGACCATGACCGCCCGGTCCATGGCCTCACCGGTGATAAGCCCGGTTTCAAATTCGCCCTCACCAAGTCGCACTGCTTCTTTCTGACTCGTAAGCACGATATATGAACAGTCGGTATTCAGCCTTACCACAAATAACCTGATAGAATTAGTACCAATATCGATGAATGCAACAGTCCTTGATTCCTGCGATTTCTTTGTTGTGGTCATTGGGGGTACCGATTAGATGAATGGAGGGGTAGTTCGGGAATTCAGTCGCCAAATTTAGAGAATATTAGAGAAAAAATCTCCTGGCTGTCTGATTTACATATGATATTCCATGTTTACTCATTATTTATCGTTTCCGATCCCGGAGGAATGGCTCTTTTAAGGGGAAACCTTGGTAAACTTGTATCTGATTTCATTATAATACCGATGAGAATTCCCCATTGGAAAATAGTGTACATGATTACACGGAATAGGGAGTGATCCGAAGAGTGTCAATTGTATCACTGCACCGTGCAAGTTTTTTCTACCCTGCACTGCATGCAGAACCCGATTGTAACGGCAACCACCAGGCACAGGCAGGCTGTTACAAGGAAGGATATAAAAAATCCCAGCAATTCTGCAATGAAGGCGACAATAAACGGAATAATTGTCATACCAAGGTAACTTGATGTATTGAACAATCCCATGAATGTCCCTTGTTCTTTTCCAGCTTCCGCAAGGAAAGCAAGCTGGGCAACCATAATGATACCTGCAAATATCCCGATGACAATAAACGCCCATGAAGTGATATAACTGGCCAATACTGCAGCCGCCGAGAAAATGGCTGCAATACGGATGGTAGGTATAGGAGTAAATTTTACGTGGGATACGAGGAGGACAGCAACCGCCGTAGCCCCGTTCATAGCTGCTATCTGCAGGCCAATTGTTTCCGGACTGTTCCCACTGAACTGTGGATAGAGAGCGGTTACTGCACCGGTAATTCCAATAAGAATGACTGAAGAGAACCACATCCAGAAGTACTTCTTCAGGTTATATAACAGGATTTTTATAACCGGGTTGTTCGAAGAGAGCGATGACGATGATGCCGTCCGGCAGTCGAACGGGATAATAATGCTCAGAATAAAAGGAATTGTCGAAACTATCAAAAATATTACCACCCCGGCAGACCGGTTGCCTGAAGCATGGATGGCCAGACCTGATACAATGAGACCTGCGACAAGTCCAATATTTAACAGGCCCAGAAAAAGGCCGCTCGACTGCGTATGATTGGCTCTTGAATTCACATACGACATCGAAGAGGCAATAAAAAGGCCCGCACCAATTCCTTCCATCAACCTTGCAAGCAGTATCACAAAAACGGTGGTGCCAACGAGAAGAAGTATACCGGAAATAATTGTCAGCAGAAGTCCTGCACGGATAAAATGTAACTGTCCCCAACGGTCCGATAATATCCCGACAGGTAACGTCAGAAGAAATGCCCCAAGAAAATATGCAGAATATACCTGGCCCTGTAATGCCGTCCCGGCAGCATACGAAGTAAGATCCGGGACGATGGCATTCGAGAGTGCCATAACCGAGAAGATTCCCAGGTATAACGTGATCAGGGCTTTCATTTAGAAAAATTTTTAAATCATCCGGTAGGTTTCCAGGTTCATCGGGGAATGAGTCTGGATATGGTACCGTTTATACAACGAACTGGCGAGGTCAATTGTGTTGTTCTCATCGCCGTGTATGGTGAAAATTTTTTCCGGTCTCGGCTGGACCTGCCCGACATAATTCATCAACTGTCTTCGGTCAGAATGACCTGAAAACCCGTCTACCGTGACAATCTCAAGGTTAATTACGATTGTTTTGCCCCGTCCGAGGGGTACTTCGCGCCATCCTTTCTGTATCCTTCGCCCCAGCGTACCATCTGCCTGGTACCCGACAAACACCAGTGCATTCCGCTCATCGGCAGCAAGGTTGCTCAGGTATTCCATTACAGGTCCACCGTTCATCATCCCGCTGGTTGTAATGATTACACAAGGATCACCGTTAATTACCCGGTCGCGGAGATCGGATGAATCCACGGCTACAAAGCTTTCTGACAGGAACGGGTTCATTCCTTCCTTAAATATCTGGTTCCGGAGATCGCTGTTCAGGTATTCGGGGTAGGTCGTATGGATTGCAGTCGCTTCCCTGATCATGCCATCCAGGTAGATCTTAACGTTCGGAATTTTCTCTTTTCTCATCCCTTCCTCAAGTGCGAGCATTACCTCCTGCGAACGCCCGACCGCGAATGCGGGGATAATGACCTTCCCCCCCCTGGAGAGGACAACATTAATTGTTTCGTACAACTTCTCTTCTGCATCCGAACGTGCTGGCTGCATGTCATTCGACCCTCCATAGGTACTTTCCATGAAGAGCGCCTCAAGACGTGGGAAATTTGCAGTTGCAGGGTTGAAAAGACGACTTTTACTGTAATTGAAGTCCCCGGTAAAGGCGATATTATAGAGGCCGTCACCGATATGGAAGTGTGCAATTGCCGAACCGAGGATATGACCTGCATTATGGAATGTCAGTTTGATATCGGGTGCTATATCCGTTACATTCCCATAGTTGAGGGTTATAGAGTGCCTGATGTAGGTCTGGACCTCTTTGGATGAGTAAGGTACCTTTCTGTCCTCCTTGTGAATCACATCCAGGTAATCAAGTTGGAGCATCGCCGAAAGGTCACGTGTCGGGGGAGTGCTGTAAACAGGCCCGTCATATCCGTATTTATAAAGGAGCGGTACCAGTGCGCAGTGATCAAGATGTGCATGAGTCAGCACGACCGCATCGAGTTGTGAGAGGGGATGGATCTCCGGAACATAGAGGTACGGTGTACTGTTGCTGTTGTCCGGTTTTTCTCCGCAGTCAATTAAAACCCTGCTTTCAGGTGTTGTAAGCAGGAACGCAGCCCGTCCCACTTCCCTGCAGCAGCCGAGCATCGTGACCCTCGCCCATTGGTCCTTGCTGGTAATATCACGGTGGATCCGGCGGCCAATTGTTCTTAAAAAGATTTTACGGTCTTCATTAACAGACCTCAGGTACTGGCGCACCTGTTTCACGGTCGAGGCTCTCTATAGGAGGTGTCCTGACAACCTTAGGGGTCCAGCCGATATGTTTGGTGATCTCACGTAACGTAGCCCCGTTTTTTCCAATTACTACCCCGGGTTTTTCTGCCTCGATCAGCACTTCCCCGGTATCGGCATCAAAAAAGATATCCGTTATCCCCGCGTTTTCAGCTACAACAGCTTTTATCTCTCCAATTGCCCTGTCAGGGTCTTCCAGGACATTCGGGCGGACCACAATACGTTTCCGCAGGTCCCTTGCCAGTATTTTGATAAGATCCGCCTCGTCCGCAAATTTTTTAGGGTCGTCGGTATAGATGACCAGTTCCGGCCCTTCGAATTCCACGTCTGATACGGTGATGCCTGCAGGCACCTTTTCATTGATCTTATCCTTAAGTTCTTTCAATCTTTCTTCAATCAGCATTTATTCCGTCCTAAAAAAAAGAATTTATGCAGAAATTGCTGTAAGCGCCTTCTGTATCTGCTCGTCAGCGATTTCCATGTATTTTTCTTTTGTAATGATTACGACGTGGATACCCTCACCAGAGCCTGCATCACGTCTCATTGCAGCCTTAATCGCCCTGATGGCAAGTTCGATTGCCTCTTCTTCGTTCATATCTTTCTTGAAGCGGTCTTCAAGGACACCGTATGCACCGGGTGACCCGGAGCCCGTCGCAACAATTTCTTCTTCCTTTGTTGCACCGCCCATCGCATCGACTGAAAATATTGAAGGACCCGATTCATCCACCCCCCCGACAAGGAGCTGGACGTAATATGGGAAGTAACGGTTTGCGTTCAATAAATTCGACAGAAGCGTTGAGGCTGCTCCCACAGCAATAGGTCGACCTCTCCTGATCTGGTAAAGGCTGCTTTCAACGGTCATTACACGGGCAAGCTGTTGCGCATCCCCAACACCACCTGCGGTTGTCATTCCGATACGATCAGAGATCTGGTATACTTTCTTTGCCTTTTTACTGGCGATGAAATATCCCATTGTCGCCCGTTTCTCTGTGGCAAGGACGACTCCTTCGGAAAACACCAGACCAACCGTGGTCGTCCCTTTGAGAGGTTCCTGGTACGGATCATTCATATGAAACACCCTAAAATATTTTGACGCTGGAAAAATTCTTAAAAGCGCTTGAGGTATATGATGACATCAATAAATTTAAAGGTTTTTATTGAATGGCAGGGTTGCAGAGCACCCTGATAAGTTCACGGTCAAAAAGCATGGCAACCAGTTTTTTATCACCATTGATCACAGGTAACTGGTCCACTCGTGCCCGTTTCATTTTCAAAGCACAATCGCTTACTTCCGAATTAACCGGTACTGCCACCACATTTTTTACCATCGCTGTCTTGACAGGTCTCGGGGGCAACTGGATTTTTGAAATCCCATAACTGATGGTGTGCATATCCCGGATACTTTCCCAGGTCCACTCATCATCATCAGTGCCGTTCGAGAAATCGCTGACTTCTACGGTGTCCTCGATAGATGAATGCCGGATAAGATCGCGTTCGGATATTATGCCCTGGAGTTTACTGTCCGCATCCAGGATCGGAATCGCCTCGAATCCGGATATCTCCATAACACGGCCAACAACCGGTAGCGGTGTTTCTTCCCATAGCGCAAATGTCTGGCTTGTATAAAGGTCTTTTATCTCTTCCTTGATCCGAAGTGTTGCGATGGCATGGATAAGATCAGCAATACTGATCAGGCCGAGAAGGGTGTCATCTTCCACAACCGGGAGCCGGCGAATGTTGTTGGTTACGAGAAGGTTTGCGGCTTCGCTTAACGGGGAATCTGGGCTGATAACAACAGGATCCGGAGTCATCAGGAGACCAAGCTGGGTCTCTTCGGATTTCCGCAGAAGATCTTTCCTCGTAATGATCCCTACGAGTTTTCCCGCTTTCAGTACCGGTACACCACTAATTCCTGTCCTTTTCAGGATTTTAAGGACGTCATCCCTGTTTCCCGGAATTTCGACATTGACCACATCCGCGGTCATGAAGTCTTTTACCAGCATCTCAGTTATGTTCTCACCACCAGGACTGCAACTGGACAGTTTGAGACGACAAACGAGCTGACACTTCCAAGGAGAAGCCGATCTACATTACTTTTTCCATGAGACCCGACGATTACGACATCTACCCCGAGGTCCCCGGCGGCCTTAACAATTTCATTGCCTGCATGACCCTGTTTAAGGTGCGCCGTGATCATTACACCTTTAGATTCCGCCTGAACTTTTGCATCGGCGATTGCTTTCCCCCCCTCCTTTTCCAACATCGAGAGCATTATTTCCCAGGTGTTGTCCATCGGAAGCGATGAAAACAGCCCTGTCTCAACCACATAGATGACATGTAGTGCAGCTTTCCAGACCCTGGCTTCGTCAATTGCCGTCTGAAGTGCATGTCCGCTCATTCCCGATCCGTCGATTGCGACGAGTATTTTACCAAACATCATTACCCCACAAAATAGTCTTCTTTATGAGTTAGCTCTCTAAAATAAAAATCTTCTTGATAATACTGGCTGAAGTGCCCCTTTTTACGATTGTTGAGAGGTGATCGCGGCTGAAGCGCAGGTTGGATTGGTTGGGGTCCATGACAAAAAATCTTGCGGGCACCCCTTTTCTGATATAAAATGATGACCCACAAAATTGAGATCCCTGAATTGCAGACCTGATCAACACGGCCGGTGGTATTCCGTAAATATAATGAGTAAATGACATTTCCGCGAACATGTCCGGCTGGACAAACATCACATTGTCAGTTCCCAGAAGTATCCGGCAACCGAGGTCTATCATATCATGAACCGGTGGTTTCGATACAGAATCTGCAACGTTCAGGGCCCAGTTCGATCGTGGACAAAGCACAATTGGGACATTTTCATCGGCGCAACGCCTGAGCTGAACCCGGGTCGCATGAGTACCATGGATTATCATGTCGGGGCTGAATGACAGGGCCGTGTCAACGTCATCCGGGTCCCGCTCACCAGCGTGGAACGCAACTAATTTCCCACCATTCCGGGCTGCCATTACCTGCCGTTCGATATCTGGCATATCCCTGGTGCTGCTGACGCCAAGACCCCGGGCGATTTGTTCGCCCCCGTCACGACCAAAAATTACAAGGCCGGGAAGTAATGATCTTCCTGCCTCCTTCAACACCCTGACACCATCTGTTCCGCCTTCGCGAAAATCGGCACAACCTGCCGTGCCGCCCTGGACCATTGACCGGATAGTCGAACGCATCCCCGATACCAGATCATCTTCAGATGCAGCCGCGAGAAGCCGATGTTTCAGACCGTGAGGTGGCGTAACCATGGATGCAAGGTCGCCGTCCACGGCCATATCCATGGCAATAGTATCACCAAGATGCGTGTGTGCATTAAAAAATGCGGGTATGATCCAATTGTCGCCCGGATGCGGGTTATCCTCAATATGCGTGATAATTCCTTGTTTAACGACAATCGTGACGGGACACTCCTCGAGCGACTCACCGAGGAAGGCATTGCCGCTGACCGTCACTTCATGTTCCATGGATCAGTCCTTGACACCCATTTATATATTGAGAATGAGAAATAGCTTTGTATGGCAAAAAATAAGGGTGGAAGATTAATCTCGTCGGCAGGTCTCGTTAATTATTATGAGAGTGAAGACCGGCGGGCAGTTCATATCAGCCCCGTAGCAGTGATTGTGGTGGCAGCGGCCATCGGGGCATTTATTTTTGTATTAGGCCTTATATGGCAGTAATCTCTTTTTAGGGCTAATCCAAGGCAGTGTTATTGGCATCCCCTTGAAAACCAGTTGCTTTTTTAAAAACGTGTTATTATTCCTGTACGGGCACAAGGACTGTCCGAGGGCCCAGGTTATCATTTTTGCAAACCAAAGGGCAGGATCCAGGATATGGAATTCCCGGATTAACAATTCACAACGGGAATGATTTAAAAATATCATTTTAAAAAACAGACTTAATTTTATTCACTTTTCATTTAGCCCAGAATCCGGAACGATATTTTGCACAAACCATCATAAACACGGTTTAATAAAAAACTCCGGAGTATATCAGAAAAGCATTTTGGATGGATAATTATGTATACATAGACAGAATAAATACAGGATGTGTGAGGGATATTTCATGGTAGCGGAAGCGCCATGAAATAAAATGGTGACGTGTCAGCAGGTTACCTCGTAATACGATGCGGTGGCTGTAAAACTTTTACGTATGTTGATTGCTTTCAGGAGTGGAAACTGTGCCCGATCTGCGGGGCAACGATCGAGGTAAGGCGGGCGAACCAATACCTTGAAGTTGAAGATTTCAGGTTGGCAGAAAACATTGTTGCACAGTTAGAGCAACATATCCATAAAACCAGGAAACAGGATCTTTCTTATGAAGAGCGTGAACAGTTACGGGCAAAATACGCGGAATGGATCAGGGGGCAGACCTGATACCTGATCAAAGATTGCTCATTCACCAGTGTATACTATAACCCGGGCATTTCCGTGCCACTTCATACCCGGAAAAGAGAACTTCCCTGAGTTCTCACGGTACACGAACAGCTTTTCGAACCGTTTTTCCTACAGTTATCTTATCTTTACCCATCTGGGTGGAAGTGACTTTGCAGTGCCGTATACTGACCTCAATTTGTCCCTGATATTTGTCTCTGATTATTGATCGGTAACCGGATGATGTCAGGTTTGTCATTTTTACAAATCTTTGATATGCCGCTACCTGTTGTCAAATTGCTCTAAATACTACTATAATGAAAAATTATATGAAGAACCGGTACATTCTCCGGTCCCAGAAGTAAGTACTATGATGTACAGGTTTGCATCCCGCATGGAACAAACTCCCCGGTCATTTATCAGGGAGATCCTAAAAGTCACTGAAAATCCCGAGATCATCTCGTTTGGAGGAGGGCTTCCCAATCCTGCGCTCTTCCCGGTAGAAGCACTCGTCGAAGCCGCCCGTGATGTCCTGTCTGAAGACGGGAGGTCAGCACTCCAGTACTCCACGACAGAGGGCTATCTCCCACTCCGTGAATTCATTGCAGAACGCTACCGTAAAAGAACCGGTCTGACCTTCTCACCTGAAAATATTCTCATTACGAATGGATCACAGCAATGCCTGGACCTTATCGGAAAGGTTTTTATTGACAGGGGTGATCCGGTTGCCATTGAAAAGCCAGGATATCTGGGGGCAATCCAGGCCTTCTCACTCTATGAACCACGGTTCCACGAAGTCCCCCTGCTTGAGGACGGGCCTGATACGGAAGTACTATCGCAGGTTCTTGAAAAGTATTCACCAAAACTGTTCTATGGGATCCCTAATTTCCAGAACCCGTCCGGTATATCATACTCAGATGAGAAGCGACATGAAGTGGCAGAGATCCTTACCGGACATGACACCATCTTTGTTGAAGACGACGCATACGGAGAACTTCGGTTCAGGGGAGAAGACCTGCCCTTCGTAAGCAGTTTCCTCCCCGAACAGGGAGTGATCACCGGGTCATTCTCCAAAATTATCGCACCCGGAATGAGGATGGGCTGGATCGTAGCACCACCCGAAGTATTCGCACAGGTCGTGACTGCCAAGCAGGCTTCGGACCTCCATTCCAATTACCTTACCCAGCGGATTATCTATAAATTCCTGACCGATAACGATATCGACATGCATATCCAGCGTATCCGCGAGGTTTATCGTCATCAGCGCGATACCATGGTAAAAATCATTGAAGAAACATTTCCTCCATGCGTTACAATTACCCGCCCGGAAGGGGGAATGTTTCTATGGGCAACGCTGCCCGAGGGATTTTCAACGATGGACCTATTCCAGATTGCAATTAAGGAGAATGTCGCCTTCGTTCCCGGGGACCCTTTTTTTACAGATGGTGGTGGGTCAAACGCAATGCGGCTGAACTATTCGAATTCTGACGATGAACGTATTGTTGAAGGGATCACCCGCCTGTCGAAGGCGATCCGGAGGATGCTGGAATAAATAAAACCCGGGTTTAGAAGTAAGAAATTTATGGCAAAAGATCACGGATCTACGGGAATATGCACACAAATCTATAGAAATCTTTCAAAGGGCACATTAATTTTTAAAATCCCACCTTTTTTTGCGTGACGAGGGTCTTCCCTTCAATTTTTTTTATTTGCGATGGCCTTTGCTGCCAGATAGCCTGTAGAAAACGCAGCCTGGAGATTGTAACCCCCGGTGTCCCCGTCAATATCGATAATCTCACCCGCAAAATAGAGTCCCGGAACCAGCCTTGACATCATCGTTTTTGGATCGATTTCCTTAAGGGATACCCCACCCCTGGTAACCATCGCCTCCCGGAACCCCCCAAGTTTCGAAACCCGAACAGGAAATTCCAGCAGATTTGTGACGAGGGTTTTCCTCTGCATCCTGCTGATATGCGCACAAGTCATGTCATCGGGGATCCCTGATTGCCGTAAGAGTGTCATTACGAGGCGTTCAGGGATTTTATATTGCAATATGATCGTCTTGACCTGGGAAACAGGATATAATGCTAACTTCCCGGCGAGATCTTTCTCAAACTGGTCACCCGTAGCGGGGCCGGCAAATGACAACCTGATACTGTCACCTTCCCTCATGAAACGTGAGTAATCAAGGATCCCAGGTCCTGAAAGGCCGTTGTGAGTAAAAAGTATATCTCCCCGATGGCTTCCCACCTTTTTTCCCTCTCTCCATAGGGAAAAATTCAGAGAGTCGAACGAGATCCCGGCGAGTTCACCAAATGGGTTTGGATCAACGAAGACAGGTGTCAAAGCAGGTGCCAGTGCTTCGATGGTATGGCCGAGTGATTTGGCCAGACGATACCCATCACCCGTTGAACCGGTTCCGGGATATGAAGCCCCACCTGTGGCAAGGACAAGAGAACTCCCGCAATGGGTCATATCGCGTGTAACAACAAAAAGAAAGTCCCCCGTGCGGCTGACTTCCCGGACAGGTTCATTGTAACGGACAACTACATCGTGATCTGAACATTCTTTTTCAAGGATATTGAGCACATCTGCAGACTTCATTGTGGCAGGAAATACTTTACCGGTCTTCATGCTCACCATTTCAAGTCCATGTTCCCTGAAAAACGAGATAAGTGCGGTGTTCGGGAAATTCATCAGTGCAGGCCGGATAAACCTGCCATGGTCACCGTAATGTACCAGGAAGTCCTTTACAGGTCCGTCATGGGTGATATTGCACTGGCCCGAACCGGAAAGCAGTAACTTTTTTCCCGCGACAGGATTTTTTTCTATGAGAAGGACCTTTTTCCCTGCTGCCCCGGCTTGGGCTGCACAAAACAGCCCGGCAGGTCCGGCACCGATTATAATTACATCATACCGCGTATCCGTTGTCATCCAATCCTGTACCGGAGAAGTGCGGCCACACCGCCAAGTGCATCAAGCTGTTTCCCGGGTTCAAATCCTGTTGAGAATACCACCACGCCGGCATCCGACCGCTCTGCCTGTTCCATCATCCCGACAATGTCCGGGTCCCGGATGAGTGCATCGACGACCAGAATTTCCTCAATTGCACCACATTCTCCTGCATTTTTCACCTCGGCACGGCCGTAGGCCACAGGTTCGCCTTTCGAAATACGCTTGAGGAACTCCCCCATCAGGTTCACCTCCCGTGCAAGCTGCATGTCTCCTGCCAGTTTTTCCAGCGTCCCGAGACCGATAACTTCCTGCACGGCCCCTGCACCGGTCCGTCGGGTCTCCACAATAACCGTCTTTGCAGACTTTTTCACTCTCCCGTGCACGGAAATATTTCATGAAATCTTCTTTGATAAAGCCGGGTCCGGCAACGATGAGAGGTCCGTTGACCGGACCAAGATGATCGAGGATTTTTTCAAAGAAAGCAGACCTGCTGTTGACTTCCATGCCTTTCCCGCTCCCCATGGTGATCGTGATCACTAACTCCGGGCCAAAATGCCGTATCCGGAAAAGTTCCGCTTCTCCTTCCTCAATAGTAAGGATATGGATCACATCATACACCGAGGCTTTCACTGCACGGTCGATCCGTTCAAGATCGCTTTTTCTCCACAGCCTGGTGACGGAGATCTCGTAGCCGGTTTCAACATTGAGGGTATGGTATGATCCGGATTCCAATCCATGCTCGATTAACCCGGTAACCCGGAGACGGTTGGCATAATGGTGGAACTCGACCTTCTCAACCCGGATCCCCAGCCTTACCGGTCTTTTCTCCGCTTTTTCCGGGCGAATCTTGTCGCTTGCCGTATCAGTTGTCCGGAGTGTTGTCGCGAATACAAGGTCTCCCGGGGCGATCAGGTGACTCAGGTGCCAGATATCGTCGATATTTTCAGGAAAAAGCCGGATTTCACCATAAGATTTCTGCATCTCGCCAAATTCAGCCTTCATATATGATCTGACCACCCGTTATCCCGCTATTTTTACCCGGTCTCCACGATATCGGAAGCCCCGGGCGGAACGAATGCTGCGACGGCCTCGGTGTTCAGGGCAGATTTATATGCCTTCCATTCGCCTTCCGGCACCTTTTCGCGAAGGATCCGGAGCACCTTTTTCGCAGTATCATTCGGTTCGAACTGGCCTGGTTTCAGTTCGACAAGATACTTCGCTCTTGCCTTGACCGTGGTAACCGGCCCGCCGATAACGGCCACTTCCGGTTCGGTCTGGAATCCGATTGCCGTTCCAAGAGGCACACCTTTTTCATAATGCCGCTCACCGCGTACAATGAACGAGCCCCGGGTCACGTATTCCCCTGCTTCAGGTGTTTTACTGACCTGGTCCGGGCGGACCGAGTAGACATCGGCACTGAAATGACCACTTCGCCATGCCCCGGAGAATGAAGCCGCAAATTGCGCTACTTCATCCAGTCGTTCCGTTTTCCCCTTAATAATAACGATACTTGCCCCGTGCACGTCGGCATGGACGAAGGTATCACCACCTTCCATATATTTCTTGACGAGCTCTTCGTTCTGACCGGCATCACGCCCGCCGAGGACAAGAACACCGTCGCTTGTATAAAACCATCTGAACCGGTGGAACCATTTCTTCTTGAGAACGGGGGCATGGTGCTTCGATACAGCCGTTTTTGGGAGCGGACGATCCATTGCAGCCTTCGCGCCTGCAATTTTCTTTTTGTACTTCTTTCCCTGCGAAAAATATCGCCCGAGATTCGCCTCGATATTTTCGTGGACATAGATAGTTACCGTTTCGCCAAAGTCCAGGTCAACGGAGGCTTCTTCCGGGTGAACCGCAATAATTTTTTCACCGGGCCCGGATTTATTATTTTTCAGGATCTGTTCGATCTCCTGCCATGAATATTTTTTACTTGCAGCGTCGAGCGAACTGATAACTTCGGTGACAAGCGAGTAATTTTCGTATATAGCGGCAACGATCCTCTCAAGTCTCGCAACCTTGTTATTGAATTTCTTTACCGATTCAAGTCTGTTGTTTCCGGATTACTTCTTCCTTTGTCAGTCGCTTTTTCTCTTTTTTCTCCCCTTTCGAGAGTGTCACTTCAGGGGAATAAAATGCATTGAGGGCCTCGTTAAAGGTGGTGAAAGGTTTCAGCTCACCACTTTCTGTAGTGATGAAGGGGATGCAGGCAGTTCCTGCAATGACAGGTTCCCTGGCTGATTCTGCCTTGTGAAGGAGGCCCAATAAAGCATTCCTGATAATGACCGGATCAACGGATCCCGCTGGTGAACGCTTGTCCACTCCGGTTTCCCTGCAGATAAATTCAGCGTACGATCCTCCCAGAAGGCAACCAACTGCGAGCGCCTTAACAATGTCACGTTCGTCCTCCTTCAGGAATTTTGCAAAGGCTGATTCGTCAAACAGTGTCGGGTCAACCGGCAACTGGTATGCCACTCCCGGGATTACATCCCGGTCTTTGAACCGGTGGTGCCAGAGGGGCTTGATGATCTGGAAATTTTCATCGCAGAATATTATGTTCCCGGCATCAAAGAGTTCCACGAGGACGTGGTAAGTCGTATCTGCCTTTCCTATGTCGAAAATTATAATCCTCGACAGGCCCTGCTGCCGGATATCAAGTATTTTCCCCCCGGTAAGGTGTTTCCGGAGCAACATGGGGAACTGTGGAGGTACCTTCGGGGTATCCGGGAACGAATTAACCAGGTGGAGGCGCTTTCCCGGTTCTATGATTACCTGGTATTTTTTATGTTCCTCTCCATTCAGACGAAACCCCAGGGTCCTGCCATCAAACTGGTATGCCTTGTTAATCCAGAGCGGCAGAAGTCCTTTCAGCTCGGTAGCTACTGCCCTTACATCGATGCCGCTCATTCCTGCGCTTGTTGCCATAACATTTTACCTGATTTGGTACCTGCCCTGTTCACGGGATAATTCATTATCCGATGGGTCATTAGACTGCCGGTTCCAGGTCTGCAAAAACCTGGAAGGGTCAGCGATCAGCCAAGTCTCCTGCATTCAGGATTCATATATATCTCACTGTACCCCTGATTAAAATGCACGCTAACAAGTGCATTTTCATTGGGATATGTTTACATCGGTCACACTCTTGCGTGATCTCCAGCAAATAGGCTTTACATTGTACGGTGTAGATCACTATTATAAATACTCCTGTCCAATAATAATGAGAATCCGACAGTAAGGGACACATGTTTACTGTTCAATCCTACTGAAGAGTTGTGGAACCATGGCTGTCTGGCAGAGGGCCAGGTTATTACCATGGTGATTTCATAAGCTTCAATACATAATCCAGATCTGATGGTGCCGTAATGACCGAGGAATCAGCGATAGAAACGCCGGAAATACCAAAGAAAAAGCTCACTGCCACAGAAAAACAGGTACAGCATATTAACCGCATTAAAAAGACGGCTATTGCATGTTTCATCGGGATTGTCACCGGGATAATTTCATTTGTGATTGTCCCGGCCACAAGCCTTACCGGGTTTAATAACTATACAATGCTTGCATTATTCCTGATGCTTGCAGGCGTTGTGGTCCAGCGTCATATTTTCATTCTCATGAAACTCGATACCCCGAAAATGGGCAACAAAGACTGGTTGTACCAGGGGTTCATGACATTCGCGTTCTGGTTCATATCCTGGAGCATCCTCTTATCCACGGTGCAAAGGTGAAAAGACTGTGCGGATTGCCGTAGTCCACCGCGACCGGTGCCACTCGCGAAAGTGTGGTACCGAATGCATAATTTACTGTCCCCGTGTAAGGACCGGCGATGAAACCGTCGTAATCGGTGAGGACGAAAAAGCCGTCATTTCTGAAGAACTCTGTGTCGGTTGTGGCATTTGTATTAAAAAATGCCCGTTTGATGCGATCGATATTGTAAGTCTTCCGGAAGAACTTGAGCACCCGACCCACCGGTACGGGACAAATGGTTTTTCATTGTACGGACTTCCGATCCCGGTCGAAGGAAAAGTTACGGGGATCCTCGGCGCAAACGGTATCGGGAAAAGTACCGCGATCAAGATACTGTCCGGCCAGTTACGCCCAAACCTTGGTGAAACAGAACGTGAATCCCTCTGGGAAGAAGTCCTTAAAAAATATGCCGGGACGGAATTCTTCGAGTACCTGCAGAAGGTCTCGAAGGGCGCACTCAAAGTTGCGGTGAAACCGCAGTATATCGATTATATCCCCAAGGTATTCACCGGGACTGTCGGGGATCTCCTCCGGAAAACTGATGAGCGTGGGATGCTTGATGCATATATCGACTCCCTTTCGCTCAGGGCAATAATGGACCACGATATCTCCACGTTATCGGGAGGAGAACTTCAGCGGGTAGCAGCGGCAGCTTGTCTTTCACGGGAGGCAGAATTCTATTTCCTTGATGAAATTACGCCGTTCCTTGATATTCACCAGCGGATGGCCGTTGCAAAACTAATCCGGGACCTTGCAGCAGTCCGGCCTATCATGATAGTCGAACATGACCTCGCGATCCTCGATATGCTTGCTGATACAGTTCATATAGCCTATGGGAAACCGGCCGTATTCGGCATAATCACCCAGCCCAAGGGAGTAAGGATCGGGATTAACCAGTATCTGGCCGGTTATCTTAATGAGGAAAATGTCCGTTTCCGGGACACACAGGTAGTGTTCGAAAAGAGGGCCCATACAAAGGAATCCGATCGTGAAACATTGCTCCGGATACCGGTGATGAGTAAAACGTACGAGACGTTCTCGCTCCACGTATCGGAAGGTGAAATCAAGGCGGGAGAAGTCCTGGGTGTCGTCGGGGCGAATGGAATAGGTAAAAGTACGCTTGCAAAGCTTCTCGCTGGCGTTGAAACACCAGACGATGGCGAGATAGATACAAAACTCAAAATTTCATACAAGCCTCAGTACATTAAAGCGGACGTAACAGATACCGTCGAGTTTTATCTCCGGGGCATTACAACTAAGTTTGACTCCGGTGTATACCAGCACGAGATCCTCGAACCTCTCTCAATTGGCCCCATACTCCAGTCCACGGTGGATACCCTTTCCGGGGGTGAACTCCAACGGGTTGCAATTGCGGCCTGTCTTTCACGGGAGGCTGACCTCTATATCCTCGACGAACCAAGTGCTCACCTCGATGTCGAGCAACGGGTGAAAATTACCCGTATGTTCAAGCGGCACGTGGACGGAAAAAACGCAGCCATCCTCGTTATCGACCACGACATCTACCTTATCGACATGATCAGTGAACGTATCCTCGTGTTTGAAGGTGAACCCGGGGTCTCAGGCCAGGCTTTTGGTCCGTTTGATATGCGTGACGGGATGAACCGGTTCCTTTCAGAACTAGGCGTTACCTTCAGACGGGACCAGAGCGGGCGACCGAGGATAAACAAGCCAGAATCGTTCCTGGACCGTGAACAGCGGGCGAACGGTGAATACTATTATTACACCGACAAAGCAGAAGGTGAATGAGCGTAATCCCGCTCGTTAAAATATCACCGCTCTTTCCCGAATAGTATTATTGCACGCTGAAAAAATAACGGTTCAGAAGAATTCCCCTTTTTGCTGCTCCAGTTATATCGGGTTATATAACATGCTCATTATCAAATCGAGTAGGTAATACTATCGAGGCCTCGCCCCAAAACCCCCAACAAGATAGTTCCGCCGCCCCGGAGGACGCCCCGGTGGCGGTTCAATAGGTAAAAAGAGCCTGTTAATCGATGTAGGAGGGACATTTGGTTCACTTTACCCACTTGAAAAGACGAAGAGGCTATAACATCTCATTTTTTGCCAGTTTAAGACAAAAATTACATTATGCCAGGTTAAAATTGACTACTCCGTTTTTTCAAGATGACCAGGAGATATTTTGCATATACATCTCCGAAAATCCGGATTTTCAAAGTTTAAAAAATAACACCGGTTTTTAGTCAGGAATAGACTTTAAAATGGGTGTTTTAACAACAACCGGGAGAGTTAAAATTAAGAATATTCAGGAAATTCCAGGCTCACATGTTGGAGATTATTGCTTCCTCATGCGGTCCGCTCTTCCCATGATACCGATGACAACGATAATGGATGCAATAAAGAACACGATCGACAACGGACCGACACCGGATTTTTTTGTTGTGGGTGGTAGCGTCGTAACCGCGGGTTGTGTTATCGCTGGTGTTATGACAACCGTAGGTTCAGATGTTGTCAACGGAACATCAATACTGTAATAGATTGAAGACCTTGACTCCGTCGGTACGGGGCTTATTACAGTCTGTAGTTTTGGTGACACCACCCGATGTCGTGCCACTTGCTGTTCCGCTGGATGACGATACGGCTCCGCCACTGCTATATACGGTGCCACCTGACGAACCACCGGCTGATGAAGAAATGGGGTTTGTTGTGTTGCTCGTTGCAAAAGCGTTGATGTTGGCGAATAAATCAAGTTTTGTGCTCTCCAAACCACCACTCCTGAATGGCACGGCCTGGAACGCCTGAACACCGCCGACGAAGAATGTTATTGAGGCATTCCCTGCATTCACTTCATCTTCGGTTGCAACTACGAAAAGCCTTGGATCAAAGTTACCCGGACTCCCGTATAACCCGGCCTCGGTGGTCGTAAAGTTTCCTCGTTCTTCTCCGTTTATTTTTGCAATTATCACAGTTCCGACAGGTGCCGGGTTACCATTCAGAAATACAGACCCATAAAATTCTTCGGGAACCACCGGTACTGCTGCAACAGTCCCAATCAGCACAATCGCGGTTATCGTGAGAATACATAACATCCTTCGCATATTACATCACATCTTTTATTTTCGGGCTGAATTATACCCGAATAAACTATTTATAGAATTTCCTTCTGGAAATATAAAAAAGAATCGAAAAATTTGGTTATTTAAGGTCGAGCCAGTCGGGCGGCTCATCGGAAGGTTCTGCGGTTCCTTCAGATTCTGTTTCCTCATCTGATGTTTTTCCTCTCCTGCGGAGCGTCAGGAACACTATGATTGCCAAAACGATGATGATTACTACAACGACAATTATCAGGAGTGTCATCATGTCGAATGGCAGGAACGGAACGGCTCCTGCAACCTTCGTGGGTGTCACGGTTGGCGTTTGCTGTGCAATTGTTGTTGGCACCGGGGTTGACGGGTTAAGAGTGAACAGACCGAAGACCGTCGTGTGGGTAATCTTTGCGCTTACCATCCTGAAAGACGGATTTACCGTTGTCTGAAGGTCTTCCCATTGGGATGTAGCCGTATTGTACCACTTTATCGACAGATCCTGATTTGCGAGTGCATTCCAGTCGCTCTCCGGAAGCGTGATGATAAGCGTAACGTACGGGTCAAATGTGGCACCGCTCGGTTCGATATCATAGGCGATACCGGTGAAACTATAGGTCGCTCCGGCCGGCACGGGCGGTACTGCGGACCTGTCAACCCGGGTAATTGTGAGGTTTGACAGTGCCCCACCGCTGGCCGAGGTCATGTTTGTACCCGGGCTCGCGGTTATCAATGCAATACCGTCATCTGAACCGATTGTGACCGAAGTTGACGATACCGGGGGAATCGTTACGGTCGTGGTCGGAGTAGGCGTAACGGTTTCACTACCGCCGCCGCCTCCACCACCGCCACCGCCTCCTCCTCCGCCTCCGCCGCCGCCGTTGCTGTTAAAGAGGAAGATGTAACCGGGTTTCGTCAAACTATCGCTGCCATAGTTGTTGGTAATCGTGAGCGTAACGGTATACGCACCATTCGTGTAGTAAATATGCCGTGGATTCCGATCGTTGGAATATTGGCCGTCACCAAAACTCCAGTTCCACGATACCGGGTCACCGATTGACAGGTCTGTGAAATCCACGGTGAGTGGCGGGGGTCCGGATACCGGATGTGCAGTGAAATTAGCCGTGGGCTGGAAGGAGGACTTCAGATCGAGATTTATCGATTGACTACTTTGGAACGGAATACTTGACTGCCATCCGGGATTCGGTGCGTTCACATTGTAACACAAAGCGGGATTGCCATCAATGGTGAATGTAATCGGGGTTCCTTCCGGGATTGGTGTAGAACCCATGACATTCAGTTTTGGATCAAAATTGCCAGTGCCACCGTATGTACCGGTCACATTCACAAGGATTGGATTTCCGGTCACACTGCTGCCACTGAGCACACCCTGGCCATATGCCTGGATCACAGTCCCAAAGGGTGCAGGAATATTACCTGAAATTGTTACATTCCCGTAAAGCTGCATCGGTAATGTAAGGAGTGTATTATCTTTGGGTTGATCGCCCTGATTGGTTGGGACCACCGTTGTAGAAGTTGGTACAATGGTAGTGGTTGTCGGTACTACGGTAGTCGTGGTTGGAACCGCAGTCGTGGTAACCGGTATTGTGGTTGTGGTCGGTACCACGGTGGTAGTAGTCGGTTGTGTCGTTGGTGTCTGTGTGACGGAACCGATTGTCAAATTCAGAATTGACGAACTCCCTGGAATATAGCTGACCTGTTGGTCGGCTTTTACACCGTTTATATAGAATGTCACAACAGCCGGCGTTGACAGGTCTGCTTCCGTTGCCTGGACAGTAAGTCTTGGATCAAAATTACCGGATCCGCCATAGAGTCCGACAACGGTAGTAATGAGAGTACCCCTGTCGACTCCATTTACCTGGGCCCTGATCTCACTGTTAATCGGGGCCTGTGCACCTCCGCTGACGGTCACTGTGCCATAAAACTGCTGTGGCAGGGGTGGCGCTGCTGAAACGGTCGCGATTCCGAACAGCGCAACAAACAACAAACAAAAAATAATTTTTGGGGTTATTCGGAATTTCCGGTCCATCTTATGCACCAATCGCTGCAAGGTTACCCGGAGTCCTCATGTAGAGCCAGTAACCCTTGGTTGGGAACAGCACGGTTAACTCAGTCGGGTCGCCATTGAAGATTGTGGGTTCATAATTCTGGGTAAGGGAATTGAATCCCATTGAGGTCGTCCAGTTTGGCTGAACAGACAGGTAGGTGTTCCGTGCAGTCTGCTGGGTTGTTCCAGTGAAACCGATGCTGCTCCATCCAGCCGGGAGACTCCGTGGTGGTGGGATAAACAACGGGTTTGTCGTGTCAAAGTTCAGGTTCACGACGGTGTTCGAGACCGAGTATATCCAGATACCCCAGAGAGGCTGAATAGGCGTCGTCGAGACAACCGGTATCCATTGTGGCGGGTTGGCTGAACCATCCCATATCCATGCCGAGCGTCCACCCATGTTCACGTTACTGAATATCGCACCGGTATTTGATCCGGCTGCAAGTGTCTTTGGCGTCGAAACAAAGTTCCACCCGGGGTTCAGTACGATCTTACTGGGATCTACCGGTGGTGGCGTTGGTGTGCTTGTAGCGGTGATATAGTTCGGCCTTGTCAGGGTAGAGGTCTGCTCAGCGTTCCGGTCGGTAAGTGTTACGCTATATGTTCCGGCCGTCTGTGTAGGTGTGAGTCGGATTCTGGTCAATTGCAAATCCTCCGTCACCGAAGTTCCAGGTCCACTGGGTTGGTGAACCGGTTGTCTGATCGGTGAAGTCCACCGTGAACGGAGCCAGTCCGACCGTCTGATCTGCAACAAAATTCGCCTGGAGAGAGACCGGCCCTACATGGATGTAGTGCTCCTTGGTGATCGAGTCGCTCACGGTTATTCCATTCACGACCTTGGAAGCGGTGAGTTTGACTGTATAGTCTCCCTCGTTAACGTAGGTATGCTGTGGGCTCTGTAAGGTTGAGGTTGCACCATCACCAAATTCCCACGACCAGCTGGTCGGGGTTCCCTGTGACTGATCGGTAAAGGAGACAGTTAATGGGGAACCACCTGATGTCGGTGTTCCGATAAACTCTGCGGTAGGTGCGTTTGCATCCTTAATTGTGAAATTAAGGGTAATGTATATATCATCAATATTAGGACTGTCGATGGCCTGCTGTAACGCATGAAGTGCATCAAGTTCCCGCTTCGCATCTGCCCCTTCAATCGGGAACAACTTGCTCCACCTGATCGGATCCGAACCGATAACATAGAGCTTATTTTGTTCACCAATTATCGTGTACGGTGGATCTACCGGGTGCTGCGGACTTCTGTAATTGGGATCATTCTGGAAGTCCCCTTCCTTCAGCACGTCGAATACGTGGTTATACATCGGATGTTGTAGCACGACGTAATATTTTCCAACCGCTAATGATTCAAGGTCGAGATAATCACATAAGTTGATCTCGAATTCTCCACAACAGTCGGTAATATAGTCATGGACATAGTGAACATTTCCAACCTTTTGTTCCCCGAATATCCACATGGATACATTGTGGGAGGGGTTGCCGGTGGTAGTACCGTGAATAATTACACACTGTTCCGAACAACAATCTCTGATTAGGACATCAGGGTTTATTGTTGCATTAATCGTCGGCTGCTAGTAAGGTAATTATTGTGGAATCCCATGCAACACAGGTCTTTGGATTACATGCATCTACGGGTTTGCTTGTCGCATAAATCGTGTATTCGCCGGGTTGAATTGCAAGGTTTCCAGTGACCCATCCTTTTTGCTGGGGGTTGTAGTTCCAGGTATGAGCGGTATTATTGATCACAACGGTCGTGAATGGTACCTGGAGTAAGCGGCACACCCGGGCTTGTAAGGTTGGCACCACATACTGGCTGACATGGGCCGGTAATGTAGAGATAGGTGGTTAGACTGTCGGTGTTCGTCCCGCTAATCGTTATATTGTCCCCGAGTATTGCTGTACTGACTGCATCGACGGTCACTACTCCTTTGTTAACGGTTATCGTGGTTTCAGCATACTTTGTCTCTCCATCAAGACCCACTCCCTGCACATGGATTACGTAGGGAATTGGTGCGGTGTCGGTAGAGGTTACTAAATCCTACTGAAATCTGACCGTTTTCATCAGTGGTTACATTTGCGTAATATCTTAAACCCGGACCATTTGTATTGTTAAATACCGGTTGCTTGGGGACCGTCTGATAGATTGTCGTTCCCGGTAAGCAGGGTACAGGATAAAACTCAATCGCTCCTGTTGAGTTACTATGGACCTCATGATTCCCTGTGGTCGGATCAAACACGACATTTTTCTGACCTGGCAATATGATGGGTGGCTGGTCACATGGATCCCCACTCATCACGTGACAGGGATTATTGAATATCGAGAGGACATAGGTGGTGTTAGGCCGGCCCGTATACATTGACGGTAAACTGATTGGATCTCGTGACTGACGGAGGCGCGGAAACCGTCAGGGTTTCGGAAATCAGGTTAACGTTTACATTGGAGGAGACGACATTCAGCTGGTTTACATTCGATTCCGCCCAGATTGCATAATTCCCATTTGGATATACGAAGTTATTCGAACCATCCCGTTGCTGCCGTGTTCCAATAATCACCAAGGACACCCTGTGTTGACCAGAAGAACGGCGCCGACAGGATTAAATTCTGAAGCGGTTTACCACCTGGGTTATTCATCGTGGACAGTGACGAATAAGTGATACCGGTCTGATCCCTGACAAGAAGATTTGTGAAACCGGGAGCACTCCTTTCGGTATTAATTTTAAACAGGTTTGATACTATCTCGAAGTTAAATTTCGTTCCTACATACCTCGACTGCCCGGTTGGAACCAATGCCTGGTCATCGTATAAATTGACCGATAATGTGGGTTCACTCACGAGAAATGCTTCATTGCCAACAGATGGTGTAGGCGAAGAATTATACTGGTAGTAGTGACCTGGAAAATTCCGGAATTCGGCAGCACTGATCGGGAAATTATTCGGGTTGGAAATTATCACTGCATTCGTAGGTTCAATGGTATGGTCACTCCCTACCCACATCGCAACTGACTGGTAACCACCAACCGCAAGACTAACATCAAGTCCCTGTTCCCCGATGAATACTTCGTTTCCGGGTTGAATCACATTCACAACAGCCTGTACTGGTGATACTGCAAAGAGTATCAAAATCATAAATGACAGGAGGACCAGCCACTTGGTCATCCTGAGTTTCGGAACCAACACTTTTGTATGCATACGATCATCTCTTTGTTCGGAGCTGAAACATCATGCAAAGAAGGAACTCATTTCGAATTTTAACGTACACTATTAATGTACATTAGAATCGACAGATCGTTCCCTCTTGCCACCTTGATGTAATCATTTATATGAGTCAGGATGAGATTTTGCTGCATATAAACTTTTCGGCGTTTTTCACGATTTTAACTCCTCTGAACGACTGAATAGGTGAACAGGGTAAGGATTATCCACTCCTGATGAGATGATTAATTATTCGGTCTGTGCAAAAATACGATGAGTAAAAACTATTCATTGACGTTATTTTTAAAAATTGAAGAATATTATTAGAATTACTGTAATTTCAAGTCAATTCCGGATACGGGATCCATCGGTTTCTCGTTTTTTACGGGCATGTGTTGTATTCAAGCCGGATTTAACAAATATTTGAATTTATATCTCTTTTTCGACGGCAATTTGCTACTATTCAATTCAATTTCCCTATATAGCCCTGATTTAAAAATTGGTTCTCGCGCGCAGTGTATTATAGAAAAGGGGACATTTCTCCCGTCCCATTTCACTAAAATAGAAAAATTACTAATCGATTGTGATTGTCAAATCGCCTTGTTGTGGCATAAACATCCAGTAGCCGTTCATTGGATTCATCAATTGCGGGCTTCCGACTTCCCCAGTCCCTTCATTAAAGATAGTGGATGAGTACTGTTGCGTTAACAGGATCGAAACATAATATGGTTGTCCAGATATCGTTAATTGATACAAATCCTTCACGTGAATATCCAGGTTCTGTTGAAGGGTAACCGACAAGGTTCCAGCCTGCCGGCATATGCATTGAGATGGATACGGGTCGTGGTGACCTGGTAATTTAACGTCAGGAGAGCTTCACCCTTTGAATAGACCCAGATACCTTCAAGGGGGAAAATTACCGAATTTGAATCCAGAGGGACGAATTGTTTCGAAGCAGCATCATATGAAAAAATCGAGCGGGAGTCCGTATCGATTGCGCCGAATACCTGACCGGCAGTACGATACTGGTCCTTCAGGGGAAGTGGCGTGGATACGAGGTTCCATCCCGGGTGAAGGGTAATCGTACCCTGCTCGGGAGGCGGGGTTTTTGACACTAATATAATACATCTTTTCGAAGGTGGCAGACTCATTGTTTTCAGCAATAACGGTGAGGCTTACATTGTAATGTCCTGCATCTGTAAAAGTTATGTACAATTTTTGAGCCTGGTGCAGTTTCTGATACGGTGAGGTCTTTGTTGCTGAAAGTCCATTCCCGTGATATAATAATTCCACCGGTAGAAAGGTCGGTAAACTCTACCTGTAACGGTGCATACCCCGATGTAAGATTTGCAGAAAAATCAACCACCGGTACGGACGAGGCGGGATTTACTATCACATAGTCCGTTTTTGTAATCGAATTTCCACCATACCCATTCCCGGCGGTCAGTGATACCGAATATCTGCCAGGCGAAGTGATAGGTATGGACCGGGTTTTTTACATTGGAGGACACTACCATCACCAAAATTCCACGCCCAATCGGTCGGAACATTTGTGGACAGATCCGTAAAACTAACTGTAAGAGGTGCATAGCCCTGTACGGGGTTGCCAGAAAAATCTGCAGTAGGAGGATAATACCCGTTGGGGAGTGATCCAGGTATATCATCATACGGATTTGTATCAACTCCACATCCGGCATATGCTAGGGAACCCATTGAACAGAAAAGTATAGCAAAAAATTATGACAAAAAAACGCATTCCAATTCATATCTCCGCGATGTAACTAACCATTGGAGAATTATGGTATAATAAATCTTTTCCTGAATTTATCAAACAATACTCAAGAAGGGATTAAGTTATTCTCCTCGGAAAATTCAATAACAGTTCAATCCAAATCATCATGGATTAAAGATGAATTCATATTCGCTTCCAATATCACGTTTAAATATCAACTTGATAATTATCAGAAGTTTACCTCTTTCCAGACTAATTCTAACCACGAATAACCTTCCAGATTGAGGATTGCCCCAATATTCCAACCATTATTCCAGGCGATTTAATTAATACCCTGTTAAAGGGATTATTTTCCGAAATCACTCAATAATCCACCTTTTAGGATCAATTATTCCGGGGGATAATTCCAAAATCATACCTAAACCTGTAAATAGTAATTCCAGGTCGCATTTTCACGATATAAACCCCGATTATCGCCCGGATTAGAACAGATATAAGATTCCATCGGGTTGCATCACAATCCTTTATAGCTCCCGGCACCCAATTGAGAATTTAATGATCCTCGACCAGGAGAAGATAGCGAGAATCAAGAATCTTCTCAAGTTCAAACCAAAGGGCATGAGCATCTCGGATATATCCCATAGTCTTAAAATGAACCGGAACTCGGTTGCAAAGTACCTGGACCTTCTCCTTGTTTCCGGCCAGGTAGAGCTGCGTAGTTATGGGACTGCAAAAATTTACTTCCTTTCACAAAGGGTTCCCCTCTCTGCGATGCTCTCCTTCTCGTCGGATCTGGTCATAATCATTGATTCCGACTTCCGGATTATCCAGGTCAATGAAAATTTTCTTAGTGCATTTACCGTGACGAGGGAGGGGCTAATCGGCATTCCGCTCCCCGAAATCCAGTTACCGTTTATAAAATTGCTCCCACTCGACGATGCTATAAAAGAGTCCCCGGACAAAAAGGAGATCGCCCTGAATATCCGGTATGAAAAACCCGCTGATAAAGATAGCTCTGGCGGGGATATGTTCTACCGTGTAAAACTAGTCCCTACTGTTTTCGAAGAAGGCGCCCGGGGTATCACGATAATCCTTGAAAATGTGACCGAGACCATGGCATACGAGCATAAGCTTGAGGTAAGCGAGGCCCGGTACCGGAATATCGTTGAAGATCAGACAGAATTTATATCCCGTTTTCTCCCAAACGGGACGCATCTTTTCGTTAATGAGGCATATTTGCGTTATTTTGGAAAAAAACGTGAAGAAATTGAGAACAAAATCTTCAAACCCATGACTCCCCCCGAAGATCGGCCCCTTGTCAGGGCCCATTTTGCTTCATTGACCCCGGAAAACCCTGTCCAGTCCATCAATCACCGGATAATCATGACCGATGGTACCATCCGCTGGCAGCGCTGGAGCGATCGGGCAATTTTCGACGATCAAGGGCGAGTCGTTGAATACCAGTCCGTAGGAAGGGATATTACCGACAGGGTACTTGCAGAGGAAAAGGCACTCGAGTATATCAGGGGTCTTGAAACCCTCTCAAGAAGGACAACCGAGCTGGTCGATATTTCAGAAAATGGGGACATTTTCAGGAGGATAGGAGAGGGTGCACTGGAACTCGTCCCAGACTCGGTTGTTGTTGTCCATTCCTATGATGAGAAAAACGGGAAGTTCCTGGTACGTGTTGTTCTTGATGATTCGGCAAAAGACCAGATAAGGACAATATTAGGCCGGGATCCGGAAGGGACGACTTACATGAAATCTGACCGTCCAAGATCCAACCTGCTTTCAGGGAAACTGACAAAAATCGATATTTCCCTATACGATGCGGTCAATCGTTCATTTCCTGCTGCAGAATGTGGCAGAATTGAAACAAAATTAAACCTCACCGGAATTTACATAATCGGGCTCGCAAGGAGAGACGTACTTCTCGGCCGGGTAGCCCTCCTGATGAAAAACGGGGTAGTACCACACCGGGTAGACCTTTTTGAGACATTTATAAGGGAATCATCAATTGTACTCCAGAAACAGCTGGCGGAAAATGCCTTACGGGATAACGAGGAACAGTTCAGAAAAATCGTAGATTATTCTCCATTCCCCATTAGCATTGTTGAAAGTTCAGGGGTAATTACCTATCTCAACAAGCGGTTTACCGATGTATTTGGTTATACCATTGAGGAACTCCCAACGATCAGGGACTGGCAGAACCATGCTTACCCGGATGAGAAGGTGCGGGAAGAGATGGAAGCTACCCGAATCAGCTGGTTACATTCATCGGCTATCGGAGAAGTAACTCAGATCCGTGCCCGGATAAAGTCAAAAGATGGATCCAACAGGGAGATCGAGATCCGAGCGGTATCGATGTCCGGTGCGAGGCAGTTTATAACTTACGAGGATGTAACCGACCGCCTGGAAATTGAAAAAATCCGGGCGATCCATAAATCCATTGTAGAAACTTCAGAAGAGGCAATTATCGGGAAATCCCCCGAGGGAATGATAATATCCTGGAATAGCGGGGCAGAAAAAATGTACGGGTACCCGGCGAGGGAAATTATCGGGAAAACTATTTCACTGCTAATCCCTGCAGAAAATCAGGATAATTTTATTGGAGTCCTTGGCCGGGTACGGCAGGGAGAGAGAATCGACAGTCATGAGACGGTCTGGAAGAAAAAAGATGGTACATCTATTGATATAGAGCTTACTCTTTCCCCCGTCCGCGATGATAATGGCAGCATCATCGGGATGTCAGGTATTTCAAGGGATATCACCCGCCGGAAAGTGGATGAGAAAGACCTGCTCATTAAGGGATATGCAATTGAATCATCGGTAAACGGTATTGCAATTGCTGGAATGGATGGTATAGTGACCTATGCAAACCGTGCATTCATGCGCATGTTTGGTTACCAGTCCCCGGGTGATGTCATTGGAAAACCGATTGAATACTTTTCACACGAGGACCCCCTTGAGTTAAAAATCGCTCAGGAAGTGAAAAGGGAACTGGAAAAGAGAGGTGGCTGGATTGGAGAAATTCATCCAAGGCGGACTGACGGGTCACGACTGGATGCACAACTCGCGGCAAGTATGGTTAAAGATACTTCAGGAAATCCAATCTGCATGATGGCCATGTTTGCAGATACTTCCACGCGGGTAAGGGCTGAACACGAGTTATTTCTTAAAGAGAGTGCAGTTTCAGCAGCAATGAATGCAATTGCAATCCTCGACCTTGCCGGAAATGTAATTTATGCCAACCGGGCATTTGTGGACATTCTTGGCTACCGTTCACTTGATGAGGTAATTTACCATCCGATTGAACATTTTACTCACGGGGATTCGTCCATTCTAGCCGATTTGCAAAATGCCAGGGCTGAGAGTTATAAAAAGGATGGCTGGAAGGGAGAAGTCCAGTTGAAAGACCTTGATGGAAATGTAACCTTTTCCGAGCTGACTGTCCGTCGCATTACTGACTCTTCACGAAAAACACTCTATATAATTCTTTCATTTATAAATATTACAGAACTGAAAGAACTCCGGAATAAGCTGAACGACGCAAACCGGGAACTCTCAGATATTATCGAATTTCTCCCGGACCCGACTTTTGTTATCGATCAGTCGCATCGTGTTGTTGCCTGGAACCGGGCAATTGAAAGATTTACCGGGGTAAAAAAGGACGCGATCATTGGCACTGATAGGTACACCGAGGTATTACCTCAGGAAGCATTGATGGTGCCACTCCTTATAGACCTGCTCGATATACCAGGGGACGAAATTGTTAAAAAATATCCAGGGGTGGTCCAGTTTGGAACAAGCCTGATCCATGTATCAGGAGAAAGTAAAAAAGATGATTTAAAAAGGACAGGTTACCTGGAAAAGGCATCTCCAATGTTCAATAAAGAAGGAATACGAACAGGGGCAATCATGACCATACGTGATACTGCCGCACTGGAGAGGTTTGAAACTTCGTTCAAACCAAATGGGATATCTGGTGACGGTGCGGGATTGCCGGCTGAAAAACTATTACTGGTTCAAGATAACCTTGCCAAAGAAAATGAGAGGCTTAACAAGGCCTTAGCTGATCAGGCCATTCTCATTAATGCGATTAATGCTTCGGCAGATCTCGTTATTGTACTGGACAGCTCGAGTAAAATCCGGAAATTAAATTATGCAATGATTGCGGTCATAGGGAATAACAAGGAAATGGAAATAATTGGCCGTCATATCAGCAGCATTATTGCACCGGAATACAGGAAAATTGTCCTGGATTTTATTACAGATACTGAAAAAGAAAACAATTCTCTACTTCGATATTCATTAATCACGAATGAAGGGAGGATTACGGTTGAAGCATCAGTGTCAGAAATCTGGGATCTCAACGGTGAGAAATCAGGGTATGTCCTGGTTCAGCGGGTGCAGGACAGGGGAAAAAATATGAAATAAATTCCAAAGAGGATGTTATATCTTTTTATCAAAGGACAATATCACACATTATACCTGATCAATTATTAAAATCGTGAGTAGTCAGTTTTGATTCACTTTTTGTTCTCCGGAACCCCGGCAAAATAGATCCGAAAATGTTTTACGCAATTTTACAGTAAAAAGAGGATGGCTATTCTGCAGGAAAAAGCCTTGTAGTAATGACCTGTTATTATTGGGCCTTTTTAACTGCCTTTTAGAGTATCTTTATCCTGCCACCTTTCTGGTCCTGGCTTTAACCACGATCTTAACGATCTGCTTTTGCGTGGACTTCCCCCATTCCCTCCGTATTGAGGGCATTTTATTTGTGGAAGATTTGTTGTAATGAATATTTGCCAGTAGTGTATGCCGTGCAGAGGGCTTCCAACATTTGCAGGTTGGAAATTGGATCAATAACGATAACCTCAGATCAATCTCAAAATCAGGGTTTTTTTTCAGATCGGGCAACCGGACAACCAGATCTAAAATTCTAATCTCTTATCTGTTTTATTGATAAAAAAAGAACAGGGATCAGGTTAGTTGAAATAATTCATACTAAAAAAATGCAAAGCCAGGATATATATTTACAAATAATTAACTTAACATTATTTTTATTAACCATTAATACTTATTTATTAGTAATATTAATTATATAACACTAACATATTTGTAAATGCAATTAATAATTATATATTAATTAATTATATTGTTGCTTTAAATTAAATAATTTACCGGTAATATATTTACCTGATTCCGAACAACTGCCGCATGTTAAGTTAAGATTCTTCGGATTCTTTATTGTCAGATGGAAAACAACTCGTTTATCCCCCGCAGGGAACCCCCCTGACATGAGTAGTAGCTGAAAAAAAGAATACACCACTATTTATCATTTTCCGACGAACCAGTGTGTATGGATGTTGAGGAGTTCGTTCGGCGCCAGCTGGATGAAGGGGTCGGGAATGAAGACATCGTGAAAAGACTTGCCGGCCACATTCAGAAAATCAAAAAAGTTTCTTCTGAATATGCAGATTCGTTTGCACGAGCAGTTATTCTTGAGGTGGAGCACACTCAGGGACTGACCGGGGACTTTTTTACCTACGAACGGTCCGGGGTGAGGATGGGAGATTTTGGTGTCGGGTCCAGGGGCACCGGCGATTTTTTTGCACACCGGCAGATAGCCCGGATTATCGGGCGTACTTCGGCATCAGTTGGTGTGGATGAAATGGACGACGCTGGGGCGGTGCTGCTTGAAAAACGGGCGGGAGCACCGAACATAGATAAAATGACATCAGGGGTCGTTCCGGAGCCCGGGGAGGAGGGTACTTACGTTATCTGCACCGTTGACGGGATGCACTCCCGATTATCGGATTTTCCATTCCTGGCAGGGTTCCATGTAACCCGTGCCACACTCAGGGATGTCTATGTGATGGGGGCTCATCCGATCATGTTGTTCTCAGATATCCACGTGGCTGATGACGGAGATGTAGCAAAAATTTTTGATTATACCGGAGGTATCACCGCTGTTAGTGAAGTGATGGGTGTCCCCCTGGTGACCGGATCGACGCTTCGAATTGGCGGGGACATGGTGCTTGGAAGTCGCATGACGGGTTGTGTCGGGGCGGTTGGTATAGCCAGGCATCTCACCGCCCGGAAAAAAACAAGGCCGGGAGACGTCATCCTGATGACGGAAGGAGCCGGAGGAGGAACAATTGCCACCGCAGCTCTTTATTCGGGATTCCCGGAAGTAATCGATGCGACGATCAACCTGAATTTTCTTCTCGCATCAGAAGCTCTTCTTGCAAGCGATGCTCTTTCATCAATCCATTCAATGACAGACGTAACAAACGGGGGTCTCCGTGGTGATGTGTATGAAATGGCAGAGACTGCAGGGTGCAGGATTGTTATCGATGATAAAGAGGTTGGGTCCCTTGTGCAGCCCGATGTCGCAAAGATGCTCCGGGATCTCTCGATCGATTATCTTGGTGTTTCTCTCGATGCGTTACTGGTCACCGCACCGCGGGATGCAGTGCCGGCAATTATGAATGTCATCCGGAATGCAGGGGTGACCATCAGGGAGATTGGCAGGGTTGAATCAGGGAAGCCGGAATCTGTCCTGGTTGTCGATGGCAGAGAGGAAGACTTTACGCCAAGATTCAGAGAGGCTGCATATACACCTCTGAAAAAAGTTGTCGAAACCCAGAAATATGACTTTGAAGCGATGAAAGAGAAAGTACGGCAGGCGGCGGATAATGCAATCGCGAAAAAAGAGCGGGTTATCAAAAGAATAAGACCTAAATATCCTTAATTACGAATTATTTTTTGGGGGGATCCATTTATTATCAGGATGGTTTTTTCCCGCTTGCACAGATGTTATAGGCCAGGTAGGGTATATTTCGTTCGACGAATGGTTCAATTTTTTTTGCGATATCGTAAATCGGGCGCGCCAGGTTATAATGTGCAAATGAACACCGCTTCACATTCACATCGACATAACCAGCATTACAAAGGAGCTGTTCCATCTCCTCGACTGAGTAATATCGTTCTCCAAACGCCCCGAAACAGGCCTTTTTAAGGTTCATCACTTCGCTTATATGGTAAATAGCAGGGAGTCCCCGTGTGAAAAGGTTTCTTCCAAGAGTACAGATTGCAATTGAACCCCCCGGCCTGAGTACCCTGTATGTCTCCTCAAGAGTCTTTTCAGGGTGTTTTAGGTAGGAAAATGCCAGGAGACTGGATACTGCATCGAACGAGCAGTCCCTGAAGGGAAGTACTTCGGCGGTCCCGATTGTAAAATCACTGGAAGCACATTTGCCGGAGGCTTTTCCGATCATCCCGCGGCTGATATCGATGCCAACAGCCTCACCGCCTTCGTTTACGTAATGCCGGACAAATAGTCCGGTCCCACAACCGAGATCAAGGAGCCTTCCTCCCCTGGGGAACCGTTCCATTACATGGCGGCTGATATGGCTATAGTAAAATTTGCCACGACTTACATCGTAACGATGGTCATAAACTTCAGCCATCTCATCATAGTGACTGCTGACCTTGTTTATTGCCGTCTTCACCCGAATACCTCGTCAATTATTCTTGCTGCAAACGCATTGAGCTGAATATATTCGTTGTTGCAGTGACCTATCAAATAGTCGGTATCCGCGAGTGCACAGGCAACACGCGGGTCATTATATTCCCGTTTCAGGACTTTTCTGAGTTCGGCCAGTACCTCATCCGCAGAGAGACCATATTCAATCATGAGAGATTCGATACGCCGGTTAGCCGATAACCCGTCACCCGCAGCGATAGCAGAATATATAGCTGCTGCTATCATTCCAGTCTCACTCTCCCTGTATTTTGCAAGATCAAATGGTTCCCCGGATTCAGCCGCAACCTGGAGGAGCATAATCGACTTCCGGAGATCGCCCCCGGAATCCTGAACTATCAGGTCGATTTCATCTTCGTTGCAACAATATTCCGGCTTCTCCCTGGCAAGGATTCCCCTCAGGTGGGCAGAAGCAAGTTCAGGGGTTACAGGCCCGAAAAAGAATGGAACACAACGGGACGCAATAGCAGGGATAATGGCAGCAGGGTGAGTGGTACAGAGAATAAATCGGCAGGTCCGGCTGTACCGCTCCATGGTCCGCCGGAGGGACGACTGGGCATCACGGGTGAGTTCATGGGCATCGTCAATGACAACCATTTTAAAAGGTGCATCAAGGGGTTGAAGTGAGGCATACCAACGAATAATATGTTTGAAATTATTAATCAGGCTCTCATCTTTCCGGTAAATGTGCGAATAACGATCATCCGCTTCAAGATATTTTTTTCCATTGAGAAATAGATCAGATGCATGGATCACCGTACAGTTCTCAACCCAATGGTCATTATAAAGACTTCGTGCTGTGCATTCGATTGCGACACTCTTACCGGTTCCATGCGGCCCGCTAATCATAAGGTGGGGAAGAGATCCGCTGGATGCAAAAGACTGAAGATGTTGAATCACTTGTTTATTCCCGACTATCTCTTCAAATACGTTCGGGCGATATTTTTCAATCCAGAGCATGTGCGAGTCTCCCGTTCATTTCCTTCATTGCCTCCTGAAGGAAATAATTGTTATCGATATCTCCCGACAGGAGAGCGATCTCCTTTTCCTGAAGTGACCCGAGGAACCCTGTGATCATGGGGAGCGCCCGGGTCAACTCGTCTACGATAGTCAGGCTGGCCATCCGGGAGGTCCGGGACAACGGGTTTAGATCTATTGCAATTACCTTTTTTCCCATTTTTATGAGTGCTTCGCAACGGTCCCCATCTTCCAGTGGCACAAGGATAAGATCTGCTTTCCCGGTCCCCTCCGGGTAACTCAATGCCCGATCATGTGAAAGTGGCAGGATCCGTTCTGCCTGTCCGGAGATTACGGTTGCACCGTTAGATTCCAAAAGGTCCGTAATTTTCCGGATTCGTTCATCGGTCCTGTGAAAAAGGTTTACTTCAACAATTGCACCGGAAGCTTTCTGTAAAAGGGAAATCTCGCAGGCAGCGAGCGCTGCGGTATTACCATTTACTGAAATGACAGGATATTTTGCAGAAATAAGCATTGCAGCTGCTTTTTTTTCCGCGAGTAATGCACTTTCAGTAGTTTTCTCCCCGATCAGGTAATCGAATGCCTCTCCCCTTCCGTGGGCTGTCAGGCCCTCAAGTGTCACAATACCCTCCTTTACAAATCCTGCAAGCCTTTCACGTGCGATGAGAGACCGGTACCGTGGATGGTCTTTGGGAATTGTCATTTAATTTCAACCTTTTCTCTGATCTTATTATTGTCGGGCAGTGGTAAAAATTGCCTCCTACGTTTACCGGTCGGGAGGAAAACCCGGCCAGGAATCAACCGGCAGAAGACAGGGTCCGGAAGTGGCAACCTTAAGAGAAAATACCTCGGAAAACACAGACAAAACCGGCAATGCATTTTCACCAATAGCAAAAATTCCGTTCCCAAGCATTGTCATACTAGCGCGAACGCCAGCCGCATCGCAAAGATCAAGGGCATAGCGGACCTCAGCTGTTATCAGACCACTTTTTTCGGCAAACGCCCGTGAGAGGGTAAGCAGTTCTTCGATAGACCCCGGGCACGATTCAGGGAAGGACAAAGAGACCTGCTCCATACTTGCCGAAGATCCAAGGATATCCGGGGATGGAAGCGGGCCAAATGTCACTGCACAAATTAATGGAAAAGCACCTGTCAGGCGGATTATTTCGGCACCTATTCCAGGACCTTTCCTGCAGTCAATCCCGCCCTCCTGGCAGGCCGCGACATCTCCAAGCCCAGTCTTGTACTGTATCTCAGCCTTATGGGCAAACATAGTACATTCCTTTTTAGTAAGGCCAAGAGAGAAAACCTGGTTCGCTGCCATTGCAGCTGCTGTCAGTGACGCTGCAGAAAGACCGAAACCCGAGCTGATCGGCAGGTAGCAGCGGGTAGTAATATCTGCGGTAATACCAAGGGTATCCATCAGGTACTCAATTCCCGGAGCACTATGTATCCGTTCAATAACAGACCCCTCCCGATCAGTCCTGGTAATTTCCACACAGGTATGTGGAGACGGCTTAACCTGCACGGTCACACCTTCCGAAAGGACGATCCCGGCCCCCGCACTTCCCGTCTTTTCAGGGGAAACTCCACGTAAGGGGCGGAAATACCCCGAAATATGACCTGGGCAGAAGGCTACGGAAGCCTTTTCCATAATTCCTCAGCAAGCTCTTCTTTGGTACACTGGAACTCTTCCCGGTTGTTCCCGTCAAGGAGGATAAAATTCCCGCCTTCCGACCCCATAACGTCCGGAGAGTTGATAACGACCATCCTGGCGCCATCTTCAATCATTGAGCGGGCCTGTGCCTCCCCATCATTTCCCATCTTGAATGCGACGATGACCGGACGTTTATACTCTCCCCTGCAAACCTCTCGTATAAGTTTCGGAAGCGGGGTGAGGTGCAGCGTCACCGGTTTTCCGCTTGGTATCTTACCATCGTATGGCTCGGGTGCGAAATCCGATATCGCCGCGGCACTCACGTAGTAATCTACAGTCCCTTGTGCGCACTCATTCAATACGGCTTCCCTCATCTCGTCTGCCGTTGATACGGTAATATTTTTTACGCAGGGGAATTTGTCCCTATGGACTACAGTAACTTCTGCACCGAGCCTGTATGCCTCGAGTGCGAGCGCCCTCCCCATCATTCCTGTTGAACGAGTAGTGATCACACGGACATCATCCACAGGCTCCCTACATGCTCCACTGGAAATAAGGACTTTCTTTCCCGATAACGGCTTCACCGCAAGAGCCCGCTTTGCGTGGAGAACAATCACATCGGTACTTGCTATTTTTGCTCTTCCCTCTTCGAGCCTCGGCGGGATTATATCCACCCCCCAATGCCCAAGTTTTTCAAGGTTATTCTTCACTGCAGGGTGCCGGTACATGCTTTCGTGCATAGCAGGTGCAATCACTACCGGGATACCCCTGCCGATGGCGGTAGTTGCAAATGTGGTAACCGTAGTATCATCTATACCACAAGCGATCTTACCGAGGGTATTTGCAGTACAGGGTGCTATGAGAAAGAGGTCTGCTTTTCCACCCTCACCGCAGTATTCAACATGTTCAACCATACCCGTACATCGGGTAATTGAATTCCTGCCGGTGGCATATGTAAGTGCATCTGGACTTATAATGCCACATGCAGCCGGACTCATAACTCCCTGCACAACTGCTCCTTCTCTCCGTAGTTCGTGGCATAGCCGGACAACTTCCGTGGCAGCGATGCTCCCGGTTACACCGAGGACGATGCATTTTCCTTTTAACACGCCCTTTTTCATACCAGCGTCACATCCTGGACATAATGCCAGCAGTGCGGACCGGTTTTCTTTACTGCCCTGACTGATATTCCGGCCTCGAAACCCGGAGCTTTCAAATCCCCGGTGATGTCTGCCGGTTGCTTTCCTGATGAATGGATGTGGAGAACCGAACCCTTATGCACATGTGTTAATGCCAGGGGCAGTGCGTCTGCTGAATCGAAATGACCCATTATGACACGGTCATACTCTCCTGACAGTAAATCACGACAATCACCACAATCGTGCATCCACCATCCCGGAAAGCTTGTTCAACACGATATTTTTCTGCAGGTAATCAAATGCCACAGGGTTGATCTCCATAGCATGCACAAACCCGCCGGCCCTTGCCACGGGCAACGTAAAATAACCAATTCCGGCAAACATGTCAGCGACACGTTCACCCTTCCTGGTAAGCGAAGCTATCTCTCATCTTTTCTGTCCTGTTACCTTGTGAAAACATTACCTTCGAAGGATCGATACAGAACGAGATCCCTGATTCTTTGTGAATGACGTCTTGGGTGGCACCATACAGCACTTCTGTTACCGGGATCCGGCATACCCCGGAGTGCGAATCGACCCATAATACTCCGTCCGGATGCTGCCATTCAACTATCCGCATTACTTCTTCAGGTGTCGGTCGTTTTCCGCGAACAACAGCGACAGGACCTATCATCTGGTACCCTCTACCCTTATACCGGTGTCGCGGGGCAAGGATCCCGGATCCGATATATCCTTCACGGACAGGAACATAGACCGTTTCACCGGAAAAAAATGGTTTTCTCCCCGTATCAATCCATGCTGTACCGGTGGCAGACTTGAATTCTTCCCTTGTCAGCCTCCCGTATGCGGACAGACATGGTTACCCTACCGGTATCATCATATCCTGGTCTTTCAGTACCCTGATGTGCTGGCCCGAAGACGCATTCCTCCACGGACCCACCGGGCACTCCCGTGTAACTCCTGAAACTGGGTCGATGAGTCCGAGAACATCGCCGTCGATATACGCAATGAGAGCATCGGCTGCGTCCCGGACATTTCCTATCAGCGCACCGAAATCTTCTTCTTTTCCTGAACGTGCCTGCCCGTTTGCCAGGTCAAAATACCGGATATACTGACCCTCTATCTGCATTATCTGACCATAACCCTTGCCAATTCTGACGACATCCCCACGGATGTATCGTGGAAGCCTGACCGAATAGGTGACCCTGAACAACTTTTTCCCGGCCTTCTCGCCGACCAGTTTTGGGTGAGTAGTATACCTCCCCCCGAGTCGCTGCACGACTGCCTGTGAAATTGCGAGCCCAATCTGCTGGGAACCTATTGTAATATCAAGACCCTCCCTTGTCTCTTCCATTTCAGAGATATAGGATAGCCGATCACCACCGGCCTGCATTCCGTCCTCGACCTCGTTCGCTATCTGCTGCGCAACGAGAACTTCATGCGGCAGGAGCTTCCTTCCCTGAGCCCTTACCTGTACCAGTCCTTCGTAATAACTCCCGCTAATCCGGTTGCATCGGTTACACTGCTCCTTCTGCCATGCGATTTCAATGACAGCCTCTGCACTGGACCTCCTGCCCGTACAGCACCCCGCTGGCAATGACAGTGGCAAACGACCGGTTTAGTGTCCTGTCACGGATTTCCATGCTGATAGAAGGCGACCTGACATCAGGATGGAAATGGACCGCATTCCTTACAATTTCAGGTCCGATCTCATCCCGCCCCCGTTCAGTATCTGTCCATGTGCTCATGTTTTTCTGGGAGTTACACGTGGGACAGTGCACGCTCTCCACTCTCGGATCAAAGGTAACCCAGGTGGTGGAAGAACCCTTGCAGCGCCCACACAAACCTTCCCCTTCAACCGGGCCCCCACAACGGGGGCAGATACAGTCCTGAATATTCATGTCATACCCTTACTATCTGTGCATGCGGAATCCCTTCAATCATAATGCACCCTGACCGCTCGACAAGGCCCATACTGACCGCAACCCCGACGGCTTGTTCACCGATCAGGTTGATGTTGTTGCCGTCCCGGATTGCCCGGGTCACATCGCCTGCGTCTGCCGGTGTGTTACCATAGAAATATTCGCTGACATGGAGTTCGATATCTCCATACCTGAGCGTCCGGTCGAGCAACTCACGGTCACAGACCGCAACAACGGTTGAACCATCCGGTGCCCGATGAACTTTTAAATACATTGATCAGCTATAGGCGGAGGCGTGTATTAAAAATATGATCTGTGGCAGTTCAGATAACAATCTCCACACCATAAACACGTGAAGGGGTATCAGTATGGATCCTGTGGACATCTTCCGTCGTGATGAGCCCTTCGGATAAAAGGCGGTTAGTAAACCTTGGGACTGACTTTGGCCCGATCACCGCCCCCGGTCGGCTGTTTTCATCCATGTAGTCGCTCTCCATGGTAAACCTCCGGCCTTCGTGGCAGAGTGCAGGTATTGCTTCGTGTTTTGCCATCAGAGATGGAATAAGAGGTGTTTCGGGGGATGCATAATGCTTAACCACCCTGGCGGGATCCATTCCTGCAGCGATGGCCATTCCAACCATATCATCACATGGACCTGTCTCAGCATGTACCTGCACCGCGCATCTGCATTCCCTGCCGAGGGAAAATGCGTGAGACGAGTACAACGTTTGACAAAGCCGTTATATCGGGAGGGACCTCGTAATGTGGACGTCCGCTTTTAAGAGCAACGGCAGTCCCCTCAGCGACATACCGTGCTGCACAATCCAGCCCTTCTTTCATAAGAACAGAAGCCTGTTCAGACGTCATCCTTTCCGAAAGCCTTGTAATCTCTGCAGGGTGGACCCCGAGTACCGGGTAAACGACAAGGCCGGTTTCCCGGATTTTATCAGCAATACGGAGTGTTTCATCAAAGACCTCAGTAAAATCCGATCCATGTTTCGGGGAGATGCCAAGTGAAAATGAAGGTTTTGATACAAGGAACATGTGGGTTCCCCCTGCTCTCATAAAGTCCTTTGCCGCTTCAATCCCCCGCCCGTTAACGGGATCAATATGAATATGGTCGTCAGTCAGAGGTATTTTTTCCTGCATCCATACACTCCACAATTTCCATATATGGGTATTCACCCTTCGGACTCAGCCTTGCGTGACAATAGGAGAACCCGACCCTCGTGACAATTTCGACATTAAACATCAGGCCCTTTACCTCGCTGTAACCATAATCATTCGGCGTCATCAGGGAACGATCGAGCCGGACCGAGATCTCCTCGACACAGGGCTGAAGAATTACACTTTTTTCAATCGCTTTTTCGAGCGATTCCGCCGATGCCCGCGATACAGGTGACCCTACCCACTGGTGATATAATGCTCCGAGTTTTATTGCTGCTTCAAAAATTGCCTGTTCACGATCCGTTATCATCTGTTCCCCCGGATAAGCCATCTTTATCATCACCAGCATGAGATCCCATCATATTAATTTTATAATCCCGGACTTGGGCTCCATTGCCTCACCGGACGTAAGGAGCATCTCGAGCTGCCTACGTGCGTCGTCGCGGTTTATCCCTTTCTGGACGAGGAGGTCAAGAACATGCTCGCGGGATGCCCTGCCATTATCATCGGCGAGGCTCTTAATCGCTTCCTTAAGCATCCGTATCAGGTCCCGCTTCCCCTTAGAGAAACCGGTCATCATCTTGTCAATATCGTAACTACCGCTCTTTGCATCGTATGCAACCTGCCTGAGGCAGGTATCGACAATCTTGATCACCCGTTCCGCATCCGACTGCAGTATTTTTGGCGAGAGACGAACCCTTGCACTTGCTTCAGCGAGACGGACAAGGGCTTCGAGCTGACGCGCGGTTACCGGTACCGGTTTACTTGAATCTGCTATATCGCGGAGGTTCATGTAGTAGGCAATCAGTGCAGTTTTTGCCTCCTCGGAAAGAATCGGATAGCAGGTCCGTTTGGCGTAGGCGACATATTTCCTGAACAGGGCCGGATCGATTTTCGGAGTTACCGGTTTCAGTTGCTCGGTGATAAATTCATCAGTCATTCCTTCTATTGGATTTTTCCGGTGCTGCTGAATGAGTTCGCCGATACTGTGTGCCTTGAGGATATGATCCGCAATGGCATTGTCCCTTTTTTTATCGGGCTTATCGGTCATCACAAATATCAGGTCAAACCGCGAAAGAAGGGAAGGGGGCATATTAATCTGGTCCGAAATGGGAGCAAAATCATCAAACCTTCCATATTTAGGGTTCGCCGCACCGAGAAGTGCACACCGTGACTTGAGAGTCGCGGTGATCCCGGCCTTCGCAACACTGATTGATTGTTGTTCCATTGCCTCATGAAGTGCGCTCCGGTCCTCCTTCTGCATCTTGTCCATTTCGTCGACTGCAGCAACACCCATATCGGCAAGCACCAGGGCACCGGCCTCAAGCGTCCACCTGCCGTCTCCAAACTCGTCTTTTACTGCGGTTGCCGTGAGACCGGCCGACGTAGAGGATTGTCCGCTGGTATAGATACCTCTTGGTGAGAGTTTTATGACATACCGGAGGAGCTGGCTTTTTGCAATACCCGGGTCTCCGATGAGGAGAACATGGATATCACCGCGGAGGTGGCTCCCGTCAGGCATCTCCTTCATAATACCCCCAAACAGCTGGAGTGCTATTGCCTCTTTTACGTCATCGTTCCCATATATCGTCGGGGCGATCGAGTTGACAATATTCCGGTAGACCTGCGGGTCTTTACTTATTGCGATTATCTCTTCTTCGGCCTTCTCATCGATCTCGACCTCTTCGAATTCTTTCTCGGCTACTTCTATCGAGTTACATTCAAGATAGATATCGAAAACTGTGTGCTTGCTGCCGTGCGTGATACGCTGCATCGACCGGAGGATCCCATTCATCACCACACGGTCCCCGGGGGCAACGATTCCTGTAAGATCGTCGGTTACATCAATATCGAGTGTCTGAGGTTGTTCACCACCGCGAAGGCCTTCGGGCTGCTCCTGGATTCGGATCTTCTGGGAATCAACGAACCAGGATAGTTTTGGTATAAGCTCGAGTTTCTTGAAGGTGCAACCGTCGGTCGCGCAGCCATCAGGCTCAATGAATTGTCCATATCCCTGCCTTTTTTCTGTTTTATGGCCGCCAGGACAACGGAATACCGCATTGACGATCCTAGGCCTCACTTCCGTTGTTTTTCGGAGAATCCCCTCGACCGTGATAAACCGGTTGATATCATCAGAACGTATATACCGGATACCGGTCTTTTTAGGGAGATTTATGAACCTTATATTGATATGTTCTGCAAATTTCCCTTCTTTTGTCTTTATCAGCTGATGATTTTTTATTGCATCTTTTACGTCGGCAAGGACTTTCCCGGGGTTATCGAGAAGCTCATCGGCGAGACGTATACCAGTTTTTCCAAAACTTTCGACCTCGCGGTAATCGATCTGTAAAGAGCGGCGGTACGGGTATTCCCGTGTTAATTCGGCTAACTGTTTTTTATAACGACTCTTTAAGAATCTCGACCATTCCGCATCGCGGCTTGTAATCTCTGCCTCAGGTTCGTCCATGGTTCATTCCGGTATTATTCTGCGATATTTGGCGACAATTGAGAGATGATTCAGGCAATTGAATGAATTTGTTTTGTTGTTCACTCACTGTATTGATTCCGGTAAATAAATCTGCAACCTTTTTTTCAGTCAAACGAACTCTATATGAAACCTTTAAGGATAAAACCGGGTTCTTTCCCGTCATGACCGCTTCCTGCTCATTTTCCTTCCATCGCAGTCATCACGAATTTTGCTACAAGGGCTTCCATCTGAATATCGCTGTTTGCTCCTTCCGAGAGCCGGAAATCTGTCTCGCCGATATGATCTATCAGGGCAACTTTCAGTCTCTGGTTTATGGGACGGCGAAGCAACGTACGGTAACACTGGTTCAAAAGCTCGTTTGGTGCAATACCCCGTTCATGCAGGAGCCGTGAAAGCGAATTCTCGGCAGCCTCAAAATCTCCTGCGAGAGAGAGGTCGAGGAGGAGGTCGATCTCATCAGGACGGGCCGTAGCCGTTATGGCATACACCATCTGCCCGGTAATCGTGGAGCATATAATTGCAGCGCCCTGGAGGGCATTAATTGCCTTTCTCATATCTCCCTGTGCAACGTAGACAATTGCATCGATTGCGTCGTCCGATACTGTCACTCCTTCCTTTCTCGCTATTCTGTGTATTTCTTCTGAAATTGCTGCTCTCCCAAGGGGTTTAAAACGATAAATTGCGCAACGGCTCTGAATAGGGTCGATAATTTTGGAAGAGTAATTACATGAAAGGATGAACCGGCAGGTCTGTGCATAACTCTCCATCGTGCGCCGGAGTGCTGCCTGAGCATCGGTTGTCAGGGCATCCGCTTCATCAAGGAAGAGGATCTTAAAAGTAGCCCCCCCGAGCGGTGATGTTCTGGCAAACTGTTTGATCTGGTTTCGGACTACATCAATTCCCCGCTCGTCAGAGGCATTCAGTTCCCTGAAATTCATGTGCCATGACTCACCAAAGAATTCCCGTGCAAGTGCTACAGCTGCAGTTGTCTTACCCACACCTGCACTCCCGGTGAACAGGAGATGGGGAAGGTTTCCGCTCCTGACATACGATTCCAGCCGCTCAATAATCTCGTCCTGGCCAACGATGGCGGCAAGTCGTAAGGGCCGGTATTTCTCTATCCATATGGTATTGTTGTCCTCCATCCTGCTTCTCCCGTTATTGATTAACTGTCTTTCTTTTTTGTAAGTCTTTGTTTTTGTATTTGCTGATACCCAAAAAAGAAGGTCATTAGCATCCTGAAAAACGAGCGATGGTAAATTTTCCTGAAAAATGCATTAAACCAGAATACAAGAAAGATTTTAGATCAGGGGTATCTTTACCGAAGTATCAATATATCCCGAAATCCGGCGAAGAGCGGGAAATCCTTGTGGTGTTTAAGTATGCTGGTATGCATGCATATTTTGATTATGCCAATGAGGGACTGGTTTTATAAATATATTCAATGCTCAGAAAAGTTAGAAAATAAATATTTTTTTAATTATTTCTTGTCAAAGAACTGGTCCTGGACCTTCCGTCTTGAGTAGAGGTAGTATCCTACCACTCCAATTACCACGATGATCACGATAATTATGATTGGCAGGAGCAGGTTCATTGGTACTTTCGACCAGATGGGCACCGGTCCCGACGGGGGCGTCGTGACTACCGGCGGGCTCGTTGTCGCAACGGTGGTCACTTCTGTTGCCGTTAGTTGTGTTGTTGGAATGGTAGTTACACTACCATTAGTGGTGTTAGTTGCATCGGACCCACTTGTATCAGAGGACGTCCCAGTTCCCGATTTAAGGACATCCGTTCCCGATACGTTTGTGGTTGGTACTGCGGTAGTGGTAACTGGTGCGCTATAACCGCCGCCCCCGCCCCCACCACCATTACTACCGCTGCCGCCATTACTCGGTGTACCGAATGTTACGACAATTGTGTGGGAGGCCTGAATATTGGTAAATGTGTAGGAACTGTCTAAAACGACAGAAGATTCGTCAACGGTAATGAGAATGATTTTATATCCATTCGAAGGGACGAATTGGAGGGTTAGGTCCGAACCGGGCAGGACCTGAAGAATGCCACTTGGCGTTATGGTCCCGGGACCGGACCCGGTCACGGTAATATTATACACATTCTCGGTAAATGATGCCGATATCGTGTGATCTGCCTGTACGTTGGCAAACTGGTAGGTTGTCAGGGCTCCTTGTGATACCGAATCGACAAGAAGATCGTTAACCCTGAAACCGTCCGCAGGTGATATCGTGTAGTTCCGCGTCCCTCCGAACGCGATGATGGTGGTCCCGTTCGGTTCAATAGCCCCGTTTGTCCCGGCGGTAGAAACAATCTGGTAGGATACCCGGGCAAATGATGCGCTGATTGTATGGTTTGCCGAAACACTGGGGAATGTATAACTTGTTACCTGTCCGACAGGCTGTGAGTCCACGAGGACACTGGAGACAAGATACCCGGAAGCCGGCGTTATCGTAAATGTCTTATCAGATCCTTCCATCACCTGAACAGAGCCCGCGGGGGCTATATTCCCGTTTGATCCGGCACTTGCCGTGATCGTAAACGTCGTACCAAATTCACGGGCATTGATAAAGCCCGGACTTGATGGTATAATCGCTGCCGTAAGGATTAGCGACGGCGAGCGAGACAGAGTACATTCCTGGCACTACATAGGTATGCGACGGGTTTTGTAGTGTTGAGGTCGAATTGTCCCCGAAGTTCCAGAGCCAGTTAGACGGGATCCCCGTAGACGTATCGGTAAATCCGACTGTAAACGGAACCACACCTGATGTCGTATTGGAGGTGAAGCTCGCATCCGGGCTCACCGCTCCCGAGGTTGTGATATATCCCGGCCTGCGTCCATTCCATGCTTCCTGCACTGTTCTGGACGTAAAGGGAGACATTAAACCGTCCTGGAGTGGTGTAGATATGAACCGGGTTTTGTTCGGTCGAGATCGGTGATCCGTCCCCGAAATTCCATTCCCTGAATTCCACGAACCCGATCGATTTGTCAGTAAACTGGACTGAAAGCGGTATGAATCCACTTGTTACATTCGAAGTAAAGTCGGATATGGGTGGAGGTGTCGGTCCGCCCGAGGTATCGATATAGTTCAGGATCTCTAACGTGTCAGTTCCTTTGGTGTTCGAGACGGTCAAAGATACGTTGAACCTTCCCTGGTCGTAATACGTATGCACGGGGTTCCTCTCAACCGAAGTGCTGCCATCCCCGAAAGTCCAGTACCACGTATTGGGACTTCCCGTAGAGAGGTCCTGGAACTGTACCGTTAACGGGGGCCCTCCTGTCCGTGGGTGTGCGGTGAATAGCGCAACGGGGGGAACAGTAACCGGTGTCAGGTTTGCGTAGATATCAATGGTCTGGTTTGCTGCCGGGTACTGCGTAATATTCTGGGTGTTCGAATTGTACCCCTCTTTCACTACGGTTACTGTCGTGAAATGCGGGTCTGTTATACATACTTCCATCAGGAATGTCCCGTTGGTTATTATTCCTTCAAATGTCTGGTCGAACCAGACTGCAGCCCCTTCCACGTTCGAATGCACAAGGAAGAATCCTTTCTGGGTACAGGGCGCTTTACCAACATTAATGAAATTCTCTACGAATTTCGTGCTGTTTCCCACAGAATTCGTCACGGTCAGGGAGACCGAGTAGTTACCGGGTGTCACATACGTGTGGGCCGGGTTCTGTGACGTTGAGGTGTTACCATCGCCGAAAGTCCAGGCCCACAAAGCAGGGGGCCCAGTGGACGTATCGGTAAACTGCACCTGAAGCGGGGCGAATCCGGTTGTCGGGACTCCATTGAAGTTCGCTACCGGCTGCACGGCTACCGGTGTCAGGTTTGCGTAGATATCAATGGTCTGGTTTGTGCCAGGGTACTGCGTAATATTCTGGGTATTCGGATTATACCCCTCTTTCACTACGGTTACCGTCGTGAAATGCGGGTCTGTTATACACACTTCCATCAGGAATGTCCCGTTGGTTATTACTCCTTCAAATGTCTGGTCGAACCAGACTGCAGCCCCTTCCACGTTCGAATGCACAAGGAAGAATCCTTTCTCGGTACAGGGCGCTTTACCAACATTAATGAAATTCTCAACGAATTTCGTGCTGTTTCCCACAGAATTCGTCACGGTCAGAGATACCGAGTAGTTACCGGGTGTCACATAGGTGTGGACCGGGTTCTGTGAAGTTGAGGTGTTACCGTCGCCGAAGGTCCAACTCCATGTAGCCGGAGGTCCGGTGGATGTATCGGTAAACTGTACCGGTAGCGGGGCGAATCCGGTCGTGGGAACTGCGTTGAAGTTCGCTACCGGCTGCACGGCTACCGGTGTCAGGTTCGCGTAGATATCAATGGTCTGGTTTGTGCCAGGATACTGCGTAATATTCTGGGTGTTCGGATTATACCCGTTCTTTTACTACGGTTACCGTCGTGAAATGCGGGTCTGTTATACACACTTCCACAGGAAGTGTCCCGTTGGTTATCACTCCTTCGAATGTCTGGTCAAACCATACTTCTGCGCCGTCCACATTTGAATGCACACGGAAGAAGCCCTTCTCGGTACAGGGCGCTATCACCGACATTAATGAAATTGCTCAACGAATTTCGTGCTGTTTCCCACAGAATTCGTCACGGTCAGAGATACTGAGTAGTTACCGGGTGTCACATACGTGTGGACCGGGTTCTGGGACGTTGAAGTGTTACCGTCGCCGAAAGTCCAGCTCCACGTTGCCGGAGGTCCGGTTGATGTATCGGTAAACTGTACCGATAGCGGGGCGAATCCGGTCGTGGGAACTGCGTTGAAGTTCGCTACCGGTTGCACGGCTACAGGTGTCAGGTTCGCGTATATGTCAATGGTCTGGTTTGTACCCGGATACTGCGTAATATTCTGGGTATTCGGATTATACCCTTCTTTTACTACGGTTACTGTCGTGAAATGCGGATCTGTTATACAGACTTCCATCAGGAATGTCACCGTTGGTTATCACTCCTTCAAATGTCTGGTCGAACCAGACTGCGGCCCCTTCCACGTTCGAGTGGACCCGGAAGAAGCCTTTCTCGTGTACAGGGCGGGGTTCCTGTTACATTGATGAAGTCCTGAACGGATTTCGTACTGTTACCCGCCGCGTTCGCAACGTTGAGAGAGACCGTGTATTTACCGGGTGTTCCATAGGAATGCGATGGGTTTTGCAGCGTAGATGTATTTCCATCGCCAAAAACCCAGTTCCAGGAATCAGGAGAGCCGGAAGAGGTATCGGTAAATTGCACGAGGAGCGGTGCCGGCCCGGTTGTCGGATTCGCGTCGAAGTTTGCTACAGGCGTGACCGGGGCTTCCGTTACCGTGATGAAATTTGCTTTCACCATCGTACTGTTGTAGCACGCGGTGTTTGTCACGAAAAGACTGACATTATAGGTCCCGGGCATCGTGTATTCATGGGTCGGATTTTGTTCTGGTGAGAACGATCCATCACCAAAGTTCCATTCCCATGTCTCCGGGTGACCGATACTCTGGTCGGTAAACCCTACTGATAGTGTAGCTGTCCCTGATCTTGGAATTCCATCAAAATCCGCTATCAGAGGTTCCTCGGGAGCGGTAAGATTTGCATACAGGTTTACTGTCTCTCCCTTCCCAGGGTATTCGGTTATATTCTGGGTGAGGGTAAAGTATCCGCATTTTTGGACGGTGAATGTTCTGAATGGTGATCCGGTAACAAATACTTCTACCAGAAGTGTCCCGTTGGTAATAATTCCTTCATTGATATCGTCAAACAGGACAGTTGCTCCCTTCAACATTACTGTGGACAAGGAAGAACCCTTTATCACCACCGATTGGTCCCATTACGGTGATATATCCTTCTTTTACCAGTGCGTCTGTTCCAAATGCGTTACTGGCGGTAAGGCTCACAGTATACACCCCTGCCTCGGTATAGGTATGGACAGGGTTTTGTAGTGCTGATGTTGAACCATCCCCGAAATCCCAGGCCCAGGTGATTGGATGCCCGGTGGACTGGTCGGTGAACTGGATGGTTAAAGGTTTGAACCCTACTGTGTTATTTGCAGAGAATTCCACTACCGGAGGTTCCGGAGGCACGGGCTGGTCCCCCAGGACTACAACATACCCTCCAAGTATTCCCGGAGGCAATGGGTACGGGTTTACCATCGGGAAGTTGGTCGAACTCGTATTACCTGCAATGTAGGCATTTCCATTATCGGCTGCAATTGCATATGCCGGATCACGACCATTTCCTCCAAGATAGGTCACATAATCAAACGAGCCCCCGGAACTATCAAGTTTCGCGACAAACCCATCTGAATTGCCACCACCGTATTTCAACTGGTACGGGTTTACAACAGGAAGATTTGTAGAAATTGTCCACCCACTGACATAGGCGTTCCTGTTGTCGTTTAACGCAATACCGGTACCCCTGTCAGTCAGCCACCCTCCAAGGTAGGTTGAATATACGAGATGGGAACCGTCAGGACTCATCTTTAGTATAAAAGCATCCAAGGCCCCGGAGGGATGCTGCTGAACCGCGTTTTGTAATGGGAAAATTAGGTGAATTCGTTGTACCTGTAATATATGCATTTCCATCAGGGTCGATTGCAATTGAAGCGCCGCTGTCATAACCCGATCCACCGATATAGGTCGAATAAATCGGTGAACCGCCGTTTGGCGCAATTTTAGAGAGATATACATCGGCATTTCCCCCACTATGTGGCTGATAGGCATTTATAATCGGGAATTCTGCTAACGCAAAGGTCTCACCGGTCACAAATGCATTTCCGGTGTCATCAACGGCTATTCCCGCACCGGTTGTTGGTGCATTACCACCGATATACCCGGAGTATACGAGATTCCGATCCTGATGAATCAATTTTTGAAACAAATGCAGCCTGCGCTCCGTTTAAATGGTATGTATGAAATTCGTTAATGGTTGGGAAATCAAGCGAGTTGGTGGTTCCCGTGACATAGGCATTACCCTGCGGATCAATGGCAATCGCATTCCCGATATCGGTCTTCGACCCACCGAGGTATGTCGAGTAGATAATCGTATCACCCGATGGACCAAGCTCAAGGACAAACGCATTGGTAGTTCCTCTCAGGAGCGGCTGAATGGGCATAACGGTTGGGAAATCGGATGAACTGGTTGACCCGGTCACAAATACATTACGATTTTCATCAATTGTGATGCCAGCTGCGCCGTCTTCCCCGCTGCCACCGAGGTAGGTAATATATAGGGGTGCAGACCCGTCAGGATTGATTTTTACAACTACTGCATCGGAACCGGTAACTTCAGGCGCTTCATCTGTACCTGAAAGGGAGAAACCGGTATATGTCTTACCGGCAACATATGCGTCTCCATCCGAATCCTTCGTGATGGCTCTTGCATCGGCTACTCCAATTCCTGCAAGGTAAATTCCATATTTCATTACCGGGTCGATGACAAGTTGCTGGCTCTTGTCATAAGCACCAACGGTGAAACCCACTTCATTTGACGATATAATATTATAGGAGACAGATACCGGTGTTTTCTGCCCGTCAATCACCTGATATGCATCGGGCGCAAGTTCTGTGAATGATCCGGAACGTGTGGTAACAACCAGGGACCCGTCATTTCCTCTGGCAATACCGGTAACACCCTGATATTTTATTCGGATAAGAGAGGGATTACCCTGCGGTTCGAGAACAAATTCACTTTTCAGGTTACCTTCAGTTCCTTCGTACGACAGATCTATACCCGGGTAGAGATCTGTATACTGGATACCCTGATAGGTGTCTACATTGGTAATCCAGTTATTCTGGTTGTTGCCAATGAGAAAATTCACTTTCCCGGAAAGAGGTTTTATCCCCACTACGACCGGTGCCGCATTTGCCCCGACAAACTGGTGAGAGAATACTTCAGTGTTTCCTTGGGGATCACCAGGTGTTGAAAAAGCAAAAACTGTTTTTTGATTAGTAAAGAAGATAGAACCACTTTCAGAAACGATCTCAAACCGGACACCTTCACCGGCCTGCCCTGCATTCCGGATGAATTGCACCGGCATCGGTTTTATCCAGTTACCTGATAGTGATTTTGTACCATCATCCGCCGCTGAAATCAGGTTTTCCTGATCATTACCGGTTCCGGTTATTGCTCCGAACAGGCGGTCGAACGGCGATGTTGTGTGAGTCGCTCCATTATCCACCCCTTTCGTGATGAAAGTATAATTCGTAGCCTTCACATCATCTGCTGCTGCTGCCGACAGTGAGATGATGGCAATAACCAGGACTACCGTTAGAAATGCAATCTTTAGCCCTTTCGTCTGCATAAAATCCACAGTGCTTTGTGATTGAATAGGAAAGTATATAAGGGTAATGTCGACTTTATAAATTTAAAGGTCTGGTCTCAGCTACAAACCCCCTAATTTGCAATTAACCCTCATGCCGGAGAGATGTAATATCAATATGAATTCCAAGGCAAATATAAGTTTAATTTTAGATTAAGGAGAGATTTACAGTTATTATTAGGGAATCCCAACTTATTATTGCTTACCATGTTATTACTGGGTCGCGGATTGATTACTCCATGCCGGACACAATGCCGCACCAAAAAATCGGTATGGTGCATACCGGTTCACGTCCGAAGTCCCGTTGCCTTCAGCATAATGGATATCAGCTTACGCCAGAGATAGTATGTAAATAAATGAAGGAATTGAACAACATGGTCTGCCCTGCTGGACAGCAGAAACGGTATTTTTACCTCATCGGGGACATCCAAATCGCCGGGTTAACTATATTTTGTTACAAATATTTTATGTATTCCCGGAGTTTTTCCACATGACGGGATATATCCGCATTTTCGCTGGCGAATTATCCTGCACATCCCTGCGACGTCATGAGGAATTTAACCATGCTATGCAGGTAATCATTACCCCTTCAGGCGCCTATGGTTCTACTCTTTTCCTGACCGGTGCGCTGACCCGTGTGGAAAAACAACCAGGGGAATTTCTGAAGGCCTGGATAGCTGATCCTACTGGAACTTTTATTCTGTCCGTGAGCCAACGGGAGGAGAAAATTTGCGCAATTCTCGAAAACGCAGATATTCCTGTTTTCGTCTCGGTTACCGGGGAGTTTCAGATTACCCGGGGCCGTAACCAACATGTTTTGATCAGACCTCTGACCATCCGGACAGTCGACAAGGTGGTACGCGATTCATGGATCATCTGTACGGCCGAACAAACGTTGAAACGACTTGAAATAATTGAGGAAGCAATCAGGACTGTGACCGGTGATCCAATAATCCGGCAGGCTATCAATCATTATTGCCTGGATGGCAATCAAATCGGAACACTTGTAGCCATGGTTGAACAGGCCCTGTCAAAAGCAGGGCGTATCCCCGGAGGTGCATTAAAGTTACCTGATCCACGGGAAATTCTTCTTGCCTTGATAACAACCCATAGTGGACCTAAAGGAATCCATATATCGGAACTGGTACCTCTCGCAGCTGGTAGTGGAATCCGCGAGGATCAGGTCATTTCCACGGTCAGGCAGCTTGTGGAAGAAGATGAATGTTACCAGCCTGCTGCGGGTGCGATAAAGTCTGTTATGAACCTGCAATTCATCGATTCAGGCCCTGCACTTCTGGTCAGCAACACAAAAGACGTGCTCGTCATCGCAGACCTTCACCTTGGGATCGAGGCAGATCTTGCGCGTCATGGTATTTATTTTAAAAGCAGAAGCAGGCAGCGGCAGCAAAAGGCAGTCACATGTATAAGGGAGACAGACCCGGATATCATCCTTCTCCTCGGTGATGTAAAACATAGTATTCCACTGACGACGCGACAGGAATATCGTGAGCTTCCGGCTTTATTCTCTTCCCTCCGCAGTTTATCCCAGCTCGATGGTGATGCCTGGGAACCACGATATCGGGATAGAACGATTTCTCGATGATGGAGAACTCCTGCAAAAAGAAGGGGCGCTGGTTGACGGGACCGGTTATCTCCATGGCCACACGTATCCGGATCCATGTCTGGAGAACCACCTGATTATCTGCGGTCACCACCATCCACTGGTCTGCCTGAGGGATGAAGTAGGGTGTTCACTCCGAGCGCCAGCCTATCTTTTTGCAGAAATCGGCGATGAATGTTTCAGGAAAGGAAGAACCCACGATCAGGCCGGAACTGATTTTGACCAAATTGTACCGAAGCGACCAGTCTCCACGTTCATACCGGCTAAAGAACAAAAAATCAGGAATACCCGGAGAAAAACGAAGGTCTTACCACCAGGATCTCAATCGAAGACCATCCCTGCTGCAACGGATACTGACCGACCGTGCCATGAAGGCATGGCATGGCCTGAATTTCCAGAGGGGCCAGTACCAGGAGAATGCGGGCGTCAGGGAACACGAGTCCTGTTTATGCCGGCATTCAATGAATTATCGGGATTCGATGTCCTGAAGATTGCCGGTTCACCAACCTCTCCGCTCTCAAGGGGCATGAGACGGGAATCATGTGAGATATACCTGACTGATGGCACATATATCGGACCTCTTTCTTCGGTGGAGGAATATGAGTCCGGCTGACCTTCTCGACCAGAGGATCAGGGCGTGTATCCGAAAGCGAGGCTTTTCCGGGCTATCGGAAGTGCAGACACAGGCAATTCCGCGCGTACTTTCAGGAGAACATATGGTCCTTATTGCGCCTACCGGAACTGGCAAAACCGAAAGCGCGATGCTCCCTGTATTCAACAGTATGTTATCCATTCCTCCGGGAGGGTTCCAGGTCCTCTATATTACTCCGCTTAGATCGCTGAACAGGGACATGCTCCAGCGGCTCGAATGGTGGTGTAAAGAACTCGGGTTTTCAGTCGGTGTACGTCATGGGGATACTACTGCCACGGACAGGAGAAAACAGGCACTCTCGCCACCAGACCTGTTAATTACCACCCCCGAGACCCTTCAGGCACTTTATATGGGTAAAATCCTAAGAAAGCACCTGAAAAATGTCCGTTTTGTGGTTATTGATGAAATACACGAACTTGCCGGGAGTAAACGAGGGATACAACTTGCTGTGGCACTTGAACGCCTGGTTGAGTATGCAGGGGAATTTCAGCGACTGGGCTTATCTGCAACGGTTGGAAACCCGGAAGATGTCGGCCGTTTCCTTTGCGGGCATCGCCCGTTCTCACTGGTACAGGTCCCGGTCGCAAAAAACCTGGAAATCAGTGTGGAATATATTGGTGATTCATTTGAACACCAGGCGGAATCTGTTGGTAAATTAATCGATTCCCACAAATCTACCCTGGTTTTCACAAACACACGCGTAACAGCAGAGGCGCTTGGCCATGTCCTGTACGCCAGGGGGGATGTAGAAGTTCACCATGGTTCCCTTTCACGGGAAGTACGCATAGAGGCAGAAGAAAAGTTCAAGTCCGGACGGATAAAAGCCCTCATCTGTACATCTTCGATGGAACTCGGGATAGATATCGGCCATGTCGATCACGTCTTACAATTCGGCTCGCCACGGGAGGTCGCACGGCTGGTCCAGAGGGTAGGGCGTGCCGGACACCAGTTGAATACCGTCTCGAGGGGAACCATTTTTGCTACCGGTTTTGATGACCTTCTCGAGTCGCTCGTTATTGCGCGGAAAGCAAAGGCAAACGAGATCGAACCTGTGAATATCCCGAAAGATGCCGCGGATGTCCTCGCAAACCAGGTTGCTGCAATGGCAGTGGAATATGGCGAGATCCAGAAATTAAAAATAGGAGCAATAATCGGTCGGACTTCAGTCTTTTCAGGCAGTCCTGACCTTCTTTCCAGGGTATGCGACCAGATGGAGGACCACCGTTTAATCAGGCTCGATACCGGCAGGGTAATAACGACATCCCGTGCCAGGCGCTATCTCGCAGGCAATCTTTCGATGATCCATGACGAGCGGAAAATGCCGGTTTTTGACATGGTCTCAAGGAAGACGGTCGGAACTCTCGACGAGTCATTTGTCGTAGGCTGGATTTATACCGGAGCGGTTTTTATTACAAAGGGTCAGCTCTGGAGAGTCCTGGACATTGAAGATGGAAGAATCACCGTTGAACCTGCCAAATTTGCAAAAGGAGAATTACCATCATGGGAGGGAGAACAGATACCGGTCCCGTTTGATGTCGCCCGGGAAGAGGGGCGTCTCAGGAGGACACGGGATATTAGTGAATATTCAGATGATGTACCGGTATGTCGCTATGTTACCCGATTCCTGTCAGAGATGGATAAGAACAGGTCTGTCATACCGACAGACGAATGTATTACACTCGAAAATGCTCCCGATGGTGTGGTTGTCAATCTTTGTGGGGGCCATAAAACAAACGAGGCTGTCGCCAGGGTCCTTTCAATTCTTATTTCTGCACGGTATGGTACCACGGTAGGAATTGAAATCGACGCGTACAGGGCATTACTCAGATTGCCGTCGTCAATCAGGGCGTCCGATGTGAAAGAAACACTCCTTTCGCTTGAACCTGCTCATATCAGGGGGATCCTGGGGCTCGCCCTTAAGCGCACAGCCCTCTTCAAATGGAAACTAGTCCAGATAGCAAAAAAATTCGGGGCAATTGACCCGGACGCCGATTATGAACGGCTATCACTTCACCGTCTTACCGGGATGTTCGAGGATACGGTAATTCAGGATGAGGCCTATCGGGAGCTGTTCTCCGTATATATGGATGTGGACAGTGCCGCTGTTATTGTGGAAAATGTCAGGTCCGGAAAAATCCAGGTACACACCGGACCCATAAGCCTGCTCGGAGCCGAGGCATTGTTTACCTCCTCCAAAGACCAGATCCCCCCCCCGACTGCAGATCAGGCAGTCATTTCCACCCTCAAACGCCGGCTCATGCAACAGGAAATCTTCCTGGCATGTATGAACTGCCGGAAATGGAAGAGCAAAACGACAGTTGAAAGAGTTCAGGACCACCCGGTATGTCCGGTCTGCAATGCACGCCTGATCGCGGCCCTTAAACCATGGGACGAGCAACTGTACGCCGTCGCGAATAAACAGAAAAAAACCGACGAAGAAAGATCTGTCGAGATCCGCCTGATCAGGAATGCGAATATCGTCCTGTCCAGCGGCAAAAAAGCAGTTATCGCACTTGCAGGCAAGGGGGTCGGCCCTGAACATGCATCAAGGATTCTCGCGACACTCTCCGAAGGGGATTCCTTTTACCGGGAGATCCTCAAAGCTGAAAGGAATTTTATCAGGACGCACCGCTATTGGTAATTCTTCCAGATTTCATTGTTCCTATCCTCCTGTTTAAATTTTCCCGGAACCCAAACCATATCAGAACAGTAAAATAAGCAGGTAGTAATGGATAGCGGTGCAACAACCTGGAAGGATAAAGGGAACTCATATTACAAGCAGAAACAGTATGAAGATGCGTTGTACTGTTATTCACAAGCGATACGGATCGATCCCCTGTATGCTGATGCATGGTTTAACCTCGGAATGACCTGCCGGGCCCTTGGCTATGAAAATGAAGCGGCCACATGTTATAAACAGGCAAAAAAATATAGCAAGGCAGGAAGCGATGGATATACCATACCTTCACAGAAATCGGTTCCGTCGTCACCCGATAACCGGCCTCCCACCCCGAACAACTCCACGGGTACCAGGAAAAACCCATCAGGCTACGATGGATCAACAGGAAAGGAAAAAAGATCATTGAAACAGTGGGCACCTGTTATCGGCCTGTTCCTGGTCCTGTTTGCTTGTATTTCACTATTCCTTCCCCTTGTGATAGGTACAACCGGATCAGCCTCATTATCGTTTCCTGGCATTCCCGCAACGAATCTCCCGGTTTCATCGGACCTGCAGGGGCAGAGCGTCGCAGAATCTCATGTTTTCGGATATCCAACGTTACCTGGCGGAAGCCAGGTCACCTTTGATGTCCCAGAAAAATACCAGGTGATAAAAACTGGAGCGGTATTAAAATCGTTCCCGTATGTTGTCAGGGGAGAACAGGACACGGTTAACCTTACGATGTACCAGGGGGTAGCCAGCGAGATTGCAAAAGAGGACCCCTATAGTTATGTCGGAAAAAAAGATCGGTACCAGAAATTTATTGACCTCAGTTTACAGGATTCGTTTCTCGATCCCCTGGTTGATGCCATCCGTGAAAAAACAGACGATCCCGACGAACAGGTGAGAATAGCCGTAAGTCTCGTGCAGCATATCCCGTACGACCAGGAGATGCTGGACAAAAGGACCCTCGAAATCAGGTATCCGTACCAGACCCTTCTCGACGACAAAGGTGTCTGTTGCGAGAAATCAGTTCTGCTCGCCTATATCCTTCATAAACTGGGATATGGTGTGGCATTATTTGACTTTGGTAATGAGAAACATACTGTCGTCGGGATCAGTGTCACCCCTGAATATGCGTATAAAAATACCGGGTATGCATTTATCGAGACGACCACGCCACTAATTATCTCCAATGGGGACGGGGATTATCCGGCATTTGGCAGGATCAGGTCACTCCCCGAAGTGTTACCGGTGGGAGATGGAAAAGTCTTCAGTTCTGTGAGCGAAGAATGGAAAGATTCCCGTGAATGGAATCGCCTGAATTCCCTGGGTCCTGTTCTGGGCAGGGCTGACTATTCAAACTGGCAGTCACTCTGCAGAAAATATGGAATTATTCCAGGTACAAGCCCATAAAGAACCAGGTTATTGGTACCGTCATCACCCCTCCATTCCGCAGTATATCAAGGCAGATCTGAAGAGTCGTAAATTCATGCCATTGTCAAACCCAATGGGGCTTCTGCAGATACATTATTTATAATCCGGAAAATTGCGCGATTCCTCATTTTTTCACATAAAATCGGGGGATGATGTATATACAAACAGGAAAATTCCACTTCAATAGGAATTCTTGCGAATATTGTAGGGGTCATTGAATAATTATTCAAAAGCCTGGAAGTGCACCATACCGGGGTGATCAACCTCAGAGGTGCGTAAAACCCATAACCAAGATTAATTTTTAAAATACACTTAATTATACAAGGTAATTTTAAGAAAATTTTGTTTTAAAAAAACCAATATTGAGATTTTATTTTTTAAAAAAATCGCAACGCTGGAAAAATTACATAATACTGCCAAGTTTCTGTTCCAGGAAATCAAGCCCCCGCTTGATGTCCTCGAGATTTTTCCCACCGGTCAGAATGATCTTACCTGAGGAGAAGAGTAAGGCAACTATCTTCGGATCCTTAATCCGGTAGACAAGCCCGGGGAACTGTTCAGGTTCATATTCAATATTCTCGAGGTTTAACGTAATGACGACTTTATTGAGATTTATATATTTACCAATATCGTATGAACAGACAATATTTGTAATCGCCACCCGGGGTTCATCATATGTTTTCACACCTGCCTCGTTCATCGACTTGATTATCAATGCCAGACCATCATGGAGTGCCTGCTTGTCCCGGATCCCGGTCAGCACCACCTTACCAGATGAGAATATCAACGAGGCGATCTTCGGGTTATCGATCCGAAAGACAGCCCCGGGGAACCGCTTGGTATTGAGTTCGCAGTTCTCAATTTTTTTAGAGATCTCTGCAAGGTCAATAGAATCGGCAATTGCCCCTGAAGCAACGATATTCTCGATTTTTAATGAAGCGTACTGCTTATCGTCCATTGATTAGTATATGCTTGCTTTTGCATCATAATACTAATGGAGAACCTTTATGTCATCTGAATCGGGGTTCCAACGTGAAAGAAAAGATGCTTAAAAGTCCGAAACACATATTTTTGTCAGATTCTCATGGCAGATTCAAGGAGCAATCTATCTAATTACCCGGAAGAATACGCACGTTTTTCCATACCGGTCCCCGAACACTATAATTTTGGATTCGATGTAATCGATGAGTGGGCAAGAAAAGACCGTAACAAACTGGCGATGATCTGGGTCTCCCAGAAGGGAGAAGAAAAGAAATTCACCTTCCGGGACCTGAAAAATCAATCCAACCAGGCCGCCAATATTCTTCTCAAGTACGGGATAAACAAGGGTGACCGGGTGCTCATTATGCTCCCGAGGATTCCGGAATGGTGGATTTTTTCAATCGCCCTGATTAAGCTTGGAGCAGTGATCTGCCCTTGTACAACAATGCTGACCCCAAAAGACATAAAATATCGTGTTAATATCGGGAAATTCAGGATGGTTATTACCAATCTCGAAAATTCATCAAAGATAGAAGAGATTTGTAACCAGTGCCCGACCCTGACATCCAGGTTCCTTGTGGACGGAGAACTTGAAGGTTGGGCAGGATACCCATATGAACTCCTTTATCCGGCCCCGGTTTCTCATCACAAAGTTAGCATGCCAGAATTAAAACGCACCAGGCGAACAGACCCGCTCCTGATCTATTTTACATCAGGAACCACAGGGGAACCGAAAATGGTCCTCCATGACCACAGTTATCCGCTTGGTCACATCGTTACTGCACGCTTCTGGCAGGACCTTCATCATAACGACCTTCATTTCACCCTCGCTGATACGGGATGGGCAAAGTGTGCGTGGGGCAAGATATTCGGCCAGTGGATTGAAGGAGCATGTATTTTTGTTTACCATTTTACCGGTAAATTCGCCGCAACTGAACTGCTCCCGCTTATGGAAAAATATGAAGTCACGACATTCTGTTGCCCGCCAACAATCTACCGGATGCTCATACTCGCCGATCTCGGCAGATTCGACCTGTCTGCACTCAGGCATTGCTGCAGCGCCGGGGAGCCCTTAAATCCCGAGGTAATCAGAGTATGGATGGAGGGTACGGGTCTCCCAATTTATGAGGGATATGGACAGACCGAAACAGCCTGCTGCATCGGAATGTTTCCATGCATGGATCCAAAATTCGGGTCAATGGGTAAACCATCGCCAGGTTGGATCGTCGAACTTCACGACGATAATGGTCATCAGGTAACAGGAGGAGAAGAGGGGCGTATCGCGATTAAGCTAGACCCCCGGCCGGTGGGGCTTTTTGTCGAATACATCGACAATCCCGGTGAAAATAATAAATCGTTTATTAACGGGTATTATTACACGGGAGATAAGGCCTATACCGATGACGACGGCTATTTCTGGTTTGTTGGTCGCGATGACGATGTTATCAAGAGCTCAGGCTACAGAATCGGGCCGTTCGAAGTGGAGAGCGCGCTCATAGAACACCCAGCTGTACACGAGGCGGCGGTAGTCGGCTCTCCTGACAGGATCAGGGGATTAATTGTAAAGGCATTCGTAGTACTCAATAACGGTTATTTACCATCGGAAACCCTTGTTAAAGAATTGAAATCCTACGTAAAACGAATAACAGCTCCTTATAAATATCCCCGGGAAATCGAATTTGTCACCGAATTGCCAAAGACTATATCAGGAAAGATTAAGCGAAATGAGCTCCGTGATGCCGAGTTAATGAAATATCAGGGAAATAACTGAACTGATGTTTCGGATATACTATTTAGGTTTGGATGTAAAAAAAAATGGTCTCGGGGTCTTTTTATTTTTTAAGTAAATAAAAAAATGGAAAATATTTCGGTAATTTCACATCCCTGCAACTATTCCGGCATGATGTTAAAACAAAATTAATCATGCTTAAGAGGAAATCGGGAAATTTTAAAACAAATAAAATACATTGAATCGTAACCGGGATCATAAACGAGAGCCCCTCCATGGGCATTTTTCCTTACAATAAAAGCCTAAAAATTGATTATTTCGTCCTGGTCCGCCAAAATTTCCCAAAACCACGAAAAATCGAAAAAAATAAAACTCAAATCCGATATACATCTCTCAAATTCTTGTTCTGGTGCACCGTACCCCCACGTATTTAATTATTTTTAAGAATACTATTGCCTTGAAAGCGCAACAATGAAACAATGCCGTTTCAGTCCCGTTTACAGAAACCCGGGTATGAGTTAATAAAAAAATTATTATTGGTTATTCAAAGATCCCTGCCACGCCGGGGACCTTTGGATTCGCTGGATTCATGGTCGGACTGCATCGTCTCGTCATGGTGGACACCAGTATGGGCATGGTGAGAACCACCGTTCCTCTTCATTACGAAAATTCCGACAACAATGAGAATGACAATTATGATCGCGATCACGAAAAGAATGTCCATTGGGAACGGAGCAGATCCCGATGATACAATGATATAGCGATCCATGATTTTGGTTGCCGGCGCGCCTCCAGAAGGGGCGGTTTTCAGCGTCACTGTATAGTTCCCACTAATATTATAGCAGTGTGACGGTTTCTTAACGGTAGCATTAGTACCGTCACCGAAATCCCAGAACCAGGTGACCGCGCTGGGCCCGGTCGAACTTTCGGTAAACTGGACGCATAACGGGGCAGGTCCGGTTACCGGAGTTGCGGTAAAGTTAGGGACAATAACCGGAACCGGGACAGGAGTTGGTATGATGGTCGGATACGGAGTTGGTGTAACCGGTGGCAGGACCCGGATGAACCCCGTAATGGTTTTTGTACTGTTATTATTGAACGAATTAATCACAAGCAACGTTACATTGTAAGTACCGGGATCGGCGTAGGTCATCACCGGATCGCGCATAGTTTTAATACCCGGGTTCACGGGTGAGCCAAAGTCCCACTGCCAGGCTACGGGTGGCGCACATGATGAATTGTCAAAGAAGTTTACCCGCAGAGGTGCCTGGCCTTCAACTGGTGTTGCCGTGAAATTTGCCTGGGTCATGTTCGGGTAGAAACATGGAGAATCACCAGACGTAACATTTTGCCCGGATCCCGGGGCCGATGTTGTCGCATTTGTGATGGTAGTATTCTGAACAGGGGTTGTAACTGTCGTAACCGGAACTGTGACTGTTATGTTTGATGTTGAGACCGGTGAGGTGGTTGGTGCAGGGCTTGTCACTACAACTGGAATATGGACATTTACCGGACTCTGCAGGGTCTCTAAATTACTCCCGCCCTCGTTCACGGATGTAAGCGTGATCGTGTAATTCCCGGCTATCTGGTATACATGCTGGTAACTGGATTTCAGGGTATCGTTTAACTGCTGACCGTCGCCAAAATCAAGAACGATATATTTTGGTGCCCCCCCTGCAGGATTAAAAACCGGGTATACCGTTACCGTGAGTGGGGCGATACCATCGACAGGCATTACCGTGAATTCGATTTTTGGTGCCTTTACTGCCTGAGTGGTGGTAATTACCGTAGCGGTAGCGGTGGGCATCGTTGTAGTAACGGCGGATTGAGTCGGTGCCTGCGTTGTTGCAGCAAGTAGCGCATTCGCAGCAAGGCTGGCATTGCTGGAAGCCCCGCTGACATTTTCTGCCCCGGAAGCGGGGAGCACCAATGCCAGAACTACGAGCAGGGCTGCAAGAATCAGTATTTTCCCCGGCTTTTGCCTGCCTTTAATATTAATTCTCTGATATGATGGAGAGGAGAACATGATCTCTTCTTGAAAATGTATTAATATTAATTTACTGAAATGATTCCATTTTTTCTGTGGATCGGTTCCTGAAATGACGGAATTAACTTATATATCACTTATTGATCTTAAATGCCGGCAATGACGTAAATACATACGAAACCAGGCGATGATCCTTTTCGGGGATATATGTAAGAACAATCTTCGTGAAATTTATTTACTTGTGACTCCGAAGATCGCATTCTTTTTTTAGGGCCGGCCTATTCCCGGAAAAAAGAAATGGAATTTGTAAAAAACTGGAAATCAAGCGAATTTCCGGTAACTGTGTTGTGAAGAGTCAGAGATTCCTAATAGATAAAATTCTATCAACACTGATCAGCACCATTACAACAAAGGTATTTTTAAAATCCGGTTCGTTTGATATACATTAAACTACCGTAACAGGTACCGGATAGTACCGAAAGGCTCATTTAGAGCACCACTAAACGATTCAGTATGGTGCGCTACTCAGTCACAATGGATGACCAACTTACGGAAAAAATAGATGCTTCATCGGAAAGTAAAGGTTTTTCTCGCTCCGAATGGATTAGTGAAGCCTGCACCACGTACCTGAAACATGGTGGCAACGAGGATATCTGGGTTCATCCGACTGTGGACCCTGCAAAAGGGGAACAGCCGGATAATCGTAATCTGCATAATATTATGAATTACGACAAGACCTATGAAGATTTCCGGATAAAAGTCCCTGAATATTTTAATTTCGGATTTGATGTCGTCGACGAATGGGCGAAGAAGGATCGTAACAAGATTGCGATGATTTGGGTGAACCAGAAAGGTGAAGAGAAAAAATTTACGTTCTGGGACATGTCCCGGCTTTCGAACCAGGTCGCAAACATGTTTATCAAGTACGGAATCACGAAAGGCGACCGGGTACTCATCATGCTTCCGAGGGTTCCCGAATGGTGGATATTTACCTTGGCACTTATTAAACGCGGTGTTGTCTATTGCCCTGTACCGACCATGCTCACCCCGAAAGACCTGAAGTACCGGGTCCATACCGCTGATATCAAGATGATTATTACCAGCATGGAACACGCCGATAAGGTGGACGAAATCTTCGATGAATGCCCGTCACTCTGCGGTCGCATGGTGATGGACGGTAAACGTGACGGTTGGATCAGCTACCCGGTAGAATTGGATTACCCTGCACCGGTTTCGACGAAACTGATTGCCCTCCCGGGAATGAAAAAGACAAAGTCCACCGATCCGCTGGTAATTTTTTTCACCTCCGGCACAACGGGAGAAGCCAAAATGGTTGTGCACAATCACAGTCTATCCACTCGGTCACATTGTTACAGCACGATTCTGGCATGACGTCCGTTCAACAGACGTCCACTTTACCCTGTCCGATACAGGCTGGGCGAAAAGCGCCTGGGGCAAACTGTACGGGCAATGGATTGAAGGGGCCTGTATTTTTGTATATGATATCCGGAGCCGTTTCAATGCGACAGAAATCCTACCGTTAATTGAAAAATATGGGATAACAACGTTCTGCTGCCCACCGACAATCTATCGGATGCTGATCCTTGCTGATCTTGATAAATTTGATTTCTCAGAACTCCGTCACTGTACGAGCGCAGGGGAACCCCTTAACCCCGAGGTGATAAAGGCGTGGAAAGACTCCACCGGACTCACAATCTATGAAGGGTATGGACAGACCGAAACCGTGCTCTGTATCGGAACTTTTCCATCGATGAAACCAAAATTCGGCTCCATGGGGAAACCGTCCCCGGGCTGGCAAATCGAACTCCATGACGATAATGGAAAACCAGTTGCTATCCACCAGGAAGGCAGGATCGCAATAAAAACGACCCCGAAACCTGTCGGTATGTTCGACGGATACCTTTCCAACGAGGACGAGAACAAAAAAGTATTCGTCAACGGATTCTATTATACCGGTGACAAGGCCTACATGGATGAGGACGGGTATTTCTGGTTTATCGGCAGGGATGACGATGTGATAAAGGCATCAGGTTACCGTATCGGTCCGTTTGAAGTTGAGAGTGCTCTTATCGAGCACCCGGCAGTCCAGGAAGCGGCTGTAGTCGGGGTCCCTGATGATGTCCGCGGGATGATTGTCAAGGCATTCATTATTCTCGCCCCCGGGAATAAACCGTCGGATGCGCTTGTTAAGGAATTACAAAACCATGTCAAGCATGTTACGGCACCCTACAAGTACCCGAGGCTGATCGAGTTTACGGAAGCACTTCCGAAAACAATCTCCGGGAAAATCAGGCGAAAAGAGTTGAGGGAGGCCGAGTTGCAGAAATACCAGAACGGGCAGGGCAGCCAGCAGTCGTAACAGCCGCGCTGAAATTACCTCCCATTGGAAACGGTCAATAATACCGGGGAAGCGTAGATTAAACTACTACATTTATTTTCTCGGAAGGTATAGTGTATAAAGCGCGAGGGTAGCCAAGCCTGGTCAACGGCGCTAGCTTCAGGGGTTAGTCTCGAAGGAGTTCTTGGGTTCAAATCCCATCCCTCGCATTTCTAAAATATTCTTGTAATAGCCATATTTTCAGGGAATTACCCCGATCTAAATCATGGAACCCTGAATTAATTTTAAAATCGAATGCTTTTTTATGCATTTCAAGTCGGAAATTTAACCAACCGTGTAGAGCCCGTGCTCGCAGTCCAATCCCAGGTACAGGAAAGAGAATTGTCAATTCTTCTCCGATATTGGCAAATATAAAAAATTCGGATTTCCTTTTTTCCGCCACCTGTTACCCCCTCGATTCGTCCCTGCCCTGGGTTCCCGGAAATTTTCTGGAAAGCAGGAACCACCCGTACCCTACAAGGAGTATTCCGACCATTATTGAGATAGCGAGTGATTCGGGAGCCTGTGCGGTAACCTCCAGGCTTCCAAGGGTCAGGAGCGCACAAAAATCTATTAGTGCATGGAGACCTATTAACGGCCAGATGCTCCCTGTCCGTAGACGAAGAGCGGCGAACGTAATACCAATTCCGAATGCCGCAACGGTATCCGCCAGCGTAAACAGAGGGTTCCATAGTCCGGTAAGGAAATTTAACAGGTGCGGTGCTGCAAAAAGAATTGATGAGAATAAAACGGCCCTGTATACTCCCGTCGGAAGCAACCCTGTGAGGATAAGCCCGCGGAAAAATGTTTCTTCAGTGAATCCAATCAATAGCGCAAAGAGAGCAAAGGCAATAATCAGGGTTGGGGCGGTAACGTTAATGCCACCGGTGAGGGAGAGAAGCGCAACAATGAATGGCAGGAAGAAAAGGGGGAGGTCAAGGACCCGGATGGACTTGGTATAGCCTGCTTTCTCCCACCACCCGAGAAATCCGAGCAATGCAATACCAACTACTGCCAGAGCAATGTCAGCGATAACTACCTGACCGATAGCTGGCAGACCTGATAACAGGCCGATCCCGCCGGCGATTGTACTCACAAGTACAATAACCCCGAGAAGAAGGGCGGCAAATACATAAGGATCTCGTATTTTCATCTCTTGCATTGTTATTATCACTTCGCACAGCACAGGACAGTTAGGTTAAAGATAAGGTCAGCTAATCCCAAATAACTCGTTGGATTTCTTTCCCCAAGGTATATCCTGGGATTCTCATCCTGGTTAAATATTTTTCAGACCTTTGATATATTGCCGGAATGTCTCGGTTTGGAAATGGTCAGTGCCAGGATACCCTTCTGTTGTGAATTGATCCAGTGATATGGTCGTACCTTCGTTCAATTAAACAACGAGAGTTATGGGGATTCTCAAATATATATTTTCCAATATTGTTCATAATTCCCTGGTTTAACGCTCGCCAACCCTTATCGGCTACTACACCAACTCAAGGAGCAGGGAGGCTTGAATACCGTGTGGATAGTAGGACACCGGGGTGCTCTATCACCTGGACCGGAAAACACCCTGAGGGCCATCAATGCAGGACTTATATGTGCAGATTATATCGAGGTTGATGTCAGGTTAAGCCACGAAGGCGTCCCGGTTGTTATCCACGATGCAAGGCTTGACCGTACCACGAGTGGGACAGGTCAGGTCAATGACCTCACGTTAAAAGAATTAAAAGAACTTGATGCGGGAGAGGGAGAGAGAATTCCCACACTTAAAGAAGTGGTACCGGTTATACTACATTCGGGTCGTGGTATTTTTATCGAAATAAAAGAACCAGGCAGTGAGGATATTATCTGCAAACTCATTCGGAATTTTATCTCCGAAAAGGTTATCGTGGTCTCATTTCATACCGAAAGTCTGTTGATTTCCGAAACACGGCTCCCAGGTTTAAAAACCGGAATAATTGTCCCAAACATTCCAAATCATCATCAAATACAGGATGCCTGGTTTAAATTCGATCTGATTCTTCCAAGGCTTGATTATGTATGTACCGAATTTGTGGAGCAGGCCCACACCTCCGGGACCCGGGTTATCCCCTGGCTACTGAATTCCCGGGGGGAACTAAAAAAGGCTATTAGAATGGGGGTAGACGGCGTCATCACGGACGATCCGTGCACCTCGATGAGTATAATCCGATCGCTGCGCTGATAATTTGTGGCATAAAACTACTGGAAAATTTACATAATACTGGACAAAATTTAATCAGGAATAAAAAAATTCATGGGATGATGGCACATGAAAAGATTTTGTTGTCTTATTCACAACAAATACTTTATTACTAATCCATGCGAAAATTTATCGATAAATTGAAACGAGAACTGACCCAGGCCAAACGGACGGATCGTAATTTTTGTCTGGAGGTCAGGCCTGTTTCGGTTCAGATGTCACTAGATGCCAGTGCCCATTCATTTTGGGTTTCGCATTTCCATGATATTCCAAAAATAATCCGGGATCAGGACACGAATTATCCAGAGGTCCTTTAATTTTTTATTCCCGGAGAATCGTAAACTCGTAACATAGACAAGATAAAGGAACAGGATATTGTGAAGAATTTATTTGAACGGCTTGCGAAAGTGATAACCCATCGACCGATGCTTGTAGCAGGCATCGTGGTCGCGCTTTTTATTGTCTGCCTGTATGGGATGACAACGATATCCATGGCGACGGGATGGGAAACGTACATGGTGAAAGACTCACCCGAAGGAAGCCAGTATAATAAATATATTTCTACGTTCCAGTCGGACCCTGTTGTTTTGTTCATTGACACTGATACACCGATAAGCCCTGATATGCTGCAGTTTATGGACCGGCTTGAAGGCTCGATCCGGACCCAGCAGAACGTCAGGAGTGTCAGCGGTGTAGCCGACTTCCTCAAACTGGCCAACAACGGGAACCTTCCAACGTCGATAGGCGAGATCCAGGATGCAGAAACCCGGATCCCTGCACAGGTACTCGCGGTCTACTCACAGTCAAACCTTATCACGATTATCCGGGTGGACGTGAACGAAGGCCTCTCTGAAAAAGCAAAAACTGACCTGATCAACAACCTTCAGAGTCTTGTCGACAACTCCAATCCTCCACCAGGGGTGAAAATATCCTTAACAGGGAGTGCGGCCTTCTCGCAACAAATGAAGGACTCAATGGGATCCTCTGCAGGGGTGCTGATTTTTGCTGCCCTCATCCTCATGGTTATCGTGATGGGGATACTGTTTTCATTCGTCAGCCACCGGTTTCTACCCGTTGCAATGGTAGCCATAGGCCTCGTTTCGGCCATGGGAATGATGGGACTTGTTGGGATCCAGTTAAATATGGCAGTGCTTGGGGCATTCCCAGTCATGATAGGGCTCGGGATCGATTATGCCATTCAGTTCCATGCACGTTTTGACGAAGAAATCAGAAAAGGGACAATGGAACAGGCCGTACTTATGACGGTCACAAGAACCGGCCCTGCAGTCCTCTATGCGATGCTTGCAACCTGCATGGGATTTCTGGCGATGTTCATCTCCCCGGTCCCAATGATCCAGAGTTTCGGGTTGGTTTCCATCATCGGGGTGGCCTCATGTTACCTTGCCTCTTTGATCGGTATTCCAACTGCAGCCATCCTGTTGAAATATAAACCGAAAGAAAAGAAACCTTCATCGAAACGCAGCTTCTCATATGGTTCGCTCCTGACAGCAACCTCAATGAAAATTGCAAAGAATCCAGTCCCTATTCTCCTCGTGGCATGCGTAATAGCAGTCATCGGTTTCCAGATGGATTCGTACATCCCGATCCAGACCAATGAAAATACCTTTGTTCCTTCCGATATGCCGGCAAAGGTCTTAAACGATAAGGTAACGAGGATGTATGGAGCAACGAGCACTGCACCAATATACCTGAACGGCGATGGTGTCAGCTCCCTTCCAACGGTTAGATGGATGAAACAGTTCCAGGATGACGAGCTGAACCGGCATAGTGAGATTACCGGTGTGACCAGCATTGTCACATATATTCTTGCATATAATAACGGGCAGATACCTGCAACGCAGAATGAACTAGACACGGTGCTGTCGACAATTCCGGCTGATATAAAAAAGACTTATCTTGTTGGTTCTACAGACGGGGTAATCCAGTTTACCACGATAAAACTGGAGACGCCACAACTCTCTGCGTTAAAGGAACTTATGATCAAGGATATCGCATTTAATCCACCCCCTACCGGTGTCAATGCGGTCCCTTCCGGTAGTTTTGACCTGTTCACCCGACTTATCGGATCATTATCTTCGTCAAAAGACCAGATGACTGCACTTGGGTTTGTCCTGGTGTTTGTGTTTCTTGTGCTTGTTTACCGGAGAGTTCACGCTATCACACCGCTTGTGCCGATTATCCTTGTAGTAGGCTGGAACGCAGCCGCGATGTACATGCTGGGGATTGATTATACCCCGCTGACGGCCACCCTCGGTTCAATGACTATCGGTGTCGCAGCTGAATATACGATCCTCGTTATGGAGCGGTATGCCGAAGAATTCGATAACCTGGGTGACCCGATGAGTGCAATTCATCACAGCGTCGAACGAATTGGAACTGCAATTACGATTTCGGGGCTTGCAACATTTTTTGGATTTTCTGCGCTGTTATTTGCAAGTTTCCCGATTATCAGCAATTTCGGGATCACGACACTGATTGCCGTCGGGTTCTCTTTAATAGGTGCCATTATTATCATGCCGGCTATTCTTTCCGTTATGGGCCGGCTTGAGAAGCCGGTCCCGCATGCGGAAGGACCGGCATGTCTCCTCCCTGATGAACATAACAAGGAACCCTGATTTTTTTACCAAAATTCAGTCGCCCGGGTCAAATCCTTAACCACCATTTTAATGTAAATCCAATCCAACGTCTGGTACAGATGCCCGGTTGTGATCTTGCCCTGCTTGATGTAGCATTCCCTGACGGAAGGCGGGCAGATATCGGATTTGAAAAGGGGAAGGTAACGCATATTGGGGCTGTTGAAAAAGCAGACGAGATTGTCAGATGTCATGGAATGCTGCTGATCCCTGCTGCAACCGATATGCACGTACACATGCGTGGGGGGATTCAGGCAGGGAAGGAAGACTGGCGGAGCGGCACGAGGAGTGCTCTTGCCGGAGGTGTAACGCTGGTGGTTGACCAGCCGAATACAATCCCTGCCCTGACCACATCCGCACGTTTTTCCAGCCGGGTGGAAGAAGCACTATCTAATGCCTGTTGCGGTTTTGCCATAAATGCCGGAGTGTTACCTGGGGGAGATCTGGCTTCTTTGTGGGATGCCGGGGCTATGGCATTCGGTGAGATATTCGCCGGCCCGTCAAGTTATGGGGAAGCGCTGCCTGCCCGGGAGCTGTCAAAAGCCCTCCTGGACATCCATAGCATGGGAGGCCTGGCGACAATCCATGCCGAGGAGGTAGGAACATCAAACCCGGGCACCCTGGCTGAGCATGATAACAACAGAAACACCGGGAGTGAGGCCCATGCTGTAAAAGATGTCTGCCAGCTCAATTCATCCGGTTGCAGTCTTCATTTCTGTCACTTGAGTGCCCCACAGGCAATCGACGCAGTTTTGGAGCAACGGCGTTTTTTATCAGGATTTATCCGGGAAAAAAATGAGGTAATCAATACCCGCCGGATCTCTTTTGAAGTGACCCCGCACCACCTGCTTCTCGCGAATCAGGACTTCCTTCCGGGAGACACTTCTGCAAAAGTCAACCCACCGCTACGCGATGAAAAGATTCGACTGGGACTCTGGAAAAAGTGGGACGTCATCGATGTAGTTGCGTCTGATCATGCGCCACATACTGCCGGAGAAAAATCCGTTAATTTTTCGGATGCCCCTTCAGGAATACCCGGAGTTGGCACGATGGTCCCGTTGCTTCTTGCGGAACTACAAAAAAGAAAACTCCCCGTGTCATCAATGATCGAGAAAGTGTCGCAGCGACCTTGCGAGATACTTGGTATACCACCAGCGGGTTTTCTGCCGGGCGAGCGGGCGGATTTTGCATTGTATTCCGGTGAAATTACCAATGTCGATCCCGGGGAGTTGTATAGCAAGGCCGGATGGACACCGTTCGCAGGAAAACCTGCAATATTTCCAGAACTGGTGGTAATGGCAGGTAAGATAGTATACAGAGACAGGGAATTCTTTAACCCCGGTCCTTGCTGGTACCCTGGAAAGGGATACCAGTGATAAGGTGACACAAAGGTATTGGATAAATACCGGGACGACTTATGGAGAATGGTGCCGACAAAGCACTTCCATAGGTCCCCGGGTGATCGACTGGCAAGCGCCTGGAAATGAACTTCGGGACAACCCGGTTTTGCGACAGGCACCGCCCGACAGGGTTAAAAGCGGGTGAAGGAAGGCGACATGCCACTGGTGATCCCAACTTGTTAACGTCGGGCGACATTCTAAATTATCATCGTTAATGTTCAGGGTATTAAGGCACCTGTTTTCTCCAATTGTCATGAATTGAGCACAATTCATGTCATGTCCTGCTGGTTGATGGGTTACACCATGCAGGTTATTTAGATATCCGGTGATAGATAATTGATGGCTGATATATCAGAAGCCCTTGTCGCCACCTCCCATGGAACGATCATCTCAATCGAGGTCTCAACAGGGAGTAAATCTGACTCTTTCCCCACCAGTTACAACCCGTGGAGAAAAACTGTGGGTTGTCAGGTTTCAGCCCGGCCAATCGATGGAAAAGCAAATATTGCAGTTACAGGGTTGCTTGCATCAGTACTCGGTATTTCCCGCAACGACGTGGATATCGTGGCTGGGGCCACATCGTCACAGAAAAAAGTACTCTTATGTGGGCTTTCGGTGGATGAAGTTAAAACAAGGCTTGAAAAAAATATTTTTTAATCGGGTACGATAGTAATCCGGCGCAGAACTTTGGTGGACAAATATCAGAAAAAGAGTTGCTTCGTATGAATCAAATAGTACCTAGTTGATATTTTAGTAACAGGAGGATAACGTTATGAAATTAAATGTCCGGCTGGTCTCACCATTCATGTTACTTCTCGTTTTGTTCATCTTCACGGGATGTATTAGCACATCTCCGGTGAGCCAGGTCCCAACTGTTTCTGCTCCGGCCACAGCGATCACAACTACCGTCCCTACCTACCAGGTCATTGCCTCCGTAACAGCCGTACCCGCTAACCCGGTGCCCGAAGAAACGCCGGTGCCAGTGGAAGCTTATGTAAAACGGCCGTTTGGATTTACGCGATATGAATACAATCCCTCTCATAAAGTGCGACTTCTCGAATCACATGTGGAAACAGATCCAACGGGGGCCAGGATGGTAGTTGGCACGATAAAAAATATAGGATCTGAGCGGATCGACCTGGTGACGGTGACGGTCACACTGTCCGATGCTGACGGTAATGAAATCGGGAGTGTCGGTTCGGAAATCAATTACCTGGATCCCAATAAGGTATGGAAATTCAGGACAACCCCATTCACGATGAGTGACTTTAAATCGCATGAAATTGCGGAAATATTTACAGGCTGATAATACTACCAGAATATCCTTTTTCTAAACCTCTTGAATAACGAACCCTTGTATACCTACATCAGCTGCAAATTCCGGACAGGGTCCAAATCTAATATTTATCGGAGTTTTTTCTTAAAAGTTAAAATCCTTTAACAATATCACACATTTTAAGAGATCGTGCATACCACTAGGAGTTACCTATGATCACGCGTTTGAAATATTGCATGACACATGGGGGTGCATTATTACGTATTCATCTGATACTACCAAGTACCTTATTCACATCCACCTCACCGCAGAGGGGGTGGTCGAGAAACCTGATGTAGTCGGGGCCATTTTTGGTCAGACTGAAGGTTTACTCGGCGAAGAACTCGACCTCCGGGACTTACAGCGCACCGGACGTGTCGGAAGAATAGACGTTCAGGTAACCAGCAGAAAAGGGGAGACCAAAGGTGAGATCCTCATCTCATCTTCGCTGGACCGGGCGGAAACTGCGATTCTTGCGGCATCTCTGGAAACGATCGATCGTGTGGGACCATGCGTTGCCCATGTTGACAGTAGAGAGTATCGAGGACATAAGGGTCGCAAAACGCAAAGTGATTGTTGAAAGAGCGAAGGAGCTGCTCACCGGATATTTCAACGATGCATCAATCGATAGTTATGAACTGCTGGATGATGTCAGGGAGAGTATCCGCATTGAAAAAATCAGCGTAATCGGGGAGGACAAAGTTCCTGCCGGTCCGAATGTAAGGACAGCGATGCAATTATCGTCGTAGAAGGCCGCGCTGACGTCATCAATCTCCTGAAATATCGGCATTAAAAATGCAGTTGCCGTAGAAGGGACTAAAGTCACCGAGACTATTATCGAGCTCACCGAAACCAAAACGTCAACCGCATTTCTTGATGGTGACCGTGGTGGAGAACTGATCCTCAGGGAACTCCTTCAGGTGGCAGATATTGATTATGTAGCATCCTCGCCCCGGGGTAAAAGCGTTGAGGATATGACAAGGAAAGAGGTGATCAAGGCACTTCGGAATAAGGTACCCGTGGAATATGTACGTGACCAGTTCCTGACCGGGGAAGAGGCAGAATCCGGAGGGATGCTCCCGGTTAGAACGGAAAAACCTCCGGTTATCGTCCCTGTCGCTGAACCGGCCGGGATACCGGACGGTTCCCAGGATCGCACGATGAAATCCGGGACGTCTGAAAAACACGGGGTCTCTAAAGACACTTACCGATCATCTCCGGGCTGTTCGGGGACATCATAAAGCGCGGTTTCTCTCGGGAGACTACGGACTCCTCCGTGAAGTGAAAGCAGAGGATGTTGAACCGGCACTCGATGAGATGAACAGAGAAATTTCGGGTGTCGTTCTTGATGGCGAGGTAAACCAGAAACTTCTCGACCACCTTGTCGAGACTGGTGTTGAGTATGTCGCAGCGCGAGAATTCAAGGGGATTATAAAGCGCCCGATGTCAATCAGACTAATAAAAATGGCCTGAATATTTTCTTCCCCATACTTATTTAAGATGAAATTTACCATTTGATCTTGGGGATGATACCGATGCATAAAGAGGAATTAATTACCCTGCACCAGATGCTCTTCAATATAAAAGACTATTTCGAGAGCATTAACCCGGATCTTAAGTTCACCCAATACTATTCACTGAAAATACTTCCAAGCCAAACACATAAGAGCAAAATGGAACATAAATATGCAATTTTTGTCCTTGGAAATGAGCTCGCCAATGCAATGAAGGATGTTGAATTCTCAGCATCCGGCCGGATATCTGCACGGATGAAGGAACTGGCAGAAAAGACATTAAAGGAAATGGAATATTCCCAATAGTCGGGATACCCCTTTTTTCGCAGGTTTACAGCCTTTTATCAGGGAAAGAAGGTTTCGAGACAGGAATTATATATTCCGGAATCAGCACCGGAACTGCCGTTCTTTTGCAATGAGATAGGATGCGAGAAATTTCGGTATCGGGGCGCTCATGCAGTGCCAGTTAGGTGTACCGTTTACTTCCAGCACCGTGTAGTTATCCCCGGTCCGGAGTAGGTCAACACCTCCATAATCGACCCCTACAGCAGTGGCTGCTTCCCCTGCGATTGCGGCCATATCCTCATCTATCTCACAAGGAACCCCGGTGCCACCCTGATGAATATTGTGTGCAAGTGTATCTGAACGACGAACAATCGCACCGACCGACTTTCCATCGATTACGAAAATCCTATAGTCCCGGTCGTTAGGGACATATTCCTGGAGATAGTACGGACCTTCCCCCAGTTCTGCAGGTGACGTGACAAGACGGATTCCGTTTCCGTCATATCCATATACAGGTTTGTAGACGACCTTGCCATGTTTTTCGACAAAATGACAGGCAATTTCCGATGACGCAGTGAAAAGGGTTTCCGGTGTCCTTATACTTTTTTTCTTCAGGAGTGCGGAGGTTTTTACTTTACTTGCGCAGGTAAATATCGACCCTGGCGAATTAATAACGAGATTATCAACAGAAAGTGCATTAATAACCTCGAACTGGTGATCATCCTGGCGAAGCCCGCAAACCCATATCAGTTCCCCTGAGCACCTGCCGGAAAGAGGGTCAATGGAATCGGGATCCATAATCCTGTAGGCTGTGCCTGCTTTGGTAAGTTCATCAGTAACCATGGATGTAGAGTTATCGCCAACGGAATCAGTTGGTTTTGGAACGATTGTGATCATGTGGAAATCCTATGCAGTTTATTTCTTTTTGAAACAATTTGTCAGCGGTATCTTATAATTACGTTGATATGGCCACAGTATATCACTACAATCATATTTTACCAGACCTGCCCCGACAATCTGATTCCCTAATGGAGTAAGGTATTTGAAGATCCTGGCTGATTATCTGTCAGAAAAACCGGGCAGACCGGGACAGGAGATACCGTAGGACCATGAAGTATTACTCAAATCCGGAGTCGGGACTTGACATTCACGAGATAAACCTGGCCATTGAAGAAGCATTCAGGGAACATGGAATGGGAAACGTCCAGATGCCGCCAAAGGTCTATATTACCTTTCCAAACGGTGATTTCAGGACCATGCCCGCTTACATGCCCGCACAGCACCTGGCGGGAATAAAATGTGTGAATGTCCACCCGGCAAATCCAGGGAAGGGACTCCCGACGGTAATGGCCCTTACAACGATCCTTGATATCGAAACGGGGTTGCCACTGGCTATCCTGAATGCCACACGGCTCACAGACCTGAGAACCGGTGCTGCGGGAGCGGTCGCAACAAAATATCTTGCAGCGAAGCGATCTATCACTGTCGGCCTTGTAGGCACCGGGCGCCAGGCATCAGCACAGCTGGACGCAATATCCCGTGAGATCGAAGTAACGCGCGTACGTGTCTGGAGTCGGAATGAGGGATCTGCTAAAAAATTTGTAGAAAGATATGACCACTTCGATTGTAGTACCGGTACAATTCCCTTTGTCTGCGACAGCGACGTGATTGTTACGACAACACCTTCACGAAGCCCTCTTGTGCTCGATGATTGGATTCGTGAAGGTACCCACATTAATGCTATCGGCGCCGATGCACCAGGAAAGGAAGAACTTGACCCTGCCATCCTAAAGCGGGCAATGATAATCGTGGATGATCCGGTCCAGGCGATCCATTCCGGAGAGATCAATGTGCCGGTCAGCAGAGGGATTTTTTCCCCGGGAGATATTGCAGGTACTCTGGGAGAAGTCGTACTTGGACGTAAGAAAAGACCAAACCTAGAACAGATTACGATTTTTGATTCTACGGGCCTGGCAATTCAGGACCTTGCAATTGCAGCAATCGCCATGAAACGGGGGGAATTTCTGGAACTTAAATTTCCATAGTTGTGTCGAATGGACTAAAAGTATTTTACCGACTATCCACTAATTTGTTTCGCCAAATAATTTACCAGTTACATCTGTTCATTTCTACGGATTCGTGTCGATAATAAACAGTTTGCATTTCATTATCCGTAAATAAAAAAGGACAGGAATTTTTCAGTTATAATATTAAAGGAAAAAGTGACGTTTGTCATGTTCCGCGGAAAAGAATAGGGATTATTCTTCGGTTTTCTTCCATCTCTGCCAGACCTGTTCCCTGTATACAGGGCCGGAATTGTAGGTGCAGAATGGAATCAGTGTCCCATCCGGGGTTGCATAATGGATACAGCACCTCTGGACACGACAAATATCATAATTATAGCGATCCATGAAATGCATGGTACCTATAAAGAGAGCATTCCAGTGGAATTCACGCAGAGCATCAAAATTCTGCAATAACAGGGCTTTTCCAATTAATTTCCAGAAATCTATTGCACTTCCCTGTTCACCTTTCTTCACAGACTCATGGAGCGCCTTGATCCCCTCAAGCAGGGTTTTATATTTATTCAGGGACCCTCCCTTTTTCAGTTTTTCTGCCATCTCCTCAACAGAGACGAAGAATTTGTCGACATCAATCATCCTGTTGATAGGGACTAGGCCCTCCTTTGTTACAAATACATAGGTTGCGGCCCCGCAATGCTGGTGGGCAGTAAACCGTATCTGTGGTTTACCTCCATATGCTTCGACAAGCTCGGATATTGGTAACACACAGGGGATCGGATAAAAGTCTGATTTCCTGATTACCCCGTCGGTCTGTTTCTCAACAGCTGCAGAAATGTCAGGCACCGTGATCCTTTCTCTCTTGATATCATCCTCACTTGCCGCCCCGGTGAATGCAATCGGTTGGAAATTTACACCCCTGACAACGGAAATATGGTCAGCCGCATACCTGATGATATCCCCTATCTGGTGGTCATTCCGTCCACGAATTATTGTTGGGACCAGTACAATTCCAAGACCGACTTTCAGTGCAGTTGGCGACCACTTTTTCATCAATTGCAAGGTTCGGGTTCGTATCTTTGGTTACACCGTCAAAATGGAGATATATCGTAGAAAGCCCGGCATCTTTCAGTTTCTGGACGTATTCGACATCTTTTGCAAGTTTTATCCCATTCGTGGCTACCTGCACCTGCGGAAATCCGAGTTCTTTTGCCTTCCTGATAATTTCCGGCAGGTCTTCGCGCATGGTCGGCTCCCCACCAGAGAACTGGACCGCAGGGGCAGGTACTGGTTTTTCGTCCCTCAAAATTTTGAGCATGCCAGTGATCTGGTCAAACGAAGGTTCATAAATATACCCGCAAGCCCGTGCATTTGCGAAGCAGAAATCACAGTTTAAATTGCAACGATTTGTGAGGTCAATATTCGCAAGAAGCGTGGCAGACTTGTGATTACTGCATAGCCCACATCTGGTTGGGCAGGTCTCCTGCGAACCCTCCCGCTGTGGATTTTCGTACTCCGGACCCGATATTCTCATATTTATCGAACCTGCGGTACATATCTACATCAGACCAGTAGAGATCACGGAATGATCCATGGTCCCGACATGAACGGTGTATCCATACCCCGCCATCTTCCTCTACAATTTCCGCTTCGATCACGGTGTTGCAGACAGGGCACAGGCTCTTCGTTTTTTTGATTAGCATAATACTCCAACCGATGCATCCTTTAGAGGAATTTTCTCCCTTAGATACCTTAATGTTTATATCTGCTCTTTATTTTAGGTATTGGGGTGCTCCAGTTATTAGTATCGATACAATAATAATAGCATTGGTATCCGCTCTTTGGATAATGCTGCCGGCGTATATTCCAAACTCCTCTGCAGCTGCATTCGGAGGGGGCGCACCCATCGACGGAGGAAAAAATTTCACCGACGGCCGGAGACTCTTCGGGAGCGGAAAGACCTGGAGGGGGCTTTTTATCGGTATTGCATGCGGAGTCATTGTCGGGGTTGGTGCAGATTTCACTGCAGTCATATTTCCACTGGGATTTTTTCCCTGTCCTCACGATCCCTGCGGTAGTGCTTCTTGCAACTGGAGCACTCCTCGGGGACCTTGGCAAGAGTTTTTTCAAGCGCCGCCTTGGAAAGAATTCCGGGGACCCCTGGCCGGTAGCGGACCAGTATGACCTCGTTGCAGGAGCATTCCTGCTCACTGCGCTGTTCGACCCCGCAATGGTTTTTCAGCGTGATGACTGTGCCAATCGTGATTATTATCCTGATTATTACACCCCTGCTTCACCGGGCAACGAACATAATCGGATTCCTGGCAGGTGTAAAAGAGGTCCCATGGTAAACAGTGAAATAACGTACAGGGTAAATATCGTGAGGATCACCATGGTAAACCGGATCGCAAACGCACTTATCAGCCATGGTGCAGTTGAGTATGGCAATTTTGTCCTTGCATCGGGTGCGATCAGCACATACTACCTGGATGTCAAGTCGGCGATGACTGACCCGGCCCTCCTGGGCATGGTCTGTGAGGAAATTGCAGGAAGGTTCCCGTCAGATGTCGTTGCGGGGGTTGCGGTCGGGGGGGTCCCATTGGCCGTAGGTGTGTCACTCACGGGTAAACGCCCGTATGCAATTATCAGGTCGGCCGAGAAGGACCACGGTAAAAGTGGCCGGTTAATCGGGGATGTGAAAGGAAAAAGCGTTCTCCTCGTCGAAGATGTGACGACCTCGGGTGGATCGGCACTCTACGGCATCAAAGCCCTGAGGGACGCCGGCGCCAGTATCAGTGTTGTTGTGACGGTGGTCGACCGCGAGCAGGGTGCCTCAGCGGCACTTGCCAAAGACAACGTAACATTGCACGCACTTGTTAAAGCAAGCGAGATAACAAGAGAGTAACCACTGATAATAGACGGTTGGTCTGTTCCATGACGATGAAGATCCTGGTTGTAGGGGGTGGGGGCAGGGAACATGCAATTGCGAGCGTCCTTTCCCGCAACAGCGAAGTTGAACTTTATTCTGTAATGTCGAAAAAAAATCCCGGTATCTGGTCTGTTTCAAAAAGGGTACTGGTCGAAAAGGAGACAAACGTCAAACGGGTAGCGGATTTTGCATCAGGGGTCGGTGTCCAGTGTGCAATTATCGGGCCCGAGGCACCCCTGCAGGCCGGAATCGCAGATGAACTTGAAGCCCGGCAGATTGCATGTGTAGGACCAACCAGGGAGGCTGCCCGCCTCGAGACTGACAAAGGGTTCTGCAGGGTCATGATGGACCGTCATGGCGTGGCGGGATGCCCGAAGTACCGTGTTTTTCACGAAATTGATGATGCGGTTTCGTTCATTTCGCAATACCCCGGAGATCTCGCTATCAAGCCTATCGGCCTCACTGGTGGAAAGGGTGTTCGAATCATGGGGGAACACGTCGACCGCAACGGTGCGATCGAATATGCAAAACAACTTGAGAGGCGAGGTTGTTGTTGAGGAACGTCTCGTCGGCGAAGAATTTACCCTCCAGGCATTTGTCGACGGCACGCACCTGATACCTATGCCTCTTGTCCAGGACCATAAACGTGCATTCGAAGGCGACCAGGGCCCGAATACAGGGGGTATGGGTTCCTATAGCATGCCAGACCATTCATTGCCATTTGTTACCCATGCAGACCGGGAAAAAGCCCTCGGATTATGAAGGACGTGGTTGCGGTGATGGCAAAAATCGGGCAGCCATACCGGGGAATACTCTATGGCCAGTTTATGAATACGAAAAACGGTCCGATGGTGATTGAGTTCAATGCACGGTTTCGGGGACCCGGAAGCAATGAATGTCCTTTCACTCCTTGAATCGGATATGGCGGAAATTATGATCAGGATCACTGAAGGGACACTCTCACAGGGATCAGTGAAATTTTCCCGGGAAGCGACCGTCTGTAAGTACCTTGTACCCGAAGGATATCCCGACACACCACGAACTGGAAGGACACTCGACATTCGGGGACTATGGCAAGGCACTGTTATTTTATGCCAACGTAGAGCTGAACAACGGGGAACTCCGGACCCAGTCCTCCCGGACCCTTGCATTTGTGGGAAGGGCTGATACACTTGATGAAGCAGAAAAAATTGCGGAATCAGCCGCATCATCGGTTGGCGGGGACATTAGTCACCGTCGGGATATCGGTACCGAAGCGCTGCTCCTGAAAAGAATTGAACATATGAAGGAGATACGATGAAAAAAGACCTTCTCTCGCTTCTTGACATATCTGAAGAGGAATTACAGAAGATCCTCGCAGAAGCGAAACATCTCAAGAAAATGAAAAACACCGGAACGCCTCATGAACTGCTGAAAAGAAAGAGCCTCGCGATGATATTCGAGAAGCCTTCGACCCGCACGAGGCTTTCCTTTGAAGTCGGCATGCATGACCTTGGCGGGCATGCCCTATACCTGAACTCCGAAGACCTCCAGATCGGGCGGGGAGAAGAGATCAGGGACACTGCGCGGGTGGCCTCACGGTACGTCACCGGGGTGATGATCAGGGCGTATAAACACCAGACCATAATCGATTTTGCCAGGTATTCCTCAGTTCCGGTTATTAACGGATTGTCCGACCGGGAACATCCATGCCAGTTGCTTGCCGATATCCTTACGATTTGGGAACATTTTGGGTCTACAATTGATGTGAAGGTAGCGTGGGTTGGTGATGGAAATAATGTATGCAATTCACTCGTTTTGTCATCGGCAATTACCGGAATGATTGTTAACATTGCGAGTCCTGCAGGCTTTTTACCAAAAGATGAGGTTGTTGAGCGGGCTACCGCATTAGGAGGGCGGGTGGAGGTAATGCACGATCCGGTTGAGGCGGTCAGGGATGCCGATGTTGTCGTCACCGATACCTGGGTTTCTATGGGGGAAGAGGCACGTTACGATGTACGAATCAAGGCATTCCAGGGTTATACGGTTGATAATAAATTATTAAAATTCGCCTCACCCGATGCAATCGTAATGCACTGCCTTCCCGCGCACAGGGGACATGAAATAACCGAAGAAGTGATCGAAGGTCCGCAGAGTGTTGTCTGGGACGAGGCAGAAAATCGTCTGCATGCCCAGAAAGCGTTACTGGTTAAAATGCTTGGAGATTCAAGGGAATGAACTTCAGTGAGAACGGTTAATTTTTTTAATTTATTGATACTAAGTAAAAATCTCATTTTTTTGTATTATGTCAGGGTATTCCAATCAAATATGCCGGTTTCCCCAGGTTATTATTCAGGGAGTTATTGATCGTGTATGGATTTGGGCATATCTTACAAAATCAATCAAAATTTTGATAGAAAACTAAATTATTAATAAATTCGGACTTGCGGGATTGTTACTCCACAAATGTTTATATGGTCCAGATAGAACCAGTTAATTGGCCTCGATTCGAAATTGCATTGACAGATTGACAAGCCCCACAGTGAACAGAAAAATGGAATCCTGCATATGTTTACCTGATGATTCTGGCCCGGTTACACGAAAACAATTGAGCAAACAGTCTAAAGGGAACGGAAGTGAGGAATACACCTGTTCGTCAATATAATTCGGGCGGTACCTGATGAATATCCATAAGATATTCTGGCCCGGGGATATCAAAATCCAACGGATACTCAGGACTGGAAATCCTACCGATCTCATTGCAATTCTTGGATATCCCGACCAGGAGATCCAACGTAAATCATCTGACAGACTGGCTTCTATTGGAGAACCTGCTGTTCCATTTCTTATTAAATCACTGAAACACAGGAACACGGCTGTCCGGCTTGGGGCGGTTGAGGCGCTCGGGGTCATTCGATCCAGCAGCGCTGTCAAACCCCTCGTCGAATCGCTCGGGAATGACAAGAGCAGGGAGGTGAGGTGGGCTGCCGGATATTCACTGGCATTAATTGGTGATGAATCCGCGGTCACCCCGATTGTTGCAGCATTGAAAGATCCCGATAAATATGTCAGATCCGGGGCTGCGGATGCACTCGATATATTCGGATGGGAGCCTGTAGAAATCCCATTGCAGGTATACTATTACATAGCAAAACAGGAATGGGATAAAATCCCGCCCTTGGGTGAACAGTCCAGTCACCCACTGCTCTGGGCTTTGAAAGACAGGGACCCGAGAGTACGGGCCGCAGCGGTGGATACGCTTGGAGACATGCATACTTCCGCCAGAGCTGCCTGCAGTATCGCCTTACGAGATCCAGACCCTCTTGTCAGGAAGCATGCAGCCCTCTCGTTTCCGAAATGTGGTATCCCGTTGACTATTCTGCCTATGGGCCTTTCCAGGGCCCCGAGAACGAAGCCCAGTCCCTATATTGCTGCCCTCCTGAACCTCATGTTTCTTGGAATCGGCTATAACTACCTCGGTTATTGGTTCGGTTTTTTATTATTCCAGGTTTTTATCACCATTAACCTGATGATAATCGCGGTCACCGGGAACCCGCTTCCATTCCTTGTAATTCCCCTGATGTCTGTTCCCTATTCAATAGCGTTTGCCGTCCACGCCTGGTACCTGGGCAACAAAATTCCTGACTTGTGATATCATGAAATTCAAATTTCCACTTCATCTCAAAGATAAATTCCTTGTAATACCATTCCAGTTGTACAAAGACGAATACACCGGAATGACAGGACATGTCAGTGATATTCATACCATGTGGTGGTCCAACTGAAAATAATGAACCTTTTCCGCCCGGAACCCCCCGATATTGAAAAGATGAAGCGGGAAAAGGACGTCCATGGTCTCATTGCGGCACTCAGGTATAAAGACCTGGATATCCAATGGCGTGCGGCCGAGGCCCTTGGTGAGATGGGTGCCGATGGATTGAACCACCTGCTTCTGGCGTTAGAGTCAAAGAACAAACATATCCGGCTCGGCGTGATGGAAGCACTCGGTGAGATAAAGGCCCGGGAGGCAGTCGACCCCCTGACGAATGCACTCCATCGATCAGGATAACGAGGTGAGATGGGAAGCAGCACTTGCCCTCGGAGAGATCGGCGATGATCGTGCAATACCATCGCTTGTAGAAGCATTGAAAGATCGCGATCGTTTTGTCAGGTACGGAGCGGCGGTAGCCCTCGATAAATTCCAGTGGCAGCCGGATTCCGATACACTGCACGCCTACGTCCACCTCGGGAAACAGGAATGGAAGGAAATGATAAGCATAGGAGATGCGGCAATTGAACCCCTCTGTGTTGCCCTGACCGATCATGACAGTGAAATCCGTGAGAAAGCGGTAAGAGCCCTTGGAGTTATTGGTTCGGAGAAGGCCATTCCAGCAGTTTACCGATCACTCAGCGATGGAAATGATAATGTCAGATGGAATGCCGTGAAAGCTGCTCCACGTGTCGGACTTTCGCTCGCATATCTCCCTCGCGGGCTTTCGCTGAGACCGAGGCTCCGGAAAAACCCCTACATTGCCGGGTTCCTGAATTTTGTCCTGCCGGGAATGGGGTATTTTTACCTTGGAAAATGGTGGGGCATCATCATATTCCAGATTGATGTCTATGCAACGACCCTGGTATTTACGACAAGAGGAGAATTCAGCACTTATGGTCTCAATTACCCGGTTTATTTCATCCTGGCAGCCCATGCGTGGTACATTGCCAGTAAAATGCCGGACCTGTGATGATGATAAAAAAGTATCATAAACACATTATTAATCGGCGCCCGGAAAAAGGCATTTTTTTAATGGATATTGCATTCCTGGCGGTTCTGTTTTTTTGGCCCGGGAGTTGTTACCAATTTTTTCTTATCAAAATACCATTAAGCCATGGATGCAGCCCTATTATCTATATCAGGTATATCAGATATTTCAGGATTCGCAGCAACTCCTTTTTTTTCATCAGTTATACGAAGTTCGCGCCTGAAAATATTGAGACTTGCAACCAGGCCGACAACGATATTGAAATAGAAGAGAAGTAATCGCCAGAGAAGAACGAAAAGCCCGAGAACGGATGCCGGTACGATAAGCGCATACAGTGAAGTCGCCGATAGTTCAGCGATTCCTGATGATCCCGGGGTCAGCGGAATCATCATCACGATTGCGATAATCAACTGGAAAAGATAGGATTCGGCAACGAACGCGGGCTGACCAAGGGAGAGCAACAGGAGAGAGGCAACGAAAAATTCGGACGCCCAGAAAAGCGTTGAAAATACTGCGCCATAGAAGAGTCCTTTTCGTCCTGTTGTGGTAAACCGGTGCAGGCTTGCGAAGAAATTGTCCATCTCCATATCTGCATATCCCGTAATCTTCTGCATCGTTTTTCCTTTCCATCGGTTGGCAGCCCAGTTTATTATCCGGGTCAGCAACACTTTTACACGTTCAGGTCTTCGTGCAGAATAGAAAAGGAGAAGAATAAGGCCGATCATTACAGCGAGGCCTACAAACATACCGATGATCAGGGCAATGTTTAAGCCTCTCCATATGCTTTCGAGAAGGATCATGGCAAATACACCCATAATAACCAGTACCACCCCATCAAGGACTCGTTCCATGAGCACGATCGCAGTAGCATCACCAATTTTCACATCGGCCCTGTATAATTCATGTATCCGGACAGGTTCGCCACCGGCCTGTCCCGGTGTAATTGCCCCGGCAAGAAGGTTTGCGACTACGAGGTTGAAGCAATGAGAAAATTTTACCTTGTAGCCGAGTGAACCAGACATCGTCCTTATGCGGAGTGCCCAGAATAGTAACGATGCTATTCTCAGCAGGGTAGCAAGCAAAAGGAACCAGATGTTGAGTTTCAGGATTGTCAGGAGTGTGTTCTTATCGAACGTCGTGGCGAGGACTATCAGCAGTACAACGGTAGAAAATGCAACCGATATCCAGATCCAACGTGCCTGAGATTTGTCCATTAAACAATCATCCTTCCGGGTTACCAAGAATTTACATCTCGATTCGGGTTACAACTCCGTGTATTTTATGGGATGGCAGCTTGTAAAACTGTACAAATGAGGGGGAAAGGCGTTTAATTGCCGAGAATATTTTCCATACAAGATTATCTGTGACGATCTCCTCGAGCCCGTAGAATATTGTTTTCTCTCTGATATCGGCATCCCGTAGTATTTTGGTCATATTGATAATTTCCATATAACCGTATTCAATACGGAACACCCTGAGTCCTGGTTCCAGGTCTTCCTCAAATCTCCAGCTTACTCCGAACGGGGTGTCGAGCTGATGAAGACTGATGATAATATTGTCTTCATATATTATGCTGTTATTGAAGATGGTATGGGAGATATAACTTGGAATTTTCTGAATATCGCGGGCAAAAAAGAGGGCGGTCCCCTTGATTTTTTTGACATGGGTATAAACATGACTATATCGTTCCCTGAATTCCGGAAGGTCCATCGGGTTCATGGCGGCGAACAGCCGCTTCTGTCCGTATATGTAGATCATGATCAGGGTGAATGGGACCGCCGCAATAATCAGCGACCAGTAACCACCGTTCGGAATCTTGAATGTCGTCGAGAAGAGGAACACCAGGTCTGCAAGGAGCACGCAAAATGCAATGGCGGTCCTGATATACTGTTTCTTTAAGAGGAAAATCGCGGTGATCATGATACCCGTGAGGGTCATCGTCCCCATTACCGCGAGACCATAGGCTGCTGCCAGCCGCTCGGAATATTCGAACTGGAACAGGATATACAGGACGGCAAGCAGCATGAACCAGTTCACGGAGTCGATATAGATTTGCGATCGAAGCTCCGCTGAAGTATAATCAATTTTTAAAAGCGGAATAACCCGCGTGGTAATTCCCTGGTAGACGATGGAAAATATTCCCGAAATGACTGCCTGTGATGCAATCACCGTTGCAATGACCGCAAGCATCAGGAATGGAATATAAAGCAGTGGTACCGTATTAAAAGCCATTTCAAAAAGGATATTTTTCGCTTCGGGGTGTTGAAGAATATATGCGCCCTGTCCGAGATAATTGAGGACAAGGGCACAAAAAACAACCCCCCATGCCTTTATGATCGGGTCCCTCCCGAGCTGGCCCATATCCGCAAATAATGCCTCTCCCCCTGTGGCGCAGAGAATGACCTGGGAAAGGATAAAGAATGCAGTGATACCATTCGAGGTAATGAATTGCAACCCGAACCAGGGATTAACAGCCTGTATAATTTCAGGTGCCTGCAGGATATAAAAGACCCCTAATGCCGCGAGGACGGTAAACCAGATTACCATTATCGGCCCGAATGCCCATGCGACTTTTTCGGTACCTTTTTTCTGAAATGAAAAAAGGACTATTGCGATTAATGCCGCAATAATAACAAGGATACTCTGGCTTATCGCGGCATTTCCCGGTATCAGTCTCAGACCTTCGACAGCAGAGAGGATACTGATGGCAGGTGTAATTACTGCATCACCAATCAGGAGCGACACCCCGATGATCGCGAGAAGGGAGAAGAATGCCACCCCCCTGCCTGATTTCAGAAGAGGGAGCAGGATCTCTTTCAGCACGATTGTGCCACCCTCCCCCTTCCTTCCGAGCTGCATCGCGAGCCATGCGTACTGTATTGTTACCAGGATCGTCATCGTCCATACGATAAGCGAGACGATCCCGATCAGGTTCTGGAGATTGGGCTGGACAAGGAGAAAAATAACGGTGAGCGTGTAAATAGGGCTGGTACCGATATCCCCGAAGACGACCCCCATCGACTTCATGACACCCTTAAAATAACCCGGGGAATGCAGACCAGACATCTTCATTAAAAATTCTCAATCCGAGTATATTATAGGTTTGGAGATTGCCACTTTAATGTAGAGAACCGTTGCCGGAAAAGCCCCAGATTTTTAACCGTCGACCCTGGGAAACTACCTTGTATCCGCTGAAGTATCAACAGGGGATTCACATCACAGTAAGTGAATTATGGTCTATTATTGTGCCCTACAGCTTAAGGCATGGCTATATTAAATTGATCCGCAGCAAATCAGATTCCAGGAATCAAGGTATGAGGGAAGAAGGGTTATTCTTTGTCACCGGACCCCCGGAAGATCCCGGTCCGTTCTATGAAAAACTGGACTCCGCAGTCCATGGCCTCAGGGAGTTCTCACTTATCAGTGCGGCAGTCGATCTTGGGATTTTCGACGCCTGCGTGACGCCCTTGACATCAGAAGAACTCGCCTCCCGTATCTTATGCGAAGTCCAGTTATGTGATCTCATCTGCAAGGCCCTGGTTGACGAAGGATTTTTGATCGTGAACTCGGGAAAATATTCAGATACACCCGTGGTTTCCACATATCTTGCAAGGAGTTCTCCATATTCACAAGTCCACTATATCGGGCTGCTTGCACGGATGGGACTGGACATTTGGACATCACTTGCACATCTGGCTCGAAGCGGCCCGCTGCAGTATGATAAAGAGATTTTTTTCCGGGAATACTCGCTTACCGCAATGGCGGAAAATGCCCTGTCCGGGAGGTTGCAGGCGGTTATCCGGGTGATTATCAACCTTCCCGGTTTCGATCGCGCACGGAGGGTCCTGGATCTCGGAGGGGGACATGGGCTCTATGCAATCGCACTTGGAATGCAGAATCCCGGGATCGAGGCGTGGGTATTTGACCTGCCGGATGTTGTTCCACTAGCCGGGAGTATCCGGGACAAGTATAATGCAGGAAACGTTCACCTGATAGCAGGGGATTTTTTCAGAAATGCGTTTGGTGAAGGATATGACCTGATTATTTCATCCTCTAATCCGAGCGGAAAATCCGCTCTGCTGTTACCAAAAATCAGCGGGGCCTTGAATAATGGAGGATATTTTATTAATGTTCAGTCCGCAGGAGGACCATCGCCTGACCCGCTCCAGGCACTTGAAAATAAACTCTGGACTTTTAAGGGAGCTGATAAAATCCACAGTGGATTTACCAAGGAACAGGCATTTATGACTCCTGAATACAGGGATGCATTAAAAAACAACAAGCTTGAGATAGTTGATGAGAAGGATATCAGGGATGATTACCATAAGGACACCTGGGTCCGGATGGTAATTGCCAGAAAAGAAATCTTACAATAAATTATTTTTGGCGCTTTCCTGAAAATTGGATCCTGGAATAGATTCAACGGACCCGGAATGGATTATTGAACAGGATCTCGTGACTGGATACTTACGTGGAATGTTCAGGGCGGTGAAGCCGGGTCCCACAAAACGGGCAGAAATTTGCAGAAGCCGGGGATCTTTTTCCGCAATGATGGCAGAACGCTATCTCAGCCAGCTCCGGTGCCGATCCACCGGATTTCCGTGTGGCAGGCTGCACATCCGGGTTAATTGTTGGTTCTGTCACCGGAATGTTATCATATTCCACCGACCTTGTTTTCTCATGTCCGCGGAACTGAGGCTCAGCCGAATTAATGGCGTCATTAATCGGGCTCTGTCTCAGACCCTGCTTCTCAAAGTGTTTCGTACGTATCGGACCATCTTTATGGGCGGAATCAGGGGTCTCGTATCGCCGAATGACAGATTTTGCAGGCCTCAGTGACCTTCCATGCAGGACGCTGATCCACTCCTCTATTTCAGCGGTCCTGTCATTACCTTCCTGAATAAAAGCGATCTTCATTGTTCTTGTCTCGTCTTCCGATGTCCTGATCGTCAGGACAAGATACGGATCCGGGGATCCCGGAGCTTCGAGATGGCTGCCCATAACAACATCACGCGGTATCTCCTTTGAGATGATCCCCGGCTTTTTTTCATTCCGGTCGATAAGAAAAATCCGCTGGTCTGTAATGTATGCATTAAAATAAAATTTCTTGATCCCGACATGGACGGAATATCGTAGTACTTTCTCACCGGGTTCCAGGTATTGTCCCGATCCGGGATCGGAGTCACTTTTATCTGGCTGAATCATTTACTTTTCCTGCGTGATGTACCCTTTATTCTTTGGATCTTTTCTCCCAAAACTTTTCGGGCATTAATGATAATTATACCCGTTCCTTTATTTTAATTTTCCAGATGATCTCTGTTTGCGTCCCCTGAATTCAGATGCTGGTCCGATAACCTGATGCTGACGACCACAGCGGATGAAATAATTCAGATCAGGTTGTGTATCAGGCGTGGCACTTCAGAAGGTCTTGAGGCTACAGGAACTCCCATTGCTTTCAATCGCTCTATCTTCGACCTGGCATCACCTTCTCCACCTTCAATAATGGCACCTGCATGCCCCATCCGCTTTTCAGGGGGTGCTGAAATTCCTGCTATATAGGCAACGATCGGGATTTCGGCCGACCTCGCACCTTCCTCTTCAAGTGCTCCTCCCACTTCACCGATAATAACGACCGCTTTTGTCTCCCGGTCCTCTGCAAACCTGGCAAGGACATCGGTAAATGTCTGGCCGATAACGGGGTCCCCGCCGATTCCGACAACTGTACTCTGCCCCAGGCCCGCACGGGTAAGCTCATCGACAATTTCATAGGTGAGGGTGCCACTTCTTGAAATCACACCGATATGCCCTCTTTTAAATAATTGTGCGGGCATAATACCCATTTTTATCTCTCCCGGAGACAGCAGCCCCGGGCAATTCGGTCCGACAACGACACAATCATTCATTTTTGCATAGGAAATTGCTTTCATGGTGTCATGGACAGGAATGTGTTCGGTGATGGCAACCACGAGTGTCAGCCCGGCACTGGCGGATTCCATGATCGAGTCACCTGCTGCAAAAGCGGGCACAAAAAGAACACTTGCAGTGGCATCATGTTCTTTCATCGCGTCACGGATGCTGTTGTAAACCGGTACACCGTGAATTTCCTGTCCGGCTTTGCCTGGCGTGACTCCTGCGACAACTCCTCTGCCGCCGACACTCTTTGCATATTCATTCATCAGGGCAATATGGAAAGCCCCCTGATGACCGGTGGCCCCGGTAACAATTATTCCGGTCTTGCTATCTCCGAAAATCATCGTGTCATCTCCACTGCTGCTTTGACCACCTGCTCCATTGTGTCAGGCATCAGGTATCCTTTGTCTGAAAGAAGTTTCCTGCCTTCCGCTTCGTTTGTACCGGCGAGCCTGACGATTACAGGCTGAGAAATGCCTGCACTGATTATTCCTTTTGCGACCTCATCACACCGGGTAATGCCTCCTAACAGGTTCACGACAATTGTTTTTACTGACGGAACGCTCGCGACAAGCCTGACGGCATTCATTACCCGCTCCTGTTCGGCTCCACCACCGACATCGAGAAAATTCGCGGCACGTCCGCCATAATACTCAATCAGGTCGAGTGTCGCCATGGTAAGCCCGGCCCCGTTCCCGATTACGCCAATCGTGCCTTCAAGTTCAACATAGGAAAAACCATGGCGTTCCGCTTCGCGTTCCCGTTCCGTGAGGTCACGGTTGACCGTTATCCCTTGTCTTTTCAGGGCATTATCGTCGACAATCAGCTTCGCATCGGCTGCTACTACCCCACCGGGCGTGGTGACGAGCGGATTAATCTCTGCGAGCAAAGCGTCTTTCTTTTGGAAGACATGGTATAACTGGTTGATCACCGGTCCAAGTTCCTTCGGAGCCCTTCCGAGGAGGTCCCTTACCATGAACTGGGGAACGTCGTGCATGATGAGGGGGAGAGACGCTCTTCGGACTGCATCAGGGTTCTCTTTTGCAACCTTTTCAATCTCCACCCCGCCTGCATCGGCAAAGAGGATAAGCGAACGCTTTGTTGACCGGTCGACCGCAACAGACAGGTAATATTCATGCCCGATATCAAGCCGTTCCTCGACGAGTACTTCTTTGACAGGAATATGCTTAATTTCCCGTGAAAACAATTCCTTCGCAGTCTTTACCGCATTAGCTTTATCCGCCATCAGGATCCCCCCGGCCTTTCCTCTTCCACCAACATCCACCTGGGCCTTCAGGACCAGGTTTTCGGGTAGTGAGGGGAGATGCGCTTCAAGCTCGTCCGGAGTCCTGATGAGAACGCTCTTCGGGATTGTTATACCCGATTCTTCGAGGACCTTCTTTGCTTCATACTCGAGTATCTTCATGGTGACTGTCCTTCTCTCTTTTATAAGTTCAAATCCACGGGACATAGCGCTCAGGTTCAGTTTTTCAGTCCCCTTCGGTACGCTGTCAAGGATTGCACTTTCGATGGCCTTTTCTGATACCACGTGCGTCGCTGCGACAAGTGCCCCCAGCATCAGAATATTGGCAACGATATCGCGGCCAAGTTTTTCCCTCGCCTCCTTCGTTGCCGGTACTTCAATGAAGGTGCAGGCAGGCCTTGAATGGACGAGCGTTGAATCAAGGATCATAATTGCCCCTTCCTGGGCCGATGCACCGTATTTTTCGAACCCTTCCTGTGACATAATCACGTATATATCTGGGACCGTAACTTTTGGAAAGAGAATGGGTTCATCGTCGATAATCAGGGCACTCATTGATGCCCCACCCCTTGCCTCTGGTCCGTACACCTGTGTCTGGACCGCATACTTGCCATCATACATTACTGCGGCCCGCCCGAGGATGACGGCGGACAATATGATCCCCTGCCCGCCAAACCCTGAAAACCGGACTTCGTGTCTCATCGTTGCAGCCCCATAACCGGACGACTCCGCTTTACAAATTCACCGACAACAATCGTTCCGGCAGGGACGGGCTCGCCTCTCTCCTCATGCTGGAGGAATTTCTGCCTGAGCATCGAATGCGACCTCAGGTACTCTACCTGGTCGAGTACCTGTTTGAATTTGTTTCTCCTGCCGTAATTTGTGGGGCATTGAGTCATTGCCTCGATAAACGACAACCCGGGGGTTTCCATCCCAGCCTTCACCGCTTTTGTCAGCTCTTTCACATGGTAAGATGTCCACCGGGCTACGTAATTCGCACCAGCCGCAATTGCCAGTTCACAAAGATCAAATGCTGGTTCGGTTGAGCCGAACGGAGTGGTGGTGGAGAGCGCCCCGGGAGGGGTGGTCGGGCTTCCCTGTCCGCCGGTCATTCCGTAAATCTGGTTGTCCATGCATACCACTGTAATATCTATGTTTCTCCGGCACGCATGAATGAAGTGATTGCCACCGATTGCCGCAAGGTCGCCATCACCGGTGAAAACGACAACATGAAACCCCGGATTTGCCATCTTAACCCCGGTTGCGAATGGAAGGGCTCTACCGTGGGTGGTGTGGAGGGAGTCGGTTACAATGTACCCGGGGGCCCTTGAAGAACAGCCAATACCCGAAACAAAGATGGTCTCATCCTTTTTCCAGCCCATTTCATCAATGGCTTCGAGCGTGCAGTTGATGATTGTCCCGTTCCCGCATCCTGCACAATAGATATGTGGCAGTCGATCCTGCCGGAACCAGTCTTCGTAACTCATGCGTCGACTCCTGCGAGTTTTTTCAGCTCCGCGGGAAGATGAAGGTCCCCTCCAAGTTTCGGGACCTGGATAACAGGGACACAAGTGTGGCGGTCAAATTCCCTTGCAACCTGGCCAAGATTCAGTTCTGGAAAAATGAAACGGGACGCATTCGGGAACTCGGCAATTGCATGCTCTGGAAAAGGCCATACAATTTTAAGCCGGAGATGCCCCAGGTTTTTGCCAGGTGTGTCATGAAGCACCTGTTCCACTGAGCGGGCGGGGGATCCATATGTCACAAAAACCGTTTCGGCATCCGGATTTGTGACTACATAATCTGCTATCTCTTTCCTGGCACGCTCGATCTTGTTGTAAAGACGCATAACGAGTTGCTCGTGGAGTTTTGGGTTGGTAGCACACGGATAACCCCTCTCATCATGCGTAAGACCGGTAACATGAACACCGAACCCTTTTCCAAACTCGGGGAACCCTGGTACAAGATCATTTTCCGGGTGAAAAGGAAGAACCCCTGGAGTAAGTGGCTTTCTGATTGTGCGTTCTATCTTATCCGGGATGATGATCCGTTCCCGCATATGCCCGATAATCTCGTCGGCCATCAGGAATACCGGTATTCTGAACCGGTCTGCCAGGTTGAACGCCTTCACGGTGAGTTCATACATTTCCTGGACACTGGAAGGACAAAGTGCAATGACACTATAATCTCCATGTGACCCGAACCTGCATTGCATCATGTCACCCGACGCCGCCATGGTCGGCTGTCCGGTGCTCGGACCGCCCCGCTGGATATTCACTACGACGCAGGGAGTTTCAGTCATCACCGCGTAGCCGATGTTTTCCATCATGAGCGAAAAACCAGGACCGCTCGTAGCGGTCATTGCCCTGGCGCCGGTCCACGCTGCCCCGATTATTGAGGCCATGCTGGCGATCTCATCCTCCATCTGGATGAAGGTCCCGTTGAGTTTCGGGAGTTTTACAGCCATATGCTCGGCAATTTCGGTTGAAGGCGTAATCGGATATCCTCCGAAGAACCTGCAGCCCGCGGCAAGGGCACCTTCGGCACACGCAATGTTACCCTGCATGAATTCGGTTTTACTCAATATTCAATCGCCACCTTCATGGTCTCGGAATGCGTTTTCTTCCCGGAACCTGATTGCCTGGTCAGGGCACGTCATCTGGCAGACCCCGCACAACACCCGGCCGTACAGGTGCCGTAGCCTGCAGTTCGTACAGCGTTCAGGCCGGTCAAGCACCGGAACCAGGACACCTTTCCGGTTTGGCTGTTTTTCCCGGCTGGAATATCCTGTAGGGGCATCCAACGGTACAGAGGTTACAGCCTTTACAACGGGACTCGTCAATCTCGATCTTCATGCTGGTGTCCTTTAATTTTATCTATTGTCCTTAGGTTATTTGAATAGCGAATTGAATTGTAGTTTTGCTTTGCAGCTTACGTCATGAAAAATATCATTGCCCATCGAATCGATACCAACGACTAGTGGGAGATTGTCAAATTCGAGTTCCCATACCGCTTCTGCCATTCCGAGCTCTTCATAGAAGAGGCCCCTGCACTTCATGCGTGAAGCGGCGAGGGCTGCACAACCACCTGTGAATGCAAGGTAAACGCCCTCTTCCTTTGAGTTGTTCCCGGACCATCCCGCCCATTCCACCTTTTCCAATCAATACCCTGACACCACGGTCAAGGAGGAACCCGGACAGGTTATTCATTCGTGCAGATGTAGTCGGCCCTGCCGCAACGACCCTTCCGTCAACTATTATCGGGCCGCAATGGTAAATTGCTGCTCCCATGGGATCGAATGGGATTCCCTGCTTCTCCATCATCAGGTGAGCTTCATCACGGGCTGTGTATACAAGTCCCGATAGTGTCACCCGGTTCCCGGCACGGAGGGAAAGGACCTCGTTTCCAAGCGGTGTGTGTAATGATATGACATTCATAGCGGCACCACCACCGTAGTCCGTCGTGACGCCCAGCACTGCACGTTTACCGCTACCGGAAGGGAGGCTGTGTGACACGACGCATGTTTTACTTTCACGGCAATTGCCGTTGTATCTCCACCAAGGCCCATCGGCCCTATCCCAAGTTTGTTTACCGTATCACACAGATTCTGCTCAAACGGGTCCATCACGTCCACGGGGAGAAGAAGTGCCTCCTTTGCAAGCGATGCCACCTCGTCGAACGTTCCACCAATTCCGACCCCAAGGAATACCGGCGGACAAGGCCGGCCTCCGGCTATAAGCATCGTTTCGGCGACAAACTTCGGAATACAGGCTTTTTCTGACGGAAGAAGCATCGCTATCCGCGACATATTCTCGGCCCCGGCGCCCTTGGGCAGCACGGTGATTGTAAGCCGGCTACCCGGGCTTACGTGGATCGAGGGCATGCCTGTACCGGTATTGTCACCGCTGTTTTCCCTGCTGATCGGATCAACCACATTCGGGCGGAGTGGTACTACTAACGTTGCTTTCCTGACGCCATCACGGATGGCATCGAGTAAACCTGTGCAGTAAGGGACTTCGGGAGGTATAGTCAGATATATTACCGGTACGCCGGTATCCTGGCAGATTGGGAGTTTCAACTCTTCAGCGCGCAAGAGGTTGTCAATAATATTCTGGAGCTCCCCCTTTGCAACCGGGCTGGTTTCCCGCTCCAACGCCTGTTGTATCGCAGACTTCACGTCGACCGGGAGAAAGATTTCTGCCTGCCGGATTGCGTCACAAGTGGCGGATATGATTTTGCTGTATAGTTCCTGATCGAGTACTTTCCTATTCATTCCGGTCGGACTAACGGCTGTTGGATACCGGTGCCGGTATTCCTCAATTCACCTACAGAATCTCTTCTGCACCTGTAAAAAAGATATGTGATCAATTTTTCCTGTAAACCGGCCAGGGTTGCTTCAGGGACTATTTTAATATTCCCAACAAGTGCCCGTTCAACCATTGCACCACCAAATCTGCCTGCATTTTTCCGGGTCTGATTAATCCGGGAGCATCAAAAAAATTTAGATTTCATTTGAAAGCCTTCCACCTCGACATCCCCAAGGGCCGGACTCTTCCAGTAAGGTGATGGATATCAAAGGACTTATGCCAGTATTACCTATTGATTGATCAGAAGGACATACCAATGGGAATTAATGTGATGAGTCGAATATTCACCTGGTTCAGAGATCCGGAAAATAAAAAATTCACGCTGGTCCTGCTTGTTCTCTTCTGCCTGTTCCTTGAGGAGACCATTCACCTCTACTTTGGGATAGAGGCAGCCTACACCCATGTTTTTTATATCCTGTTGGTTCTTGCAGCAATCTGGTATCATGAACGGGCAGTTTTCCTGGCCATTGTTCTCGGAGTGATGCATATCGTGGTCAGTTATTATGACCTGGGAGAACTGACCTGGCCTCCGCTCCTCCGTGCCATGATGTTCATCCTGGTCACGGCTATCGTTGCCGTAATATCTGCCCAGAAAGACGAGTATCAGACTGACCTCGTTAATTCAAAAAAGGAGATCGAGAAGAACCACGAGATACTGATTGCCTATATTGCAGAATGCGCGAACAGGATCCGCCACCCGGTAGAGATAGTCCATGATAATCTTCGGGAACTTGAGAGCCAGGTTGAGACTGAAGGGCCACCTGATGACTTAAAAATTCGCCTCCAGCTCCAGATAAAGAATACCGAACAAATCATCGGAAACCTGCACGAAATGAACCAGGCGATTGTAACCGATGATGAGAAGATACCCGAGGCATTCCGGGAATTTATCAGCAGGTGAGATCGGATTTGATCGAGACACTGGCGGGTGACCTCTCCCGTGGAGAAAACCTCGTACTCTGTCTGACAACTGCAGGCCGGTTGAAACAGAACAATATCGACATCGTGAAAACCATGGCCGATAAGGGCTACCATATTATTATAATTACAACGAACCAACCCTCCGAAGTCCTGAAAAAAAACTACGAAAGAGTGGGGATCGATATATCAGGTCTTTCTTTCGTCGATGCAATTACCGGTTATGCAATCGGGACGACTCCCCCTGCCATACAGGGCGTCAGATTTATCAGCAACCCTTCGAACCTTACGGATCTGGGTATCGCAATAACCGGGGCATTAAATGAATTTTCAGATAAACGACCTTGCATTATATTAGATTCGGTCAATACTATGCTCATATATCTCCCATCCGATAGTATCTCAAAATTTATCCACTATATTTCGAACAGGCTGAGGCTGATTGATACGCCGGGTATCTTTCTCGCCGTCAGGAAGGGGCTTGACCCGATGATGATCTCCAACCTCACGACATTTATGGACGATATTATTCAACCGGATGCAGAATAATCATTCAATATTGACGGGCGATCAAAATACGTTTGCCTCGCTATGGACAAGGATACGGTCTGCGAGGATCTCGTAGGGTTTTATTTCTCTTGAATGACTTGATAAACGCATTTTTACAACTTCAAGTGCCAGGTGCACGTCGGTAAGGTCACTTGGCCTGACGTATCGCAGGATAATAACAGTATCGCACAGGTACTCGATAAGGTTGTGCCGGCTTGCATACGGGTTGTCCTGGTCTGTTTCACTTGTCATAACCACGGTACATTTCTGGTCACGGAGCCCTTCAACAAAACGGAACATCTCCTGACGTCTCATTGAATTACTCTCGAAAAGATCTTCAAACAATGATATGGGATCTATGACTACCCTTGTGGCCCCAATTGTCCTGATGAGCTCGGGGAGTTCATTTTTAATCCGATTGATTGCAAGGTTGAAATCCGAAGGATCTAGTTTTAAAACCGTCATTAACTTGTTAATGGCAGGTTTGTAGTCCCACCCTTTTTGCAACATATATTCAAAGATTCGTTCTTCTCTCTCTTCGAGACTGATATAAATCGTATGCTCTCCGAGCTTGACACCTTCCCACAAAAACTGGAGGGCGAACGAGGTTTTTCCGGTACCATATGACCCGATTATCGCGGTGATACTGCCGGGGATCAGACCTCCGCCCATCATCTGGTCAAGTCCTTCAATACCAATCCTGACCCGTCCCTCACTCATATAATCACCCTGATATTACTCACTTCAAACCCGATTGCAGAGGAGATCCTGACTGAGAATTTAACGAGGTCTTTCTCTTCAAGATGGGGCATGAGGCCACGGAATTTTTCGAAATACATAACCCGCTGTCTCCGGGCAGCCGTACTTTCCTCCCAGTGGAAAAATATTACAGCATCGGCAATATCAGCGATTTCACGCTCATTTTTAATATCAAGAATTCCCTGTGCAAGGGGAAGATAAATGGTTATATTCAACTGTTTTGCGATTCTCTGGAGTCCACGCATAAATGCCATCAGGTCCCCCCATCTGACGGTCCCTGCATACTGGGTTGCCAGGTCCGTAAGTGAATCGAGGACGAAAAGGCTGTTATTTGTCTCGGAACCAAAAAGTAACGAGAGTTGTGAGAGAATATCACGGTTATTCCGGTTCTGGAGTCTTGATACGATATCTGCTTTGCTGTACCAGTCAATTGGAACGACACTGGCATCAAAATAGAGCTGGGAAAGGTCATTGAATTGAATCGAATCCATACCCGATAACAGATCCTCATAAAATGAGAGTTTCATTTCCCGTTTGACATCATCACTCATCTTTGTAAACGTCACGTACCGGATACTGGATGGAAAAAGTAAAGAATCCGAAACAGGGGTATTTTTTTTCTTTGAAGAAATGGAGAGAATTGAGGTATAAATGAACTCGTAACTCCCTGCACCGATCTCTGATAGGAGGAGGACGACAGAACCAGGAGGAATCCCCCCCTCCATCATCGGGTCGAGAGATAAGATGCCGGTTGGCATTTTTTTTGTTGAAAGGTCGTGGATTACTGCTGGTTCCATGATTGTATTTATAATTTATTCTTCGAGCAGTGATAATGTTTTCCCGGATATTTGTTGGAAAAACCCGGGTCTTCATCGGAATACAATTGATGTTACCGTTGGATGTCCTTCGTTTTCGAACAGTTCGGCCATGAAAAGATATTCATTCAGATATATACAAAAACCAGGTGCCTTGAATGTTTATATTATTTTGGAGCATTCAACTCACTTCTGCAGAACAGGACCTTACATACCATTTTATAGCGATTCCTCTACAACTAAATAGAAAGAATTAAGTGACAGGAGTGGTGGCATGAAGCTCCCGGGACTGGATAAATTAAATAAAATCTTTAAAGCTGATAGCAGTTCGGGAAAGGAAGTGGATAGTTTACCCAAAACTCCGCTACCTGATAAGGCCACCCCGCTAAACCCTGGCAACCCACCCAGGTCATCACCGGTAACAGTCAAAAAACCGGCGAAAAAACCTCTTTCACTTATCGAAAATATCTCTTCCCTGATTTATGGCGGCAAAAGGAAAGGGACAAAATCAAAGACGGCCCCAAAAAACCCCTTCCCCGGGAGCCGATCCCCGCATACAACCTTAAAAACCCCGTAAAACCTGCTAAACCGCATCCTTCACGTTTCGATACGATCACTTCTCTATTTCATGGAGGTAAAGGGAAGGGGACAACATCAAATGCGGCGCAAAAGACGACGGTCGATTTACTTGTGGCCCATGTCAGGGAGGGGACCACCTCATCAGTCCCTGAATTGATCCCCTTCGAAAATGAAGTCTATGGTGGAAAAAAATCATCCACCTTGGATTCCTTAAAAAGGGCGTTTCAGGTGGATACGGAGACGGGGAAAAAAGAACCATCCGGTAAAGAAACCGCTTTCGTTAAAAATAAAAAACAAAAAAAAATTGTTCCTCAATACGACCCCATAAAGGATGGCCCTCTCGTCGAACCCGACTCTACCGGCAGATTACCGGGAAATTGATCACTATTGGGTCGACGTCGGAGAGTCCCTGGTTGTCATTGCATTGAATGAAAAGACCAACCAGAATGAATATCTCCTGTTTGAGCCGGTTTTGTCGGAATTCCAGTACGAACTGATCGAGCGTGTCCATGCAGACCTCCGGAATATCCTGATCCTTGATGACGATGAACTCGTCAGGGACAAGCGCGAGCTCCTGCTCGAGAAAATGGATGATTTATTCCACGAGTACGGCGTCAATCCGGACCTGAATACGCTCTTTAAACTTCAGTATTACCTTGTCAGGAACTTCCTTGGCTGGGGTCGTATTGAGGCCCTGATGAAAGATCCATTTATTGAGGATATTTCCTGCGACGGGACAATGATCCCATTGTTCCTTTACCACCGGAAATACCGGAACATTAAGACGAATATTTCATTCAAGTCGGAGATTCTCGATTCACTTGCAATAACTCTTGCCCAGCGGTCCGGAAAACATATTTCTACCGGGTCTCCGATTATCGATGCCACGTTACCAGAGGGGTCAAGGCTGCAGCTGACATTCGGGAAAGAAGTTACAACCAGGGGAACGTCCTTTACGATACGGAAGTTCCGTGAAGAACCGTTCTCCCCGATCGAACTGCTTGAGAATGGCACATTCAACGAAGACCAGCTCGTCTATTTCTGGATGGCCATCGAGAACAATAAAAGCCTCCTTTTTATCGGGGGTACCGCATCGGGCAAGACCACATCGCTGAATGCTGCATCCCTGTTTATCCCGCCGATGGCGAAGGTCGTCAGTATCGAGGACACGAGGGAGATCACACTCTACCACGAGAACTGGATTGCCAGTGTAACGAGGGACTCGATAGCTGAAGGGGCGAGTATGATTTCCATGTTCGACCTTCTCAGGGCAGCAATGAGACAGCGGCCTGAGTATATCATCGTCGGAGAAGTCCGCGGGGTTGAGGCACAGACCCTGTTTCAGGCGATGAATACTGGCCACACAACATTTTCAACACTTCATGCCGGAAATGTTGACGCAGCCATCCACCGTCTTGAGAGTGAACCCCTGAATGTGCCGCGGAATATGCTGCAGGCACTAAACGTTATCAGCGTGCAAGCCCTGGTCTACCGGGGGCAGGAACGGATCAGGCGGGTGCAGGAGATTGTAGAAATTGCCGGAGCTGACCCGGTTACCGGAAGTCTCCGTGTTAACACAGTCTTCACCTATGACCCGGTGACGGACACGTTCAGTTACCAGGGACGCTCCCAGGTCTATGCAGATATTGCTGAGAAACGTGGATGGAGTCGTGAGCAGGCTCGAAGATGAGATCAGGATTCGCAAAATGATTCTGGTCGCAATGAAAGCACAGGGGATACTTGATTATATCAGTGTCTCGCAATTGTTCCAGGCATATAATATCGATGCAGCCGGAGTCATTGAATCGATAGGCGACCTGAAGGCATTCCTTAAACGAGGCGTATGAATTATTCTTCTGTCTCCCACAGGCTGTTGCCCCGTGATTCTGAAAAATATTCCAACCTGAGTGCCAACCTTGTCTCTGCCCGCATGGCGATGACTCCTGAACGGTACGTCTGGTATGGCTTTGTCATCTCGCTGCTCTGCGGAGTTATGTTCGCAGTCTTTGGTTTTTTTGTTTCGCTGACATTAACAATGAACCCACCCACAGGCTACACGGGCATTTACAATGTGTACAAAATCACATTACCAAATTCCCTTATTGTATCTGTTCCAAATGAGGTCATATCTCTTTTTGGGGCGCTGGTTTCGTTTATTATCGGTACATTCCTCATCCATTTCATCGTGATGAAATACCCGGGGATTCGGAAGGGCAGCCGTGCGACCAAAATTAACCTGACCCTGCATAATGCCGTCGCATACATGTTTGCGATGAGGAAGGGAGGCGGACAACTGCTCGTCATTTTCCGATCAATATCAGAAAATGCAGCCGTGTATGGGGAAGTCGCGCTCGAATTCCGGCAGGTCATCCGGGATGCCGATTTTTTTGGAATGGACGTAGTTACTGCCCTCCGGCACCTGATGGAGACGACTCCCTCACAAAAGATGAAACAGTTCCTCGAGGATATGATATCAATCATCGAAACCGGGGGCGATTTGACCGGGTTCCTCGCAGGCCGGGTGCGGTTGTACCAGGAAGAAGCCCGTTTCGAACAGAAAGAATTTCTCCAGTTCCTTTCCCTGATATCAGAGTCCTATGTCACGCTTTTTGTTGCCGGCCCTCTGTTCCTGATCATTATCATGGTGGTGATGGGAATGATGGGAGGTGCGGCGGTGACCCAGATGGCCCTCGTCATTTATCTCCTGCTTCCCATCGGCTCCCTGATTTTTATCCTGCTTATCGATATGATATCGATCAAATCCGAATCGGTAAACAGGTTTATACGGGTACAGGAGCTTTCGGAATATTCCGATGTCAGGATCGAAAAGAAAGCCGGCGAGGAGAAATTCTTTGAAAGACTTCTCCATTACGACCGTATCAGGAATGTGAAGGAATTTATCAGGAATCCTGCACGGACGTTCGTGATGAATTACAAGCTCACCTTGTTGGTAACCGTTCCCATCGCTTTGATTTATCTCATAACGGTATACCTGAGCCTTCCGCCGGCGAGTCTGGAACTGTTCATCGATATGTTCGATGACCATGTCGTGATCGCCGTTCTTATCGTGCTTATCCCGTTTGGCATCTTCTACGAGCTCTGGAGGCGTAACATCCAGGGTATCGAGGCATCGATCCCGGATTTCCTTGACAGGATGGCAGGGATCAACCAGGTAGGGCTGACGATATCACAGGCGATCTCAATCATGGTAAATACCAAGCTTGGTCTCCTGTCATACGAGATCAAGAGAATCAAGCGTGATATGGACTGGGGTGCAAATTTTACTGATGCACTGATGCGGTTCGAACAGCGGATCTCGACACCGATGATAGCACGTACTGTCACCCTCATCAGCAAGGCAACCAAGATGAGCGGCTCAATCAGCGACGTATTGACAATTGCAGGAAGCGATGCCCGGATGTCAGAGACGCTTAAAAAAGAACGAATGTCAGAGATGTTTATTTATACCGCCGTCATTTACCTCGCATTCATCGTATTCGTTTTCGTTGTCGCCGTGATCACGACCCAGTTCATCCCCGTTATGGGGAATATTAATACGAAAGGCCTCCCGACAACCGGTGCCTTTGCCGGTTTCAGCTCCGCTTCAATGTATACGATTTCCAGGCTCATGTATCACGGCTGCCTGATACAGGCGTTTTTTTCAGGAATAATTGCGGGTCAGATGGGAGAGGCATCACTCAGTGCCGGAATAAAACATGCCGCTATTATGATCGTTATTTCGTTGATTATCTTTAACGTGTTTATCTGATGGAATTGTTTGTCTCTTGAGGGTTTTCATAAATGAAATTATCCATTGAAAGAGATCAATAGAGAAAAAATTCGCATTATTCTATTTTTGATAGGTTGCCTTTTGTCGGTTATTGCTGGCCAAAGGGAATAAGTCTCGAGATTACATTAAAAACTAGAGGTGGTAAGTAGTTTCGGGAAAATACCTTCGATAAATGAAACATAAAATTATTCGAACTTTTTATAATTTCGGATTTGTTGTTACAGAAAGTCAAACCTACATTAAAAATATGTCCATATCCAAATAAAGAAGGGAAAAGAGGAGATCATGCAGCATAATTCTGTAAATTCTGCTGTATTTCATTGGCATTTAGTGCCCTGTTATACAATGCCATGTTTCCGATATTTCCATTAAAGTAGAACTCATTCGGGGGTCCTGCATTCTGTTTTCCAACTTTTACGGGGTTATTGTTGTCAAGCATATTCACCGTTGCTGTTGAAGGTGACCCTGAATTTGGGACATTTCCTGTCCATACCTGGGAGGGCTGGAGCACCCCATTGACATAGAACTGTGGCTGGCCATTTTTTTGGACATTCACGGTCACATATTGCCATGCACCCTGGGTCAAGGCTGCATTGCTAGTCTGTGCATGATAATGGGTCCCATCCGCATTATTCCATTCAAAGTATAATACGTTTCCAATCGCCACAACCTGGTAATTATCGTATTCAGAGCCATCAGCGTTGAGAATACCTTTTCCAATAATTGTATGCCAGTTTCCACTATTGGCTGGATCTCCCAGTGCCATAGGTTGCAACCATATAGATATTCCAAGGTCCCCGGTAAATATCAATGACGGATCGTTGGGATATTGGTAGTATTGGGTACTACCATCAAATGACTTATAAAACATATTCATAGTGGCGTTATACAGGGCTGATCGGTTGGGCAGGTTTCCATAAGAAGTATTGGGAAGCAGTGAGCAGTCAGCCCGGTACATCAAATCACCAGGGGATCCTGATACTTTCGGCAGAGATGTTATACCTCTTGTGATTACCCCATCTGAATTAGACATGACAAGGATGTGGGCATCCTCATCCACAAACTGGATTGTCCATTTTCCGTGGACCATTTCCCTGAGATTATAGTTTGGCAGCGATTCGCTGATATTCAATTCGCAGGGATGCGCCCCGGGTTTCTCGCTTGGATAAATATAAAGTCTGCTTTCCATAAAGGTTTCCGGAGAGAGATGACCCATCTGGTGACATAATCCTGCCATCCGGTGACAGTGCCCTGACAGATATGCGGGCTCCGCCAGCTGCATTTTTCTGTCCGATGATATGGAATGGTTCACCGGCCTTCGGGAGAACGGAAATAACTTCAATAGTGGTTCCCCCTGACTGACCAACTTCAGCAGTGCCAACTTCACTTGCAATATATGCCGATTTTTGTAACCAGCCAGGCATGAGGAATGCCGCAACAACAGCTGCCAAACCAATAACCAGCAATATTATCAGAATAGTACCTATGAGATCAGATACTCCCGTATCTTGTTTACTCCTTTTATTAATCATATAAATTCCCGTATATGAAATGGGAGCAAAGAACGGTATAATCATTGCTATTTTTAAAATTATTCCGGTTACTTCCAGTCCATTCCTGACGATTAATAAGATAGAAATATACGAGTTGCTTTCCAAACCAGATTTAATGAAGATCCAACAATACCAGTTTATTTGCCTCTTATGTTCGCTTTTCCTTCTTATTACGCCGGTGGTAGCTGTAACCACAGGTAATATGACCGGCATCCAACCTTCAGGACAAATCCAGACCCAGTTATCAACCCCTATACCGAGCCTGGTCCCGACATTCGCTCCACCATCGTTTAATATTCAACAGAACGTTGGATTTGTCCCCATAGGGCTTATTATCGGCATCATCCTGATTATTATTGCTCTTGGGGGACTTCTCTGGCGTTATTTCCATCCAAGGTATGTACCGACGGAAGAAAACGAATAAAACAAGCCAATAAAATACTCCATTTTTTAATTTTTCTTTTGGGAGATATTTCTCCTTAATGACCAAATGTGAATCTTCTAAATATGACTGCGGTAAAAACTAATTTTTTCCAATGGCATGGTTTATATCACGGCCGGTATCAGTACAGTCTTGACATATGAGGCGAAAAGCACCCATTTATAGTAACGACCAAGGGCTCTCGGAAACGGTTAGTGTCACCCTTATGATAATCCTGGTAATTGCAGTAGCAGCGGTTGTTGCAAGCATTGTTTTTGGCCTAGTGATATTTTATCCTAAATCAGCCTATATCGCGGTCCAGACCGAGGCAAAAAATGTTTCACCTGATAACTGGTATCTTTCAGTCTTCCATATGAACGGCGACAACGCCTACCTGAACCTTAGCTCTCCTGCAAAAGATGGGTTGCCAGTTGATTTCCAGTTCACCACCCCCAAAGGGGCTACCGTAATTCCCCTTCCGGACCCAGCAGATGGCCCTGAGACCTGGAAACCGGGGGACACTCTTTTTGTGTATAATAAGTCCGGACTTCTGGAGGTCACGAAAAATGAGACGACTGCCCGGGAAGGTACTGGACTCCCTGTTGGGATATGGCGGTTCGATGTAGTCGACCGGACTGACAATGTGCTTATTTATTCCAAAAATACCGGGGTGGGCATAGAAAGGCCAACCGAAACATCGACTCCGGTAAACCAGTATACAATCACAGCAAGCAGCGATTCGAATGGAATTATTACACCTGCAGGAGTTACGACGGTAAATACCGGAAGTAACCAGACGTATTCAATTACTCCGAATACCGGTTACCATATTGTTAATGTCCTTGTCGATAACAGCCCTGTAGGTAATGTCGCTGCATATCAGTTCACGAATATTGTTTCGTCTCATACAATTTCAGCAGCATTCGCGATTAACACTTATGAAATAACGGCATCATCAGGCATTGGAGGTTCTATTTCACCATCGGGAGCCATAAATGTGAATTATGGAAATAATCAATCGTTCACAATTTCACCGGATCCTGGTTATTCTATTGCTGATCTGATAGTAGACGGGGGTTCAGTGGGTCCAATGGCCAGTTACACCTTCCCAAATGTCGTTTCAAACCATACAATTACAGCTTCATATATTCGTACTTACATCATTATCGTGGACTGGAATCCGAACGGTCTTGATGCTGATGTATCAGTAACTCCAGTAATATCCCGGATAAATTCAACCCAGAAGGTTACCACTACAGTCCGTGGGGGTTCCAATGTTCTTATTACAGTTACGGCGAAAAATGCTAAAAAAATCCATAGTGCTTATCTTGATACTTCCGCCAATCAGGTTGGTCCTGCATCACCCGTGAATCCCTGGTCTTATTCGATTCCAACTGTTACAGGGAACCATAACTTAGTAATTACCATCGGTAATTGATTGGAATCAGAATTCAATTACTTTAACCAATCCAAAAAAAAACACACGCTTAAGTTTGAAAGTTAATAAACATAATATACTCTTTTTGATTGATGGATTGTGCAGGCTATTTTAATTTTAAGACCTAATCCGGTTAAAAATCCCCTCATTCCGGATTTCCGGAATCTAACTTTAGAGAAAATACTGAAGTACTAAAATACCCCGTAATGTTTTATAAAGAAAAACCCAATATGTTAAAAATAGATCATGGTGGTTTCCCGGCGAGATGGCGCTATTTCAGAAGTAATTGGCTTTGTGCTGATACTTGCATTGATAGCAATAGTTGCATCATTGTACCTCACTTATGTGGTACCCTCACAGGGGAGGGATCTGGAAATCGCACATATGGATGTAATCCAGAACCAGTTCCTGGATTATAAATCTACGGTTGATTCACTCTGGTTAAACAACCAATACAATACCCAGGTAAGTTCACCATTTACACTTGGTACAAATCCAGGCTCTACCCAGGGATCTTTTATAAATCTCCCGCTTTTCCAGCCGATAACATCCGGTGGTACCATGGTATTGACTGACAGGGATACAATAAATGTTACAGCGGAGGCTCTTTACGATGAATCCCCCAGAACATATATTCCATATCCTTTAGTGCAAATTGAACCCAACCATCTTTTTGTGAATTTCCAGACTACCAACATTTCAAAAGCGGGCTCTGTGATGATTACTCCCACAAACGGTAACTGGAAGGCACAATTAAATACAATACCGGGTCCGCCGACCGCCCTTACCATAACAATACTAAAAAATGGTGCTACTACCGTGAACAATCTTACGGTGCAAAATTCTATTTCCGCCAATCAGCCATATCAGGTGGATTTAGCCGATAGTTCATATGGCATAAAAGGATCTTTTATGTACCCTTTCAGTCTGGCGTTCGCACCCAATGATAGCACCGTTACAAATACGCCCAGTGGATTTAATCAGAAAACCGGAGTAATAATACCCAATTCTAAAATGGGTTCACTGGAATATCATTCCAATAATAATTATTGGATCACCCAGAATTATATTTACCAATATGGAGGGGTTTTCCTACAACAGGACAATGGGGCCGTCGTAAAATTATTACCCTCCATTACTATTAAGAAAGATCTTGGAAACCCTAGTCTGACAAGAGTAACGATTAACAATATCACTATCAGCAAAACAATACCGTCAATAGTTGGTGGTTCATCACTTGTTGAAGTCCTTACATATTTGCAAAAGCCAAATATCAATTTAAACAACCTTGTTGTTTCCCAGACATCGGGAATTCCAAATGCCAAATCAGTCATTGTTACTATTACCACCGATGACCGCTCAAATAATGATGCGGTAGCACAGATGTGGCAAAGTACCTTTGAGAAAATAATGCAAAACAGTGGCTATTCATCGGACTGGATACGAGTGAGTCGAAATGGAAATATTGTAACGTTGGTTGTAGGTAATAACTCAGGTCAGTACAACATCATTTTAGATACCCAAAGTAGCGTCGCAGCACCATCACTTTCCCCAACATCTTACTAAAGTTGACCAATCCAACATTGAATCACGAGACCAGATCAACGATACGAAAAGGATTATTTCAATGAAACCCGGAAAGAGAAGTATAAAACAAGGATCAGGTGTATCTGAGCTCATTGGGGCAATTCTCCTCGTTTCACTGGTTGTTATGCTGATGATGATAGTTACGACGGTTGTGCTTTCACAACCCCGCCCTGGAAAAATTCCCGAATTAAGTGCATCAATTTCAGTTAACGGGACGGGCCCGTATGATGTCTATATTACCCATATGGGCGGCGATCCTTTACAAGGGGGGGAATATCGGGTAGTAATCGATGGAAATGAAATTTCCCCGGATCTGTACCGGGAACCGCCTCCTAATAATATTGTACGCAAAGAAGAGTGGTCTTTTACAAAGAATGAAAACACAATTGTTGTCTACAACCGGCCAAGTATGCCAAAAAGTGTCGAGATCTATTATAACGGACCTTCTGGTGAGGTACTTTTAGCCAAGACAAATTTTGCATAAGATTATATGTAAACTATCTAACAACTCTCGTGATTTCTTGAAAATATTCGTCAACAAAAAATACCTTTTTATCTTTAATCGGTTAAAGTAACATCAATTACGCCAATTTTCCAGGCCCTAATTTGTACCTTGAAATATTACAATTATTGAAAAGAGGAGAAATGAAGCATAAGAAAAGTTACCACCGAACAGAATCAGGTGTATCTGAATTAATTGGCGCATTAATACTTATTTCGATGATTGTCCTCGTCGTATCGGTTATTGCGTCTCTCCTTATCAACCGCCCTGCATCTAATGAAATACCCGAAGTAAAATTTACCGTCGTTAACGTAAGCCAATATGGTCAGTGTTATGACGGCGGAGTATGTTCCATTAATCTTACCCACACGGGTGGAGATAATCTTAATCCGGGAGAATATTCTTTTTTTATCAACGATAACCCGGTTCCAGTTGTTCCCGGTAATATCAAACCTGATCCTCAAACTAATGCATGGTCTGTGGGAAAAACCGTAATGGTTAACTCATCTATTGTACCCGACTATATCCGGGTTTACTATTACAATACAACGAAAGTTAATAATCCAGCGTTACTTGGTCAGAGAACAATAGGAACAATTCCGCCAACTTCCACAACCAATCCAACCACCACGGCAACAATTACTACGACGATAACCCCTGTTACCACAACTACAACCACCACGCCTACACCATGTACACCCCCTGTGGTTGGCTTTACCAATACTCAGGTCAACTCTTCTGCATTTACAATCGCATTTACAAGCATATCTACAGGAACTGGCACACTATCATATCAATGGAATTTCGGGGACGGTTCCAGCAACTCCACCGGATCAACGGTTACACATACTTTCCCAGGATCTGGAACCTATAATGTCATTCTGACTGTTACCGATTCATGCAATTCCAATTCTGTTGCTCAACCAGTGACCATATCCTTGCCATTCTGCCAATATATCGATGGGACCAAATGGAATGATCTGAACAACAATGGAAAATGGGAGGCAGGGGAGCCTGGTTTAGCAAACTGGGAAATAAAATTATTCAGCAGACAAGGTAACCAACTAACACTGGTCAAAACGACCTATACAGATAATAATGGTTATTATATTTTTACTGATCTCACCTATACCGACCAATATGAAGTTTGGGAAACTTTACAGCCTGCATGGGTCGCTAAAAACCCGACATCGGGAAAATATACACAGATCGTACTGAATCCTGGCTCAAAATGTAAATCAGTTGGGAATGACTTTGGAAATCACTTTCAACCCCCATTTGCTGATCAGTTATACCTTAATGCACAAAATAAACCCGGGACACTTCTCGGAGGGAGATATATGCAGTTCCGTTACACCGGACCATCAACCCAGTATTATACAAATGGCTGGATACAATTTCCTGATGGGAGAATTGAATTCCAGAATGGGGACAACATCAAACTGGAAATTAATGGAGACCAGTCATCCGGCAGTTTAGATATGAATAATAACCAGATTACTGCATTAACGTTCAATATAAGAGTCTATAAGAATTCAAATCCCTCTCCGATAAAAAGTGGTATTCCAACGGGTATTTATATTGAACAATTTGATTCCTTTTATTCCTCTTTAGCATTTATGCTCCCTGCACAGGCGGATCAGACGTATCTTCAGGTAAATGGAGTTACTATCATCGATTATTACCCACCTAATCCATCTGCAATAAATCTCTATAATCTTGGTCAGTATCAAGGTTCCAATACATACATCCGATTGCCAAATTCACAAGTAAAGGCAAGCGGATATTACCAGATAATCCCATAATTTTTTTGGGCAATTTGCTTCCCTAACCTTCCGTATCCAACTTCTGAATTCCTAAGAGACTGCCTTATCGGACCACAGTATCTTCCCGGTCCCGAATGAAATACCACAAACAGTCCAGCAAGATGTATCTCTGAATCTTTTGCCATTAATAGGAGGTTCGCGATCTTATAGCCTGAATCTTTACGTCTCCTCTACCTCGTCCAGCGTCTGTACCAGGTCCGCAAAGGTTGATATCTGAGTGAGCAGGGCCGGGTCAAGTCCTTTCTCGACTGCAAGGAATACACCCGTAGCGTCTAACAACCGTAGTTTATTGGTGATAAAATGGATGAATTTCGATATTGTAACGGAAGGGGAATAGAGGAGCATCGTTGAAATATCATCGAGAAAGAGACATTTTTTATCTCCTGGCAGGGTTTTCAGTCCCTCGGTAATTACTATTCCGATATCGGTAAGGTTTCCCGGGTTAGAAATATACCTGCAGTGAACATCGTCCGGGACCGTCGTGCCACCTGAATATTTGGTAACGGCATCGACTACATATACTTTCGACATATCAATTCCCGCTGCATCATACGTACGTCTGATTACGATATTAGGGAGCGTTACGGAAACAAGCATGACGCTATAGCCATTGCTCACCAGCTCTTTTATTACCGCGGTATTCGTCTGTTTCAACCTGCGTGAGTCCGCAAGGAGCAGTACGATCCGGTTCTCTTTCAATGTATCTATGGAAAAACCCATGATCGCACTATCGTTTCAGGTATTTCTGGTATGCTTCAGGAATGTTTGTAAAACCAGTCGCGATTGCCATGTTCAGTTCACGCAGGTTTGAAACAATCTGTTCTGTATTTTTGATCTGGAGCTGGAGCTGTAGGATGAGTTCATCAGGTGTCGCATCTCCCGCCATTATCTGCTCACGGATATCTGCAAGACGGTCACCGATCAATTCGACCGGGTTTTTTAACCGCATAGCTGTTTCGGTAATATAAGCAAGCAAGGCTTTCTCGGTTTCACGTTGTTTCGTGAGATCCCTTGCAATGGATGCAATCCCTTCAATATTGTTGTGGTGGTCCAGTATTGGAGAGAGGGATAACGAAATTTCGACACGGTTTCCATCTTTTTTAATCCGGAATGTATTAAAATGCTCAACATGCCCCCCGTTGATAACCTGGTGAAAAATATCATGAAGGGCACCCATCTCTTCTTCGGGAACCATTTTATGGGAGTCGGTTCCGATCATTTCTTCACATGAATATCCATAGATCCGCTCGGCACCCTGGTTCCATGTAGTAATCTTGTGGTGCAGATCCTCGCTGACGACAGCATCATCGGATGAGGTCACAATCGCGGCGAGAAGGGCCTGCACCTCCTCACCTTTTTTGATTTCCGTGATATCCCGGCTGACACCCCGGTACCCGATAAGGCTGCCATTCTTGGAATAATAAGGTATGGCACTCGATTCGAGGACTATTATCCGGCCATCTTTCCGTCGTGTATGGGTCTCGATGAGGTGAAGCTCTTTATGCTGGTCTAAAATTTTTTGCAAAGATATCGCGGACATAATTGGCATCTTCGAACGAGATGAATTCGGAAGGCATGTGACCAATCATTTCTTCCGGATGGTAACCAAGCAGGGTAAAACTCCGTGGACTCACGTACTTAAACTGGCCTTTCGCATCGATCAGCCAGATCATATCATGGATCTCTTCAACCAGTGTCCGGTATTTCTCCCTGCTTTCGTGGAGCTCACGTTCGACTTTTTTCTGTTCGGAGAGGTCTATGAAACTCTCTACGCGTACCGGACGTTTTCCAAGGGTGGTCCTGGCAACGCTTTTTAGTACCGGTATACAGCTGCCATCTTTTCGTAACAGCAGCCGTTCAATACTATCAAATTTCTGCGCCGAGATTAATAATCGGGCATTGATTTTCATCTGATGGACAGACCAGCCTGAAGCAGGACTTTCCTAAAATATCCTGTTCCATCTGCTCCCATCATGAGTAGTGCTGCCGGGTTTACCTGCAATATAATGTGAGTCTCTTCGTCAATTACCAGCACACCTGATGGGAGGGAATAGAGAAGTTTCCGCAGATCGTTCTTCTGATTCCCTGAGTGCCAGTTCTGCCTGTCGTTGCTCTACGGCCTTTCGTATCTTGTGGGTCAGGGCAATAAATTCATTTTTTGGGTCGCCTGCACGGATGAGATAGAAATCAGCCCCATTATTTATCGCTTCCATCGCCACCTGTTCCTGCCCCTTTCCGGTGAATATGATGAAGGGTGTTAGGTCTCCTGATGCCCTGAGTGTTTTCAAAAATTCGATACCGGTCATCGCAGGCATTTCATAATCGGAAACGATTGCGTCATAACTCTCTTTTTTCAATTTTCTAAACGCTTCTGCCGCAGACTGTGCCGCATCTATCTTCATTTCCTTATTTCTCGAAAGATAGATTCGGGTAATTTCCAACAGGGCAGGATCATCATCCACGAGCAAAACAGAAATCATAGAAGGTCCCTTTATCAATTTTCTCTTCGTTCTTTCTCAACGTATCCCAGGATATATAAAGCATATTTGTTATCATTAAATAACTAGTTTCTGAATTCGGAAACATGCATCCTTCTTATTCTTCAGTTTCTCCATAGTAGGTGCCTTTTTGACCAATAATTGGTATTTGAGAACCCTTGATGAGAAATCTCACCCCGTTATCGAGGACGGATTTCACCCAAATTTACACTAAAACGTGAGGACAGGTGATATATGGTTCATCTCATTTTTCAGACGCCCGAGAAATTTTTTCTGCTTTTTAGGAGGAAATAATGCGTAACGGCAAAACAAGTTCCATGTATCACTGATCGTTTTGAGTGATGAATTAGGAAATTTTCCTGACACATCAGGACGTCAGTTCCATATATTCGGAACATCGGTATAAACGATTTGTTAATAAAGTCGAATTAAAAAGAATTTTATTTATTTAATGGTTAAATCACGCTCATTTATTGTTCGATGACGATATGTGAAGGTGATGGGAGCTTATAACCGCCATGCCGCAGTGCATCTTTCACCTTGTCTACGTACTGAAGGGTCGTATACACCGTGAATACTTTCTGCTTTGAATCAACGCGCGCTGCAGTCCCTACGGCCTTTCCAAAGGAAAGTCTCATCCCTTCCGACACCCTGTCCGCCCCGGCACCGGTTGCCTGCTTGTTTTCACGTAATACATGGTGGGGGTATACGCGGATTTTGAAGTGGAAGTTCATTCTGCCTACTTCTTTCATCAGGCGCCGGTTAATTGCTATACGAGCAGCCTCAAGGGCAGTATGCCTGATCTGGCAACTTTCGTTGATAATAAGATGTGTCTCAAGCGGAAAATCCGTTGAAAGGTTTCCCATCTCGAACTGGACAATTTTACTTCCCGGCACACCGCCCATGTATTCACGGCGGGTATATGCCTTCTTTGAAAGATTTCTATACATCTTTCCCGGTTTTCGTACCATCAGCTCAGAACTCCTTCGATCTATTCGTTCTTTATAAAAAGGAGATATTTGCTATTAAATCTTACTGGATTGACTCTGCTCATCGATCAACCCTAATACATAGCGACGGACTTTCGCAAAGTCCTGGCTGGTCCTGTCGCGGGGTCTCGGAAGATCTATTTTTACAACTTCTTTTATCGTTCCGGGCCTGCTGGTGAGGACAACGATACGATCGGCCATAAATACGGCTTCATCCACGCTGTGCGTCACGAAAAGAACAGTTTTCTTTGTTTTATCCCAGATTTCAAGTAATTGTTTCTGGAGCATGTTCCTGGTCTGGGCGTCGAGTGCACCAAATGGCTCATCCATAAGCAGCACCGACGGATCGATTGCGAGTGCCCGGGCCACGGCAACGCGCTGGCGCATACCTCCTGATAACTCGTATGGAAAATTTTCCCCAAACCCGGACAATCCGATCAGGTCGAGATAATGGACGGCTACCTTGTTCCGTTCCTCCTCATCAATACCCTTCATCTCGAGACCGAACGCGATATTATTGAGTACCGTGCGCCATGGAAATAAAGAATAGTCCTGGAAGATCATAGCCATACGCGATGTCGGCTCCGTGATTTCTATCCCACTAAGGATTACCTTACCCGAAGTTGCTTTCTCAAGACCGGCAATGATGCGGAGCAGCGTTGTCTTTCCACACCCCGATGGCCCGAGCACACAGGTAAATTCCTGCTCCTGGACTTCGAGATTGATAGATTCAAGTGCCTTCGAACGGACGTCCCGTTGTTCAAATTCTTTGTTGAGATTTTCAAGAATTAGTGTCACCGGTCGAGCTCCCTCCACATAAATTTCTTTTTCTCAATAATTTTAAAAAGGTAATCAATTCCAAGCCCGATAAGTCCTATGACAACAATACCCGCGATAATTACCTGAACCTGACCCCAGTTATAGGAGGTAATAATCAGATATCCAATTCCTGAATTAGTGCCCGGCATCATTTCAGCAGCAACGACACACATCCATGCAATACCGAAACCTACCCTGAGACCGGTCCATATGGTAGGTGCTGCGCCGGGAAGGATTACCTTAACCAGGACCTGTCGTTCCTTCGCACCAAGAGTGTGGGCGGCTTCAATCCAGGTCTTTTTTATGCTTTTCACCCCGTCAAGAGTATTAAGAAGAATGGGAAAAAATGCTCCGATTGCAATAATAAAGACCATAGATAACAATCCGATCCGGAACCATGCAAGGGCCAGCGGCACCCAGGCCAGCGGGGGAATCGGCCGGAATACCTGAAGCGTTGAATCAAAAAATTCATGTACTTTGACATTCCGGGCCATACCTATACCAAGGGGTATGGCGAGGACGGCAGCTACAAAAAACCCGATTAAAACCCGCCCCAGGCTGACTAATGCATTCCCGACGAGACTTCCGCTTCCAAGAATATCGGCAAATGGTTTGGTAAGTACGAGCAGGACAGATAAGATAGATGGAAGGATAAATTCGTTATTTATAAGTACTGAAAGCAGTTCCCAGCTGACGATAATGATAATGGGAAGTGCTATTTTTAAAAGGACAGGTTTGGAAAGAATTCTATGCCACCAATGTGGTTTTTCGCGGGGCATTTGCATCATGGTATTTCATCCTGAAGCAAGATGAATCTTCTTTCGTTAAAAATCCCTGATGAAACATTGGACTGGTGCAGCCTCGTTTTTATCAGGATTGACGATGTTCCGTGGCTGGTGAAAAGATCTGATGGAGTGTAGGTCTTTAGAGATAACCGTTTCATGGCCACGAATCCCAGAAAAAAGATGGGGGTTATACGAATTTAATTGTTACACCGCTGTTTTTCAGGGAGTACTGTAACATTACATCCTGTATTGACCCTTTGGATGGCGCAGCTATTTTCAGCGGTTTCCCACTCGCTGAACGCTGTCCTGCATAGCTGATAAAACTGTTCCAGTCATGCGCAGGGGAACCTTTTGTCGCGACGAGACCTGATCCTTCCGTATTTATCGGCATAAGCACTTTAATAGGCGAACCCTTGTCAATTGACCCTATCGCGGGCGGGACTCCTGCATAACCCATTCCGACGATTTCTGTTGCCTCCATCTGCATCAGCTGGGGGCCTGCATCTGCAGCAACAAGTTTCAGCTCTGCAACAGGAATACCGTTAACGATGAGATCGCAGATTTCCGGTTTCGCTGCTGTCGGGTCCCTCGGCTTTATCGCAATGCCATAGGTGTCATTGAAGTATTGCCATTCCTTGACTGCTATGAGGAGGGCACCACCATGCATGTCTCCTTTCAGATATCCGATACCGACCTGTTTATTCAGCTTGGCAGGGGTTACGATCTTCTTGTCGGCGATCATCTTCTTCGCGGCTGCATATGGCTTGAAATCGAAGAGGGTAGCATCCATATTCTGTGCGCTGGTGTTTTTCAACGTGCCCGTAACATACCCGAGGCTGATTTGCGCGTTGACAAAATTCTTTGTGCCGTTAATCCAATCCGGAGTTGGTTCAGTTGTGTATCGGACCGTGGGAATCGCATCTTCCATGACACTGATCGCCGATACGGACTTGTCCCCGAACTTTATCGAATCGTTCCCGATTATCCAGTCTGCCATGTCGGCTGCGGCCTCATCCGGGTGATCGGTTATCCACTGGTCTGCGAGAACGGTCTGCGCTGCCATTGCATTAACAAAGTCGGGATTGTTGGCAATAAGGTCGTTCCTCGCAGTAAGGACACAACAGGGATGGTTGTTCCATTCAGGCACAGGGGGGAAATCCTTGGTATAAGTAACAAGTTGTCCGATACCCGACACCGTCGCAACCGATACATAAGGCTGCCATGCAATATAACCGTCGACCTGGTTAGTTGAGAGCAGGACCGGCATCGGCCCTACACCACCGGCATAGATAACATCTACTTCGGTAGCTCCGGCACCTGGAGTTGTTGTTACCAGGGGAGTCCCTGAGGTTGTAACCGGTGTGGGAGGGGGCGTCGGTTGAACGCACCCGGCTAAGAAAAGTAACATTACGAGAGTGATACAGATGACTATGCTGGAAGTAATCTTCTTCATAGGTAAAATGTCGACCTGTCTGTATATATAGATTCATTTTATGGATAATAAACTAATACAATTGTACCATTATTTTCAATAATTATTTACTATTGGACAACTAAAATATTATAAATGTCCATATTAAGGTTAGTTATTTAGAATAAATACGGCACAAAACGAATATTATTATAATATATTATCCTTATTGTATCACTACTATGGTACAGATGGACCCCATCGACAAACTCATGCGTGCTGCACTGCTATCGGATGAAGAGTTTGTCGGGGTTCTTAATGATATCCTCAGGAAGGATTTGAGAATTACAATTCGGGAGTTATCCATCGAAAGCGGGATAGCCCAGAGTTCCCTCTATAAAATTCTCCATGGAAAGCGTTCCCCGAACCTGTCCACACTGCGGGCGATAGTCCGTGCTCTACGGCGGTACTATCGTCACAACGAGGAAGAATTTATTGGTCTCATCGCAGCTCGCCCGGTCCTCGATATCGTAGTCGAACGGACGGCTGACGTAGAAGGCCATCGCATCAATATCCGTGAATACCCGGTTCATACCATGGAAGATGCCATTGTTGCATCGGTCAGGGCAGAACGGGAAGGTGCCGTTGCAATCGTCTGCGCCCCTATTGTAAGCAGTGTCATTGAACAGTTAGTCCATATTCCTGTAGCCACGATAATCCCGAAGGAGTCCGTCCAGCGGGCAATCGAGCTGGCCTCAAGAAAAGCGTGGCTTTAATCTTATCCTGCGGCCAATTTGTAAACAGGAGTGATAATGGTCAATGCAGGAAGACGTAGTCAGGCGTGGACGCCTGTCCGGGGTAAGGACAGAGGAGATTAACCAGTTCCTTTCCTCCATGGATGCGGACCGGAATATTGCGATGGCAGATGTACTCGTGGATATCGCCCACCTTCTGATGCTAAGACGGCAGAATGTGATTGACCATGACAATGCCGCGACCATCATGAAGGTACTACTCGGGATGAGGAGGACAGGGGTACCTGAAGAGGCTTTTTCCGATCATTTTGAAGATATCCATGCAGGCATCGAATCTATCCTGATAGCGGCTGCCGGTGAAGAGGCTGGTGGAAGGCTCCACATAGGGCGTTCAAGAAACGACGAGGTTGCAGCTTGCATCAGACTCTCCATGAGAGATGAACTAATAGAGCAGATTGGTTCTCTTGTAAAACTCAGGGAAGTCCTCCTGGAATGTGCACAACAACATCGTGAATCATTTATGCCCGGGTTTACCCATCTCCAGTATGCCCAGCCCACGACACTGGCCCACCACCTCCTCGCATACGAGCAGGCATTTTCACGTGATTTCGACCGTTTAAATGAGGCATTTTCACGGGTCAACCAGTCCCCCCTTGGTGCCGCCGCATTTGCATCCACAGGTTACCGCATAGACAGGGACTATACTGCCACGCTCCTTGGATTTGACGGGATCATATTGAACACCATGGATGCAGTTGCAACCCGCGATTTTGCCCTTGAAGTCCTCTCTGCCCTCTCTATCATGATGACCACGATCAGCCGGCTCTGCGAAGAGCTGGTCATCTGGAGTTCTTTATTCACCGGCTTTGTCTATCTTGACGATACATTCTGTTCAACAAGTTCAATCATGCCGCAAAAGAAAAACCCGGACACTGCCGAGATCATGAGGGCGAAGGCAGGCTCGGTTGCCGGAGCATATGCATCGGCCCTGATAATTACCAAAGGCCTGCCCATGAGTTATAACCGGGATCTCCAGGAACTGACCCCGCATCTCTGGCGGGGGACCAGGGATGCCGGCATGTGCCTGCATCTGCTTCCTGCTATGTTGTCTGGCGCTCGTTTTGACACAGCCCGGATGAAGGCCGAAGCGGGAAAAGGTTTATCGACCGCTACCGACGTCGCCGACCTGCTGGTCAGGGATTTTAATATGCCATTCCGTACCGCCCACAGCATTGTCGGAAGAGCGGTTAGAAAAGGTACACTGGATAAAAGAACTCTTGATGAAGCAGCGAAAGAGGTCGCAGGAAAAACGCTGTCAGAAATGGGCCTTACCGATAAACAGATGGTTTCCGCATTATCGGTCGAGGGTAGTGTTGCAGTACGGGACCATCCGGGGGGACCTGCGCCTTCGGCTACTGCAGAAGCCATCGCCCTCGCAAGGGAAAAGCTGAACAAGGACCATACCGAAACCGATGCGAAAAAAGTTGCAGCCCGCCGGGCTATTGATGCGATGCTGGTGGAAGCAGGGAGGCTTGTATAAAAATGGAACAATTAACAGCCGGTGACAGGGTCGAATGCGAATATGGCGGCCTCAATCTTAATGGGACTTATATTACAATGAGAGATGGCAAAACCGTGATCAAGCTGGAAAACGGGTACAACATAGGAGTCAGCAGTGAGACCTGCAGATTCCGTGAACGCCCTGTCCCTTACAAAAGACCGGAATGTTCTACCCACCAGGACGATTCACTCCCGTTGCTCTCGATTATCTCTACCGGTGGGACCATCGCAAGCCGGATCGATTACCGTACCGGTGCCGTAACAAGCCAGTTCGATGCCGATGATATTTTAAAAGCGATTCCGGGTCTTTCAGGGATTGCCAGGTACCGGACCACGCAGTTATACACCATCCTGTCAGAAAATATGACCCCTGCAATATGGCAGGAACTGGCGACAGCGGTATACAAGGAAATTAATGACGGTGCAAAGGGTGTAATCGTAACCCACGGCACAGATACCATGTCATTCAGCTCAGCTGCGGTCAGTTTTATGGTGGATACGCCGGTGCCGGTCATATTTGTCGGCTCCCAGAGGTCAGCTGACAGGCCGAGCAGCGACAATACGATGAATGCCTTATGCAGTGCGACTGCCGCAGTCAGCCCGCTCGGGGAAGTGGCAGTCGTAATGCATGAAACGACCAGTGACGACCGCTGTGCCATCCATCGGGCGACCCGGGTCAGGAAGATGCACACCTCACGACGTGACGCCTTCCAGAGTATCGGTATCCCGCCATTGGGGCATGTGGACTATCCTTCCCTTTCAATAACCCTGGGCCCCGATGCGGTGAGACGTGGGTGTACAGAACCCGCCCTCAGGACCGCACTCGATGCGTCCTGCAGGCTGCTGTATTTTTACCCGGGAATGCCAGTCTCCGCACTCCCGCATCCGGGAGAAGTCCACGGGCTCGTCCTCGCCGGTACCGGACTGGGCCATGTCAGCACCGACTGGATACCATATCTGAAAAGTCTTGCCGATACGGGCACTGTCATGATGATGACCTCGCAATGCCTGAACGGACGGGTATGTGACCGCGTGTATGACACCGGCCGGGATCTCCTGAAAATCGGGGTGATCGAAGGTGCCGATACCCTTCCGGAAGTGGCGCTCGTAAAGATGATGTGGGTCCTGGGTAACGAAAAAGATCAAGACAAACAGCGTTTATTGCTCTCCTCTTCACTGAAAGGCGAATGCATGGGGAGGTCACTCCATGGACTATGAAAAGATCGGCCTTCTCGCTGGGATTGAAATCCACCAACAACTTGATACGAGGCATAAACTCTTCTGCAGGTGCCCGACCCTGCTCCGGAAGACTGCCGAGCACTCTGGTGAGTATTACCGGTATCTCCGCGCAACGGAGAGTGAGATGGGCGAAATAGACGATGCGGCCCGCGAAGAGATGAAAAGTGAGAGAAAATTTACATACTACACATACGATTCAACCTGCCTTGTTGAGAATGACGAAGAACCCCCGTCTCCACTCAACCGGGAAGCCTTGTCACTCAGCCTGACGATTGCAAAAATGTTCGGGATGACCCCCATCGAACAGATAAATACGATGCGCAAACTGGTCATTGACGGTTCGAACACAAGCGGCTTCCAGCGCACTGCCCTGGTCGCAGTTAACGGAACCCTGCCGAACGGGGGAAGAATCGAGACACTATGTCTTGAGGAAGAGGCAGCGCAGCGCGTGGAAGGTGAGACTTTCTCGCTTGACCGTCTGGGTATACCACTTGTGGAAATTACCACGTCCCCCTGCATGCATACACCTGAAGAAGTCAGGGAGATGGCAGGATATCTGGGAATGGTCCTTCGTTCAACCGGCCAGGTAAAACGAGGGCTTGGAACGATCCGGCAGGACGTCAATATATCTATTAAGGGAGGCGCAAGGATCGAGGTTAAGGGGGTCCAGGAACTTGACCTCGTGACAGAGGTAGTAAAACGTGAGGCCCAGCGCCAGCAGAACCTGATAATGATCAGGGACCAGCTGGTATCGCGCAGGGCCTCCGTGCAACCTGTTCCTGTCGATGTGACCAATCTCTTTTCGGGGACAGGGTCATCAATTCTCAAAAAAGCAAAAATGATTCTCGCAGTCCGCCTCAATGGTTTTTCCGGTCTTGCAGGGGTTGAGATCCAGCCGGGACGGCGGCTTGGTACAGAAATGTCAGACTACGCTAAAAAATGCGGAGTGGGGGGTATTTTCCATACCGATGAGCTCCCGGCGTATGGAATTTCAACCGAAGATGTGAACGCACTCCATAGCACCCTGGGGACAACAGAACAAGACTGCATTGTTCTCGTTGCAGGAACTCCGAAGCAGGCACAATGCGCCGCGATGCAGGTGGTCAAACGGGCTCGTCTTGCAATGGTGGGGGTCCCGGAAGAGACACGAAAAATGCTTCCGGAGGGGAACACCGCTTACATGCGTCCATTACCGGGGGCAGCAAGAATGTATCCCGAAACGGATGTCCTTCCCGTATCCGTCGAGCAGGCCACATGGGACTGCATATCTCTTCCCGAACTTCTTACTGTGCGGGCAAACAGGTTCAGCAGGGAACTTGGCCTTGATGAAGGGCTGGCCCGGCAGATTGCATTTTCCGAGCGGCTACCGCTCTTTGAAAGGGCAGTCAGGGAAACAATTAATCCGACGCTTGCTTCCCGTACCATTCTCGGTACCCTCAAGGAGATCCAACGGGACGGAGCGGATATCTCGTTGATTTCCGATGACAGGTTTATTGAGGTATTACATGCAGTTGAATCAGGAAAGGCAGCCAGGGAAGCAATTCCGGATGTCCTGAAGCTTATTGCGAAGGGTGCCGGCACTGAAGAAGCAATCAGAAAATGTGCACCTGCTATCAGCCGCGACCAGCTCCATTCGATTATTGCAAAGATCGTCGATGAGCGTGCGGCCTTCGTTCAGGAGAAAGGGAATGCGGCCCTTGCGCCGCTTATGGGTGTCGTTATGGCCGAAGTACGGGGTTCATCGGATGGTAAGATAGTAAGCGAACTCCTGCGAAAGGAGATCGAACGGGTCTGCAAATCCGGGTAATACGGTTACCAACCGGTATTTTTTTCCACTTTTTTCCCGGGTTACCGGGAAATAATGGCGAAACTTTATGAAGAATCCTGCTTTAATCATAAAGGAGTTTCATGGGAAAGACAGGAATAACACAATGGGTACAGGTCAAGGGTGTAAAAGGCCAGATCAGGCTCGTACCAAAATCAGAAGGCGAAGTAAAGAGACCAGGTCCTAACCAGCGGTTCAGGGCAGGCGCAACGCTGAAAAAGCTTGAGCAACTTGCCGGGGACCAGGGCGGCAGGCCGGGCGGAAGAAGAGGAGGCAGCAGAGGTGGCCGGGGTGGCCGTGGCGGCAGGGGTCGCGATATGGGGAACCCTGCAGACACCATTGTCCGGAAATCAATGCGGCGCGCAAAAGTATCCATAATGGGCGCAAAACAGAAGTCAGCACGATAATTTGGAATATTTGCAGGGAATGTTCATGCCCCGGAGACAGGGCGGGGCACCTCATTCCTGTTACATTTTTTCCGCCATCCATAACACTCATTAGTCAGAGGGGTTTCTATTGAGTATGGATCTTAAAGCTGCAATCAAGAACTACCAGTTTGCCGACCGTGCAAAAAGTGAATTGATAGTCTGTTCGCAACTGGTTACTGCCCTTGGAAGTTTCCCGGAGAAGGAGCGGGCAGGCGGAAGGCGGATGCTTATCCTGATCATGGAAGCGGTACGGGCAGAATTGCAGATGGCATTACGTTCAACAGAACAATCAGGATTCCGCCGGTCCACCGATCTCCTTTCTGAAGCAATCAGCCTTGTTGAAAGCGAACAGTACGGCCCTGCTTCCTTACGTATCAGTGAAGCAGTGACAGGTTCAACAACTGTTGCCCAGGAGTCCTGGCAGGTACTAAACGAACATGGACTCCTCTGAATTTCTTGATTTCCTGACCAGCAGAACCTCGGTCAGGGATTACATCGACGGAGAGATTACTGAGGAAGACATTGTTTTCCTCCTTGATAGTGCCAGTACTGCACCAAGCGCAGGGAACCTCGAAGCATGGGACATAGTGGTCGTCAGGGAAACAGACCAGAAAGAGGCACTGATGGGGGCCGCTTTCGACCAGGCACATGTAGCCGCCGCACAGGTCCTTTTCGTTGTCTGCGCCAACTATGTCCGCTCTATGTCACGATATGGTGAGCGTGGTATTTTGTACGCCGTGCAGGACGCAACCATTGCATGCACGTACATGATGCTGGCGGCCCATTCCCGGAGACTTCATTCCTGCTGGGTCGGTGCTTTCGACGAAGATGACGCACGCGAAATTCTCGGGCTCCCACCCCATATCAGGGCTGTTGCAATGCTCACGGTCGGTAAAGGAAGACCGCAGGGTTCACTGACAGATCGAATGGCGATTGGTGAACATGTGCATTTTGATGCATGGTAGAATCTGGGCCATGATATATTTGAAAACAATTAAACGGAGATGAAATTTTATAATGCCTGATTATAATGTCACACTTGAATCTGCCTGGATTATAAAAGACGTGAAATCGCTTGATGATGCAATAGGGATTGCCATCAGTGAGGCTGGCAAGCGCCTGAACCCCCAGGCGAAATTTGTGGAGGTGGAGGCAGGGATGCTTGCCTGCCCGTTCTGCGAGGGGGAACTGAACAGTGCCATTGTTGTCGCTGACACTGCACTCGTCGGGCTCCTGCTTGACATGAAAGTGTTTCGTGCCGAGTCACCCGAACATGCCGCACGTATAGCAAAGTCGACAATTGGAAAGGCGTTGCGGGATATTCCGCTTCAGGTTAAGGACGTGCAGGAACTAACCGAACGAGCACCGATAGAACAGACAAACCCAAAAGGTAAGCCTGGGCGGAAGAAGCCATATCCTGGATCAGACGTAACACGAGAAATAAACGAACGGTACCGGGATGATGGGGGATCATGATATCGGTTGTCGGTCACACGGCGATCGATCATATAAGCCGTGTTCCCCGGTTCCCTCCTGTTAATGGTTCAATCCACATCCTTGACAGGAAGGTGTATTTCGGCGGAGGTGCGGCTAATATCGCTGCCGGGATTGCCAGACTTGACGAGCCATGCACCCTTGTCAGCGCTGTAGGGGGCGATTTCTCAGGGAGCGATTACGAAAAATGGATGGATGAACTAGGAATCGTAAGGCAGTTTTTTACCATTCCTGATGCCCATACTGCCACGGCATTCATGTTCACCGATGAGGCAGGCGACCAGATCACGTTTTTCGAATGGGGTGCTTCAGTAGCGTTCGGACACGAGGAAGCCCCTGCACTCCCGTTTGTCCACATGGCAACGGCAGACCCGGAATTTAATGTAAGGGTCGCCGAACGGAGTGAATTTGCTACATTCGATCCGGGTCAGGACCTTCACCGCTACACAAAGGAACAACTCGACGCAATCCTTGACAATATCAACGTATTATTTGCAAACCAGCATGAGATCACGGGTATGGAGAAAATTCTCGGTACGTCCAGACAGGATATTATCAACCGTGTTCCGATGGTTATCATTACCATGGGAAAGGAGGGGAGTGTACTTCATGAGAAGGAACATTCTACCAGGATACCTGTATTTCAGGTAACGATGGCAGACCCGACCGGAGCCGGGGATGCATACCGCGCAGGATTTCTGACTGCATATTACCGGGGTTACGAACCCCTCACTGCCTGTAAAATTGGAACTATTACCGCGTCATTCGCGGTGGAGAAAATCGGATGCCAGACAAACCTTCCGGACTGGAGGCAGATGGAAGCACGTTACGGGATTTCTTTTGGAAGCCTTTTAGAACCAACGAGATCGATTTAATAATATCATGGGCTATGCCGCGCTTACATCTGGAGGAAAGGATTCGATCCTTTCCGTTCAGAAAGCCATCGACCAGGGGATCGAGGTCACCCACCTCGTCGCAGTGCGGCCGGAAAACCCGGATTCTTTCATGTTTCATCAGCTCCAACCTCGATGCAGTGCCAGTAATCGCGGGCCTTTCCGGCCTCGGATATGCCGAAATACTCACCAAGGGCGAAAAGGAATACGAATTACAAGACCTGACGTATGGCCTTGAAAAACTGGAAATCGATGGGATAACAGTCGGTGCTGTGAATTCGACGTACCAGAATGAGCGTGTCAATGCAATCGCAGACAAACTTGGCATCAGGGTCTTTGCACCCCTTTGGCAGATGGATCCTGAGTCCCTTCTCCGCGAGGTTGCCGCGAGAATGGATGCAATCATCGTAGTCACTGCAGCCGATGGACTTTCTGAAGATATTCTCGGCAGGCAGATTGATAGCAGCCTAATAAGACAACTCATGCAAATCTCTGCCCGCCATCATATCCACCTGGCCGGGGAAGGTGGAGAATACGAGAGCCTCACCCTTAATGCACCATTCTATTCACGGCCTCTCAGGTATACTACACAAAAAGTTGTCCACCATGGTGCCGGCCGGAATGAACTTGTCCTCGGAGGTTTTTACTGAAATGGCAACTGCGGGAGATGTGCGACTGGAGCGACTCAGCAGGTACCTCTTTAATGCACCTTCATGGCCGGTATCGTTACTGATACTGATAATTCTCGGGCTGATTATCGATGGTGCCAGTATCCGGATATACGGGGGCTTAATTTTTTTGGGATCGCTTGGGTTCACCATACCAGCGGTTGTAGCATTTCTCTGCACGAAGCCGTATATCGATTTTTCCGGCAGGCAGATGACCTGGAACAGGTCGGGATTACTCGCCCTCGCATGTACGATCTTCTCGGTGATTATTACCTTGTCAGCCCTGATATTTTCCGTCAGCCTGCTCCCGTTGTTCTTTGCCATTTCTTTGGGTTTTATTTCGGGGATCAGGCTGATGGTTCTCGCTGCAATCTCGGATTACCGGATAGGTCACATGCTCCCCCCTGCTTTATTCCAGGCTATAACAGCAATTATTCTTGGGACATTCCTGTTTCAGCCCCCCTTCCTGACCCTTGCGATAGTGCTCGGGATAGTCTTCGTCCTGATTTTTATCCTGATCCTCTGGCTGATCGAACGACCGCTCCAGCGGGCCTTTAATATCAGGGTCCTTTCGTTCCTGAATGCGTTTATTGCTCATCTTACCGATGGATCAAAGGCTATGGAGGACTTTTTCCGCGATATCGGCGAGGAGGTCTATGTCCCCCAGGTAAGCCTTTTTTTCAGGAAACATGAGAAAAACCGTGTGATTTTTACCGTGCCGAATGTTCATCCCGGCCCAATGGGGGATATTGGCGGGGGTAACATCCCACGGTGCCTGCAGGAAGCGTTCGAAGGTATTGTGATGGTCCCCCATGGATGTGCCACCCACGATTTCAACCTGGTATCAGAGAAAGAAATCCAGAAAATTGTGACATGCCGTACGAGGTCCAATGAATGACCTCAGGTTCCTTCCAACCGCAAGCCGATCGGAACGTATACAATCAGGATCGGTTTCGCTTCTTGTACAACGTTTTGGTGATGCACTCCTCATGGTCGGTACCCGTTCTCCATTACGGACCGAGGACCTGGATTTTAATATCGGAATGGCAATAATGGCCGAAGGACACCGCGTGAGCCCGGATATTCTGTTCGTCGATGCACATAATTGCATGACGAAGGATATGACCCCCGTCCACCCGGCAACGGCGATTGCACGGGAATATATAAATGCAAGTAAACTGGCGTTCAGTCGTTATTCGCAGATGGATCTTTACCCATTAAAAATCGGAGCGACTCACATAACTGTTCCGTATTCCAGGGAAGAGGGGTTCGGGGACCAGGGTATCCAGATACTGGCGGTAAGGGCAGGAGACCAGACCACGGCGTATATTTTATTTGACGGCAATAACATCCAGGAAGGTGTGAGAGAGGTAATCAGGTCAAGTTTTCCGGAACTTGTGGATGAACTTGAAGTCATGACAACAGACTCCCATGTCGTGAACACGATATCGGGAAATAACCCGATAGGGTTCCATATCCCGGTTGAATCACTTATACCTCTCGTCAGGAAAGGACTCATGGAAGCACTTGCCGATATGGAAGATGCAGATGTGGCAGGTAGTACCGTGGAATGTGAAAAGATTGTTATATTCGGCTCCCAAAGGATTGCACAGCTTGCAAGTACGGTTAATGCAATGCTCTCCCTTATAGCACCAGTCAGTATCGCACTTCTGGTGCTTGCATTCCTCCTTTCAATAATTGCCTACATCGTCATTACCTGAATTATTCAGGAGAATGGATTTTTCAGGATATCAAATACCTGTAAGCCCATCTGCTGAGCATTGTCGTTATGCTACTGATACAGGACCGGGATATATTTTCTATAATCTCTATATTGCCTGAATTTTTCGTAATATTCGTGTCTGACGCCATATTTTAGTGCTTTACGTGATACATATCATAAGGTGAGAGTGATGAAACAGCGTATCTCTGATTCGTATACGAAAGCAGGCATTATGAAAAAGAGTGGTGAAAGCATTGTTCTCGAAATAGGTGTTACCCGATATTATCTGATGCGATCTGATTATGTTGTTCTTGCATCGGGCCAGTCGGCCGGAATTGTCAGCGAGGCAGGTGAGGAAGAGGGTTGTGCATGGCTATCCCCGATCCGTGAGGAACGAAAGAAAGACCTTGTCTCAATTCTTCACGGTAGAATCTATATCGTGAGCTGGAGGGAGGTACAACGAATTCTTAACGGACAGGTTCACCTTGCCAAAATACTGGAATATTCTATGAAAGAAAAAACCGGATTATCCACTGTTGTCCAGGTAGCGGAAAAATAATTCCCTGAACGGGTATATTCAAACAGAAGAAAACATCCCCGTTCAAGGAACACAAAAGAAACAGGATACTCCATGGAAAAACCAGGGCATCATTTGCAGCGGATTGATCTTTTTGGCCCGACTCTCTGGCTCCAGTATTTTGAGCGCCTGCTATTCTCGTTTAACCTGGAAAGCGAGGAATTCCAACGGGAAACACCTCCTTTTGTTAGTGCAGTCGACGACTTTTTTCTCCTGCCGGACGGACGGATCGTTGTTGCAATGGAGGGAGGTGACATCTGGATCAATACCTCTGGAGACTGGGAGTTTTTATCCGAGATTCCATTTGCAGGACTTAAAAAGGGCTTTACGAAGACACCCTGCCCCCGCATGAACCACCGGGGATTTGGTATGGTCCCCGAAAAAGAAAGGACATACCGCCTGATACTACAGGGAGATTACATCACAGTCCTGTCGCCTTTAAACCTGTATCGGTTTTCCCTCGATTCCGGTGAATGGGAGATCGTGCCACTTTCCGAATGGATTTTCGATGCGGTACAAATAACACTTGCCGCCGGACCAGGAAGTTTACTCTATGTGGGTTTTAACCGGGGAGAACTTCAGGGAGGGCTAAAACTGATAGAAGGGGATACGGGCAGAGTCTCGACCATCGATGGGCGCCAACCGGTTAGCGGTATTTTGCCTGATCCCGTTATGGATGACAGTATGGTTGTATCGGCAGGGTGTTGCCACCGTAATCTTGAATTTGGGGGATTATACAGGGTTTGTGGGAACCGGATGGAGCCTATTTATCGTGATTCGGCCATTTTTGATATTAAAACGTCAAATACTTCCATTGTCGGTGCCGGAAATGGTTCCTGCCTTTTCTATGACGGGAATAAAATCCTGTCAAACCCTCCTGGAATCTTCTCTGAACGTAACGGCCTGGTATGTTCAGACCTTTCAAAAAGTGCGTTCCAGGTCGTCACGGATATTAACACGGTAATTTCCTGTTCCGGGCTTACCCCCCTCATTGCCATTCGCAGAAATTAGGATCCACCCATATCAGCGGGCTACTGTTGGGTATTCAGCTGAAAAATCAATGATGTGATCAATTTGGAATCAAGAAATACAACATACTAACCTATAAACATATAATTCCAGGTCCGTTTCGGGCTGTGGGATACCAAAAAATCACGCTTATTGGCAAAAACATTAAAACCGTCGGGATGACCCGGATAATAGTGTGGATTTTGATGAAAAAATAGAATCAGGATGACTTTGCAGCCATCTCGATGTCTTCTTCTTTCAGTGTCTTTCTTCCAGCGTGTATCGCAAGCTTGTTTGCCTCTTTGGTGAGGTGTGCAATATATTTTTCAGTCTTCTTTACAAGTGCTGCTGCTGCATCACTGCCGACTCTTTCGGCTCCATTCGACTTTGCAATTCTTACAACTGCCGCAATAGGTAAATCTGCCATTGTAAAATACCTCAAATAGTAAATATAATATTAAGTATATAAATATATCGGTGATTTGACTTGTTTTAAGGGGTCAAACGACGATCGGGACGGTTAATAATAAGGATCATAACGGTACTTCATGACGTAAATACATTATGGTCGTACATCATTCAACTCGCCATGGTCTTCCATCAGGTGATTAAAATTCAGCTATTCTATGCCTTCTTTATACAATCGGGTCAATATTTTCAGGAATTTTTTATTACTGTCAGGAACAGATCCCGGAAGTATTAAAACTATTAGAATGACAGGCAGGTATGATCAGTCGTTTCACGCGCTCATGAGGTATTATTGCACAAATCAGGGATCTCTGGAATTTGTTGTTTTCCGTGACCACAATTTATTAACAACAGTCTTTTAAATTTCAAGGCCGGCAAAGGAACTACTATCAAAACCGAAAAATAAATGTACCCAGCCAGTCCATTCAGGAAAGAGACAGAGGATCCTTTAGTTCACATTTTTAATCCGGATACAAAATATTCCAGATCGATGTAAGGGAGAATACTATATACTAGATGTTGCATTTTAACGGATGAGATTCTAGCACGAACCCACAACAGCTAAGAGCATGATTCGAAAAACAGGAACGGGAAAAAATTTTGTCTATATGGTCTTTTATTGATAAAAATGTATTATTATCAGGACCGGGAGTAAGATGAACGCCTGCTTTTATCTGCAAAAAATATCGTATAAGATCCTTAATTTTTCCTGCCGGGGGCGATCATGTCCCTAACCAATATCAAACCATTTCCTGTTTTTGACGAGCTGATCGAGAAGGACAGCAGTAAAATAATGGAATCTGTTCAGGACCTGGTAAAAATCAGGAGTGTGGCAGGAAAGGCGGAAAATGCCAGGCCATTCGGAACAGGTCCGGCAACTGCCCTGCAGGTGGCCCTTGATATTGCAAAGGATATGGGATTCCATGTGAAAAATCTCGATAACATTGTCGGATTCGTGGAATATGGCGAAGGAGAAGATTACATCGCAGTCCTCGGGCATCTTGATACCGTCCCGGAAGGAGATAACTGGACATTTTCCCCTTTTAGCGCCCAGTTGCATGAAGGGAGATTATATGGCAGGGGTGTCCTCGATGATAAGGGACCCATCCTGGCAGCACTGTACAGCCTTAAGGCGATACGGGACAGTCGCGTTCCACTCAGGAAACGGATCAGGGTAATTTTTGGAACCGACGAAGAGACAGGTGATATGGATATCGCCCATTACCTGCAACGGGAAAAACCTCCGATTAGCGGTTTCACTCCGGATGCAGATTTTCCGGTAGTATTTGCTGAAAAAGGTATTCTCCAGGTTGACCTGACAAGAGCAATTCCAGGCCAGGCAACAGAAAACAATTGCGGCGATCTCCTCATCTCGCTCAGTGGTGGTGAGGCAGTCAATATGGTGCCCGGCCATGCAACTGCGGAAATCAGAACCAGGAACCCCGGGAAACTCGTCCGGAAATGCAAAGAATTTAAGCAGGCAACAGGATTTTCGATAACTGCCGAACAGAGTAATGACAGGGTAATTATCCGATCGGATGGTATCTCGGCTCATGCATCGAAACCACACCTGGGAAAAAATGCGATCATGCAATTGGTTGCGTTTCTATCGATCCTGCGATTTTGTCCAGCGGAATCCTGTAATACGGGGAAATTTCTCCAGGAAACGATCGGGATGGATACCACGGGTGTTGGATTCGGCCTTGATTTAGCAGATGAGCCGTCAGGGCATCTTACCCTGAATGCAGGTTTGTTGACCTGTTCCCCGGGGGGCTATGTTCTGTCACTTGATATCAGGTACCCGGTAACTGAAACAATGGAGAACGTTATGCAACATATTCGTACCACGGTGAAAGACCATGGGATACTCCCTACAGTAAGAAAACACCAGCCTCCACTCTATTATCCACCCGGATCAGATATTATCAGAATACTGTCAACTATTTTCCATGAAGTAACGGGTGATTCCGGGGAGCCTGTCGCTATAGGGGGCGGCACTTATGCAAGACGGCTTCCCAATATCGTCGCATTCGGACCATATTTCCCCGGGAAGGTCTATAACATTCACGCTGCTGATGAATCGATCGGGTGCGACGAGCTTCTCGTTATTGCAAAAATTTACGCCCGGGCGATGTATATCCTCGCCAAATAACTCAATTTTATAACCCGGTCGTTGTATAACGGGAAATAATCAGAAAATCTCATCCGTAGTTTGCTTTTATATGACACACTCACGAACCCGGAAATAAATTCCAGGCCAGTCACCTGAATTACAATATTTTAGCCTGGTCCCTGACTCAATCTTTTTAGCCCTCCCCGCCTCACGCAGATATACAATGAAAGTGACGTTCCTGGGAACCAACGGCTGGTATGACACAATTACCGGAAATACCTGTTCAGTACTCATCCAGTCTGAAAACTACGATATCATCCTTGACGCGGGTAACGGAATTGCGAAGGCAGATCGATATATAACCCAGGAAAAACCGGTGTACCTGTTTATCAGCCATTTCCACCTTGATCATATCGCTGGCCTTCATACACTTGTCAAATTTAAATTCAGGGAAGGACTGAACATTTGTGGACAGCCGGGAACCCGTAAAATTCTCAGTTCCCTGATCAGGGAGCCGTTCACGGTGCCATTTGAAAAACTGCCATACAAGGTTAATTTCCTCGAATTTAAGGAAGGCGAACATACCAGCCCTTTTCCGATAGAATGCCGATTGCTAATACACCCGGTACCTTGTTTCGGATACCGGCTGGGTATTGACAGTAAGATAATAACGTATTGCACGGACACAGGGATTTGTGAGAACGCGAAACTTCTCGCACGTCGTGCAGATCTGCTCATTACTGAATGTGGGCTTCTACCGGGAGAACAAAGTCCTGATTGGCCACACCTTAACCCGGAAGGTGCAATCCTGATTGCAAATGAGTCACACGCCAAAAGGCTTGCCCTGATGCATTTTGGTGCCGAAACTTACAAGTCTCCCGGTGACCGGGACCGGGTAAAGAAATTATTCGGGCAGTCCTTTCCCGGACTGATCGTAACCAGCGACAATCTCAGTATTGATATATAATACAAACAATGATACCCGGGTTACCTCAATCATGCGAATATCATGAGGAATTTCTTTCCTCAAAAGGAACTGTCGGTTATAGACCATATGTATCGTTCATTGTTTTTTCAGGAGTTGTCGAAACAAAGAGAATCCATAAAGGTTTTCAAGGATTCTTCTCGGGAGAGAGGGCGGGTTGGTTTCCTCTAAAATTTATTATCCAGATTCCGAGATAATTGGAAATTTTCTTATACACCCGACTCATGCCCACCGCTCGGTCAACCTTGGTTGAATATCACAGGATAGGAATCCCTGATGAATTCAGGAACCCTTCTGTTGCGTGTCCTATCAATATTTTATTCTATTCCGGGTACAGTGAGAGAGTAAAACCTCTTCCTGTAATATCATCGTGACAGTGAAGGATAAAAATAAGGCAAAAAAGGATACGTTTTAAGTTAGGGTATGATTTAGCCATCCTTTACGTATACTTTGTGAACTTCAGTATCAACACTGTAACGGTGTGGGTTTTCCAACAAGTCGAGGGAGTTGATCTTCTGGTCGATTAATTCCTGGTAATTAAAAGATTCAAATTTCTTTTCACCGTTCTTTCGATAGAAAACCACTATCCCGTTTTCCATCTTCTGACTACTCGCGATATCATACATACCCTGCAATCATGCATTTAAGATACAATAAGGTATCTGCCACAATTTCACACGTTTTTTTGTCCGTTTTTTGTACCGGGTATTATTGAGACCGATTTTTGCTCTACTAACCGATATCACTAATCAGGTATTGGAAAATCACAACCTGCATAATTTGATAAATTCTGTTGACGATGTTCTTCAAACCCAGGGATGTTTCAATGACAAAACGTCGGTTTAGATCAAATGACCCGGAAAGAAAGCGTTGGCAGAACCCGGAACATATTTTGTCAGATGCCGGGTTAAAAAAGGGGATGACATTCATCGATATTGGTTGCGGTGAGGGTTTCTTCTCGATTCCTGCTGCGTATGTAGTTGGATCAGAGGGACATGTATACGCCTTCGATATCAATGAAGAAGCGATCCATCAACTGGCGGTTCAGGCTCTTGAGGAAAACCTGGATCAGTTGATCCCGACAACAGGCCCGGGCGAGGATACCGTGTTGTGCGAAGGTTGCGCTGACATGGTTTTTTTCGGAATCGATCTCCATGATTTTAATGACCCGATGAAGGTCCTCATGAATGCAAAGATAATGTTAAAACCAGATGGGATATTGATAGATCTTGACTGGAAAGATGCACCAATGGAATTTGGTCCGCCCCTGGATAAGCGTTTTTCGAAAGAAAAAGCAGCGGGACTGATAAAATCTGCAGGATACAGGATTATATCGACAGCGGATGCCGGACCTTACCACTACCTCATAACTGCAAAGGCATGATAATCCAAAATAACAATAACTAGTCTTTCAAAGGGAGGCTTATACATTCAACGGTCCAATGGACATAACTTCGTTGCATTCGCAACAGGATACCCAATCGGAACTATCGACATCCTTAAGTGTTAACACTGTTACCATGTACATATGCAAGAAATTCATCTGCCCCCATCATCGAAGACCGTACTATCTCTCCTTGAAACGGGAAATCCAATGACCCACAAGGACCTCGTTAAGATGACGAATATCTCTCCCAGAACGGTCAGGTACGCTATCAGAAAATTAAAGGAAGCACATCTTATCATCGAAAAATTTAATTTTAGGGATGCCCGCCAGACAATTTACCAACGAAAGCAAACAGCAGGTTTAACGACCTAGGTCAACCTCTCCCAGCTGCCTGCAGCGAGATGGAGACCCAGGTGTGAGCTAAATTGCGAGTTTGGGTAAATTTCACAATAAATCAAAAAATAATCCCCGGATATAACCTAAAACTGGCAACCGGGGATTTTCACCCCTGCCATATGAAACGAGGCATTCCGTTACATGTCGCCGGGCATGATCCATCGAACGGATAACCGTATCCTTCTGCCGGATACGGTTTCTCAGTTCCTCGATTTTGGCCTTGTTCCGATTTAATTCAAAATCAATAAACTGTGATTTAACGCTATCAGCCGACATTTTGGATTGCAATGCCAGGAGTCCGAGTTCGGTAACTTTTTTTTGTTCTTCCCGCTCCATTTCTGCAAGGTTATTCCGCCGGTTTTCCATTTGCCACATGTCATTGTCAAGGGTTTCACGCTGCGCAATTAAATGACGGATAGCATTACGCTGCCATTCCTTCACTTTTAGCGGGGGTCCCCATCTTTCCCTTCCATGACAGGTAAAAAACTGGCATAACCCATTACGGTTCCTGTGAAAATCGTGCATCATATGACGGATCCTGATTATACAAAGTATTAAAATCCCAGCCAGTACCGGGAGCACTATATAGTAATAGATAAAATAAACGTTTTTATCATTCAAAGTCAGAAATATCGGGATCTGGTCCACAAATCATTGTACTCTCATCGCACAAAAAAAACTTTGATATTGGGGAATACGGAAAACAATCAGATTTTCAAAAAATGCGATTGTTCAGACCTCTGTTGAATCGCTGCCTGGAATTTGGAAGGAGTTCAACTTTTCAATTTGTTTTCCAAACTTCCTGAATATTCAAAATCCACGAATCCGTTGAATGGATCGGTTTTTATCAGACGGACGGAGACTTTCTGGCCGACGTACAACCCCCTCTCACCACGGACAATCCTGCCTTCCGCTGGGGGGGAGATCAAGCGGACGTAGGTCCCATGATCTTTTGCCCCTGTGATTAATCCCTCAAATGAGTCCCCGATACGATCCTTTAGTAAAACCGCGGCCGCCGCTTTCCGCATAAACCGTTCGACCTTCTTTGAGGCCTTTTCACGGTCAGTCAGCCAGCCGGACAGACTGCCAAGTTCCAAAAGTGAATATGGGCTGCCTGATTTGTTGATAACAGATTTTATAAGCCGCTGATTGATCAGGTCGACATACCTGCGGTTTGGGGCGGTCCCGTGGGTATAGTCGGTTACCGCAAGTGCGAAATGGCCATAAGGCGGCTGACCAGGTTCCAGCGTCACATATTCACCAGGGCCAAGGAGCTTGACAATTGCAAGGGAAAGGTCCGGGAACCGTTCAGGGTCTGCGTATCTGCGCCGGTCAAGGAACTTGGAGAGTGCCTTCGGATCGGGGTCTGCTGGCAGAACATCATTGTACAGCGCTGCCAGTTGCACGATCCCATCCCAGTTCCTCGGTACACGGACAATTCTTTGTATCATTGGAATATTCGCTTTTCCGAGGAATTCGACCATGGTACCATTTGCGGCGACCATAAACTCCTCGATTAAGTTCCTGGCAGTATTTTGTTTTTGAACAACGAGGTCCTTGACTATTCCCCCTTCCAGGACGGTCTGCGCTTCAAGCGTGTCGAGATCAAGGGCACCGCTTTCTATACGGTGTTTTTTCAGGCGATGCATTACTTCTACCTGCAACATGATCTGTTCTTTTAATCCAGGTATTTCCTGAACCACCTGCGGGATCGGCCCCTGCCCTTCAAGCCAGTCCCCTACCTCCTCGTAGACAAGTTTTGCTTTATTGCCTACTACTGCGCGGTGGATATCCCCGGGTCTGGTATTACCATCAGGTAGAACGGAATATTCAACAACAACTGCCATCCGGTCCTGGTCGGGCAATAGCGAGGTAATATCATGCGATAATTTGTCAGGAAACAAGGGAAATGTCTCGATTCCCGTATATACCGATGTCCCGTTATGGGCACCATACTGATCGGTCAGTGATTGTTTCGTGACATAAAGATCAACATCGGCCACTGCGATCCTGACATGTATCTCCCCGTCAGGCCCTTGTTCACAGTATTCCAACTGATCAAGGTCCATTGAGTCCCAGTTGTCAATGGAGGACCAGAGGAGATTCCGCAGGTCCCGTTCATTCTGGTCACCTTCCAGGAACAACCGTTCCTGAATTGAATTCACTTCATGAAGTACCGCCTCAGGAAAACGAAAATCAAAAGCATATTTCTCCATTGCACTTCGTGCTATGGCATGCATATCAAACGCATTTTTCTTCATGGTCTTTTGTGAGAGATTCGTTTCCGGACATATATACATCTTTACAAAACAGCAGCTCCTGATTCATTAAATCCTGGTTCTTTCTTTATCCGGATACCATTCCGTATATTGATTCCCCATTCCTCCGGAATACCATCGCACGCCAATCGCATAATTTTTAACATATGAGGTCATTATTTCAAAATCAGAACGCAGATTATGAAAACAAACAAGGCAGTTGAGTATAAATCGCAGGGGAATAGTTATTTTAAAGATGGGGATTATGAAAATGCGCTCCAATATTATGGTAAAGCAGTGGAAGTCGATCCTGAATACCGTGATGCCTGGAACAATATTTATCTTACATTACTGAAACTGGACAGGACTGATGATGCTAAGAGATGCAAGGAAATCCTGGACAATCTCGAGTATAAACCTGAATACCGGGCGAAAGGTGTGGCCGACCGGCCTTACAGACGTGTAAAGCAGATTCTTGCCGTAATAATTATAATTTTGCTGGCCCTTTCGATTATTATGGCCGCTCTATCGATCCTGGGGTGGATCAGCTATCGTGAGATTATACCGGTAGCCCCGGAGCAATATGTCAGCGATATGATGAATACCACGGTCTCGGGATTTATTAACATTGTAAACCGCCCTTAACGGGAAAAATTGCAGTTTTCCAGGTGAAGACCCTGGCTCATGGAAATAAAACCGGGCTGGATAAGGTTCGGCAGTGAATCACGTTTATAAAAATATCCGGTATAAAAACCGGAATTAAAAAAAATTTGTAATTGGAAATTCCCGATTACTTCAGACCCTATTTCGGCTTTATCATTCGTTCAAGCATTTCGGCCACTGTTTGAAGGGTGGAGACTTCGAGAAAAATCAGGATATTTGCAGCGATTGCATGTTCATCTGATGCCAGGTTGATCCTGAATAATACAACATCGTCAACCTCAATCGTCATACCGGCCACAAGCGACTCAATGACCGCATGTGTCATATCTACTACAAGGACCGGCGGGGAGGGAAGCATCACGATACCAAGAAGATCTGATGTGGCACTAAGGAACGAAGAAATCATGATATTGCCAACCTCAAGAATGGCACTCTCGTCCATTTCTCCTCTGGGATAACCCATATCACCGGATCCAATCAGAATATTTGCAGTCCGCACAGCGGAATCGTTTGGAAAATGCAGGACCAGGAAACCACCGTTGGATATATCTCCCTGAAGTTCGAACACGACGAGCGTGGTAATCTCATCGGTAAGCAACTGCCCCATGTTTGCGATATCGATGATATTTATCTCCGGCACATTCATGTTAATATGACAATTCAACATCATTGAAAGCGTGGTTGCAGAATGGGCAGCTCCTATGTTCGCAAGTTCCTGAAGAGCATCCAACTGGATCGGGGTAAATTCCATTTCTCACCTGTAAAGATCAATAATCCTGTAGCAATAATTCAACCTGACCGATTTTATATCTTCCTGGATATCATTACGGCATTCTGGAATCTTATATGCGTATCTGGCCTTAAATAGCGAATAGCCCAAAAATTTTGCTTTACATCAATTCTAAAATTCCCTCACGACCATTAAACGGGTTTATCGATCTCTTCCTGATTATCCTTTAACTGGTACACCCAGATGCCGAGAAGAAGAATAAGTAGCAATCCAACCAGGAAGGCAATCCATGATAAGTTATGAAAAAGCAGGCCGTACTGGACCAAAATTGAGAGCAGGAAAAAAATCCCGGAAATAATGATTGACAAGCCACTCCATTTGATAATGCGTTTAAACGGTCTTATGCAGACAAACACCGAGACCGTATTTATCGTAAGAACAAATGAACCCATACACTATAATATGACTGATGGACCGTCGATCCATGAAAAAGCCATTCATAACATTATAAAGGTCGTTACTTATAAAAACCAGTAAAAGAACCGGGAAAATCTCCTGGTACCTGAAAATGGGGGTCTGGAACCCACTCCTGTAACCAGCACACCGATACCAAAAAAGTAAACCGGAAAAGACAGGACTAAAAGAGAGACGATCCTTACTTTGGTTTTAAGACCAATGATCGTGGCATGGTTAAAAAACCGGGAGCATACTACAAATTTATCGCTTGAAATAAAAGATTCTTTTTTATACGGCGGTTATCGCTTGAGCCTCAATTTATACCTGGTTAATAAATTTCAGCGGAATAACAAAATCATGTATTTTTTTACTTACCATAAAGCGGAATTACGATATCATAGAGAGATCGTTGGAATTGTCTGCAAAGTAACTGCATCAATAACCTTGAATTCCTCAAATATGTTGAAATGCTGAACAATCTATATGTAATCAGGATTATTGTTACAATGTCGGACCCGGATAAAAAAAGTCTTGATAAACTGAAAGAAAAGACCGCACGACTCTCAATTATCTCCAATTCCGGGCTTGTCCTGCTAAAATTTGTGGTTGGGGTAGCTATCGGTTCTGTGAGTATCATCTCCGAAGCGATACATTCTTCGATGGACCTCGTTGCAGCGGTGATTGCATTTATAGCAGTCAGGAAATCATCTGAACCCCCGGATTCCGAACATGAATTCGGTCATGGAAAATTCGAAGATATTTCCGGCCTTGTTGAAGCACTTCTGATTTTTATCGCTGCAATATTGATTATTTATGAATCGGTTAAAAAGTTACTTGGTGAGGAACCTGAACATTTCACTCCTGAATTGCTCTTTGCAGGTATTGCAGTAATGGGGTTTTCCGCACTTGTGAACTGGTACGTCTCATCACGACTGATGAAGGTCGCAAAACAAACTGACTCGATCGCACTTGAAAGTGATGCCTGGCACCTCAGAACCGATGTTTTCACATCTCTTGGTGTATTTTTCGGTCTCATCCTTATTCGGCTTACAGGGATTACGCTCTTTGACCCGCTCATAGCTATTGGTGTAGCCTGCGTAATTATGAAAGCGGCCTATGACCTGACAAAACGGTCACTTTCAGACCTTATGGACAGGAGTCTTCCCGAATCGGATGAGCAGCGGATCAAGGAAATTATCTGCGAACATGCGAGGGACTATGCAGGGTTCCACGAATTAAAGACACGGCGGGCAGGACCGGAAATATTTATTGATTTTCACCTTGTTATGCCAAAAGAGCTTTCTGTCGAGTTATCACACGATTTGGAAGACCATCTTGAAGCAGATCTGAAACTGGAATATCCTAGATCTAATATTACCATTCACGTAGAACCCTGCAACGAGGGGTGTGTACGGTGCGGTTCATTCTGCACGTATTATGAGAAACAGGACCGTGAAAAAGGGGATTGATATATACTCTGGATATTACACTGATAATTATTCTTAATTTCTTTATACCATTAACGCTGCATGCCATCACATTTTCAGAATAGAACATGGATGAAAGAACGAAATTTTATAATTAAATAATGGGATGATAAAAAGCCTGTGGCGAGATTCGAACTCGCGACTTCCTCCTTACCAAGGAGGCACACTACCGGGCTGTGTCACACAGGCACAGGGAAGATACCGGGATTTTAAGGCAAGCATAACACCAAAGTGAGTTGCCTCGTAACAACGGCATGTTACTGTGTCCTATAAACTACGTAGTATTACGTTTAAAAGATTGCGGAACTTGAATCGGGAGTCTTCAGATTGCAGCCCGTTCAGGGGGAGTACACAGACCTCAGGTAATTTCCCGCATAGTTCCGGAAACTCAAATTTCAGAGGAATATCGCTTTGTAAATCGGTGATTTGAACATAAAACATCAGAATTGTGAAAGTGCTTCTGCACTCCTGACTACACCTTCAAGAGTACATACTTCGAGCACAGGTGTCGCATTGTTTCTTTGGAGCGCCGCAAAGACATCCCCAAAATTAATATCGCCTTCCCCAACAGGACTATGCGAGTCCTTTTTCCCATAATTATCATGGATGTGCATGTGATCGATAGGGGTTTCAAGGAAGGCCGCCAGGCACCTGTTGAGGTTCGCATGCCCTACATCAAGGGCAAAACCGGCATCACCTATAAGGTCAAGTTCATCGGGTGTCCGTAAAAAGAAATAGTCCATGTCCCCCATATTTTCAAAATAAAAGGTCAGCGAAAGATCCCCGGCAGCATCAGAAAGCTCCGCGATAGGATTTATAAAACTGCCGCCTGGCCGCGGCATGTTCCTGCTCCCAGGCATAATACCCGGGATGAACGATAACGTTCGCTCCTATTTCTGCGGCTACAAGAAAACATTCCAGTGTTACCTCGATACTCGCACGGCGGATGGTCTCGAACATGCTGGCGATATTAATTCCGTGATACGGTGCATGAATCGAATACCGTAAAGAATAGTTCTCAAGGACCGAGGTATCTTCCAGGTAATGATATCCTTCGTCCATCACTTCAACCATGCCAGTAATGCCTGAAAGCTGTTCGAGAGCATTATCAAGAGGTTCCCCGTGGAGGCAATAGGTTGAGACACCGAGCATAGTGAGCGGTAGAGCAGGTTGGTATAAATAGGTATGTAAATTGGTAATTTCAAAAACAGACACGCATGCAGGATTAATTGCATTGTCCTTTATTGAAAAACGGAGGGTTAAAAATTTCCCGGGAGCCTGCGATATCTCGTTGGTAGGTCAATCGTGTATCCGAACCGCCGAAAGATACCTGAAAAATAGTCTGGCTATGTGTCAATTACATTTACCGCAGGTTTTTGTGGGGACTACAATCGCTGGGAAGCTATTTGTCCTTTATGGAAATGATTCAGCGGCTCAATTGATCACCCCGTCATAGGCAGTATACTAACAGGAGTTTCTCTTTTTTATTGGATGATGATCAGTATTCTTATGAGACTGGCACTCAAATATGAGTTGAATTATGGCGGTTGGAAAGGAGATTATTGAAAAGCTTCACCAGATGGTGGACCGCGAAATGACCTTCATGCATATCTGCGGGACTCATGAAGCGGCGATTGCACGTACCGGGCTTCGGAGCGTATTACCGAAGAAACTAAAGATTGTCATGGGTCCCGGGTGTCCGGTGTGCATCACACCACAGGGGGAGATCGATGCAGCACTCGAGCTAGTGGAAAAAGGTTGCATTGTCGCCACGTATGGGGACCTTCTCAGGGTCCCGGGCACGAAGGGCTCTCTTGAATCGTGCGGCGGGGATGTGAGAGTTGTACAGGGAGTTCATAAGGCTGTGGAAATTGCAGAAAAAACTGATAAAGAGGTAGTTTTCATATCAGTCGGATTTGAGACCACAGCGCCTACCGTTGCGGCAACACTGCTTACCAATCCCCCGGGTAATTTCTCTGTACTCTCCTGCCACCGTCTTGTACCACCTGCCATGAAGTGGCTCCTTGAACAGGGGGAAGCAGCACTTCATGGCTTTATGCTGCCCGGTCATGTCTGCACAGTAATGGGGTACCACGAGTATGAACAATTCCCAGTCCCGCAGGTAGTTGCCGGTTTCGAGGCAGATGATATCCTTCTCGGCCTCCTGATGCTGGCCGGGCAGGTGAAAGGAGGGACTCACAGGGTTGAAAATGCCTACCCGAGGGCGGTAACCTGCCAGGGGAACCAAAAAGCCCAGGACCTGATGTACCAGGTATTTGAGCCGTCGGATGTAGAGTGGCGTGGGTTTCCGGTCATTCCACAGTCAGGTCTTCGAATAAAGTCCGGGTTCGAACAATATGACGCCCAGAAGAAATTTGATCTCAAATTCAGGCATATCTCCAAACACACGGCGTGTATCTGTGACAGAGTACTAAGGGGCATTGCGGAACCTTCTGATTGTAAATTATTTGGAAAAGTGTGCACACCAAGGTCTCCGGTTGGCCCTTGCATGGTCAGCCATGAAGGTGCATGCAAAATCTGGCATCTTTACCAGGTCCGTCACTAATATATTATTTTTTTCCTCCGAAAGAACACATAGTGGAAGCTGCCGGGTTTGCCAGTTTATACGGGGTTAAGAAATAAAATCAGACTAGTTACTGGTTTTCGCTACCGGTCACGACGCCCTTAATTTTCTATTAAAGGACAAAGCTACAGTTTTATTCACCTTTTCGGTCATGAGGACGGTTCGATATACTTAAAAACATTGCACTACAATGGTAGTGCGTCCATAGTGATTTCTGTACCTGCATCGCAGTTCTTTGCGGTCAGAAATCCAATCTGTTAAAGTGGACAAAAGTCGGTTTTGTAATATTGTACCTGTTTTTACGATCCTGTTTATTTTGTATCCACAATAATTCGAGAAATTTGTTTGAATATCGCCCGATTGCAAGTCTATTTATAACTCTATGAGCAATATGATACCACCCTTTGGTGACGATATCGTCGATCATCGCATCTATTGTGAAGGGAATTTTCAATCGTGCCCCGGTAGGGTAGTGGACATCCTAGAAGCCTCCGGAGCTTTTGACCCGGGTTCAAATCCCGGCCGGGGCGCTCCGTTTTTGAAATAGGGTTCCAGGAGGGTTTACAAATTACCTACTCAGACCCACAGGAATTGTATCCCGAAAATAAGATATCATTCCAACTGATTTTCAGGTTCCATCATGGCCCGGCATTTTTTGCAAAGAGGAACGCTGTGTCCTTCAACTTCAATGACCTCGATATCCTTTGAGAACCTGATCGTTTCAAATTCACCTTTTACATCAAAAACATTCTGAATCGTACCCCGGCTCCCACATGCGGGACAGAAGAGCAGGGTCACGTCTGCGCACGTTTCACGCCTTTCACAAACTGAACAGTCATCACAAATTTCGGTCATATGTTTCCACTCCCGGTAATGTTAGAACAAAGCACGATATATTTTAAACGTTACAGGCAGGTTCCGGACTATCAAACCGGGGTTCCAGGATCAATTCCGAGACATTTCATAATTATTTTATCTCCTGAGGTTGCCACTTCTAATCTGATGGAGTTGCGAATTGCCTGTGGGTACTATCAGGAAGGCCAATAATTCAGACCGCGATCCGATTGTTGCTATATTCAACTATTACGTGAAAGAAGGGTTTGCCGCCTATCCCGATACCCCGGTCCCACCCGGATTTTTTGATGTACTCTGCCACGACATGCATACATGCGTGGTAATTGAAAACAATGGTCGTGTGGTGGGTTTTAGTATTCTCCGGCCTTTGTTGCCATTTCAAGCGTTTGCAAATTCAGCTATGATCAGTACATTCATCGAAAACAGCTTCCGCCATAAGGGCTACGGAAAGATGCTTCTCGAACATGTCGAGGACGAAGCAAAATCCTGGCAAATCAGCCTGTTACTAGCCAATATTTCATCAGAAAACGAAGAAAGTTACAAATTCCATGCAAAACATGGATTCCGGGAGTGCGGACGGTTCCACGGAGCGGGGTTTAAATTCAATACCCCGTTTGATCTGGTGTGGATGGAAAAGGCATTGTAACGAAAACAGGCCATACCGGTAAGGGGACAACCAGTAGGGACATTTCTTATCCTGAACCACACTACTACTACCCGGTGTAATATATGGACCATAATTACATTTCACTTTACGGCCAGTCATTCTGTACGCACTGCGGCCGGAGTTCAGATTCAGGGGGCGTTTGCAACGGGGCTCATGAAATAACTGGAATGAATGGCAGGATTATCTGTAAAAAGTGTGGAAGATCCCCGGGGGGATATGAAACCCCCTGCACAGAAAACCACGATATATCACCGGTAATGGGAAAGTTGATGTGCAGGAAATGCGGAACTACAGGCCTCCTAACTGTATTCCAGAAATCCAGGTGTAATTCAAACCATAGTATTGCCGTGATGAATGGTGTCGTAAAATGCAGGCGTTGCGGAGCGACAAAAGACTGGACGACAAAGAGATGCGGTTTATAGCAACCTGGACTCCGCCGGTATATTTCAACCTTTAAAAATTATAACGATAAAGCCTGTATCAAAAAAACTGCCTTCACTTATTTCAGGATAATCTTTTTTGAGATTCGGGACGTCCCCTGATTGTAACCAGATCGATACAGGAAAATTCCAGATGATAACCTGATTTTTCAGACTATAACAACGATCATCTGATGGTCGATCCAGGACAAATGCACCTGTTTTTCCAGGACATGAAATGGAAAATCCCTCGGAATTCTCCCTGGCAGGCGGCTCCAGCCGGTTATTTTTAGTCCATTACAACCGGTGAGCTTACCTCTCTGAAAGGATTTGTTCTCACTGCCAAAGAGAAGAGATATGGGTAATTCTTTTTCAAGTGCTGCATATAATCGAGCCACTGCACAGCAATCAGTGATACTACTCTTTTTGCATCGCCGGCAAGGTGATTTAAATCAGATTCAGGAAGCAGCGCGAAATTCTCCCGGACTGACAGTTCCTCCTCAAAATGAAATACTGCATTCAGGAGGTCTGTAAACGCTTCATGTTCAAATAATGCTGGATGCTGGAGGAGTTGCACAAGAAAGGTCCGATTCCCGGAAAGCAAAAGGTGGACCTGTTCAAGATCAACCTTATGAATATCAATTTCGAAATTGAAGTTCCCAAGACTCGTTTTTGCATCGCGGAAATCCTCGTCAGACCAGTCATTCTGTACGAGCAGGGATCCGGTTAATACTTCACCACTGGTTATTGCACCTTTCATATTCCTGATCAGGGGTACTCCGGTCTCCGAAAAAAACACCCCGACGATCATGTTTACTTTTTTATTCCTTGTTATAGCCTCTTTTCGCTGAAAGGTCAATTCGATCGAATTCGCAGCGACAAAAATAAATGAGCCTACACCGACAAGAATAACGAATATTCCGAGCAATTTGCCGGCATCTGTTTTCGCCGTAATATCCCCGTACCCAACGGTTGAAATCGTGACTATGGTGAGGTATAGGGAGTCCAGTGGCGAAAGTCCCTCGATAATAATAAAACCAACGACTCCTGAGGTAAGAACCAATGCGAGGAGAACAATATAAAATTTCAGCCTTATTACCGGGGAACTCATCAATCGTCTAACTCTGTCACCCGGACTTAAAAATTTTCCCGGTCACCCCGATCTTTAAATTCCAGTAGAGAAACAGGGTTGCATCGCTAATTAGATCATTTTCTCGATTCAAGAAATTTCCCGATGGCAGCCTCACGTTCCTTTTCAGACAATGGTGCCGGCACCGGGTAACCATCTTCATAGGTCGGACCGGTGTGACGGTACATAATTCCAAGACCGATCCGTGCATCGGCATTGTAATCCCATTCACGTGCTTTTTTATAGGCTTCTCCGTAATCGGATGAAGAACTTTCATCCCAGTCATATACCCGTTCGTTGTAATAGTCGGTCAGGTTATAGTAGGTGGCACATATCTGGAGGTTATCAATAAATGAAAAACCCCTGTGAAGTAATGCCTCATGTAACAGCGATTTCAGCTGTTCGCGTCTTCCGGTGTACCCCCTCCCAATAAATGATGCCCCGGATGAAAGCACCAGGTCTAGCGGATTCAACGGGTTCTCTTTTTCCCCTTTCGGGGTGGATCTTCCATGAAATCCATACGGGGACGTCGGAGTGAACTGCCCAGTTGTAAGGCCATAAACCCGGTTGTTGTTCACCATAACGGTAATATCGACGTTCCGTTTTGCTGCAAAGATCAGGTGCTCTATCCCTTCCGCATAACAATCGCCATCACCCGCTATACATAGAATTGTCAAACCAGGGTTTGCAAGTTTAATCCCGGTGGCAACAGGAATTGTCCGTCCATGGAGTGAATAGAACCCGTTCAAATTCATAAAATCAAAAATTTTGGCATGTTGCCCTATCCCTGCTACAAGGACAAAATTTTCAATCGGATATCCTTCCGACTCCAGGCCTGAAACGACATCCTTCAGTGCGTGCTGCACGATAAAATTGCCGCAACCAGGGCACCATGTGTTTTTTGCATGGCTTATCAATTCACTTCCATTCATGAGATGACCTCCCTGACCCTTGCAGTCAGCTCTTCTATCGTAAACGGCCTTCCATCATATTTCAGGACATGACCTTTTGCATGATACCCAAACTGGCTGACATGTCTTGCCAGCTGCCCCGTCTCATTCGACTCCACCGAATAGAACCTCCTCACACCCTTCATGGCATTTGAGAACGATCGTTTCGGAAACGGGCATAACACAAGGGGCCTGACGACCCGGAGGTCAAGTTTCTTTCCTACTTCATCACAAGGGCCCTTGTTCGAGCCCCACGTAAGAAGAGCACCATCGGAGTTGACATTCCCGGTGACTTGCACGGAATGAATTCCTTCAACTTCCTCTGTGAGGCCGGCGATCTTGGTATTTCGTTTATCCGCCATCACCCTCGTGATATCGGCCTCCTCTGCCGTGATTCCATCAGAACCATGCACATGGCTGTTTACCTTAATCCACTCTCCTGCAGACGGGGGAAAACGTAGCGGTGAGATCCCGGACCCGGTAACCTGGTACCGCAGGTATGGGTGAGTTCCTGGATCGGCCATAAGGGGTTCTGCATGATATGCTTCCGAAAAATCCGGATCCATGCTGAATAAACCCTCACAGATGATCTTATCCGATAAAATGATGGAAGGCAACTGGTATTTCCATGCAATCTCGGTGGCAATCCTTGACCAGGTCCTCGCCTCGGTCGCATCTCCGGGGGCAATGACAAACCGTGGGAAGTCCCCATGCCCGGCATTCAGCGCAAAAAGTAGATCGGATTGTGCCGTATAGGTCGCAAGCCCGGTACTTGGTCCGGTTCTCTGCCCGAGGACAACGACAAGGGGGAGTTCTGCGATACCGGAAAGTCCCAATGCTTCGGTCATCAGGCAGAACCCACCTCCTGAGGTCCCGATTGCTGAACGGATACCAGTATACGAACATCCAAGGGCCATGAGCACACCTGCGATCTCACTCTCGGGTTGGATAACACGCATATGAAAGTCATCCGAATTGCCCGCCAGAAAGTGCATGAGGTTTGAAGTAGGGGACATCGGGTACGAATAATACATCGTGACGCCACCCTCGAGAAGCCCGATACCAATCGCCTCATTCCCGGTAAGTACTGGATGATTCACACCGGGAATTTCTTTCATAGTCTTACGAATTTCAGCCGCATCGAATGCCTTCCGTGCAACACGGAGGTTCATATCGGTTTCTTTCGTGAATGCTTTCCTGAAAACCTCGTCCGCAATTTTCCATTCTATCCCGGCCACTTTTAGAAAGGATCCGATTAGTGCCGAATTCCCCATTACCATGGGGGCTTCTTCTTCCTTTAAAATTAAACCTACGTCTACTGAAACGGCCCCGGGGTGTCGGGAAACATTACCATTACAGATTATTACCCCCATCTTGTCCAGTTTTTCCTCGTGCAGCGTGATGGTTTCCTGGTTAAGGGCCAGAATAAAATCGACACTGTCGCGTATTGCTCCTACAGGCCTCCCTGCACCCCGGATTATTGCAAAATTATGGCCACCCTTGATGAGAGAGGGATAATCAAAATACATATAGACCAGGTAACCGATGTGACCCAGAATCTGGGCAATAACCTGCCCTGCGCTGCTGACACCGTCCCCGGCCTTCCCTCCAATCAGGACTGATATTTCGTCGCCGTCCACGATTAACATCCCATGTCTTTTTTTGTTAACTGCAAAATCCCTGTCATATGAATTAAAGCTTCTCTTAAATTTTCCCCGGGAAAAAAACAATCCGCGAACCGGTTTTCCATGTGGCAACCGGGTTACCCGTGAGTTATCGAAACATGCATGACGACATCAGGGTAATAAATTCCTGTTAAATGGGTCCCGGCAACCGGGAGATCTCCAGCAAACGTTTAAGAAAAGTGAAAATTCATTTATCAGCCACCCCACACATACATTGTCTATCATGCCCCTGCCGCTTGAGCACCGGATAGTGAATAAATGTGCAGAACTGGATGTGCCCCTCGTCGGCTTTGCGCCGGCTGAACGCTGGAATGAACCGGCCTATATCGATTTAGTCCCCGAAGCATTCCGCCCACGTGCAATTTACCCTGAAACAAACACGGTTATTGTAATCGGTATTCCGGTCATTCTCCCAGTCCTTGAAACCTCGCCTTCGATATTCTACCATGAACTTTATAAAACTGTGAATACCCTTCTCGATCTAAGTAGTTACCGGATCGCTATGATGCTTAACAGGCTGGGGCACCCCTCGATCTCGTTACCACGGGATGGGTATGGATCTATCAGCGTTCTGAAAGAGAAACCCGTAGCATTTTTCTCCCATCGCCATGCGGCATATCTTGCAGGTCTTGGAAATTTCGGTGTGAATAATATGATACTGACACCCCAATACGGCCCAAGAGTTCGGTTTACCTCGATTTTTACCGGGGCGGATATTCGTGGCGCTGAAATAATGCAGGCACCTCTTTGCACACACTGTATGCAGTGCGTTTCGATCTGCCCGGTTAATGCATTGCAGGAAGAAGATTATCCAGCCGGGCTTACTGATAAAAAGACTTGTGCTGCACGCTCTGAAGAACTTCTAAAACATTATACCTCTCCCTGCGGGTTCTGTATCAAGGTCTGCCCGGTAGGCGAAGACCGGAAATTGTACAACAGGGAGAAATACGGTATATATGAAGAATCTAATCCGGAATATCATGATTATCACAAGTCCTGGGACCATGTCAGGTCCTACGGGGGAAAATAAATTATTTTAAATGTCTGAAATCAGTTAAGGAAAAGTATCAGGGTATTCAGGTAGGTGGCGATACCCACCCATGCGATATAGGGAACAAGGAGCACTGCAGCGGTCCGGGAGACACGGTTAAAGTAATAGATAGTAGCGATTATCAGGGCAATCAGGATTACGATCGTTGCCACGCCGAGTACAGGTGAATGGAGACCGAAAAAGGCAACGGACCAGAGGACGTTAACGAGTAACTGGGCTGAAAATAGTATTATTCCCTGGCGAACCGGTTGATTCTCCATACCCTCCCTGACAACCAGGTACAGGGATATCCCCATCAATATATACAATGTAGTCCAGACTGGCCCGAATACCCATGCAGGAGGCGTCAGCGGAGGTTTAATTAGCCCTGCATACCAGGTTGGAATGGATGATATTGTGGCAAAAGAGCCTGCAGCTCCTGCAAGTAACGGTATCGCAATACAGATAGCAAGAAGTACTGGATGGTGAAGGGGATTTTTTTTCATGGAAGGATCAGAAAGAATCTCTGACATATGACGGCTTGATACTTCTGTTGTTCAGATATATCAGGAAAAAGGGGTTGACTCCGTCGATCACAAACCAGGCAATAATTGGATTTTTTGGAGTTTTTAATTCCACCAATTAATCGAAATTTATTCCAAAACATCTATTCCAGTGCAAATTGAGATCATATAACTGACAGATAGGTAAAGGATACTCAGACTGTTTCAGGGAATCATGGATATTACTACCGATACAAGAGATGGATGTGCGATCCTATCATTGAGAGGCAGACTTGATGCAGAGGGAGCCCTTGCGCTTACCCCATACATCGATCGGATTACCTCTGGGACAGAAAGTTACCTGATCGTCGATATGAGTTCCGTTCCGTATGTATCCAGCGGTGGGATCCGCGCTCTCCATGCCGCCTATAAGGTCCTGAAACGGAAAAACGGGCAACTTATACTTGCGGGAACGGGAGAGTTTTCTAAAAAGGTACTGGAATTATCCGGGTTCGCCCGTATTTTCCCGCAATTCCCTACCATTGATCTTGCCATTAAGTCCATCGAAAGCAGGTCGTTACAAGGAACTGATTCGACGGAATGGAAAATCATTCCCGGAATTCCCGGTAGTACCATGATCATCAGGAATCATCCTGTATCAGACGGAAAAGCGGCGCTCGTTTCATCAGGGCCATGGAAAGAGGTTCAGCAATCGGGCCTGAAACCGGATGACCTTCTCCCTGTGAATTTCAGGGACGATACCTATGCCATTTGCATTGGCGCTTTCGGCCCTTCAATTGGTGAATCATTCAGGGTCCTAGGAGACATGATTGCCGCAGGCAAAATGATAGCCTGGACATCACCCGGCAGTTGTACGGCGGATTATGTCCTTCACGATAATCAATTCCAATCAGGACAACAGGATTCGTTATCCGAAATTCCCGGTGTTTTTTCGGCTTGTTCGTTTGTACTTGAAGGTAATGTGCATGAAGTCCTCCAGGTTGAACCAGGGACTGGTTCCGATGGGAAAATAACGCTTGGGGATGTGAATGCACTCCTCTGCAGCCATGCAAAAGAACGGGGGTCGCGTTATAACGGGATAATAGCAGTCAAAATCCTCGCGCAAACCTGCCGTTATGAACGTCTTGTCCTTGAAAAGGCCCCGGTGGAGGCTAACAGGCCATTGAACAGGGAACCGATCTGGTCAAAAAATAACTATGAGGAATGGTTCGGGAAGTCCCTGGTGGAACTTAAAGAAGAAGAGACCGTTGTCAGTTTCGGAGTCCTCTATGACAGTTCGGTTGAATCCGGACTTGATCCCGAGATTATGTCCTCATTTTTTCCGGGAAACCTTTTCACGAACGGACAGAACATATTCTCGCATACCCTTGGTATCTCGTTTAGTTCCGTGAATTGGAAGCCAGATGACGATATTGACAGGGCAATAAGGAATGTCGAGTCAGGGGGTGAGGTGACCGGTATGTGCCGCCTGAACAGTGCAACCGGCTTGAAGAGAGCCCTGATCGGAGTATCATATATCGACTGCCTGCGCCTTGATGACGGCCCGGTTATCGTGTTTGAAGAGCCCTGCCCTGAGTGGACTGAGCAGTACGAGAAAATTACACGTCAGCTTCACCAGGGAAGTAAAAAAGTATTCCTTTCACGGATTTCCGGTGGATTTAGCGGTTCCCTTGTATTCCGCGCGGTCGTTATCGATCGCGCAGGGCGTAAGCAGATGCCTTTTGTTATGAAACTTGGACCCTGGTCGATGATTGGTGACGAGGTCAGGGGATATACTGAATACGTGGAACGATACATCCTGAACAGTTCCACACGTCTCATCCAACACCGAAAGACGGGGGAATCCGGCGGCATATTGTACAATTTTGTAGGGATTGGAGACGCATCCGGTTCACTTGTCTCACTCGAAGACTATTACCAGTCACAATCACCGGACCACGTCGAGGCTGCCTTCGATCGCCTCTTTCGCATCGTGCTCAAATCATGGTATGGTCAACCTGCCCGGCGTGAAATTGCTCTATACCAGGAGTATTGTAAACCGCCGATGTATGAAAAATCAAGAGAATATGCACTGTCACATTTTTGCGTTTCTGCATCGGATCCAGAAATTGACCTTCCTTGCAACCTCGGAAAATCCTCAAACCCCTTGTATTTCATTGAAAATATTATCCCGGCGAGAATATCAGCGACGTTTCCGGCATATTATGCCCCGCAGCATGGTGACCTTAATCTGAAAAATGTCCTCCTCGACCAGGAAGGACACATGTGGTTGATCGATTTTTCGGATACACGAATCACTCATAACCTCCGGGACATAGCAAAGATAGAGACCGTCATACGTACTGAAATGGTAAGGGTCACATCTGATGAAGATGTGAACACAATGGCAGGGTTGGATCAACGGTTTATCACATTCCACGATCTGGGTGATATACCTGGTATGCCTTGCATGGATCTGCCAGGTGAAAGGGAAAAAGCATTCAGGATTCTTCGCAGGTTGCGGTACTATGCAGACCTTGTCACGATTCTTGATACAAACCCTGAACCATACCTCCTTGCACTGCTCTGGTATACCATCCCGGTCCTCTGGTACCGGAGTGTCGGAGAATATGGGAAGAAATATGCATGGATTACTGCCGCCCGGATCTGTGAACGCCTGCAAAATATTCCAGGCTAAAGTTATTCAAGATATGCCAACATAACAATAAACCTAACCCTGTCACCGAAACCAGAAGGTCCGGGCTCATTCCAGCAATAACCAGGCAGAGCAGGGTCCGTCTAACTTTTGTTCACTCCGGGTCGCTGACCATTATTCTGGAGAACAGGTTTGCAAAAGCCAACTTTTCAGGATTCTTCCGATCTTTCATTCTCATTTCCCTGTGAGATAAGATCAGGGATACATCCCTTGGCCAGGGGTTAAATACTTTGCCAATTTTTATTGTGTCTACGGCTAAAAATAATGTTCAAATGACGAGTAATACGGAAGTGATCGATTGCGAACAATGTGGCACCTGTTGCAAGGTGTTCGGTGATTCAATCTCGCCCACGATAGAAAATATTTATCATTGGATTACGAATGATCGGTCTGAAATACTCCGCCATTTTTCTGCCTGCCTGGCAGACGGTACATGGAAAAGATGCGATAAACTTCAGGCCGACGAGCTTGGGGAGATTATTGCCACAGAGATGAGAGACCCCGACTCGGGATCACTGGTCAGCGCCTGCCCGTTCCTTACCAGGGCATCTAAAACACGGTATAAATGTTCAATCCACCTGGAGAAACCGGAAATGTGCGATAATTATAAACCATGGCTGTGGGGTGAGACCTACCTGCGCAGGTGCAGGACATTGGTGGAACAGGAGAGAAAATCCCAGTGGCGATCCGGATCCGGTGACCGGGACCCCCTTTCGTGAATTCTCCCGGACGGGTTGTAAGAGAACAAAAAAGATGAAAGTCAGCCGGGCGAGGCGTCATCCGGTTGTTCGGGTAGTAATATCCAGGCAGCAACGTAAACAACAATGCAAAACAAAGGCCAGAAAAGGGTTACGATACCAAGTGCTAAAAGGATCACCACGACAATCCTGATGATATTTGGATCGATATCAAGATACTCCCCGACACCACCGCAGACTCCTCCTAGTATTTTCGATTTTTTAGACCTGTGAAGAGTTTTCATCATATCCTTATTGAGAGAATTCCTTAAAAGAACTTTCCGGGCCGTCAGGGTCTAAACCTGTGTCACCTCATAACAACGGACCTGGGTTGGCACACGTAAACGATTTGAATCATAGAAACAAAAAACAGCCTCGTTTTTCCGTCAGAATAAACAATATCCCAGCCAATGCCCCCTACCGGAACGGTATTAAAAAAAAGCAGATCCCTGGTTCAATAAATAAAACCAGTTATACCTGACCGTATTAACGTCTTCCAGACTCATGGATTGATATTTTTGAATGGGACGTATTCATCTTTTACCGTGACTACACCGAGTGTCGGTGCGGTGACATTTATCACGATCCGATTATAATTCGATGATGTTGAGGGAAACACCATTGGCTCGCTCATTTTAAACGGCTGTTTCATAACCTGTGTCTTTACGATCCCATCGCTGCGATACAGTGTGGCCTCGAACTGCGGGTCGAGGTTGATCCCGTTTCCCCCGCTCAGGGTAACAGAAATTTCAGGTGTTGCCGTATTTCCATTGCCCTGAACCTGGAAATCCAGGCGGTAATCGGGAGGAAGCACCTGGGTTGGGCCGGGTGTGACGGGACCGTTCATAGTTACAGTGGGGCGCACTGTTGTAACCTGAGGGGAAGGAATTGTCTGGGACGGAGTGGCCGTTGGTGTTATGACCTGCGACGGTGGTGTCTGGGTGCATCCCGCAATAAAAATTAACGAGAAAACGAGCGTCACCACTAATACAGGAACTATGTGTTTCATAGTATTAGTTTTCAATAATTTAAGGTATAATAGTATCTCCTCTCCTATTCGGGCCTCATTCGGAGGATATCTGGAACTGGCCACTCACAAGACAGGCCAGTACCCCCGGGTCATTTCTCTTGTTCAGGCTCCGGATATTCTAAAATTAATCGGTTGTGATTTATTGACAGTCTTTATCCTCTCCAGCGAGAAGAGAGCCGGCAGCGGTGTCATAGCCATGGGCAATAACCGATGCCCCGAGCAAAGGTGCCAGGCCGTCCAGCCGGCTCAACCGAATCTCCGGCAATGGCAGAAACCGATCAACATGCTTCATGAAACGGTGTAGAAGAATGTCGCAATTATTCCGGACCACGCTCCCGTCAAGGATGATCCGTGAGGGATCGTATGCGACGATAACATCGGATAAACCCCGGGAATTTACCAGGCTGAATTCTTCGATGAAGTCATCGAGCCCTGGGTAACCATTCCGAACTGCTTCGAATATTCCGGACGGCGAGGCCGACCACCCCCCGGTAATCGAAACACCGTTTTCAAGGCACCATCGTGAAAAAAATTCCGGTATATACCTGCCTGATCCATATGCCTCCCAGTGGCCCGGACAGCCACAGCCGCATATCATATTATACCGGGAATCAACATGAAAATGACCGATTTCCGAAGCATTCCCATTCCGGCCGAGTAACATTTTTCCATCGGCAACGACACCGCCACCGATCCCAGTTGACAGGGTAATATAGATGAAATTCCTGCACCCTGCACCATCACCAAAATACATCTCCCCGAGCGCACCGGCGGGACAGTCGTTGATGATGCGGACAGGCACCCCGAATTCTTCGGTCAGCGGACTGACGACCGGGATTGACTGAAGAGCAATATTGGGAGGCCTGATTACGATACCCAGGAACGAATTAACCGGACCGGCTGCACTGATACCAATACCATCCAGTTCGTCAATTTCATCTACCCGGGCTATGGACCGGACCATTCCGATTATTTTGTCGGTGATGTCTTCATGGGTCTCCGGAAAGGGGGGAGTCAGGGCAGAGATCTTATTTTCGATTATGCCCGGCCGAGATATTTTTGCCACCCTGATATTCGTAGCACCCAGATCAACCGCAATAACCGGATTCATCGTACTAATTGTATTGAGAATACAGTGAGATAGCATCTTCGGCTCCGTAAAGAGACCTTCATTCATTGGATATTTGGGAAAAACAGGGATCGCGGTATTATTCACCCGGCCATGGATCATCCCGGACCAGAAAGCAAATCAAAATAGCCCGGATACTGCCGGGAATTCGTATCGCAAAGCTATAAAACAAATACGCATAAACTGGAATACAACGGCCTGGCAAATGGTCGTTTCGGATGGATGGGAAAATGGTCGCATTAAACGCAGAGATTAAAGAGACGTTTGAAAAAGTGAAGCTGTTTCCAGTCGCAACGTCTTCAAAAGCAGGAATTCCAAACGTAGCCCCTATTGCCTTCGTAGTTCTTGTCAAGGACGACACGATATGGCTGGCAGATAATTTCATGAAAAAAACACTTGCCAACGTAAAGGAAAACCCTCGTGTGGCAATCTACCTGTACGACGCCGACAGTAAGAAATGCTTCCAGGTAAAAGGGAGGGTCGACGTGAAGACAAGCGGACCGGACTATGATAAAATGAAAACTATGGTCCATGAAAAGAAACCGGGTCTCCCGGCAAAATCACTTCTGGTAATGAAGATCACCGACGCATTCAGCTGTGCTCCGGGGCCGGAGGCAGGAAACAAGATGCTTTGAAATAAAAAAACTTTACCGAAATATTAACTTATTTTAAAGGATAAGCCCTTTCAAGAGATGATCTTAACGAGAATGGAAACTGATTTCCTATCCGAACTATTGAACGATGCCTCGATATGTAAGGAAGATTTTATAAAATATTTCAGGAGTCATATTGAACTAGAATAAAAAAGTGCTTGAAATTTTAATCTTAACAATTTTTTTAATTTTCAGAGAAATATTGGTAATGGTTTTTCAAAATCCCAGGGATTAATTTACCAATTCCCTTATTTTTTCGATAACCGCTCCTGGTTTCTCTGCATTACGAGACGGGCCTGCATACCATAATAATGGGATACTCCGATTGCATGGCACTGGTCGATGGTCCCGCTGTCGAACGATACAAGGTCGTCTGAATATATGGCGTCCGGCGATGACCTCCCCAATACACGCATGCTGCCTTTATAGAGTGCCAGCTCAACTACCCCGTTCATGCGTTCCTGTGTTGTGTCAATAAATGCATTCAATGCGTGATAAAGGGGCTCATGGACAAGGCCCATGTAGGCCAGTTCCGACCACTTCTCATCGACCATCTGTTTGAACTGGAGTTCCTGGCGGGTAAGCACGAGGCGTTCCAGGTCATGATGGGCAAACAGCAGGGTCGTGGCAGCAGGATGTTCATACACCTCCCTGGCTTTCAGCCCCAGGATCCGGTCCTCGATCATGTCGTTCCGGCCAATCCCGTTTTTGCCTGCAATCAGGTTCACCTTCTGAATAAGATCGTACCCTTTCATCCTGGTGCCGTTGAGAGCAACAGGGACACCTTTTTCGAATTCAATTGTTACGTTTTCTGTTGAATCTGGAGCTTTTTCGGGAGAAACCGTCCACAGGTAGATCTCTTCAGGAGTATGGTACGACGGATCTTCGAGCCTCCCTCCCTCGATGCTCCTGCTCCAGCAGTTCTCATCCATGCTCCAGGGCTTGTCTTTTTTTACCGGCACCGGGATGTTGTGCTGCTTTGCGTATTCGATCTCCCAGTCACGGGTGAGGTTTTTCTCCCGGATAGGGGCGATCACTTCAAGGCCAGCACCCCGGATAATAAAATCGAACCTGAGCTGGTCGTTCCCCTTACCTGTGCAACCATGACCTATCGCTGTTGCACCTTCTTTTTGTGCGATAGCTACGACTTCTTCTGCAATCAGGGGTCGGGCCAGTGAGGTCCCCATCGGATACCCCTCGTACGAACCGTTTGCCTTTATTGCAGGAAAAAGGTATTCCTCAACAAATTTCTCACGGACATCGAGAGTATAGTGTTTATCGGCGAACCGGTTGCCTTTCTCGGTCGCAACCGCGATTTCCTCATCACGTTGACCGACATTGACGGCCACGGTAACAACCCGGTCATAGTGATAGTCCTCCCTGAGGAGTGGAATACAGATCGAGGTGTCAAGCCCGCCACTGTATGCAAGTACAACTGTTCCTTTTCCCATAGAATTACTCTCCGATATAATGACTGATAGGTTCGAGCGTGATCTTCTCCCGTTTCATTGCATCGATCGCAAGTGCCGCAGCTTTCGCTGCCTGAAGCGTGGTGATATAGGGGACTGCGTAATCTACTGCAGCCCTCATGATCTGGTAATGGTCCTGCCTTGACTGCTTCCCTTTCGGGGTATTGATAATCAGGCGAATCTCCCCTCGCCTGAGCAGGTCGATCACATTTGGCGACCCTTCCTGCACTTTCCGGACAAGGTTGGCTTCAATTCCCGCCTGTGTAAGATATTCTACAGTCCCCGAAGTCCCGTAGAGGGTAAGGCCAAGCCCTTTCAATTTCCGTGATATGGCAATTGCTTCATCCTTCTGCTCGTTCGATACGGAAATAAATACATTGCCCTGCATGGGGAGTTCGTTATCGGCAGATATACTTGCCTTGTAATACGCACGGCCGAAATCATAATCGATTCCCATCACTTCGCCGGTACTCTTCATTTCCGGACCAAGAACCGTATCAACACCAGGTAACTTGTTGAAAGGGAGGAGGACTTCCTTTACGGCTACGTGTTTTATATTCCGTTCCTTGTAACCAAGGTCCGCAAGTTTCTTCCCCATCATCGTCTTGGCTGCAATTTTTGCCAGCGGAAGACCAGTCGCCTTGCTGACGAATGGTACCGTCCTGCTGGCCCTCGGGTTCGCTTCGAGGACGTACACGATATCATTTTTAACTGCCAGTTGGAGGTTTACCATCCCAACCACGCCAAGACCAAGCGCGATTTTCCGGGTATAGTCCTTCACCCTGGAAATTACTGATTTTGAAAGGGACTGCGTGGGGATTACACAGGCTGAATCACCACTGTGAACACCGGCCTCCTCGATATGCTCCATGATACCCCCGATCAATACCTCGGTTCCATCGCAGACTGCATCGACATCAAGCTCAACCGCATTCTGGAGGAACGAATCGATTAATACAGGATGGTTCCGGCTGACCCTGACCGCTTCTTTCATGTACGTATCGAGTTCGTTCTCATCGTGGACAATTTCCATCGCCCTTCCCCCGAGAACATAAGATGGACGCACCAGCACAGGGTACCCGATTTTTTTCGCCTTTGCACGGGCCTCATCAGCAGAATAGGCGGAGGAATTGGGGGGACTTGGAATATCCAGTTTATCAAGGAGGACGCTGAACCGGTCACGGTCCTCAGCGATATCCATCGCATCAGGGGACGTCCCAAGTATTTTCGTTGCCAGTTTGAGCCGTTTTATCTCTTTTTCAATCGGGACAGCGAGATTAACCGAATTCTGACCCCCGAACTGGACCATGACACCATAATAATTATCGGATTTGAGAATGTTCATGATGTCTTCCAGTTGCATCGGCTCGAAGAACAACCGATCTGAGGTATCGGAATCAGTGGAAACGGTCTCCGGGTTGTTATTGACGATATGAACGATGACCCCCGATTCACGGAGTGCCATCACCGCATGGACCGTGCAATAATCAAATTCTATCCCCTGCCCGATCCTGATTGGGCCTGAACCAATGATAAGTACTTTCTGCCTGGTGTCAGGAATTATCTCATTCTCAGTGTCCCATGTGGAATAGAAATAGGGAGTAGTTGCAGGGAATTCTGCGGCACAGGTATCAACCATCTTGTAGGTAGGTGCGCCTGTAATTTTTTCAATCTCTTTCCAGCTCTTCCCGGTAAGTTGTTTGAGCTCAAGATTTGAAAACCCGTACCGTTTAGCCATCTTGATGTCATCGGGACTTGCATTCACTGCCAGGTCCTGCTCCATCTCAACAATATTCCGGATTTTTTCAAGGAAGAAAGGAGTAATTTTTGTCAGGTTGAAAATTTCTTCCACGGTGAAGCCCTGGCGGAACGCGTCGAACAGGCACGAAAACCGCTCGTCTGTCGGGCGGGAGAGGATCATCCTGATCTCACTCGGGTTCGTATGAACCGTCACATCAGTATCGACCGACCTGAGTGCTTTCTTAAAAGCCTCTTCAATTGTCCTGCCGATTGACATTACTTCACCGGTACTTTTCATTGCAGTCGTAAGGGTCCTGTCTGCACTTTTGAACTTGTCAAAGGGCCAGCGTGGTACTTTAACCACGACATAATCGATCGACGGTTCAAATGAAGCCATCGTGCATCCGGTTACGCTGTTCTTTATTTCATCAAGACGGAGACCTATTGCAATTTTTGCCGCAACCCGTGCAATGGGGTATCCTGTGGCTTTTGAAGCGAGCGCAGATGAACGCGAAACCCGTGGATTCACCTCAATTACCCGGTAATCGCCTTCCTTAAAGGCAAACTGGATATTACAGCCTCCCTGAACATTGAGTGCCCGGATGATTTTGATGGCGGCTGAACGCATCATATGGAATTCATCGTCCCTCAGCGTCAGAATCGGGGCAACGACAACACTTTCCCCCGTATGAATACCCATCGGGTCGACATTCTCCATACCACAGATGGTTATACAGGTATCAGCCGCATCCCTCATCACTTCAAATTCAATTTCTTTCCAGCCCTGGACACTCTCTTCAATCAGAACCTGGTGAATTCTCGAACGTGCCAGCCCAAGTTCGGTGATCCGGACAAGTTCTTCCCTAGTCTGCGCAATTCCGCCACCTGCGCCGCCCAGGGTATAAGCCGGCCTGATAATTGCCGGAAGCCCTACGCATTTCAACGCTTCATCGATCTGCCTGACATCATTGAGAATATAGCTGACGGGTACTGGTTCACCTATCGCTTTCATCAGATCACGGAATTTTTCGCGGTCTTCTCCCTGGTAAATCGCTTCAAGCGGTGTCCCGAGGATCTCGACACCTTTTAAGGCTCCGCGTTCAGCCAGTTCTGCCGTCATATTCAGCCCAGTCTGACCGCCCATCCCGGATAAAATTCCGTCGGGCCGCTCTTTTTCAATAATTTTTGCGATGATATCTGCCCTGAGCGGCTCGATGTAGATCTCGTCCGCCATATCCGGGTCGGTCTGGATGGTTGCAGGGTTGGAATTTACGAGGACTACCTTCACGCCCTCTTCACGGAGAGCCCGGCAGGCCTGTGAACCGGAAAAATCAAATTCCGCAGCCTGCCCAATCTGGATGGGTCCGGAACCTATCAGGAGCACTTTCTTAATATGGGGGAGCCGGGGCATCAGGGAATCCTCCGGAACATCGAATCAAAAAAATACGCTTCCGTATCCCTCGGACCTCCATGCGCCTCGGGATGGAACTGCACGGTGGTAATATTGAGATCATGATTCGTAAAACCTTCCAGGGTCCCGTCATTCACATTTTCAAATGAGACCCTGCAACCATCAGGCAGGGAATCAGCATCTACGGCATATCCGTGATTCTGGGTTGTAATAAAGATCCTCCCTTCGAAATTCCTGACCGGCTGGTTAGTACCCCTGTGCCCGAATTTCATTTTGTAGGTCTTTGCCCCCAATGCGAGACCACAGACCTGGTTACCCATGCAAATCCCGAAGATCGGCAGTTCTCCCAGTAGGTCTTCTACACATCCGGTAGCGTGGGTCGCATGGACCGGGTCCCCGGGCCCATTGCTAATAAAAAGAGCATCCGGTTTACATTCAAGAATATCGGACGTGCTGGCATTGTACGGGAATACATATACGTCCGCGTCACGTTTCCGGAGACTAATCACCATATTTTTCTTTATTCCAAGGTCGATGACCGCAATTCGTTTACCATTTCCTTCAACATGATAGGGTTCCCTGCAGGAGACAGTGGGTATAAGATCTTCATCAGAAATCTGAGGTGCGGTCTTCGCACGATCTACCGCATATTCCCCATTATCATCTCCAACAACAAGAGTCGCCCTGAGCGTACCCATGACCCGGGTCTTTATGGTAAGCATCCGTGTATCAATTCCACTCATCCCAAGGAGGCCGTTGTCCTCGAAATAGCGTAGCATAGGGATACCAGTTGATGGTGCTGCGCATATTTCACGGGCAATACAACCAAGGGCCCAGGGTTTTTTTGCCTGGAAATTTTGCAGGTCTACACCATAATTTCCAATGAGCGGGTAGGTGAAAAGCAGTATCTGGCCGAAATAACTCGGATCGGTGAGGGCTTCCATGTAACCGGTCATCTGGGTTGAAAACACGAGTTCCCCCCGGCATTCTCCTTCAACCCCGAATCCTTCACCAGTCACGTATGTCCCATCTTCCAGACCAAGAACTGCCTTCATGATTTCCATATTTAATGTGTCCGGCAACTTATTAACGATGTTGCAGAAGCAAAAGAACCGGGTCAGAAAATACTTCGAATTTCGTCAGGTCAGACTGTCCTGTGTCTAAAAGGAATGGTTAACCGGAAAGATAAAAAAAAGAGGAATTGTCCCCCCGGACCATCCTGATGCGGGATCGTTATAATTCTGTTTTCACAATAAACTGGCCCCTGACTGGTAGCCATAGGTCTTTGTGAAGGAATTAATTATGCCGTTTGCTGAGGCTTTATCCTCGTACGTCAGATCTTCCGATTTGGACGTACTATTCCCTCTTGCCTCCTGGAGGTGTGCCCGCATATACGCAGAAACCAATCCCTGGGCAGGGATAGTACCGCTTGCGGTATTAACACCGTGAGCATTGATGCTATAGGCCAATGCCACAGGAATATCAGCGGTTGCCATGACGGACCGACTGGATGCCTGTGTAGAGAGCGATATGAATGAACTGTCTACGTGGCTTCCGGCCTGTACAATGTTACAGTATGCAGGAAGTGTGCTGATCGACGAAGCTCCGAACGGACAGAGGAACTGGCCTGCAGCCGATGTTGGATTACCTACCGTGTCGACAAGCAGGCTCTCATCCGAAACCATGTTTCCACCATCGAGCCCCTCAAATGTGATTTGGCGGGATGATTCCACATTGCTTTGTCCGAGGTTCTTGTTGCCGGTGTTGACACTGAACTCCTTTACATAAACGGTGTGGCCGTTCATCGCATTGGTGTTTTCAGTATATACCGTTGTCTGGGACGACCCACTTCCACTGTCGGAAGTCCACGCGAGTTCTACATTGTTACTCGCCATTCCAACGACATCTATGACCGTACTGGTCGTTATTCCCTGGATTTCAGTGGTCTGGTTTACACCATCTGCTATCACACTGGTACCGAATACGGCAAGCACCAGGAAGACAGAGAGGATACAGAGCAGGTATTTTCCGTTTTTCATTAACTCCTCCTATTTACACTGAACAAATCAGTATCAGCTAAATTTTGAGAGCATTGCTTAAATAATTGTTACTTCCGCCAGTAAATTGTTGAAAAACGCATAATATTAACCACCTTTGGAAGAGGGATTATTCCGGTATACTTGTCAATTGCCAACTCACGTTATAGTATTCAATAATCTTTTGACGACCTGTCTGATAAACCCCGATTCCGTTTTCTGCACCAGCCACATCAGTTCAATATTAGTCGGGTTCCGGCTGGAACAATTTTATCAGAAAGAAAGATTAAAAACCACAGAAATTAAAAAAAGTTCTATGGCTGTTCCGAAAAAAATATTTTTTACACGAGGGTTTGGTGTACACAAAGATCGTCTTGCCTCATTCGAGCTGGCTCTTCGAAAAGCAGGGATAGAAAAATGTAACCTTGTTTATGTGTCCTCAATTTTTCCGCCTAATTGTAAACAACTCTCGGTTGAAGAAGGTCTGCAACTCCTCCAGGCCGGTGAAATCACCTATGTTGTCATGGCAAAGAACGAGACGAATGAACCAAAACGTTTGATATCTGCGGCAATAGGTCTGGCACTACCCAAAGACACACAGGAATACGGGTACCTCTCTGAACACCATGCATACGGGGAGACTTCGGAACAGACAGGCGAATATGCGGAAGACCTTGCAGCAACCATGCTTGCGACGACATTCGGTATAGAGTTTGATATCAACCAGGCCTGGCAGGAACGGGAACAGATCTATATGGCCAGTGGAAAAATCTTTCGAACAACCCATATTTGCCAGTCAGCACAGGGCGAGAAAAGCGGGTTATGGACCACGGTAATCGCAGCAGCCGTTTTTATAATGTAATAATTACGGTAGAAGAAACGAATGAAAAAGCCCTTTTTTTATCCATGTCCACTTGCCCCACGGGACGGTGACCTATAGTTCAATTATCGTCCCATCGCCTTTTTTGATTACTAGTTTACCATTTTCCTTTGGATAGTAGAAAATAGTGCGACCGACATTTCCACCAACATCTTCCCCCTGAGGGGAATATTCTTCTCTTTCAGGATCTTCCTGATCACTTCAACATTCCGGTCTCCTATGTTTAAATTACCGGAAAACGTTTTGAACATGGCTGAACCTCCGGCAATCTTCGCTATAAAATTTGCCGGCGAGCTTCCGCAACGGGTCAATTCTTTTATCAGGATCTCTACGGCAGTATCTGCATATTTCCCTGGCCGTCTCGGTTTTTCCCTGCGAAGAGGGGAGCATTATATGAACAAGAGCCCCGGTACCTGTCTGACGGTCGTGTATAACCAGACCTACGCACGAACCAAGTCCGATTGATGCCATCGGCATCGACCCCACCTGGTACTCGCCGATGCCAATTATGACCGTATCTTTTCCCGCAGGCATTAGACTCATGGTATTTTATTTCCTTCAGACAGGTGGGTTGAGAATTTCCTCAAGCCTTCGGATAATATCCTCAAGCATTGGATGGTTTGGGAACAGGAAGATACTGCTCTGGATATTGTGGGCGTCACTAACCAGCTCTGTTTTAAACAGCACTACTTCATCGATATCAACCGAATCCTGTGATGCAATGATACTTTCAATTGCAGCATGCGGCATATCGATAATAAGTTGTGGCGGAGATGGCAGCATAATAATATTCAGCAATTCCGCTGTGCCGTCCAGGAATGCAGAAACCATAATATTCCCTACTTCCAAAAGGGCACTCTCATCCATTTCATCGAGATCACGGTTCATATCAGTTAATCCAAGCATTGCATTTGTAAGGCGGATTACAGAACTTTTCGCGATATAGAGCAGGAGATATCCACCCTGCTTCACTTCGCCATTTACCTGGAACAATACCAGTGCCGCAATTTCGTCACCCACATATTTGTAGATGTCAGAAATATCAATCACTTTAATTTCCGGAACGCTCATCGAGACGTTTGCCGAAAGCATTGTGGAAAGTGTTGTTGCTGCATGTGCTGCGCCAATATTCCCGAGTTCCTGAAGTGCATCTGTCTGTACATGTGTCAGTTTCATCTCAGTTCTCCTTCACAATTACATTTACATCGAGCACGGGTACAACTTCTCCATCACCTGGAATTGTAATACCGCTGATTCCGCGGCACCCGCCGATCATCGAACTCAGAGGTTTAATTACAACCTCCTGCTGTCCTTCAATCATGTCCACGGCAATTGTACGTTTTTTATTCTGGTGCTGCAACACGACAAGGATCTCGGTCTGGTCAGATTTTCCAAACATATCCTCAAGCCGGTCAAGTGGTAATACTTCATCCCTCATCATTATTGCTTCCTGCGTTCCGATATGATGGATCTTACTAACAGAAAGACCGGCAACCTCGACAACGTTATTAACCGGAATTGCGCAGCGACGACCATTGATACGCACCATGATCACGTTAACGATTGCCATTGTCGGTGGCAGGACAAGTTCGAACCGTGATCCCTTTCCCGGGGGAGGACTCGACCTTGATCGTCCCTTTCAGGTTGTCAATTGCAGTCCTGACGACATCAAGGCCAACCCCTCTGCCGCTGACGTCGGTGATCTTTTCGGCGGTCGAGAAACCAGGAAGGAACAGGAGGTCGTATACTGCCTCATCCGTCATTTCTGACGCCTGTGCTTCGGTAATCAACCCTCGCTCAATTGCCTTCCGCGCAACTTTTTCGCGGTTAATACCTGCCCCGTCATCTTCTATGACAATGACAACGTTATCACGATCACGGCTTGCGATAAGGTTCAGATTCCCTTTTCCGGGTTTCCCTGATTTAATCCGGATTTCAGGTTTTTCAATCCCATGATCTACTGCATTCCGGATAAGGTGCAGTAACGGGTCGTTAAGCCCGTCCATGATACTGCGGTCAAGTTCGGTATCGCCACCTTCAATGGTGAACTCAACTTCCTTTTCCTCTTTGTGAGCCAGATCACGGACTGTCCGGGGGAACCGGTTAAAAATATGTGACAGCGGGATCATCCTGATATTCATCATCAGGTTCTGCAGGTCGGATACCGAACGGCCTACCATGTTCAGGGTCTCATCCAAGTTCCTTTATCTGAAATTTCCGGGCGATCTGTGCCAGTCTGCCACGGTTGATCACGAGGTCCTCTATCAGGTTCATCATCTGGTCAAGACGGGTGATATCTACCCGGATATTCTTGACTTCACGGCTTTTATCGATCTTTCTTCCCTTCCCGGCTTTGAGATCCCAGGCACATGCTCAGTTCCAGGAGTGACGCCGCCGGTCAGAGGTTTGATTACAGGGGCAGGAGTTTGCGCTTCCTTCTTGTCAGCCAAGTCAATATCAGGTCCCAAAAGGACTTCTTTTACATCAGAAACCGATGCAGCGGTTTTTAACGCATCTATCCCTGCATCGCTCTGGATGACCAGCCGGATTGTACCGTTAAATACACCAGTCCTCTATCGTTGCCCGGTCAGGTATACACTGGATAATTGTTCCAAATTGCTCAAGATTCTGGAGAAGCAGCATTCCCCTCAGGTTCATGTTGTCGACATCTTCCCTGAACCGGATTAGCATCGGGAATTGGCCTTCCTTCTCTTCAAACAGGGTTTTTTCTCCTGTTACTGACGGAATAGCCGTTATATCATCCTGTGGCGAGGAGCCCTCAGGCATTCCTGCATTGTGTATGCCGATCTGTTTCCCAGTCAAGGAGTGCATGCACACGTTCCTCCAGATGATCAATGGTCCCGGGACCCCCGGACTCGATATCATCGAGCATCAGTTCGATATCATCGGATGATGCAAGGAGAAGATCCACGAGATCCTGCTGGACTTCCAGCTGGCCACTCCTGATGAGCTGGAACACATCCTCCATCGCATGACAGACCCTTTCCATGTGCAGAAACCCCATTGTGGCTGACATACCTTTCAGGGAATGTGCAGACCGGAAAATTTCAGCAATGGCTGCTTCATCAGGGCCATTCTCAAGAACAAGGAGATTTTTTACAATTGTCTCGTGATTTTCCCTTGATTCGGCAATATAAAGCGCTCGGTAGGCATCCATTTCAGACATTAGTACCCACCCATGTTCCTGACAGCCTTCGTAATCTCACCAGCCATCGATCGGAGCGGCAAGTACCTTATCCACGCATTCAAGTTTGAGCGCTGCCCGGGCCATACCATACACCAGACAATCTGATTCGCGACACACCATCGTTGTCCCGCCATGCTGTTTCACTGCGAGGGTACCATCCCCGCCATCACTTCCCATTCCGGATAAAATCGTTGAGACAGTAAAGGGACCGAATGCAAGCGCTGCTGAAGAAAAGGTTTTATTCACCGCGGGCCGTACGCTATGTTCCGGGGGTGCCCGTGAATGAATTATCCGCCCCCCTTTTACCCCTGTCTGACTGATCATGCTCGAAATGACGGTATGATACCCGGCCATCGATACATAAACCTGACCGCTTGACAGGATATCCCCGTTCTCGGTTTCTTTCACAGGCATCGGGGAGAGCCGGTTAAGCCTTGCTGCAAGAGCAGCAGTGAATCCACCTTCCGGCATGTGCTGGGTAATCACAATGGCCGCGGGAATACTCGTCGTGAATGATGATAGCAGGACATCGAGCATCGGGGGACCACCTGCCGAGGATCCGACCAGCACTATTTTATCTGCAATTTCTGCAGATGGGCCGGTTTTCCTGGAAACATAAGCAATATTCACCAGGTTTTTTACTTTAGTAATAAGTTCCTGAGAAATTCCCCTTATGCGCGCCAGGTCCTTTGGTTTGAGCATAAAGTCATCAGCACCGCAAGCCATAGCCTTTTTTGTCATCAGGGCACCCTGTGATGTGAGCGAGCTGAGCATGAGCGTCTTTGTCTGGTGCTTCAGGATGGCTTTTCGTTTGAGCACTTCGATACCATCCATCTTTGGCATCTCGATATCCAGGGTTATGACATCGGGTTGTAACTCATCTATCTTTAACAGCCCGTCTTCACCATTTGTGGCTACCCCGACAACCTCGATTTCCGGGTCTTTTCGAAGCATGTCAGAGATGATGGTACGCATAAAGAGCGAATCATCAATCACAAGAACACGGATCATCGTCAGGATCCAAGAACGTTTTTTATCTCTTCGAGCACTTTTGGCGCCTGGAATGGTTTTACGACATATCCCCTTGCACCACTCTTGATCGCCAGCTTCACCATCTGCTCTTGTCCGACGGCCGTGCACATTATTACTTTTGCATTCGGGTCCAGGACTTTGATGGCCTTCAACGCCTCAATCCCGTTCATTTTCGGCATTACAACGTCCATTGTAACGAGATCGGGTTTCAGTTCCTTGTACTTCTCGATGGCTTCATCACCATCACCGGCTTCCCCAACAATCGCATGTCCCCCGGAAAACAGGATGTTTTTTAGAAGGGTTCTCATAAAAAGTGTATCATCAACGATCAGAATTCTCCCCATATGTAATCACATCAGCTCTTTGTCAGTCAATTATATGTACTTAATGATGATTCGCCCCATAAACGGTTACGGAGTTGGCGGTTTTACTGCGTCCGAGATAAACCGGACTCCCTTTGGAGTTAGCTGGACTTCTCTCCTTGTAAACATCACTTCCACGAGTCCCAGTTTCAATAGTTTATCGAATATTTGATCAAGTTCGTTATGAGGAATATTCAGCATGTTTTCAATTGCGTGAGAATCCATTCCACTGTAGACAAGCATCCCCACCTGTGCAGCAAGCGGATCGAGCTCATCACCCTTCATATCCATCTCCTTAGTAGCATCCTTCAAAAAATTAAGGAGTATCTGAAGGGTGGAGAGCGGGCAAAGGACAAAACTTGTTACTACCTCACCACTTTCAAGATGATCGATCTTAATGACATCCACCTGTTTTTTCTGGATGTCACGCTGGGTCATTTCAATACCGGCAACCTCGGCAATCGGTACACATACCTGCTTGTTCTGGCTTACAAACCAGATCCCGGTTTTCAGTACCGCTACGGCACCTTTCTCCCATTGAGCATCGGTGACCATTACTCCTCCTCGGATCGCAGGGGACATGAAGTATGCACTCAGCCGGTATGCACTGCAGGACATAATTATCATGCGTTTCAGGATCTGCAATGCTTTCGGGACCGTGGCAATACGATAAATGGTTTCAGGGTTTCCTTTCACCGTGATGAGAAGGACATTTTTCTTCTCTTCCAGGTTGATGATCGATTTAAACGTAATATCGGTGTTGACAGGCTCCCTGATGGCGAGCTGGTCCTGGGTTACATCAACTTTCGATACAACCCATTTCCCTCCTTTTTCAATTTTTACAGGTATTTCAGCCATATCAGCACTCGTTCCGGGTACTTATACTACTTATTTCTTTACTTTCGTCATACTTAATATCCCTTCCAGTTCTTTCTCGAGATCAGTAGCCGGGACTTTCATATCTTTCAGGTCTCTCAACAGGGGTGCATTATTATCTTTTTTAACACCTGATGCATCTGACTTAAGTGAGGCCATCAGGTCATCATCCATGCCCTTTCCCGAAGAGAATGCTACCATTGAGTCCCCCATATCTTTAGTTTTTTCACTGGCTGCCATCTTGCTTGAAGGAGCAGAGGCAAACGGGGACCCGCCAGTCAAAAGGGTATCTGATGACGCATGTTTTTGGACTTGGACCGGAAGCGGCAGGACTCTTTTCGGTGGGTGTCGGCGTCCTGGACTCTGGTTTATCCAGATTACCGGGGTCACCGAGTTCCTGATCGAGATCGATGTTGTTAATATCAAGGTCTTCGAGACCACCGAGGTCCATTTCGTTAGATGAGGTTTCTCCTGATTCTTCCTGCTCCAGATCTCCCTGATTCGCAGCAAGGATTGATGCGACCTCATCAGTTTCAGAATCGTCATCGATAGTAATTCCTTCGTTGGTGTCGAGAGAAATATCAAGGTTTGATATATCGTCTCCAAATGCTCCTGACGTGTCGCTTCCAAGATCAAGGTCGCTGAGTTCGGAGAGGTCTCCCAAATCGTCTTCGGGTTTGACCGAGTCCAGCAGTTCCGTATTCATCTGCTCTTTCACAAGTTTCGAGAAGGGATCGCTGACACTCTGTTTTCCTGAAGGGACAAATTCAGGGTCCGCCTCCTTTAATGACCTGATATCAGGTGCCTGGCCTTTTACTGACTGGTCCAGAAGCTGGTCCAGCTTCTGTTTCTGACGCTGTTTGGCAGTTGACGATTTCCTTGATTTACCGATATCACCCGCGATAACAGAAAGAGCTTTTCCCATCGATGAAAATGCATCCCGGATTGTAGAAAACCTGCCTGCAGCCTTCGGGGATTTTTTTACAGGGGCATTTTTCACTGCGGATTCCGGTTTCTTCACGCTTTTCTCTTTTGCAGATTTTTGAGTTGCAGGGGTTTTTTGAATTTTTTCTTTGGTTTTTACCTTATTTTTAGATAAAAATGAGATTTTCGGTGCCTTTAGTTTTGGCAGATGTATTGATCCGGTTATCAGGAGGACGAGGATCGCCACGGCAACAACTGCAAGCACGAGAAAAATCGCAGGAATATCCAGCAGTACCAGATACAGATCCGGCTGTTATGAGAACCACGAACAATATAATCCGGCGAATTGAATCCTTCATTTACTATACCCCTGTATACACCGGGATGTTAAAGAACATCGCAACTATAAATGGTGCAACAATATATACAATTCCCGTCATAATCGATAAAATGCTTGCAAAGAAGTAAAAAATATACCTTCCGCCACCCATAACAATTTTACCCGCAAAAATATTGGCAACGGTAATAATGGTGAGCATGATCATGATATAGACCGTCATTTCCGCTTCAGGAAAAGAAACGAACATATTCATGCCGCTTGCCATCGATCCACCGATGCTCGCACCGGCCTGAGCACCTTCACCCATGGTATCGAGGTTACTCATAACACCTGCAATGGCTTTGGACATCGTCAGGAGAATATGGAAAAGGAACAGGAAAATGGCAACCATCATGGTATGCATCGGGATAATGAGGACGACAAAACCCATGGAAACTGAATTTCTTTTCTCACGGAGGAGTACCTGTTCCAGCATTGAGGAGCCCGCTATCTCGCCAATCTTGTCAGGAGCTCCGCCGAGCTCGCACGAATCCCGGAAAATATTCAGATACTTGTAAATCAGGTTACTTCCGCTCTCCCCGATAAATTTCTCCCAGCTTGCGTCTTCATCCAATCCGAGATTGAGCTTGGAATATACGCTGTTAATCAATGGTTCGAGCACCACAAGGGATTTTCGGTCTATTTCGGCCAGCGCATGACCCATTGTGGTCCCTTTTCCACCCATTACTGCACCCATACTTCGTATGAATGAAGTAAAATCAGCGTCCCGCTGGATGATATTACTGTCATCAAGGTACCCGATAATTCCCAGGGGTAAGAGCATTAGCCCGACCAGGAGCATAACAAGCCCGTATACGTCCTTGATGAACCCTAATGCACTGATAGCAAAAAAAATTAAAGCGACCGCAATGACCACGGGAATAATTCTTCGTTCAAGCCGTTTTATGATCATCTGCTCCTTGGACCCAACAGGAAGATCATGGATCTTATCATCGGACGGGACTGAAGAGTACATTGTCACAATGCCAAATAAGGAAACCGCGGTTACAATCCCGTAGGACACCATCAGGGTCGACTGGACATTATCCGGCGTGAAAATGGCAACTGACACCATGATAATGATCCCAACAAGGGCACCTGAGAACAGCATCGCAATGTATGCATCACCCCATTTTTTAAGCATCTCAAGACCCTGTTCGTAGTTGTTCCGGTATACACTCCTGACAGTAGCGAGTTCACGCGTAAGAAAGTCCTCATCCGGTACACCCGATTCGATTGAGTTCGAATACCGGTTAAGCATACTTTGCAGCAATGGGTTTTTTGTCCGCTCTGCGACGGCAGTCAGGCCTTCAACGTAACTGTAATTCCAGCGTTTAACAAAAAATTCAACTTTTCCGATATATTTTGCTGTCGCGTACTCTTTTCTAAGAGCGGTATATGCAAAGATCTCGGGCCTGGTTGCACGAGCCGTCGTTATTGAGGCCATGTAGGTAATCATGAACAGCATATCAGCTGCCATCCGCTTTGCCTCAAGGACAGAGTTAATCTTCTCCGTGACGGACTTTATCAGTCCCTTGAAGGGTATCTGGCGGCCTTCTTTGACCGGAAGCGCAGAAGCCCCGGCTGGCAGGCTTTTAACATCCATGATATGCGGTAAACCTTCTAATCGGGGATATCAATCGTAAGGAGCCCTTGCTTCTTGATTTTAGTCATCATGTGGTACAGGTCATAGAACCCGGTATAGCCTGCTTTATGTAATCTTTCAAGAATACGTGCCCTCTTTTCAACTTCCAGGTACATTCCAGCCTTTTTGTGATCCGGGATGCCGAGCATAGTGGCGATCTTATTTTCAAGGAGGAAACTGCTTCCCCTCCCATGAAAATCATGAGTATCTGTAATCGGATTCCAGCTGAACATCTCGACAAAGGAGAAACCCCCGGTTTCCGGGTTAAAACCTACCAGCTCGTTTATTGAAATTATCCTGCGGACCAGTTCCCCGGACGGACGACGTACCGCACTCTGGATAACAACGAGGTTCAGATTATCGACATAAGTCTTGGGAATAAGGATCGGATCCCCACAAAGACGCTGGACAAGTTTTTCTACCGAGGCAGCGTGAAATGTTGAAAGAACAGGGTGACCTGTCTGCATGGCACCAAATGCAACGGATCCCTCAACACCTCGGATTTCTCCCACCAGAATCTGATTGGGGCGTTGACGGAGTGCTGCCCTTAAAAGGTCAAACATCGTTACATCTCCACCTTCCCCTTCCCCTTTACCCTTGCCTTTTGACACTTCACGTGTCCAGTTCAGGTGGGGGATCTGGAGTTCAGGGGTATCCTCGATGGTGACAATCTTGTTCTCGGGGGGGATGAATGTCGTCATCGCATTCAGGGAGGTTGTTTTACCACTTGCCGTCTCACCGCTCATGAAAAGGGACATCCCATTCTCGATGCATATCCAGAGATAAGCCGCACACATATAATCGCATGTCTTGAATTCGATCAGTTTCAGGATACTGATCGGATCGTCCATTGCTTTACGTATCGTAAAATTGGAGCCTTTCCGACTGATATCCGTGCTATAGACAATGTTGATACGTGATCCGTCGGGAAGTGTCGCATCGACTATTGGATTCCTGTAGGTGATCGGTCTCCTTGTCCGTTCCGCCAGTTTGATGACATAATTATCCAGCTCCTTTTCCTTGTCCCAGCCTACAACTGATTTAAGGCCTTTGAATATTTTGTGCTCCACGAATATCGGGCCGATACCGTCGCAGGTGATATCTTCAATATACCGGTCGCTCAGGAACGGCTTTAAAAGGCCAATATCCACCTTATCACGGACCATCATGTACTCGAGCGCCGAATACTCCTGCGGAGTCATAATGACTCTGCCGTCGGGAGTTCTGTTAACATGAGCAAACGCATGTGCTCTCCCCGAACTGTCCTTCTTGGTGAGGTCCTTATTCAGGAATCCATTCACTTTGCTCATGAATCCCGGATTTACAACTTCATTATTGCTTTTTACCGGAGTAATTTCACCCGGCATTTTTATCTGGACAACCTGTTTGAGAAGCTTTCGTAACACAACGCTCCGTTCCTCATCGGTGACAGGGTCGTCTTCAAGCGCATCAAGAAGATCAATCAGCTTGTATTCGACTGCGGGAACTAGATCTTTGACACTGTGCAGGAATGAGGGCTCAATCGGGATATAATAATTCCTGACATCATTTGGATCGAAAAAGATATGGACAAAGGTATCGGCATCAGCAGGATAGATCAGGTTTGGTTCCGTCATCGACTTCAAATCACGTTTTAATTCCGAAAAGAAGAGAGGAATCCCATATTCATCGACAGGGAAGATATGCAGGTATTCAAGGAGGTGTGGACTGTGCTGCACATACTCCTTGGCATTCGTCGGTAACATCCTGTACAGTGCACATGACTCGATATTGTTCGCACAGTCGTTATCTTCAGTGTTGGTCGCAGGTTTAAAGGGCAGGGAGAGGCTCGTTGCGACTGAAATTTCTCCTTGACTCATGTCATACCTTTGCCATTGAAATCGGGATTATTTTCATACCATAGCCTGGGTGGACTTCAAAACTAACCAGGTTACCGGTTGTTTTCCGTGCACCCCTGACCTTCACAACTTCCATGACCATGACGTATTTGTCCCCAATCAGGGATTTTTTCATGTAAAGATGTGCATCGCAAATTGACCGGATACGGATCAGGGTATCCTCCTGAAATGCATATGTGTGGAGAGTGATGAGAATAGTCTTTCCATGGTCAACCAGGTTTTTACAGTTTGTCAGGAACGTGAGAATCGTTTCCTGGGTGGTATATTCTGTAAACATGGTAAGGGAATCAATAATGATAACCTGGGCCTTGCTCCCTCTGATATGGTCGATTATGTGTTCAAGGATCCCGTCCATTTCTGCTTTGGACCATTTGAACCCCACCATGTGGAGGGGGAAAAGTTTCACATAACCCCACGCGAAGTAGTCTGACACATCAAGACTCATCGACTCCATCTGCGAAAGGAAGCTTTTTGCAGTCATTTCAGTAGAATACAGGTCGACACAAAGTCCCTGTCTCATTGCACCCCAAATGATCTGCTCTGTCAGGACACTTTTTCCGGTATCATTTTCGCCTTCAATAAGTGTGAGAGAACCCAGCGGAAGCCCGTCAGCTATTTTCTTGTCAATTTCATTATTGCCGGTTGAGAGGATTTTCCGATCTTCACCACCAAGAATACCCGCGATTCCATCAAATCCCATTAGCCACCTTTCAGAAAATTTTATTAATTGTATAATCGATTCAGCACTATTTAATTCTCTGCCTCGTACATATACATCCCCGGATTACAGATAGGGTGATGTATAGGTAACCTTTCCAACTTGTCAAAGCAGATCGGGACGGCCGTGAAATTCACCTGATAAAAAACAGACAAATCATCGGGGACTTCCATGACTATATACGCAAATCAACCGGTTTTTTTCTAGTCAGAATTCAATGCTTACGGTGCATATGCTTTCGTAACGGCTGATACCCCGTTTCCCGTTGTCAGCTGGATAATTACCGGGTATCCCCCGGCATATTTAACAGACAGGTTTAGCTCTTCAGTAGGACGCCACTGTATAATATCAGGTGAAATCGACCATTTACCAACATCCGAACCTTTTGGGATCAGGACAGGGGCAGATTCCGGTACTTCGAGAAAAACATTGAACTCGGAGAGATCAACCGGTTCGCTTCCGGAATTCCTCATATTCAAATAGATTGTATTAGGGGAACTGTTTTCAACAGAGATTGAATCAATGGTGATATCGGTTCCAAGCATTTTCATGTGAACCGCTGTCATATCAGACTGTGCGTTCATTGCAACCTGGGTGGTTGTGAGAACTCCACCGACAAGGACATAGGCAGTAATTATCAGGAGAATGATCCCGATAGCAGAGCTGATGATCGATGCAAATGCCATTCGAAAATCCTTCCTCCCGTCAATTAATCCGTAACAAATTCAATAGATCTTTTTACTCCATTCGGTAAAACAATGGCAAAATATGCCATTCCACCGGATGCGGGTATACCCGGACTATTGAGAGTGACATGGAGGGTCTCACCTGGATCCCACCACTGGCCGGCCGGGTCTTCAGGGAAGTCATAGTGACCAAGCAATGTCGAGTGAGTAAAATTTCCTACCCCTCCGATGAACACATCGGAATCATTTAGTTCGTTTGCTGATATCCTTGAACTACCGATATTTTTCAGCCATATCTGGGCTTCGGGGGTTTTACCAAAATAATTGACGATCTTAATATCGGTCCTTATCTGGGTATCCGCCGTATGCGACACTGATCCAAACGTCTCGGTTGTCCTGGATATTACGGGAAAAATTGCATTGATCAAAACACCGGCAGCCACCACGGCAGCAATTAAAAAGAGGGCTGTGACGATTGTCTCACTCGACATTCATCAGATCCTGTCTTTGGAATGAATGAAATCAGTTTCTTGCTGTTCTTCCCTTGAGTGGTCTTCCCGGGCAATCCCCGGAATCTTTACAGGACCTCCACGTTTTTCCATCAGAACCTCGATCATATCACGGTCCAGTGTGGCATCTGTCGGGTTCAGGATATGGTTTAGTTCGTATAATTCAGAAACAAATTCATCTGCACTGATTTCATGTATTTCGCCGAGGGTTGTCGGCATCAGGCGCGTAATATCCCTAACCAGTTTCGCTGATTCATCCGATATATAACCCATGGCCCGGTACGATTCAAGCATCAGGTCGACCCGGTCATGCCCGTATTGTTTGACATTTTTACTGGTCCATTCAAAGAGCCGGAATACTTTCTGCAGACGGACCTTTCCAGCGGAATCAGCTTCCTTTCCCTGCGAAATTGCCTGACCAGACACACCCGCAAATTGTGCCCTGATTGCCGCAAACATGGTTTCGTCAGAAATCCCGCTGCCAGGCGGGATCCTCGTGATACTTCCATTCTGAGGGGATTGGTAACCGGCATTTGAAGAGGAGGCCTGAACCCCGGCACCCTCCGCATTCTCATGATGTGATCTGGGCATCATGTTGAGCCTGGGCATCGTCATGCATCTGTTGTGAAGCCTTCAGGGCTCCGGCTGCTGACTGCACGGCCCCGGCTGCACCCTGGATGGCGGAGGCGACCTCTGCCTGGCCCATTGCGGAACCTCCAGGCAATCCCCCCTGCATTCCTGCATTAAACGGATTTTCCATATCGTTCATCCGTTCCCTGATATCAATTAAAAGACGCTTAATAGAGGTCTTTAAGAGTTCAACCTCATCCTGTAATTTAAGCAGTTTCACTTCAGGATCATCGGCAGATGCCGTCGAAATAATGTGGTCAACCTGTGCCTGGTTTACTGCCATATTAAGTACTAGTTTTCACAGTTCTTGGTTATTATATCTTTGCCATATGGATGACAATGATGAATGACAATAAAGAAACTGTCTGAAAATCGGTTTGACGAAATAATAGGAATATTTCGTAGTAACGAATCGAAAAAGGGGTTAAGATTAGATTAGTAGAGTAATGTTGTGTTCGTTATTCCGGCGGGGATGGTCCTGTCAATACCAAGTGCTGCACCATTCTCGGGTTTCATTTCAAGGTTGAATGTATCCCTCGGATTCAGCGCAGTTGCAGGCATGACTCTTACCGTATAGAACTGACCTTCCTGAAGCAACGAACCCTTTACATCGGAACTGTTAGCGACTATCCACCAGGAATCGGCTACATCAGCAGTATCGCTAAAATTCAGATTTTATAGGTGGCGTATTAGTAGTACTCCAGGTGAAAATGATCTTCTGTCACATCGACCGGTAATCCGCCTGCTGCCAGTCCGATATCAAACTGAAGCGAGCTGACCTTGATCAGTCGTATTTGAAATTCCATACACGTTCCCCTTGACTACAATGTTTGATGCAGCCTGGGTAACACCTGCATGGACGACCTGCTGGCTTTTCTGTGTGGTGAAGAAACCTGCACCGAGCACGACGTAACTGAACACAGCGGCGACGACGACGAATGCAATCAGGACGATTGCCGCCTCGAGGCCGGTGAACCCGTCTTCATTTCTGTTTTTCATTGACATTTACTACACCTCGCAGATGCTGGATCCCTCCAGGACATACTGCAAATGTATGATTGTTTCAGTTCTATATAATCTTATCGATTGTTCTGATAAATATATCGGCAGAATACGATACCAGATTCATGGAAGAAGGAATATCCTCATCATTTTCACGGTCAGGAACTTTCAATATCACTGAATTTTTGATTGCACTGATCGCCCTCGGGTCCTTCGTTTCTTCGAGTGCCTGGATCGCACGTAGCCGTACACCGCTATCATTATCGTTTAATGCACCAATTAAGAGGTTCAATTGCAGCATCACCCCCACACTTCGCCAGGGCCCCGACTGCTCTCATCCGGACACTCCGGTCTTCATCACATAATGCTTCGGTGAGAGGTTTCAACCATCCGCTCATCTCCAATCCGGCCCAGTGATTTTACCGCCTCTCTTCTGACAAAACGGTTTTCATCCTTCAGTCTGTCGATGATATCCGGAATTACCTTTTTATCACCAATTATCCGCAAAGAGACAAGCACACCCATCCGGACATGCCAGTCCGGATCTTTCAAAGAATCAATGAGCGGTCCTAATGCTTTCTCCTTCATGTCCGCGAGGCCCTCTGCAGCACCTTCGCGACCAGACCGGTCATCATCCTTCAGGGCATTTATTAAAGGCGGGATGGCCCGTTCGTCACCAAGGCGACCGAGGGATTTCGCAGCCTCCCGTCGGACGTAATGATTCGGGTCTGCCAGGGCCTCAATAAGGGGGATAACCCCCCGGGGATCCTGAAGTTCCCCGAGAGATCTTGCAGCCTCTTCCCTGATGTCATCATCAGGACTATTCAAAGCCAGGGTGACTTCCTGAAAATCACCAATTATTTTTATTTTCCTTTTATCTTTATCGAAGTCCCCCGGAATGTCATCCATCATACCGGAACGTTCAAAAAAATCTCTCAGTGCCGCATCGACCATGGTACGATCCTTGGCATACAGAGCGACAGCAACAAATATCATGATATCAAGGCCTGCATTCAAAAGCGAGATCACGGGATTTATGGCGATTCCTGTATTGTATAATATCGCAGTCAGAATAATGATAGCCGTAATGATCAAAACGGTGATCTGGAGCCCTCTTTTCGGGTACCACAGTGCCACAAGAATTACGGGAATGATATACAGGTGGGGTAACAGGGTGTAGATTTGTGATGAAAACAACTGGTCGCGGACCTGAATGGTAAACAGGGTTACAATAAGGGCGAATATCGCAAAGGCACTAATCACCATTATTTTTAAGGACTCGCCATTTTGAATCTCCTGAAGATGTTTATCCAGCCTTTTCATTTTCGCTATCTACCCGGAACTTGATAGATCCTTATGGTGCCTTGTATCAAATTAAACCGATTGGTGCAGTCCCTGATACTTCGCGGAATTGTCATTTACAGATACAGAAAAACGAATGTCCAATTAAAGGTCTGGTTGAAGTTCGACGATCAAAATAATCCGTAATATATATCAGGTAAAAAAATACCTCGCCATATATCAGTGTATTATATTCCGAAAACATACTGAGTCGCCATATCTTCAATTTCCTGGGCCCGGGTTTCAGCATCGCGGAGATGCACAGGTGATTCCCAAAGGTACCATTCCTGCATCCTCGTCATCATCAGCCACCGGTTAGTGATCTCCTGGCCGAACTCATACATCCTGTAATAAAAATCTTCATTCAGTTTCCCGGAAAAATTAAAATTCAATACCATTCTTACAATATTCGTCATTGCATCACCGACAATTTTTGTATGGTACCAGTATGACTGGCTCCACCGGTGCGACATCATCTCCTTCACATCAAGATTTTTGAACTTCTGCAATTCGGGAATATTAATCAGAGGATTCAACTTCAACTCTGCGGTAATATCTGCAAGATACATATCCCTCGCGTAATACATGGCATTATTCAGAACAAAGTACCGGCGGGGGAGCATATCCTTGAACGACACAAGCTCGTGCATATCTTTCATGCTCTCCTTAACCAGGAAGTAGGTTTGGGCATTTTGTAAAACCGGACATCTTTTCGCAATGTATACATTGGATAGAATTTCCCAGGGAACATCCGTTATTGATTCATGGAAGAGCATGTAAAGGTAATACATCAGTTTCTTTTTCTGCCCGACCGGCAGGTTCCTTGTCTTCTCATCCTTCAACGTATCAAGGTAGATCTGGTTCATACCAATTCCCGCAGTACCTGCATTATAAGACAGGACCCGATATGTCCCTCTCTGGTGAGCTATCCCCCTCATAAGCAAACGGACACTATTCTGGGCTATGACAAAATCCTTCAATAAACCGAGTTGTGCACTTGAAAAAACGATGACATTTTTATTGGTATTATATGAATAGGTATCAAGAAGAATCCCATGAGCAGGCGCATCTGTTTCCCGGTGGACTACAATTTCGCTACCCAGGATTTCCTCGATATGGCTTATCAGTTTGTCAAGAGCCGGTGAACTATTATGTGAAGTGGTCATTTTCATCCACGAAAATCATGCAACTATTCAGGAAGCGGGCAACCCCGGATCAAATAAAATTACCTCGTCTCGGTATTCATCTGATAACTATTCGTGATTTATCTTGTGATTTCATCGGTTAATACAATTTCTTATTCACTAGTAGAGATGCAAGGATACGTTTGAAGAGGTTATTCGGATTCTGCTTCCGCGATCTTACGATAACTCTGATAATGTAGGAATACGCTTTTAATTTGCCAAATCTTTAAAAAACGACAGAATTTGAGTGGAAAATTCCAAGTCCGGAATTAACAATAATGATACATTTATATCGCCACTTGCCGATAGAACATCGGATTTATATGAATATTCTCAATGTGAGGACATGGGTTTTTTTTTACCTGATATGCTTTGTCGCGTTACTCTGGGCCGTATTCCTGCTTACCCAGGGAATGATGCTCTGGGTGGGTCTCACACTTGTTCTCATCGTTGTCGGGTTCAACTTCATCCTTGTTGCCACAGAAATGAAGGGACACAAAAAACAGGAACAGATGATGAAGAATATTACTGCCGTCAAGAACCAGATAATATTCCCGGGGAAAAAAATAAAGGGTAGCATCCATGGTTGATAGTCAGATCGAATTCAGGGGAAATACACCTGACGAAGAATTCACGAAACGGTTCTCCGGTGTCCAGACTATGCTGGTCCACATGAAGGAACGTGCGGATCTTATCCGGAGGATCCGAAATGAAACGGCAATTCCTGAACATGCGAGAGATCTCGCCATAAAAGCGTTGTCTGCAGAATTGAAGGAGAATAAGACAGTTTTTTTTGATTATCTACTGAATTTCATAAGTGTCAGTATGCAGGTCCTGCACCGGGCCGATATCGAGATGGAATTTACCATTATCGAGGGTGGCAGAATTGAAATGAATAGTAACCGGCTCATTGTCGATGGTGAGATGCTGGATATTCCTATCGAGATTGGGACCAGGTTCATGACTCTTATCCTTGACAATAAAGGGGCTAAAATACTTGATGCAATCCTCATGTTTTTTAACGAGGAAGAAGCCAGATATGACAAGCTTTTTGGCGGGATAATGGACCGGTGTTCTTTGCAGATCATGGATGAACTCTATCCGAGGCGGTGTTCACATGTCAAACTGAAACTACCGGCGCAATCACTCATCGAATATCGTGTCACATTATAAATTTTCTCCAATCCGGAGGATTTTGTTATTGCCTCACAAATATTTTCAGGAGAGGGCGGTACGACTTGAACAGATATTCCATTTCCTTCCCCAGATATTCCGAAAGCCCCATTACATAATAACCTCCGGCAACGAGTCCGCTATGAAATTCCTTGCATAGATCGTTTTTTTGTTGCTCATTAAAATAAATCGTGACATTTCTGCAGGAGATCAGGTCAAGATATTTTGAAATGGGTTCCCCCCTCATAAGATCGTGATACTGAAACCTTACCTTCTCCCGGATATGAGGTTTAATCTCATATTTCCCGTCCGGTCTTAGTGTAAAATGCTTTTTAATCTGCATTTCACTCATATTGTCAAGTGCAGGCCTCTCATACACACCCTCTTTTGCTCTTTTCAAAATTTCGTAGTCAATATCGGTCGCATAGATTAGTGCGTCCATTGATGGGTTAGTAAGGCCGATTTCATAAAGAACGATCGCATAACTGTATGGTTCCTCGCCGGACGAACACCCTGCACTCCAGAGGCGGATTCGTTGTTTTTTCTTGAGAATTTCCGGGATCAATTCCCGTTTCACCGTTTCAAACACTTCTTTATCCCGGAAAAATTTTGTAACGTTGATAGTAAGTGCATTTCGGAGTTTTTCCTGTTCTGCCGGGTTTGCAAGAATATACTTGTTATAGGCGAGATACTCTTTAATGTTTACTGCATTCATACGGGATGAAAGACGGCGCTTAATATAATCTTCCTTGTAATTTCCACAACGGATGTGAAGGAGCCGTTCAATTGTTGCAGTCAGGGTATGAAAATCATCCATCTCTTTTATCCTCACTTCATGTTACAAGGCAGGTGGAGTTCAGTCAGGATTTTTTCCATGTCCAGGTAGAGCATCAGCCGGGAATTTTTTCCCGGTTCTTCCAGTCGATCTCTATCCCCGGATGTGGTTTTTATAATTCCTTTCACGAATCCCCCTGAATCTGTTGCAAGGATACCGCTGAACGGTTCTATATCAACAATCGGGACCGACAGGACGCTATGTACATCCCGAACAATAATTCCAATGTTCGAACCGCCTGTATGATCCGGAACCATGACAATTATTTTTTCGTCTTTTTTCTCGGATTGTCCTTTAATACTCAGCAGATCGCTGATTGATATGATCGTGGTCACTTCGCCGCGTAGATTTATTACACCTACTATGCAGTTCTGGCTCCCTGGCAGGCGGGTTATCGGGAGCATCTCGACAATCTCACGTACAAGGCTGATATCCATCCCATAGAGTCCACTCCCGATTTCAAACTCGACAACATCTTTTGTCTCAGCCATAGCATATCATCCGGAGATTATCTGACACACGAATTTACTGACCTTTTTATAAGGGTCTTGTTTATTCAAATACTTTTGTTTAAGGATATCTTTGGTATCAACCAGCTGAAAAATACCGCAATCAGGTATCATTCCGTCGAACGTACATCAGAATTCATCCGTTATAGAGTTATTGATTTTTAATATCGCTCTATTTCGGTCGGAAATGAAAAGAAATCTGCCAATCAGGATAAAATCCGAATCGAAAACATCCCGGGGCAGATGCCTGGGATTATTGATGCGTGCAGGGGGAAAATAGTATCGCCCGGATAATTCAACATTGATTCAGGGATATTTTGGGCATTTGAAGGCCCAAAGATTCGATAAAGGATTACAATTTCGGAAGGAAATTCCCATGAAATAAAGAACTAATAATTTAAGGTAACCCACGATCCTGACATTTTTTTAAAATACTCACTGGTACCCCTATGCACAAAAATTTTTTTCATCTATTTTTCCGGGATTCTGGTAAGGACATTAAAAGGGAAATTAACCAGGCAAAACGGATCAGTTATGGTATTTGATTTGAATCGGTAACCAACCCCGACCAGCAATAATTTGCATCCTGAAAATCGGCGCGAAAAATTTAAATGGATTGATATCAGCATTCATTCCCGTTAACGCGCTTTCAGGTAAGACAGATCTTCTATGACCTTCAGCATATCCAGCCATATAACAAGATCTTTTTCATCTGTTTCGGATTTTTTGTCCGATCCCCTGCTTCCGATTTTAATGATACCTTTGATATGCATTGATGATTGTGATGACAGACCTTCTCCAAGATGTTCAACATCGCGTTCATTGATCTGAATGACACTCTGGACATCGTCCACGATTACCCCGATATTCTCTCCCCCTGTCGCTTCTGCAGACAAAACAATAATCTTATTCCCCGAATCATCCTCCTGTGCAGGAAGACCGAGAATTGTAGTAATATTAATAATATTTGTTATTTCACCACGGAGGTTCATAATTCCACGCAGGTAGTCAGGGGAACAGGGGATTGGCGTTATCGGCATCATCTCAACTATCTCCCGTGCCAGGTTAATATCGAGAGCATATTTCTCACCGCAGAGTTCAAACGCCACAACATCGAAGGTCTGGCTTTTTTCCATCACTTTCTTTGCATTTTGTTGTTTATCCTTGAATCCAGGCGATACCACGGGAGATTCCTGTTCCGGCACCGGATCACTTGCATTCGCGACGGCGATCTCTACCTGGGGAGGTGAGCTGGCGACGGTCTTCGATCCTTCTTCCAGGAGGATCTTCAATTCCTGAATTTCACTCTTCATTTGCTCCTCCTCCTGCAGACTCGCAGTCTTATCATACAAAACAACCATTATTCCAGATAGTTCGCCGGTATCGGTTATCATTGGTATACTATACTGCTCAAATGCATGGGCACCTGAAGGGAATTCCATTATCAGGTCACTTACATTATGACGTTTGAACTTCAGGACGTCCGATACCCCATTTCCGCGAATACTTGAAATTTTGAATTCCTGATAATTCATAGTCTTTAATTCTTCAGGAGTAATCCCGCTTACCCGGAAAAAGGCCTCATTTGCATCAAGGACTCGCTGTTCTGCATCGAGAAGGATTAGAGGCATCGGATTTTTAACGACCAGGCTCTGCTTGAGGACAGATAATTCAGATAGTTGAGATTCATTTGTAAGACATGTTTCCTCAAGTGTGCGGAGACGCCGGATTTCTGTAGTCTCTTCCTCTAATTTCCGATTAATTTTATTTACAGCTTTTACAAGCGGTTTGAAAGATTCCCCAACGTGTTCTTCATTGATCTGGCCTGAATAGTCCCCCTTAAGACCTTTCGAGAGTTGTTCTTCAATATTTGACAATATCGAATCGTCTCCCGATGCGGTTTGAGCAAGCCCGGGTGCTGTCCTGCATGGAACACCCATGAGAAGCGCTTTCCTGCCCGCCTTTGTATTCATTTCAGAACCAGTACCTTCTACTGCATTGTCAGCAACCATCAGAATTCCATCCCCCAAATTATACCTACCATTTTTGTATTACCTCGGCAATTCCGGCATATGCCTTTCCGGCGGGACTTCCCGGGGCAAAATGTGAAATTGGTAACCCTGCTTTCTGAGCTTCGTATATTTCCCTGCTGTAGGGTACCGGATATACCAGGTTGAAATACTTCCGTACTTCACCTTCAAATTCCCGTATCGCTTCTTCTTCCTTAACACGGTCCGGTGATTCCTTCATTGAAATCCGGGAAAAAAATGCCATGATTCCACTTTTTTGTGTCTTCTTACAGTCCCAGCGTGTAAGTATTGCCAGATCGGGAGTTATTTTGGTCCCGATAATTTCCTTAATATCAGAAAATATTGTCATCAGCGTCAGCAGACCATGTAACGCAAATACCCCCCTGTCAAACGTAACAACTGTATGGTCTGATGCTACAAGACCGTTTATCACAAACTGACCCAGGCTGGGGGGTGTATCGATCAGAATGTAGTCATATCTGTCCTTCACCGGGTGCAGAATTTCCGAAAGTATTGTCGCCCGCTCTTCAATTCCATAGAGAAACGGTTCCGCACCAACAAGTTCAAGGTTCGAAGGGGCTACATCGATTCCTGATATGGTCTTCTGAATGATATCTTCAATTGGTACCGGCCGGTAACCGGGACATTTCCCGATAAAAATATCATACATGCTCATTTTCAATGACTCAGGACTTATGCCAAGACCTGATGTGGCATTGGCTTGTGGATCCACATCTACCACCAGCACACTTTTACCTGATTTTACGAGAAATCCTGCGATATTCAGGCAGGAGGTCGTCTTACCGGTTCCTCCTTTGTGATGGGCAAATGTGATGATAGTAATTCCGTTCCACCTCAGGGAGATTATTCATCTTTCATCTGATTTGAATGTATCAGATTTGAAATTCACCATTCCCAATGGGCGGAAAATTGTTCGCCAGAGGTCCATTCCATGGGGAAGGAACGTTCTTCAAAGCCCGGGTTTAATCATTTAATTATTGCCGGAGTATCTCCAGGCTCCAAAGATTTTTACGGTTTTTTTTTAGATTAGTTCACGGTTCGATCTCTTATCCAGGATAATTCCCTGTTTTAGGATAATTTTATCTGATCGTTCGTTCATGACACTGTATAAGGAGATCATATGGACGATATTGTGGTTTACCTGATCAGTGGCGTGATTATGGTTATTATCGGAATTATTGCCGGATATAAAATGACAACGAGGTATTATACAAAGAGATTCTTCGTGGTTGCCAAACAATGTGAGAAAGTGCAGACAATTGCTCCACTCATCGCTGAACTTGAGAGGGAATCCTGAAATGAACCCAGAACAGATAGTAAAAGGTGTCCATCATGGTTGATCTACTGGGAGAGGCAGTCATCTGTGTTGTTACGTTGTGCTTCGGACTTCTCATAAGCTTCCAGATCGCCCATATTTACCATGTGCGACATATCACAAGGATCGCGAGGCGATGCATCGATTCAGGTACAATTGCACCGATACTGGTGGAACTTGAAAAAGTACATCAGATGGGTTTTGTAAAAGATATCGATATCGATGAACCACAACATGAATAAAAAAACAATCAAAAAATAATTATTTACAGTTATCCAGTTGCTCTTTCTGTTTTTTCATCAGTTGTTTGATTTTGTCCCGGATATTATCCGGCATTCCGCACAACACCGGGCTGCTGAATTCCTCTCCATCCTCTTTTTCTATTTTTTGCACATCAAGGGCATCTGCAAGGACAGGATCAAGACGTTTTGCATTATCCCAGGCCTTTCTCGCTTCCTCATCCCTCTTTAGTCCCCCGCTCAGATTTATCCCTTTAAAAGCCCACAGGTTTGCATTCGAGGGGTTGAGTTGCAATGCTTTTTCATAGTACTGGTCAGCCTCCTCGTACCTGCTTTCAAATGCGAGGAGATCTGCCTTAAGTGCCATTTCATCTGACTGGTTCAGGAGATCCTCTTTTTTATTCCAGGATTTTTTCACTCCTTCGGCAATACTTCTCAGCTCCTGCTAATCGTTTTTGCAATAACACTATATGAATGTTCGGGATAAGGAAATTTCAGGCCGATTATTCTTTAGTCGACTTTCATTATTCATTGTCATTTTTCATCCGACCGACCCCGGTATCGTCACATTCCTGTCAATGTAAGTCATGGAGTCATGATCGGAAACGACAATAATAATGCCCGCATATTCCAGGAACAGTAAAGCCCGGATTTGGGAACCCAGGTGACACCCGGTAATTCATGCGATTATTCAGGGAGGATTTTTCTCCTTGCCGGGAAAATTACTCTATATGACAGAACCCGGATCACCGTGTCGTTATATCTGCCTTGAATGTGCGTATATTTATGACCCTGCAAAAGGCGATCCAAAGGGAAATATCCCCCCGGGAACACCTTTCGAAAAACTTCCTGACACATGGCGATGTCCTGAATGCAAGATATTAAAGGTTAAAAAAGGTGTGTTTAAACGATTGGATAAATGAGATTTTATGTGATAAGTAACCTGGGAGATTTTACACTAATTCATCGGGGCCATTCCCCGTTGGAGACTTTTCCAGATATTTGGGCCTGACGAAAAAATGAGTCCGGACACGTAGATTCTAAAGGAATATATAGGAATCAGAATAATTTTGAACCAATGAACCAGACCTACCAATATTATATCCTGATACTTGTTATCATGGCAATCGTATTTTCATCTGGTTGTATCGTCCCTACAAAGGATAAACCAGCACCTGCAGGGAGCCAGACGGGGGGGACGAATTATTTGGTTCCGGGTACCGGTGCCGGCGCCCAACAACAAACAGAGGGAAATGGACAAAACCCGGGAACAGGGTTATCCCCGACCTATACACCTCTCCCTGACGATACACGCTACCTTACACAAGTCCCAACCTATGCGTCAGGTTCTGATGGGGGACCCGTATACAGAAACCTGTCATTCCTTGTGGAGCCGACCCCGACAATTATTACGTACCTGGAAATATATCATAATGAGCTGTCGTTAAAGGATTATTCCGTTGCATATGCCTATGAATTAAAAAATCCTCCCCTGGTAATTAATTTTGATATAAAACCGAGAATTGATTCCAGGACAATATGGTACGAAAGTAAAACCGGATCATATGATTCCAATGGAAACAGGGCGGATGTTTTTGTCACCACACCTCAGATAAGCCCGGATGCATGGTTTGAAGTCAAAGTCAGGGATAAAGCCACTGGAAATATCGTCCTTGATGACGGGTTCGGTAAGACATTCGGTGGGGGCACTAACAGGACTGTAAGCGTGAGAAGTTATGGCAATTATCAGATAGACATGTCGGGCGATCAAGTGAATGTCACCGTCAGAATGTATGTTATAAACGGTACTGCCTGAAGAGCGGGCTGATTAATTATTTTTTTTCCAGCTCATTTGAAAAGCTCTCATGCCTCCCTGTGCCAAGGATTTTTCCGGAATTTATCATGCCCAAGGGAACGGGCCTCCTGCTTTTTGCAAGCCGTTCAAGAGGGAAACAGGATCCGATCCCTGGACATTTAAAATATTTTTTTCAGGCAAATGCCCAAAGAATATCGTTTTGGATGGTTCACAGGAAGGATAAAACCCTATCCAGTCCAGGCTTCAGGATTTTTTTGTATCCATACTGGGATTTCCACACAGTTATCTTTTTCTTTTTCCTGATTTCTGGGGTATCTCAATCCAAAACCTCTGGTTCTACCTTACTACCTGCTTGACAATTTCAGTCACTGGCTGGATTATTTTTGCGGTTTTTGTCGACCGGGGTTACTGTCTGATTATGAAAAACCGGGTGTTGTCTTGTTTTGTCATTAGGTCAGACTCAGGGAAAGGACTGGGACAAAGAAGATGCAAGATATTTACAGGTTATTGATTTTCGTGAGGTCTTCAAGCTTGTTGACATTAATAAATGTACGAAGATCCGGGTCAATTCCTCTGAACTCTTCAACATTGATATAATATGCATGAAGATTCCGTATCATCGCACGGAGGGACAACGACTCGTGAGATTCAAGATATTGTAATAGTGCTTTTTTTTTGTAAACGGCATGCAGGGGTTCATATTTTTCTGTATCCCACGCAGGGATTACCGCATCGTAATTATTGATCTCGGAGAATAAACGGACGACGATCTCCCTGCTGACAAACGGCATGTCACACCCGGATATGAATATATCGTCCCCTGATGCTGCAAGAGCACCTGCATGTATACCACCGATAGGGCCAATTCCGGTTCGCAGGTCCGTCACGCAAATAATATCAGGGTAGTCGTAAAACCGCGTACATTGATCAGGGTCTCGTGCGACCAGAATCACCTCATCAACAACAGGAACGAGCGTGTCAAGTAATCTGGACAGGAAGGTCTTTCCTTCATGAAGGAAAAAATATTTCTCACGTCCCTGTACCCGTTTCGCCTGGCCACCCACGAGAATTATTGCAGTTCTCAAATAAAAAAACGCCCCTTTATGAAAATATCGCAATTAACGTCGATATCTGTATCATTACTCCTCGTTAAGATTTCGCAGACCCCACGACAATTATTGCAAAAATGGAATGAGCTTAACAAGATTCACCTATCAATCTGTATATATGATTTGTACAAAGGATTAAAGATATTTTCTTCCGGGTTGTATTTCAAAAGATACGGTTATTCATGGACATTGCTGTTTTTTCCTTTGTTTTGTCTTTTTTTCCATCTCCAGTAATGCTTCCTTAATTTCAGGGGAAGGGGTAAATCCACCGATCCCGTTTTTCCCAACAACCCGGTGGCATGGGATTACCAGGGGAGTGGGGTTTCTTCGCATCGCCTGGCCAACTACCCTCGGAGAGGTAGAAATCTTTTCGGCAATTTCACCATACGTGCAGGTCCCTCCATACGGGATCTTCCGGACTTCCCTGGTAAATTCTTCCGAAAATTGTCGGGTAAGTAACTGCAACGCTTTCCTGATACAGGAAATCTTCTTCTTTCCCTGCACAATAACGGATGAATGCGGGGGGTACGCTCCCGGGTAATGGAGATCTCGAAAAGACAACCCGGAATATCGTATCTCCTGACCACCAGACATGAACAAACCATAATCCGAAGCGGCATGAACCGCTCATAACTTCCAATGTGACACCATTCCCCTGAATTCAGGAAATTCACATTCGATTAGCTCATCCCTGATCCATGCAGGTAATCCCCGGGCTACCTTCGGTTCAAGGAACCGTTTCTCACCGAATACGAGCACACCACGGTCATCCGGGGTCCGTATTACCCTGCCCAGGGCCTGTTGTGCACGATTGATTGCCGGGAGAGTGTAACATATAAATTCACCTTCCTCCCCGAATTTATGACGGAAGTAATCAATAATCATCCTGCGGGGCCGGTTAAATGGTGCAAGCGGTAACCCAATCACAAGGGCACCCGAGAGCATATCACCCCGGTAATCAAGCCCTTCACTCCATTTACCCCCACAGACAGCAAAAATTACCCCGGATTTTTTCATGGACGGAAGTGCCATGAATTCCTTTAATGCAATATTTGCATCCTTTGCATCTTTCGGTTCAATAAACACCTTTTTTTTCAGTATTCCCGGGACCACCTTCGCAGCGTACTGGTCCAGGATCTGGTAGGAAGGAAAATACACCGCAAGGTTCCCGGGCAGCATTGTGAACTCCCTGATATAGTCAACAATCTTCTGGGTGTTTGCCTTTATCCTGCCGCTGTGAAAAAGACGTCGTGATATCACGCGCACATAATATCATCCTGTTCTGCTTCGGGAAACGAATTTGGAAGTGAACAAACGGTAACGTCCATATCACCAAAATAGTATTTCCGATAACTGGTTACCGGGGACAACGTCCCGGATATCATCGTGCAACTATGATGGGCCCCCCCAAGTTCACGCATTTTTGGCCCTGGATCGATATTCCGGACTTCGAGGAAGATAGCATCTTCATCTTTCCTGTAGACGGTCAGGTATGAAGAATCGGAGGAAGACTGTTCCAGCCGGAACATAAAGGCGGTGAGTCGTTCTATGGCTGTTTCCTTAAATTCCCCAGCCCTGATATTACTTTCCCGGATTCGTTCGCTGATAGTCATCAGTTCCTCGACAATTTCAGAAAGGGACCGGTATAATGATCCTTTAAGAATTATCCGTTCGAATATGCACGGATCAAACCAGTCCTCGGTCTCAAGCGAACTCTTCAGTCCCTGCATATAGTCCTTGATCCTCGGTATCAGGTGATGGACTGCCTCAACACCCTTGATAGTCCTTTTAAGGTGCAGGAGTTCATGCGCCGCCTGTTCAAGAGACGGTTCTTCGAGCCGGACTGACTGGACATCCTGCAAGACATCTCCACAGTTATGTGCCTCGTCAATGAGCAGGAGTACATCGGAAGGTTCAACACCTATCGACTGGTAGAGTTGTTCCCGGACCATATCATCAAACAGGTGATAATAATTGAGAACGATAACATCCGCCTTCTGCGCTGCATACAGCATTGTTTCGTACGGGCATATCTCGCCACACAGTTCTGTCAGTTGCTGGGGCTGGACACCTGGGAGAAGCACCCGATCTGCTTTCAAACGCAACGGGGGTGACGGGGCCATCTTCAGTGCACCCACCTTCTGCTTTCAGATAAATCCTGCTGTTGATGAAATACGGGCATATCATCGGGTGATCACGATCGATCCGCGCAACCTGCTTTTTTATGACCGGATCTGATGCCGGTACCAGCGACCCCTGTTCCGCACGTTCACGCATCAGTGACGTGGTGAGACCTTTCACACCCTCGCACCGGCGGTAGACATCCCCCTCACCGCCAAGTGGACATAAATTGGATTTTCCAACGAGAAATGAAAATTTCATCGATGGTTTCTTTTGTTTAATGAGGGACAATTCCCGGATAAAGGTAGTCAGACTGACTTATAGTCCGGACGGCAATGATGACCTTCCGGCTCCCACGCTCCGATAACAGTGCGGCAACAGCGCTCGATTTCCCGCTACCCGTCGGGGCATCGATCATGACAATACCCCCCTGTTTTGCACTGGCAGCCACTACTTCCAGCATCTGGCGCTGGTTCGGCCGGTAGTTCCCGTAGGGGAACCAGTCGTCAAGGTGATCCATTATGATATAATAGGAGTCACAATGCTTTAGAATAGCAGGAGAGGATCTTTTCAGATGGCCGTCCACCCAATCGAATACCGTTATGGAACGAAAGAAATGCGCCACATCTGGGGCGAAGAGAACAGGTTCAGCTGTATCATCGCAGCCGAAATTGCCCTTGCACGCGCAGAAGCAGTTCACTCCATGATCCCGTTGTCAGCAGCGGATGAAATTGAGAAATGCGCAAAGAACGCCAGGCTCGCACGGGCAAAGGAGATCGAGGAAGAGATCAACCATGATATGATGGCGATTGTAAAATCGATCTCGGAAGAATGCGGCGATTCTGCCAGGTGGGTCCATTACGGTGCTACCTCGAACGATATGCTCGATACCGCGACGGGCCTCCAGTTAAAACAGATCGCTTGAACTAATAGACGGAAAATTAAAAAAACTTCTTATCTGTCCTTATTTTACGCAGCAGCCAGACGAAAACGCTGGTTTGTGCCGGCAGAACCCATGGGCAGATTGGGGTACCGACTACGTACGGCCTAAGATTTGGGATATGGGCAAGTGAAATCGGCCGACATATCGAGAGGCTGAATGAGATCAAGCCGAGGGTGGCAGTTGGCCAGATGACCGGTGCCGTAGGGACGCAGGCTTCTCTCGGCACAAAGGGAATCGAAGTCCAGGAATCGATGATGTCAATTCTCGGACTTTCACATGTCGATGTATCCAACCAGGTAATCTCCCGCGACCGTTATGCGGAATATTTTATGTTTCTTGCGAACGTCGCTACTACTCTTGATAAAATCGGGGTGGAAATAAGGACGCTTCAGCGGACGGAGATCGGTGAAGTCGAGGAAGCCTTCGGAAAACACCAGGTCGGTTCAAGCACGATGCCGCACAAAAGAAATCCGATAAAAAGCGAACAGGTGTGCGGGCTTGCCCGTGTTATCCGGGCGACCGTTGAACCCGCCCTTCTCAATAATACCCTGTGGGACGAGCGGGATCTCACAAATTCCTCCTGTGAGCGGGTAATTTTCCCGGAGGCCTCGATTTTAACAGATCATATCCTCGTGATTATGATCCGTATTCTCGAAGGACTCACTATCAGGGAAGATCGGATCCGGGACAATTTAAATTTCCTCCATGGCATCAACATGGCAGAATCCGTTATGATCGAACTGACAAAAAGGGGCATGGACCGGCAGGAAGCACATGAAATTGTCAGGATCTCCAGCATGGAAGCATTGGCGGGAAAATGCGCCCTTGCAGAAGTACTGGGTAATCAACCCAGGGTCCGCGAACGGTTAACACCTGGAGAAATCGGGGAACTTTTGAACCCTGATAATTATATCGGGACAGCCGTACGCCAGGTTGAGCGGGTAATCGAAAAACTAAGTCCAATGACCCGGTGAGAAGAATCACCGGACAAATGGAATATATAATTTTCCCGATTAAAAATTTTTCACGTCGAATGGTAATTAAAAAAAGAATATCTGATATCTATTCTTCGGATGACTCTTCTCCGGATTTCTCAGGTCTTTTGAAGGACTCGACAAGGATAATTTCCTTGATTTCGGGAATGAATTCAAAGGATTCATGAATAACCCTGCTCCTCCACATTACCCAGCGACGGTCGTAGTTAATACCCGGGGGAAGTGTGACAGTGAGGTTACCATCAGCGAACGAGATCTCCATATCGCGCCCGGCATACAGGTGAATGAGTCCTTTTACCTTGTCTACAAGATCATCCACTTTCGACTCGATCTTAAAATGGTAATTGAGGGTTTTTCCTGAAAGCGGATGGTTAAAATCAACAATTACACGTCCGCCGATGACGTCGATAACGACACCCTCACCAAGTTCCTCGACCTTGACCGACATCCCTTTGACAGGCTTCTCCTTAAATTTGTTTTTCGGAAATGATTCGACACGTTTCGGGTCGTGAAGACCGAAGCCCTTTTCCGGAGATATCTCCAGATCACCTTCGAAACCTTCGTCTTTCCCGATAAGTGCTTCGTCAAGACCAAGAATAATATGGTGACTTCCGGCTCGCACCACCATCGGGCCGTATAACGCCTGGGGGTTATGGATATCCGCAGTCTTTGCCTCGTCTTCGTCGGTGGTATCAAAAATTCTTACCATTCACGCCACCGGTATAGGCTCAGTTTAACAAAATCTCCTTCCTGTATTGCCATCTCTATCACTTGCTATATAACGTCGTGGCGATGATAGATAAACTTGTGTCACTCGTATGCTTGAAATTGAATTAAAAGTCCAGGTACCTGACCTTGCGCCAATACGTGCCCGCCTGTCAGCAATCGGCGCCCTGATGACTGAAAAAACAGGCGAGCACGATATTTACTACAATGCCCCCCACAGGGACTTCGGGATTACCGACGAGGCTCTCAGGGTCCGGTACAGCAGCGGCAGGACCATTATCACTTATAAGGGTCCCAAGCGCAGGGACCTGCAATTCAAGGCCCGTGAGGAGATGAATGTAACCGTGGATGAGGGCCCGGAATTTGAACGGATACTTGAACGGATCGGGTTCCGGAAAACAGCAGTTGTCGACAAGGTACGGGAGTATTATTCATTTGAAAATGCTTCAATTGCCCTTGACGAGGTTAACGGACTGGGGTCTTTTGTAGAAATTGAAGTGATGAAATCAGAGTCCGATGCATTGGAAACCAGTACAATTAAGAATATTGCAGAAAAGATCGGTGTAAGGGGAGAACAGATTCTCGCCTCGTACCTTGAACTCCTCCTCGCTAAACGGTGAGGAGTTCGATCTTTATGTCTTTCGCCTCATTACCGAAATGGATCATGGCACAGTTACCTGTAGATGCCATCCCCGGGTTTACCACTTTGGTTCCTTCGACATCCTGTATGCCACGCTGCTCATGAATGTGAGCACAGCAAACGAGGTCGAAGGATTTCATGTGGCGCTGGATACTGGCACTTCCTACATGTTCCCCGTTAATTACATCAAGGGTGCCATAAGGCGGTGCATGGGTTAACAGGACGTTGTGAACGGTCCGTTCCAGTTTCGGTATGATTTCATGCAAGATATCGTCAATCTGTTTGTCCGTCATTTCAAACGGAGTATTGAACGGGGTCGGATTTGAGCCGCCTATTCCTGCGATCGAGATCTTCCCCAGGTTGATCTGAGACGCATGGAGGCAGACACTGTCAGAGTGTTCAAGGACATCTAATATCTCTTTTGGGTCACAATTGCCCGGTACCACAAAACAGGGTACATCTATCCGGGACATCAGGGGTTCAACGGAATCTGCGGGTCCCATATCGGTGAGGTCGCCGGCAATAAAAACTGCATCGGCCCCGAGATCCAAAAATGAATCAATTTTACCAAATTGACCATGCAGATCTGCTAACAAGAGCACATCCATCATGTAATATCATTCGAAGGGGTTGTAAAAAACCTTATCTCATGATCACACCACGAACCTGTCACTTTTCCCTGCAGAGCAAGGTTACCGAGCACCTGCTGGACTTCGTTTATAATAGGACCGGGTAATGTGCCTGATAAGAGTGTACCAGGTAGCGGGAGGAACTGGTGGACATGGATATGACCGTATTTCGAAATCCATTTGATAAGATCAAGGCTTTTAAGCTGGTCTTCTTCAGTTTCGAATGGAAGACCGAGAATAAGATCTACGACAGGAGTTATTCCATGTGAGTGACACAATTCCACAGCCGAGACTACATCGGACACCGAATGCCCACGTTGCAGCTTCGTGAGGATCCGGTCACTACCCGACTGCGCGCCAAAGTGCAGTTTCGTGTTCATGCAATACTGTCCAACAATCTCCAGGGCTTCGGTGCATATGAATTCGGGTCGGACCTCACTTGGAAAAGTTCCAAAATATATATTGGATTCAATTTTGCTCAGCAACCTCCGGATTTTTTCGAACCGTGGTGACCTCCCGTCAGACCCGTACGCAAAGGCATTGGGCGTAACGAAACGTGCGTCCCTGACCCTGTTCGCACAGGCAACAATTGAATCGATACTCCTGTGCCTCATAGACCCACCGAAAAGCGAGGGGGTCTGGCAATAGGCGCAATGGAACGGGCACCCCCTTGAACATTCGATATACCCTTTTACTTCGCTGAAGGGCGGATATGCATCAAGGAACACACAAGAGTCGGGAGGATGGAAGGTTTTGGATGTAGCAACCCCCCGCGGGAGGCAGGGGTTTTTGGGATCTTCCGTGATTCGGTGAAGTAATGCCGGCAGTGTATGCTCACCTTCACCTACAACAACATAATCCGTATATGATGTTACTTCCCGGTAACATGCCGATGCATAAGGACCGCCTGCTACCGTTATACATTCAGCACTCCTGATCTCGTCTTCATATTTTCTTGCCGTTACAGAATTGAGACTGTAACAGGTGATGTCTGCTGTCGGTGCACTAACGGGATCGAGCAGGATCCCATGAACACTGCAGGCAGCCCTGAGTGCGGCAAATGAATTTTCAGCGGCTGCTATTTTTCTCCAGCAGGTTTTCACAGCGTCACGTCCCCTATACTCCCGCTTGTAATCAATCCATCCGGGGATCGATTAAAATAAAGATACCAAAGTCTACCGCAGACCCCATTTAAAACTGTCCCGGATAAATCCAGGCATTTGTTATTGTCATCTTTCATTTAAGACCCATTGGCTGGTTTAGCCGAAGAGTAGGATATCCATCCATACTGCCACCGGTTAATTTGTAAAAAATTTATGAATCCTGACTTCTTTTAATCCAACCTGCTTTTATTTAAACGCAATTTACCCACGGCTGCGGTATGGGACCAGCTGATCGATAATCCTGTAGGTCTTTCCATCCTTCATGGTTACGGTTACTTCAACACGGTCAGTACCCTTCGTCCCCTGAAAGGTGACGGTCGCCCCTTTTTCGGGCTTCAACTGTTTTGTTTCGGAAGTCCCGTCACTCCGTGTAAATACCACATTGCAGGAACTTACTACGACCTGGCCGTTACCACCCCCGAATACGACATCGACCGTCTGATAGACCGAATCTTTCTGCATGACCATAACATCAACTGAACTCGCAACAGGTAGCGTCACAACCGGGGCTGCTGCAAGAGTCCCGGTCGGACTCTGCGCCTGCTGAGGTAAAGGTACGCTGGTACAACCGGCGGTAAGGATCAGAAGAAGTGCCAGGATACCGGTGAATAACAATTGTTTCATAAAAATGGATTCTGCCAGGTACTACTTTATCCTTTTCTAATTTATTTGCTCGGATTTTATTCGTACAGGAGTTCTCCGGTATCCCCGTTTACGGTAACATAAGTTCCGGATCTGAGCTCCGACAGGGCGATGCCGATCCTGTCTATCATTGGGATGCCCCCCATAATGGCTCCAACCACAATAATCGGTTCAGCTTCGGTATTCACTATCGCCGCAGGGGCGTGACCGTTTTTGGAGAGGGCATAGATTACATACGATCCAACGGTGGAGCCTTTTCCGTAATCGAATGCGATGACCTTTCCCGAAAGGTTGCAACCCTCGAGGGGATGACCCTTTTCTATTATCTCGCCGGTATCAGGATTTACGCCCGACAGGAACGAGATCGGCTCGGGACTCACCAGTAACTCACCTGACGCACACCCTTTTGCAATGCCCCTGCCTCGAAATATCACAATCGCACCTGATATATGTATGAAAATGGAACTATAATAGTAACATGGAAGAGACCGTCATTAATAATCCCATCAACGAAGGGGAGATGAAGTTGAAACTCAGGCTCCAGGACGCTGAAGCACAACTTCTTGAGGTCAAAATCAAGAATGACGAGCTCTTGACGAGATAATACCCAGCTGAAAAGGGAAAATGCCCAGCTGAAACGTATGCCTCTTTTTATCGCAGTTGTTGTGGATATTCTCGACAACGGGGAGATTTATTTGCGGCAACAGGGTAACAACCAGGAATACCTGACACACGTAAGTGCAGAAATTGGAAAGGAATTAAAGCCCGGGACGAAAGTGGCAGTTAATAATGCCCTCTCAATTGTAAAAATTGTGGGTAATATTTTTGATTCGCGTGTCCGCGTAATGGAACTCGATGAGTCACCCAGCGTGACGTTCAAACAGATTGGCGGATTATTGAAAGAAATCGAAGAGGTACGGGAATCCGTCGAGTACCCGCTTACCAAGCCGGAGATCTTTGAGCGGATCGGCGTGGAACCTCCAAAAGGTATTCTCCTCTACGGTCCACCCGGAACGGGTAAAACCCTGATTGCAAAGGCCGTGGCACACCAGGCCAAGGCGACCTTTATCAGGATGTCGGGGAGTGAACTGGTCCATAAATATATCGGGGAAGGAGCCCAGCTGGTGCGCGAGTTATTCACGCTCGCCCGTGAACGGGCACCCTCCATCGTATTTATCGACGAAATAGATGCGGTCGGCAGTACGCGGACTAATGACGGAACCTCCGGAAGCGCCGAAGTCCAACGAACACTGATGCAGCTCCTTGCTGAAATGGACGGGTTCAATAACCGTGGGGATGTCCGGATTATGGCCGCAACGAACAGGGTTGACATGCTTGATCCGGCGCTCCTCAGGCCGGGAAGGTTCGACCGTGTTATCGAGATACCGCTGCCCGACCGGGATTCAAGACTGGAAATCCTCAAAATCCATTCGGCAAAACTCCGTCTTGAAGGGGTTTCGCTTGAGGAAATTGCCGACCTTACGGAAAATACAACCGGGGCCGAGGTCCAGGCGATATGCCGGGAAGCGGGGATGATTGCGGTCAGGAAAGAGGCGGATAATGTTACTGCAGAAGATTTTCTTGAAGCCGTGCGAAAGGTCAGGAACGAGAGTGTCTTCGACGACCGGATGTATACTTAAAACAGGTAGTAATTTTTTCCCTTCTTTTCAACAACCTGTCCTTGTTAACTCAAAGATTTTTAGTGGATTTTCCGCGATGTGCCATTATTATTTTCGGGTATGGGCATTCCAGTTGCCGGCACTGCGCAGTATTTTATTATTGGAAACAGATTATTGTCCTGGAATAACCAAAATGAACGTATTCTTCCTGCAGCGGGAGGGTATTAACCTTCATCATACCCTTCATGCTTCTGAGACCTCACGAAATGCATTGAGGTTTTATCACCCGAAAGAATGGCCTGGAGGAGTGATCATCCCCATCGAATCACTGGTGAGCGGTCTTTCTATTGCAGGAGAACTACGGTGGTATATTCGCCGCTATATGCAGGACGTTCTATTTGAATTCCCTGGCGGAAATTACTGCACGCTGGCCCTTGCAAGGCAGATCTATTATGACAGGGAGATCAAACCAGAAGAAGAATGGCCATTCAGGCGCCTGTACGTGATTCGTAATGGTCACCTGGTTTCAACAAATCCTCATGACCGGGAGATTAATCAAGGAGACATAGGAGTCTTTTCCCCGGAACTGACAAGGTTTGTCGTATGGTGCACGGAACAGGAATACTTTGAACCCCGCAGGTACTCTCTCCACGACGTAGAGGATGGGTTGGAGGACTCCTGAGTGATAAAACTTCAGGATTGGGGCAGGTCCAGGTCTGTTCATCACATCAGAATACAAAAAAGATACAACCTGAAAAAACAACAATAGGCAGGGACTATAGGTATGCTTTCGTTTGTGGGACTTGGCCTCTACGACCTTGAAGATATATCGGCGAAGGGTTTACAGGCGGTCAGGAACGCCGACCTGGTTTATCTTGAAGCATATACATCGCTCCTCACCGGGACCTCGCCGGAAGAGATGGCCTGCCGCTATGGAAAAGAGCTGGTTGTCCTGAAAAGGGAAGACGTCGAGCAACACCCGGAGGGATTCCTCCAAAATGCCCTGGAAAAGAAGGTGGTCTTTCTCACCGGTGGCGATCCGATGGTCTCGACTACCCACATCGATCTACGGATAAGAGCCGCACGCATGGGGGTCAGAACCGAGATTATTCATGGTTCATCGATTGTATCAGCAGTTTGTGGTCTTTCCGGGCTTCAGAATTACCGGTTCGGGAAGTCCTGCTCGCTTCCATTTCCTCATGGTAAATGGCGACCGACGACACCTGCCACGGTAATAAGGAAAAACCTGGAAGACAACCTGCATACGATAGTCTATCTTGATATCCAGGATAACCGGTATATGACGATAAGGGAGGCGGTAAATCTCCTTGAACCGATGGTCCTGGATTCAGGATTCAGAATTTCCTGTTATGTCGGGATAGCCAGGGCAGGTTCAGCGGAACCAAAGGTCCAGGCCGGCGATGCGGTTACAATGAGGGAAACTGATTTTGGCGGTCCACTTCACATACTGGTAATCCCTGCAATTCTCCATGAAATGGAGCGCGAATACCTGGAGGTGTTTGCCGGTTATGGAAATCACCCTCTTTCATAAGAGTCTGTCAGACGTTCTTGAGCGGTCAGTTATTCTGGCACCCCCGGAAAGCCTCCTTTCATCCATGGGAAGGGAGATACTCGGGATGGCTCAATGCTACCTGGAGGACGGAAGTTGTTTTTCAGGTAAAGGCGACCCGGTCAATGCACTTGCAAGTTTTGCCTATGCTGCCGGATGGCTGGATGCCGGTCATTTCATAGGTATTGTTTCATCCGGGCCCCTTTGCAAAAATCTGTTGTCGGGCAGGACTTCTGTCCCGGACAATTCCCATCATCGCCTTACAGAAAAAGCATGCCGGTACCAACGACTTCTCGATAGTGCGATAACCTCCTCGTGCCCCGGTTCAGAACCCGGCATCACGTGGCATGAAGGGGGTGAAAAGATCATGGCCATTGCAGGCACCTATGCGTTAGGTGGAACAATGTTTTTACATGACGGACGGTATGAGGATGCGCTGAGTCTGTTTCAGCTATGGCCACGGATGGCTTGATGCATCTGTCAGGGTAGGCCTTATAAAGATCACCGGCAACCGGGACCTTTTTGCGATTTGATTGCGATCGGCGTGTCTTACTGGAATATCCTTATCATCGATCAGATTGATGAATCCTCACATGGACCTGGTCCCTTGTAATGTGACAGGTGTTTTTGTCGCCGTATCACCAGCAGGAGACTTCACCCGCAGTGCTGCTTGATTTGGGTGGCGATGCCTGTCTGCCGATATATATAGGCCTATGGGAGGCACTTTCCATTAATACTGCCTTAAACAATGAAATTGCTCCGAGACCACAGACACATGACCTGTTTCTCGAATTTCTCAACCGTTACCATGTCAAACTCAGGGCCCTTAACATAGACTCGGTAGAAGAGGGTGTATATTATGCCAACCTCGTGCTGGTTGACCCTGACTACCAGGAAGAGATGATCGACTGCCGTCCCAGCGATGGGATTGCTATTGCCATAAGGTGTAAATCGGGTATCTTCCTTGATCGGGGGGTGGCAGAATCATCGGGTCTGACTGCGACCGAACTCCCCCCGTTTATCAAATTACAGGCGTACCTTTTTGGATAGATGATACATGGGGACCATTGGGATTTTCACAATACCGGGGTTTCCCCGGAACTAATTCAGATTTTAAAAACAAACGATCTGAATTATGATATCTCATAAGTTCATGAGCTGATGAAATAATACCCGGGAAAAATCCGGGCTATCAGGAAATCATTATTTCCTGCGTTTTTTTAACTCTTCCATCAGATCGGACAGGTCAATTCCTGCGAGACGGAGTGCAATAAGGAGGTGGAACTGAAGGTCCGCAGCCTCTTCAACGGTGCGTCCGGGTATACCGTTTTTCACCGCAATAATAAACTCCGTCGTTTCTTCTCCCACTTTTTCAAGGACCTTATCAATTCCTTTTGGATCGTTCGCGAGACCGGTCACATATGACCCGGGTTTCGGGTTTACGATCCTGTCGTCTATGACCCTGAACAGTTCATCGAGGACTTCCGTATCACTCATCAGAAACCCCCTCAACAAGGACCTCGCAGAGATCGGGTCCGAAAAAACGTTTTATGAGGATCCTGCCTTTCTCAATATTACACCCCCCCTTACCTATTGCGATGCCGAGATCATTTTTACTCTTCAGGAACACGTCAATCTGTGTTTCCCCGTCCTTCGTCCGGATGTGATCGATTTCTGCAGGCCTGAAGACATTCGCCACAAAATCTTCGATAGATTCAGCATATTCTACCATTTCTACCCTTTTTCCAAGTACATTCTGCATTCTGCGAATGTTTTCACCTTTTTTCCCTATGGCAAGACCCATATCCCCGATTTTTACGACATATATTACACGGCAGAAACGTTCATCAATTACACAATCAAGCGCGGTCGATTTCGTGAGGATCCGCAATTCCTCAATATATCTCCTTTCTTTAAATCCAATATTTCTTTCCATTATTTAAATCCGTGATAAGATACGGCATTCAGCATTAAAAGTGTTATTAACGGTACAATTCCTGCGTTTAGAAATCAGATCCTGTAAATATATATTCAGGAACCCCCGTTAAAACGGGAGTTACTGGCTTACCGGAACAGGTAACTTACCGTAACAGATGCTGAAACTTTCACATCACCCGGAGTGACGGGTGTTGGCACGGCAGGTGCTGCACTGCCAACCGATTTCGTTGCCAGCGAATTATCATAGATTACCGGTGGCAGGCTGCTCCCGATTACCGCCTCTTTGACACCGGTAATGTTGACTCCCATTGCCGCCGCGGCAGCATCTGCATCGGCCCTGGTCTGCCGGACAGCCATGGTAAGAGCAATACCCCGATATGATCGCTCGGTTTCGGGTGCAAGCATAAATGAGACATAATTCACCTGGTTCGCACCGTTCGCAACCGCGATATCAATCATATCTCCTGCCCTGGTGATATCGGTTAACGTAATAACGATTGTATTGGTAACCTGGTACGTCCTGACATTTCTCGGCAATAAATTGTTACTGTTGTCTTCATAGATCGGATAAATGGAGTAACCCGTGGTTTTCAGCTGGTCTTTAGGGATGCCTGCGCTCACAAGGGCATTCATTACATCATTCATAATCCTGGCATTATCTGCCTGGGCCGTCTTGACGTCAGCATTCTGGGTCTGAACCGATAGTGAGATCTCCGCCCGGTCCGGTGTGACGAGGACTTCCCCTGTTGCACTACTTGTAATTGCATTACTATTTGCCGAATCGGTAGTTTGAGCAGAAACGGTCCCAACGGTAGTGACCATCAGGAACATGCATACCATAACCAGCAGTACAAATCGTCTTTTCATGTGAATCATCGACCTAATATCTTCTCCGGTAATAAAATACCTTCGGCCGGATGTGCGAATTTTTATTTCCTTTTGCTTATTTCCTTTTGCTGGTATACCACTTTCATGTAATTTTTAAAGAATTCCTTTCTGCTCCCTTAATGAATTCCCAAATATAAAAAATTCCGGAACATATAGTATGAATACCCGACTGTGATACTGGCTATTCCCAAAATGTGGATTCTCTTTTATTTCCCGGGTCCGGCCCTGAGATTGCTACCCAAAGGGGAATATAATAAAAAAATCTAATATTAGAGTTGATCGAGCATGGGTGCAACGATAGTTGAGAAGATATTTTCAAGGAAATGCAAAAAGGACGTTTGTGCGGGTGAGGTGGTTATGGCACCGGTTGATAATGCCATGATTCACGATATCACCGGACCACTTGCAATCCGAAAATTTTACGAAATGGGAGGGAAACGGGTCCATAACCCTGAAGGGGTCACCATGCTCTTTGACCACCAGATCCCTGCTGATTCAATCGAGGCTGCGGAAAATCACGTGTATATGAGAAAGTTTGCAACAGAGCAGGGGATATACAATTATGACCTCCGGGAGGGTGTCTGCCACCAGGTGACCATGGAGATGGGAAAAGCAGCACCCGGGTGAGATTGTTGTGGGTGCGGATTCCCACACCTGCATGTATGGAGCCGGCAGGTGCATTTGCAACAGGAATCGGCTCCACGGATATGGGTTTGCCCTGAAATTCGGAGCATCTATATTTCCGTGTCCCGGAAACTATCAGGGTTACTGCAGATGGGTCTTTCCAGAAAAGAGTCGGGACCAAAAGACCTGATCCTTTCGATCGCGGCAGATATCGGGGCAGACGGGGCAACATATAAAGCGATTGAATTCACCGGAAATACCATCCGGACCATGGACATGTCAGGACGTATGACCTGTTGTAACATGGCAATCGAGATGGGGGCAAAGGCAGGGATCGTTCCTCCGGATACTATTACATGGGACTATATCTGCAAGTTACGAAATATTGTTCCGTTTTCGCTGGAAAGCGACAGTAACGCATCATTTTCTGAGAACCGCACCTATGATGTGACAAATCTCTCACCACAGGTCGCAGAACCTCATAATGTCGACCTCGGTGTCGATGTGACAAAAGTTGCCGGGACAAAAATCGACCAGGTATTTATCGGGTCGTGTACGAACGGACGGTTTGAGGACTTTGCCGAGGTTGCAGAAGTCCTTGGAGACACGGAAATTTTCAGATAATGTCAGGGTCATCATTATCCCTGCATCACGGCAGGAATATTTAAAAACACTCCGTGCAGGACTGATAGAACGCTTCGTCACAGCCGGGGCACTTGTCGAAGCACCCTGCTGCGGACCATGCATGGGAGGTGCATTCGGACTGCTGGCTCCGGGAGAAGTCTCTCTGTCCACGTCTAACCGTAATTTTAAAGGCCGACAGGGGAGTACCGGTGCATCGGTATATCTTTGTTCACCTGCCACGGCGGCAGCAAGTGGTATTTATGGTGAAATTACCGATCCAAGGGAGGTGGAATGATGAGAGTATGGAAATTTGGAGATAATATCGATACTGATGCAATAATACCCGGAAGGTTCCTTACGATTTACGACCCGGAAGAGCTGGCAAAACATGCATTTGAAGGCATTCGGGACGAATTTGCCGGTGAAGCGAAAACCGGGGATGTCATTGTTGCAGGCAAAAATTTCGGATGCGGATCATCACGTGAACATGCACCGATAGCATTGAAAGGAGCGGGGATCACGATGGTTATCGCCGAATCATTTGCGACGGATTTTTTATCGCAATGCGATAAATGTCGGACTTCTCCCGGTAGTCTGCGATAAGGCGGGTTCGATTGTCGAAGGGAAGCAGTGTGATGGTTGACTTAAAAGGCGGTTATCTCATGGTCGACGGGAACAGACTGCCGATAGATCCGATTCCGGATTTCCTGATGAAAATTGTTGACTCGGGAGGGCTTGTAGAATATGCCCGGGAACTTGAGGAGGTGCCGGTATGTACCGCATTGCATCAATAGGTGGGGACGGTATCGGCCCTGAAATCATTGTTGAGGGTAAAAAAGTACTGGATGCCGCGGGAGAGAGGTTTAACTTCGATATCCAGTGGACCGACTTCGATATCGGTGCTGAAAGGTACCTGAAAACAGGAAATCTCCTTACAGAGACCGACCTGAAAGAATTATCGACGTTTCCGGCAATTTATTTTGGTGCTATCGGGGATGAGCGTGTCCAACCGGGGATCCTTGAGAAAGGTATCCTGCTGAGCCTGCGCTTTTATTTTGATCAATATATTAATCTCAGGCCAATCCGCCTGCTTGAAGGCGTATCAACACCCCTCGCGGGAAAAAATCCGGAAGATATCGATTTTATCGTTGTCAGGGAAAACACCGAAGACTTTTATGTCGGGATTGGTTCCCGGTTCAAAAACCAGGCAAAATCTTGAATTGCGGATCGACCGCGAGCTTTACAAAGTTAAGTTCGATCTCGACGTTGAAAGCGATGCTGAAGAGATCGCTTACCAGATTGGAGTTATTACCAGGGAAGGAGCTCGCCGTGTCATTGATTACTCATTTGACCTCGCAGAGCAACGAAAAAAGAAACTGACTTCGGTAGACAAGGCTAATGTGCTATCAGATATCTACGGCCTCTGGCGGGACGTTTTTCTCGAAAGGGCAGCCATGCACCCTGGTGTGAAAACCGAGTTTAATTTTGTGGATGCCATTACAATGTGGTTCGTTAAAAACCCTGAATGGTTTGATGTCGTGGTCACCCCTAACATGTTCGGCGATATCATAACCGATCTCGGAGCAATGATCCAGGGAGGCCTCGGCCTTGCCCCGGGAGGTAACATCAATCCAGGTGGGACCTCAATGTTTGAGCCCATCCACGGGTCAGCTCCAAAGTACAAAGGTTTAGGTGTCGCAAATCCGATGGCAACCATCTGGGCGGGTTCCATGCTCCTCGATCATATCGGGGAACATGAAGCCGCGGGATCGATCGTGCAAGCAATTGAGAAATGCATCCTTGCCGGAAAAGTAACAAAAGATATGGGTGGATCATCCGGGACCGCCGGATGTCGGGGATGCTGTTGCAAAAATTATTTTAACGACCTGATTTCCCCTATTTTTTAAAACTGGCAATTATTCCTTTTCTGTTTTACGTCGCATGCACCGGGATTGTCTGCTGGCCTTGTGCTATTTTTCGTCCATTGAGGTCCCATGCGGAAACGGGCTCGGGAATCTCTCCAACCGATGCATATATACCCCGACGTGAAAGTGCCGAGACCAGGGAATCCAGGGAGACCGTGTATCTGCCCACCTTCCACCAGCTCGATGTTTAATGCCTTTCCGGAACGGGAAACCCGGGCCAGTCCTGCGATTCCACCAAGGTACTGTTGCCAGTTCTGGAACACCCGCTCAACCCGTGCCGGATGGCGTCCGTAGAGGGCTTCTTTCAGTTCGTCGAGCCTGATCCCGTATTTCGTACCATGGATATTCAGTTCCGCAATCTGCTTTGGCATTCCCTCGTCGTCAAGTGCTGCATACCCGTTCTGCTGAAAGTATCCCGCTTTTGAAATCATGGTCATTTCATCTGCCAATCTTTCAATCTGACAACCGGGGTATATAATGTCTCGATATGCGCGGGGTGAAAGTGATAGAAATCCCGAAATAGGGAATAAACTTCAGGCTCTGACTATCGGGCCTGATTTGCAGGTTTTCGCTGTTGATGGTCCATACATGCATTCAGAACATCTTCCATGAACGATAGTTCTCCTTCCGTACCCGCGAGCGGTTTGGATGACAGCCTGAATTCACCGCGGATTGGAGGTGTCATACCCACAAACGCGGAATTACCTGCAACGGAACGTTCAAATGTTGATCCCAGGACCAGGTCCGGGGCATGTTCACGGATTACGGACTCGATTTCAGCCAGGGAGGTAATTTTTTTTACACCAGGACAATGGCCTGTGGGTTCATTTCGTGACCCGCAAAACACAATTTCCGCATCGAGAAACTGTTCCAATGCCGCTCGAAGAAAATCCGCAATATGCACTCGTAGAGAAAATTGCTACCGTGGGAGGATCAAACCTTTTCAGGTACTTGTCAGCGGCTTTCGTGATCCGTTCCCCGACAAGTACGATCTCCTTTTCTATACCATCAGTTTCCGCATCACCAAATCTGTCGGCGAGTCTGTATGCCGTATCCTGGATTGATGTGAGACCAAGAAGCGACCCCATTTCCAGCCCTTTTCCCAAAGCCAGGTCGGGATTGACAGTGATTGAAAAGCCTCCCGCATTATTGAGCGATCGGTACGCATCGTGGCAGAATATTGTACCGACCGGCAGTCCCATATCCTGGAGAAGGCGTTCCGCCTCCCGAAGGTTACCACGTGCAAATGGATCGATAAGATTGATCCCTTCGATATTTACCCTGCCTGAATCCTGACCTGTGGATACCGGCAGGTCTTTTAATGCACCGAGATAGCCGGACTCAAAGTCCCCCGTAAACCCGGGGGTGTCAACAAAAATTATGTTAAATTCCGAAAGCAGGTCCCGGATATCCTCGCCGAGAACAGATGGGACACACGAATTGACAACCGCTACTTTTTCATAGGTGCCGGAAAGTTCTTTCACTAAACCGGCCAGACGTTCCCCCGATCCAAAGATCACATCCTGTTCGACCAGGAAAGTGCTGTGGAGATCGGAATGCAACAACGTGGCCGGGTAGAAATAACACCCGCTTGAACCGTGGATTATCACGGCAATACCAGAAAAACCGGATAATGCGGTGACCGCACCGGTAAGGGCACAAGGCCATACGGGATTTAAGCAGCCCGACATGCAAGTGTCCTCCTCCATAAGTGGAGCATCCTCTTCATTCCACTGGTCCCGACGGGAAATGGATACGGTACCGGAACAACCATGCCGTCCGGCGATTCCTCTAACCCGATCGCCCGGAAAATTTCCATAACCAATGGGTATTCCCGGTTATTTTCCGGAATACTGCATCGTGCACGGGCCCCCCGAATATCAGAAAATTCATTAAATACCTTACTTTGGTGTTCTTTTTCACTATCAAGCGCTCGATCCGGGGATAATCCTGATCGTTCCGCAATATCCCGGATGAAGGACAGGGTTCCGCTGATACCGTTTGGAAATGAACTGACATACGGTGTCCCGAACAACGACCTCAGGTGATCTCCCACCCCAGACAGGACCGGTTCCCTTAAAATATTCACCGATGCGAGAGGCAGCCGGTCGATATCGGAACGTTCGATATCGTGTGCAAAACGAAGGTTTACTGTAAGGTTCAGCAACGAGATCAGACGTCTGACCTCGTAATAATTCTGCCTGACCTCATATTCGAGATTTTTCTCCCCGATCAGGTTGACGGATCCGGGTGCGCTATGATCAGGTTCGTGGAAGCAGATCGCGGGAAACGCCAGATTTGAAATTGCGATCAGGGCCTGCGAAAAGCCCGTTTCAAAATCTCCGCCCAAAAATCCCCCGGTAGGAACCATACAGACAGGTACTCCCGCATTCTGGGTAACGGCAAGTACATCATCGCCTATTGTATCTGCAATGCAGGTCGAAAGAACAAATATTATTCCCGGATTTTCTGATGAAACCTGACCGATGACCCTCATAAGTGCGTCCTCACCTCCGAAGATCACATCATGTTCGGACATCCCTGATGACATGACCTTCGGGATCGCCATACAGTCGTTGTCGAGGATGGTCGCATGAAGAAGCGAGAAGTTATGGTGGGCACATCCTGCCGGGCCATGAATTATCGTGACCGAGTCCTTTATCCCGGTTGTAACGGCAAGCGCCCCGGTCAGGGTGCAGCCACCGGTCCTAGATATACTCAAAGGCAAGGGATTCGAGTTCATCGGTATCCAGCGGACTGGGGATTGTAAATTGTTCATTGGCAGCCACGATCCCTGCAAGTGACCGGTATACTCCTGCCTGGGGAGACTCGGGAGCATATTCGATCACGGTTTTTTTGTGTAGTTCTGCCAGCTGGACGGTCCTGTCTCGCGGGATAAAATGGATAAGCCGGCTGTTAATCCGTTTGGAAAATTCGGTGACCAGTTCTTCTTCGTTTTCCATATTCTTTGAATTGCAGATTACGCCTGCAAGACGGCACCGGTTTTTCGCCCTCAGTGAGAGGCGCTTAATCGCCTTGCAGATATTATTTGCCGCGTATAGCGACATCAGTTCCCCCGATGTGACAAGGTAAACCTCCTGTGCATACCCTTCACGCATCGGCATGGCAAATCCACCGCATACGACGTCTCCGAGGACATCATAGACAATGATATCCCCTTTTAGCGCACCGAGGCGTTCAAGGATCTGGAAGGTTGCAATAATCCCCCGCCCGGCACATCCGACACCGGGCTCAGGACCTCCGGCCTCGACACACCGCACCCCCCTGTACCCGGTGAACATGATATCTTCAAGCCTGACGTCCAGCATCGCCATGTGCCCTGACATGGTCCATTACCGTCGGGATAAACCGTCCCTGCATCAGCATCCGCGTGCTGTCACGCTTGGGATCACACCCAATCTGGAGAATATCGAGTCCTTTCTCTGCCAGTGCTGCCGACAGGTTGGCCGATGTGGTGGATTTGCCGATCCCACCCTTGCCGTACAGGGCGATCTGCTTCATGGGGATAACAGGTTGGACGGTGAGGTTATTCAATTTTCTGATGTTAAAGTAAGAATAATTGATTTCAAAAAATAACCCATGGAAAATGTATGTCAATAACATAGAAAAGAAAAATTCTCCGATGTCCGCTTTTTTTAACCTGTATTCAGACCCTTCTTTTCATGATCATTAACAGGTCGGGTTTTTTTTGGGGTAAAACCTGTAGCACACAATCGTCCGGAATCCCTTTTTGAGCTGGGACATTCGATGAGGGATTGGATCCGGGCCGGGATCATGATCCCCCTTTAGATGGGATAAACGATACCGGATCTCACGAGATGTATCCCGTAACGGGAATAAGGACCGGGGGCACGATCATGGGCACCGGAAGCATCAAAAAAAATCTGATAGTTGGATCGGCAATCTACCGATACTTATGATAGTATGCCAATTTCTTTGTGTTTTCCGGCAATATCATCGGCAAGCCGGTCCAGTCCCCCGATACATTTTTCTCCCGGCAGACCCTGCACCATCACCGGTTCGAGTAATTCCGGCTTAATATGCGTCATCATCGCCTTCAATACGTCCGTAGTCTTCCCCCCCCAGCCATACGAACCGATTATCGATGCAAATTTCACCTTTGGATGGAGCATATTCGCAAGGTACGTTGCATAGACAATCTGTGGATGCGGCCCGAAAAGGACCGTTGGCGTTGCAATTACCACAGTCGCCGCATCCACGAGCGACATTGCCAGGTTACCCGTGTCCACGACCGTCAAATCAAAGGGTTTCACCTCGATGCCACGTTCAATCAGTGCATCGGTCAAATGGTCAACCATCTTTCGCGTACTTCCATGCATCGAGATATAAGGGATTACAACCTGGTTTTTCACCGAATCTGATATCCACTCCCTGTAGGCACCGAGGATAAATGCAGGGTTATTGTAAACCGGGCCATGGCTCGGTGCAATGATCCTGACATCCAGCGGGCCGATTTTCTCCATATGCCCCTTGATACTGGCCCGGAATGGCATCATGATCTCAGCATAATACCGTTTTGCAGCAGTATAAATTACTTTTTCATCGGGAACAAACAGTTCGCTGGTCGCATAATGCGATCCGAACAGGTCGCAGGAGAACAGAATCCGGTCCTCCTGCAGGAATGTAACCATCGTTTCAGGCCAGTGTACCCACGGCGTGATAAGAAATTCCAGGGTTTTATTTCCAAGAGATAACGTCTCACGGTCTTTGATTATGATAAACCGTTCCTCATCGAGGTCGAGATGGTGGATAAGGAGTTCTTTGCATTTTTCATTTGTCACCACCATCGCCGATGGGAACAGTTCGAGAACCATTGGCAACGATCCGGAATGGTCCTGTTCGGCATGATTGACTATGACATAATCTATCGAATCGACACCAAGACGGACGAGGTTGCAGACCAGGTCCAATTCTTTCGATGGGTCAACGGTGTCGATGAGTGCCGTCTTCTGGCTCCCCCTGATGAGGTATGCATTATAACTTGTCCCTTCAGGCAGGGTGATCAGCGCATCAAAAAGACGCCGATCAAAATCGAATGCACCGATTGCATAACAGTCCGGTGTTATTGTTCTTACAACCATTATTGCACTTCCCGTTACACCAAGGTAAACTTTTCTTTCGGTGATCCACATACCGGACAACGCCAGGTCCCGGGAAGCGAGGTAAACGCGGTGCCAGGGCTGATATCTGCATCCGGATCACCAACAGCGGGGTTATACTGGTGTCCGCACACCTGGCAACGATAGATTTCCGTCATACTCCTGATTCTCCTCAATTTGTCCATTCGGGGTTCCAAGAACCATGCAACAATAAGTCAGGCGAATGATAAAATGATTTCTGTTTAAGGCAATTCAGGCAATAAAGGAATATGACGAGGGTACTTGCCGATTTCCAGGCTGTATTTAGCTTGTTCAGGATAATTGTCCGGTTGAATCTGACGCCAGCGCAGGTCACACATTGTAATATCGCTATATTTAGAAAGATAATAGCCAAAATTGATTAATTTTTAAATTTTACCACATATTTTTTAAAGATTACGATTACTTATAAATTGTCGTGCATCCGACGATAGCCCATGACCGATGAGAATGAGGCCATCAGGACGGTCGCCGGGCTGATGGTCCTTGCGGCGAGGACCGCCCCGAAAGCGAGGGGCGTGGATGAAATAAAAACCAATATCGTCACTGACACCAGGTTACAACAGCTTGCAGAAGAGATGATTACCCTTGGTGAACGGAATAGTATCCCGTTTTTTATAAGGGATGGGAAATGCATGGCAATGAGCGATGCCTGTGTCCTTATCGGAGTCCGGGGATCAGTAGCGGTAGGTGTCAATTGCCAGGGATGTGGTTTTGTCTCCTGCAATGGTTTCGAAGAAGGGTATGCCCGGAATAAGTCCTCTGATACCCCCTTTACCGGACCAAACTGCATTATCAGGATTGCAGACCTGGGGATCGCGCTGGGATCGGCTGTTAAGACTGCCCAGTTGCATAACGTGGATAACAGGATCATGTATTCTGCCGGTGTTGCGGCCCGTTCCCTTGGTTGGCTCAGCGACTGCACGTCGGTGTATGGTATCCCACTCAAGGGATCAGGAAAGAACATATTCTTTGACAGATAACCGCAAAGGAAGGTGCTTTAAAGGATGGCAATTATGAAGATCCGCGGGGGAGACCTCGATCTCGTCGAGTATGAATTTACATCGTTCTCCCCGGGTGAGAATATCAGGACGCTCGGATATGAAGGGAAATATTTACTTGTGCAGGCAGATGAGGTTGTTACTGTCACTGCACCAGCCAGGATTCACCTTACGGTTCTGGATATGAACAGGTTCTCGCCGGATCGCCCCGGCGGTGGAGGGATCGGTTTTGCAATCCAGGTATATTGTTCTGTTTCAGTGGAGTGTGTCCCGGAGGGCCTTGAGATAGATTACTCCCGTGCCGCAATCATCAGGCATTTTGTCAGTGTATTCCAAAAAACTGTCGGGTATACAGGTGGATTCCGCATAAAGGCACGGGACCACGAGCATAAACATGTGGGGCTCGGATCAACGAGCACGATAATGATCGCTCTGGCAAAGGCCCTCAATGTATCAGTCGGATCCCCTCTTTCAGATGACCAGCTGCGTAAATTAATCGGCTATAATTACGTTGAAGAAACCGCCGAGGGAAATGTCGCATCCGGATTCGAAACAGGAGTCGGTCCCGCGGTGAGTATTCACGGGGGAATGGCCATAATGGGCGATGAACTTTCCCTGATTTACCACCACCCGTTTGCTGAAGGGAGCCACGTGTACATTGTCATCCCCCCGAGCGACATATCCTCCGCCGGAGACCAGGAATTTGACCTCCTCATGAACAAGGCGAGAATGCTCGATTACCGGGACCGTGAACTGAAAGCCTATATGATCATGATGGACATGATCCCGGCAATAGAATCGGGGAACCTTGAAAAAGTGGGTGATGTGATCTGGGAGATCGAATTCCGGGGTTCAAAACGGGCAGAAGTGGAACACCATAGTTTCGCCATCTACCATATCATGAGCCAGCTTCGTGATGCAGGGTTTGAGTTTGTCGGCATGAGCTCGGTTGGTCCCGCAATTGCCATCATCACAAACCGGAGCGAGGCTTTTGTTGAATCGGCACTGCAACCGCTCGGGCTCCGAATAGCCATAAGGACTAATGTCGATAATAAAGGTCTCAGCGTGGTCCATTTACCAAAATAACAACCACTATCATAAATGAACGAATTTTTTTTAACGTCCTTTTTTATTCAGGCATCTGTTCAGATAATGCGGTGATCAACCGGATTCATCTGTTTTATCATTCCGGACCTCTGATGGCTTTGATCAATCCTGCCGCGAATACGATGACGGATACAATGGTCAGGATGATGAACAAGGTAATAAAAACGGAGAGATTATCCCGGATAAATGGAATTGAACCCAGATAATAGCCTGCCATCGTTAACAGGACAGCCCATACGACAGCACTCGCTATATTGAAAAAGGCAAACCTTCGGTAGTCCATGGACACAACTCCGGCCAGGAATGGTGCAAATGTTCTTAACAGGGGGATAAATCGTGCAAAAAAAATTGTTTTCCCGCCATAGCGTTCGAAAAATCCATAGGTGCGGCTGATATATTGTTTCCTGACGAAAGCGGGAAAACGTTGTTGCACAACCCGGAGACCGATATGGTTGCCAATCCAGTAATTCAGGGTATCACCTGCAATCCCGGCAACAAGGAATATTACAACCAGCCACACGATGTCAAGGCTTCCCTGGTACGCCACCATCCCTGCAACGAATAACAGGGAGTCCCCGGGCAGGAAGGGGGTAAGTATTACCCCGGTCTCAAAAAGGATCAGGATAAAAAATATACAATAGATCCAGATACCGTAGTCTTCAGTCATCAGGGGAAGGCTTTTATCGATATGTATGAAAAAATCAGGGAACCCCGGAAACATAGAAGTACAGTCATATTTACCTGCGATCGTATTTTAATAAAGGACATGATGCTACAACCAGGTGGCCAAAAAAACCCGATGTCCCGGAACGAAGTGTCCCGCCTTTATCACCAAAGAATGGTTATATAGTTAAGGACAGGCAGGAGTATTTCCGGATGCATGAATACAGCATTGCATATGATATCTATGCAACAGCACGGAAAGCGGCCATCGAGCACCAGGCGATAAAGATTAACCGGATTGTAATCGATATCGGTGAGATGGCAATGGTTAATCCCGACCAGGTTGAATTCCTGTTCCGTGCAATTGGAGAGGAAGACCCGCTTTTCAAAGGTGTGACTTTCGAGACCCATACCATTACACCGGAGGTAAAATGTTCCTGCGGATATGAAGGGACGACCCTGTACGTCTGCCCGGTATGCGGGGCATTGCCGGAACTGGTGAAGGGAAAAGAGGTTCTTGTCTCGAATATCGAAGTGGAGGTTGACTGACCGATGAAAGTCAATATGATGCATGGGGCGGGGGGCGAAGTGATGGGTGAACTGCTTCGCGTCCTTACGAAAATCAATCACAACAATGCCGGCGGAATCGGTCTTGAATCCCTGGATGACGGTGCTGTATTTCCAATCGGTGGAAAAAATATTGTGTTCACTACCGATTCTCACGTGGTGCGCCCGATCTTTTTCCCGGGGGGGGACATAGGCCGTATCGCAATTGCCGGGACGGTGAATGACCTTGCCATGATGGGAGGGTGCCCTGTCGCACTCTCGTGTGGAATGGTCATCGAGGAAGGGTTCGAGATCAGTGACCTGGAACGTATCGTTGCCTCAATGGATGAGACCCTTGGTGAGGCTGGAGCGAATCTTGTCACCGGTGATACAAAGGTAATGGAACGGGGGGCGCTCGATGGAATCATGATCAACACATCGGGGATTGGTGTGGCTGAAACTGTAGTCCGGGATAACGGCCTCCGGCCCGGGGACCGGATCATCGTAACCGGGACTCTTGGCGATCACGGTATCGCCATCCTTGCCCACCGGGAAGGCTTTGACCTCGGTGAACAGATCCGTTCCGATGTCGCCCCGGTCTGGGGGCTCGTACAGGGAGCGCTTGTGTGCGGGGACTATTCATGCCATGAAAGACCCGACACGGGGTGGATTTGCCAGTGCTATCAATGAAATGGCGAGGAAGTCAGGAGTCGCAGTGCGGGTATATGAGGAATCGCTCCCGTTCCGTAAAAGTGTCCGCAGTGCTGCCGGAATGCTTGGCATCGATCCCCTCGAGGTGGCAAACGAGGGAAAGGTTGTCATGGGTGTGCCGGAGGCAGATGCCGATGCGATTCTTGCGGCGATAAAGTCGCATAAATATGGCAGGGACGCGGCAATTGTCGGAATTGTCACATCGGGATCGGGTGTAATTATGGAGACACCGATCGGGGGAGAGCGTTTTATTGAACCTCCGATCGGCGATCCGGTACCCCGGGTCTGCTGACAAATTACCCCGTTTTTTTAGATCCATCGATCTGCGCGAAACTGAAATGGTTTGACAACCCATCAGGGGTAGTCTATGTATTCGAAAAGAAGTGACAAGGCCTCCAGATTCACGTGGACCCCCGCATTTTTTTATAATTCCCGCATGATACTCGATTAAATCCAGCAAACCCCTTTCACGGTTCATTTTGTACCGTGTACCGTGGACTGTTGCATCGATGACACTGTTAAACCCACGGTTTACCGGGTGCAGCACGAGGTTCCCGATCTCTTCCCGGAGAGGTTCAAGTGAGATCAGAAGACTCTGCCTGGTATTTCGTTCGACCTTTGCCTTGTAAGCTCCCCAGGCCTCGCAGGAACAAAGTCTTTCAACCACCAAACCGCCCGCATTCTCTTCTGCAAATGCCTCTGCAGGGAGATCATCAAACGCGGTGGTGACATACATTACCGGATCAAAATTAAAATTCGCCACAACCCATCCCCCCGATACAATCCGCTCTGCCGTGTGGGAGCCATGAAACAACATCATGCGAAGTTTCCCGTTCCTCATGATGATCCCAATCGGGGCTGCGTTCTGCCTGGTTGTCGCAATCACTTCATTGATCCCTTCTTTCAGGAGTCCCATTGCCACCCTTCCCCCAGCGCAACGTAGAGCGAACCGATGATGATATCGGCAGTCGAACCGGGATTTATTCCGGCATCAATACAATCCCTGTCAAACAGGGTGAGATCGCGTGTCCCTTTCCGTACTTCGCGGGAATTCTCCATGGTTGTTTCCGCTATGCGGAGTCCATGCTTTTTTATGATGAATGTGTCCGGCTCATCCGAAAGCAGGTCGAGGAATGTCAGGACAATTCCATTTCTTCCTCCCCCGTTCTCTTTAAGAAGATCTGCCCCCATTCTCACCTTTTTAAACCCGTTTATCCATTCCCTGGCGATCATATCGTTACCTGCGGAATGTCCCATGATATCATGCAGCGTCATCTGCTGCCGCTGGATTGTTAGAAGAGCCGCCGGATCATTCACGTCCAGGCAATCTGAAGATAACACCCTCACCTGTGTCATGCCAAAAGCCTTGTAAAATCTGATTGCGTCGTCAACAGTTGGTACTGCGGGTGACTCGTATTGCGCCGGGTATGTCCCTTCCCATAATGAGTGGTATCAGGAGTAAAAACGCACCAAAATGGGTATTGCCACCGGAGTGAATATTTGTCCGGGCTACCGCATCGTATAAAACGGCACCCACGCTTGCACCGGGTTCGGACGCACTGTCAAGGGACGGTCGCGAGAGGATAATCGAAGCGAGGAAATGTTCAAGCCTGGTGCTCGGGAAATCATGGCAGCGGTCAACGTTTCCGGGCTTGGGAAACGCGGTGACCTCAAGCATCATCGCCATCTGTGCCTGCTCAGCAGGCGTCATCCTCCACGTGGTCATGGTAAATATAGTGAATTATCTTTTCAGAGAGCTGGCGTTTCAACTGCATATATTCCTTGCTGGAAATCCCGGCCTGCTGAATGGTGATATCACGGAACATGCAGGGGGACGAGTTCTTGCAGCACCACGCAAGACTTCCGAAACAGGTATTTTTTCCCCCTTCGAGCGGGGTACCCATGACCGAGTCTTCTTTCAGCCTGATATAGTCTTCGCGCTTAATTCCGAGACTTTCAAGTGTGGGAATGAGCGGACAGTTTTTTACCGGCATGCAACAGAAGCAGAGTGCCCTGATATCACCGCCCCGGCAAAGTTGTTTTGGAGCATTGTACCACCCCTGCTCGTCGGTATACCTTGTAATCGCCGCGTCGAGCCCTGATAATGTCCGTTCGTCCGATTTCCTCGCAAGTGATACGAGGTCTGCACCATGTGCAAACATGTCTTTTACCCGGTCGAAGGAGTTCAGGGAGTTATTCGCGATCAAAAGAACAGGGCAGCTGTTCCTGATCTGCTTGAGTTTCTGGTACCCGAAATCCATCAGGTCAACATGGAGAATGTCGGCCCCGGCTTTCCAGAGTAACTTTGATAACGCGCGGTCGTCAACAGCCACGCCTGCCCGGATTTTAACAGAGACAGTCACTCCGGCCTTTTTGAGAGATCTGACAACATCCGCAAGCTGGTTGGGATTTTTTAAGTAATATTCACCGGCTCCCGCGTCAATCATTGGCTGCTGACGGCAGTGTGCATCAATTTCGTAGACAATCCGGTCCCCCAACTCTTCGGCCACCCTGACAAACGACGCCGGAGAACATCCTCTCATGTTAATCCCGAGGACAACATCACTTCCGGACATACATTCGATCTGGCGCCGGAGTTCGGAAATCATGTCTTCATGAATGAATTCCTCTCTCCCCCCGGCGGCCATTGCAATACTTGCCTTCATCGCCGGCTCATCGATGGAGTACCCTCCGATAAATGCGAGCCCGATATGCTTCTCACGGGCACGCACATACGCGGCGTCGACATGCCCTGCCATAGAAGCGATGGCTACGGGCGTCCGCACCACCTGGTTATTTATCAGAAGTCCGAACCTCTCAAAGTGCTCCATCATGGATTCATATAAATTGAAAGTCACCAGCAAAATTACTTTTGGCGTGACGGATCCCTGGCAGTCATCGGACAATGATTCAAAATATCCCATTTATTTAAGGAATTGTGAAAATAGCGCACAAATAAGTTGATTTATTCCCCGCGATGCACAGGGTGGCGCGAATCATATCGTTTTTATGGATCCGCATATGCATACTGCTTTGTCGGATCTTCCGACCTTGTTTTATCCGGTTGATTTTGGTCACATTCCTGGGAAACAAAGGAGAGAAATAAAATATAGGGGTGGTTTCACCCGGGCAAAAATGGGAATATTCGCTTGTGATTTTGTAAAAGGGAACGATTCGGACTCTTACCAATATCTGCGGACAATTTGGTAACAATTTTATGATTCGCCAGACCAGTATTTACCATATGGAAAGGAAGGGAATGTTACTCGTAGGGCATGGCAGCAAACTCCCCTACAATAAAGAGCTCGTTGAATCCACAAGCAGGATCGTCCAGGACAGGCATCCCGAGTATATCGTGAAATGCGCCTTCATGAATATGAACTCGCCCAGTATCGAGGACAGCCTCAATGAGTTCAGAAAGGAAAAGATCGATGCACTCGTCGTTGTCCCACTCTTCCTTGCCAAAGGCGTGCATATTCTGAAAGATATTCCCGGACTGATCGGTCTCCCCGAGGGCACACAAAAAGGTACATTCGCCATGAACGGCAGGGAAATCCCTCTCGTATATGCAGAGCCAATCGGGTCGGACCCGCTGCTTGCGGACCTGATGGCTAAAAATGCCAAAAATGCATTATCTCTTATCTGAATAAAAAATGGACCTCCTTGTCCTCGATACGATCCATGGCGGTAAAGAAATAGGCCGTGCCCTGATGGCGGCGGGCCATCACGTGGACATGGTGGATGTTTACCGGGGGACTATATCAGGGGATATTTCCATCCCCGGTGGCAAATCTTACGACCTGGTGATAGTCCCGGTGCACCTCAACCCGGATCATCAGATCCTTGCACAATTCCGGGATACTCCCCGGATTAATCACCATGAAGCAGTGCGATGGATTCTCGGGGACAGCGTCCCATCACCTATGGTCGAGATAACAGGCGCCCGGGGGAAAACAACAACAGCCCATGCCATTGCCCATATATTGCCGGGATGCGGGATCCTGCACACATCGGATGGGACGTATCGTTTTCCCGCAAAGGAGAAACTTTTCAGACGGAGTATTACACCGGCTTCCCTCATCGCCGTGGCAGATGCCGCAGGGAGCCAGTCCGGCTGGCTTGTCGCGGAAGAATCTCTCGGTGTGACATCCGCAGGGGATCTGGCGATAATCACATCCGATCTTGATTACCGGTGTGCAGCCGGGCAGAAATCAGCACTTGCAATTAAGATGGATTCTGTATCAAACGCACGGCGTCTTCTCGTTGCCCCGGGAGTCCGGGCCCCCCGATCAGACACGGTCCATGCGGACGAGGTTGCCAGGGTAAAAGGAAAACAATGTGATTATCACTATAACGGCATTGCAGGGTCGTTCGAAAACCCGCTCCTTGAACTTGCCGGCTACAAAACACCGCTGATGATTGCGGCTGCGGCTGGCTGTATGCTCGGGTTCGATCCCGGGTTACTCGGGAATTTTTCTGCATTACCAGGCAGAATGGCGGTTTCAAGAGAGAACGGCCGTTATGTCATTGACAATGCCAACAGCGGGACAACCCTGGAAACAACAACCGAAGCCTCCCGTTATGCACGATCGGTTTCGGGGAACGGGAGCGTTGTGCTTGTGATCGGGCAGGAAGCCAACGCGGTCTGTGAAGGATTCCAGCCTGAGGACGTGGTCCGGACCATAGAAATAGTCAGGCCATGTCGTGTCGTTGTGGTAGGAGAACGGTACAGGAATGAGTTTATGTCCTCTTCCCTAACCAGATACCTTGAACCAGACAATATTACCTACGCGGGGAGCCTCATGGAAGGGAAATCCGCTTGCACTCGCATCCCCGGGAGAGGCGTGCGTGGTGCTCGCAGTAAAATCATGGAGATGACACCGATGAAATACATGCAGCCAAGACCGAGTTCAATTGTTGCCGCCCTGTATACTGCACGGGACCTTGAAGTGGACGTCGCAATTCTTCACGGTCCTTCGGGCTGTTCTTTCAAGCATGCCCGTCTCCTCGAGGAGGACGGGCTCCGGGTACTGACAACATCCCTGGCTGACAACGAATTTATTTTCGGTGGGCACGACCCGCTTGTCACGGCACTCCAGTACGCGGAAAGGGAATTTTCACCGAACAGAATGGCGGTGATCGGGACCTGTGTATCAATGATAATAGGTGAAGACCTTGTCTCTGCGGTGGATGATTCAGGGATCTCAACCCCGACGATCGCCGTTGATATCCATGCCGGGTACCCGGAGAATATCGACGGGGTGATTGCGACATTGGTCCCTGCGGCAGACGCAGGATGGATCAGTGAAGAAGAACTCGATCGACAGAAATTCGTGCTTTCGAAGGCCAACGAAGTAGAACGCCTCAGGGGCGCAGCAAGCCAGTCATACATCGAGCCATCCCGGGGAGACCTGAAGCACAAAGTCGCATGTGATCTCCTTGACAGGATCAGGAACGGCGAACGGGGCGTGGCTGTGCTGAATGCGAAAAAAGAGACCGCATACATGTTCGCGGATGAACTGATAGCCCTTCACGACGTCTGCCCTGATGCGGATATCAGGTATATCGCTAACCTCGAACCCCGCGGTCTACCAAAAGTAAGACGTGACGCTGAACGGATCCTGGAGGCATTTACCGACGCCTCGATCCCCCTTGAAACAATCGGGGCACTTGACGAATATGGCGCAAACGGGGAAGCACTTGGGAAAAGGATCAGGGAGATTGCCCCTGACTACGCCCTGCTCGCGGGCGTCCCCCATGCAATTCCACCTGAATTTACGAGTGGTATCTGCTGTTATTCCATTACAAACGGCCCGCGGCAGGTCGCACCTTTAAAGGAGATCGGCCACCAGTTTGTCGTTGTTGAAATCGACCTTCACCCGAAGACACTCGGGGTCCGCCACGTTGTCGAAAGCGAGTTCGGGGCAGTCCTCCGGAGTCTCGCATGAAGGCAGTCCTCATCTCCGGTGACAGGTCGGGTTGCGGAAAGACGAGTATTTCACTGGCACTTTCATCGCTTCTTTCCCAAAAGATGAAGGTACAGACGTTCAAAGCCGGAATGGACTACATCGACCCTTCATACCTGACCGGTGTCACCGGAAGGCCGTGCCGGAACCTTGACAGTTACGTCATGTCACCTTCAGAAATTTCACAGGTATTCGAACATGGCTGCAAAGGCGCAGATTTTGCCCTTGTCGAGGGTGTGCGGGGGCTGTTTGAAGGTGCCGAGGCATTAACAGATACCGGGAGTACCGAGGCAATTGCACGTGCCCTCGACCTTCCCATCGTGCTGGTCATCAGTGCCCGGAGTATTACCAGGAGTGCCGCTGCAGTTGTGAAAGGTTTCCAGGCATTTTCACCGGACCTGCGGATAAAGGGAGTAATTCTCAATAATGTCATGGGGCCGAAGCATGCCGATAAGGCAATAACTGCAATCGAACACTATTGCAGGATCCCGGTGATTGGTGCCATCCCACGCATGGATGAGATGGAACTCACCATGCGGCACCTCGGCCTGGTGCCGTTTATTGAACGGCAGGGCAGCAATGAATTTTCCCGGAGAATAGAACGGGTAACGGGACTGATTGGAGAGCATGTATCGCTGGATGCCTTTTGCGATATCGCGTCCGATATCCCGGATGCACCTGGAAATGTGCCGCTTTTTCGCGAAGAACATGTACCGGACACACGGATCGCCGTGGCCCGTGACGAGGCATTTAATTTTTATTATTCCGACCTGTTTGATGTCCTCCCGGCACTCGGGGCCAGTGTTGTCCCGTTCAGCCCGATAAGGGACCGGCTGCCCGATGCGGACGGTTATATTATCGGGGGGGGTTACCCGGAATTATTCCTGCCCGAACTGGAGTCAAATACCCGGATGAAGGATGCAATCTGTGAACAATCGGAAAACGATGTGCCGATTTATGCGGAGTGTGGCGGGTTGATGTACCTTACCAGGCGTATCCGCCTGATGAAAGGGTGGCAGGGATCCTTACGGGAGCAGAACTATGAAATGGCAGGGGTATTTGATGGTGAAACCCGGATGCCGGCACGACGCGTAGTCAGTTATGTCGAGGGTGAGAGCCTGGCGGGCAGCCCGTTCGGGATTGCGCACTTCAAAGGACATGAATTTCATTATTCCGATGTCCACCTGGAACCAGGTACCCGGTACGCATACCGGCTCACCCGGGGAACAGGGATTGATGGCATAAATGACGGTGCCGTTACGGGACAGACTTTGGGAAGTTATACCCACCTCCATCCGGTTCCTGCCATTGGCATGTTCAGGCATTTCGTCGAGAGATGCCGGACCCGTTCCTGATACAGACAGGATTGAGTGAATTTCCTCTTTTATCCGGGTTAATAAGCAGTATAATTTATTGGCGATCCTCCATCGGTTTCATCCAGGGCCGGATTACCGGATATACATTTGAGAGGTAAAAAATACTAGGAAAAATACAGTATGATAGTATGCTGATCTATATCGATGGCCAGTTTTTGCCGAAGGAACAGGCAAAGATATCTGTATTCGACCACGGGCTTCTTTACGGGGACGGGGCTTTTGAAGGGATCCGTGCATACAACGGAAGAGTATTCAGGCTCATGGAGCATGTCGACCGGCTTTTTGACTCGGCAAAGACGATCGATCTTCGTTCCACCGATAACGAAGGAAGAGATGGCAAAGGTCATCATCGAGACGTTGCGGAAAAATAACCTGAAAAACGGTTACATTCGCCCGATTATAACAAGGGGTGTGGGCGATCTCGGTCTCGACCCGCGTAAATGCGAGAAGCCGACCGTCATCTGCATCGCCGTCGAATGGGGGGCGATGTATGGCGACCTCTATGAAAAAGGTCTTGTGGCGGTATCCGTTTCGGTCAGGAGAAATGATGCAAGTGCTCTCCCGCCCAACGTCAAGAGCCTCAACTACCTGAATAATATCCTCGCTAAAATCGAGGCAAATTACAAGGGAGGAGACGAGGCGATCATTTTCGATACAAATGGCTACGTCGCTGAAGGATCAGGGGATAATATTTTCGTCGTGAAAAACGGGGTAATAATCACCCCGCCTACCCTCAATAACCTCCGGGGGATCACCCGTGAAGTGGTCCTTGAGATTGCCCAGTCCATGGGCATCACCGTTAAGGAACAAAATATGGGATATTTCGATCTGTATGCGGCAGATGAAGTGTTTGTTACCGGGACAGCTGCCGAGGTCGGCACCCATTACAACAATTGATGGGCGGAGTATCGGGACAGGCAGGCCGGGACCGGTCACCCGTCAGCTTATCGCCGCGTTCAAGACGATAACCGAGACGGAAGGGACTCCAATCTATTGATTATTTACCAGATTCTCTCCCTTCCAACCTACCCGTTCCACAACCTATTTTTACCAGTAATAGAAACTAGTAAAAGCAATTTTAGCAATTTGCTGCTATAGTGTAGTCCGGCCAATCATGTCGGCCTTTCACGCCGACGACTGGGGTTCGAATCCCCATAGCAGCACTTTTCACTCATGGTTCGACTTCTGTAAACATTCCCAATAAAAAAAATGAAATTTCGTTCTCCAGTGCGGCAATCCCATACCTGTATTCCATTTCGCCCGTTGATTCTGATTAAGGGAACTATCAACAAGCTCCACATTACGTCATAGCGATGTAATAGTGTGTATTATTGTATGCAACCTGCAATGTTTGGACGTGAGAATAAGTGCTCCCTCCATGGAAATACGCTTTCCGCTGAATTTTGAATTGCCTTCACCTGCCGGTTGATATAATTCAGAATGCGGACCAAGGGAAGGTCCCGCCTGGTTTGCGGAAGGTTCCGCAAGGAATATCGGGGCATTATAAGGCTTGTTTTGAAATCGGGTCCCGTATGCCCTCACCCGTAGAAGTGTGTGCGGAAACTGGAGATTCAGACTTACAAGAAACAGCACATGAACCAGCACTCTCCTGGGATACTGTATGTTGTAATTCTCCGTAACTCAGTACTAATATATATATTTTTATTATAATAGGAGAGTCAGTTTGCAATTTCGATCCCGCTTTGGTTAGAAATTGTTGTTGCGGAACCTTCCGCAAACCTTCCATTATCTTCCGCATCTCCGCATGGCCCGTCACTATCATCGGGGTCGTCCCGGTCGTCGGGGTTGGCAGGCCCCGAGCCAGACCAGGCCATCGGAAGGACTGCAGTTTCCGGGAACGCGGGCTTCATCTGCAGAATTCCCCGCTTTATCATTGTTGTCATGCTCGTCGCCGGGACTCAAACTACAACTGCACCGCCCGAAGACCAGATCCGACAGGTATCGAGTTTGACTGATATTGATAGGCACGATGATTGAAATTCCCGGGGCGACCAGGGAAAAAGAAAAAGAGGCAACAGGATTATTGGAATATAGGTTGTTTGAAAACCAGAAAAATTGGAGGACTAAAAAGTGCAATTTCCGGATAACGTTTCAATTATTGCCCCTTGTGGAATGAATTGTGGAATATGCAGGGCGTATCTCCGGGATAAAAACAAATGTCCCGGTTGCAGGGGAGATGATGACAGAAAACAAAAAAGTTGTCTGAACTGCAGAATCAAAAACTGCGAAGAACTAAAAAATAATGATTTTACGTACTGTTCTTCGTGTTCATTATTTCCTTGTGACAGAATAAGACATCTGGATAAGAGATATCGGACTAAATACAATATGAGCATGATAGAAAATCTTGATACTATCAATAAACTGGGCATACGAAAATTTGTTGAAAATGAAAAAATGAGATGGGCCTGTTCCGAATGCGGAGGCACCATTTGCGTGCATACAGGAGATTGCTATACTTGCAGTAAAAAAAGATAACCGGATTATTATCGGTACGGGCCTTTTGTGTTGCCCGGGACTTTAACGTAAAAATGTGGTTTTTAGTATGGTTTCATCCGGCTTTTCAGAATTTCACTAATTGAAAGGGGATATTTTTCAAATTATGGATCGACAGGTCAGGCAGATGTAAACCAACTACTCTGCAGGATTGCAAGTTTTTTTCAATTACCAAAATCATCAGAATATTCAATATCCACAAAATTCCAGTGAATAATTACAATTTTACAACATCGGAGATGACAAATGAGTTCCTCAAAATATTTCGCAATGCTCGAATCAATACGCCAGAAAAGGCCTCTTGTCCACCATATCACCAACTACGTCACGGTGAACGACTGCGCAAATATTACCCTGTGTATTGGTGCATCACCGGTTATGGCTCATGCATGGGAAGAAGTTGAGGAGATGGTTGGTCATGCCGGGGCGCTCGTACTGAATATCGGGACCCTTGATCCGCACCAGGAAAAATCCATGCTCCTCGCAGGTCATGCTGCAAACGACCTCGATATCCCGGTAATCGTAGATCCGGTCGGGGCGGGGGCAACCCTTTACCGGACGGAATTTATGACCCGCCTGATCGGGGAACTGCAGATATCGGTAATAAAGGGGAATGCCGGGGAAATCGGCGTACTCGCAGGTGCCGATGCAAGGGTCAGGGGAGTCGATTCAGGAGACGTCAAGGGAGACATGGCCTGCATTGCAAAGGATTTTGCCAATGATACAGGAATAACCATTGTTGTCAGCGGCGCAACCGATATTGTAAGTGACGGTTGCCGTGTCATTAACATTGAAAACGGGCACCCGATGATGGGCAGAATATCCGGGACGGGATGCATGGCGACATCCATTATCGGTTCATTCGCCTCAGTCCAGCCTGATATGACAGAAGCATCAGCAGCATCACTCGCGGCATTCGGAATAGCGGGCGAACGGGCTGCAGCCGCCTGCTCCGGACCGGGATCATTTAAAGTTGCATTATTCGATCAATTATCGTTACTTACTCCCGCCGATCTCGCACGGGATGCTAAAATCCGGGAATCCTGAAGATGCCGTACGACCTGTATGTGGTTACCGATATAAATGTGAGGAAAGGGCTGACTCACGGACAAATAGCAAAAGACGCTGTCACCGGAGGAGCTGACGTTATCCAGCTCCGCGATAAGGAAATGGAGGGCCGGGAACAGCTCATCGTTGCCCGCGAAATAAGGGAAATTACCCGCGTTGCAGGAACTCTGTTCATCGTAAACGACCGGATCGATATTGCCATGGCATCCGCTGCAGACGGTGTTCACCTGGGACAGGACGATCTGCCGTTATATGAAGCGAGGAAACTGGTGCCCGACGACTTTATTATTGGAATATCGGTTGGATCGGTAATGGAGGCCATCGAGGCCGAGGCTGGCGGGGCGGATTACGTTGCTGTCAGCCCGGTATTCAGTACCGGGACCAAGCAGGATGCAGGCCCGGGACACGGGACAACCCTCGTTACCGCGGTCAGACAAACCATTTCAATCCCGGTACTGGGTATCGGCGGGATACAAAAGGAAAATGTCGGGGAAGTACTATCGGCGGGTGCGGATGGCGTCGCCGTCATATCTGCTGTTGTCGGGTCTGAGGATATTATAAAAGCCACCCGGGAATTTAAATCACTTATCCGGCACTACAAACAAATCCGACCGCAGTTCTGATTTTATTTGCCAGTTAGTAGTCCAACAGACCTTACCCGATCCTTATTTTTCCCCCGCCTGATCACGACATCCCGGTGACCCGGTTTTCGGGTATGTTACCAACAGCCGTTGGACCCACGGCCTTTTGCATCTGGTCCTGTTAGACATTCCGAAGCAGATAGCATTGAAAAGATCCTATCGGGGGGATCGTAGTATCGTATCAGGCGAAAACCCACGCAGCCTTTTTAGTGAACACGACATCCGGGAATGATACCCGGAAATTCAATTCCATTCATTCTGAATTATCAGTGGGGTTATTTCTACGGACCCTTTTCTACAAAGATCAACTGATAATCCAAACTGATCGGATGGACCCTTGATGGAAGGATACTAACATCATGTTAAGCCGGAATGAGTTTCCAGAACTGGTCGACAAAAAATCCGGTCATATCACCGAGTGCTATCATCATGGGTCCCAGACCCTGTATCATCTGGTCGACAAGCTGGAAAACAGCCCCTTTCTGCTCGGTGAGGATACTCTGGTCTGCTGAAATCATCATGGCAAGGGCGACGAGGACAAACATACCCAGTAAGATAATAATCATAAGGATAGCCATGAAGAAGACCTCGCCAGATCTTACCCGCATCAGATAGGTTTACTGCACCATGGGAAATAAATACTCTTCTTCCGTTCCCGGCAGGTTTCCACCCTGTGATTATGAAATGCCGGTATCTTTTCCCCGGATTTCCATGACAAGAAATGCAAGGAGGATTGCAGATACACCGAGTACCGTGAGAGTGATGAAAAAACTGATCCAGAGCATGATCCCCTGCTGGTAAATGAATCCCGCCCAGAGCAATGCCACAAGTGATATCAGGGAATAGAAGATCCATCCTCTGCTATCCATCAGAACCATAGGTAACTTTGTATCGGCCAGAGAGTTACTTAAATGTTTCCTTCCGTCAAACTGGGTTCAAAATGCAATACAGAGTCAGGGTTAGGCATTACTGGTAGATGGCACCGGGTTTCTTCGTCCTGGCTGAACCATAAGATCTTAAACTATCATGGTCAAATAGCTCCAATTAGTTATGATTGAGAAGATCAAAGTTCCCCGGAAGGTCTATGATGAGCTCGTTCCCCTCAACAGGGAAGTACATTATACACTGGATTTCCAGAAAATCATAAAAATGGCAGAGGACAGGGGTTACCTGAAGGCTGCTGCATGGTTAAAGAACCATGAGGAAGACTATAAACGCGGGTTCGCCCGAGGCTTTGAACCCGTTGACTGAAGTTTCTGCCATCCATGGCAGAGTATTTGGTTTCTCCCCGGAAAGAACCGGAATCCGCCAGTTTTTTGTCTGTTCCGAAATAATTAATGTCGTTTCATGGTTCATATCGGGACAGCATTATCAGAACCGTATGATATGATTTTTCGAAGTACCGGGATTATTCCTGATTCCAAGAGCGGGCGGACGAATCGTTTCGGATGTTATGGCCAATTATATCGGAAACAGAAAAACCAAAATATTTACGAGTAACCCGGTAACCCGGGTCATTCCAACAAAAGGTACCCGGGGTAGCCTCCTCATAAATAATCGTGTTCCTTATCCCTGCTAAAATTTGCATACGTTTTTCGTGGAATCCGGCCCGGGTCGTCTTTTTTTCGTGCCTACCACAGGTACGGTGTTTTGCACGTGAAAATTCCCTGGTTTTCGTTTGAGAAGGAAATAATAATTTGGGTGCGCGTAAAAATAAGCCGATATAAAAGTTGAAGGATCGCGGCACAAGGGACCCGGGTTGCCGGCTGCCTGCCCCGGATCCCGGTGAAAATCTCATTATTTTAATAGGAATAATCGCGAATTACTGAAAAACAGATCCCGGGGACACGCTTAACATGAACGCAATGAACAGGGGAAAACCAAAGAATTCTTTGGTTCTATTGATTGTATTAGCCCTGATCATAGCATTGCCCGTGGCAGTGTCGGCAGATACCCCGGATAATTCCACCAATGTGACCGGTGGGGCGACACCCCAGGTTACTACCCTGATCGTCAGTACGGCTGCAACTATACAAGCTGAAACGAATATGACCAAAACCGTGGATACATCGAATGCCACAGAAGTCCCGGTATCTCCTTCATCAACGGTCGGCGCAGCACCGGTACTGGTTTTCACAAATCAGGAAATTTTGAATTTAAGCGCATATGTCTCCGGTTATGCTAAACCAGGGACTGACAACACAACGATCGAAGAAATTTTATGGAACTGGGGTGACGGAACTGCAACGGAGATCCATGGATTTCCCAACAACCATACATACGGGCTACCCGGTAATTACAATCTTTCAATCACTGTGATGCAAAATGACGGACTGGAAGTTACCAATAATACACTACTCAGGATTCAGGGATATCAACCTACTGTTCCGGTAACGACATCAGAGATCATCCCCTCTGTAACGACGATCGTCGTGCCAACCCCGGTGGTATTGACACCAAAAAGTCCGGTGATTACTCTTTTTTCTCCCTTAATCGAAGGTACAAACGTCACACTTAACGGGCTGGTATCCCCGGGTGATGGGAATACAACAATACAGGGTATTATCATTGACTGGGATGACGGGCGATCAGGAAATTATACCCGGTTACCAGCAAACCACCAGTATACAAAAGCCGGTACCTATGAAATAAGTATCACCGGGATACAGTCGGATGGCCAGTCGACATCGAAAAGCATTGTGTTTGAAGTGCAGGATTTCAGTTCCGTCAACGTCACACCATCGGGTACGACCAATACCGGCGGATCCACGGGCGTTACTGACCAGACAATGTTCCTCACCGGGATTATCGTAGTACTTGTCATTGTCATGTCCGGTGGCATAATCTGGAGAGCCCTTCGCAGGAGAAGAGAAGATAAGTCCAACCTTCTGCCAAAACCGGTTACCAGGATGACGGAGGCTTATTACCGTGCAAAGGAAGAGGGCAACCTGGTAGAAGCTTCTGAATACGCACATTCATCGGCCCGTATGTTCCGGAGTCTCGCGGAGTCAGCTCCCGAAAAACGGGCGACGTACCTGGAAAAAGCAGCATTGTGGGAAACGATCGCCGGGACCATAGGAAAAACAACCGCCGAGAAAGAGGGGGCACAAAACGCACCGTCACCGTTAAAGGACCTTTCAGACGACGATTACCGGGAAATCTGCTCGGGTACCGATGTCCGGCCCGAGGTTCTGGCTTCGGTTGTCAGGGTTGCACTCGAGCTGGCACGTGAAGGGCGGGAAGGTAAGCCGGTCGGAACTGCGTTTATTGTGGGGGATACCCCGGAGGTAATGAAAAATTCAAAACAATTTGTCCTGAACCCTTTTTACGGCCACCAGGAAAGTGAAAGGAGGATTACGGATGCTACACTCCGGGAAAATGTCAAGGAGTTTGCACAACTCGACGGGGCATTTATTGCAACCGGTGATGGACTTGTTGAAGCTGCCGGCCGGTACATTACGGTTGACACGAGCCAGGTCCAGATCCCAAAGGGGATGGGTTCACGGCATGCCTCGGTTGCAGGAATAACACAGGTAACTAAATCAATAGGGGTTGTTGTGTCCCAAAGTGGTGGTGTAATAAAAGTGATAAAGGGCGGCAGGATACTCAGGACATTATCACCCTGACAAAACGACCGCGAAACAAAAAAGAATAATGCTTTTTCATCTGAAACTCCACATATTATTTATGAAAATTCCCGGCCAACTGTCTCTTATATGTATCCTGCTTCTCGCAGGACTTCTGCTGGCAATCCCGGTATCCGCAGAAACAAATGCCACAACCGATTTGAACAAGCCCTCTATTACAGTTTCCGTGTTTCCGTCGACGCCGAACGTCGGAGATACCGTTGTTATCAGTGGTGTGGCAAAAGGTGGCAACCTGACGCCCGGGGTGGCCATGTGGATGTTTGCAGGCAACTATGTAAATATTACAACTGTGCCGGTCAACGACAGCGGGTTCTACTCCTACCGTGTAAATACCGCGAATCTCCCACCTGCATATTATTACATTTTTGTCCAGCACCCAGGTTCGGATAATTCATTTAACATCGATGTCAAGGGATTTTCCGGAGAAGTTGTGAACACCAGGACAGGAGCGGTGATCTTTAATTTCACCGGGACCGGCAGTGTAAACGACAACGCTGCCGCAATAGCTCTCTCCAATGCATTCAATACCCTGGGGGTGGACGATATTTTCGTTAAAACCGGCGTCCAGCTCCTCCCGTCGGGTACTGGTGCCAACACAACCATACCCACAAAGAGTGGCATCCAGGAAACAACCGTTGCGGGAACTGTCCTTCCGACTAATCCTGTGACAACGACAGTTGCCGGAACCCCGGTAATCCCGGTTGCAACTAAAGCCCCGCTTTCAATAATGTCGCTGGTTGTGGGAATCGGACTTGTCATCATTGGAACGGGCCTGTGGCGGAGAGATTAAAACGGTTCTATTTTTATTTTAATAGTATGTGACCGGGTTTCGACGAAGTTACTGTAAAGGAAAAAACAGTATTCGCCCGTTAACGTCCTTAAATTTATCCGGCGGATTTCAATAAATCCGGCATTTATTAACAATCCCGGAGTCCTGACCCCGGTTCAACCTGCTGGAACAACTGGAAGGTAAACAATTGGCTGAAATGGCCGGGCTTTAAATCGGTCTATAAAAAGGGGGGAGAACTACCACCAAAACGGGTTTATGGGAGTATATCCCTTCCCATTCATTAGGAAAGATGGTGCAGTTCCTGAAAATGAAGGCCTTGATTGCAGGATTGCACTGCCCTGATTTGTCGATGTAACTGAGGAAATAACCCCTGAGCCCGCTGACTGGGAAAACTGGAATCCGCTACCCTGGTTGGAAACCGGGCTCGCAACGAAACCACCTGAAAAAGAAGGCAGGGAATACTGGAATGTCAGAGTGGGTCTGGAAACAACGAATCCAGGATGACAGGTCGAGGCTGAAACCGGCGCAACAACGAATAACATCAGGATGAATATCGCAATTACCGTCAGAACATGTCCACTACCCGGTAAGATATCTGGATAATTTTTCATAGTAAGCCACCTTTGTATGTTTGATACTATACTGAGGAAAAATAAGAATCTTACCCTGGGCACTTTACTGCCCAGTTTTATGACACCTAAAAAAAGGATCTTCCTTGTTATTTGGTACAATAGAAGTTATCAGTCAGTTTATATCTCTTATGAACACCGCAACCCGGGCAATTGCATGTCATTCTTTTAATCGGTTCTTCTTTATCTGATTTTCCCCTGGCACAGAAGAGCAGCTGAGGGTTACCGGTCTTTAACTTATTCTCCCGGTATGTCGGACAACTTCCACAAAATCTTCCGCAAATGTCGATGTTTGCAACAGATTCATCAACTTTTGTCACTCTGGTATCACCGCGATTCATTAGACACCAGGAAGGTATTATATTTTTCTGTGATCCGTTTCGTGATTGAATCCCGTATCATTCTGACATCATTCCATTCCGGCCAACTAATTGACAAAAGAAACCGCACCTAATTGAAAATAATTCCATAATACGTAAGTGGCCCGACGAAACAATTCCTGAAAGAACAGACCATCTTAAAATACAATGCGTGGGAGACATACAAATCACTCTCAATGGAGGATCTGGTGTTTTTCAATGTCAGTATGGGTTTGTAGTATCTGCGGATACCGGTATAATGAGGAAACGGGGGAATCTGCCACCAATACGCCACCGGGGACAAAGTTCGAAGATCTTCCCGATTCCTGGACATGCCCGGTATGCGGGGCCACAAAAGATGCATTTCAAAAACAGGAGAACTCCGATTTCCACGAACAGGCGTCAACAAACGTATCAGATGTCCTTATTTCGGAACTCGAGGCCTGGGGGGTCAGCGTGGTGTTCGGTCTGCCCGGGACATCGTCGCTCGGCCTGGTCGAAGCGGTCAGGAAAAATCCCGGCATGAAGTATATCGTAGTCAGGCACGAGGAGACGGCGGCATTGGCAGCTTCTGCCTACAATAAACTTACCGGTGGTATTGCCGCCTGCCTTACTATCGCCGGGCCGGGTGCAACGAACCTTGCAACCGGATTATATGATGCACGGGAAGACCATGCCCCGGTACATATCGTTGAACGGCCAGGTCGCGATGCAGTATGCAGGTCCCGGTGGGATCCAGGAGATCGACCAGGACGCATTCTTCCGTCCTATTTGTGTTTATAATAACACGATTTACGACAAAAAAATGGCGGTGGTCCTGCTCACTACCGCATTGAAATACGCACTCATTAACCGGGGGGTCGCCCAGATATCTGTCCCGAATGATATCCAGAAAGAACCCCTGGATGCCAGGTTCTGCCGGCGCGAGACGTGTATTACAGATTTTTTAATCGTCCCGCCTGATGATCAGCTGATGAAAGCCGCGGACGCGATTAACAGGTCGAAAAACCCTGTCATTATCGCAGGCTGGGGAGCATTCCACGCTGCTTCGGATGTTCTTGAACTGGCAAAAATAACCAAAGCCCCGATTGTTACAACATTCAGGGCAAAGGGGATAGTCCCTGACGACAACGAGTGGCTTGTGGGTATTTTAGGATCCGTCGGATCACCCCATGCACGGGCCCTTGTAACCGGGGCTGACCTTTTGATCACGCTCGGAATCGGGTTTTCAAAGTTTACCGATGTACCGTTGGAAAAACCGATGGTCCAGGTGGATATCGATCCGATAAAACTGGGGAAAAATAAGTATTCCATCCCCTTATGGGGGAATTGTGATCTCGTTCTTCCAAAATTGTTCAAATATCTCGCAGTACGTGAGAATGATACGATTTTAAACGAGATCGGAAGGATGAAAGAAGAATGGCGGGAAAAACGGAAATCAGAAGCCGATGAGTCGGCGACGCCCCTCCGCCCGCCGTATATTATGGATATCCTCTCGGACACGATCCCCGAAGATGCGGTCATCACGGTAGATGTAGGCGAAAACCAATGGTGGTTTGGCCGGAATTTCCGGATGAAACGACAGATTTTCGCGATGTCCGGTTATCTGGGGACGATGGGATTTGGTCTCCCTGCTGCACTTGCCGCGAAAATTGCCTATCCGGACAGGCAGGTCGTATGCATCACGGGGGATGGCGGATTTGCAATGGTAATGGCGGATTTCATTACCGCAGTAAAATATAATCTCCCTATGGTCGTTGTAATCCTGAATAATCACCAGCTTGGCATGATCCAGGTTGAACAGATGATGGAACATTATACAAATTTCGGCACGGAACTGCTTAACCCTGATTTTGCCAGGTATGCAGATGTATGTGGAGGAACAGGAATCCGTGTCAGCAGACCGGAAGAATTACGACCTGCAATTATTGATGCACTATCAAGGGAAAAACCGGTAATTATCGATGTTGACACGGACCCTGTACGGATTTTGCAGAAGGACATTTGAGGCCGCGGAGCCCGGGAACATTTCATCCATGGTTGGAACGAGAATTTATTGTATCATTGATTTCCGATTTTGAAATAATATATATAGAGTAAGGAGGAGGAGGAGGAATTTGGACAACCAGATTTTTGTTTTTCAGACCATTTTGGTACCCCAGATCGAATGTTCATATCGCTGGGCCTTCTCAGCCCCCCGTGTGCAATAACTTTTATTCTTCAGGCCAACACTCCTGGCAACCGGACAGGCAGTGGGACATAGACATCCCTTTTCATCCGATACACACATGAAACTCTTTCCGACGGCACAAAACAGTGCTTCCTGATTATTTTTCGCACAATTTGTGTATGTAGGGCAACCACCACATGCGCAGAGCTTCCGGGTATCTTCAACCCACTTTGCCTGTTCCGAAGGGGACCAGGTCTTCATTTTCATTACTAATGTTTCAAAATCGTCCGTAGCATCACCGATGTATGAGGTTTTGGAGATGCAATAAAGATTTGTACCAATTACAATTTTTAGAAAAAACAAAGGAGGCCCCCGATTTGTTACCATATTGATACACCTACCGGAATCGGCTGACCAGAAGGGCAGCATTTGCAACATGTGGTCAACCACCCCTGCAATATTGTTGTATATGAATTCAATAGGGGGCTTTTAGAATTATCAGCGAAAATATTGCGACTCGCTTGAATAATTGGCAGGACTAATCTAAGAATACATATTTCAACGATATCAGGCCGGCCATCTGCCTTAGTATTTTCGGAATTTGTTGTTTTGCCAGATTATCCGGCATATCCAAAACACCACAAGCCAAAAAAAATAATTGGTTCATTTCATCCGATATTCATTCCAACCTTTCGACGGGTCGGGATGTCAATTTTCAATGTTTTTATTATTTCCGGCTCTAGCACTTGTCCAACATATTCTTGACCATTTTAAAGGTCTCGACCTTGTACTGGAGATGTTTGATCATACCCTCTTTCATCATGATCTTACTGTCAACCATGCGTTTTAAGAGCGTTTTCTTCTGATCGTCCGACAGGGTATTCCAGATTTCCATCATCATCATTTCCGGTTGGTGCATGCCTTGTTCGTGTATCATTGTTAACCACTTCTATCCGGATGGCTTCCGGATTGAATACCAGAGACGCTATAGTCATTTATAACTGAGGTAACATTCCAAAACTGGTAACATACCCTGAAAGATATCCTGATGATCCTGAAAGGTTCATGGGTTTGTTACTTGTTTTATTTTTACATCAGTCATCGGATTTCGGGCATTTTGGAAAATGCGGCTGATTCATTGTAGTAATAATTTGCCCGTACCAGGAGATGCCGGTCCGGAGACAACATTTCAGGAGTGACAAGGGTCATTATCGATTCGAAGAATATGAATGTAAGAGCCACGTAAACATCAATAACGGTATATGCCCACCCGGGGATGTTTCAAAAATTGAAACATGGAAAACCCATTTAACATTCAGGGGGTTCCTATTTCATAACCCAACGGGAACTACAACGGGCACCGGCGAAATTCCAGTGTCTGCTTCCACTAAATTGAGGCATTTTCAGGACGAACAGAATAGATGAGCAGGAAGGGAGATCCGGCGTAACCCATGGAACAAAATAACAAAAAATCCAGGCCCCAAAAATACCGCACCGGAGACGACCGTAGCCCGCCTGGACACGGGGATGGACCATGCCGGGACGCAGTTGACGGGTACCATGACGAATTTAACCGGATGCCCGAGGGTTTTGCCCTCCACGAGATCATCTGCGATCCAAACGATTTGCCGATCGATTACCGGTTTCTTGAGATTAACCCCTCCTTCGAGAGAATCACGGGTCTGAAACGCGAGGACATTATTGGGAAACGGCAAAAAGAAATCTTTCCGGATGAGGACGGGGCATGGGTCCAACGGTATGGGCTTGTTGCACTGACAGGCAAACCAGCCCACTTCGACGTTCATCTGAAAATTGTAAACCGACATTACGACATCCTCGCGTACTCACCAGCGAAAGGGCAATTTGCAGTTCTCTTTACGGAGATCACCGATCGGACCGGAGTTAAAGAAACAATCCGGGAAAGTGAAGAACGGTTCCACCTGGCGCTAAGAAATGCTCCGGTTTCAGTGGCGGTCCAGGACAAAAATCTGGTTTTCGAGTGGGGGTATAACAGGCCGTCTCTCAATTCCGTAGAAATGGTCGGTAAAACAGATTATGATCTTTTTTTCCCCGATGATGCAGACCGGCTTGTCAAGCTCAAGCGTGAAGTCCTTGAAACAGGTCAAAACCGGCAGGAACAGATATGGATAGGAATGAACGGCAGGAAAATATGCCTCGACCTGTACCTTGAAGCGTTAAAAGATAGCGACGGGAACAGTACCGGTATCGGAATTACAAGCATCGACGTTACCGGGCAGAAGCTTATCGAGGAACGACTGAAACAAAGTGAAACCCGGCTCCTCGAGGCGAATACCCTGCTTGAAGCGGTGACGGACGGTGCACAGGTGATCATCGCCACCCAGGACACGGAATACCGGTATACGTACTTTAACAGGGCCTATGCAGATGAGATCCGCAGGCTTACCGGAAAGGAGATCACCATCGGCATGAGCATGATCGATCTTTTTGCAGACCAGCCCGACCAGCTGGAAATCACACTGACAGAATGGAAAAAAGTCATGGGCGGGGAGCGGGTAAACGATGTTATTGAATTTGGCAGCCCGGGCAATTGCCGGAAAGTTTATAGTGTCCTCCATGCCCCGCTGAAGGACAACGACGGCAGAATCATCGGTGCCGGGGAGGTGGCCTACGACATCAGCAGCAGGATCCTTGCGGAAGAGTTCCTCCGGGAAACAAGCCAGTACCTTGAAAACCTTATCGACTATACCAATGCTCCAATTGTCGTCTGGAGCCCTGATTTCCGGATTACAAGGTTTAACCACGCATTTGAATATCTTTCGGGGAGAACGGCAGAGGAGGTTACCGGGCATTCCCTGGATATCCTCCTGCCCAAAAAATACATCGGGAAATCCATGGACCTCATACGGCAGGCCACAACAGGGGAACACTGGGATAGTGTCGAGATACCGATCCTCCATAAAAACGGGTCCATTAAAACAGTTCTCTGGAATTCAGCTCCCATTTACAGTTCGGACGGAAAAACAATTATTTCCTCCATTGCACAGGGCCACGATATTTCGGAGCGGAAATTAGCTGAGACCAAGCTGATAGAAGAGATCAGGCAGAGAAAACTGGCAGAAGAGACCCTTTCGAAAACCCTGTCGCTTCTCAATGCGGCCCTCGAATCAACCGCAGACGGGATCCTCGTTGTCGATAATAACGGTGTCATAACAGATTATAACCAGAATTACCTGTCTATGTGGGATATCCCTGAACCATTGATCCAAAAACGGGATTCAGATGCGCTCTACGATTTTATCAGTACCCAGGTGAAAGATCCGGAAAAATTTCTCGAACAGGTACAGGAATCAACACGGCACCCTGAACGTGAAAGTCATGATATAATCGAATTTGCCGATGACAGGGTTTTCGAACGCTACTCGAAACCACAAAAGATCGGCAAGATGGTTGTCGGGCGTGTATGGAGTTTTCGAGACGTAACTGACAGGAAACAAGCGGAGGACACCCTTATCGCTTCCCTCAATGAAAAAGAGGTATTGCTCAGGGAGATCCACCACCGGGTTAAAAACAATCTCCAGCTAATCACAGGATTGCTTGATATGACCCGGATGAGAACATCTGATCCGCAGACAAATAGCATACTGACCGATATGATGATGAAAATCCAGGCAATGGCACAAATACATACCCGTTTATACGAGAGTAAACAATTTGCGAAAATCAGCCTTGAAAGGCAATTCAAGGACCAGATCGCATCATTTTCAAATATTTATTCCCGTAAAGGTCACGATATCAGCTGCGACCTGCGGTCCGGAGAGATTTACCTCTCTGTCGACCAGGCGATTCCCTGTGCACTGGTCGTCAACGAGATCCTTTCAAATGCCTATAAACATGCCTTTAACGGGCGCAGCAAGGGCACAATTATGCTCGATGCGGAGATGAAGAATTCCAACCTCAAAATCCGCGTCCGTGATGACGGCACAGGAATGCCGGAAGGTTTTGATTTCAACAAGGCCAATTCACTTGGACTGAAGTTGATCCGGACGCTTGTCGAGCATCAGCTGAAAGGATCGCTCGCGATTAAAAACCGCAACGGGACCGAAGTGATCATAGAATTCCCCATTCCGGAGATGGATACATGACGATGTCAAATATACTTGTTGTTGACGATGAGGCAATTATCACCATGCAACTGGAAGAGCGGCTGACTGCAATGGGTTATCCTGTGGCAGGCATGGCAGCCTCCGGTGAAGATGCCATCGATAAGGCACGAAGACTGAAACCAGACCTTGTGCTGATGGATATCGTGATGCCGGGTAAATTAAACGGCATCGAAGCTGCACAGGTCATTACAGACGAGATGAACATCCCTGTTGTTTTTGTCACATCCTATGCGGATGACCAGATCATAGAAAAAGCAAAAAAAGTAAAACCCTATGGATACATCGTAAAACCGTTTAATGAACTTGAAATAAAGGCGGCTATCGAAGTAGCCCTGTTCAGGAAAGAACTGGAAAAAACCGAATCGCTTGAAAAAAAGACACGGGATGGAAAAACCAGGAGTCCGGAAGAAGATACGCCATTATATATTGATTTGCCGGAATTCAAGACCGTGCTCCTGAATGATTTCTTTACCGATATCATGATGTTCCTCTATACCGACCAGGTGGAAAAGGAACCCATTTTCAAGTTTGCACTGGAAGAGGCACTGAAAAAAGGGGGCCGCAACCTCTATTCCTATTCCCAGTCAACCGTGCAGAAACATTTTTTAAAAGAGATCCAGAAAGAAGAGCTCTTTACGTACAGGCTGAAAAAAAGAGAGGTGTTCACGCTTCTACCGGTCCTTGAAAAGTGCATCGACTCGCTTCAGTACAACAAAAACAAGGATTCCCTCCAGTTATTGCTCGATTTCTCCGAGACCGACGAATTCGACGATATCCTCGCCATTAAAAATATGATACTTTCGAAAAAAAAGCAGGGGTCACCCGTTTCCGGGATCATCGCGATAAATATCGGAAATATCGATCACCAGCATATCTCATCGTTTACCGAAGGAATTTCAAAAATCATCATCTCAACAGGGAAAGACACGACACTCTCGTTTGCACATCATTCATTTCCCACAGACTCTGTGGCAGTCGTACCCCAGGCAACAATTGACGATGTCATCAAGAAACTGCTCGAACCCGTTGTCCTGTCCATGCTTGAGAAACCCATTTCCGGGTACGATATCGTTCATGAAATCCACAACCGCTACAACGTGCTCATCCCCCAGGCAAGGGTGTACACACTGCTTTACGACCTCGAAAGCAAGGGCTACCTGGAGATCAAAATGTCCGGGAAATCGAAACTGTATTCACCTACGGTTATCGGAAAAAAATATATCAGCCGAAAATTAAACGAATTCAAACTGGTATTCCAGCACATTCTCAGCGGAAAAGCTGAACGGTTATCTGCCTGAAACACCAGCGGGAGAGGAAACAGCAGTACTTATCTTTTAATGTCCCTGCTTGAGATCCAATATACATCACCCCGTTAGTTTCTTTTCTCCGATCTATGCCATAACGGTTTTTCTTTAAAAAAACTGAGCACTATTTCGTTTTTTCGTGGCAGATGTTAAACGTCCGGATTTGAGGGATATAAACGAAATGGAAAACCGGGACAATCCCCCGCTTACCATCCTGATGAAAGACGGCCTTTTCAACTACATCCACGTGACGGAAATATCGGGATTTATCCCTGGAATGGTCATACCTGCCGTGGACTTCCTGCCTGTCAATACCAGTGCCCGATTCAGACATCGGGGTGTCCCGCGAGAACGACAGGATAGAAAATAAATTCCAATTTTTGCTTCAAAAATTGAATTTCCTAAGAGACTCTTTTAAGAAATTACTTCATACGAAAACCCAGGTGAGAATTATTTCCAACTTTCCAGTTTCAGACGGGATTGTGATGGCCGGAGACGATCTCGGGTATGTCTGGACCAATTACCGGAGCGGGAAAGAGCACTTTCACGGGTGTATCACCGCAGCGGTACAGCGGTTCGGGCCTGAATGCCCGGCAAACGGGTGTATCCGCTGCCATCTGGAAGAATGTTTTTATGCGGATTTCATCAGGAATTATGTCAGTTACCCCAGAAGCGATTGAACAATTCCTATGAAATTCTCTAAAAAAAGTGAACAATAATGAGGTGATTAACGATGGACAAGATTGTCAGCAGCAAAAAATATGAAAATGGTATCCAGGTATTCTTTGAGGACAAGGGAAAAGACACGAATGCATTCTTTTCTTTTCCGGAACTGATAGATATGAAAATAAATGCATTTGACCTGTTGCAGAACCCCGGTATCTACCGGTATGACGAAAACAACAAGAAACTCGAATCGTCGGTTTAACCGAAAAGAACCGGGAAACGGCACTTGATACGAAACCCTTGCAAAGCCGGAAAAATTTAACCTTTTTCCCCGGACAAAAATATTTTGGGATGTGATTCCTGAACGGAGGTCTGGTTTTATTGTTTCAAAATTTGTTTCACCTGATTTTTTTTAACCAATAGTTGATAAAAAAACTGGTACTATCCCACACGTAAGGGTCCCGGGTTCGAAGGGGATACCAGTTCGTGTTCCCTTTTCCTCAAGCGGATCCTAAAAAAGATTTCGGGGATCGTCATTATAATCCCTGATTCCGGGCAGACCTGATGATTCCGCCGGGCAGGCGTGACTAAAAAAACAATAAAGGGATTGCTACCAAAAGGAATTAAAGTTCCCTGATGAGCAAATCTGAAAAATATTGACCCTGAAATGAAATTCAAATCAGGTAATCGATGACGTTGATGGAGGTGATCAGGCAATGCTTACGATATCGGTAACGAAGAGAGACGGCAGGAAGGAAGTGTTTATTCCTGAGAAAATCGTGGTCAGTGCTGTGAAATCCGGTGCATCACCGGAGTTTGCACGCACGGTTGCGCAGCAAATCGGGAAAAACGCGAAGGATGGAATTTCCACCGCAAGTATCAAGGATGAGGTTCTTTCGAAACTCGGATCCGAAAATCCACTCTGGGAAAAATCCTGGAGATTGTATGATTCTGCTGTTAAAAAACGGTCCTGATGATTAGTGAAAACCAAATTACCGGAGGAAAAAAATGCCATATCGATGGAAAAAAAATGTTGATGTTGACGAGACGATTGTCGTGGTAAAAAATGTCCTGGATGCAGGACCTGAATTGCCGAACTGGCTGATTGTAACCATAAACGGTTCAATTGCTGATTCCGATCCAAAATTTGCCCAGTATTTCTTCAGGGAGCTCAAGAAATACGCACCATCGGCCCTGAAGTATTTCGAATCGCGGGAATGAAAACCCGTAAACCAGCCCAGGCATCCGGTCCCCTGAAATCTCCTCATTCCGGGCCGGGTGTCATCCATCTTCTTCTTCATCTGTATCGTGAATATTCAGATTCGAAAAGATTTCTAAGGAGAATTCCTGTTTCCCCGGTGCAACTATGTTTCATTGTATGTTTCATGGTTTGAAAGTAAGAGGAGAGCCTATTATATACGATACTAATCCCTTGGCGGGAGTCATTTCCCATTCTCACAGACAATTCCATCGAATAATGGAGGTATTGTTGAAATGGAAGGAAATAAATTTTATACATTACCAGACCTGCCGTACGACTACAAGGCACTGGCGCCGTATATTTCAGAAGAACAGCTGAAACTGCACCACCAGAAACACCACCAGGCGTATGTGACCGGGGCAAATGCGATTTTTGAAAAACTGGACAAGGCAAGGAAGGATAATGCCAGTCTCGATATGAAAGCCACCCTGAAGGAATTGTCGTTTCACCTGGGAGGATTTCGTCTTCACAACAAGTTCTGGCTGAACATGGCCCCGGCTGGGAAGGGCGGCGGGGGCGTTCCCAAAGGAGAACTTGCAAAGGTAATCGACGGGGAGTTCGGGAAATTCGACCGGTTTAAAACGGAGTTTACCCAGGCTGCCACCAGCGTGGAGGGTTCCGGATGGGCGATGCTTACGTTCTGCAACAAGACCCAGCGTCCGGTCGTCATGCAGCTGGAAAAGCACAACGTAAACCTCGCTCCCGGTTATGAGATTCTCCTGGTGCTCGATGTCTGGGAACATGCCTATTACCTGGACTACAAGAACGACCGGGCAAAATTTGTCGAGTCCTTCTGGAACATCGTGAACTGGGATGAAGTCGCAAGACGGTTCGACATGGTGAAGAAAGAACATGAAAGCGGGAGGCACTGATGCCGGAATTCGTCAACCCGTTCAGCGGGAAAGTCCCTGACCGGAAACTGACCAACGAGGAACTGGTCAGGGCAATCCGTCTCGACCTCTCGGCCGAGGAGGAGGCAGTCCACACCTACATGTCCCATGCCGATGCGACGGACAATCCCCTTGCAAAAGCAGTCCTCATCGATATTGCCAACGAGGAACGGGTCCATGTCGGTGAATTTGCACGCCTCATCCAACTCCTGACCGGTGACGAGGACGATTTCCTGAAAAAGGGGACCATTGAAGTCGATACGATGGCACAGGGAATTTCCGGGCCACCTGCCGAAACTGCACAGCCCACGAAAACCACAACGGTGGGGTCACTGAAATAAAGGATTATTGGAGAGATTACGATGGAAAACAAGTTTTTGGGGCGCAGTGAAGCGCCAATAGCTGAAGGGACCTGGGCGCTGCTCGACAACACCATGGTAATGGTCGCGAAAAGCCAGCTCGCGGGCAGGAAACTCATCGGTATCGAAGGGCCGTTTGGTTTCGGAACGAAAGGAATACCTCTCGCGGATTTCGAGATGGGAAAGGGTGTTATGGGGAGCGGGTTTCTTCCCCTGACCGAACTGAAGGTCCCATTCTCGATGACCAGACGTGACCTTGCATCGGTTGAAGGAGGGAACCCGTACCTCGATACGAACCCGCTGGTTACCGCAACGCTGAATGTTTCCGCCCTGGAAGACCAGGTCGTTTTCGATGGGATGTCCGGATGTACCGGCCTGCTGAATGCAGAAGGAACGAATTCACAGACACTGTCCAAGTGGGACAAGGTAGGGACAGCAGCGGACCAAATTATCAGTGCCGTCACGAAACTCGACGAAGCAGGTTTCCACGGTCCCTACACCATGGCACTTGCCCCTCAACTCGTACAACCTCCTGCTCAGGCGGTACCCGCAGGGCGAAGGCACCGAGCTCGACCATATCCGCGGTATTGTTACCGAAGGAGTTGTCAAGGCACCGGCCCTCAAAAAGGGCGGAGTACTGATGGCCTCAGGCGTCTGGTTTGCAGCGATCGAGATCGGGCAGGACATGTGCATCGGGTACACCGGTCCATCCGGAGAAGGCCTTGATTTCTATGTCACCGAAAGCCTGGCCCTCCTGATCCGCGAACCCCGGGCCATCTGTGTGTTGAAGTGAGAGAAATCTAACATTAACTTGAAAGGAGTTGATTCTCAAATGGCTGATCCGATTAAAGATGTGCTGAAGAAATTCGAGGAAAAACACGAGGTCTATGTCGATGCAGAAGATACGAAGAAGTACTGGGTCGTCACTGCACGGATTCCGAAACCCAAAGAAAAGGGGATCCATAATCTCCACAACGGGATCCGTTACGTCACCGCGATGAACGGGGACGGCAATGTGCTGGTGATGAACGGCCCGGAACTTACCGGGAAATTTTTCATGGAGACCTGGAAAAAACCGCAGTCGTTTTACGAGTTTGTGGACATGGCCCTGAAGCGGATCCTGGAAGAGAAAGAGTCAGGCGACCAGGGATCTGCGGAAGGGTGCGGACCGAGTTGCGGATAAATTTTTTGAAATTTTTTTGTGAAATTTTTAAAATTATTTGTAGATTAACTCTCTGGTGGCCGGGAGTGGGTATTATACCCCAATATAGGCTTTAATGTGATTTATTTATTGTTATTAATCGGAGCCATATTCTGGCCCGGATTGATCTTATTGGTTTGTGAACCGGGGCCGTATCGGGCTTATTTTTATTATCTCTTCAAATTATCGTTATTTTGGCAGAAGGGCTGAATAAAATTCTCTTATAGCGGGGAAATAAGGCCAGATCTCCTGATCAGTTGATATAAAGTAGGGGTGAAATTATGATGCCTTTAAAATTGCTTCAATTGGGTTATAGAGCATTATAATCTCTTCAATATTAGTCAGATTAAGTAATTGGGCAACATTAAAGGGATTTTTGGGACCCCATAAAGGGTTATCGAGTCTTATGAGTGACAACTTGACTGCCCAACCATATGGGGACTCACTAATCTACATACCAAAGCTTATCCCTGGCAAGTGGAGTCAGCCACTCAAAAAAAAACAGGATTCCAGGTCTCACCTTCACTTTCCACTCCATCACCCCATCCCGGTATAAATCCCGGACCCCACCAGCCATTCTTCACCATTCACCGGCTCAATATAACAGAGTTTATACCCATTCTTCGCGGTATCCGGGTCATATATATATGCATACATGAATCCCCCGCCACTTTCACCGACCGAGACCTTCCAGTCCGAGATCTTCACCCCATTGGGATCGGTGAAGTTCATCCGGTTCGTACCGACCTGGTCGGGTTCGAACGGAAGGGCGAGCATGGTGCCGTTGAAATCGAGAGCAAAAATATACCGGCTGCCGTCCGCCCACGTGCCGTTCCGGTCGTTGAAGTCCATGGCCGCTTTTGCCTCTCCCTGCGCCTTTGCATACTCACGGGCCTGTTTTACCCGGGTGACGAGCCGGTCTACTTCCGTGGCGTTGAAGGTTGCGGGAACGCTGGATAGGTAGATCCCGGACCCGACGAACCACGTGCTGTCGACCGGCCGGACATACACGTATTTGAACTCCGGCCGGTTGTAGTCCGCAGGATTAGCAGTTACATAGTAGAGATACCCGCCCCCCTCCTTCGCAAGCTCAATCATCCGGTCGATGTGTTTCACGCCGTTTGGATCGACGACACCAGACCTGGTCACCCCGATCTGGTCCGGCCGGAATGGCCATGCGAGGGTGGTCCCGTTTATGTCATACGCAAAGATATAGCGTTCCCCGTCGATGAACGAGCCATTTACGTCATTGAACTCCTTTAACGCAACATCTTTCCCGTGATCTTTAGCGTATGCAACGGCACGATCGGCGAATTTGGTGAGATTTTCATTACCGGGACCCGAGCCGGGTAGCTGGGTGACATTGGTAATGATGGCAACCTGAACAGAGTGAGTGCTGGTGGGTGTACCGTTCGTTTTCCCGGGTTGTGATGTTGGGGTGATACAGCCGGCAAGGACGGCTGATATGGTGGGCTATAAGGATTACGGCAAGGAGGGATGTCTTCATGAATTAGCAATTAGTGTTAGGAAGTATGAAGGTTGTTTATTTGTGTGATACATTACGTCATATTCTCTGCTCTGAAGGTATCACATCAAAAGACGGTGCCCACGTACTCTTAAAATTAATGGGGATTCTAACCACAGAATTGAACGCCCCGGCCGGGACTTGAACCCGGGTCAAAAGCTCCGCAGGCTTCTAGGATGTCCACTACCCTACCGGGACAAAGACGTTATCAGACTATGATCTGACTTAACAACTTCGTTTTCATGGCTTAAAAACATGTGCATCAATGGAAATTCCGGAATCCTTGCACAAGAACACAGATCCGGTCAAGAACATTCTTCAGGAGAATCGTTGATAGGTACCTAAGACCGGTGAAAACAGGGATGTTATCCTACCGGCTCGAATTTAAGGTGAATACATATGTCAGATTCAGAAAAAACAACCCAGCTCTTTACGTATGAGCACGATGCCAGGAGGGTGGAACTCCTGGTCCGTATATTTTACAGCATTGCAATTGCAATCGTTATGTTCGTGTACGGATTCATTGCCGGAATTCTGATGATTATCCAGTGGTTCGTGATCCTCATTCTCGGCCACCGCAACGAAGGCCTTTCGGATTTCATCCGCGGGTATCTCGAATATCATGTCCATGTCCTCTCGTATACATCCTGGCAGACCGATATCCGGCCCGGAGTTATGCCGAAGTCAGTCAAGGTATTCGAGGAAGTCGCACCGGAACAGTGAGCGTTAGCTAAATAATTTTTCTTTTGGGGAAGAGAACCGATCCTAAAGTTTTCTCCCTGTTTTTTTTTTAATTCCAGAGAGTAAATTATCTTCCAACTCCTTTTCTGAAATCCATAAAGAAAATTCCGGTTTTATTAAAAATTTTGGAATATTAGGATTCTAGGAGGGAGTTTCACCCCCGGTCCCGACCCACCGCAATAAGATATTCCTGGGGCAGGGTCTCCAGAAGTGTCTTTAATATTTCAGATGACAAGGGGACAGTCCAATCCCAACCGGGATCATCAAAGCAGAGGGGCGGAGCCGGGAGCGTGATTAATCCCAATCCTGTCACCGTAATTTGCTATTTCATATTGATAACAGATGCAGCCAGTTTCAACAAATCATAAAAAGAAACAAATTTAGTGGTTCAACGTCGCAACATTTAATAGAGGAAATTTCCGGGAGAAAGGACATTGGTGAACGAGGTCTCGAACAGGGAAATTGCATCGAAACTGTTGTTGATCGGTGAACTCCTGGAGATCACCGGGGACAATGTCTTCAAGATCCGTGCGTTCAACAGGGCTGCCGATACGATCGAACGTATGAGCAGCCCGGCAGCACTGATGAGCGAGGATGACCTCAACCTCGTCCCCGGGATCGGCTCGGCGATCGCAAAGAAAGTCCGGGATATTGTCGAGACCGGCACCTGTAACGAACTGGAAGAACTCCGTGCGAAGGTACCGCCATCCCTGCTGGAACTCCTGAAACTTGAAGGGGTCGGGCCGAAGACCATTGCGGTGCTCTGGAAAAAAATGAATATCCAGAGCGTGGAGGACCTTGAAAAGGCCGCATCCGGACGCCGGATCCGGGCGCTGAAGGGGTTCGGTGAGAAAAAGGAACAGGGTTTTCTCAAGGCGATCGCCCTCTACCGTGCGGCCGGCGGGCGGATGAACCGGCTGGAAGCAGAAGCAGTTGTCGATAAGCTCACGGGATCTCTCACGCCCGGGACATGGGTGGTCGCGGGAAGTTACCGCCGGGGAAAGAGCACGATAGGAGATATCGATATCGTTTCCACGGAACTGCCATCGGTCGTCAACCCAAAACTCCGGAAAAGTGTCGACGAGGTGATCGATGAAGGGGAGCGGCGGACTTCGGTCCGTGTCCTCGGGCAGCGGGTCGATATCAGGTTCACCCGTGAACGCGACCAGGGTGCGATGCTCGTGTACCTGACCGGGTCAAAAGAGTTCAATATCCATCTCCGGGAGGTTGCCATAGAGTCCGGCCTGAAGGTAAACGAATATGGCATTGAAGAACGGGCAGACGGAAAACTCCACGAATTCGCAAGCGAACAGGACATGTTCGCGTACCTGGGGCTCCAGTACATCAGGCCCGAACTGCGGGAAAACCTCGGGGAAATCGAACTTGCAAGGAAAGGCCAGCTGCCAAAATTAGTCGAAGCCGCCGACATCAAGGGGAGACCTGCACGTCCATTCCGACTGGAGCGACGGGTACCTTACCCTGGAACAACTGGCACAGAAAGGCGAGGCACTCGGCTATGAGTATATTCTTTGTTCCGATCACTCTGCAACCCTTGGGATCACCCACGGCCTCGATGAAGAAAAACTGCAGCGGCAGTCCCACGAGATCGAGCGTGTCAACCGGATCGGGGGAGACATGCACGCTTCTTCACGGCACTGAAGTGGATATCCTTTCGAACGGGTCGCTTGGACTACCAAACCAGGCGCTGTCCGGCCTCGATCTCGTTATTGCCTCTATCCATTCCGGTCTGAAAGAGGACCGCGATACGATGACCCGGCGGGTGCTCATGGCGGTCGAAAATGAAAATATCGATATTATCGGCCATCCTACGGGAAGGATTATCGGTAAAAGGCAGGCATTCGAAATTGATATACCGCGAATCATCGACCGGGCCAGGGAGACCGGGACGGCACTCGAGTGCAATGCATCACCCTGGAGGCTCGACCTGGATGATACCGATATCAGGCATTCAAAAGAGAAGGGAGTCCGCATTTCACTCGGCACCGACACCCACCACGAGGATGAATTGGCGCATATGCGTTACGGAATCACCATCGCACAACGCGGCTGGTGCGGTGCAGGGGATATTCTCAACAGTCTCACGATGAAGGAACTCCTGGACTGGGCGTCATAATGGGTCGTTCACCAATAACGGGATAATTGATAACAACCAATGAGTGATCGGAATAACTAAAAAACAGGATCCGGAAATACCGGTTTGAAATATCATTAAACACCGGACCAGACTGGTGTGAATATACGAAAAAAATGTCCCGGAATACCGGTTAAGAATATCAATAACAACCAATCAGACGGGTGAGAATATCATGCAGGCCAACCGGAAGTCGTCGTTATGATTTACTGGATATATGAACGTCTTATCGAACGTCAGCTCACGATACTGCCGGCCCATATCTGCGTCATGATCACCGAACAGGACATGCAGGACACCCCGGAAAAAATTCTTGCATGTACCAGGTGGTGTATCGATATTTCCGACCGGGTTTCCCGGAGTGGGTCCCGGCATGACCGCCCGGAGGAAGGCCCTGGAAATGAAGAAAAAAATAGTAATGGGAATAGTATCAGGGGCCTGACATTTCATATCAGCACAAAGGAACAATCCTCTATTGAAACATATTTACCCGTGATCAGGAGAATCGGGGATATTGCCCGCCTGACCATCCACTACAAAGAACAGGCAGAGGAAAGCGGGTCAGGCCTTAATGTTACCGTTGCCATCGGGAAGAGCGGGCGGGAAGAGATTACGGATTGTATCAAATCAATGGCCAGGTCCCACGTCCAGCCCGGCGAGGTGGACGAAAAACTTCTCGAATCGTGCCTGACATTCAAATATAAACCTGATTTCGTTATTAAAACCGGGGGAGATCACCTGACCGATTTCCTGATATGGCAATCGGTATATTCCGAGCTGTTCTTCTCGGATACAAACTGGAAATATTTCAGGAAAGTGGATTTCCTCCGTGCTCTCCGCGACTACCAGTCCCGGGTCAGGCGTTTTGGCCGGTAATTGCGGCTTCTTTCCGTTGGGAATACACGCGAATCGCACGGAGCAGGTCGATTTTCCGGAACATCGGCCAGTAGGGAGCCGAGAAATATACGGCACTCTCATGCCCGTTCGCCAGCCAGGGGAGGAAGTTGGAAGTCCTGAATTCGTTCCCGGTCCTGATAATAAGGTCTACGGGAGGCAAATCGCTCCCTTCGTGAAGATGCGACTCGACCATCGCCGGGGTGATCTCTTCGGGACGACAGGTACCGTTCTCAACTTTTGCAAGGATCCTCCGGGCTGCATGGAGGATCTCGTTCCGGCCGCCATACGCGAGGGCAACATTCAGGAAAAACGAGTCATTTTCTTTCGTTGCCTCTTCCACGATTTCAACGACCTGTTTTAAGTCGTCGGGGAGGAGGGTCCTGTCCCCTACCATCCTGACACGGATCCGGTATTTCGTCACGCGGTCATCGGAAAGCACGCTTAAAAATTTCTCCTTAAAAAGCGTGAAGAGCGATTCGATCTCCGTCGGGTCCCGGTTGAAATTTTCTGTCGAGAATGAATAGAGCGTGATATGGGTGATCCCGAGTTCGTGGATCCAGTCGAGGACTTTTTCCGTCACGTCCGCACCTGCCCGGTGACCTTTTTCCGTATCGAGACCGGCATTCCTTGCATAACGCCGGTTACCGTCCTGGATAATCGCGATGTGGCGGGGCATGTGCACACACTGGCGTACAAGGTGATCTTCATACAGTGGTTCCAGTGCAGATTTGAGGCTCAAATCGGGGTCACCTCGACGATAATACCCCTGTCAGGGTACCGTTCGATAATGCAGCTTTCCCCGGAAAGTGTTTCTGCATACGACCGCAGTACTTTCCATGACAGTTCCACGTGGTCACCCTGGTCCTCGTACGTTCCGGTTTTCAGGCGCTTAAGCCATTCCCGATCGTTTTCATGCGGGACCAGGCTCCCGTAAAGGACAGTCCCGTCCCGGGTCACATGATCGAACGACCTGGCAGTATTCCTTGCGACCCGGATTAACCGCTTCCTGAGCTGGACCGAGTCCTTGAACGAGGAGGAACAAAAATGGACCTTTTCTTCCTTGCTGATGACCGATGCCCATTCTCTTCGCCCCGTCAATCGCATTATGGAGCCCGTCTTCGAGCGTATAGTTACGTTCACGCATGCCATCCGCGTTATGGTCTCCCCATTCGAGTTCGTTGATATTGAGAAAATCGAGGAACGGAAGTGCCTTGTCGAGCATACCGACTTCCGGAAGAGCCGGGACTTCAAACCCAATATCAAATCCCATCTCTTTCGCGGTAATTGCGGATCTCACGTAATCGCTTTCAAGGATCCTGTCCCACACCTCAACAGGTGGGTGAATCCGTATTTCATCGACGATTCCTTTCAGGCTGGTCAGCATTTCACGGTCAGGTGCGATGCCGGTATAGAGGTGTATCTGGTGTTCCGGCCCGAATTCTTCCTTCAATCGTGAACAATAGGCAATTACCCGTTCAGGACGTGCGAGTGGTTCCCCACCGGTTACACCGGTACCAAGGGCACTCATGCGGTGTGCCACTTCGATTGCCTGTTCCGGACTGTCAACCATGCGTTCATTTGCATAGGTCAGGTCAACACCTTTTCGTTCGCCGGACAGCGGACAGTACCAACAGGTACGGTGACACACCCCGGTAACAAAGAGGACCATTTTCGCACCTTTCTGGCAGATACGGCACCCTCTGCTGAGATTACTTTTTTTGTCATCCTTTCGGGGTGAAGGACGCTTCGCCTTCCTGTTAACATAATACGCGGACATGGGGGATTTTACCAGTGGAGACCTTCGCAATTTTGTACTGGGCCGAAAGCCTGGATATCAGGAATTATAGATCCCGGGCTCCCGGATTATACCTACACTATTATGAAAACAGGATGATAATCGTTCGCCATCTACCAAAAAAAGAACCTATCCGCTTTTTTATTGGAAGTTGGAAATGAAGCCGGTATGAGATTGGGTACTCCCTTTCTCATCCGGTAACCTGGTATTGTGCGAGCAGGTTCCGAGCCTTTTCAGTTGTTGAGGATTTATTTCCGTTGCTCGTCTGGTATCTTGAAACATACGATTCCGGTGCAGGCGCAAACGACTGGCTGGTATTCCGTAACGAGGCCTGCCCGACGAATTGCCGTATCACGGGATTTGTCTGGTTAACAGTGCCCGGATTCAGGTATACCCGGGTAGTACTGCTTTTCACGGTGGTTGAAGGCTTAGTGAGGCTCTTAAGTATCTGCCATCCGGTGGAGGTTGGTTTTGTTGTTGTCGTGACCGTGGTTGACCCCGAACTGGTGAATGCCTTTAAACAGACATTCGTATTCGGTTGGGATAGGGTAAGATCGCTCCAGCCCACACCGTTGCTGCTTATGTAACTCTGGCCTGACAATGCCGTTGCCCCCGTGGAATAGCCGTTTATTGGCAATTCTATCGCCACCGGTGTTGTCCACCCCGGGGATACAACCTTTACCGCGACTGAGAACCGTTCACCTTTTTTGAGATCGACCGGTGAACCGAGTCCGATGGTATGATAACCGGGAAGGCTTATTGTCCCGTTCTGCTGGGATAATATACCCGCTGGAACTGATCGGTCCGGTATCGGGATTCAGGAACACCTTGACCTCGTATTGCGTATTGGTCGCCGATGTGTAGAACCCGACTGCCTTCAGTTGTTCGTTTCCGGCTGCAGTGAAAACATTTGCGTAGTAAGCCGTGTCAGTACCGAACCCGAAATTTGCGACCCATCCGAGCGGGTCATACTGGTATACACGCGAATAGTTGTTTGGCGCCTGGGCAGTAAACATCGCGTTGTCCCTGCCGATACGGGTATCATAATACGAGATATAGAAATAACCGGCATCACCCCATGTTGAGCCCCAACTATTCCTGGCGATGAATGCACCGTTCCCGGGGGGCTGGTTATTGAAGTTCGAGGCTGAATATCCGTCATCCCACCCGACGATATCAATTGCGTGATTGAATGCACCGGAACCGGAATAGTAATAGCCTGCGGTACCTGGATTGTAGGACCCTGCTTCATACCGTAACGTGGAATATACTGCCCCATATTGCCGGACCGCCGATTTAATCATGTCATTGTCAAGAGGTTCCCTCCGTGTCGGGATAAAAAATACTTCCTGGACATGTTTTTCAACGGGCAGACCTGATGCTGAAACGGTATGTTCCATAGGAATATGGGTCCGTTGATTCAGAAACAGGTCCGGACCACCTGGCCAGGTATGCCGTTGCCATAAAATCGTTGCCCCCAAGATTTATCGGTACATCGAACCCATGCAGGTTCTTTTCATTATTCTCCGAAAAATCATATCTCTCGCCTGGAAGGAGGGATGATTCGAGCGATGCAATGGACGCAAATGCCCAGCAATTTCCATCCTGCCCCTGGTTCCTGATCGGGGTAAGTTTTCCCAGGGTCCGGAGATCATAGCGGTCTGAGCTGGCGGCAACAGTAGTCCCGGTCGGTTGTACACCTCCGTTTGAGGTTAGTATGGTAGGTTGTGTGCTTTCCGTAGTTCTCTGCAGGGTATAACCCACAACAGAGGGATTGTTAACGCTGCTCCCCCAGCTCCCTGTTTCTGTTGTACCAGAGAGGTCGACCGGCGCCGGAATCAGCCCGAGCCCGTGCCCTTCCTGGCTTTCGTACGTGGCTGCAGACCTTGTGTTAAGCCAGTTATAATAGGCGGAACTGAAAGGGGCAATATACGTATTATCAGCCTTTACCGTTACAGGGATAGCAGTCGCACCGGCCACTATTGTACAGGAAAGACCTGCAAGGAGGATGATGGTTAGAAATAATATGATTATTGGACTATTTTTCATAATATACCTCTTTTTCCTTTGTTTCGAAATCTTTTACTAATTTTATTATCAGGTTATTCGACTTCTGACCTTGGGGTATCCAGGTTTCCAGTACTAGTGATAGATGATATATTGATATTATACCATAAGGAATTGACAGAACTGACAGGTTCAATAAGCTACTAAACCGGTGTGAATATCTGCAGGACTAATCAATTCAGATCCCGGAAATACCGGGAAAAATTAGTTGATGGAATTTCTCTTTATCTTTCCCGCTGCCAGCTTTTCTATTGCACCGGGATCGACGTCTCCGGAAGTTGTTAAATCGCCTGCCAGAATAGCGCTCTCCAGGAATGATTTTCCTACGAGGTTTCGCACAATCAGGGTCGTATACCCTTCGGGACTACCGACGGAACCTGCAGAAATATCAGAGAAGAGTGCAGTGGTATCAGTGCAATGATGGCAACCAGTCCGTACCGTCTCATTAAGATCTTTCATCGGGAATGAAAATGTGCTCCCGTCTTTCATGGTAACCTCGAGTTTTCCCCGGACATCGAGTTTTTTAATCTCCCATGTGGCGATATTATGCTCTGATTTGAGCTTTTTCTCAACGAGTGCCTGGTAGTCAAAACTTTCGGTGCAGAATAACCCGATAACCAGGCGGATGGAGCGTGCGTATGGTTTCAGCAGGTCGTTGTCGGATGTCCGCAACCTCGATATCGCCTGCACGGTACACGGTACACCGACAATTGCAATCTTTGTGAATTTCCGGTTGACAACCGCTGTTTTCAGCGCCGCGAGAAACGGGACCCACCAGCTGTACCGGCTTCCCGCCTCGTGCAACAATTGTTCACTGGACGTAATGACCATTGAAACAGGCCGCAATGTGAACCTGTCTTCACCGACGGTAACAACTGCATCAATCAACCCTGTATCAAGGGCGTGGGCCAGAATTCCGGTCACCGCTCCGCCACTCTGTTTTCTCGGGATATCCCTGGTTGTTTTCGCTGCGAGGAGATCAATATAATTCCCGAGTGTTTCCCTGGTATCGGGAATTACCCTCGGGCAGACCGCATAACATGCACCACAGGCCACCCCGTCTGTTACCTGTTTACAGTACCCGGACTGGACCGGGGTAGAGGTATCTCCGCTTTCACGAAACGTTATCGAATCCGCCGGGCACATTGCAACGCATCCACCGCATCCCGAGCACCGCCCGGTTTCCCACACTTCCTTTTTCAGGTCCTGGTATGTTTTCTGTTCCATCGCCGTTCACTACTCCCATGTATATTTGTTCGCAAATGGTCGTGCACTGGCAGGCGATATCCGGGTGTATTCCGATTTCAGAAGCGGTACGGGATCTATTCCGAATTTTTCTGCAAATTCATGTATCAGCGGGGCTATCCGGGATATCTCCTCCCCGCTGCAGGTATCCTTCTTAGTCCCCATCCCAAGACAGTCGTCGTCGATCTGCCCCCGGATAAAAATCTGACCGCCATGAATACCGCTCCCGATACCCCGTTCATCGTTCATCTCATCAGGGTCACGTCGTAGTACGAGGATCAGGCCACCTGCCATGTATTCACCAAGGAACGAACGTGCCGAACCTCCCACAACAAGCACCGGGCACTTATCGAGGTATTGTTTCATGTGGATCCCGCCCCGGTAACCGACAGTATCGCGCACGAATACTTTTCCACCCCGCATACTATGGGCTACAGCATCACCCGTACTCCCGTGAATGGTAATTGAACCGGCATCCATCGTATTACCCGGTGCATGGTCCGCATTGCCATAGAGCGTTATGGCAGGCCCGCTCATGAACATCCCGAGGTCACCGCCCGCCACGCCGTGGAGGATCAACGAGACCTTCCCTTTCAGGCCATCCCCGATAAATCGCTGACCCATTATGTTTCTGACAGTTATCTGCTCTGCACCATTGCTGACGGCTTTCCGGATCTGCTGGTTCAAAGGGGTGTAATGGAGGTCTTTTGCATCGATTTCGACTGTTTTCATTCGGTTCACGCGCCCACGGATTTCACATCAAGTACGTTCATCAGCGCTTCATCGAGCATGTAACTTCTCAGCCGGTCCCGGTTGCCCCTGAGACTCTCAATACTGTTGATTCCCGCAGCTCCCATCAGTTCGGCCAGCTCATCCGTCCAGCCGTGAATGAGGTTGACCACCTGTTGTGAACCGGTTTCCGGGTCGAGTCGCTGGACGAGATCAGCCCGCTGTGTGGCGATTCCCCATGCACAGACACCGCGGTTACAGGTCCCGCATACGCGGCACCCGAGTGCAATCAGTGCTGCGGTCCCGATATATACCGCGTCGGCACCGAGAGCGATAATTTTTGCGACATCGGCACTCTCCCGGATTCCACCACTTGCGATAACGGATACCTCATTCCGGATACCCTGCTGCCGGAGTTTTGCGTCGACACTCGCAATGGCCGCTTCAACCGGTATCCCGACATGGTCCCGGAATACACGCGGTGCAGCACCGGTACCTCCCCGGAAGCCGTCAATGACAATTGCATCTGCAGACGACCTTGCAATTCCGGCTGCAATCGCCGCCGAGTTATGGACTGCTGCAATTTTGACAAATACCGGTTTCTTCCACTCGGTCGCTTCCTTCAGGCTCCGGACGAGTTGCTTGAGGTCTTCAATACTGTAGATGTCGTGGTGAGGTGCCGGGCTGATTGCATCGCTTCCTTCCGGTATCATGCGGGTGACAGAGACTTCCTTATTGACCTTTTCACCCGGGAGGTGCCCGCCTATCCCGGGTTTTGCACCCTGGCCGATCTTGATTTCAATCGCTGCTCCACGTTCGAGGTAATTAATATCGACCCCGAAACGGCCCGACGCCACCTGTACGATCATATGGCTTTGGTACGGGTAGAGACTCTCGTGAAGCCCGCCTTCACCGGTCCCCATAAAAGTCCCTATTTTGTTGACCGCTTTTGCAAGGCTGGTCTGGGCATTGAGGCTGATTGCACCGTAACTCATGTGCCCTATCATGATCGGGGTCTCTAACTTGAGGTTCGGCACCAGGGTTGACAGGAGTTCGACATCCCCGTTTGGCTTTGTTTGAAGATCGAGACGAGAGGGCTTCTTTCCGATATAGGTCCGTAACTCCATCGGTTCGCGAAGGGGATCGATACTCGGGTTCGTGACCTGGCAGGCATCGAGTACAAGCCGATCAAAGATGACCGGGTACGGAAGAGCATTCCCCATTCCCGCAACAATTATTTTTCCGGTCCGTGCCTGGTTAAATATCGCTTCTTTCACCGGGGCTGTCCAGAGCGGGTGGCTCCGGTAGTCGATGGGCCGCTCCTCGATTGAAATCGCGTCCCGCGGGCACATCGCGAGACAACGGTGGCAGGCCACGCAGTTTCGCGGAGTAACCCGCACGACCCCGTTTTCCATCCGGAATACACCGTAAGAACAGTTTTCGACACAACGCCCGCATGCCATGCACTGTTCCTGGTCAATGCTGACCCGGAACTTTAACGGTACCGTTCCGATGCTCATGCGATCAGCCTCCCGATTACCGGTGATCCAGCCCTCGGCATTGTAATCCGTTCAATATCGGGTTCCATTGTCCTGATTGCCGCTTCCTCGCTTGATATATAGAGACGGTTGCCGGATTCCCCGGAAACGAGGGGACGGAGTTTGATCCTGTCAGTAAATCCTACGATTGAATTTTCATTCGCCACAACGATTGCAAACGGTCCGTTCATGAGGGCCGGGCCATATGTCAGACGTATCGCGGTATGGAGCAGTCGTGCCTTTTCAGGCATGCGGTCGATTTCATCCCAGAACGGGGGCGCGAGAGCTTTAACCGCCATTTCTTCGGATAAACCATGTTTACGCACCAGAAGATCGACGAGGTACGCAACAACTTCAGTATCGGTGAACATCGTGCAGTGGTATCCGTAGCTTTCAATGTAACGCCTGTTTGTACCATAGGAAGTGATTTCACCGTTATGCACCACGCTCCAGTTCAGGAGGTTGAAAGGGTGAGCGCCACCCCACCAACCCGGAGTATTCGTAGGGTACCGGTTATGACCGAGCCAGATATATCCTTTATATTCATGAATTTTGTAGAATTCAGCCACATCTTCCGGCCATCCGGATGCCTTGAATACACCGATATTTTTACCCGAAGAAAAAACCAGGACGCCGGGCATCGTTGTGTTCACTTTCATAACAATATGTGCGACGATATCCTCTTCCGGTGCGGTACTGCGGGGCATCAGCGTTGCATCGGGTTTGAAGAAGTATCTCCAGGGGGTGTGGATTTTTCGGATCTTTGCATGGTCGCTCGTTGGAATTTCTTCATCATGGACAACGATCCCCCATTCGGAGAGCAAGTGATCGACAGATGCCTTTGACTCATGAATATTGTCAAAAAAGACATGAATCGCATAATAATTCTTAAACTCCGGGAACACGCCATATGCAACATAACCTGCCCCTTCCCCGCTGCCACGTTCGTCCATTTTGGAGAGAGCCTGTTTGATTGAGGAACCATCCATCAATTCGCGTTTCCTGTCAATAACACCAATTATTCCACACATTGTTACCACATATGCCCCGTTGGCTGATTATTATAGGGTTCAGTATAATTTGATTTGCTCGTTGATAAATCTCATATATTGTATACAGTGTCCTTCCATCGGTTTGATATCAAGGAGATCATGCATTTGTCACCAAAAAAATGAGGGTCATTCTGTTAATACTACCAATACAAGCCCATCTTGGACATTTTTTGGCAATGGACCCCGTTTGGATTATATCTTTGAAAATGGACCCCCATAGAATTCTAGCAAATTCTGCAATTAATTGAGAATAACGAACCATAATCTTTTTAAATAGAATCGAAGGCAAGTGCTTATATCCCTATAAAAACGAAACTCTCTCGTTTGAGCATTGTCGCTCGAACCCATCCTTGATTTTTCAAGGCAATGATAAGAGAGCAACAGGAGAGAGTTAATGAATCTTAGACAACCAAACGCAAACGAATGCACCGGGACGGTAAACCGTTCGCGGGACGTATCGCCCATGTCGGGTATCTGTACCCGGTGTATCGATGGGTGTAAGGGCAGTTGTGAGACCTGGTTATCATCATTCCGTGGACGTGAAGTCCTGTACCCCGGACCTTTTGGAGAGATCACGGCAGGCGCGGACAAAAATTACCCGGTCGACTATTCACACCTGAATATCCAGGGATATGCAGCTGGAGCCAAAGGCCTTCCCGAAGGGACGGAGATCGGTCCCGATACGGCATTATTTTCCGCGGTTAACACCGAAACGGAGTATGGGTGGGACAAAAAAGTAAAGATGCGCATGCCCATTTTCACCGGTGCACTGGGGTCGACAGAAATTGCACGGGTCAACTGGGAACATTTTGCCATCGGCGCTGCGATCTCCGGTATTACCATCGTATGCGGTGAGAACGTTTGTGGCATTGACCCGGGCCTTAAACTTGATAAAAAAGGCAAAGTAACAGAGTCCCCGGAGATGGACCGCAGGATTGGTATTTACAAGAAGTTCTATGATGGTTACGGAGAGATGCTCGTCCAGATGAATGTCGAGGATACCCGTCTTGGGACCGCCGAATATGTTTCTTCAAAGCACAATCTCGACACCATCGAGTTAAAATGGGGCCAGGGCGCCAAGTGCATCGGGGGAGAAATCAAGGTTAAATCACTGGAACGAGCGATTGAGCTGAAAAAGCGCGGATATATCGTGTTGCCTGACCCAACACTTCCAGAGAATAAAAAAGCCTATGAAGCTGGGGCAATCAAGGAGTTCGAGCGACATTCCCGCCTTGGATTCGTCACAAAAGAAGGCTTCCTCGAGGAGGTAGATCGTCTCCGTGACATCGGGTTCAAGCGGGTTACGTTAAAGACAGGGGCATATTCCGCAGTAGAACTTGCGATGGCGATCCGGTTCTCTGCTGATGCAAAGATTGACCTCCTGACCATCGACGGGGCTTCCGGCGGAACCGGGATGAGCCCGTGGCCGATGATGAATGAGTGGGGGATCCCCACGTTCTACCTGCAGTCACTTGCCAACCAGTACTGTGAGAAACTGAAAAAGAGAGGTATCAGGGTACCTGACATTGCAATCGCCGGTGGATTCTCCGATGAACCAAATGTCTTCAAGTCACTCGCGATGGGGAGCCCCTATGTCAAGGCGGTATGCATGGGTCGGGCACTCATGATCCCGGGGATGACCGGAAAGAACATTGGGAAGTGGATAAAGGATGGAGACCTTCCGAAGTCAGTTTCGAAATACGGGACGACAGCCGAGGAAATATTTGTCTCCTACGAAGAGCTGAAAGAGAAATTCGGATCACGGTTTAAAGAGATCCCGATGGGTGCGATTGGGATCTATACATATGCACAGAAATTCAGGACCGGCCTTCAGCAGCTGATGGCAGGGAGCAGGAATTTCAATCTCAAGACAATATCCAGAAACGATCTGATGGCATTAACAGAGGAATCGAGCCGTATATCTGGCATCCCGTATATTATGGATGCATACAAGGACAAAGCGAACAGCATCCTTCTTGATTGATTAGATACTGGACTGAAATGTCCAATGATTAATTTTTTCGACATTTTGCGTAAGAACGATCTCTCAACCTGGAGATTGAGAAAATGCCAGGAACCATTACAGGTGCCTGCTGGAGTTCCGGATTATTAACTATTATTCATCAGGGTTTTATTATTCGGTAAATTCTCACAAACCTGATATTCCAGGAAATAAGAATGGAACTTATCAGCAAGTCATTCTATTGATTCCATCCAAAAAAATGGTTTTTTAGAAATTGCCGTATATTTAACAATAGAGATGGAAATTTCCTTCCACCTTTAAATTTCAAGAATTGAAAAAATAACCTTGAATATTAGTTTGTTTTGAATAATATCGACAAATATTTGTTTATATGCATAAACCGGATTTACGTAAATATAAATAATGTCAGAGTTTAGTTAGTTATAATGTCCAGCAAAACTGTTGACCAGATGCTCGAGCGTATCGATGCAGATCTTGTAAAGTTTGTACGCCTCCAGTTTACCGATGTCCAGGGGCAGCCCAAAAATGCGGCAATACCTGTTGAACAGGTTGAAAAAGCCCTCACTGACGGGATATGGTTTGATGGTTCTTCCATCGAAGGATTTACCCGGATTGAAGAATCCGACATGCTCCTTAAGCCCGACCCTTCGACCTATACCTTACTGCCATGGCGTTCTAACGATGCACGCGTTGCGCGATTCGTATGTGACGTATACACCTACGGGGGAAAACCTTTCGAAGGCGATCCGCGGTACATCCTGAAGAAAACCCTTGAAGAGGCAAAAAAACTGGGATTTACCTTTAATACCGGTCCTGAACTGGAATTTTTCCTGTTCAAAATGGTGGATGGCAAACCGACAACCCAGTTCCAGGACTATGGTGCATATTTCGACCTTGCACCGCAGGATGCAGCAGAAGATGTCCGAAGGGATATTGTACTGGCACTCACTAAAATGGGCTTCGAAATCGAAATGTCACACCATGAAGTCGCAGAAAGCCAGCATGAGATTGATTTCAAATATGACGATGCACTGGTAACTGCAGATCGGGTAATCACCTTCAAATTTGCAGCAAAAGCACTTGCTCTCAGGTGCGGTCTTCATGCGACCTTTATGGCAAAACCAATTGGAGGTATCAATGGGAGCGGCATGCATACCCACGGTTCACTGGCGAAAGACGGGAAGAATGCATTCTTCGATCCAAAAGCTCCCAAGCAGCTCTCACAGACCGCGATGTATTATATCGGCGGGATCCTTGAACATGCACAGGCAATCACCCGTGTTGCGAACCCGACGATCAATTCTTATAAACGTCTTGTGCCCGGCTACGAAGCCCCGTGTTACATTTCATGGAGCAACACCAACAGGTCGGCCCTGGTCAGGGTCCCAGCAGCACGTGGAAACAGTACAAGGGCGGAATTCAGGAGTCCGGACCCAATGTGCAACCCCTACCTCACATTCGCCTGTATGCTGGCGGCAGGAATTGATGGGATCAAGAATAAAATCGAACCCCCTGAAAGCACAGATGTTAATATCTATCACCTCAGTTCTCACGAACGAGAGAAAATGGGTATCAGAATGTTGCCGGCCAGCCTGATGGAAGCCAGTGCATATCTGAATAAGGACAAAGTGCTCACCAAAACTCTCGGGAACCATGTAATGGACAGTCTTAACAATACCGCCCAGATGGAGTCTGACGCCTTCCGTCTTGCAGTCCATCCATGGGAACTTGAGCGGTACCTGGCAACCTATTAATTTTTTTTTATTCACCATGAATAGAAAGATTTATATTATTAGGTAAATAGGATCCTTCCACTGATATGGTAAATTTGAAGCAAGATCCGGATGAAATCATCGTGGAACAAAATGTCAATCGTATCGGGAAAAGTACCCATGAAACAGATAATTGTGTGTTGCATTCCAGTGTCGATAACGGAGCCTGGCTTGAAATGGAGAATGATACAGATTATCCAGGGAGTAATCAAAAAATCCACAAACAACCATCGGTTTTGCTAAAAATCACACATGAAGAGTTTCAGGCAAATGAAACCATGTCCCCGGTCGCAAAAAGCTCAAACAAAAAAAAATGACGGATTATCAAAACCGGGCGGAAGGATAAAAGCAATGTATTCGGGAAATTTAACAAAAAAACAGGTGATGATATAGATGGTAGTTGACAGTGGAGATACCGCGTGGCTGCTTGCATCAACGGCTCTTGTAATGTTGATGACCCCTGGTGTCGGACTGTTTTATGGGGGTCTTGTTCGTAAAAAGAATTTTATCTCCATGGTAGCGATGTCCTTCGTGGCATTCGCGCTTGTGAGCATCCAGTGGATCGTTATAGGCTATTCGATCGCGTTTGGTGGCGATGTATCAGGTGCGATGGGAAATCTCTCCCTTGTAGGACTTGAAGGGGTAGGGATGCAACCGGGTCCCTACAGCGCTGCAATTCCCGGTCTGTTGTTCATGGCATACCAGTTGATGTTCGCGGCCGTAACGATGGCAATCGTGACATCGGGTATGGCAGAACGAGTTAAATTGAGCTCGTTTGTCCTGTTTGCACTCCTCTGGACGACACTCGTGTACGACCCCGTTGCCCACTGGGTCTGGGGGGGCGGGTGGTTGAGTTCGCTCGGGTTCCTGGATTTTGCGGGAGGTTCAGTTGTCCATATCACAGCAGGATTCTCAGCTCTTGCGATAGCGTTGGTCATCGGCAAACGAGCGGGTTTTGGTACCTACGCAATGGAGGCACACAATATACCAATGACCCTCCTGGGAGCGGGGCTGTTGTGGTTCGGCTGGTTTGGTTTTAACGGGGGAAGTGCTCTTGCGGCAAACGGACTTGCTGTTAATGCACTCGTTGTGACGAACACTTCAGCGGCAGCCGGGGCACTTGCATGGCTTTTCGCATCATGGATCGGTGGCCACCCCAGTTCTCTTGGAATGGTTAGCGGGGCAATTGCAGGTCTCGGTGCAATTACACCATGTGCAGGATATGTCGGACCTCTGGTTTCCATCCTGATAGGAGCGGTTGCGGGAATTCTCTGTTACAAGACGATGCTCTGGCGCATCAACAAGGGAATGGATGAAAGTCTCGATGCCTGGTCTGTTCATGGAATCGGAGGGCTCTGGGGGACGATAGCGGTGGGTATATTTGCATCGGCTGCAATCAACGGTTACACAGGCCTGATCTATGGAAATGTCTCCCAGTTCCTTATCCAGATCGGCGGAGCTCTGTTCATCATGCTCTATTCCTTCGGCCTGACATGGGTATTGGCGATGGTCATCGACAAGGTACATGGGCCTGCGTGTATCTGAAGAAGAAGAATATGTGGGACTTGATCTATCCCAGCACGGGGAACGTGCATAGGACAGGAAGGAGGTGGTAACAATGAAAATGATAAAAGCAGTAATTCGCCCTGAAAGACTTGATTTCGTTAAAAAAGCCCTCGAAGACCATGGGTTTTACGGTATGACGGTTACCGAAGTAATGGGACGTGGAGACCAGAAGGGTATCACGCTGCAGTTCAGGGGCGGTATAATGGCCATCGATCTCCTCCCCAAGATATCAATTGAAGTGGTTGTCAGGGATGATCATGCAGAAGAGGTTATCAGCCTCATACAAAAGGCTGCAAAAACCGGAAAAATGGGTGATGGAAAAATATTCCAGATACCCGTGGAAAAAATGGTCCGGGTGCGGACAGATGAAGTGGAGGCTTGATATGTAACCCATATCATCCTCCCAAACTCTCTTGTGTAGCGCTCTCTACACGCAATTGGTCCGGGGATTAGACTCCAACTATCCCCGGATTAATTCTGATTTCGTTTAATTTGTTAAAAATGTGGCGAAATGCATAATTAGGGCAATTTAGATCATTTCTACCTTTTAGTTTTTCTGTTTTTTAAGAACAATCGGATATTCATATTTCAAAATAGTTCCCATTCGAACATGCGAATATCGAATATTCGACGTCCATGCTCCGTTGAATCAATTTGAATAATATGGTTTCATGCCCGGTTGTTTTAACAAAATACAGAATTCCAGACAGGAACCGGCAATGGGAGTCTTTCTAAGGTAAAAGGGATACAAGAGTGGAAAGCAGGAATGTCGATCATGGAAAAAAAGAAGATAAAAAATGGAATAGATATTTTTTAGAAAAAAAATGACTAAATATCGAAATATAAGTGGAATTCATGAGGGTGTGGCCTTGACCGGATACTATCCATTTCCATTCGTTTGTATTCTATCCAGACATCGATGACATCCTGGGTGAAAACCTTCCCCTGGAGCAGGAATTTATGATCGGCTTCGAGAGCGTCGATAGCTGCTTCAAGTGATCCCGGTACGGTTGGAATTTTTTTCGAATCGGTGCCTGTAAGTTCGTAGGTATTGCCTTCAAAGGGTTCCTTCGGATCAATTTTGTTTTTAATGCCATCGATACCTGCCATCAGCATGGCCGAAAATGCCAGGTACGGGTTGCACGAGGGGTCCGGTGGCCTGAATTCAATCCTCTTTGCTTTCGGGTTTTCCGAGTAGAGTGGTATCCGGACTGCAGCCGACCTGTTCCGCATCGAATATACCAGGTTTACCGGTGCCTCGTAACCGGGTACAAGCCTTTTGTATGAATTTGTTGTTGGGGCACAGAAAGCCATGAGTGCATGGGCGTGCTTTAAGAGGCCGCCAATGTAGTATTTGGCAAGCGTTGAGATGCCGGCATATCCTTTTTCGTCATAGAAGAGGTTCTTTCCGCCACGCCATAGCGACTGGTGCGTATGCATACCTGAACCATTATCCCCGAACAGCGGCTTTGGCATGAAGGTAGCGACCTGGCCGTTTTGCTTCGCCATATTTTTTACAATATATTTGAACATCATGCACCGGTCTGCAACGTTAACAAGCGAATCAAATCGCATGTCGATTTCATTCTGGCCGCCGGTTGCGACTTCGTGGTGATGCACCTCGACAGGGATACCAGTTTCAACCATTTTAAGGACGATCTCACTTCTCAAATCCTGTAGCGAGTCGTGGGGCGGGACCGGGAAGTACCCCTCCTTAAACCTTGGCTTATACCCGAGATTCGGACATTCTTCGCGACCGGAGTTCCATTCGCCCTCCTGGGAATCGATGAAATAATAACCCGAGTGCACGTTCTGATCAAACCTGATATCATCGAAGATAAAGAACTCCAGTTCGGGTCCCCAGTAACTCACATCGGCAATGTCCAGTTCTTTCAGATATTTTTCGGCCTTTTTCGCAATATATCGGGGGTCCCTGGAATAGGGGGTCTTGGCAACAGGGTCGTACACGTCACATATGATGGACATGGTGGGTACATCGCAAATCGGATCTGTTACCGCGGTCATGGCATCGGGCATTAGGATCATGTCCGATTCCTGGATCTTCTGGAAACCGCGTATCGATGAACCGTCAAATCCGATCCCTTCCGCCCAGATTCCCTTATCGGGAGAATCGTCCTGTACCAGTTCCGTTGCAGGTATCGAAAAGTGCTGCCAGAGTCCCGGGAGATCATTAAACTTCAGATCGACAATTTTTATCTTGTTTTTCTTTATCTGCGAGATAACGTTGTCGACGTCGGTTTTTGTCGTGGTCCCATTCCATTTTTTCGTTGTAGTAGCCAATTTTACACCTCATCTCAATTGAAAACCTGAAATACAGTCCATAGGGATTGGAACTGTATACTTCGTCTGAGTTTTTTCCGGGATTGCTTCCCGCGCCGTATCCCAATCAAATTTGGGGAGAATATTCCGGATTATCCAGCTATCGTTTCCGGAGATATTTTCCTCCTGGCCGAAACGTGATCCGGACTATTGGGATACTGGCGCGTTAGTCAGATCCATCGAGACCTGATTCGGGTCTTCGATAGAAAAGAGCTTCTATCTGATTATTATTAATAGTTTTGTTATTTTTGAGAATTATGCGATTTAAAAAAAACCTGTCCTTGCAATAATAATAATTCATTTCAAGGATTTATTCTCCGTAAAATTAAAAATAATGAACGGATATAATAAAAATCGGTAATAAACAAAATTCAGGTACGGCTGGATGTGTAGGAAGTAAACTTCCTATGATATCAATATAAATATTTCTTTAGCTTACACTCTATTGTAGCGAAGAAGGAGGAACATGAAAAAGACTGTAATTCGTGGTACAGGTGGGACCGGGAAACCCTCCCACCGAAGCCAGGAAACCGGATTGCAAGGATATTCTGGAAATATCCTGCATCGCAGCACTGACCCGAAGGTTGAACCAGCTCACCTTCTCCCGGGCGGACAGACCCAGGCCGGAGTGCCTGATACGATAGCCAGTTCCCGCATGAAGGGTGCCAGGGGCATTTCATCAGGCAGGAAGGGGACCTGGAAGGTATCATTCACGCAGAATCCTGTAGTCCCGAACCGGGTTATGGGTTGGGTTTCCAGGGCCTGAAAAAAAACCGGAACAATCCGGTAAACAGAAGTAACTCGTTCCGATGGCAGCGAATGAAGATATCGTGTACATTACCGGGTGAACCGGGACTGGTGATCCCTAACGGGACTACCCATCCGTCTCCCCGGTTCCTGTAATGAGACCGCGTTTCGAGTGGCCATTGTTGACCGGGAAGAGTGCCGCTGAAGATTAGTATCAGCATGGAATAGCGCCAGCTCCCGAAGGAACAGGAATTCACATGCCTGGCCCTTTCGGGAACTATGCAACGGACATGAAATTCGTCCCGGATAGCCGGCCGGCAAAGGCCATAGGCTGACTGGTACGGGATAACGGGCGATAAGAGGAATTCATATGAAAAGACAAGTGGCAATTTACGGAAAAGGCGGTATCGGCAAATCGACAACGACCCAGAACACGGTTGCTGCGCTGGCCGAAGCGGGAAAGAAGATCATGGTGGTCGGGTGCGACCCGAAGGCCGACTCGACCCGGCTCCTGCTCCATGGACTGTGTCAGAAGACCGTGCTCGACACCTTGCGGGATGAAGGCGATGACATCGAACTCGATGCGATCCTGAAACCCGGTTTCGGCAATACACGGTGCGTAGAGTCCGGTGGACCGGAACCCGGCGTGGGTTGTGCAGGCCGGGGGATCATCACCTCCATCAACCTGCTCGAATCGCTCGGGGCCTACACCGACGACCTCGACTACGTCTTCTACGATGTGCTCGGCGACGTGGTCTGCGGCGGTTTCGCCATGCCGATCCGGGAAGGCAAGGCAGAGGAGATCTACATCGTGGCCTCCGGCGAACTGATGGCGCTCTATGCGGCCAACAACATTGCCAAAGGCATCCAGAAGTATGCAACGAACGGCAAGGTGAGGCTGGGCGGCATCATCTGCAACAGCCGCAAGGTCGACAACGAGCACGCCCTGCTCAAGGCATTCGCCGAGGAGCTCGGGTCTCAGCTCATCTACTTTGTCCCGCGGGATAACCTCGTGCAGCGGGCCGAGATCAACAAGAAGACGGTCATCGACTTCGACCCGACGTCGAACCAGGCGAACGAATACCGGAACCTGGCAAAGGCCATCGACGAGAACAAGATGTTCGTCATCCCCAAGCCGATGAAACAGGAACGGCTCGAGGAGCTGATGATGCAGCACGGGTTCCTGGACGCGATGTGAAGCCGGTAGAACAACCGGACGAGAAAAAGCGGATGTGGAACATGTTACTGATACGAGCAATCGTACGGCCGGAGAAGAAGGATGAAGTGCTTGCTGAACTGTCGGCAGCGGGATTCCACGCCGCTACCATGGTCGATGTCGTCGGCCGCGGGAAGCAGAAGGGGATCAAGATAGGGGGCATGGTCTATGACGAGATCCCAAAGACCCTCATCCTCATGGTCATTCCGGAGGAGAAAAAGGACACGGTCGTCAGGATGATCCTGACGACCGCCAAGACCGGGAAGGACGGCACGTTCGGGGACGGCAAGATCTTCGTCAGCCCGGTCGAGGAGGTCTATACCATCTCGAAAGGCGCCAGAGGCCTGTGAGGGAGAGCCACGATGAAAGAGATCATGGCTGTTGTCCGGATGAAGAAGACCGGCGCAACCAAGAAAGCCCTCGTTGCGGCCGGTGTGGCCGGTTTTACCGCGGTCAAGGTGCTGGGCAGGGGCAGGCTCGTCGAGGACCCCGAGGTGATCGAGGAATGCAAGGAGAAACTTCTGTCGATGAGCGTCGACGACTTCGGCGAATCCGGGGATACCGAGGAGCCTGGTCACCAGCTTCCTCGACGGTTCGCGGCTCTTCCCGCGACGGCTGTTCACGATCCTGGCGCATGACGAGGACGTGCCACGGATCGTCGAGGCGATCACCGATGCCAACCGGACCGATCACGGGATCGGGGACGGCACCATCTTCGTCCTGCCCGTGTCCGACGCAGTCCGGGTGCGCACGGGAGAGTCCGGAGAGGCAGCCATCTGGTAAGGAGGATTTCGAGACAATGGCGAAACTGAGTACAATTAGAGGAGATGCTCGAGGCCCTATCCGGACAAGGTCAAGAAAAACCGGAAGAAGCACCTCGTCGTGAAGAATGAGGCGGCGGAGAGTTGCCCGCAGATCGAGGCAAACACCCGGACCATTCCCGGCATCATCTCGCAGCGCGGCTGTGCCTATGCCGGATGCAAGGGTGTGGTGGTCGGGCCGATCAAGGACATGGTGCACATCATCCACGGCCCGGTCGGCTGCGGGTACTACACCTGGGGTACCCGGCGCAACAAGGCCCGGGCCGACGAAACTACGCCAAAGGAACAGATCTACTCGCAGCTCTGCTTCACCACGGACATGCAGGAGCCGCGACATCGTGTTCGGCGGGGAGAAGAAGCTTGCAAAGATGATCGACGAGGTCGTCGCAGCGTTCCACCCCCGGGCCATCACCATCTGCGCCACCTGCCCGGTCGGACTTATCGGCGACGACATCGACGCGGTGGCGAAGGCGGCCGAGGAGCGGCACGGCATCCAGGTCCTCGCCTTCAACTGCGAGGGCTACAAGGGGGTCAGCCAGTCGGCCGGCCACCACATCGCAAACAACGACCTCATGGAGAAGGTCATCGGGACCGGGACCAGCGAGAAAGCCCGGCAAGCACGTCATCAACATCCTCGGGCGAGTACAACATCGGCGGGGACGGCTGGGAGCTGGAACGGATCCTCAAGGAGATCGGCTATACGGTCAACTGCGTCCTGACCGGGGACACCAGTTACCTCGACATCAAGAACCTGCACCTCGCCGACCTCAACCTGGTCCAGTGCCACCGTTCGATCAACTACATCGCCGAGATGATGGAGACCAAGTACGGCACCCCCTGGCTGAAGGTGAACTTCATCGGCGTCGAGGCAACGAACCAGTCGCTGCGGCAGATGGCGCAAATGCTTCGGCGACCCGGAGCTCGTCCAGAAGACCGAGGAGGTCATCGCCCGCGAGACTGCCCGGGTCACCGCGGCCCTCGAACAGTACCGGAAGGTCTGTGCAGGAAAGACCGCATTCGCCTTCGTCGGCGGCTCGCGGAGCCACCACTACCAGTACCTGCTCCGGGACCTCGGCATGGAGATGATCGTCGCCGGGTACGAGTTCGCCCACCGCGACGACTACGAAGGCCGCCAGGTCATCCCGACCATCAAGACCGACGCCGACTCCAAGAACATCCCCGAGCTCCACCTCGCCCCGGACGAGAACATGTACCGGGATGCCCACGTGCACCTGAACATGTCAAAGGAGAAGTACGAAGAGCTGAAAAAAGAGGTCCCGCTCGAGCTATTACGAGGGGATGTACCCGAACATGAAAGACGGCGAGGTCATGATCGACGACTGCAACCACCACGAGATCGAAGAACTCGTAGCACGGTACAAACCCGACCTCTTCTTCTCCGGGTGTCCGGGACAAGTATATCGCCCACAAGATGGGCGTCGCCTCAAAACAGCTCCACTCGTACGACTACAGCGGCCCGTACGCCGGGTACAACGGGGCCATCAACTTTGCCCGTGATGTGGCGAATGCCCTGATGACCCCGGCCTGGAACCTGATCACCCCCCCGTGGGAGAAACACGGGAACGAGGGAGAGTGAAACCCATGCTTGAATGTATCCCGAGAGCCCGGTCGAACACACGACCGGAAAGATCAACCCGGCCAAGACCTGCCAGCCGATCGGCGCCATGTATGCCGCGCTCGGCATCCACGGCTGCCTGCCCCACAGCCACGGCTCGCAGGGCTGCTGTGCGTACCACCGCATGCACCTGACCCGGCACTTCCGGGACCCGGTGCTCGCCTCATCGAGTTCCTTTACCGAAGGGGCCTCGGTCTTTGGCGGGGCGGCGAACCTCAAGACCTCGATCAAGAACGTCTTTGCGATCTACAACCCCGAGATCATGGCGGTCCACACGACCTGCCTGTCCGAGACGATCGGCGACGATATCCCGAACATCATCAAACAGGCGGAGATCCCGGAGGGGAAAACGGTCATCCACGTCAACACCCCCAGTTACCAGGGCTCGCATGTCACCGGGTTTTCCGGCATGTGCAAGGCGATGGTCTCGTACCTCGCCGAGTCGGACGGGTTCCAGAAAGACCAGGTGAACATTCTCCCGGGCTTCGTCAACCCCGGCGACATGCGGGAGATCCGCCGGATCGTGACGGAACTCGGCGTGAAGATGATCATGTTCCCGGACACGTCCGGTGTCCTCGACACCCCGCTCACGAACAGGTACCAGATGTATCCCGAAGGCGGTGCAACGGTCGCGGAGATCCGCGATGCCGGCAACTCCGAGCTCACGCTGGCACTCGGCGCATTCGCCTCGAACGATGCCGCCAATCTCCTGCAGGAGAAATGCGGCGTCACGGGTATCCCGCTGAAACTCCCGATCGGCCTGAAGGCAACCGACGATTTCATCATGGCGATGAAGGACTGGTTCGGGGTCGAGATCCCCGCGTCACTCGACATCGAACGGGGGCAGGTCGTCGACACCCTGATCGACACCCACTTCCACTACCAGGGGAAGACGGTCGCGATCTTCGGCGACCCCGACCATGTCATCGCCCTGACCGAGTTCCTGCTCACCATGGGCATGGTCCCGGAGTATGTCCTGACCGGCACACCCGGCAAGACGTTCGAGACGGAGATCCGGACAGATGCTCGAAGAGGCCGGGATCACGGGCAGCAGGGTAAAAGCGGAAGGCGACCTCTTCGAACTCCAGCAGTGGATCAGGGAAGAGAAGGTCGATCTCCTGATCGGCACTTCGTATGGCAAGTACATCGCCCGGGCCGAGGATATCCCGCTCGTCCGGTTCGGGTTCCCGATCCTGGACCGGGCCGTCCACCCGCTCATGCCGGTCGTCGGCTACCGGGGATGCCTGCGCCTGATCGAGCAGATCAGCAACGCGCTCCTCGACCGCCGGGACCGCGACTGCCTGGATGAGGACTACGAACTGGTGCTGTAACCGGGAGAACTACGGAGGAAAATCATGACAGACCTTTGCACCCTGCCGGCAGCCGTGCCGGCCGCCTGCATCAGCGAACGCGAACAGTCAATCATCACCACGGGGAAGAGCAAAAAACCATCCACTGCACCAACGACAGCCTCGCCGGGTCCGTCAGCCAGCGGGCCTGCGTCTTCTGCGGGGCCCGGGTGGTCTTGAACCCGGTCACGGACGCGGTCCATCTCGTCCACGGCCCGATCGGCTGTGCCACCTACACCTGGGACATCCGGGGGAGCCTGTCGAGCGGTTCGGAGATGTACCGGAACAGTTTCTCCACCGACATGAAAGAGCGGGACGTGATCTTCGGCGGCGAGAAGAAACTGGCGGCCTGCATCGACGAGATCGTGGCGAAGTATCACCCGCCTGCGATCTTCGTGTACGCGACCTGCGTCGCCGGCATGATCGGCGACGACATCATCGCGGTCTGCAAAGAGGCCTCGCACCGGCACGGCATCGATGTCATCCCGGTCGAGTCGAGCGGCTTCATCTCGGGCAACAAGGTGGTCGGGTACCGTGCGGCAGCCGAGGCCCTGCTGAAGCTGATCACGCCCGAAAGACGGAGTTCCGGTCGAAAAGACCCGGAAACTCAACTTCCTCGGCGAGTACAACCTCGGCGGCGAGAAATGGCTTGTCGAGCGGTACCTCCGGGAGATGGGCATTGAGATCAATGTTGCCTTCACCGGCGATTCGACGGTCGCGGCCCTGAAGCAGGCGCCCGGGGCATGCCTGAACCTCGTGCAGTGCACCGGGTCGATGCACTGGGTGGCGATCCAGCTCGAGAAGAAGTTCGGCACTCCCTTCATGGACGTGAACTTCTTCGGCGCAGAGAACACGGCCGAGAGCCTGCGGAAGATCGCCAGGTTCTATGACGACCCGGAGATAACCGCGACGGACCGAGGCGCTCATCGAGCGCGAGACTGGCCCGCATCAGCCCGGACATCGAACGGTACCGGAAGAAACTGTCCGGCAAACGGGCAGCGATCTACGTGGGCGGCGCCTACAAGGCGGTCGCCCTCATCCGCCAGCTCAAGGAGCTCGGGATGGAGATCGTCCTCACCGGCACCCAGACCGGGAAGAAGGAGGAGTACGACGCCATCAGCGGCATGCTCGACGAAGGGGCGATCATCATCGACGACGCGAACCCGGCCGAGACTCGAAAAGTTCCTGCTGGAAAAGAAGGTCGACGTCATGGCCGGCGGGGTCAAGGAACGGGTCCTTGCCTACAAACTGGGCATCGGCTTCGTCGACCACAACCATGACCGGAAAGAATGCCTGGCCGGCTTCGACGGGGCGGTCAGGTTCGCCCGCGAGGTGTACATCACCACCTGTTCCCCGGTCTGGAAGCACCTGAAAGCAGCCCGGACAGGAGGTGCATGACAATGACTCACCGCGACACCGGAACGGCGTTGTCCGGCAGGTCAACGAGAACCAGTGCCAGCACGTGCATGCCGCTCGGCGGCGTCATCGCGTTCAAGGGCATCGAGAACGCGATGGTGCTCGTCCACGGCTCGCAGGGCTGCAGCACCTACATGCGCCTCACCAACGTCGAGCACTTCAACGAGCCGGTGGACATCGCCTCCTCCTCGCTCAACGAGAAACAGACCATCTACGGCGGGGAGGCGAACCTGAAAAAGGCGCTCGACAACGTGGTCCGGGTCTATCAGCCCGAAGGTGATCGGGGTCCTGACCACCTGCCTTGCCGAGACCATGGGCGAGGACCTCGACCGGATCGTCAAGGATTATTGCAGGGAGCGTGGACCGGGTGGTGCAGACATCATCCCGGTCCCCACCCCGAGTTACAGCGGGAGCCACACGGAGGGGTTCTGGGCAGCGACGAAGGCGATTATCGCCCACTTCGCCCGGAAAACCGAAGGGCACCAGCGGTTCAACGTGATCATCCCCCACATCAGCCCGGCCGACATCCGGGAGATACAACGCATCCTCACCCTGATGGGACTCGAGTACACCCTCCTGCCGGATTACTCGATGACCCTCGACCGGCCGTATGGCGGCCGGTACCAGAAGATCCCGCCGGGAGGGACCCGGACGGAAGATATCGCCCGGATGCCCGGCGCACCGCTCACGATCCAGTTCGGCGGGACCTGCCCGGACGCATTGTCACCCGGGCTCTGGCTGAACAGGAGTTCGGCGTCCCGCTCGTCAACCTGCCTCTTCCCATCGGCCTGGAAGCAACCGACCGGTTCATCGAGACCCTCCGATACGATCAGCGGGACAGAGGTGCCCGAATCCCTGGCAACGGAACGCGGCTGGCTCCTCGACGGGATGGCCGATGCCCACAAGTTCAACGCGGAAGGCCGGCCGGTCATCTACGGTGAGCCCGAACTCGTGTATGCATTGACCCGGATCTGCTGTGAGAACGGCGCCGTCGCCGGCCGTCATCGCGAGCGGGACGGGAAACAGCCGGCTGGCACAATGCCTCGAGCCGGTCCTTTCCGGCGTTGACGAGCACCCCGGTCTTCCTCGAAGAGACGGACTTTGCGCGATCGAGGCAGCGGCCGTCCGTCCGGCGCAAACATCGCGATCGGCCACTCCGGGGGGAAGTTCCTGACCGAACGGCAGGGCATCCCGCTGGTCCGGGTCGGGTTCCCGATCCACGACCGGATCGGGGGGCAGCGGATCCTCTCGGCCGGGTACGCGGGGACGCTTGCGTTCCTCGACCGGTTCACCAATACCCTGCTTGAGACGAAGTATGCCTCGTACCGGAACCTGAGAAGAGAAGAGATAGCGATGAAACGGAGGTGCCTGATATGCAGAAACCAACACACCATATATTTATCTGCACGAGTTCCCGCCCGAACGGGCAGCAGAAAGGGTTCTGTCACACCAAGACCGGTGTCGACGTGATGACGAAATTCATGGAAGAGATCGAAGAACGCGGGATCGGCGGCGAGGTCTTCCTGACCAATACCGGGTGTTTCGGGATCTGCGAAAAGGGACCGATCGTCGTCGTGTACCCGGAAAATATCTGGTACGGGTCGGTGACGCCGGATGATGTCGGAGAGATCCTTGACAGCCATATCGAAGGAGGCACCGTCGTCGAACGACTGGTGATCTAGTATCATGTGCCAGAAACGAATGAGCCGGAAGGAACCGGAGATTGCAACAATCCTTGACGACAGCGGGTGCAGCAGTGACCTTGAGAACCCGGGACCGTTGTCGTATTCCAGAAGCAGGGATGTTCTTTCGAGCGGGTCCGTGGCATGGCGTTGGCCCTTGACCAGTGCGGGGACCTCAGGGAAATGCGCCTGAAAGTTGCCGAACTATTGGAATTCATGGGAAATTGCAGGATCCTTGTTGCAAGATCGGCTCATGGAGCCCTGTATTTCGAGCTGGAGAAGGCAGGGATCAGTGTCTGGGAGATATCCGGGAGACCTGATGATTTCCTTGGACAGGTGTGGAACGATGAAGAAAAGGAACCGGAAAGGACAGCACAAGCGGTCGGTTTCGATATCCCGGTACCGGAACAGAGGGCTCCCGGGTATTTTTTTGTCTCCATCAGGGATATCCAGGGGAAACGCCCCGAGGTCAGCAGCAAGCAGGTGCTCATGGAGTTCATCCGGAGGGGCGGTTTTTCAGTCCTCGAAGTAATCTGCGACCATGTGCCGCCCTGGATTGAGGTTGAGGCTTCGCAAAGGGGTTACATTCTTGCAACCGAATGTATCGCACCCCACGAACAGAAGGTCACTATCAGGAACGGTGCTGGAGGAGCATGCTGATGAAACGCAAATCCGACCGTGGACGAATTAACAAACCGGCCGGAATTGTTGTGCCATTGTCTTACCAGGAGGTGACCCGCCTTCCGGAATTCCTCTGTGACAACATAGCGAAAGGAATGATTACATGATGAAAAAATTACCAGGATCTAACAAAGTATTCGCTTTCGGAATCCTCTGCGGATTATTACTTCTCCCGGTTTTCTTTGCAGGATGCATCTCCGGGATATCGGACTCTCTGAACCCGCCGGTTGCAATCCCGGAATCCCCGGATAAAGCACGAGCGGTAACAACCAGTGCCACCACTCCGGTACACAACGGGTCCCCGGAAACCGTTGTCGTGTATTCGGCTGCGTCCCTTACACGTGCATCAGGGAAGATCGGGCCTGTATTCGAGGCAGAAAACCCGGGGTATCACGTCGTGTTCAGCCTCGATGGTACCCAGGTCCTCAAACAGAAAATTGAGGCCGGGGCTTACGCAGACGTGTTCATATCCGCGAGTAATACCTACACGAACGCCCTTGAAACAGAGGGCTGGTTCGTCAATGGATCGGTTCAACCCCTCACCTCCAATTATGTCATCGTGGTGTTGCCGGCGGATAATCCCGGAAAAATCCAGTCTCTTTCCGATCTTGGAAAAACAGGGTTGAAAATTGCGATGGGGACAAAAGAGGTACCGGTTGGTACTGCTACCATGAAGGTGATCGACAACCTGGCAAATTCGAGTTACGACCAGGAGTGGAAAAAAGCATTCTACCGGAATGTCGTGACCTATGAGACTGCCGAACCAGGGATTGCGACGAAAGTATCGCTCGGCGAGGTGGACGCAGGTGTTGTGTACGAGTCCACCTATGCATCGGCGCCCGGAGGAACACTGATCGCCATTAAGGTGCCGGAAAAGGACAATTACCTCCAGACCTATACCATCGGGACCATGAAGAACAGCGGTCATGGGGATGCGGCTGAGACCTTCGAAAAGTTCATGCTCTCACCATCAGGGCAGCAACTACTTTCGGACTCGGGGTTCAGGCCGGTTTCGACTCACCCATAGCAAACCAGGAACTAAGAACGAAGACCCGTCACGTAACCCGGAGGAGATGACCGATGGACCCCGCAACAAAACAGAAGATCCGGGTGTACTTTCCTGTATGCCGGAGCTGCCGCGTTGATTATCACGGTCACGCTCTATCTTGCGCTTCCGGTAATGGCACTCATTTTCAGGACTAACCCCGGTTTATTCATCTCATCCCTCCGGAACCCGGATGTGACCGGTGCACTATGGCTGAGCCTGGTTACTTCCGTCCTGTCGCTGGGTATTGTTATCCTGGTAGGAACTCCCTTTGCCTGGGTACATTGCAAGTACCGGTACCCTGGAAAGATGCTCGTCGATACCCTCATTGATCTGCCACTGGTTCTCCCACCGGCTGTCGCCGGGTTCGCATTGCTGATGCTCTATGGCAGGGCAGGCCTGGTTGGATCATACCTTACTATATCCGGCATATCCCTTGCTTTCACAACGCTGGCCGTGATAATGGCACAGATCTTCGTCGCGTCCCCGTTTTACCTCCGGCAGGCAAAGACCCTGTTCGAGACGCTCGACCCGGTCTACGAGCAGACCGCACGGACCCTCGGGGCTTCACCGGTCAGGACGTTCCTGTTTGTTGTAGTCCCTCTTACTGCCAGCGGACTTGTATCAGGAGCGGTGATGACATTCGGGCGGGCACTTGGGGAATTTGGTGCGACAATTATGTTTGCAGGAAACCTTCCGGGTGTCACGCAGACCATGCCGCTTGCGGTCTATGTCGGAATGGAAGGAAACTTCAACTCAGGGCTTACGATAGCAATCCTGCTCGTGATCGTCTCGTTTTCCCTTATGATTATTGTCCGGTACCTTTCCCGGCAGGAACAGGTCCATGTTTGAAGCGGTTGTTACAAAAAGACTGAGGGACTACACGCTCGATATTGCCATGAGCAGCGAACACGGGGAGATCGTGGCCATCATGGGTGAGAACGGTGCGGGAAAATCCACGACCCTTAACCTGATATCCGGGATCCTCGATCCGGATGCAGGTTCGGTCCGTCTTGGCGATACCGACCTATTCAACCGGGCGAAACGGATCAACGTCCCGATTGAAGACCGAAAAATTGCCTACGTGGCCCAGAATGCAGCGATCTTTCCCCACCTTACGGTATCGGGAAATGTGTCATTCGGCCTCCATGCCCGACATCTGCCACGCCGGGTTATTGCGGAGAGGACCGGGTACTGGCAGGAGAGAATGAATATTGCCGATCTTTCCCTTGTCAGGGCAGGTAACCTGTCCGGAGGCCAGCGTCAGCGGGTCGCACTTGCCCGGGCATTCGCCACAGAACCCCGGCTGCTTATGCTGGACGAGCCATTTACCGGGCTTGATCCGGATGCAACCGGGGACGTGATACCGCTTATACGCGGGATTGTTTCCGAGTTAAACATCCCCTGCCTTTTAGTCACCCACCGGATTGGGGAGATTAATGATATTGTTGACCGTGTCTTCTGGATGGAACAGGGGCGAAACAAATGGATGGGAAAGCCGGAGGATGCGCCCCTTTGCTCCGGTCAAGACAGCGGTTAACACGATCAATATGCGCAGAACGCGATCTACTGGCAAATGACTTCGATATTTCCCATCAATAGGGGCTTCTTTTTTTCCGAATTAGATATATTTATAAAAGATAGAAATCAACTTCCTTCTACCAGAGGAGTGACCCTAGAAATCATGATGTCCGAAAACATCTCTGACATTCAACCTCTCTCCCCAGGGACCTCCTCTGATAATTTCCTCAACTTCCAACATGAAAAATTCGGAATAACTTCAGACAGAAATTATTTACGAGTACAATTCGTTAGCAGGAATGGTGAAAACTTAATGGCAATCGATACTGGAACAACGGCCTGGCTCCTTGCAGCCACGGCACTGGTAATGCTGATGACACCCGGTGTAGGGTTCTTCTACGGTGGGCTCGTGCGAAAGAAAAATTTTATCTCTATGATAGCCCTTTCAATCCTCGCATTTGCACTCGTCAGTATCCAATGGGTATTAATTGGATATTCTCTGGCGTTCGGCGGTGATACAGGCGGTTTCATAGGTAACCTCTCAAATCTTGGTCTTGCAGGAGTAGGAATGGATGCCGGACCCTACAGTCCGGCAGTTCCGGGGTTGCTGTACATGGTCTTCCAGCTCGTCTTCGCAACAGTAACGATGGCAATTTTAACCTCAGCAATGGCTGAACGGGTCAAACTCTCATCATTCATCGTATTCGCGGCCCTTTGGACCACGCTTGTCTACGATCCCCTCGCACACTGGGTATGGGGTGGCGGATGGGCACAACAGATGGGTGCACTTGACTTCGCAGGAGGCACTGTTGTGCATATCAGCTCTGGTTTCGGAGCACTGGCAGTCGCACTTGTAATCGGTTCCCGTATGGGTTACGGCAAGTACATGATGGAACCCCATAACATACCGATGACCCTTCTCGGAGCATCCCTGCTCTGGTTTGGCTGGTTCGGGTTCAATGCGGGAAGTGCTATTGCTGCAAACGGGCTGGCCGCAAATGCATTTGTTGTGACGAACACAGCAGCAGCTGCAGGTGCCCTGGCCTGGTTGTTCGCCAGTTGGTACCATGGTAAACCAAGTTCCCTTGGGATGATATCAGGGGCAATCGCCGGCCTTGTTGCAATTACACCTGCATCAGGATACGTAACCCCGATGGCATCAATTGTTATAGGTGTCATTGCAGGTCTCGTCTGTTATGGTGCGATGCTCTTCCGCATGAAGAAAGGTCTCGATGAAAGTTGTGACGCCTGGGCAATCCACGGTATGGGCGGTCTCTGGGGCGCACTTGCAACAGGTATCTTTGCAGCTGCCGCGGTTAACGGGTATTCCGGGCTTCTGGAAGGAAATACACACCAGTTCATAGTAAATGCAGTCGGAGCCTTTGCCGCGCTGATATATGCATTCGGCGTCACGTATATCCTTGCATGGGTGGTTAATAAGGTCATGGGACTACGTGTATCTGAAGAAGAAGAATATGTGGGACTGGATATCTCCCAACATGGTGAACGAATCAATGCATGAGGTGGATCAGATGCAAAAAATTGAAGCCATAATCAAACCAGAGCGATTCGAATTCGTGAAAAAAGCACTTGAAGAAAACAAAATATACGGACTGACTGTTTCAGATGTACAGGGACGGGGTGACCAGAAAGGGATCGTTCTCCAGTACAGGGGTGGAGAAATAGTCGTTGATCTCATCCCAAAATGTAAAGTTGAGGTCATCGTGAAAGACAAAGATCTCCAGATGATCCTTGACCTTATCATCAATGCGGCAAGGACCGGGAAAATTGGTGATGGGAGAATATTTGTATCCCCGGTCTCGAAATCCATCCGGGTGAGGACCGGAGAAATTGAGGAATAATACTACCTCTCTTTTTTTGGAACTTTTTTTTGATTTTCCACCAAAAATGCGACAACATATGAAAGAATGATAAATCACATATTCTCAACGACCAACCATCGTTACTAATAATCTAATTCTCAACACCGGTTTTATAAAAAAACAATTTCAACACATTAATCTCCGAATAGTCATTTACATTTGATACTTTGCGCAAAATCCGGACACAGCACAGCGATGAGGGTTCATCTCACTCCATCGCTGTAGTTCTTATGGTAGCCATCACGGTTCTCCTCGCAATACTGGTCTATCTTATGTTCCAGATCCCCAATATGGAACTGTATAAACCACCCTCTTTCCTCGAAATAAAAATAGTATACAGCACGAATGAGGCGGGCATAGTGAATTACGACAGCCGCGTACTTCTTTATCACCATGGAACGGAGCGACTGGAAAATGATAAGCTTACCGCATCATTTTACCGGAACGACCAGAAACTGGCCTGTCGAATCAGTACCATGAACGGACATAATTTTATTCCAACGGTCCATATCGGAATCCAGACAATGGGTGGTCACGGGTGTGCAGGGACATGGTGGGAACCGGGTGAACAGATTATGATAGACTTTAACGACGGTACCTTTCACCCGGGAGATAAAATCAGGTTTGATGTATATGAAAAGCCATCCGGGGTTCTTATTTCAAGTTACACCTGCATCGCATAAAAGCCCGGGCACTGAGTCTTGCCACCCGTGACCGGTTCCGGGATTTTGCCGTCAAGCGTGAAATCATCACAAATTCTTGCTGCATCCGAATCTGTAATACCCCAGGAACGTAAAAAAACCGTCCTGCGGGTTTTCAGCACCACAGGCACTCGTTCACCAAGACTTATGTACATTGAGATCCGTTCCGAATCACCCGGAAAATGATGCTCAATATCCCCATCCAGCCCTTCCGATGCTTCATAGGTGACACAAATAACAGGTAAATCCAGTTCTTTATTCAAACGGGCCGCATCAATGATATTATACCATGAGATAACGCAACCACCAAGAAGAAGAATGTTGATATCATTTCTTTTCAAGTTTATCAACGAGGGATATAATTGACTCTGTCGCGTCCATTCCTCCAACAGTGACAGTACCGAACCCGATACCATCAATCCGGAGATCTTTTCTCATGGCGACCCCACAGATAACGGATTGCTCTCTCCCGGAATAACTCTCGGCAATACCCAGTGCCCGGATTCCCTTTTTGGAGATATGCATGAAAGCACTTATGTCGATGAATCTAATATAGTAATTGAATGAGTATTGAAAAAGACCAGGTCTGCATCCTTATCCCGACATTAAATGAGGCCCCCACAATTGGAGATCTCATCAGGAATTCAAAACGCTGGGATATTCCAATATCGTCGTCATGGACGGTAACAGCCGTGACGCAACACGGGAAATTGCCCTGGAATCAGGCGCCCGGGTATGATCCAGTCTGCCAGGGGGAAGGGAAATGCGCTGATTGAAGCCTTCAATGCTATCGATTCACCCATATATCCTGATGCTTGATGGAGATGGTACGTATTCACCCCGGGATGCGGAAATTATGCTGGCTCCCCTCACAGAAGGGTTTGACCATGTAGTAGGAAACCGCCTGATTCCCGAAAACCAGCAGGCATTTTCAAAGTTGAATTTATTTGGCAACCAGTTCATTAACCGTCTTTTCAAACTGGCCCAGGGAAAATATTTGTATGATATTCTTTCAGGATACCGGGCCTTTACAAGTGAATCAATTAAACAACTCCATTTGAAAGAGACAGGTTTTGAAATTGAGACCGAGATATCTGCAGAGGCCGTGCGAAATGATCAGAAAATAAAAATTGTATCTATCAGGTATTTTGTAAGACCCGGGACCAACACAAAACTGAACCCGTTCCACGACGGTCTGAAAATAACGACTACAATTTACCGCTTGGCAAAAAGTAACAACCCGATGTTTTATTTCGGATTAATTGGAGTCATTATCATGATCGCAGGGATTATTACCGGGACATATGTGCTTTTCGAGTGGTTCCAGGGAATTAATCATATTCCTCTCACGGTCCTGACCGTTCTATTAATCGTTGTGGGATTCCAGATTTTTATGTTCGGGGTGATCAGTGATATGATTCTCGGATATCATCGTGAGGTAATGTACGAATTACAGCAGATTCATTCGCCGAAACGGCGTTAACATAAATAGAGAATTAATCTTAACATTTGATCAGAAAATAATTTTTTTTACCGAAGACCTCGGATGGTGATATCAGTACAGGTTTTTCGCGATAAAATAACCTTTATCAGTCCAAAGGACCAATACGGTAGTGAAATCTTCGCGATAATAGTCTAGCGGTAGGACAGGAGCTTCCCAAGCTTCTAACCCGGGTTCGATCCCCGGTTATCGCATCTGTTTATGCCTGAACACGAACTTTTTGCAATCAGGATTATTGCAGAGAATACTAAAGGTGTCCTCCGCGATATAACCACCGTTGTTGCCTGTCATGATGCGAATATCATGATGATTCACCAGGAAGTTTTTGATTCCGGGCCGATGAACCGGCTCGCAGAGATATATGTCGAGTATGAAGGTGGATCTGATTTTGAAGAATTAATATGCGATCTGGATAAAATTTCATCAGTGAAGGATGTAAAACCCTATAAGCCCTTTTCTAACATTTTCGGCACCCGGGTCATCATAATAGGTGGGGGTGCCCAGGTGGCACAGGTCGCACTCGGTGCAGTCAACGAAGCGGATCGTCATAATATCAGGGGTGAACGTATTTCTGTCGATACAATACCCCTTGTGGGAGAACGAACCGTTGCGCAGGCGGTGGATGCAGTCGCCAGGCTTCCGCGGGCAGCAATACTTGTGCTGGCAGGATCTCTGATGGGTGGAGAAATTTCGATTGCTGTCGACCGTGTCAGGGAAGCAGGGATCCCCGTCATCGCCCTGAAAATGGCAGGAAGCGTCCCGGAACATGCAGATCTCGTGGTCACCGATCCGATCCAGGCCGGCGTTTTTGCTGTTATGCATGTCAGTAGTAAGGCCGTATTTGATATTAACAGGGTCCGGGGCCGGGAATTCTAAAATGGATATAATTGACAAGGCAGTAAAAGCCCTGATGACGGACGGATTGGTCGTATATCCCACCGAGACGGTTTATGGACTCGGTGGTGACGCATTTTCCGAGGATGCAATCCTCAAAGTCTATGAAGCTAAAAATCGTCCCCTTTCAATGCCTGTTTCAATTGCAGTTTCAGATCTTGAGATGATGGCCGCTGTAACGAAGATCGGTCCGAGAGAAGAGAGATTTATAAATAGATTTCTGCCAGGTCCGGTCACGGTTATCGTTAAGGCCCGCTCATATGTCCCCGGAATACTGACCGTAGGGACCGGGATGATAGGGGTCAGGTATCCTGCGCACCCTGTCGCTATCGACCTTATTTCACGTTTCGATTCTCCTATCACAGCTACAAGTGCAAACCAGTCCGGTGCAAAAGAGCCGGTGACACCAGGGGAGTGTCACGTTCCATACGATACCCTTATCGACGGAGGTATTCTTCCAGGTATCCCGAGCACGGTGGTGGATTTAGTGAACAGGTGTATCGTCAGGGATGGCGCATGCAGCGAAGAGATCAGGGACTATCTCGCGGCAACGGAGTGAGTCTGAATGCTGCCACCCAGACTCCGGGATTTTATCGAAGACCGCGATGGATGGCTTTACGCTGTTTCAGCGTATGACAATAAAGACCGCATCGGATGTATTTTGCGATACGTCCCGGATCCCCAGGGGGAGAGAGTCAGCAAATCAGGATTCAGGTATAAGAAACTTGATTTCGAACCTGCGTTTCAGTTAATAAAAGAGAAAAAACCAGAATATCTTGATACTGTTCATCGGGTTCCGTCAGAGGACGTAAACCGGATTTTCAAACCGGAAATTGAACTCCCTGCCATTGCAGAAAGGGACCCCCGGGTGAGAACATTGATGAAGATGTTTCTTGTTCCTGAATCTTCAATGGGCTGCACCGGGTCGCTCCTCTGTGGACTGGAGATCGAATCTTCGGATATTGATTTCATTGTATACGGCAGGGACTGGTTTACCGCCAGGGAACGATTAATCAAGGCTGTAGGGGAAGGAAAACTTGAACCGATGAGCGATGAACTCTGGGAAACGGTTTACAGGAAACGCAGGCCCGAAATCTCATTGGATGATTTCATCCTCCATGAAAAACGAAAATGGAACCGGGGGCAGATTGAAGGGACTTATTTTGACCTTTTGTATTCAAGGAGTTATGAGGAAATAGGCAATGCCTCATTTGCAAAGGGAGAAGTTATCGGGTCAATGACAATCGAGGCCATCGTAACTGATGCTACATATTCATACGATAATCCAGCAGTTTATTCGGTCTCTCACGAAAAAATCTCAAAGGTACTGTCTTTTACCCATACCTACAGCGGCCAGGCAACATGTGGCGAGTTGATCCGTGCCCAGGGAATATGTGAACGTCATGGGAATGAATACTGGTTAATCGTCGGCACCACACGGGAAGCAAGGGGAGAATATATCAGGTCTATTACCCTGTTAGAACAAAAATAGCGAAAGAATATGCAGGGAGGGTAACCTCCCTGTTTCCGAAGTGATAAAAATAATACCCGAAATCGGTACCGGCTCAGAAAAGGTCCGAAAGCCGGGTTGGTCCCGGGTCGCATCGACCCTTATATGTACAGGTCTCACACCTGGCGGTGAGAGGTTTTTTGGGGACTCCGCCTGCATTCATATTTAGCAGGACTTTTTTTATTGCGTAGAACCGTCTCATATCCCGGGGTTGGATCTCACAATACCGGCTAATTCCACCCGGAATATAATCAACGGAAGCCCCATGCAGTTCCCTGCCCAACGTCTCTGACAGGCACAGTGCATAACCAACAACCCTGATCCGATCACCCGGATAAATACCTGAAACAGGAGGTTTCACGGACCGGATAATAGAAAAGTTGGGTACATCATTATATATCCGGTCTATTGTTCCGCAGATCCCAAAACGATCCGACTTAACAAAAAGATCATATTCGGAGGCCGTTTTCCATTCCTGTTTTCCACATTGTTCTGCACAGGAATTGCAATACTCTCTGTAGCCCGGCTCAATATCTGGTGATATCCCGCAGATCTCCCCCCAGATCTCATCGCTGTCGATCGTCCCCCCGAGGTGATAGGAAATCTGTTTACATATTGTGTATTCAGGAGGTTCGACCCAGCGATTTGAACGGTTAAAAAATACCTTTACCGGACATCGTTCTGCAGATGAAAGTTCGTGTATAGGTATAAGCGGGACATTCATCGGGGGAAGTCCCCTGAATTAAAAAACACCGGCGCCACATTCAGGTCTTTTCGCATATCCGATAAAAATCCGGATAAAAACCAGCTGAACCCGTGGAAGTGCGACAATGTAATGATGCCGGGGGAATACCTATTGAAAATAAGACAAACTGAAGCGTAATTTTCGAGGATACAGGGATATCTCATACAATCACGCCTTGACGTCATCAGGGGTTATTCCAAGTTCAAGAAAATGACGCCTGATTTCTTCAAGTCGCTCATTTTTCTCAGACAGAGTCTCTTTCATCTCCCTGACTGTCGATGTAATCTCTTCATACTTACGCTGCTCCAGATTTTCGTTCATTGCAACATGCTCCAGGATCCGGAGAAGTCGTTTTTGTACATCTGTTGCCCTGCAAAGCGTCCGGTACTCTTTGAGGGTTTCCGGGCTGGCACCACCCTCACCCGCGATCTGCATATGAGTCTCCATCCGATCCCGCCGGTGGAAAAACCGGTCTATTGCATCATACAAAGCACGCCGAGTGATAGGTTTATTTATATAATCCTCAATGGATAAACCGAATTTTTGAACTTCACCAGGACTCAGGGGTTTCGCTGTCAGCATCATTACCGGAACAGATGCCATGGAAGGAGGCCCGGCTTTGATCTTTTCCAGTGTCTGCCACCCGTCCATCGGTTCCATCATAATATCAAGGAGGACGATATCGGGCCTGAACTTCTTAAGGATTTCAAGGGCACCTTCCCCGCTTGTGGCTGAAAGAGCGCGATACCCCCCTTGTTCAAGCATATTTACAAAAATTTCAACGATAGAAGGGTTGTCATCGACAACAAGGACTGTGTACATCAGAAATGCTCTCCTGTTTCCTCTGTTGTTTCAACACAGGGTAATTCCCGGATAATCTTCCTGATCTGTCCGAGATTAATTCCCGGACTGGTTATGATAAAGACATACTCATAATAGTACGGTGCGATAATGATGTTTCCGGCAGGGATCTGGAGCGTGACCTGGATAAACGGCCCCGTCCTCATAACGGAAGAAAGCCCCTTGGCGGTATCTATCAGGTCTTCGGCCACTTCAACAAGGTTTTCAGTATCGACATTTCCGATCGAAAGGACATTAAGTCCTTGACTGAATATTGTGACAGCAAGGACTCCGGGGAGGTCCTGTATCCTCCCAAGGATTAGTTCTCCTACATCTGATTTTTTGAGTTCCTGCTGGCCGTTAATATCCCTGACAGGGACATAGGGGAAACATGAGGGATCAGGTCCCCCTTCAGGGGATATGGTTGTATCCCGGGACGGGCCTGCATAGGAGATCGTTTGTTTAACAAATGCTGAATACTCATCCGAATCCATCTCATAGACAGGACATCGGTTCTCTCCCACCTCCGTACGGGCATGGTTGCTACTGCCATCCGGAGTTATTTCCACGGAGGCTGATTCCCCGGATGCCACGATCTCCCTCGGGATTTCATCAACCTGTATCCCCGGCGGTGCGGAGCCTGCATTCCCATCAGCGTCCGAGGCAAGGTTTAGTGCAAGGGTCATTTCGAGCACAGTATATTTTCTGAGCTCGAACTGGATAAACGACTGGCTCCTGAAATATTCGTATGCCGTGTGACCCTTTAGGACGTTATTACCATGTCTGAAATAATAGAGCAGTGGTTTGCCCATATTTATCAGAATGAAACCGCGGCTCCCCTGGATTGAAACGAGTACGAGACCGGCAAACCTCGCCGTATGCGAGAGAATCCACTGTAATGAGGCCCGCATCTCACCAATTGAAGTCCCTTCAGGAAGATTTTTTATCATAATAACTGGGCTAAACGGTCTCTGTTCTTTTTTAGTTCAATGTTTATCTGGGCGATATTTGCGCCCGGATTTGCAATTAAAACGATGAATATATGATCTTCCAAGGGCGCTGACAGAAGAATATGATCACGGAATTCAATAAATACCATCGAGAGCGGTTCTTTTCCGAGCTTCGAAGCCACCGATTTTGATTCTTCAATGATAAATGATATCACGGCCGCTAGCTGGCGATCGTCGAAATCACCGGTTTTCTGGCTTTTGATTACCTCGCCATTATCCCTGATGATCGTTACCGATGACACGCCGTCAAGTATTATGAATTTATTGAGAATGTCTTCGAACATACCGCTTTTCAATTATTGTGGCCTCTTCTTTTTATACATATCATCCCTGATAGAAGACCCCGGCCCCTGTAATAAAAAACGATTTGACTTGTGGTTCCATTTAACCTGAAAGGGAGGCCTTTTCTCATATCCCTGAACTACTTCTAATGAGATCGGTCTTCGAGATCGATTAAGGGAGGTTTGGCTCCGGCAGAATTCTGTTGTTCCGACCTGCTATTACCTGGTATCATCCTTCGCCAGTGTGTCAAGAATGCGGTACGTGTTGATAAGCTTATTAAACGATATGACAAGCTCGCCAATTTCATCGTTTGACATTACCTCAATTTCTGATGTTTTTATCTCTCCCTGGCTCATATTCTGTGCAATATTTGATAGTTTGACAATCGGTGTTGTAATACTGCTGGCAAGGAAGAAACTCCACATAAGAACAATTGCAAGAGTAATTATGGTCAACAGAAGGATTGTGGTCTGTTCCCCCAGCCTTGATGTTATGCTGGCCAGATCTCCCATCGAAACGATTCCAAGGAGAAAAATTGGGATCGTGGCGACAAACAGCATGCTAATCATGAGTTTAAAGAAAATTGGAATCTGGATCCTGATTTCTTTTCGTTTTACTGTATCGATTTCCTGAGCCATGATGAATACATCCCTTTCAACTTATTATATCTTTTTACAATGATAGTTAATAATGTATACTATTATCATCATCCAATGGGGGGCCAAAATTTTGGGCTGTTGGTAAAACAAATGAACCGATGTTTTTTTTAATTTTTCAAGGGGTACTTTTTTACATTCAGATTATAACCGATGTCCGGTTAGTGTGGAATTGTCTGACAATCCAGTTCCTGGAAAATATAAGAAAGAAACATCCTTGAAAAAATCAGCACTGTTTTATGAATTCAGAACATACCAGTAAGTATGACAAATCAGGAAATATCCGTAAATATTCCGCAGACTCTTGACCCGGTCTATAGCAATATGATCCAGATTGCCTACAAGGAGGATGAATTCACTTTTGTCTTCCTTCACCAACTGCCCGGTGTAAACCAGGCAAGAGCCAAGGCCATCGTAAGCATCACGCCAACCCATGCAAAAAACCTCCTTGCGGTCCTGGAAAAGACCATGGCCGATTATGAAGCAAAATTCGGGAAAATCGAACCAAAAGGGGAACGTCCTTCAATTGATAATGTAACGACGATCCGGGGTTACTCCTGATATTCATTTTTTCAAATCAGGTTTTGCCAGATCACTCTAAATGTTAATAAATGCAGACCTACTATAAGTAAGAGGCATTTTTGCCGCTGTGGCTTAGCGGTATAGCGGCTGATTCGTAATCAGCAGATCGGGGGTTCAAGTCCCCCCAGCGGCTTATTATAATTGTTCTAATCCACCACCCTATTTTTGTCAATTTTAAGTAGGTTTTCATTTTCGATACAATATAAGACCGCCGTTACGTGTGAATGAATCTACAGGAGAAGAAATACACGTGCCCTTGTGCGATCATCGCTCCATGTTGCGGTAATGGGGCTCAAATTATATCGCTCACTCATGCCGTAAATTTTTCCGGGGTACAGGATGACAGGTGGGTGAGCCCGGACTGCGCCGAGGTTTTGATGGGTTACCCGGAAATTAAAAAGCCATTGAAGTCTTGAAGAAAAAATATAAAACGGAAAATTATTTTTTAAAATAATATACAGTAAATTGGAAGCATTAGTAAAAATTATCATTGATCCAATCTGACACGAAACATCGTACAAAATATCTTTACGTGCTCATTGTATCGGGGCAGGCAGACCCGAGGGTGTGGGATCTGGTTGAGGCTTTCGCAAAATACACTATTGCAGTAGTATATGCAAAGAAAGAACATGAATGCAGCCCTGGCATTCCCTTACTCATTCAACCCTTCAAGGGCGATGAGACAGCCCTTTTCAGTAAATGGATGTAAAACATACAACCCACTGACAACCAGGTTATAACTTTTTTATTTTGAAAAACGGGGATAGACTTTTATTCAGGTTATTTGTATTACCTCCCTTATGGAACCACCCCCGGCCATGTGGCCAAAGGATGTCAATTATTTGAAGAGTCATGTTCCCTCCCAGATTATAGACGGGATGATTGGAAATGGTGAAATCGTCCTCATTTCCACATTTGGCGAGAGGGTATTCTATCAATCCGAGTATTGTATTTTCGTCCGTGATTGTTATAAGAAGATGAACCCAATGGCAGAGTGTAACGAGCCTTATTCCGTAAACCCGATGGCTCAGACAATTATTGACACGATGTTCTCATACTTCCGTCACATGCGTGAAGTATTGATGAATGGCAATAAAGCAATTGTTATTGAAGATAGCCATGAATCATACCTGCCTTATCCTCTACCGGTAACACATTCATTCGCACGTCATATTGAAGAGAAAGAAAAATTCCCAGGCCTCGTTGAAAAAATGGTTCAGTCAGGGAAATGGGAGTTGGCCGATTAAATCTATCTACCTCTTTTTTGTCTCGAATTGCCCTGATAGGAAACTGATCACCAATTTATATCGAGAAAATATAGTCCCTTTCTGGTACTGCTGTTAGTCTGTCAGATACTAAACCTAAACCAACATCTTAGCTCAGTGAGGGGGGAGCCCTGCCACCTAAAGGCCCCTTTATCAACCAGGTTGTAACTTTTTTATTTTGTAAAACAGGAAAGGATTTTTATTCAGGATATTTCTATTACCGACTAACTGAAGGTGAGATGAAATGAAGATCAAGATAATTAACGGACATATGGCAAGACCTGTGAAAAAAGAATACCCATGGCCACATTGTGGCCGTATTAACAGAGGTATTCATGTCTCTCCAAAGCCAGCCTACGGATTATAAATTCCCCCCCTTTTTGTCCCGCATTGCTCCACAAAACTGCAATAAAATGAATAGTTTCAGTCCCCATGACCACCCGCGGATGTTGGTAAAGGGGCCTGGGTTAATGTCGACACCGATCTGAAATATACCCTATCTTCGAGAATGAAAACGACTCGAGATCAACGTGGCTTATGTACATCGTTTGATTTTCCAGATAGTACCATTTTACAGCCTCCTTGATTACACGTTGTAAAAATATACGCATCATTAATTGAAGGACCAGTTACTGTCAGTTAAAACGAGTAGTCCAATTTTTAGGTGGAGACGGTGGCGTTAACAAACCCCCGAAAAGAATAAGTCACATAAGAAGGTCAATTATTGGCGAAATCGGGATAAAATCGCCGTAAATAGCAGGATTAGGTACAAAAGGAGAACGGGGGTGAATGCGGGCGATTTAGAAGAACGAGGATGAAGGAGATCAGTCATGGCGGGGATATTTTACCTTAATTGGAGATTTTTTGATATTTTTGGCTAATACTGGTTGTTTTATCAGATTTTGGGCTAAAAGGTAGGTCTATGTGACTGCTGGGATCAGCTAATGTTTAATGGCATTCGGGGGAGGGTTTGAATATGGCCCTTCCGCCGTATTATTATCCACCTCCATGATTGGTGTTAGTGGTATGTAAAAAAAACAGGAAGGCTTGGGTAGTCCGTGATTTCGATGCAAAGAGGTATGTGTTTCAGACGTACAAAGGAGTGTAATGCCAGATCCTATCCGGGTCCTCTATGTTGATGACGAACCAGCCCTCCTTGAGATTGCCGAAACTATATCTTGAGAGGGAGGGAGCGTTTGCTGTCGATACGCTCACATCCGCCAACGAAGCACTCATACATCTGAAGACAGAGCGGTATGATGCCATCATCTCCGACTACCAGATGCCGGAGATGGATGGGATCACATTCCTCAGGCAACTCAAAGCATCGGGGAATACAACACCGTTCATCATCTTCACGGGGAGGGGGCGTGAAGAGGTGGTCATTGAAGCGCTCAACAACGGTGCTGATTTTTATATCCAGAAGGGCGGCGAGCCAAAGTCGCAGTTTGCCGAGCTTTCGAACAAGATACAGAAAGCCGTTGACCACCGGCGGGCTGATATGCAGGTTGACATACTAAACCGGCTCTATTCGGTGCTTTCCGCGACCAATAAGGCAATCGTGCGCATTCATAATAAAAAGGAATTGCTGAACGAGATTTGCCGGATTGTTATAGATACCGGCGGCTTTACAATGGCATGGGCAGGACGTGTCAACCCGAAAACGCATATCATCGAACCCATTGCGTCGTATGGACATATTGACGAGGGGCTGGACACGGTTGCAATATCGACGTATGATATTCCCCATGGTCAGGGTCCGACCGGAACCGCATTTCGTGAGAGAACATTCAATGTCTGTAACGATATCGCAAGCGATCCAAAGACGGCGCCGTGGCGTGAATGGGGGCTGAAGCTGGGTTATCGTTCATTCGCCGCTTTCCCCTTCGCACTTGATACCCGAAATGCCGGTGTTATTACCTATTATGCTTCTGAATCAGGATTTTTTACTGACCCGATAATCCGGCTTCTTGATGAACAAACCAGTGATATCTCATTTGCATTCGTTACGCTTGATCATGAAGAGGAACGAATAGCTGCCGAACAAGATCTTAAAAAGTCAGAACTCCAGTATCGGCGCCTCTTTGAAACAGCACAGGATGCGATCCTGATCCTCGACGGGGATACCGGCGAAATTATCGATGCAAATACCTTCATTCTTGATATGCTGGGGTACCCGCTGGAGTATTTTATCAATAAACATCTATGGGAACTCGGGTTTATCAGGGACAAATCCATTGCCCAACAAGCATTTACGGATCTGAAAAAGAACGGTTATATCCATTACGAAGACATTCCCCTGGAGACAAAAGACGGGAGGAGTATTACCGTTGACTTCATCAGCAATGCCTACCTTGCAGGAGATAAAAAGATTTTTCAGTGCAACATCAGGGATATCACCAACAGGAAACGTAACGAAGATGCGCTCGCGGAGAGCGAGGAGTTCTTAAATAAAATTATCAACTCCATCAGCGATCCCATTTACGTCAAGGACCGGCAGCACAGGGTAATCCTCGTCAATGATGCCGCGTGCAGGCTGTTTAACCTGTCCCGTGAAGAGATCAAAGGGAAAACCGCTTACGAGCTCTTCCCCGGAAAAGAGATGGCCGATATCTCGATGCAAAAAGACGAGGAAGTCTTCAGGACCGGGGAAGAAAGTGTCAATGAAGAGATAAATACATACGCTCCCGGGAAGCCCGTTACCGTTTTTGTCAAAAAGACCCTGTACACGGATACTGTGGGAAACCAGTTCCTGGTTGGTATCACGACGGACATCACCGTACGCAAGCGGGCGGAGGAGGCACTGCGGAGAAACGAGGAGAAATTCCATAATGTGTTCGACTGGGCAAATGATGCGATTCTGTTACATACACTCACTTCAGAGGGAGTAACGGGCCGTTTCATTGAGGCGAACCTTGTCGCGTGCCGCATGCTTGGGTACGGCAGAGAAGAGCTGCTTACTATGGGACCATCGGATATTGTCCCACCCGGACTTGTTCCACAGCTTGATGATATTATCCGGCAGGCACAAACGAAGGACACATTTCTTTTTGAGATACTACTTCGGCGTAAAGATGGCACAACCTTTCCGGTTGAATCAAGTGGCCACCTTGTGAATTATGATGGACGGGGGATCTGGATCTCCCATATCCGTGATATTACCGAACGAAAACAGGCGGAGAAGGCGCTGCGGGAGAGCGGGCTGCGGAACGGGGGTTCGGTAAGAACAACGGGTTTGGATTAGCCTTTTCCCGTGAGATCCTCGCCATTACCGGTATCACGTTCCGCGAAACCGGCGAAACGGGGAAAGGGGCACAGTTTGAAATGACGGTGCAGAAAGGAGCGTGGCGAACATCCTGAGGGAGAAAGAGTTCTTATAAGCTTCCAATGAATAGACCCTCATTGAAAAGATAGGCACATGAACCGATATGGCAGATGTGAATTATGCATTCAGCAGGACATGATTAAACTTAACAGATCAGGTGGTACAATATTTTATCTCATTATCCTGAAAAAGTCGGGACAGGGAGATAATCACGATGCAACTTCCTGATCATATTCGCAATGATGGAAGGAGAGAGGAGAATGGCTAGTATTACCTCTGCCCGGCAATCCGGATTCTCATTAACAGAAAACGGGTGGAGAGCCCTTCTCCTCGGTACTTCGGCCCTCATTCTGATTTTCACGGTCTATTGTCTCTCGCAGGGTATCACGATCATCTTCATGCACCTTTATTATTTCCCGATCATCCTGCTTGCGTACCATTACCATAAAAAAGGGGTAATCCTGTCTGCCGTTCTCGGTATACTCTATGTCGCATTGGTCATCATTTTTACCTATCCTGAAACGGCAGATATTTACGGCGCTGGGGCCCGGTTTGTTGTTTTTATCGGGATAGCCCTTGTAATTTCGTTCCTTTCAGAAAACCTGAAAAACAGGGAGCTGGAGCGCAACACCATTATTGCCAACTCGGAGGATGGGATTTTTGTTATTGATCTCTCCAGCCAGATGATTGCTGAAGCCAACCTCCGCGGAGCAGACATGCTTGGCTTTATTCCGGGTGATCTGGTCAATGCGACCCTGGAAACGATCTGGTATGACACAGAGGAGCGTGTCCGGTTCTCAAATCTCATAAAAACCGGGGATTCAGCCCGCAATTTTGAAGCTCACTTTACCCATAAAACCGGTGGTACACTCACGGTCCTTTTGTCTGCCGGGAGGCTTCCGGAACAACAGGTCGTCCTGACGGTTACCGACATCACCGACAGGGAACGCATGCTGTCTGACATGATCCGGCTTTCCGATGTCCGTGAGAGTATCATTAAAAATGCGAATGTCTGGCTGATGGTGCTCGACACCCGGGGAAGAATCCTTGAATGGAACTTTGCAGCAGAGCAGATCAGCGGGTACCCGGCTGATGAAGTGATTGGCGGAAACGAGGTATGGAAGCGCCTTTATCCAGAGAAAAATTACCGCAAGGAGATTACCGTAAAGATTACGGATATCATAAAGAAGGGCAATTATCTGGAGAACCTGCTGACAACAATCATCAGCAAAAACGGGACGAAAAAGACCATCCTGTGGAATACCCGGGGGTTACCTGATAAAAACGGTGGTATTGGAAGTTATATCGCGATCGGCGTTGATATCACCGATCGGGAAAAGGTCGAACAGGTGTCACGGGAGTATGCGGAATGGTACTCAACACTCCTCAGGACAACCCGGGACGGCTATAATCTTGTTGATGCCACCGGCAGGCTGATTGAAGTAAATGACAATTACTGTCGGATGACCGGATTTTCCCGCGAGGAATTGCTGGGAAGATCAATCTCCGAACTGGATGCGAATGAAAGTAAAGACGTTGCCTTTTCGCATATGCAGAAAATTCTCGCAACCGGTTCGGACAGGTTTGAAACCCGGCATCGGACAAAAGGTGGCGGGGCTGTTGATGTTGAAATAAGCGTAGTTCTCCAGGCTCAAAAACGGCAGTTTATCGTTTTTGTACGTGATATTACCAAACGAAAACATTCTGAAATTGAGCTTTCACTGAGTGAAGAGAAGTTTCATACCATGGCAGATTTTACCGCAGACTGGGAATACTGGCAGGGGCAGGACAAAAAGATCATCTACATGTCTCCGTCGTGTCACCAGATAACGGGTTATACACAGCAGGAGTTCCTCGCCAATCCGAATCTGCTGGAGACCATTGTCCATCCTGATGATCTTGCGTCCGTCCGGGAACATAACACTGCTGCCTGGGAAACGCGTCAGGCCCTATCCACCGATTTCCGGATTCTGCACCGGGATGGTACCATACGCTGGATTGGTCATGCCTGCCGGCAGGTTTACGATGATACGGGGAAAGCACTGGGACGGCGTGTGAGCAACCGGGACATCACGGACCAGAAGATTGCCTCAGAGGCTCTTCGTGAGAGTGAGGAGAAGTTCCGGGCATTTTTTACCACTTCCCGGGACTGTGTTTTTATCACCACGATCGATGGCAGGTGGGAAGACCTCAACGACTCAGCGGTGGAACTCTTCGGTTACGCCAGCAGAGACGAGTTGCTGCAGGTCAATATACGCGATCTCTATGCGGATCCTGGTGAAAGAACCCGGCATATTGACCTGATCCGGATGAAGGAATTTACGAGGGATTTCCCGGCCGACCTGAAGAGGAAAGATGGTACGGTTATCCACACACTCATCACATCAGTCCTCAGGAAAGACAAAAATGACAAGGTAGTTGGATTTCAGGGAACAATCAGGGATATCACCGATCTAAGGAGGGCGGAGACTGCGTTAACAGAATCCTTCGCGACATTCAGGACGGTCATGGACAGTCTTGACGCGCTGGTCTACGTAGCCGATATGAATACCTACGAAATCCTGTTTATTAACCAGTACGGCAGGAAAATCTGGGGAGATCTTACCGGGAGGATCTGCTGGGAATCACTTCAGGATAATCAGGAAGGCCCCTGCCAATTCTGTACGAATAATGAACTACTGGATCCGGTTGGCAATCCTATCGGGGTCCTGATCTGGGAGTTCCGGAACACCATCACAGGACATTGGTTTGAATGCCATGACAGCGCGATCCAGTGGACTGATGGAAGAATTGTACGGCTTGAGATTGCCACAGATATCACCGGGCGTAAAGAGGCAGAGATGCGAATCAGGGAATCAGAGCAGAAATTCCATGCAATCTTTGACGCAACCGGGGATGGGATGCTCCTTGCTGACATAGATACGCAACGGTTCATGATGGCAAACAAGGCCATCCAGAAAATGACGGGTTATACGGAATCTGAACTGTTAAACCTTACGTTATCCGATATTCACCCGGCCGCGGACCTGCCGTTTGTGATCGGGCAGTTTGAAAAGATGGTTCGGGGGGAGACTGATTCGATGCCTGAAGTTCCCGTGTTGCGGAAAAACGGAACGGTTTTTTATTGCGATATCTCATCCTCGGTCCTTGTCACCATATATGACAGGAATTACATGCTTGGCATCTTCCATGATATCACCGATCGCAAGCGGGCTGAGGATGCATTACGTCAGGCAAATAAACAACTTAACCTGCTTTCCAGCATCACACGGCATGATATTCTCAACCAGCTGACTGCTCTGGAAGGGTACTTCGAGCTTTCGCATGATGTGGTAGACAATCCGACGGTACTCACCGGGTTTATTCAAAAAGAGGAGCAGGTAGCAAAAGCAATCGAGCACCAGATTAAGTTTACAAAAGATTACCAGGAACTGGGTGCCGCTGCACCCGAATGGCAGAACGTGAATGCATCGATACAAAAAGCAGTAGAAGGCCTGCCGATGAGAGACGTCCGTGTCGAGGTCGATCCCAAAAATCCTGAGATCTTCGTTGACAGGCTTTTCGAGAAAGTATTCTACAACCTGATTGATAACGCACTCCGATATGGGGGCGAAGGGATGAAAACGATCCGGGTATCTTCACAGGAGATTGGTACCGGACTCCTGATAGTCTGCGAGGATGACGGTGTAGGGATTACTGCAGAGGACAGGAAGCGACTCTTCACCCGGGGTTTTGGCAGGAACACCGGTCTCGGGTTGTTCCTCTCGCGGGAGATCCTGGCAATTACCAGCATTACCATTACAGAGAATGGCGCTCCGGGGAAAGGTGCCCGGTTCGAGATCAACGTTCCTAAAGGTGCATGGCATACCATGGGGAATAGAACATAACGCCACCGGCACTCGGATCCTCAACATCGACGACGAACAGGATCTTCTGGTTGTCGAGGTCTTTTACAAGGCAGGTCTATATTGCCATGCGACAGGTTGAATAACAGACCATAAAATTTATTTTATATGACCCGTATGTTGATCTCATGCATCCTGGGGAGCTTAAACGCTGGCGTTTGTCATCCGAATCCGGGATCAGGCGGTACATGCAGAACGAATCAAGGAATATAACTGAGACAGCACACGCATTTGCACCCAGAACGGACGTATACGTGTTTTCTGGCAGCCCGGGAGTCCGCAACCGGGGGCCTCCCATTCACCCGATCATTTCGTACCAGTAGCATTTCCGAAGCGGCTCCGGCATGATTGTATCGAACTACCAACTGCTGGAGAAGATTGCCGACGGACCACAGGCCGCAGTCTTCCGATCGTTCAACAAGAGTAATCCGGACCGTCTGCCTGTCCTGAAAATCCTGAAGGCCGGTGTGATGTCCGATGCGAAGAAGTCCCAGTTCCGCCGGAAGATCGAGCATTTAAAGGTACCTGACGATCCCTGCGTGATCACCCCCTTGCATTCAGTGAACGGGATGGAATTAGTTTCATCACGCAGGATTATTTCGATGGGATCAGCTCCGTAACTACCTGGAGGCGAATCCCCGCGTTCCGCTTGAAGATTTTTTCAACATTGCCATCGGGATAGTTTCCACGCTTGAAAGCGTCCACGAGGCAGGGATCATCCATGGCGGAATCGACGGGATAGAGACCACCCTGCAGCATCGTGACGAAGTCTTTGGCCGTCAGCATCACCCCCGAAGCAATCAGAAGAACCAGGGCAGGAAGTGAGCGGAGGAGACCCGGAACGGAACGAAGTGGAGTGAGGAAACAAGGGAACGGATAGGATCCCCGATTTTGATTTAGGTTAATCCCGAAATAAGGCAGCACACCCGGGAGACAAGGCCGTCGGGCCTCGGCAGTGATGGAGAACAATAACAGAATATGGACCAGTAATGGTCCCACCCCATCGGTGCGGTGGGGGAGGGCTCCGGGTGGAGGCGTCTCCGGAAGATAAAAAAAATGTCGTGCCCGGGGTAATGATCAATGGCCACAATTCTTCCCTGCATCAATTACGAAACACCTATCGTCTCTGTCGCGTACCGTTCAACATTCCTGCCGGACCCATCCGGTGGAGATGATTGTATGATCCAAAACCGCACACTCTTCATCATATTCCTCATTCTGGCCCTGTGTATCTGTTGCGTTCCGGTGGGAGCCATCCTCCCGTCGTACAGCTTCCGGGGGTCAGTGACCAATGTTTCGGAATCCGACAACACCGTCACCATTCTCGTGACTCACAGGTGGGGCTGCGTGTATGACGGCAGTGCCCAGCCGTGTAACTGGCGAGCGATTACCCCGGTGAAACTCACCGGCACCGTGCCTGTCCCGGAGGTCTTTGACACGGTCAGGACCGGCTCGTATGTGATGGCGGGGAGCATCGGTTCGCAGGGAGGGACCTGGACCGGTATCGGGGTCCTGACTCCTCCGTACGGGACCGATCCCCTCCATGCAACCTACCTGTATGGTGAGCCCGGGTTGCTCCCGGCACCCCTCGTCGCCGGATATGATCTGGCGGTCTCGACGCAACCCGACTGCGGGAATTGTAGCGGTGCGATCTGCACGGCACGGGATGCAAACCTTACCCTCTCGCGGAACGGTGCAGAGGTATGGAACGGGACCCTCCTCCCCGGTGGAGAGACGGTGTACGAGGACCCGCTCGATGGTTCAGGCATGTCCGTCCTGTTCGTCTCCGGGGAGGCCCCGTCAAATCTCTGCCCTGGCACACCCCCCGGGATGACAGGGATCCAGCCAACCTCGACCTTCATCGTCCATGCCGACCAACCGCGGTCCGGCCCTGTGCCGACCCGGGCCGGCACCGGTTCACTTAAGGTGAACACGATTCCTTCAGGAGCATCCGTCATCCTTGATGGCATCGCTGAAGGTGTAACCCCGGACACCATCTCCGGCCTTAAACCCGGAGTATATACCCTCGTCCTCGAAAAAGAGGGATATGCAGACTATCAAAAGAATGTGACCATCTCTGCTGGAAGACCGACCACGGTGACCGCGATCCTGTCACCTCTCTATGGGAGCCTGCAGGTCAAGTCGTTACCGGCAAATGGAACCGTCCTCCTGGACGGAGCACCCGCAGGCCTCACCCCGGTTACCGTGAGAGACCTGGTACCGGGAGCGTATACGGTAAGCATCTCAAAAGTCGGCTACCAGACGACCAACCTTACCGCAACGGTTGTTGCCGGGAAGGAAAAGCTCCTCTTTGTGACACTGCACCCGGAGAAGGACGGATCTAAGAAGATTGATGCCTTTATTGCCGCACTGCAACGGGACGGGTTCACCGTTCAGGAGGGGAAACTCGAGAAGTTTGATGTCATCAGCATGTATGATGCCCGGATTATCCCGGGCTGTTTCGGGAACAATCCGAGTACTCCCTACCTCGTGGATAAGCTTCCGCCCTACCCGGGGCTTGTCTATGGGGGCAGGGTGACAGATGCCCCCATCAACCCGGCGAACAAAGGCCTCTGGCTGGATTACTTCCTGGAACCGGACGAAGCGATTGTGTACGTCGGACCAACACCCCCGGAAGCGAAGTATTTCAGTTACCGGAGCTACATCTCAAACAGGTGGATCCCGGAAAAGAATAATTACGTGCAGATCTTTGCCAGTCTCGGAGACCAGATCAACAACTTCCGGATCAACACGGGAATTTCTTCCAGCCGCACGTCTACCGGCCCCTACAACACACAGGTCATGCTCATCACGACCGCTGACCGTGGGACAAATGAGCGTGTCAGGAAGCTGCCCTCCTGACAGGGTACCCCACGAATATCATGAACGATGACATCATACCCTCCGGACTCGTACGGATGGGGACCGGGAACACGTCCGATACCTTCACCATCATCCACCGGGTTGCCCTCTTTGCCAACGAAACGCTCGGAAGAGCCTATGTAAACAGTACTCCCGGCACCGTCCTCCGGCTTACGCCGAACACATCGGGCGTTCTCCAGCCGTACAAGGTGCCCCCTCTCATCATCAGGGGGACCGGGGATACGCAGGAGCTCGATCTCCTGGAAGACCAGGAAGCGCTCCGGGACGCTATTATCGCCCGGATGGGGGACGGAATGGTCGTTACGGAGAATAAGACCGGCATCTTCGTTTTCGAGGGATACGATTCGCTCCAGCGGGAGAGTAGCGCCCAGGGGGATAACCGGGACACGGTGTATCTGTCAAACGGCAACTATACCCTGTCCGGTGACGATTTCATCATCATCTACGGAGTGAATCACCAGATGACCGGAAAAGCAACCTATACAAACGCTGCAGTCTACGGGGCGCAGGCGTTAAACGGGGTGGTCGCAGTGACAGATTCAGATTATGCCGGTTCCGCCCGGTCGTATCTCCCCGGAAATAAGGATTCCGGGCTTCTCTATGTGTGGAAGTTTGCCAGGCACTGCAACGGTGAGGCAGGCTGCACCGAGGTTCCCTCCTGCTGCGGCGGGTCCGGAATTCCGGAGGATGCCCCGGTCATGATCGGATTCAGGGCGTATGTAGAGCCTGGGACCGGGGTCGGCCCCTCCTGGACCGAGGTCCTCTATGACCAGGCGCTACATTTCTCCCCGGCCTGAAATCAACCCCGGACCTTTTTTTTATCCACCCCTCTTTATGTTTTGTCAAGCAGTAACGGGGAGAAATTGATTCAAAGTTGTTTGAATAAAAATTAACAAGTTATCCGGTGACCCCTCCCTTCGGTGTGGTGAGGAAGGGCTCCGGGTGGAGGTGTGTCCGCAAGATTAAAAAAATGTTGTGCGGCAGGGCAAAATCCTGGCTTCTTATATTAGATTCGATTTGCGCGAATTGCACATTTTAGAAAGTTAAACAAAGATTGGGGATTATTTTCATACGATTCACAGTTCCCCAGCGGCTCCTTTCTACATGATCAAAATGGGTAACAGCTCTTCAATCATCGAGAATACGGTTCAGGTTTTTTATCCCGGCTTACTAAGTTGCAGATGCATTACAATTCGGCGACTCCGGCATATACACCAATAACAATATTAAGCGCGGTTGAACGACTAGTTGATGGCAGTCGGGATATCATGGTCGCCCGGTGTATAATGAAAAATGGGTAGATTTGTCTCATAATTCCAGCATAGGCCCTAGATATGATTGGTTAGTCGCTAAAATAATCGTCGCTCATCAGCTGAACGACAATTTCTCTTGCTCGCGATTACAATTCCTTCAACATTTTTCCCAAAAAGAAATCCTTAATATATGATACTGTCATCGTTTCTCCGGAGGTCTTCCCACGTTTTATGAAATACACGAATAAAATACTTGCCGGAATGCTGATTTTTATTGGAACTTCCATATTTCTTTTTGGAATTTTGATATCCGAAGCACTTTATACCGGATATCATGTAACACAGGTACTCAGCGATCTGGGAGTGGGTAGCACAGCATGGCTGTTTAATTCAACCATTTTCATGTTCGGCATCCTGATAATTATCAGTGCATACCTGCTCCTGAATATCGGAACGGACAGGTATTTTGTCCTTTTGCTCGGGTTAACAGGGATGGGAGCATTCCTTGTCGGGCTTGTTCCGGAGACATACGGGACATTGCATGGAATGGTCGCCGGAGTGGTATTCATAGGAGGCGGACTTTGCGCAATAGCAGGGTATAATGTATTCCGGGGCCCATTTTCAATACTATCGCCGTTATTCGGTTGTATAACGTTATTAGCAACCGTGCTCCTTGTATTAAACGTATATCAGGGATTGGGAATCGGAGGGGTGGAAAGGCTGATCGTTTACCCGCTCATCATATGGGCGCTCGGTGCCGGTGCCTACCTGATGTCTCCGGGAAAATAATGCCAATCGGTCACCTGACCACAAGGTCAGGGACCCGGGCCCCTGTACGGATTCTGTGCTGTTTAATTAAAATCCGGAGAAGAGGTTTGCAGCAATGCAAGCGGGAATTTTTGACAGGATATCCCCCTGAGTATCATCCGGGAAAAAGGGGATGAACGGCAGGCCTGTGCCCTGACCAGTGGTAAAGGGAAAACCACCCCTACCATTATGCTTATCCTCTTGGCTGGTTCATATACTGCTGATGCTGGACAAGGACGTTTTCTCTAAATTAACCCGGATATCGAAAGAGAAGACGCATTTTATGCTTTCCGAGATCCTTCCGGATTTAAACGGTGTAAAAACAACTAAGGATGCCACAGATATTATCGCCACAATTAACAGGGAACTTCCAGAACTGGGCCTTTCAATTAAAAAAATGGGAAATGACTATGAAATATTCGTCTCTTCAAAGGAAAAGATAAAAGGTAAATTTACCCTTACTCCCGATGAACGGAGGCGGTTCATCCGTTTTTTTAACGAACCCAGAGTGCCCAGGGCTCTTGACGAATTGATCCAGGGATATGTCGAAAAGAAGACCGGAAAACGATGGGATGACCCGGTCATTCTGGAACGGATACGACAGGCAATAATTGCCCAGAAAGGTGATTACTGGCGGGAAGGGAAGAAGAAAAAAGTCCAGTACGAACAGGGATATCGCATTTTTGCCTATCTGGCGTACCAGTTCCCGGTATATTTTATCCAGTTTGAACATATCCTCGCAATGCTTGCCAATTCTGACCTCTTAAAAGAGGATATGACGGTCCTTGATATTGGAAGCGGTCCGGGTGTGGCTGCCCTCGCAATGATAGATTTCCTTTCGAGGGCCGGACACGGCAATGTTACACTTCACGCTGTGGAGCTTGCAGGTGAACAGCGGGAGGCATTTACTTACCTTACCACAAGATTTTCTGATGGTATCGCAGGAATCACGGTAAAGGATCCATTACCCGGGGACCTGACAACAGTTTCAACCCGGTCCCTTCCCGGGAATGTTCACCTCCTCGTGTTCCAGAATGTCCTGAATGAACTCACAGGGCTTTCAATCAGGGAAAGAGCGGATCGCGTAAAAGCCCTTTCGGAAGTCCTGGCTCCGGACGGTGTGATTGTTATCACCGAGCCCGCGGATATGGTAAATTCAATAGAAATGAGACAAATGGTGCAGGAACTTGGCTTGTCAGGGTTTGAGGTCATCGGACCATGCCCACAGGGATGGATAAAAAACTGCAACTCCCGGTATTGCTGGAGTTTCATCGAAAAACCGCCATTACGACCTACCCGTCTGATGGATATGGTCGCCTCGTGTAAGGAGTCCTACCGTTACCTCAATACCGATATTAAGTATTCTTATGCAGTCCTCAAAAAAATTACGCCATTTAAAGAATCCGGATATCGTCCAGCAATCCGGAAAAAGGTTGCGGCGTTGTCCACCCTCTCGCGCCATGTTGATCGGAGGATTAACATTGAAGCCGCTGTAATGTCGGGTGACCTCGGTAATGCCAAGACCCATCTCTGGAAACTATGCGACGGGACTCCCCAAAAACCAGTGTACGGGGTAATGCCTTCGTATCATCTTTCATCAGAAAATGAATATATCATGAAGACCGTTTACGGTGAACTTGTTGATATTTCAGGAGTGCTTGTCAGATATAACCCGCAACATGATTCGTACAGATCTTCTTATTACAAGAGCAACGCGGATCATCCCTACAGGGAAAAGGTCTACCGGATAATTGTTCGATGGGCGTCGTAGAATAATCCGGGATATATGGGACTCTGAATTGGTATGGCTGGTACAATTGGACATGGTAAATATATTTTATGCAGGGGATAGAATCACTCGCTTTGCATAAGCTTTCATAAAAAATTACGGCCCGATGAAAGTATCCAAAAAATTCAACAGGGTATCAAAATTTTTATTCAAATACTGCCGGATGCAAAATTGGCAATGCCAGAATGTTTATTGACAAACAGGAAGAGAATTTATATTAATGTTATTCCGGAGATATAAAAATTACGTCTATATTGGTAGTTTCGTCCTGATTCTCCTTGTTTTTACCCTTCTCTGCGGATGTGTGGGTACCGATCTGACTCTTCACGGTAATAATTCAAGTATACCGGTGACGGTTGGTCCCGGAACGATTACTACTCTTCCAACAATCACGAATTCCGGGAACCAGGGGGGTGGAGAGCCAAACGAAAATGAAAGTATTGAAACGACATACCATGATCAACTCGAAAACGCGTGGAAAACGCTCAGAATCATCAACACCGATGCAAATGAACGGTACCTGAAACTCGATTTATCCAAGAGCGATGATATCAATTACCTCCGGTACCTGCTGGTTCCGGAAACAGTCACGAGGATAGAACAGGTCAGGTCTGATTTGTATTTGATCGAACCGGTGAATACGGTCGAAGGAAATGAAACAAAAGCACTTATTGAAATCACGAATTATACAATTCTGAAATATGAAGGGCTTTCAACAGTGATGCATGCAACCCAGTATGTGTCCATCGGGGATCCGATAAAAATGAAAGCCGAACTTAGGAAGGCAAAATTCCAGATAATGGACGCGATCGATATCATCAACGCACGGGAGATTTCAGAGTACCCGAGCTGTACCGGGACCAGGTCACTGCCGATAAACGCGAGCTTGACGATATGGCCTCGCAGGTGGACAGTTTTACCCGATCTGTATATCTTAACTCACAATTTTGAGGTTCAGATATCAAATTCTTTTCTAGCATCCTGTGACTTACACTGCTTGCTACCAAATCCCGGCATAATATGTTTCATGGCATGATTCAATATCTTCATAATCACTGCGGGATAATAGCATCATGATATTTCTGTGGCACAAGGGAAATTTCCCGGGACCGGATAACCCCGGGATTTCCTGTTAACTTGCCGCGGGAGCGCGATCTTTGGTTGACAAATTCGGGAACGGTGACTGAAATGAAACATATAATATCGATACGTGACCTTGATCGGCCATTTATCGATGAACTTATTAACCATGCCAATCACATCGCCTCACAACATTTTAATGCGAACTCCCTGAGTGATAAAATTCTCGCACTGCTCTTCTTTGAACCAAGCACCAGAACCCGTATGTCATTTGAGGCCGCGATGGCCCGTCTGGGCGGGACTTCGATTTCCGTGGGAAGTATCGAGGCAAGTTCGATGGCTAAAGGGGAGACCCTTGCCGATACAATACGTGTTGTAAGCGGGTATGCCGATGCAATTGTTCTTAGACATCCAAAAGAAGGTGCAGCCAGACTGGCAAGCGAATTTGCTTCAGTACCGGTGATCAATGCAGGTGATGGTGCAGGACAGCATCCGTCACAGACCCTTCTCGATCTCTATACGATTCAGCAATCAATGCCACTTGACGGGATTGATGTGGGAATGATCGGTGACCTCAGGTATGGACGGACAGCACACTCTTTAGCATATGCACTCTCCCTTTACAGGTGCCGCATTCATGTGATATCACCGAAAGGGCTGGAACTCCCTTCAGCGCTTATCGGAGAACTCCGTGTCCGGGGTACCGAGGTTATAGAACACGAACATATCGAAGATGTCATAAAAGAACTGGATGTCCTCTATGTTACCCGGATCCAGAGGGAACGGTTCCCGGATTCGGCATCATATTTTGATGTCTCTTCCAGTTATAAGATAACAACCGAACTTCTGGAAGGTGTAAGGAGCCATCTCATTGTGTTACACCCGCTTCCCCGCGTCGATGAAATTGAACCGGACGTAGATGCTCTCCCTTATGCCCGGTATTTTGAACAATCGAGAAATGGCGTACCAGTCAGGATGGCAATGCTCCAGGAGGTGCTAAAATGACTAAACCCGTGCCTCCCCCCGAAGGTCTTCTTATCAGCCCGATTAAAAACGGGACAGTTATCGATCATATTACATCAGGTGAAGCTCTGAACGTATTGAAAATAATTGGAATCACCGGGACAACAACAGAATCGGTAAGTGTTGCTACAAACGTATCAAGCGGTAAAATCGGAAGGAAAGATATTGTAAAAATTGAGAACAGGGAACTTCGTAAAGAGGAGAGGGATCGGATAGCACTTATTGCACCCAGTGTATCGATCAATATTATCCGTGATTACAAGGTATTTGCAAAAAGGGGAGTGGAACGCCCTGAATTTCTCCTTGGAGTGGTCAGGTGTCCGAACCCCGGTTGTATTACCAATGCGCACGAACCCGTCAGCAGCCGGTTCGAGGTTCTCCCGAATGGCCTGCATTGCATGTACTGTGACTGGCTCATAACGAACGATATCACGGGTCACATGATTTAACGGTGACATAATTAATCCTGCCTTGGAATGGGGGATCATCTGCGAGCTTGCAGATTTCGTTTGAGGACTATACCTGGCGTTGCATTTTTTTCTCGTTGTGCGATTTTTCATGGATGCGGACAAAGACGCCGATCACATTATCCGAACTGTCGGTAATGGGCTGAGCCTTAAGCGCAACCTCTCTCCGCTTACCCTTTGTTGAAATGATAGCAATATAGTTCTCGAGACCGATCACCATGCTCTCACGGATAATGTCCCTGACCGGATCATTTATTCTTTCACCGGTTCTCGTATCGACAAGCATGAGAAGCCGGTTTAAAGGGACCATTGTTGCCTGCGTCCTTTTTACCTCGATAAGTCTCTCGGCGTACGGGTTCATAAGGAGGATCCGACCATTGATATCGGTAATTATCACGGCGTCGAGCAACGACATGATATTCAGTGTAAACCTTTCCTCAAATCCTGTCAGCCGCCGCATCATTTCGTGGTTTGCGATTGCTATACTGCAATTTGTGATAATTGTCGTGTTATTGAAAGGAATCGTTACAAACCCGTAGGGTCCTGCGGATAATGCCTGGTTAATCACCCCTTCATCTCTTTTTTCCGAAATGAAAATCACAGGGATATTAAAAACATGGCCCATGTAATAACCCGCCCTGATGCCGTCTAATTTGCCGGGGAGCGAAACATCCATCAGGACAAGGTCGGGATTGTGCTCTGCAGCCATTGCGATTGCTTCTTCGCCGGTCGCCACCTTTCCGGTGATCACATAATCCCTGCTGGATAAGATGCTTTCAAGAAGGTGTGCGATTATTTCATCATTTTCTGCGATGAGCACTTCTTTCATGAATTTCATTGTCTTTTCCTGTTTACCTGGATACCGGTGCTGCCGGATATTGCTCCAGTCAGGCGTCCGTGATCATCAATTTCCCCGCGATATATTCTCGTGCTGGAAATCCAGCGCCGGTCTTCTGCGAGCACGCAGGTAATCTGGTGAATATCGACTTTATGTAGTCCTGCTCCATTACGCAGGCGATTGATTTCCGTTGCTGCCGGAAGCGTCTCCTCCGAGACGACGATTGCATCAAAATCGGCATCCAGGGCCGAACCATACCGGTCCGATAAGGGTTCAATATGCCAGCTCGTGGTATAACCCTGGTTTTCGATGAATGCTTTTAGGTTATTTTCCCTCTCCTTGTAGGGGCGCACGGGATGACTTTTGGCACTTGCGAATGAATCCGTGGTCAGACCGATAATAACAATGCCGTCTCTCGTTGCAAGGTCAAATGAACGGGCAAGGAGCTGTTTATGCCCATCATGCAGCGGATCAAATGTGCCCCCTACCATAACCTTCATTCGCTTGAATCGTTAAACTGCTATACTATTATGAGTATGGATAAACGCACCGGTCTTTCAGATTTTATTGCACCAAACGCCACTGTCCTCGGTTCAGTTACCGTTGGGAAAAACGTGAGCATCTGGTTCGGTGCCGTGATCAGGGCTGATAAAGATGACATTTTCATCGGAGAATCTTCAAACGTCCAGGATAATGCGGTTATTCATACAAGCAAGGGGTTTCCAGTACATATCGGAAGTCAGGTCTCAATCGGTCATGGTGCGATTCTTCATGGTTGTACCATCAGGGACAGGGTACTGGTCGGGATGGGTGCAATTGTTCTAAATGGGGCCGTGATAGGGGAAGACTCTATTCTCGGGGCCGGAACGGTAGTGACAGAAGGAGCGGACATCCCCCCGGGTTCTCTTGTACTCGGGGTACCCGGAAAGGTGATCAAACCGACGACCCCCGAACAAAGAAAGAACATCCTCGGCAATGCCGAAAGTTACTGTGAACTCGCACGGGGGTACCGGGATGCATGAAGTGGTCGTTATCGGGGGCGGTGTAACCGGTATCCAGGCATCTCTTGACCTTGCAAATCACGGCATCCTTGTTCACCTTGTTGAGAGCCAGCCATCTATCGGCGGCCACATGTCCCAGCTGGACAAGACATTTCCCACGAACGACTGCTCGATGTGTATCCTCTCGCCAAAAATGGTTGACGTCGTCAGGCACCCGAATATCAGGGTCTATACTTGTTCTGAAATTGAACATGTAACGGGGGAAGAAGGGAATTTTCAGGTAACCATCAGGAAAAACCCCCGGTATATCGACGAAGATCTCTGTAACGGTTGTGGGGATTGCATCAGCGTCTGCCCCGTCGAAGTGTATAACGAATTTGATGCAGGAGTTGGGACGAGAAAGGCCATATATAAACCAAATCCGCAGGCGGTCCCGGATATCGTTGTTAAAGATCCTGCCCATTGCGTGGAATGCGGCCTCTGTTATGATGCTTGTCTGCTCGATGCCGTAAAGAAGAAAGATGACCCGGTCTTAATCGAGGTCCATGCAGGAAGTATTATTGTTGCTACAGGATATTCTGTTTTCGACCCCGGAATAAAGAAACAACTTCGTTACCTGGAATTTCCGGATGTAATCACAACGCTCGAACTCGAACGTATGATAAATGCCAGCGGTCCGACAGGTGGACAGATCATGCGACTTTCCAACGGACAAAAACCTAAAAGTGTTGTGTTTATCCAGTGTGTCGGATCACGTGATATGTCAATTAACCGGCCATGGTGTTCATGCGTCTGTTGCATGGCATCGATTAAAAATGCAATCCTTATCAAGGAGAAATCCCCGCATACCGAAGTAACCATCTGTTACATGGATATCAGAGCATATGGAAAAGGTTACGAAGAATTTCGTGAAAGGGCCGAAGTCTGCAGGGATTAAATTCCTCCGTGGCATACCGGGAGAGGTCGGTGGTAATAAGGAGACCATGTCACTAGTTGTAGAAGATAGTGAGACGGGGGAATTAAAAGACTTAAAGCCCGATCTGGTTGTCCTTGCCGTAGGCATCAGTCCATCGTCCAATGCGGACAAAATTGCAGAAACATTAGGGATATCACGGGATGCTTCGGGCTTCTTTACTTCACTGAATGAGAAAACCGCCATCGTGGAGACAAACCGTCCGGGAATTTATATAGCAGGGACCGCCATCGCCCCGAAAGACATACCCGACTGCGTAGCGGTTGCAGGCGCGGCCGCAATGCGTTCATTTATCCTGTCAATGCGGGAATGAGATGGGAATGGAACAACTAAAAACCCTTTGGTATGAGGAGGATTCGGATAGCATTGCCTTTATTGATGAGACTTTACTTCCGCAATCGTTCGTGGTTGCCAGATGCACGACGACGGCAGACCTTGGTGTTGCCATAAAAAACCTTGCAATACGCGGAGCCCCGGCATTAGGAGTAGCAGGTGCCTTCGGGGTTGCATTAGCCGCAAGACGATCGACAGAGACGAGTTATGAGAAATTTTGCACCCAGGTCCGGACTGAAGCCGATCGGCTTTCATCCACACGACCTACGGCGGTAAATCTCTCGTGGGGGATACAGCGGGTCATCAGGAAGATGATGTGCACAGGATCAGTTCACGAGGCCCAGGAGACGAGCACTTTCCGAAGCGCTGGCGATTGCCCGTGAAGATGCGTTAATCTGCCGCAAGATCGGACAATACGGTGCTACGCTACTGCCGGACGATTGCACGGTACTCACACATTGTAACGCAGGAGCATTGGCGTGCAGCGAGTGGGGTACTGCGCTAGGGGTTATCCGTTCAGCAATTGAGGCAGGAAAAAATATCCGAGTGATCGCCTGTGAAACCAGGCCGCTCCTTCAGGGTGCCCGTCTTACGGCATGGGAACTGGACCGGGATCGCATTGATGTGACAGTTATTACCGATTCCATGGCAGCTTCGTTAATGCGTAAAGGTGAGATAGGGAGCGTAATTGTCGGTGCCGACCGGATTACCAGGGATGCGGTATTTAATAAAATCGGGACTTATATGCATGCAGTGTGCGCAAAATACCATAATATTCCGTTCTATGTCGCTGCTCCTGTTTCCACGTTTGATTTTGTGGGAATGGAATCTGAAATTATCGTCGAAGAACGTGGAAGGGATGAAGTGGCATCATTCTTTGGCCGCAAAACAATTCCGGACGGAGTCCCGGTTAAAAACCCGGGGTTTGACGCTTCACCGCTTGAACTGGTAAGCGCAATTATTACGGAAAGTGGGGTCCTTTCCGCCCCGTATGATATCCGGCACGTCGTTGAAACGGTGAAAAATACATCGCCCAGGTGATCAGATTTCAAATATTTAACCCTGAAAATTTTGATTATTCGCTGCTTACAAGTGTAATTTTCATTATCGGAGAGATAACTGTCGTAGTCCTCATAGGGTTGTTTTGTCTTGCCCTGTTTCTCGTTGCCCTCACATTCTATTCGATCAGGAAAGGCAAGTTGATCTTTCCGGGCTTCCTGAAGGCAGGACTGGTACTGGTCGAAGGGCTCTCCAAGGCATTGTTCAGGCTTTTCGGTCTTGAAGACAAGGAAATGATGACTTTTTTCATACAGGTCCATAACACGATGAGCAGGAGAGCTTTTGAGACAATCCCCATCGGGGAACGGGCAATATTTTTTCCACAATGTCTGAGATCTGCCAGATGCCCGGCAAATCTAACACCAGAGGGACTAAAATGCATCAACTGTGGACAATGTACCGTTACCGATGCGCTACGGTTGCTAGAATTGCTCGGTTACCGGCTCTTTATCGTCCCGGGTTCCTCATTTATCAAGCGAATGGTGAAGAAGTACCGTCCGAGGGCGATCATCGGTGTCGGGTGTCTGTCTGAAGTGAAGGAAGGCCTTGATATGTCTGATAAACTGGGCCTGATTGCTCTCGGGGTCGTTACAGAGCGCGAGGGTTGCGTCGAAACTTCTGTAAATTGGGAGGATGTCTTTGCGGTGGCGCTTATAGGCATTGACCCGGACAAGGTCCCCGATGAAATAAAGGCATCTCCCTGGTTTCAGACCCACGGTAATTTCTGATTTTTCTTTATGGTAGCGGGCTGGATTATCAGCCAGGTATTACTTTTATAACCCGGTGGCTCTGTGAAAATGCTCCAATACCATTTTCGATTTTAGAAGTTTCCAAATATTCCACGCTTCGGGGCTTCGTCCCGCTTCAGCGTTGGCGACCAGGGTTGGATAGAGACTATCCCCAAGACTAATGAATTTAAGGGCCTTTAAAGAAACCCTGCCCGAATGAATATCTTGTCGGGGCGGTGAGGCAGGGAGGAGGGTGAAACCCCCTCCTGTCTTCGTATTTCACTAAAAACCCACAGGATTTTTTACAAAGCCTAAACCAATCTTATTTGTCCGGCTTAATGTATTTTCAAAATGCAGTTACTTGATATGGATGGCAAATTATCCTGATTCAATCTCATTTGATTTGAATGCAACCTCAACGAGGAGGAAGAGAATTCCCCCACCAACAATAACGATAAGCCAGAACCAGTATAGATTACCTAAATCCAAGGGTATTATATGGGCGGCGATCAAGGCGAAGACTAAAAGGACGAACAAAATAAAAAAAATGGCAATTCCCAGAAGATTACCATAGCGAGCCCAAATAGTATGCAAAGATTCTTTCAATTCTTCAGGTACGAGCAACCATTTGTTTGTCTCCAAACCCCGACGGATAATATATGCTATATAGAAGATGGGAACGTGGCAAGGAATAGTAAAAGTAAGACTGTACGGTTACTCCAGGTTGGAAGAGTGAGATAATACACCCGGAGTCCCCAAATATACAAAAGTACAAAGAAATAGGCAATTGGAATAATATTTAGTATGTCTTCAAACGAAAATGCAGGTTCACTCTGATTCCGAGCCTTCATCACCCTGTACATGTAAAAAAACATAATATCGGAAATACCAAGGAGCACAAAAATCGCTAATGGCACGATAAAGTCATGAAACCATGATAGATTTGCGATTGGAAACAGGATTGCAAGCACATTTATCCCAATCAATGCTCCAATGAGGATTTTTACAGTAAGAGAAATATTACCCGGACGATTCTGCAGATAACTGTGGCTTACCATTACATAATCCGCCATATTTGCAGAATATCAATAGAACGAATGAGCCGATTGAAAGGATGACCCCGATGACAAGGAAAAAGGTTCCTTCCTCGCCGAGAATAAAATTTCTGCTTTGTGAGAAAAACCCGCTATCGACCAGCTCAAAATAGGTGATGAAAAGACCACAAATGAGCCCTAACTCAATGAATCAGGATCAACAATTGATAAGGCCACTTTGAGTCTGGTTCAGTTGACATGATGTTAGATACAATTTCCTATTGTGTTGATTAATTCGTCAACATTTTAAGCACTTCCTAATTGTAAGAAACTGGGGATCCTGTAACCTGTATGAAAGAATGAATTATGTTCAGGGCCCCATTTCTGGAATTGTGGGAGGTCCGTCACTTCAAAAACAATCTGAGAATTGGCATCAGAGAGTGTAGACTCAAATTTTTAAAAAAAAATCACCGGAGAAAAAGTGCAGCCCCGGTAAAGACGATCAGCGAGGCAAACATGCCATATTTCAGGTAATCCGTTGAACGACTTTTTTTTATGCATTCCGGATTGCTGCATCCGGATGCCCGCCATGCACTATAAAGGATGATGATATCCACGGGGATAATACACGCCAGGTACAAAGCCCCCCACCGGTAATACGGATAAAAACTAACGGCCACTGCAATAATGGCAAAAATAATGGAAATTCCAATAGAACGACGTATGCCAAACAGGACAGGAAAAGTTTTTGCTCCGGCAGCGATATCTCCCGGCACATCCTCCGCATCCTTAAGGATTTCCCTCGCCAGCATTGCAAAGATCGTTATCAATGCAATTACGGCATTATTTATAAGACCTGATAATCCTGCAAAAGCCCCGCCAAAGAGAAAAATACTACCGGAAAGGTACGCAACAACAAGGTTTCCTAGAAATGGGGTACTTTTCAATATTTTTGCATAGGCAATCAGTAAGATTGAATTAAATATAGCAAAAAAGGCACAGAATGGATTCGTGAACAGGCTGATCAGGATCCCACCCGTGAACAGGAGACCCGCAAAAAACAAAGCGCCAGTTATGGTAACTACCCCAGCGGGGATGGGCCGGTCCGGCCGGTTAACCTTGTCGATAGCAAGGTCAAAGTAATCGTTGATCGTATTGCCGGCACCGGTGATCAGGACGACTATGACAAAAAGAAAGATTACTGACGGAATGAGGGTTCCTGTTGCAATCAGGTAGCCAAGCGCCGCGGCCAGACCTGCAACAATAGCATTAACCGGTCGCACAATCCGCCAATAACCCGTGACTGTCATGATGAGGAACTTCTCCGGTCTGCCGTAATAATTTAATGAAAGAACTTCCAGGGAAAAACGGGCGTGGGGGGATTTGAACCCCCGGCATTCAGCTTAGGAGGCTGACGCTATGTCCGGGCTAAGCCACACGCCCTCGCCTATATGAATTGACAAAGGATAGGTATAAGGTTAACGAAACTCATGATATTAAGGAATATGGAATTAATAGAGGCCGTAGAGGGGAGTACACGCTTTTTTGTCCCCGGCCAGAACGAAGATTCTGCCTTCCCACCAGGCACGGCCCCTGTTTTTTATAACCGGCGAATGGAACTCAACCGCGACGCCACGGTGCTCCTGCTCCAGGTCATACATCCCGAGGATTATATCGATACCATGGGTGCGACCGGGGTAAGGGGGCTGCGCATTGCACAGGAATGCGGGATCAAAGTCACCATCAACGATCGTGATTCCCGTGCAGTAGATGTGATCCAAAAAAACGTTGATTACTCCAGCTCCGGGGATGTGACGGTCACGAAAAGCGACGTGAATGTCCTCCTGTCCGGGCAGAGGTTTGATGCCGTCGACCTCGACCCGTTTGGGACACCGGCGCCGTTCATCGACTCCGCCATCCGGAGTGCACGCCGTTTTCTTATGGTAACTGCGACTGATACCGCACCGCTTTGTGGTGCTCACAAAAAGGCAGGAATACGGAGGTATTTTTCTCAGGCCCTGAATAACGAGTACCATAGCGAGACCGGCCTGCGGACACTGCTCGGGTTTGTGGTGCGTGAAGCATTGAAGTATGATATGGGCCTTATTCCGCAGTTCTGCTTTGCACATGAGCATTTCGTCCGCCTGCACCTGCAGATCAGGAGGGGAACGTCCGCTGCTGAAAGGACACTTTCATCCATCGGGTACATCATGCAATGCCCGAAATGCCCGGCCCGCTTTGAACAACATGGGATGCTGCCGCAGTCCGCCGTATGCGAACATTGCGGCGCCCATCTCATCCCTGTTGGGCCGCTATGGCTGGGCAGTATACAGGATGAAACAATCCTCGATGAGATGATAGAAAAGATTCAGTTAATCCCGCTCGGGACTTCAAAGGAACTATCAACCCTCCTCAGACTCTGCCGGAATGAACTCCCGACTGCAGGATTTTATGATTACCACCAGCTTGCAAAACGGGAGCGACGTTCGCCACCCCCGATGGAGGAACTGCTGGGCAGAATTGAGGCTATGGGATTTCCCGCTACCCGCTGCCATTATCTTGGCACGGGGGTCAAAACTACCGCACCCCTCCCCCTGCTGATGAAGGCCGTAAAAGGCGATTAAAATAATTCCGGACTTGTGGAGATCAGACTGAGTGATATTCTGAAGAAAAGAATCCATGTGAACATTCCTCAGGATTTTAACAATCAGCGGGCCTAATGTTCGATGATGATCGAAAGTATATCGCCATCATGGAGTTTATAGGGGAGACCAATCCGTTGCCCCGGGTGTTTCACATGGTCCCCCCAGACTCTTGCATACCTGAAACGATCGACAAAGTCCCGGTGAAGTTTCCTGCAGACGTCCTGAACCGTGCTGCCAGACCGGATTATAAGAGGTTCTTCGAGGTCTGCCTCTTCACCCTGGGGACGGAGGAAGAGCCGCATAAACCCAAGTCTCTGGTAGATCTCTTCCTTTAACTCTTCCATGTGGAATCCGGTGTGGGCAGAGATCATGACAGGGGGCATCGAAAAACGTTCGGTTAGTTTTTCCTCAATTTCCTGTACCTGCTCGGAGTCTATCAGGTCGATTTTGTTGACTGCAATAAATGCGGGAACATATACACGGCTCCCCATTACCTCGTCAATCAGGTCTTCCTGCGTGGCCCCGCCCCTGATGAGGATATCCGCATTCATGATCTTGCTTTCACTCAGGATTGCCCGGATTTCCTCGATATTGAGTTCAAGTGTGCCGACCTTGTGTACGCGAACTCCTCCGTGTGAAGTCTTCTTTATCGTGATATCTGGCTTTGGCCGGTTTACACGGATCCCGGCATCGTACAGCTCTTTCATCAGGACGTCCACGTGACCCTGGTTAAAGACATCAACGAGGACCACGATCATATCGGCACTTCGGACAACCCCGATTACTTCTTTGCCACGGCCTTTTCCCATTGCGGCCCCGGCAATCAGACCGGGAATATCAAGTATCTGGATTTTTGCACCCTTGTATTCCATCGCCCCGGGGACAACCGTCAGGGTGGTAAATTCATAGGCGGCGACTGCGCTCTCCGCTCCAGTGAGCTTGTTGAGAAGAGTACTCTTACCCGTTGAAGGGAATCCAACGAGAACAACCGTTGCATCGCCGGATTTTTTAACCGAGTAGCCTTCTCCACCGCCACTGGACTTCATCGCACGGTTGACGGCATCATCCCGTAGTCGTGCAATCTTGGCCTTTACACGGCCGATGTGCTTGGATGTGGCCTTGTTGTAAGGTGTCTTCTGGAGTTCATCTTCCAGTTCCTTGATCTGATCCTCGAGACCACTCATTCTTTCTATCATTGGCGGGATCATTCACATATAGTTGTGGGTGTTGAACGGGCGGACGCGGTTTTCAGAACTCATAGGAATTTAGCACAGGAAATTGGAGACTTCAGCGTGAAACGACCAATAGCAGACATATTTAAGTAACAAAACTACCCATGTATCTGGGCAGTTATTCATGCTATTGCTGCTATAGTGTAGTCCGGCCAATCATGCGAGCCTCTCACGCTCGCGACTGGGGTTCGAATCCCCATAGCAGCACTTTTCTTTATTGGTTTAATTCCTGTTATTGAAAATTGCCGAGTCCCGATATGAGTGTCCTTTAATGTGCAGTTTTCAGGTTTATTTCATCCCATCCCCCTGCACTGGAGGCTATTTTACTAGCCAGATTATTCTGGGTATTATTTCTCGAAAAATTCCGGTTTTTTTTTTGACTTTCTCAGAATTCATGAAAAAAGATCTGACAATTATTGATTACCGACTCCCCGTTGTTCTAATTTTTGACAACGTACAATGAAGTTTAGTAATGTGCGAGACGTCAATAGGCTGATTTAGGCTTTCGCACTTGATGCACTGCGTGCTCCAGATTGGATTGAGCTTTAGAAAAATCAGGCTCGATCTTACGTGCATAATTCAATGATTCTATGGCATCAGCATACCGGCCGGGACAGGCAAGTGCAACCCCGTGTTGATTCCACCACCTGAGGATCATCAGGTTTGAGGGCGATTGCTTGATTATATGATTTTATGGCATCATTATATCGACCGAGTTTATAAAATGCAAAGAACTTCCTTATCGATATTTTATAATCCAGTTTAAAAAGACATTTAACGAGCCGGACCCGGTCCGTCTCAGGCACTTTTTTCCGGATATTCTTGTGGGCACCTTTACAATGGATCAGGATAACAGAGATTTTTGAAATTTCCAAAAAATAATTTTCATCTTTAATGAAAATTCACTCAAATCTGTCTTATAGATTGGAGTATTTTTAAAATTGATCTTGTTAGCCGTCAAAGAATCAAATAAATGCCGAAATTCCCTTAATCCAGTGGGACCCATACGTTACGACAGAATATACGACAATTATCCCCACAATTATCAGCAGGAGGATAATCAGCCATTTTTCGCTGTTGCTTGCATATTCAGTCGTCTTAATGACCCTCCAATATCAAGATCGTTTCATGGACTTGAATACTTTTAGGTATTCTATTTCACCCAGCCGATAATCCATATGAATTCAGATTTATGCTTCAATGGTCTCCCGAAACGGATGAATCATTGGAAAAATTGCAGGCAAGCAAAAGAATCCAAATTTAACCTGCCAGAAATGCAAATTGAAATTTTATCGGAAAACGCAAGTATTAAAGACTTGTTAGGTTTCTCAAACGTTGAATTTAAAAAAAATTATTTTACCTGATTTGCATCACTTCCTGCGCTGGATACACGCAATCGCACAAATGCCAATTATTCCCACGGCAAGGATCGCAACGAGCGGACTTGCCTGAGCTTTTGTTGTCGGCGATGCAATGGGTGAAAGTGCCGCATTTACCTGGAGGGCCTGACCTGCACTAACCTGCAGCGTGTTGGTATAGGAATTATACCCGGAGAGAGAGATTGTTATCGTTTTTGACCCTGGCTGAACGTTTTGAGCGGTTAGCGGAGTAATCCCGATATAGATATTGTTGATAAGTACATCTGCCCCGCTTGGGTCCGACGTTATCTCTATGCTCGCTGTGGTTGAGGGCTGCCCCGAGGGCACAAGAGTAACCGATACCTGTGCAGTTTGTCCGGCACGGATATTCGTGGTTGTCGTGTAATCCTGGTACCCGGACTTCTTTACAACAACGGTATGAGTGCCAGTTGAAAGGCTAAGCACATCCAGGGTGTTTCCCGGTGACGTAATTCCCTGGAAGTCAGTATCTACATAAACAGCTGCACCGGCAGGGTTCGACGTAACTTCGAGGTCACCGGTTGTCGGGTTCGAGACGGGGGTGAGCTGTGCAGTTACGTAGGTAGTCTGACCGTAATAGACGGTGTATTTTGTCGTCCAGGTCTGGTATCCCGCTTTCCTGATGGTCACCGTATGGGTACCTGCTGCGAGATTGCCGACGATCTTATTCGTTTCTCCCTGGTAAATCGTGTCAATGTAGAGGCCCGCACCACTTGGTGTTGAGGTTACTGAAATGCTCCCCACCTGAGAATTCTGGATAAGGTTGGCAAACACCGAACTGATACCATTCGAATTCACCTGCACATCCTGCGAGAAGGGCTGGTACCCTGGAGCGGTAACCCGGACATTATGCCATCCGACCGAAACCGCTGAGAACGTTCCGGGTGTGACCAGCGAGTTCTGACCATTGTCAAGGACCGCATAGGCACCGGACGGAGACGAGCCTACCTGGATATTCCCATTCTGGTATGTCGGTGACAGCACAGCATTGACATTTACTGTAGATCCTTCCGGAGGATTGGTTGCGTAGTACTGGCTCCACGATTGGTAACCTGGCATCGCGACAGCGATGGTATGGCCCGGAGTCCCGGTTGAACTTACATCGATCGTAACAGGGGTCAATCCCTCATATGTCCCATCGAAGGTTACACTTGCCCCGCTCGGGTTGGATGTGACATAGTAATACCCAGTGCCACCGCCTATTGGTGTAGTCGGTATTGTAATTGGTATAAACACAAGTGTTGCATCAATGTGCACGGTTTCCCCTTCAAAGGGATTACTGTTCTCTGTCGTAGTCCAGGTCTGGTAACCTTCCTTTGAAATGCTAATGGTGTGTCTGGGAGTGCCAGAGGTGCTTACTTCGACCGTAACAGGGGTAAGTCCCTTGTTACTACCATCAAAAATAACGGTTCCACCAGACGGGTCGGACGTGATATCATAATACCCCTTTCCACCGCCAATTATCGTTGTCGGGGGTAATGTGGTTGGTTCGGTTACCGGTATGTAGTTGAGATCTACATTAATGCTGATTGTCGCTCCTTCAGCAGGGTTACCTGACAAAAATCTGCTTTCAGTCTCATACCCGGCTTTGGAAACGCTGAGGGTATGCCCCGGGGTCCCCGAGGTGCTTACCGTAACGGTAGTTGGCGTAATTCCCTCATTATTGCCATCAAAGATAACAGTCGCACCGCTGGGGCTGGACGAAATATCATAATACCCGACTCCACCACCAATCTGTGTATCGGAGGTAATTTGAGCCGATACAAACCCTGTTGCCAGCATCCCGACAACCAGGGCAACTATGAACAGTAAACGAATTTTCATGATTATCACCTATCGTAGATTCCAATTCTTGTTTTTGAAGTTAAATAGTATATGGGTTTTAGAAGTAAAGTACCGATGGCAAGAACGGCTGCAATTTTAATATCCTACAAAAAGGGATCATCTTTGCTTTTGGCACTCCAGATCATAGATATCCGACTTTACGCCAGCCGCCTTCCCTCCCATGAGAGATTAGAACATTCCATGTCTGGCTGATCGGAATGTGATTGTGCAGTCTTGGAGAAGAGTAAAAAATATTTTATCTTATAATCCGCTAAAATTCCCGGCATTTACCATTTCCGGAAGGAGAAGGCCACTTTCACCAAACTCGCGGATAATACACGATTTTCCTGTCACAATTAACACCGGGTAACCGAGGAAAATTACCGGCTACGAGAACCTGAAAATCTTTTCATCTATGTAGTGTATCGACGTTTACCAGGATTTCGCCAGATCCACAAATTAAATAAGTTTATCTGTCTGGTTTTACCCGGATAGCGTGAAAACCTTTTTATATGCAGCCAGAAAGTGAGCACGCCTGAAGAGTCACGGGAAATCAGAAATACAATATATTTTTAATTAAAAAAGGTCAGAGGGAAACCGGAGGTTTCTGTTCCATCGCCGAGTATACTTCACGGAACAGGTTGCGTGTCTCGAGTCCTTCTTCCCTTGACATTTTTTGTATTGCGAAGCCGACATGGATCAGGACAAATTCCCCGACCTCTACATCAACGAGGTCCAGGCGTATCTCCTGTTGCAGGTCACCATAATCAACAACACCGATATTTCCATCTTTAATTTCAATTACTTCAGCGGGAATTGCAATACACACGTTAGGACTCCGTTTATCATTACCAATATCTGCGCCCGTAAATAAAAAAATTGGGATCGGGTACATGTACGGATTAGAAAATATTTTTTAGATAAACTGGCATTAGGTTAACCGCATTACCCCCAAAAAGTGTCCGGGAGACTTCGAGGTTTTCGTTCCCGTTAATAAAGAGCCCGGGCCTTCAAGAAATCGTCTGTCAGACAACCGATTACCATCCCCCCAGTTGGAGAACGCAGGGTCGGGAGCGGGACACCGATCTCGAAAACATTAAGATTGACCCCCAATCAGATTTTTCAGAAAAATGCATATTCAGGTAAATGTCTGAAGGTAGTGAAATCTCTATATCCAGTAAATTTCAATTAACATATAATTTATAATTCCGATGATTCCACGGGCACTCGTCAGGGTATTTTCTCCGTTATTATTGCGCAAACCAAAAGTCGTCGATAACCGGAGCCATGAGAGGAAATTTCATGCGGTACTGGTATGACCCGGGCAATGGAAAAATATCTACAAACGGCTCATGGGAATAATCAGCCCAGCATTAATATGGAGAGATGTAACGTATATTCCGTGGACAGTATAACCCATGCACTGCTGATCGCTACCCTGCTGACGGCAGCGGGGGCTCCCGGATTGATCGTTTTTGGAATTCTTGGGGCCGTCATACTTGACGCAGACATTCTTTTCCATTTGGTCTCTTTGAAACGTCCGTCTCTGTATATGTTCGTACACGGGGGAGCAGCGCATAGCATCGCCGGGGCAATAGTTATGGCACTACTGGCATATGGTGTACTTTATTTAATTACTCTCGGGGGGGAGATTGTTTTTTATTTCACACCCTTTTTAGCATTCAATTTGCTGGCACTTGCCGCTGTAATTGCCGGGGCCATGCTCCATTTGATCCTTGATTTCCTCGCGAGTCCTGGTATCCCTTTATTCTGGCCGCTGAATGACACCAGGTACACATTCGGGGCGTTCGCTGGACCAAGCGCTGTAATGATCCTGATGAGCTGGACATTTGTAATCCTGTTTATCGCAGGTATCGTGCAGGTCTCCGGACTCGTATTCTACGGGATACTTTTCCTGCTCTATCTGGCCATCAGCATAATCATACGGATAGCAGCAGCGGTTACGATGAGCGGGAGGACCCTCCCGACCGTCAACCCGTTCCGCTGGCTGGTGATTGAGAAATTCCGTAACACCTGGTCATTAAAAACTGTGAATCTGGTTAGCGGATTTGAATCCGGAAACAAGACATGGCCTGCACTCGAAGGAGTGACACAGGGGGATATTGACAGGGTTTCAGGTATCCCGGACGTCAGGAGGGTTATGTATAACTCATATTTCACAATTGCCAGGCGTCTGGATAACGGCGAGATTGAAATCATAGACCCCTCACGGATCGAAAGGATCGTCAGGTATCCACCGTACTATTCCGGCGTTAATCTTAAAGAGACAGGGCAGGGTGACTGGGTAGTTGTGACACCCCAGCCCTTCCGTTGAAACAGATATCATACCGATCCCACATTTAATTAACACCAACACCAATTATGGTGTGAAATGAAACCCATTCACATAGGGATCATAATCCTGATATTGATGCTCTGTATCGGTGGAGTGAGTGCGGCATCTGCCTATTCATATGTATTACACAAGACAGGAGAGAGTAAAACACCCGTTTTAACAATCTACGGGCCGGATAAGACAACGACAATAGTACAAATACGGGAAGTAAGGCCAATACAGGGTGTACGATGCCTGATCCCTGTGGCACATTTCTAATATTATTCTCCTGATTTTCTTTTATTCCTCCCATCAAGGAGGGCAACCATAAAGACCGATGGGTAACGGCATTATGTCCTTTGAAATCGGTTACGGGGACGCAGGGATCCAATCGTTAAACTCTGGAACAGATCGTTTCTCCCGGTCGTCATCATATCAAACGTCCGGAGACTTATTAAAATGAAAAACATCGAATCAGGAAATGAAAATTTCGATATATTTCAGCAGGTTCATTGAGTATTTAAAGCCTTAAAAAAGGAGAGAATAATCAAAAAATTGTCATCTGAAGTTACAGCGATTAAATGTCATAATAAACGCCGAGGAAGAGATTTGAACTCTTGAGGTGCCAGGCACCAGTGGCTTTCAAGGCCACCGCCTTTCCGGACTAGACTACCTCGGCCCGCTCAATACTATTGGGGATTCGGTGTAAAAAAGGTATCCACATCCCTGGCCGCGTGATTACCGGGAACTGTCGCTGTCATACAGCAAGGGTTCCAAAAGATATTGTTTAATACATTTAATTGATAGAAAGATTATTTTCTTTTCCAGAGGATTGCAATCAACCCGATGGCAAAAATCACCAGCACAGCCGGAAGAGGTGCCCCCTTTGTGGTGGTCTGCGGTGTCCCGGTCACAGCAGAAACGAAACCAGGGGGCTGGATATAGCTCACAGTAATATCGTTAGCATTCTCGGCAAACAAAGTGACATTTGCCTGATCCGAATATTTATTCGGGTACACCATGAAATACTGAGTTTCCCCGTTCCCCTGCACAGTGAGTTCTTCAGGAAATCCCGGCCCTTTTGTATTCATTTTCAAACGCTGACCCGACTGGTCGGTGTATTCGATAACCCAGTCAGTTCCTGACGAAGTAAAAACCTTTACCGGGCCCTGCCTGGTCATTACTGAAAAGTAAGCAGGTTGGTCCCTGGTCGAAAGGAGTGTGGCGGACAATCCCGCTGCACCAAGAGTCTGAGTTACGACAGGGGGGGCGGTCATTATCGGGGTAGCACTCACGTCCTGGTCGAGGATACTGATATTGTAAGTGCCGATGTAACCTTTCTGGTCGTTTAGTTTTATCTGGTAAATACCAGTTTGTGTAATCTGGAAATCCTTTGTGAAGGCACCATCTAAATTGGTAGGAATAAATGCCGGACCGAATAACACGCTACCATCCGGGCCGTTCACCTGCAGCCCGATTGCGCTATTTTTGACATTATTTGCGCTGCCGGTCAAATGAAGCACCCCATTCATATACTGCACGGGCAGGGAGGTTATTTTCACTTCGTCTGATCGGTCGACCAGAGTAACTACCCTCATCGTGATTGAATCCCCAAGATAACGGAACTCACCTGTAGGCAGGATCTCAACTTTATAAACGCCCTTCGTATAACCTGTTGTCGGGAATTCCACGGAAAAGTTTTTGTCGCCCTGAACTGTAACGTGTTTTGTTCCCTTTACTTCCATCGTGTATTCTGATCGCGTGAGCATGATATCAAAAGATACCCCGGCCGGAAGGCTTGTGGTCCCATTTACCACAATAGTCTCGCCTAATTGAAGGGACTGGGGCGTATCAATCCGTATCTCATATGCGGAAACCACACCGGTAAGGAGAAGGCAGAATATTGCGAAGATGAGGATCTTTTTCATCATATAAAGTTCAACTAGTAAGCTGTTAATGCTTGCTAATGAGGAGGAAAAGCCGCTGGCCTTCTGGCAGGGGACAGATCGGCATGAAAAACAGGAAATGAAGACCCTCACAATAATTTTGAAATCAGGGGGGTGTTCCTGGAATCGTTGCCTTATGTGTAGTTACAGGCATGAAAGATATTCAGGGCTTTCGAAGAATGAACTGGCGGGTCGCCTTATCCGGCAACTCAGGTTCGTTGTAAACGCTGTTCCGATCGAAGATGTGGAAATTATAAAGCTTTACACTTCCGGGAGTTTTTTTGATCCGGACGAAGTACCTGAAGCAGTACTCGAAGAAGCAGGAACTTTGTTCAGGGGTAAAATAATTATTGCAGAAACCCGGCCGGAATATGTTAATGAAGAAACCCTTGAGGATTTCGCTTCGCGTATTGATGACGGGACAAACACTACACCATTATATGTCGCTATCGGCCTTGAAACAACAAATGATACTATAAGGGAGAAGTCCATCGACAAGGGCTTTACATTCGAAGATTTTAACCGGGCTGTCAGGGCCGCACGGAATACCGGGACAGGAATTAAAACATATCTATTGATGAAACCCCTTTTCCTGACAGAAATGGAGGCGATGGCAGATATGAAGCAGTCGCTTGCAGATCTTTCGGGAGTTGCGGATATCATCTCGATGAATACCAGTTCGGTTCAACGGGGAACCGATATGGAGCGATTTTGGAAACAAGGGGCTTATCGTCCACCGTATCTCTGGAGTGTCGCAGAGGTCCTTGCAACAGCTCCGATGGATGTATTGTGCGATCCGCTTGGTGGCGGGCAGTCACGAGGGGCACATAACTGTGGAGAATGTGATGGGGACATACTCGATGCAATAAAGTTCTATTCGCTGTCTGGAGATCAATCGGTGATGAAAGCGGTTACCAGCATGGAATGCACATGCAGGGTCGAATGGGAGTTTGTCCTCTCACAGGAAATGCCCTGGTGTATGCCGCTTACCAGGTAGTGATATCCCCCAATGCGTTACCGGGGTATCTTCTTTTACTCAATAAATGGGTAAACATCTTTGTACCACCTGACGAATTATTCTGATAAATTATTCTGATATTTGCCTCATAATTCGCTGCAACCACTCTGAATATCAAGTTGTTGTGCCAGGAGTGGCAGAAATGTTCCGGCATCGCTGACCACTCCGATGGCCTGCATAGTCCCCCGGTCCATCAATTTTGTCACCGAAGACGGATTGATGTCGACACAAACGGTCTTGACATAGGAAGGCAGGCAATTACCTACGGCGATCGAATGGAGCAGTGTGGCCACCATCAGGACCATGCTGCATGACTGCGTATAGTCACGCATCCGGTCCTGTGCTACAAGGATATCGGTAATTACATCAGGAAGAGGACCATCGTCCCTGATAGATCCTGCCAGCACATAGGGAACATCATTTTTCACGCATTCATACATGACACCCCCGGTGATGATACCCAGGTCAACTGCATTTCTGATCGATCCGGCCCTCATGATCTCACTGATCGCATAAAGGTGGTTCTTATGCCCGCCAGTCACGGGTTTCCCGGTAGAGAGGTCCATCCCCAGGGACGTGCCGAAAAGATTGAACTCGATATCGTGAGTGGCAAGGGCATTACCGGCAAAAAGGACGTTAATGTAACCTTTCCTGATAATTTCCGCCAGGGCTTTGTCGGCGCCGGTGTGGATAATTGCCGGTCCTCCCACAAGAGCAATCTTTCCACCTTTCCGGTGCACCTCGAGGATCTCTTTTGCGACTCTCGCAATGATTGTTTCACTGGGACGTTCCGAAGATACAGTCCCGGCCATGAATTCAAAATTGGTCCTTTCCCTAGGTCGTTCGGGGGGGACTATTCTTACCCCCTGCTCACCAACGACCACCTTGTCGCATTTCTTTAGTTTTGACAGGGGTGTACTCCTCGCAACAAGCCTTTCCGTATCGAGAACAATCAGGCAATCCATTTCTATTGCCTGGACCGGGATCCACGATCCAAGATATTTGACGGATGTCGGATAATTGGTTGTTGAATAGAACCCCTTTGGAACTACACGGTCAGCCTCGGCCGGTATTACTTTGACATCAGCGATTACGAGAAGGCGGGCACCATAGCGGTGCAGCTCGGAGATAATGGCATCGACTCGTTCATCGTTTGCGGCATTCACCTTCAGGCGCGCATAACTTGGGTCTGTCTTCTGTTTTCCCACATCGAAAACAAGGATCTCAAAATTTCCCCCCATATCCATTATTTTATCAAAGATCTGAGTCATGATGCCCGAGTCGATTATGTGACCTTCAAGCTCGATCTCCCGCGAGGCTTCCATACTAGAATATGGGCTCTGCTGCTATTTTATTTTATTTCTGCTTTAATGCGGTCGTAATTTTTTACAGGAAGTATCACGGCGTTCATGGATACCAGGTGAAGCCCGGGTCAATCAAAGGAGAAAACAGGAAATGAAAAAAAGATAGTGTCGAGGTTCGGTTCCAGGGAATACCCCGACCATCTTTCAGGATTAAAACAATCCGAACTGTTATGAGAGAGAAATAAACAATCTACCGTGCCAAACAAACCGTGAATCAATCCTGCCGGCCACCGGGACGACTTTCCGCAAGTGATTGAGAACGGAAAATGAACTGACGAACTTTTTCAAGGTCACCCCTGGTATTGATGTTGTACGCGAGGTGCCGGTCATTTATTAGATATTTTGCTTCCTCCTGGGGTCGATTGATAAGATCCCCTCTGATAATATTAATTCCGGCAGGACATGCATCTATCCCGTTAATATGCTCCGAATAAGGCAGTGCAACACCGGGTTCCCGGCATAGGGCAGGAACCCAGGTCGAGAGGGCTTCTTTTCCTGAAGAATCATAAGCTGAACGAATTTGCTGGATATGCCCGGTTGAAAGGCAGGGCAGATCCGACACACAGGTAAAAAGCGGGCCTGTTTCTTCTGTCGTTTTCACTGCCTCCTGCAGGTCCTGTATATATCCATGGCCTGATGCCCGGATACAGTCGAACCCATTTGCTCTTGCCCAGTTTATTGTGAATGGGGTTTCAGGTGATGCAACAATGATAATATCGTAGCCTGTCTTCTCGAATGCAGATAGGACAAGGGATATCATGGGACACCCACCTATCGTTACGAGCGGTTTTTCACCAAGCCTGAGACGAGTACCGGCCCCCCCAGCCATAATCATTACACGCATGCCTGTAGCGCCTCAATAAGAACGGTATTCTCCGGGCGGGTCCGGACAGACACCCTGATTGATTGAGAGAGACCAAATGATGTGCAGTCACGGACAAGAACCCCGTGACCAGTGAGGGAATTGGAAAGGGCACTGGCATCTAATCCAGTGTTCGCAAGAATAAAATTGGCTGATGGGGGAGTAACCTCAAAACCGAGATCGTTAAGAGATTTTACGAGGTAATCGCGTTCAATCCGGATTTTTCTTCTTGATTCTTCCAATTCATGATATTTTTTGAAGGCCTGGATAGCAAAATGTTCAGCAAACGCATTAACACTCCAGGGGGATCGCAACAATTCAAGGGCACACACCAGTTCCGGGTCGGCAAATGCGTACCCGAACCGTAGTCCGGGAACGGAAAAACACTTGGTCAGTGAACGGAGGACACACAGATGTTTATCCCTCGTATTACTCAGACTCTCCTCAGGTTCTGATAGTTCGATAAAGGCTTCGTCAAGAAACAGAATGGTGTCCTGTTCAGCGTACGATTTGAGAAGGGTCGATACATCTTTTTTCCTTGTAATTTGTCCGGTCGGATTATTTGGGTTACAAAGAAATGCAACTGATGGAATTTCACCTTCCCTTGCCTGGTGACCACCCGCAAGCTGTACTGACAGGAGGTATTCGCCAAAGGTAGGAGTATCGATTTTTGCTGCGCTGTGGTTCCGGAACACCGCGTTGCAAAATGCGCGTATTAATTCTATCGACCCATTTCCGACCGCGATTTCCTCCACATCCCGGTGAAACAGCCGGCCAATGATTTCCTTTAAACGATGGTAATCGTCATCGGGGTAATGATTCAGAAGGGTTGGAGGGAAATCCCATTCCATTAGAGGTGGGAACGGATTCAGGCTCGCGCTGAAATCAACAGGGCTTAACCCGGTCTTCTCGATGTAATGTTTTATCGTTCCCCCATGCCTTACTTTAACCGGAAGTCCTGATCCCACGATTTCGTCCTCTATTATGGGTTATGTTGAATATCGGGGCTTAAATTCGTTGCGAGTCAGCACCTTTCTTACCAACTTTGGAAATTCCAAAAAGATTTATATAGATAAACGTAATATTCTGGTTTATCTGGTTAGTCAGACGCATAGGATCTATCCGTCTGCCAATTGTCTGACAAATGTCAGTCAATTGTCAGAAATGGGTGAAAATTATGATGAAACGAATCACACTCCGGTTACCCGAACAACAAATCGAATTGCTTGAGCAGATGGTAGAAGCCGGAGAATTCCCAACCGTTTCAGAAGCGGTACGGGATGCGGTTCGTCAGCTCATCGAACGGCGAGCAGGCCGTATAATCAGAGACAGCGACCAGGTTTCATTCAAGGTTTAGGAGGGTAAAAGAAATGCAGACTATTATCAACGAAGCATTGAAAAATGCAGAGATTGAAAAGGAAATGAAAAACGGGGGTGCTATTGACGATGACTTTGTCGGGCAACCGCGTATCGTGATCATCGGATGCGGGGGCGCCGGAAACAACACGGTCAACCGTATGCACCACATGGGAGTCAATGGCGCTGAAACTATCGCGATCAATACCGATAAACAGCACCTGGACATGATCCAGGCCGACAAACGAGTCCTCATAGGTAAATCACTCACCAGGGGACTTGGTGCTGGCGGTTACCCGGATGTTGGGAAACGAGCGGCCGAGATGGCACGGCCGACACTTGAAGCGCTTCTTGAATCCGCAGATCTCTGTCTTCATCACGGCAGGAATGGGAGGCGGAACAGGAACAGGTTCTGCACCAGTCGTCGCCCAGATTGCAAAAGAACAGGGTGCAATCGTTGTAGGAATGGTAAGTTACCCCTTCCAGGTTGAAAAAGCCCGGTTGATCCGTGCGGAAGAAGGGCTTGAGGCACTGTCTGCAGCATCGGACTCGGTAATTGTCCTCGACAACAACCGCCTTAAGAACTTCGTACCAAATCTGCCACTTGGACAGGCATTTTCCGTAATGGACCAGTTAATCGGAGAGACCGTAAAAGGCATCAGCGAAACGATCACAGAACCATCCCTGATTAACATCGATTACGCCGATGTGCGCGCGATTATGAGTAAAGGTGGAGTAGCCGTAATGCTTGTAGGTGAAAGCAAGCAGCAGAATAAATCCGAGAGTGTGGTCAGAGAATGTCTCTCAAACCCGATGCTCGACATAGATTATCGCGGCGCAACAGGGAGCCTGATACATATTACGGGAGGTAGCGATCTTACACTCCAGGACGCTGAAGAGATTGCAACTTCGCTTACATATGAACTCGATCCTCATGCAGACGTAATCTGGGGTGCCCGTGTACGGAACGACATGGAAGGCAAAGTGCGTGTTCTCGCAATCATGACCGGCGTGGAAAAAGGAGCACTGCTCGGAAACCGCCAGACATACAAATCGATGATCGAGGAGATGGACCAGAAAAAAGCAAATCCAAAAATGGTAGAGCTGCCAAAGAACAGGAAATCCCGCGACATGACAAGTGGCGGAAATCTTCTGGAATGGGTTGGGTAATCCATAATTTGTTACTCCCTCAACTCTTCCACTTTTGCGAAAAATTCGAATATCCTGGCTCTTTTCAGAAAATAATCTTCACAATTCAATGTTTTGCTTAAAGAGACATTGTCATTGCCCGTTCTTTAGACGATTTCTGTACACAAGACCCGAAAATTCTTCAGCATCCAAAAAATATTGCCATGGTTTTTTCTTTCCCGGAATCCCAGGCAAATCAGAGAAAAACCTGATGATCTGACAAGGTAACAGAGTTCCCGGGTTTCGGCGAAACGCTTAATAATTCCGATGACTTTTAAATAATAGAAAGTCTTTCAGATAATCCCTCATCTGGAATACTGTGTGTCTGACCCGGAGTCAACCGGCATGGTTGCCCGAACCCGGGCAGATTGGTATCGGGAGTTGAACATCATGAATAGTCAGATGAACAAGGGCAACGCAGGTTGCGCTGGAAAATTATCGTTTCTCCGGGTTGTTCCAGGCGCATTACCTGTAACTCTAACACCGGAAACCGGCGTAATTATTACCAGTGAGTGCCCTTTACTCCCTCATCCTGCCACACCGTTTTTCAAGAACCAAAAATTTCCTGTCCGAGGGTATTACCGGAATCGATTATCGAGGATGAGTAGTGCATGTTGAACGAATTAATTGAGAAGAGAAAAAAGATTCTTGCCGAGTCTGAACAGCATAAAAACAGAAGAAATGAACTGAACGCGGCTGCTAGCAAGTATGCAAAAGAGCGGAACGCCTTAAACAACAAGACACGCGAGTATGTTGAAGAGGCGCAGACCAACAAGGATCTACGGGATAAATTCAACAACGAGGTTCAGTCATTAAAAGACCGCCGGAATGACCTTAATGAGAAGGCCAACGAGTTTTTTGATGAGATAGAATCCTTTAAAAAGGAACATGGTGGTGTAAAAAACCGCGGCATCAAGGAGCTTCAGAAACAGATAGAGCACCTTGAATTTCGCCAGCAGACCGAGGTCATCAGTACCGATAAAGAACGCGAGCTGATCGACAAGATAAAACAGATGAAGTCCTCCGTGAGAGAACAAGAGGCTGAATTAGAACAGAATAAGGAGATCAAAACCAAGATCACCTCTGCACGGGAATATAGGAAGGAAGCATCAGACATTCATGCGAAAGTCACTGAAATGGCTGAGCTTGCCCAGAAACACCACGACCTTATGGTGGAATTCTACCGCAAAGCTGACAAATCGCGTGAAGAGGCTGATGCACAACACAGGCTCTTTGTCGAGGCTCAGGAAGCCGCCGATGCAGAACACAAATTCTTCATTGCATGCCAGAAGGAACTCCGTGATTACGATAAGGTGATCTCAGGCCTCCGCAAAAAGACGAAGAAAGTTAAGGTTACAAAGGAGCAGAAAGCAGTCAGGAAAGAGGCAGAGCACATCTTCAAGATGTTCCGTTCTGGTGAGAAACTGACCACGGACGATCTCCTGCTTCTACAGCGTTCAAAAATGCTATAATTAAATACATCCCCTTTTTTCCCCGCACGGGCAATTATTTAATAGATTCGTGGTCTATTTCTATACTGAATGGCGCAAGGACGAACACTTGTCCTCTCCGTGGACCGCGACGACGATATCGGCTACAAGGCAGGTATAGTCAGTCCGGTAATCGGTCGCGAAGAATGCCTCAATGCTGCAGTAACCCTCGGCCTCGCCGATCCTGAAGATTCCGATGTCAATGCGATATTCCAGGCGGTAAAAACCTATGATGAACTTAAAACGGCGGGTGAGGACGTCGAGGTTGCACTCATTTCCGGTAACCATATGCATATGATTGAAGGTGATCGCCGCATCGCAGAGCACCTGGAAATGGTGGTTTCCCAGACAGGAGTAACTAGCTGCATCATGGTTGCCGATGGTGCAGAAGATGAATTTGTTATCCCGATTATCCAGTCAAAATTACCCGTGGCAAGCATCCGTCGCGTTGTAGTGTCCCAGATCCCAAATCTTGAAGGGACCTATTATATTATCAAAAAACTCCTGAACGATCCGAAGATAGCAAGAATATTCCTGGTCCCGCTTGGCCTTGCGATGCTTCTCTATGCAGGGGCAAACCTTCTCGGGTACCCGCAAATCGCAACAATTATTGTCGTTGGAGTTATCGGAGTATATCTCCTGTACCGTGGGTTCGGAATTGACGATTCATTCAGGGGATTCGTAAATGCCCTTAAGACTTCATTAAAACGGGCAAGGTTTTCATTCGCCACCTATATCGTGGGCATTTTACTGCTTGTTGTAGGAATCGTTCTCGGGCTGATGAGTATACTTGAGCACTATTCCTCCGATGGATCGTTCGGGATACTTCTGTACCTGGTGACGTTTATTTATGGCTCGGTTCTCTGGATGACTCTGGCAGGTGTTGTCTCATCGATAGGAATCATTATAGATAATTTCTTCTACGAACGGGAAGGCCTTGCGAAAGTTATTGTATTTCCTTTCTTCATCAGTGCTATCGGATTGATCGCCTTCGGTGCAAGTATTTACGTCATGTCGGTATCTACCGTTGCCGAGTTCCCGTATACGTCCGAAACCGCACTCCAGTATATATTCTACGGTGTGATTGCCGGGTTTGCCTGTATATTTGCGGGAGTGGGTATCCAGCGTTATATTAACCACTGGATAGTGGACCAGGAATCCCAGGAAGATCTGATTGAAGTTATTTAGTGATCCGGAATTGTTTTAAAACCCAGATTTTCCAATCTTCTCTAACCGGCAGTTTGATCAGGATATATTTTTTGGCTCATTAAATGGAAACCAGAAAACGCATTTCTACTCATGTCCCGGAATCGGGGCGGTTTGTTAACTCGGGACACCTGAATCACGGCAGAATAACAAGCGATCCCTGGAAACACAACAACGGTGGGTAGAGCCGGATGGGCATCCCAGGGCATTTATCCGATAAATGTAACATAAAAGCGGATGCGGACCTCATAATTGATTATAGGTTTTCACCGGTCAAAAAAGCCCATACCATCAGAGAAATTTTTGGTGTTATGGTACTCGCGGCTCACCTGTGGCGAAACAATCCGGAGATTAGGGATTACTACATTAAACTCGTGTTCCGGGAACCAATAGATCCCCTTACCATAGTCATAGGAAATATCGTTTATAACAATTTCTGCACTGTTCATTTCCACATTTTTTACCGTTGCATCTTCATAATTCAGGACTTTCAATAACTTATTTTTCAGATCCTGTTTGCCGAGAAGGTACACTATCAGCTGGGTTCCCGTATCAATAGAATAATTTACTCTGATATTCGCCTGGTCCTTTTCTAGGTTGATGGTCATATCATTAATCGTGATATAACTATAACGCTCATCATTCGCTGCCAGGACCGGCACCGCCATACCAACAATAAATATACAGAGTACGGCGATGGCACTTACTTTCATCATACTATATTTCGGTGCGCATCTTATATCCTTTCTGGTAATCGCAAAGCTTAAAACCAACGATAATAAGCCATTTTAAAGAATAAAGGTAAAATATCGTTTGGATTAGAAAAATACAGGCCCGGAATGATAAAATTTATTGATTCTTTAATTCACTACTCTTTGAACAGAGGATTATTTCAATACTCGAAACGTTTGTCTTCCCGCTATCGGTATCGATCACCTCGGTGCATGTGTTGATCTCCTTTTTGCTTACACCTTCCAGGAACCGGTTTAATGCAATCTCGGCCGTGTCCACTGCCCTGGATATTGCCTTACCCCTCGCCTTGATTGCTACTTCATTTGCTCCGTTGTTAAACTGTGTGACGACTGCCAGAACGTAGTTCATGACTGGTTTGTTTCCCACAAATACTGTATTGTCTTTGATCATTTTTTGCCGGTCCCCAGTCAGAGGTATTTTTTCGTGTAAATTAATTCGGCATTAAGGACTGATGCCCCGGCCGCACCCCTGATTGTGTTATGCCCCATTGTCACATACCTGAGTCCTTCTCGGACTCTTCCGACAGATACGGTCATCCCATTCCCGCGAAGCCGGTCGAGTCTTGGCTGGGGCCGGTCAGGTTCGTCAAACAGGTGTACCGATTTGTATGGCTGGGTAGGAAGTCCACTAATCGGGGGAGTATAACATTTATATGACTCGATGATTTTTTCCACCTTCTCCCTGATATCAACCCATACTGCCATTGTGTGGCCATCGATTACCGGCACCCTGTGACAACTCGCGCTCACTTTGAAGGGAGCATTCTTTATTTCTGAACCTTCCAGAGTCCCCATAATTTTTAATGACTCGGTCTCCATTTTCTGCTCTTCTCCGCCGATGTACGGGACAATATTATCATAGATTGCCATTGCAGCGACACCCTGGAACCCGGCTCCCGATATGGCCTGCATAGTGGCTACCCTTACATCTGAGAATGCGTAGGATCTGATAGGAGCGAGTGACATCACAAGCATGATTGTCGAGCAGTTGGGATTTGTAACAATAAACCCGTCACATCCTTTGTCCCGCTGGACATCGATAAGCCCGAGGTGATCGGGGTTAACCTCCGGGACGACAAGCGGGATATCCTTCTCCATGCGGTGCGAACTTGCATTGCTACAGACTCCGATACCCGCCTGGGAACACATTGTCTCGACACCGCCGGCAATCTCTGCTGGCAATGCCGAGAAGACAAGGTCAACACCTTTCAGGCTATCGACTATAGTCGGACTTATTTGGATATCGCCCATTTTTTCAGGGAATGGAACATCCAGACGCCAGTTTACAACGTCCCGGTACAACTTTCCTGCACTCCTGTCCGAGGCAGTGAGAGTCTTGAGGTGAAACCAGGGATGGTCAGCGAGAAGTTGCACAAATCGCTGACCTACAGCGCCCGTCGCGCCTAATACTCCTACATCGATCATAGATAGAAAATAGCTATATCATAGGAGTAATTAAATCGTTTGATTCTTATTCGAGATGAATTGCCTCTGACGGACATACGTCGACACAGGAACCACAGTCAACACATAACTCCTTATTAACATTTGCCTTTTCATTTTTCATCGCTATTGCCTGGGCCGGGCACTCATCGACACATGTCTCACAGGCGGTGCATTTTTCTTCGTCAACAATTGCAGTCATGAATAAAATCACTTTTTCCATTAATGTACTCCTTAAAAATATAAATAAAGTACCGCTATTGCCCAAAACAAGATTAATGGGATGTTTTTCCTGCGAGATCGAGCACATCATTCATCCCGTAAATCCCAGGTTCCCGGGAGACGACCCAGCGTGCCGCACGTAGAGCACCCTGTGCAAATACCGAACGATCGTATGCCCGGTGGGACAGTGTTATTGTCTCGAAATTGCCGGAAAACATTACCGAGTGATCTCCGACAATATCACCTCCCCTGATAACATGGACCCCTATCTCGGATTTCTCTCTCTCCCTCATACCTTCACGCCCGTATTGTTTCCGGCGTTCCCCGAGTTCCTCATCAAGGATTTGCAGGATTGTGCGGGCAGTCCCGCTCGGGGCGTCTTTTTTATAACGGTGATGCGCCTCGGTAACCTCGATATCGTAATCGGCTAACAAGGGTGCTGCGTCACGTATGAGTTGCCAGAATATGTTCACCCCTATACTATAGTTGCTTGATATCACCGCAGGAACATTCCCTTTTATGGCTGCAGCCATTTCAACCCGTTGGGCGGGGGTAAACCCGGTTGTACCGATCACAAGAGCTGTGCCGGCTTTCGCACCGGCCTTCGCATTCTGAACTGCGGCATCTGCCACAGTAAAATCTATCAGTATATCAGGACACTTTTCCCCGAGCAACTTTCCAAGTTGCGACGATTCGACGACATCAACACCAAAAAAAGATCCTGATTTAATATCAACACCCCCGACAAGGTCCAGGTCCGCCGATTCATTCACCATCCGACCTATTGTCAACCCCATCCTGCCAAGCGCCCCGCACACCACAACGCTAGGCATAGATATCGAGGATCTCCTGAAGTTTTGCTGTCTTTTCTGCATCCAGGTCATCAAGCGGCGGGCGTACCGGACCGCCCGCCATCCCGCTTAGCGCGACAGCTTTCTTGACAGGGATCGGGTTGGTATCAATAAAGAGCCCGCGGAACAGGGGTGATAGCGCATAGTGAAGGTCAAGTGCCTCTTCAAGTTCACCCTCACAGAAGTGGTCGAACATTTTAACCATCAGGGCCGGCTCAATATTCGCCGCAACCGATATTACACCACTCCCACCCAGGCAGAGAATCGGCAGCGTGAGACCATCATCACCGGATATCACCATGAAATCCTCATCCAGGGTTCCTTCAATAATCCGTGACACCTGGCTGATATCCCCGCTTGCCTCCTTAATCGCCACGATATTCGGATGGCGGGCAAGTTCGATCACGAGATCGGGCTGGAGATTTTGCCCTGTCCGACCAGGGACGTTATACATTACAAGGGGAATATCAATATCGGCAATTCTCGTGTAATGCTTGACCAGCCCGGACCGGTTCGGCTTGTTGTAATACGGGCTAATTACAAGTACACCATCTGCGCCGAGATCCTTGGCAGCTTCCGTGAACCGGATTGCTTCGGCAGTGTTGTTTGATCCCGGTACCGGCAAGGACCGGTACCCTGCCATCAACTTCATCTATCGTGACCTCGATGACCTGCTCATGCTCTTCGAAGCTGAGCGTAGCTGATTCACCTGTCGAACCGCACGGTACAATACCATGTACACCCTGTTCCAGGAGAAATGCGATGTTTGATCTCAGGCCCTCGAGGTCCAGATCCATCGTTGAATTTCTTTTAAAAGGGGTTATGATCGCAGGAAGAACTCCCTCAAACATAATAGGTTTTATGGGTGTCTTCCCGTATTTATTTTCCGTGTAATGAATCCGGCGACCCGGTTTCTTACACGCTTACTTGATATTGAAGTCATATCAGTGACCACCTGCTTGTTTTCATCAAAACTATTGGACATTTTGTCGCCGAATCTCACAATAAGTTCGGCACCGGTTGATTTGATATAAGATGGCTTTATTCCCATGGTTACATTCCTCAGGTTTGTGCTATTATTATTCACACTGATAGCATAAGAATATTAGTTGCTACTTCCATGTGGATCTTCTCCAAAAAGCCTGATAATTGCCGGATTATTGCCGTTGCCCAGGTTGAATATTGCATCAGGTACACCATTACGGCAGCACTGCGCGACCCCCCAGTCCATGGTCCGGATTCCCGGTGGCTCCTTTGTCGGATCGAAGGAACAGATTTCAAAAAATCTCTCATCCATCGCTTTAACCGTCGACAATGAGCATGAAATAATTGCGACGCTCCGGATGCGGTCGTCAAATTTCATTGCGGTAAGAAGGACCGTTGCGGCCATCCCGGCGCCACCAAATCGAATTTCAAAAGGACCTGAATCATTGCTGTCCTGAGCGAGACCACCTGATACCCAGGCAATATCCGTATCATCCCGGGCACCTTTCCTCGCATATACCAGAGGGATGCCATCAACAGGGAATAGATGAGGACTGATTTTACCCTTAAGAATTTCGACCGCACCGGTTAATTTCTGAAGTACAGCCTCCTTATCATTCTTCAGCATTTACACGTCCCCCGAAAAATAAGGAGCCTGCCGGAAGCACCAATAAAAGGTCATCAATGCACCATGTAATGGTTAAAGATATAGGACTGCCGATGAAATATCATATATGGACTTAAGACTTCTTGATATACTCGTCGGCTTATCAGGCCTGATTTTTTTTATTGTCCTCCTGATCATGCTCCCCCTGATGATGCCCGCGGGGATCGCGTATATTGTCGCTATTGCCTGTTTCATTCTGGCGATGAGCGCCGCCGGTGTCACGATTAACAAGCATATCACCTGATGAAATCAGGGACTGATTTTTTTTCTTTTCTCTTTTTTTGCTTATAATAATTAAGCGGATGACTTATACGGTCACAAAGCTGGTCTTTTTTTACGCAGACACCTGTAGTCCTCATGGCCGCACATGAAGGCGCAGTATATTCAGTCCCTCCCCGCCCCGATATATGCTCGACCTGGTACATCGTCCGGCTCAGATCGAAATCCGGGGCCCTGCAATAGAGCCCGATAATATCAGAGGAGTTCATCCCGATATTGTGAAGAAACGCTGTAAGTGCGAACCGGCCGGGGTGCGAGATATTCGTTCCGGCTGAAAGTGCATTAATTAATGCCTGCATACACGGTGGGAAACAGGACTCTTCAACAGAACCGAATTGTTCCAGCATGTGCTGCTGTTCCGCTGCGCTTATCTCCTTAACGACCGGCGCAAGGATCCCGCATATTCCATGCGGGACGGGAAGCGGGAGGTGCCGGCTGATGGTGACCCTGATACATTCACGCAGAATCTCGTCGGTCTCATTTTTTTTTATCTTCACCATCCCGCATTCAATATCCCGGTTAACAAGTCTCCAGCGTTCTTCCCGCATCCCTGCCGACAGTTCGACGTAGGGCACAAGTGGCACCTCATCAGAACTGATATCAATGCCAAGACTATTGGCAACGAAGAATTTTTTCTCCGGTTCCTCGTCAATCAGGCACTCGTATGCTTTTTGGGCCTCGTTCCTGGTGAAACGGTCGATAACCATCCTGTCTTTCATGCAGGATATAATGACTCTGGCGAGCGCATACCCTGAAACCACCACTTTGATACTATCGGTATCTGTCGGAGGTGAAGTCCTGGCCGTGGCACTAGCAAGGGAACCATCCGGCAATCGCAGCCAGGATCCTTTCTTTTGCCTGGGAAAGGGCTGCTTTGCCAGTGGATGTATCGAGGAATCGTTCTGGTGAACCCGCGTAACTACTCACAAAATTTTGTGATTCTTTCAAAAAAGGATAGTTAATAAAATCTTTTTCATCAATTCTTATCCTCATCAGTCGGCCTCAATCCGTGGTGCGAGGAGGTACTCGACATGACCATTGCCCCCGGCAATGCTGAAGGAGAATTTAACAGGATGATCGACGCCGAGATGAATTTCCACCTCATCAGCACGGCTCATTACCTTTCCCATATCTTTCAGGTAATCCAGGGAAAAGAGAGATTTGGCTTCCACTCCATTGATGAAACTGACCTCATCTTTCCCGAACTCGCGCCTGATGTGATCGGTGTCGCCCTCCGCAGCCATAAAAAAAACCTGCCTGGCTGCAGTCGATTCCAAGCGCAATCTTGTCCGACACGACGGCTGCCGCCTTAATCGCCGAATTTAATTCGGTTCCGGGTATTGCAACCTTTCCGGGCAATTCTATCGTGGGTGGGTTCGGGTCCTTCCGTATCGTATTCTCATCGAGAAGGGTAATTGAATATTTGTATCCCTGGAAACTGACCTGCAGTTTGTGGATATCGTCGGTCAACTCGAGGGTAATCATATCGTTCTTGGCCATCATCCCGAAAATATTTTTCATCTTCGCTATATCGATCCCGAGCTCGCTCCTGGTCGCTCCAAAGGACTGAAATGCCTCTTTTTTCAGAAGTAAGGAGATCATTGCGACGTTTGCTGTATCAACCGCGCGTGTGCTGATCCCGTTCTCATCAGTATGGAGCCTGCACTCGGTCACCAGTGCCGAGATGGCATCTATAGATTCCTTAAGGATATCTGCATCAATCGTTGCTTTTAACATCACGCACCCCGAATATCACTAATATAAACTATCGCTCATATTTTTAATAATATCTGATTTGGTTTTAAGCCCTTATAGAGGGCAGACATGGATGGACACAATGGGTTCACAATGGGGAAGGGATAAGGTCTATGTGCGGGCGTTAAAGGAGGGTTACCGCTCACGTGCAGCATATAAATTGCGGGAAATCCAGGAAAAATACCATATAATCCGCGAAACAGACAACGTGGTTGACCTCGGGGCATCGCCTGGAAGCTGGCTCCAGGTTGAACGTGAACTCACATCCGGTGGTGTTGTGGGTATAGATCTGTCGTATATCCCCCCGATCGAGAATGTCATCACAATCATCGGGGATTTTACAAACCCCAGGACTCTCGAAGAAGTCCGACCGCTCATGCCATTCACGAGTGTTGTCCTATCTGATGCCTCGCCGAAATTGTCCGGACAAAGGACGTATGACCAGGCCCGTGCGATTGAACTAGGAGAAAATGCACTGCAATTTGCAGAGCAAATCTTAAAAACCGGGGGTAATTTTGTAGTCAAATCCTTCCAGGGACAGGACTTCAACACACTCCTTTACAGCGTAAGGGATCATTTTCTTTCGGTCAGGACGTTCCGTCCTCATTCGTCACGAAAAGGGAGTACCGAAATTTATATCGTTGCAAAAAACTTTATTGGACGCGAATGGAACAAAGAAACCCGTAATACCAGTACAAATGAAACTGAAGGACCCCTATAATAGGCCGGTCAGCAACCTTCGTATAAGTGTGACCCCGGCATGCAACCTTTCCTGCATCTACTGCCACCGTGAGGGAGAAAAAGCACCTAAGGAACTCCTCAGTACCAACCGAAATTGGCGGGGTCCTTAAAACAGCTGCAAAATTTGATATTAAAAGTGTAAAATTCACAGGAGGTGAGCCGTTGCTCCGGGAAGACCTTGTTGATATTATTAGTCTTGTCCCGGATTCAATGGAGAGCTCAATTACAACAAATGGGATTCTCCTGGCGGATTATGCCATTGAATTAAAAGAGGCAGGCATGTCGCGAGTGAATATTTCCCTTGACAGTCTCAACCCTGAAACCTATAAGAAAATCACGGGAAGTAACAGGCTGACCGATGTTCTTCACGGCATAGACATTGCACTCGATGCAGGTCTGACCCCTATCAAGCTGAACATGGTGATGCTCCGGGGTATTAATGATCAGGAACTGGAAGATTTTTATAGGTATATCCGGAATAACCGGAACCTTGTCCTCCAGTCTGATTGAACTGATGGATTTGGGCGGGTGCGAGTGCCATTCTGATCTGTCAGCCCTTGAGGAAGACCTGGCCGTAAGGTCGAAAGTCATCCTTACCCGCCGGATGCATCACAGGAAAAAATACTGCCTTGACGGGGCAGAGATTGAAGTTGTCAGGCCACTCCACAATACGGAATTCTGTGCATTCTGCAACAGGTTACGGGTGACGTCGGACGGGAACCTTAAGCCCTGCCTCCTGAGGACCGATAACCATGTCAATATCCGTGGTAAAACAGGAGCCGATCTTGAAAATGCCTTCCTGGAAGCAGTTAAACGGCGGGCACCATTTTACAAGTGATTTTTTATCAGTGATTTTTGTTCCTTTTAGTATCCTGATAAGGAGAAGACCTTTTTTAATATTTTCGTTGTGAGAATATCCGGAATTATTATACAATTTCAAGCGCTAATAGCAAGCGTATGAGTGAAGATAAAGAATATGCAAATATCCTTGAGTACCTCTACAATAAGAACCTGGTTCTCCACGATACCGGCATGTTTCACCCGGTCCTGAAATTTTATTTTATAGACGCCCTTGCCCATATAGACTATACGCTTGGGCTTCTGACCTATTCCTATACATCGCCGAGAAATATTATGTCCGGGGAATACCTCCGCTGGAGGATAGATGAAGAAAAAAAGGGTGATCGTGCTCATTTCAACAAGTTCATCAACTGGTTAAAAGAAACACACCCGACCAGGTTCGAACGGCTTCCTTTTCTCTGGCAGGTTATTTATGATAAAGAATCCCGGGCAGGTTACCGGAGCTTCCGGATTGTGATCGACCCCGACCAGACGAGTCCGCTTCCTCCTTCGTTCTTTTCAAAAGTGGTCGATGAATTTTTCAACACTGACTTCCTGAAAAGCCTCTATAACGATGCATCGCTTTCCCTTCTCTTCGAGGAATTTAAAAGGGACGTAATCGCTACCGGTAAATGACAATGGACGTCGTGCACCTTACCAGGGAACTCGTGAAGATCAAGAGCGAAAATCCACCCGGAAATACCGAGGAGGTCATTCACTACATCAAGGGATTTCTTGACAGCCTCGGGGTCCGGACAGACGTAATACGAAACCGCGGAGGAAGGGACAACCTTATCAGTGCACATCTGAACCATCACCTCCTGCTCTGCGGGCATGTTGATGTGGTGCCGGCAATGGCTGACGGCTGGCGTTTCCCGCCTTTCTCGGGGCAGATCGAAGAGGGATTCCTCTATGGGCGTGGATCAACGGATATGAAAGGAGGCTGTGCGGCCCTTCTGGCATCGTACCAACGACTCCTCGATGAAGGAGATGAACCCGATGCGGACTTTCTTTTTGTGTGCGACGAGGAGACGAGCGGGACATATGGGATCAGGTGTATGCTCTCCAAGGATATACTCAGACCCTGTGATGTCATTATTGCCGAACCATGTCCGGAACTGAACCCGAATATCGGGGAGAAAGGACTTTGCAGAATAAATTTACATTTTCGGGGAGAACCCGGGCATGGATCATTATACCCGACCCGCGGTGTGAGTGCCGTGATGGAGGCCTATAAAACCCTTGAATATTTACACAAAATTCACCGGCATGAGTACCATGTTGAGGGAGAGGTGGACGTAACTATCGAAAAATCATCAGCTGTCCTCCGCAAGATACTGGCGGTTGATGAAGCAAAACACGTGCTAAGGCGGGTTATGTACAACCCCGGGAGGATTGAGGGAGGGGAAAAAGCCAACATCGTCGCACAGCATTGCGATCTCCAGCTTGACATCCGGGTCCCATGGGGTTGTTCGATTCCTGACCTCATCGCGGACATTGCGGCTCATTCGCCAGGTGCATCCATTGAAGAGGTTAGTATCAGTGACCCCTCGATGACCTCCCCGGATTGCAGGCTTGTTGAAGTGACCTGCAAAGAGATCTCACGTGTTTACGGAATGCCGGCACAGCCAATTGTTCAATGGGCTGCAAGCGATGCAAGGTTTCTCCGGACTGAAGGATACCGGGTGGTGGAATACGGCCCGGGTGAAGTTACCTCCCTTCATGCGGTAAACGAAAGGGTCCCCATTGAATCGCTTAAAAGAACTACCGAAGTATTCCAGGGAATTATCAGGGAGTTCAGAACAGATCCGGAATGATATCCCTCTTCACATATATGGGTGCCAGATTTTTTAAATCCGGATTATCAGGTGGTTTTTTTAATAACGATCACGGTCAAAAAGAGAATGAAAATTAACGAGACAAAAGGAGGGTTTCATCCCTTCTTCCTCAACCCGGAAAAATACCCTTTGGGTATGGTTCAAAATGTTGTATTCCCCAAAATTTTAGAGATTTTTTGGACTATTTCATACCACAGTCAGGGCCCCAAAACGTCAAGACTTATAGCGGGAGTGCATTTAGATATCGAAATTATCTAGTTTACAAAAAAAGGATTTTATTATGCGGATAATAATGGTTTTTTTAAATATAGTGTTTCCGCAGTTTTCATGAATAAAATATTCTCTCATTGATGGTATCCTGTATTTTTCTTGGGATATATCGCAAAAAAATATCAAAAAAGCAAAATTTTCGAAAATTATTGTCTAATCTTCCCGGAGCATCCGGTCTATTGCCCTGGCCGCTGCTTTTGCGGTTCCCATCGCCATTATTACCGTTGCTGCGCCGGTCGCCACATCACCTGCCGCGAAGAAACGGGGAATTGAAGTCCTCCCTTCCGGATCAACCACGACATTCCCTTTTTTTGCCCGTTTCATCCCCTCGATCTCAGAAATTAAAAGTGGGTTCGGACCCTGGCCAATCGCCTCAATAAACATGTCTGCATCAATCGTAAACGTTGTTCCTTCCAGGGGGCGGGAAGATGGCCTCCCTGATTCATCCAACCCGCACATCTCCATCTGTGTGCATTCTACCCCGGTTACACACAAGTCCCCAACAACCCGGAGGGGATTTATGCAGCAAAGGATTTCCACACCTTCTTCTTTGGCATGAATTACTTCATCAATTCTCGCCGGAAGGTCCTCCTCACGGCGGCGATATACAAGAGTTACCTTCGAACCGAGTCGCCGCGCCACCCTTGCCGCGTCCATGGCCACATTTCCACCTCCGACGACAACTACGCGGCTTCCTCTCTTGACCGGGGTATCGTAGTCAGGGAACTGGTCGGCATGCATGAAATTCACACGGGTCAGAAACTCATTTGCTGAATAGACCCCGTTCAATTGTTCCCCGGGAATCCCCATAAAGTTGGGGAGGCCCGCACCTGTAGCGAGGAACACCGCCTCAAATTTCTGCAACTCGGGAACGGTAATACTCCGCCCTGCAAGATGGTTGAGCCTGATTTCGACACCCATTGCAAGCACCTGCTCCACTTCTGCCCTTACAATCTCTTTAGGCAGACGGAATTCAGGGATCCCGTACATCAGGACCCCGCCAGCCTCGTGCAAGGACTCAAACAGGGTGACCTTGTGCCCGAGCCGGGACAGTTCTGCCGCAGCGGTCAGTCCTGCCGGACCTGATCCGACTATTGCCACATGATGCCCGGTAGAGGGCATGTTTTTCCGGAACGCTTGTACCGTGTGCCCGTTCCCAGTCTGCAATAAACCTTTCGAGTGAACCGATTTTAATCGGTTTCTCTTTTCCTGCCAGGATACACTCTCCTTCACACTGGGTCTCCTGTGGACAGACGCGGCCGCATATGGCAGGGAGCATATTCTCGGACTTGATTATCTCGGCGGCTTTCCTAAAGTTACCAAGCGCTATCTCGGCAATAAACGACGGAATGTCTATGCAGACCGGACACCCGCTCACACATTTCGGCTTCTTGCATTGCATGCACCTTTCTGCCTCAAGCATCGCCTCATCAGGGGACAGACCAGGGGAAACTTCATGAAAATTATACACACGGATTTCTGCAGGGCTGTCTTCCATGTTCATCTGCCTCCCTTACAGGCACAGGAGTGCTCATGGTAATATTCCAGAGATTCACGTTCTTCTGCCTGGTATATTCGCTGCCGCTGCATCAGGAGGTCAAAATCGACGAGATGGGCATCAAACTCGGGCCCGTCCACACAGGCAAACCGGGTTTTCCCTCCCACCTGGACACGACACGACCCACACATACCTGTCCCGTCAACCATAATCGGATTCAGTGATACGAATGTTTTCACGTTCGCTGGCCGGGTAATACCTGATGTTACTTTCATCATGATTGCCGGACCGATGATCCATACGCAGTCGATCCTGCGTTTTCCAAGTTCTGCTTTCAGCACATCCGCAGCGAATCCGTGGGCACCTTTGCTTCCATCATCAGTCGTGATGAACAGCTCATCACAGGATATCCTCATCTCGTTTTCGAGGATAAGAAGGTCTGCATTTCTCGCCCCAATTATCCCTATCACATAATTTCCAGCGGCTTTTGCGGCTTTTGCTATAATCGGGGCACTGGCAATACCAACACCCCCGCCGATAACTATACAGGTGCCATATTTCGTTATTTCACTCGGACGACCGAGCGGTCCGGCAATGTCCCGGATCGTATCTCCCTCCCGGAGTGAAGCTAGCCTTTCAGTGGTTTTTCCCACCGCCATAAAAATTATTCTTACCGTGTCGCCATCAACCGCAGATATTGTCAGGGGGATCCGTTCACCGGATTCATCTACCCTGATGATAAGGAACTGGCCAGCTTTTGCATGGTGTGCCACGTGCGGTGCGAATACCCACATCTGGAACACCCGTTCCGCAAGTTGTGTCGCCTTTAAAACCCTGTACAACGATATTACACCTTCTGGTACCACCAGAACATTTGTTCCGGCACTTTTGAGTATCGTACCTATTGACAGTCACGCATCTTTATTTTACGCACCCGTACCGCAACACCACGTTTCGACTGCGTCATCTCGCGTGCGCCCATTGCGGCCCTGCCGGTGCCAAAAACCCTCGGACCAACGACAAGCACCTCATCCCCTTCTCGTATGCAGGGGTCGGCACTTACTACCCCGGGCGCGAGGATATCGCCCTGCGGGACGAAGTCAGAGATCTGTACCCTGTACCCTTCCCCGAGCAATTTCCATCCTTCGAATGTGGGTCTTATCAGCCCCGTTCCGGTATCGAGGGAGAACATCTGGACACGGTTCCGGGAATATTTCACCGCCGGGTACCTCCCCCTGGAAATCAGTCCTGCGGCGTCAGGGACTACCCCGAACTGCCATGTACAAATTCCCCTCAGAAGGTCCTGTTTTACCCTGCGGCATCCTTCAAGGGCGGTGTCAAGTGTTGCGAGTGAAGATGAATCGGTCGGTCTCCGGCCGGATGATGTATATTCAAGGGAAATCCCTGCGATTTCAGCACCCTCCTTCGCGACCTCGAGGGCACCTCCGTCAAGGTGGGCAATAACGCGGCGATAATGATTCTTTTTCAGGTACTCACCGATAACGCCGGATATGAAAGCCTTTTCTTCCCGGTCCCAGTAACCCGTCACCGGGACATCATAGTGGGCGGCCGGGTATACCAGTTCAAGTTCCCTTGGAACAAGTCCAACCGGGGACGTCACGATCAATTCGTGGGCCCTTCCCTGTATCGCCCGGGAAAACTTGTTGTGACTCTGTGAAAGAGAATATGGTTTCCTGGCAGAACAGGGGAGGAGTACCGCTGTATCTGCGGATGGAGGAATGTAACGGTCCACTACACGCCGTGCAAAACGGCGGATCTCGACACGGTTGAGGGTCTCACCGCTTGTAGCACCGAATGCTGAATCTCTGGCTACCGGCACGACCTGTTCCATCATGTCATACATCGAATCGAGGTGCCGCATAATGGCGACATGCGCTGAATGCATCCTGCACCTTGATTCTACAAATTCCCTGATCCGGGATGACGCGATAAACCGGGACACCAGTGCAAGCTCTTTATTCAATGACATCCGGTTGTGCAATTTCAGGTCGCCTGAACTGCAGCCTTCACAGTTGCATACACCTGCATCCATCCATTTCCGGTCGAACTCCCCTTCAGGAAGAAGAAAGATTTCCTGCGCTGCCGCGAGGTCGCACGCAATGAAATCGAACAGATCAAACCCCGAATAACAGAGGATATGAGCGTTCGAGGGAATTGCGGCAGCGGGGGCATACCATAGCGTGTCGGGAGGCACTGCCCCTTTCATCGCGGTAAGCCAGGTTACATAATTCCTCGGATTGGTGAGTACCGTATGCCATCCGGGCACCATCACGCATTCGCCAGACAACGGCCCCGATGTATGGTGCGGGTGGATCATCACCGGAGTACCCCTGGTATCAGGCCAGAATTTCCTGACGAATTCAGGTCCCGCAGAAAGGGGAATGTTGGATACAGGTACCAGATCGAGGCCAGGGAATATTGTTTCCGTATCGACTGCAGATGGGAATGCAATGCTCATCCCTTCACAGGTAAACGTGCCTGACCTTGCAAGTCCGTCTCTCCTTTTTACCTCAACGCTGGTCAATCTGCACCTCTGGTAATTCCCTGCCAACGATACAGGCCCATTCAGGACCGCAACGCACAGTTACGAAGATTCCCCGATTCGCATCCATTAGTGCCCTGATTCCCATGCACCCGGTCACTACCATCTCCTCGTCCCATTCAGGGAGCTCGCACTGGCCTATAGGAAAAGTTTCCTTCAATTCCAAAGGGTAAGGCCCAAATGGCGGCCTGAACAAGAGTACCGAATCATATCCGGGCACTCCACCGGAAGGTATCCGGTCAAACGTGATAAGTACCCTGTTTCCAACGGCTATCCTCTGCAACATCATCTGGTACCGTAGTACCTCTGTTCGCCGGCAGCTCTCGTCTCCCCGGTAGAAAAAACGACGTTTTGAGATCCTATCGCGCGTTGCGAGTTCTTCGCCATATGAAAGGAGAGTCCGGTAACCGCGGAGGAGTTGCGGGTGGCTCCGGCACCGTTCATCCACAAGTTCCCAGAGGACCCCGTCCGAAATTGCCTGGCGGATCCGGGAAATCTCAGTAAGAGTAACTATCAGGTTATGCCTGGCAAGCAGCCTGATTTTTTCCGGTGACTGTCTCATTTCATCTGCGGAATGACTCCGGCACACTTCACAGCTGCACGGTAATTCTGACAATTCGGCAAGTTTTTTACTCCCGTGCGTCGTGAGGTAACGTCCCTCTTTCGCATATAAGGCATATGCAGCGGAATCAAAGAGGTCACAACCCATTGCTACCGCAAGTGCAAACATTACAGGATGGCCCGCACCAAACAGGTGAACGCACGCGGAAGGGGGAATACCCTTTTTTGCCGCCATGACAATGCGGACGAGGTCCTCGTAACGGTACGATTCCATTAACGGGACAACTGCCCCTACCGGTGTAAAGGTAAATCCCATCTCCCCTGCCATTCGGCCTGCCTGTTCCCGAAGGTCCGGGAATGAACCCCCCTGGATGGGAGCTGCAAGCGGGGCACCGGGCCCGAGGATTTCTGATGCTTCACGGAGCCTCTCCATGGTAATTCCCAGTTCCGTCTCAGCCTGTTCCCGGCTGGTATCCGGATGGGTCGGGATATCGAGCGGGACAATGATATCGCTCCCTATCGATTGCTGGAACAGGAGGGTATCGGAATTAGTGACCTCCACATCACCGTAAACCGATAGTTGGAATGATCCGGAATCGGTCATTATTATCCCGTCGTACCCGAGGACGTCATGGAGTCCCCTTGCGAGGGCAGGTTCACGGAACTCCTTGCTCCGGTAGAAGATGTACGCATTGGTAATAAGAGCACCGACACCGAGCGATTTCATCTCGGCGGGGGTAATCAGCGGCAGGTGAGGGTTCACGACAGGGAGGAGTGCAGGGGTTTTTAATATTTTTTCCCCGACTTTCAACCGACCTGAGCGGCCGAAAATATCCTCTTCAAGGATTTCGAACGAGATTGCCATTACAGGACCTGCTCGTGAAAAATCTGTCCTTCAAACGTAAGGATCTCAGTTTCGGGTCGTTTCCAGCAGTTGGTAGGTAGCCCGGCTTTCATGCAGGTATGGGTCAGGAATTCTTCAGGACTCCATGTATATTCGGTTGCCACTTGTGGCAACAGGAGACCGCTCCTTCCTCCACTACGTGCAATTAACCCGTGTTTCCCAATTATCACAGCGTTAGGCCGTTGTTCCGGTTCCACGGCAATAGACTGGGGGGGCGTAAGCACCGTTACTTCAACCCGTATCAGGTTGAGCTCGGAGGGCGTTACCGGGGGAAAACGAGGGTCTTCAAGCGCTGCCCCGGTTGCAGCCGAGGGTATCTGCCTCTTTAAGTGGCAGGACAGGGTAGGGATATCCGATGCATCCCCTTAATTCCCCGGAACGCGTAATTGTCACAAATACCCCGCGTTTTTCAGAAAATACCGGCGACAGGCAGGCTGAAGGAGTAAGGTTGCCTCGAACCACGGCTTCTATGGTGTCCCGGGCCATTTTGACGGCCACCGTACCTTCATAAGGGGTAAGCAGATCCATTAAGAGTAAATAATGCGCTCTCCCCATAATAATATGAGAGGGAGAGTGCGGCCGACGGTGGCTTTATGCTGCTGAGGAAAGTCCCCCCACCAATTGAGCACGCAGCCATATGCAAGTATGGGTGGCGAGAGTCACGGCAATGGCACAGAAACGGCACGGCCTGTCATTAGCAATGATGCGACCGAGCAAGGGGGTTTGAATCCCCCGTGCGAGAAGTGCGTCCCGCACGAGATAACTCGCAGAGCGTAGGGACAGGATACGATGAAACGGTGAATCCCTGCGGGTGCAAGCCATAACAGGGCAGAAGGGTAGCTCAATACCCGCCCAGGTAAGGCGCGTAGCTGAATGCCGCAATGAACAGAAGGGGGCTTACTCCTCCCACTCAATTCTTCTGACGGTGATATGAGATATTCTATAAGTAAATATCACCATGAGTAATAATTATGCATATTCCTACACCCGAAGAAATCAGGTCACGGAGGGAAGTGCTCCGGATGCGGCAGACTGAACTTGCCAGGAGAGCTGGAGTAAGCCAGTCGATGATCGCCCGTATCGAGGCGGGAAGTGTCGATCCCCGTGTCAGTACCTTAAACCGGATACTCACTGTATTGAACAGCGCAGTAAGGCACCGGGTTACGGCATTGGATGTAATGCATACACCTGTTTTCGCCGTTAAGCCAACGGACCCTATCACATCGGCCGTTGAGATTATGGACAAGAACAATATTTCTCAGTTGCCGGTAATAGAAAATGGCGTGCCGGTTGGATGCGTTTCAGAGACGGCCATCGTGAACGCGATCGAAGAACAGCGGCTTCATAAAAGTCATGTTTATTCGGCGAATGATTTCATGGAATCCGGGTTCCCTACCGTACCACCGGACACCGATGTCGAAACCGTAGTTTCAATCCTTCAGCACCATCACGCTGTCCTGGTCCTTGAAAGCGGACGTGTGCAGGGTGTAATAACAAAACATGACCTGATATCCCTGATAGTGCGGCCTTAAGTCGGGTAGCGGGGGATCTTTTCCAAAAAGGTCCGTACTGTTACCACCTACAGGAAAAAGTTCAGATTTTCGAGACCAGGTCACGAAGGACTATCTCGGGATCTTTTGCCTTGACCACGCCTGAGGCAAGCAGGACACCATCAGTCCCAAGATCGATTGCGGTCCTGACGCAATCCCCGGTCTGTATCCCGGCACCCGTCAGTACCTTAACTTTTGGATTTACCCTGTGGACTGTTTCCACCGTTTTTATTATAATTTCCGGGTTTGCCTTAGCAACCGATACACCGCTTCCAATAAGTTCGGGGGGTTCAACCGCCACGTAATCGGGTGAAAGGGCCGCGGCTGCCGCGCTGGCCGCTTCATTATTGGTACAGACAACCGAAATCATCTGTACCGCACGGAGTGCTGACACTGCGGCATCGATATCGGCAAGGGTAAGTCTCCTTTCCGAATGATTCACCAGGGAACCATTCGCACCCGCCTGTTTCAGCGCGTCCGCTGTAATCGTCCCCGTGTGGGCACCCGGTTCTATCCCATCCACATGCTGGGCATACACCGGTATTTCGTAATGTCTGGCTATTGGATGAATATCAAGATACGAGGGAGCAATGCCAATTAACACACCGCTGTCAGCGCTGACACCCTGCGCAATGGACGCGATCCGGTGTGCATGCTGTCCCATACTTTCGCGGTATGTTTTTAGATTTATCAGGATAAATGGTGCGGCCATGTTCTTTCACCCCCATATATGCATTAGTTAATAAAGAACTACGCGCTTCGATGGCTGTCAGACTACATTTCCCCGGAACGATGCAGACGTGATACCACCGAGGGCGATTTTTTTCACGGATGTAAGGAGGTCTGTGAATTGTCCCTGTTTGGAAGACCCCGATGAACGTCTTATTGCTTCCCGATATAAGGATACCATTTCTTTTGCATAAGCGGGTGTCTTCTGCCGGGCATCGATAGCGATAGATCGGACACCTGTATGGATTAGACCAGGGACACTATCAATCAGGCAGGTTTCGACAGAGTTACTGATATGGGTATGACACCATGGATCAATTGAGATCTGAAAGATCCTACCTGTACTATCCTGCAGGCCGAAGAAGGTGTTATCAACAATTCCGGAACGGAAGCAACCAGGTTCGGGCATACCAGCCGGTATACAGTCCCTGCTGTTAAGTACTTCAAGATTACCTTGGGCAATTACCTCAATTGCAGGAGCTCCATGATAACAAAACCATGCAGACAGTCTTGTTACATCATCATAAGGCAGTTCAGGCGACAGCGTCAGGCTGGAAAAAATGGATAATGATCCGGCAGTCACGTGGTTGAATACGTTAATACCGGCACCTCCGGAGATCAAAAGGTCAGGAAATAACCTCCTGAGTCTGGTCGCGAGACCCGGGCTGTCTATCATGACCCCCACTAAGCCCATCTCGGTCACTTCCGGAAGGATCGATACAGACCGATCGATAAAAGCTCTGTTGGGAATCGATGGCCATTTCCAGAATATCTGACTTTTCTCCATGGAAGTAAGATCCAGTAAATCCTTCATCGCGGTCGGAATTTCCTGATAAGGGTCCGGGGCGGGTTTTGTAATATTCCCATTCCGACATAGCATGGCTCTTGATTTGGTCTCTGGTTCGAAATATACCTTGTCGCAACCTGCCTCGATGGCTGCGATCGCGACTTCGGCCGAATTTGAATATACCGAAATGTTCAAGGACCGGGAACGATAACACCGGCCACTTACGGCTGTTGCCCGAAACGACGCTATAAGCGATTCGGCCTCTTCCATGGCATCCGATAATTGAACCGGACCGGGCTTCCAGGAAGAGACGATTGCTGATTCTGCCCCCCGGAGGAAATCTCTTCGTAACTTGTTTAATAACGAGACCGGGGTGAACATATTTCCAGGGTATTCGAGTTCAATGTCCTTTACAACGAACGGTGTATCGCCAGTGCGGGTAATTTGCCGGATGATCTGGCCTCCTGTAAGTGGCATGTTTTCAGCCGGTTCCATCGGGGTTCCAACATGGCGGTAGTGAACAGGGATCCCGTCTTTCCCTGGCATCGTTCCATTAATTACCGGACGTCGTGCTTCATCCCAGGTGACAACAAGATCGAGGGGAATTGAACAGTGTTTTTCCTGCCCGCCTTTATCTTTTCTGCTGTCATCCCTTCGGCGGGTAAGATACAGGACATCCCCGGGTTTTGCTGCTTTCGGAACCGGGACCTGAATTCCATCGCCGTCTTTTAACGGTAAACCTTGTAGGATCAGGCCATTTTCGTTGCCACTTGAGGGATCAATAAAAACAATACCGTCACCCTTATTGGGGACAACCCTTCCTGAAAGCCTTATCCCTGCAAGATGTGTCTGCGGATTGTATGATGCAACAGATCCGACCATAATACCCCTATGATCGGGATGGCTCCTGGACATTATATCGCTATGAAGCGCTCCTTTGAGATACCCTCGTGTAAAACCCCTGTTGAAGGCTAGTGCAAGTTTCTCCTCGTCTTTGTCGCTGGGGCTCCAGGTCCCGAGGGCGATTGCATCTATCGCATTCCGGTAGACAGATACCGCGGTCGCGACATACCGGGGGGACCTCATCCGTCCTTCGATTTTTAAGCTCTGCAATGGGAGCACGTACAATGGATTCAAGGTCCCGGTAACTGCAGAGGTCCCTGGTTGACAGGAGATACTTTTCATCCCACTCCGTTTTAGAAAGAGAAACCGGCCGCCCATACATGTCCATCTGGCCGCTTACCAGGGCATAGGGTTTCCTGCAGGGCTGGGCACACATTCCCCGGTTACCGCTCCTGCCCCCGATCACGGATGAAAGGAGACACTGCCCGGAGTACGAATAACATAAAGCTCCATGGACAAACAATTCAAGCCCGATTCCCTGGCATTCCGGGGCGGATGCGATGTCCTCAATCTCCTCAAGAGAGAGTTCTCTCGCAAGAACTACTCTTGAAAAACCCTGTTCCCGCGCCCATGCCACACCCTCACGGTTATAAATTGTCATTTGTGTTGAGGCATGGAGGGGCAGTCCTGGTGCGATCTCCCGCACTAACGTTGCGACTCCTATGTCCTGGACCAGGATGGCATCGACACCGGCCCGGTATAAAAATAATATGAATCCGGCCATGTCTGGAAGTTCGGAATCGCGGACAACTGTATTGACGGTAACGTAGATCCTGACACCACGCAAATGTGCGTAATCCACCGCATCCACGATCGAGGACTCGTCAAAGTTCTCTGCATAATTCCTGGCACTGAAACGGTTCCCGCCGAGGTATACGGCATCCGCTCCCGCATTAATTGCCGCCACGAGCGATTCTGCTGAACCGGCCGGTGCCAGGAGTTCAGGGATCCTCAAACTAAACGCCTCTCTCCATCGTTATATTATATGTCAAAATGGGATCCGGCCTCCGGAAAATCCAAATGCTCCGAATTTGAATTGACGACGCACATCCATATCTGCTTTTCATTATGCTGCCAATGGTTCATGAACATGCAGGTCAACCCATCAGACCGGCTATCCACTGGGTTAATCCTTCACTTGCCGGCAGCAGGAACGACGAGATTGCGCAAAATGTTCCAATCATAACGATGAAAGCAGTTCTTCTATTCCATCCAAGAAGCCATGTCACAGCGGGGCAGACGTAAAACCCGACAACCAGCATCCCGGGAATGAGGGCAAGGACACCGTATTTTTTTACAACCGACGATGACCCGTATTTTCTCCGTGTATATTCGAGAAATCCTGCTACACGCGGAGAACTCTTCCCGATATCGTCGAACAACGATAACTGAAAGAAAATAATTCCCGCAGCCACGAGAGATACGATGCAAAATATCAGGGCATCATCAATTGAAAGCGCAGTACCTACAATTACTGCAGCGTATTCGAGAAGTATTGTTCCTGAAATTACAGCCAGGACATTTCCGGGTGGGAGTGCAAAGGCTGAACCTATTACAAAAGGTGCAATTCCCACGATTGAAAATGCGATGACCGCATCCCGAATTACCGGGCACCAAAAAACACTTGTCATGGCTGGTGGTTAAAATATAAGATCTGCAGGGAAATATGTTAACTGGAGAGTCCCATCATGAAAATTGTCGGCTCAACCTTCAAGGGACCGGAAGAAACAGAACTGCTCAGTTATAAACCCGATCTGATTGAGCTGAGGCTGGACCTAATCAAAGGGGATTTGCAAGAGACGGTCAGGAAATGGCATGAAATAACAGGTATCCCACTAATCCTTACATTGCGGAGTGTTCAGGAAGGGGGGGCATTTTCCGGGAACTCCGATAACTGGCGGGACACCATCACACCGTTGGTTCCATATGCATCATACATCGATATCGAACAGAAATTCTCAGCCAATGCCCGGGCCTTCCGGGGAATTCAACACAGCATTATTGCATCATACCATACGGAAGGTATGCCATCCAGCCAGGAACTGCTGACAATCGACGCTACGCTCAGAGCATATGGTGATATTCCGAAAATTGTCGTCGCACCGGAAAATGAAGAGGACATGATACTGTTCCTTTCCTTCACGCTTCATGCAGCCAAGCCGGTCATTACAAGCATCATGGGCCGAAAGTTTCGGCATATGCGCCCGTTACTCTCCCTGTTCGGATCGGAGTGGATATTCGGGCATGCCGGGGATGCGACAGCAGAGGGCCAGTACCACATCCGCGACCTTCAGGAATTATTTTCCCTGCTTATAAGTCAGAGTGAATAAAGATATTTTGGGAACTACCTGATAAATGAATTTGCCAATATTAATTCTCTGGGCTCTTTTGAATCCCTGCGTTTTTTAAAAAAAAGAGAAGGAGATACCTGAGACCGGGAGAGGATTTGGACGCCGTCCATGTTCCACCCGATAAGATATTTTTTGGTGCATGGATTTGATAACAAGGTTCCTGAAAATTTCAGCCATACGACTTTCTTATGACCCGATCCGTGCATTATTTTTTCTCTCATATTTGCCCTAAAAATTGGAACATGACGAAATCTATATCGTGTACGGCATAAATAGTCCGCATGCTGACCAACGATCATTATTGTTGATTCCAGCCGGAGTTGAATATACAATGGCGATTTCATATCCTTTCCCCCAGGGAAATAGTACGGTAAAATGGGTTTCAACGGACTGGCTTTCTAGTCATCTGGATGACAAAGGGCTCACTATTATCGATTGCCAGCCAAATGTCCATGAATATCTCCAGGACCATATACCAGGCGCCCGTTACGCGTGCGAGGGAGTTTTCAGGGTCCACGGGAAAACACTCCCTACGGAATGGATTATTCCAACTGTCGCCGAAGGGATCCTCCAGACCCTTGGACTTGATGCTAATTCACCGGTTGTGGTATATTCGGGAAGTGGCCCTCTGACAACATGCGGTGCATTCATCGGTGATGGGCTTGAACAGACGATGGTTGCATACAGCCTTGCACGGTACGGCCATAAAAAAGTCTATGTCCTTGACGGCGGGTTTGAAAAGTGGCGTGACGAGAAAAAGCCGCTAACAAGGGTATTTCCAGCCGGGGCCAAGGCGTCCGGAATGAAAGCCATTATCCAGAATGACTTTTTTGTCGTGTACGAGGAGCTCCTTAAACAAAAAGACCGCCCTGATACGGTCCTGCTTGATGCAAGGCCACCAGCATTTTACGAGGGGCAGGGCCCCTGGATAAAACCGGGCCATATTCCCGGCGCAGTGAGCCTGCCATGGAAGACACTCATGGCTGACAACAACAAAAAACTCCTCAAACCTGAAACCGAAATCCGCGAAATTATCGGCGGACTTGGAATTACATCCGAAAAAACCATTATCACCTCGTGCGGGACCGGAAGGGAAGCAACAAACGAATTTATCCTGTTCCGGTACTTCCTCGGTTTCCCGAAAGTAAAACTCTACGAGGGTGGATTCACCGAATGGTCTGCCCACCCGGACAATCCTGTAGTGACAGGAAAAAATCCGAGATAAAATAAATATTCTTTTTTATAAGGAATATGGCAGAAAATACCATATTCCGGATTTTTTTGTCATGAGTGGTTATGAAAATACCAGCAGATCGGGTTACGGATTACTGATAAGATCCAGAAACCCGGAATATTTCATCTGTTCAAGAAGCCCGTCCAGTAAAACGATGGCAAGCATCGATTCCGCCACAGGGACGATTCTTGGTGCGATACAGGGATCGTGCCTGCCTTTTATAGAAATCGTCGCTGGTGCTCCCGAAACCGTCATTGTCATCTGCTTCAGGGCAATCGAAGGGGTTGGCTTAACGGCAATCCGGACAACAATATCGGCCCCCGTGCTAATCCCACCGAGAATACCACCCGAGTGGTTTGTTAAAAACCCGGTTTCCCTCATTTCATCGTTATTTTCGCTTCCTCGCAAATTCGCTACGTTAAAACCTTCGCCGATCTCAATTCCCTTAACCGATCCGATTCCCATCATAGCGCAAGCGATCTCCGCATCGAGTTTTCCAAAAACCGGGTCACCAATCCCAGGAGGCGATCCTTTCGCCACGATCTCGACAATGCCGCCCACCGAATTCCCCGCATCCCTCGCAGTCCTGATCTCTTCTTCAATTTCTTCGGCGTTTGTCCTGCCATGGACCTCGATTACCCTGCCGGCAACTGTCACCCCTGCGCAGGTGAGCACTTTTATTGCAACAGCTCCCGCTGCAACCCTGGATACAGTCTCCCGCCCGGAACTCCTTCCCCCACCCCGGAAATCACGGATCCCGTATTTCGCCTGGTACGAGTAATCCGCATGGCCAGGCCGGAATGCACCCTTTATCGGGAGATAGTCTTCAGATTTAACATCCTCGTTCCTGATTATGAGCCCGATAGGGGTGCCTGTTGTCTTTCCCTCAAAAACTCCGGACAGGATTTCTATCTGATCACGTTCCGCTCTCTTTGATACCAGGTCCCCGCTTCCCGGACGCCTCCTGTCAAGAAATGGCTGAATATCCCCTTCAGATAGCGGGATCCCCGGAGGGCATCCATCAATTACTGCACCAAGTGCTTTCCCATGGCTTTCACCATAGGTGGTTACACGGAAATTCCTGCCAAAGGTATTCAAGGAATAATTCCTCCGGCCTGAATGGATACAATGATAGGGAATGAATCTGTTCTGCAACGGCTCATATGACATACCCCCGCACAAGTGCCGGAGGAACCTCGATACCAGTGAAACAACGGAACTGCTCACAGGCCTGACGTACAAACATCTCGGTTCCGGGGATGGTGATACACCCGGCTTTCCTGGCTGCTGTGAGAAGCGTGGTGTCAGCGGGGGTATAGACCAGATCAAAAACTGTCATTCCTGGTCTCAGCATTGAAGTATCAACCGGCGATCGTGTATCAGACCCCATTCCAACCGGGGTGGCGTTGATAACGACATCCGGGTCTGTATCTGAAAACCCGGATAAGGATTTAACCGGTACTGATAACCTTGATGAGAGTTCTTCAGCCTTCACCGGGGACCGCGTAAGGATCGTTACGTCCATATCGAGGGACTGTAATGCATACACCGCTGCGGCCGCTGCTCCGCCGGCCCCGATCACGGCGGCCCGCGATCCTTTCAGGTGGCTGAGCGGCTCCCTGATCCCAGTCCAGTCCGTATTAAAACCGAAGGTAGTTCCCCCACACATGACGAGCGTATTTGCCGCACCGATGGCCTTTACATGCTCATCAGGTTCATCGATAACGGCCAGGGTTTCGGCTTTAAAGGGGATGGTGACGGAAAGTCCCCGGACGTCTATTTTTCTCGCTTCCCTGATGATTTCCCCGAAGTCAGGCCAGCATAACCTTGTGTAGTGACAATTCATCCGGTATTTTGAGAACAGGCGGTTGAACAGGAGGGGGGAAAGGCTGTGGTTGCATGGGTTTCCAGCAATGGCATAGATACGGGTAAGTGGGTCCATACCTGGTAATGGGATCGCGATTTCAAGTGCTTCAGCTTCATCTTTGCCAATGCCGGTTTTCTTGACAAATGAAAGAAAACCTGTTGCAGCCTCGCTATCCAAAGTCCCGTCGGCAAGAATATGCCTGATTACCATGGCGGTCTCATTTGCATCTTTCCTCGTTGTATTTACGCAAAAGTCCGCAGCGGCAACATAAAACGGCCTCCTGATAGCCTGGAGCTCGTGGATTTCGTCCCTCAGCGGAAGCCTTGTGAGGGCGGGGCGCTCGGAACGCTCGATCCTTTGTTCGATAGTTCGGTCATCGGCGGTCAGGAGGAACACCGTGCTCCCCTGCCTGAGAGCAGCTACATTTGCCGGATCCATTATCGACCCGCCACCCGTGCTGACCACCGAATCCGTTACCGGGAGGGAGGCAATCGCTTCACACTCCTTATCTCGGAAATATTCCTCGCCGTATTTCTCAAATATTTTATAAATGCTCATCCCGAGACGTTTCTCGATAAGTGTGTCGATGTCGAAAAACGGCATACCAAGCATATGTGCAAGAAGTTCTCCGACTCGGGTCTTGCCAGTACCCCGAAAACCGGTAAGGACAATTCTTACCATTCAATATACCCCGTTTGCAATGTTACATACCAGATCATTCAGGTACAATCCCCCTGATTATTTCAAAAAATTGTGGAAACGACTTGTTAACACATTCGGCATTTCTTATAGTAATGTCCCCACGTGTCAATGCCAGGACTGCTGCACTCATCGCAGTCCGATGGTCATCTCCCGGGTCGATTACCCCTCCATGAAGCGGAACAGGATTAATTGAGATCCCATCCACGGTCATATGTGCACTTCCACCGAGTCCGTTCAGGAGATCAACCGTTTCCCTGATCCGGTCACTTTCCTTGTATTTCAGGTGAGAGATCCCTGTAATGTGGGATGGAGTGGATGCCATGGCTGCAACCATACAAAGTGTCTGTACCGTATCAGGAGATGAAGACATATCCATGGTGATCCCGTTTAACTCACCCGTACCCTCAACCCTGACACTACCTGTCATGTAGTTCACCCCGCACCCCATTTGGTGAAGTGCTTCTACAAAAGTCCGGTCACCCTGGACCGATCCGGGATTAAGACCCGTAACTTCCACCGCACCGCCTGTAACTGCGGCTATGGCAAAAAAGTAAGATGCTGATGAGTAATCACCTTCGATTGAATAATTCCGACCTTGGTAACCGGTTCCCGATCTTACGATGAACCTATGATATTCATCCCGTTCGGGTCTGACACCGAACTTATCCATGCAATCGACAGTAATATCCAAGTATGACCTCGATGCAATTTCCCCGGTAACCAGGATTTCAAGATCGGATTCGGCATATGGCCCCAATATCATCAAAGCGGATATAAACTGGCTGCTGATGGTGCCCGGAATCGAAACGACTCCACCCCGGATAGTACCGTCGACCAGGACTGGGGGATAGTTCGCATTTCCCAGATACCGTAACCTGCCACCAATGGTATTGAGCGCTTCTACAAGATATCCAACCGGACGCTCCAGCATCCGGGGGCTTCCGGTAAAAATTACCGGTTTCCTGCACAGTAATGCCGCTGACATCAGAAGGCGGAAGCTGGTTCCGGAGTTGCCCATATCGAAGGTCGTCATTTTATCACATGAGAAGTGCCCGGAACATCCCCTGATACGAAGCAGCCCCGCATTCCCGGTTATTTCTGTGCCGAGTGCCCGGAGTGCCCTGCAGGTAACACGCGTATCACCTGAATTAAGGGGATTTTGAATCTCTGAAATTCCATGAGCCATTGCCGCTATAATCAGGGCACGGTGTGTATAACTTTTAGAGGGAGGGGCGGCGACCCGGAACTCCATCCCGGTCATTTTTGGAAGTGTAATATTCACAGGGCCACCTCCAGGCGTTTATAACAACCCAGTTTCCTGATGTTCGTCAGCCCTTCCAGTTCTAAGAGCGAGTCCTCATACCCGGGTGAGGTTGTAAGGTCGATAAAAAAGACATAACTACCCATTCCCCTCTTGGAGGGGCGGGACTCGATCCTGCAGAGGTTAATCCCACGTCTTCCGAATACCCCGAGCAGTTGATACAGCAGACCTGGCCTGTCGGTTGCAGGGTCCACAATTATGCTACATTTTTCAGGCCCGGGTTCCTGCAACGGGTGATCTGACACCCTGAAAAACCGCGTAATATTATGGGAGTTGTTTTCGATATGGGCCTTGGTAACGGGAAGGCTGTACATCCGGGAAATTTTCTCTGATACAACAGCAGCTCCCTTGCGATTTTTCAGAAGTTCAAGGGCGCTCACAGCATTGCTCTTTGTCGGGACTATCTCAACCCCCATTTTATCAAGGAATTCGCTGCACTGCTCACTGGTCTGGGGATGCGCATATATCACCGAGACCTCCCCGGGGGGGATGAACGACGCCAGAAAATGATGAATTTCAATATATATTTCTGCAGTTACGAACACGTTGTAACGTAAAAGCCCGTCGAGTGCAGGACCTACGCCTCCGGCTTCGCTATTCTCAACAGGGATAACCCCTTCTCCACGACCCTGTTCAACAGCAGCAAGAACCGTTCCAATGGCCGGCATAAGTTGTACTTCGTCAGGCGGAACTAATTTGCACGCGAGTTCGTGGCTGAACGTTCCCTCCGGCCCAAGGGCAAACAATGTCATCGTTTCACCATTGCTTCGATCAGGGAATCGGTCAGGGATGAAGCCGTATTACAATAATCGCCGAAATATTCACTGTTCCGGGTAAACATTTGTTCGAACAAGTCATTTTCTCCTGACAAAACGGTGTTTTTCACGTCACGAACCGAATTCTCACATTGTTCAAGAACCGCCGGCACATATGGGTTCATCCGGAGCATATCGGCATATAAACCGGGATCCTGGGACAGGAGCCGCCCTGCAAGACCGGTTTCGATCTGGTATACGGGGCTCATAAATGGTTCGGTTTCGGCAGGCGTTATACCAACTCTTCGCATGGTCTCAGCCATGCTGAGCGTGACGAAATGAGTCAGACCCTGGACAACTGCCATCATCCGGTCATGTACCTCAGGTGTGGTGACCGTAATCTTCGCACCTTCGCATTTAAAAATATCAATCAGGTCGCTAAGATTTTCATGGCTGCAACGCGCCGGAGTAACGATAATTGTCTGTTTTTTCAGTGTCCTTACCGACGGGCCGAACATTGGGTGTAATCCGATGACTTCTGCCTTTGAACAGAGCATTTCCCTCACGGGAAATACCTTTAGTGAAGTGAGATCGCAGATAACCTGTGAAGAAATAAGATGGGGAGCGATATTCCGGATTACTTCTGCCGTAGCATGGATAGGGACGGAAACGATGATGAGATCAGATCCTGTAACGACATCAATGGCCGATAACTGAGTATCTCCTCCCGGAACATGCCACCTGGTACCCTGCCCGTTCAAATACTCCGGAAAACAGGCGACCCATCTTTCCTGTCCCACCGATTATTCCGACTTTCATGCTGACAGGTCCCGGTAAGCGATTCCCGAACAGCTGGCCAGATGCTTTTTCGCTACCATGATATATTCCATCGTCATTTTTCGATAATATGTTCTTTTACGGCAACACCGAAATGACGGCCACTTTCTGTGACAGTTCCCATTACGATATCCCCTGGTTTCAGGGCGGCAACCGAACAGGCACTCCCGTCTTCGCGGACCAGGCGGATTGTTTCGGCATTCTGCAGGATAGCACTCACCTTTCGTCCCTGGTTCTCGGCTTCAATAAGCAGCAGCGGGCGAAGTTCAATCTTTACCCTGCCAATTGTTGCTTCTTTTGTAGACCCACCAGAATCAGAGATAAGTACCCTGTCGCCTATCCGGAGGTCAGACAGGTAGGCTGTTTTATCCCCGGGCATTGTTGCGTAGGCATGGACAGCCCCCGCATTGATCCGGAACGGGCGGGGCGCAACATACGGGTTTTCAAGCGTTTCCGCATGAACAAGGAATGCACCGGCTGAAGTATTGCCGATAAGCATCCCTTCACTGTCCGATAATATCGAACAGGTATCCACACAGACCCGGTCACCCATCCCGACAGGCATAATTCTGGTCATTGTCAGGGGAACTATTTCAACCGGGGAGGTAACGGTGTTGATAACCGATGCATACCTTCCGGACTAATGCAGGGTCGCGTTGTCGAAAGAAGAATTCCGCAGACACCTTTTTCAAGAACCTTCAGGGCCAGTTCAGCCGATTCAAAATCCTTTACAAGTGCAATAACGCGGTCTGACATCGAAACAAGGTTCTCGAGCGGGATAACATTCCAGTCTTCGGTTTCAACTATCACATATCCTTTTCGGGAAAGGGTGATTGCTTCGGTTTCACTCGCCTTATCGCTTAATCCTGCAGGTGAATACATCACGATCAGGAACGAGGTCTCCGTCTGGTGCAACAGTACGGATCCTCCCCAGTTCACGGCCGGATTTGGCCTCGTCAAGGACAAGGGTGTCGGCTCCGCTCTCAATTGCTGTTGTCGCAATTCCCTTGTTCCAGGGCCTGCAGTCCACCCAGAACTCTTTCATCCGGACCGCTCCAGTGCGAGGGCGGGTTCCAGGTCATCATGGACCACACGTCCGAGTGCCTCGACGAAAGCACGCGGAGATTCTCTCTGGAACGCGTTACGGCCGACACAAACACCGGCACCTCCGGCATGAACCGATTCACGGATCATCCTGAAGCGACTCCAGGTCACCCATTTTTTCACCACCGGCAATCAGTACCGGGACCGAACAGGCGTCGGTAATCCTTCTGAATGAAACTGGATCTCCCGGGTAGTTGGTTTTTATCAGGTCTGCACCAAGTTCCTCGGCGACCCTGACGCAATGTCCGATCGCCTGCGGTGAATTGGGATCGATACCTTTTCCTCTCGGGTAGATCATCACGAGCAGGGGCATACCCCAGCGGTTACAGTCTTTTACAATCTTCCCTGCCGATTCTATCATTCTCGATTCCTGGGGAGCCCCGAGGTTAATATGGATCGATACCCCGTCTGCCCCGAGGGCAACCGCCTCTTCCACCGTACAGACAAGCACCTTGTCATTCGGGTCCGGGTTTAATGATGTACTGGCAGATAGGTGGACAATCAACCCGATATCACGGCCTCTTTTCCTGTGTCCACGTTTTACGAGGCCTTTGTGCAGTACAATTGCATTGGCCCCTCCTTCCGACACTTCAGAAATGACTTTTGTCATATCGAGTAGCCCGTCAATCTGCCCAAGGGTGAATCCATGGTCCATCGGCACAATGACCGCCCTTCCCGTATTCCGGTCCATTATCCTTTCTATCCTGATATCCTTCCCGATCATGATTTAATTCCTCTCCTTGTTACTTTGTTTTATAATTCTGGTTCGATTTTTTCTCGTTTTCACTTGTTTTTTAAAGATTTCCCAACACTGGCATTCTCTTTCATTCATGACAAGGGATACCAGTGCTTCATCAACACTTTTCCGTTCATGAACGATTAGTGCGGCCGCATGGACAAAGCGTACCGGGAGTCCGGTGCTGGAATGCATTCCTCCCGATTGAGAGCCCTGCAGCACCACCTTCCATCGCACCTTCTATCAATTCCAGGGTCGAACGGTCATCGGTTTTCTGACCACCGGCAACCACAACCGGAACCGGGCAACCCCGGGTCACTTCCCGGAAAGCAATCAGGATCACCGGTGTAAACAGTTTTCACAATATCTGCACCGAGTTCGGCAGCCACCCGGGCAGCCAGCTTCACCTGGTCTACATCATGTTCATCCGTTATCTTTCTACCCCTCGGGTACATCATCGCCAGGAGCGGCATCCCCCATTCCATGCAGTCTACTGCAATTTTTCCGAGGTCTGAAAGCATTACCGCCTCGGAATCGGCCCCGATGTTCACATGCATCGAGACCGCGTCGGCACCCATTTTCAATGCATTCTGAACCGTGTTAATCAGCACTTTTTCATTGGGGTCAGGTCCGATCGACGTGCTTGCCGAGAGATGGAGGATAAGCCCGATATCCCGGCCGGTTTTCCGGTGGCCGTATAATGCAAGCCCCATATGACCCAGCACCGCATTGGCTCCGCCTTCCGCCACCTGGTCAACTGCGTTACCCATGTCGATTAGACCTGCTATCGGCCCGTTCGTGACACCATGGTCCATTGGGACGATGATGGTCTTTCTTGTATTACGGTTCATGATGCGTTCAAGACGAATATCTTTCCCTCTCATAGTAATCCTCCTCCCCTGCTGAAACGAAACGATTGTTTTCGTTCAGTACGGGAGATACCTAAAACTAAAGAAATAACGATAATAACCAGAAATTGCTGAAAATATGTTTACAGCCTCTGCTGGTTCAATAGTTCTGATAAAACAGGGCCCTCTATCAGGGCTACCGGATTTCATGCATCGTGGATGTGCTCTGCTTGTCGTGATAAAAACATTCACGGGCAAAAAAACATTCACCACACATTGTCTTTTAGGTGAGCATTACCAGTATTTAAATGAATTGATATCTGGTCATCCCTCAATAAGTATATCTTCCAGTTCTGATTGAATTAGAGGAATGCTGGAAAACCCTGATTTTCCAATGCTTATTTGAAAACACAGCGAGGGCGAGGACAAAACGTAATAAGCCGAAAAAAATAATGAAACGTTAATTCACCGGTTAAAATCCCCCGGCAGTTCGTATCTTTTTAAATTTTTAAAAAAGAATATTCTATTAATACTCTCAAACAGCACACCCACTTGTCTCCGGATGTTGGGATCATATTTTTTATTTTTTTACCTTTTTAATTGAAATGACGTCCCCGAGCGTGGGTACGACGTTCCCGGTTTTCTTTTTCTGACTCTCATCTTCAGGTATATCAAGGAGACGGATTTCAAGCGTTTTTTCAAGCAACCGGCGTACATCATCTTCGGGGATGAGGTCGCCGTTTTCAATTTTCTTGATTAAAAGTTCTCTTACTTTCAACTCCATTGCAAGGTCTTTCTGTGTCCAGCCCCTCTGCATCCGGGCATGTTTAATCCTTTCACCATAGTCATCGACAATTTCTCCCTCTATCATGTCAAACATGTCACGACGTGTTTTTACTACGGGATGGGGTACAGGGGGTGCATTTGCCGGACGTCGACCTGTACCTGGCCTTGGTGTAGTCCTGTTGGGCTGCTGGACTTCAACACCGTAATGTTCGCACTGGGGACAAACCCTGAGCTCAGCGCTCTCGATCCTGACATTTTTCAAAGCGCGTGCATTTGCGCCACATAATTCGCATTGCATAGTCGCAAACATCTTTATAGTCATTTTTCCCTATATATCTATTTGAGGCACATAGATGGCAGAGACTACCCGCCAGCCACCGGAGCCGCAAAACCCGGAAGAATTGTACCGGTACCTGCTGGAACGGGTAACAAGCATGGAATCACGCAACCTGGAGCTGACGCGAGCAGCTGCGCCAGATTGAGTCGGATAAACGCTATATTGAGACCCAGAAGATCCGCTATGAGCGTGAGGTCAGGAAGTTAAAGAGCGAAATCGAGCAACTTCGAAGCCCTCCGCTTGGTAGTCGGGACGATTACAGATATCATCGATAACAACCGGGTAATTGTGAGGAGCAGTGCGGGCCCTCGTTTTCTTGTCAGGAGCTCGCTTTGCATAGACCAGGATAAACTCAAACCAGGTTCCCGATGTACGCTGAACCAGCAGTCGCTTGCCGTTGTTGATATCCTGCCGAGCAGCTTTGATTCACAGGTTTATGGAATGGAAATTGTGGAGACCCCCACTGAAAGTTATGGGGATATCGGGGGTCTTGAACAACAGATCACTGAAATTAAAGAAGCGGTAGAACTCCCCCTTAAACGACCTGACCTGTTTCTGAAAATAGGGATAGAACCCCCGAAGGGAGTGCTTCTGCACGGACCGCCAGGGACCGGAAAAACCCTGCTCGCACGTGCGGTTGCCCACGAAACCAATGCCCATTTCCTGCGTGTGGTCGGGTCCGAACTGGTGCAGAAGTATATTGGTGAAGGAGCACGGCTTGTCAGGGAGCTCTTCGACCTCGCAAAGCAGAAGTCCCCGACAATCATTTTTATTGACGAGATTGATGCAATTGGCGCTTCCCGGACAGAAGCGACAACATCCGGAGACCGCGAAGTTCAGCGAACCCTCATGCAACTTCTCGCAGGGATGGACGGGTTTGAACGGAGAGGAGATGTGAAAATAATCGGGGCAACAAACAGGATTGATATTCTAGACCGGGCTCTTCTCAGGCCGGGGCGTTTCGATAGGATTATCGAAATCCCACTACCGGATGCAAGTGGCAGGCTTGCCATCCTCAACGTTCATGTCCGCGATATGAACCTCGACGAATCAGTCAGGCTTTCTGAGGTTGCCCGGTTGACTGAAGGGAAAAACGGGGCGGATCTCAGGGCGATAGTAATGGAGGCCGGTATGTTTGCAATCAGGAAAGAACATGATCACGTTACCCAGGAAGATCTCGTTGCGGCAATTGAAAAAGTAGAATCCGACTTTGACCGGCAGCGGATGATAAGCACGTTCGGTGCAATGTTCGCATAAGAGTTGTGGAACCGGGACACATTCATTCTTCTTTTTTTGTCGAGAATTGGTACCGTAAGTTTTTTGGTGGTGGCGAATTATTGTCATCAATAATCTTTGAGGAGATTTCACTGGTGATCCACCTGTATCAGAGGAAATAACAATGCTGTACCGGACTGTCCCGAAGACCGGCGATAGGCTCTCAATACTGGGCTTTGGATGTATGCGCCTGCCTTTGACCAGGGCTCATACAATCGATGAAGAACGTGCAATCCAACAGATACGGTATGCGATTGACAACGGGGTCAACTATCTTGATACTGCACCAGCCTATCACCTTGGAAGGAGCGAACCCCTGGTCGGTCGTGCACTTACCGACGGGTACCGGGAGAAAGTCCGGATTGCAACCAAGTTGCCGCCCTGGTCGGTTATCACCAGGGACGACATGGACCATATCCTTGACGGCCAGCTGGCGAAACTCAAAACGACCCGTATCGATTATTACCTCCTCCACAGCCTGTCACAGGAAACATGGGATAAGATGGTCCGGCTGGGGGTTCTGGAGTTTTTAGACCGGGCAAAATTATCCGGTAAAATAATCAATGCCGGATTTTCATTTCACGGCAACCTTGATACCTTCCGGAAAATTGTGGATGCATATGACTGGGAATTCTGCCAGATCCAGTACAATTTTCTCGATGAACTGAACCAGGCCGGGACTGAGGGTCTGAAATATGCAGCATCCAGAAACCTTGCGGTAATGGTCATGGAACCACTCCGCGGGGGTAGCCTTGCCGGACGGGTGCCAGCCCAGGTCAGTGAGATCTGGAAGGAGGCACCTGTCAGACGGACACCAGCCGAATGGGGACTCAGGTTTGTATGGGACCATCCGGAGGTTACCGTCGTCTTGTCCGGGATGAACCAGATGTCCCAGATCGAGGAAAATATCAGGGTAGCGGAAGAGGCAGAAACAAGCTCCCTGACCCCTGAAGAACTGACCCTTATTACCCGGGTTCGGGACACTTACATCAGGTTAATGAAAGTGGGATGCACCGGTTGCGGTTATTGCATGCCGTGTCCCGCTGGGGTAAACATACCGGAATGCTTTGCCCTCTATAACGGGGCTTCAATGTTTGGCAATCGCCGTCAATATGCATTTCATTATCTTTCGCGTCATGGTGGGATCACAGGGGACAAGTCATATGCAGGGTTGTGCAGGAATTGCGGTAAATGTGAAAAAATCTGCCCTCAGCACCTGCCGATCCCTGCATGCCTGAAAGAAGTTTCCGCAGCGATGGATGGGAAAACCATGGGGGTAAAAGTTGCAGTCTTAAAAGGCGGACTCCGGGTACTCAACGGGGCGGGGAGATGTATCAGGGTTTTTTCCAGGGATAAGAGTATACGAGGAGAGACAAATCAGGAAAAAACTAAAGATTAAATGTTGACCCTCGTCCTCCATACTATGAAAGGAGACATAAAAGAACCTCCAGTGGGGATTATTGATATAAGGCGATGCCTGAAAACGGGGCCTCGCTTCTGTTTGAATATGTGACTCCACCACTGGTTAATAAGGCACATTTTACAGCCGATAATTGGCGATTACTGCCCTAAACAACCAAATAATCCATTACCCGAACTACCAAATTGTTATTATAGACCAAAACAGATAAGTATTTTTTATAGGGGAGATGAAAAAACATGAGTTTTATGTCAGAGTTTATGGAATTTCTGCAGGAGTACAAGATCATCGGCCTCGCGATTGCCTTCATAATAGGTGTCGCTGCATCAGCCCTTGTCAAGTCTTTTGTCGATAACCTGGTTATGCCAATCATCGCGGTAATAATTCCCGGGGGGGAATGGAAAACGGCCGTAGCCCATATAGGTCCCTTCGCATTCGGCTGGGGCCCGTTCCTTTCAGACCTGATTTACTTTATCATTGTCGCACTGGTTGTCTTCATTGTCGCAAAGAGAGTGCTGAAAATGGATAAAGTCACCAAGATGTAATTTCCATTAACATTTTTTTTAATATTTTTGACTCGGTAGAAATGTTGCAGCCCTGTTATTGAATTCCGTTATTCCGAAACTTAATCTACACTCTGGAGTTAGCCCCGCCTCTGTGGCACCCCGGTTGGAATTGCGACAAGACTAGTGATCTCTGATTATTCAAATGATTTTCTTAGAAAAACCAGACAATACAGGATCCGCTCCGGGAATTTACGTCCCCAATATCATCATTTATATAATTCCGGTTTTGCATTTTGCTACGCCAGACTTCGTCCTTATGATGTGTTCAATAGTAATCGGGATAATCCGTGTATTCAGGGGAGGGCCAGGTTAATAAAGGCACCAATGGCGATCCCGATCAACACAGTATAGGTCGTAACCAGTATTACGGTTTTTATCCCCAACTGCCGGTAAAGCACTGCGATGGTTGATATGCACGGGACAAACAGTACGCTGATAATGGCCCAGGTATACAACTGGACCTGGGTCATAACCGTATTAAGTACCGGAGTTCCAGCAAGAACAACCAGTGCTCCAAGTGACATCTCTTTACGTAGGATCCCGAATATAAGGGCCGTAGATGCATAGGCAGGAAGTCCGAGCACAATTGTTGAAAATGGTGCGATAAAATTCTGGAATGCCGTTATGATACCATAATATTGCAATAACCCAAGGAAAATACTGCTTATTATCAGGAGGGGCATCGCAACGGAGAGAAATTCAAAAATTTTTCTCCAGGATTTTTTCACGACATTTCCAGCCTGCGGGGCCCGGAGCGGGGCCATCTCCATGATCATTCCGAACCGTTCTCCGGGTGTTATCCGGGAGAGGAAGAGCCCTGTAACTACCACGAGGATAAACACTATCAGGTAAATTGAAAGTGCCCACCAGATGCCAACAAACGTAGCGACAACTCCTGCGATAATCACTGTGCGGGCAGAACAAGGAATCATGGTCACGAGGAATGAGGCGATAAAACGCTCACGACGTGACGCAAGGAGCCTCAGGCTCATCACCGCGGGCACAGTGCAGCCGAATCCGAGTATAAGCGGGATTATTGCCTGCCCATGCAGGCCTATCCGGTGCATCGCCTGATCGGCCAGGAATGCTGCCCGCGTCAGGTAACCTGAATCCTCCAGAATGGATATGAAAATATAAAATGTGAAAATAAAGGGGAATGCGATCCCAATACCCGCCTGTAGCCCAAGAAGAACCGAAATCGACACCTGCTGCAGAAGCGGCGGCAGGCCAAGTGCAAGGAGGGGATTAACCAGGTAGGTGGTAAAAAAGGCAACAATAATGCTTTCGAGCCAGGAACCTATGGCGAAAACAACGAGAAGGATGCCGATGAGGATGGCCCCCATGATCGGAATGCCGGGGAGACCCTTTGTCAGAAGCCTGTCCAGGTCAAATCCTCTTTTTTTCTGTTTCACCGTAATAACGCGATCCGCAATCTGTTTGGCAGAATGGTGCCGGTTCGCCGAAATAATCTGGCGTGGAGACATCTTATGCCGGTTTTCAATTTCGCCAGCGATTGCGGCCGCAGAATCAAGCATTTCCCGGTCGGTTCCTTTTCCTTCCAGGGACAGAAGAGCCGCTGGTCTTGAGACGGGAAAGTTACCCAAAATACTTCTTATCGCTGCTTCGATATGGTGGTCGTAACCTACCATAACTGACGCTGTACACGCCAAACCAGTTGCCGCTGGCAGGATCCCGCCGATGCCCCTTCCATGAATTGCCGCCGTCATAATGACCGGGCAACCAAGAATTTTCGTTAATTCAGATGAATCGACCGATATTCCCGATTTTTCAGCTTCATCCACCATATTAAGGACAACAAGAATGGGAAGGCCATATTCCGCAACCTGGAGAAACAGGTACAGGTTTCTTTCAAGATGTGCTGCATCCAGGATTGCAATTATCAGATCGAATTCATGGCGTTCCAACATCCCATTGACAAGTTTTTCCTCATCTGAATCTCCATCAAGGGAATAGATGCCGGGGAGGTCGCAGATTTCAAATTTTTCCCGCTGGTAACAGACGTGCCCCTTTTCCAGACCTACCGTTGTACCGGGATAATTGCTTACCTCCACGCCAAGTCCGGTCAACTGGTTAAAGATCAGGGATTTTCCGACATTCGGGTTTCCAATAAGCCCGATCTTCATTTAATCTTCTCCACGAGAATTGTTCCCGCAATCTCGGGAGATAACGCGATGTCGCATTCCTTAACCTGGAGGACAACTGCGTTGTTATGAAGTCTCCTCTTTAAAATTACGACTTCCCCGGGAATGACCCCAAGATCTATCAGCCGGTGAAGATGTTCACCACCGGCGATTCCCATGACAGTCAGAGGGATAGATTCCATCGCTTCAGTGAGAGGACCACAACCGTGGTCTGAAGTCAGTACAGCAGGATTGGCCTCCGGAAATCCCGGTAATTTTTCCAAACACCTGGATTTTGGATTTTTATTAATACCCGGGCCTCCGATGACAGTACTTCCCTGATCCCCGCCTTTCCGGGCGCCGGCTGTTTTCACATAATCGCCTATCCGGTGGATGGCTGAATCGGAAATTGAATGTTCGAGAATACACGCCTCGTCCGATGCCGCATTATCATCCATACCAAGGATCTCTCCTAGGAAACACTGGAGGACACGATGTTTTTTCAATACCCGTTCAGCAATACTATGCCCGCTGGCCGTGAGACGGATCCTTCCATTTTCATCGAAAACGAGGTCCCCCTGTTTTTCCAGGCTTTTTAAATTTTCAGATACGATATCCTCTACCTGGGAAAGGTCTTCCGAAACATCCTTAGCAGAAGGAGGGGCCTGTGCCGCAAGATACCTCACCAGTACAGCTTCGAGGTAATCTTCGCGTTCGGAGGATTCCATACCAATCGTATGATTCGGTTCTATTTTATGGATTTGTTACGTCGTCTTTTACATGATGATTAAATTGCTTGTATGGTATGGGGTGTCGTATGGAGGTATTCCGGGCACCGGAGAAGATAATATGTGCATGAGTGATCCAAAAGCGATATCCTGAATCGAAAGGTTGAATTATTGGTTACTTAACCCTTTCCTTCTCCTTTTTATCGGAAAATTCAACCATCTTCATTGCAAGATCTCTCGCGGCTTCTTTGGCGGGACTGCCATCCGGAATCAGGGACACCGGTGTTCCTGCCAGGTCCGCAGCTTCAACCGCTGGATCGTAAGGGACCATCGCGAGCGGATCGCCGAGGTTCGCCCCAGCCAGGGCCACGCCACTTTTATAACGGTTGTAAACCAGATGCATGGCAGAACGGCTGATACCGAGGTCGAGAGCGATATCGATGATCCTTGATGCGGTCCGAAGACCCCGTGCACCAGGGTCGCTCACAATCAGGAGAAGGTCCGGTACACCAATAGTGCCCCTGCTGATATGTTCCATCCCTGCCTCTGAATCTATGATGATAAACCGATAATCACGCTCGAGGAGACGCATGCAGGACTTCAGGAGATCGTTCGCGAAACAATAACACCCTGTCCCTTCAGGACGCCCCATCGATATCAGGTCAAACCCATCGTCCTCAACGAGGACCTGGTAAAACCTGTACTTAATGTAGTCCTGCCGGGTCATTCCGGGGGGAATACTCTTCGTGAAGGCATCTTCGCGCATCCCACCCAGGTTTTCACGGACCTCTACACCCAATGCTTCATGAAAATTTGCGTTTGGATCGGCATCAACCGCCAGTACCGGTGTTTTTCCCATCTCTATAAGCGCCCGCACGAGGAGAGAACTGATTGTTGTTTTACCCGTTCCTCCTTTCCCTGCAACAGCAATGGTAAATGGTACTATCATGAAGGTAACCACCAACGTTTCTTATACAGGACCGACAAAAACCGATCCCAGTTGCCGGTCATTTACCTTTGCCCCCTGACCATGGCTGAAATCATGGCTGCGGTGTCCATGATATTATACGATTCTGCCTCGGTGGCAAACCGTATACCGCAACTTGGGGTAACTAGTGACTGGGCATCGAATACTTTTTCAGGTATGTAGGAGGTCACTTCCTTTCTGATGCTCATGTACCGTTCATACAACGATTCCGGGGTTTCCTGTGAAAAAACCCGGTTATCCGCAGGTACGATTCCCCATGCGACAACTCCCCCTTGTTCCAGGTACGTAAAAAGATCATCCTTATACAAAAGAAATTCCCGGGTTGTTGCATATGCGTCAAACGATACAACACCGGGGTCGAGAGAGAAAATAAAATTCCAGTCTGTATTGCTGCAGCAATGAATACCAATACTCCCCTGAAGTAGATCGGCGATATCCTGCCACCCGGATCTGACGCTTTCCATGTCGATCGGGACTACCGAGGATCCCAGGGCTGCCAGGTAAGGTTCATTCACCATAACGAGAGTATGCCCAACCCCCGTTCTCTCAGTCAGGGTCTGCTCCAGCCATCGTGCCCGGAGAGCGATTAGTTTCGAGAGGACATCGGCATACTGGCTGTCGTAATACACCGGTCGTTTTTCTGCATCCACGACCTGCATGCCAAACGTGACTGGTCCGGTAACCTGGCATTTCAGGGAAAAAGGTGAATTAAATGACCTCCTTACGAATTCGTGGAATCCTGATGCGTATTCCGCTGAAACGGCATACGGTGAGTAATTCCCTTCTATGTAATCGAGATAGATTTGTTCCATCTCACCCGAAAGATCAGATGCCCGGTCAACAAGAAGCCTGCCGTCACTTATCTGCCTGCCGGGAAGGCGTTCCGAATCACAGAATACGATATTTTCCAGAAGGCCGCGGTTCGGAAGGGAGGGGGCATAGGGTAAACGGGGGAAGATATGGATTATTTCATCACAGGCTTTTACGGGGTCGGTATGGGGAACACTGCCTATACCTGTTGCAAGGCTGCCTGGTGAGTCCAGGTGAACTGCCATTTATGGAGCTCCCTCATGGTTTTTTTTCAGACGACATTCGTCAAGCATCTTCTGTACTCCCGGAAACAGGGATAGATCAGTATGGGGAAGGAACGAGCTGCCCGTATACTCGTCCATAAAGGATGGCTCGGCATTCAGCTCGATATATGCAATATTTTTTGCTATTTCATCGAGGGTTTTTCTCTTTTTCCTGTTGATTAAGGCCATATTCGCCCCCTCGACGGCCCCGTTGCCGATGTTCCTGATTTGTGCAATTGGTACTTCGGGAATAAGCCCGATCATGATCGCATTTTCCTTGTTGATGTAATTCCCGAACGCCCCAGAGAAATAGATGGTAGTTATTTCATTCCTTGTAATCCCTGCCTGTTTCATGAGCGTGATGCATGCTGCAAGAATTGATGCCTTGCTCATGATCAGGTTCTTGATATCGTTCTCGGTAATCACAATATCCTTGTTATTGCCACTTTCCTTTCCCCATGCAATAACATATTCAGGATAATGGATACCCTGCCTGATGCGGGGATGGATGATCCCGGTGTTGATCCGCCCGGTCCTGTCGACCACGCACCCCCTGAGTAGACCCGCAAGAAGGTCGATAAGGCCCGAACCGCATATCCCCATCGGTTTTATCCCGTTAATTGTCTGGTATTCCGGCTCCAGCGTTACCGGATCGATCGTAATACGTTCAATTGCACCGGGATTCGCTCTCATCCCGAAGAGTACTTCGCCGCCTTCAAGGGCCGGACCCGCCGCACCGGCACAGGAGAACATCCATTCACGGTTCCCGAGCACTACCTCAAAGTTCGTTCCTATGTCGACAAGAAGGGATATCTCATCCCGCTCACCCATCCCGGATGCGAGGATATCGGCGATGATATCCCCCCCGATGAAATCAGAGACAGCAGGGAATAAAAAGACCGCCGCATCCGCCGCGACCTCGATCCCCAGTCTCGGAGCTGCGGTAGTCAGATATCGCCGGACCACCGGCACGTATGGCTCCTCGATCATGTATGCGGGATCAATACCTAGCAGGATATGGGTCATGATTGTGTTGCCAGCTACGATAACCTCGTAGATATCCTCCCTGTCGATCCCGGCACCATTCGCGGCCGTAGTAATTGCAAGGTTGATGCTTTCGGCAGCTAATGCCTGTAACTTGGGTAGTCCGTTCTTTCTTGCGAAATTCACCCTCGAGAGGATATCCTCTCCACAACTGATCTGGCGGTTATAATTCGACGCAATTCCAACAATGCGCCCATCAACGAGGCTGCGAATATAAGCAACCACCGTGGTAGTCCCAAGATCGATAGCAACCCCATAGAGTTCAGACCTGGTATCTCCCTTCTCGATGTCGATAATCCGGTACCCCCCGGGAACAAGGGCAAGGGTAGCGGTAACACGCCAGCCACTATCACGGAGCATACGGGGCATACCCCGGAGCACATCAAGTGGTGCATACATTTTGTCCGCCAGGGGACCACCCTGTTTTTGGATCCCCCATACCAGTCTCGTGAGGTCGGGTGACGGGTCTTCCAGTGTCGGGGGAGAGAGCTCGATGTAATATTTCCAGACTGACGGTTGGAAAGTGGTCTCAATACCAAGCGATTCCATCAGGATTTTTTGCTCCTGGATGAGCGAAGTCTCAGGGATCAGAACATGGAGGTCATCCCTGACAATCGCCTGGCATGCGAGACACGCCCCCTGACTGAGCTCGTCATCCGTAAAAAATTTACCGAATTTTTCCCGATCAAATTCCACATTCCCGTTTTTTATATAGACAATACATTTCCCACACTTTCCCTGCCCACCGCAGACAACATTCATCTGTATCTGGGCCCGTTGAATTGCATCAAGAACGGTGCTCCCGGTGTCCACGGTTATCTTCCGATAACTTGGAAGGAACGTGATGGCAGGCATCTCAGGCTTTCCACTCCTTCTCGAGGTAGTCACCGATTTCCGCAGCATCACGCGGGCCTACGAGGACCTTCCACCCGGTCTCCTCCTCAATCTTGCCGGATAACGGCGACGCATAGCCAGGGATAATCAGCTTGCGGTGAGATACGAGGTTTTCGAGATCGAATTTCTTAATGGAATCACGGACCAGAGTTTCATTTAATTTTCCTGCCGCAACTGCAGTCAGGACAGACAATCCCTCAGTATCCACGATAAACATATAACATGGGATCCGGCTCGATTCAAGATATCCCTGCAAGGTAAAGTACGTCAGGGAAAAATTTACCGTAAGCAGTACCGGCGACTCTTTTCCAGGGTTACCTACCGGGTACATCCCCGGGTTCATCTGGATGGGTTTTTGTGGATCAGTATAGATATTCTGGCGTAGAGTGAGAACCGCCACCGATGACGCTGGCCCGAGTGCCGTGGTCACGATGACGGCTGCATATTTGTCTATTCCAAGAACAAGCGCCGTGTCCTGCATCTGGTACCGTGTTGTATCAAGGAAGATTGGGTAACCCAGTTCGGGTGCTGAACGGGAAATTGATTTCTGCCGGATTTCCGTTGCGGCAGGAATATAGTCCCGGAGCGAAGGGAACGAAAGGTCAAGGAGGAGATCGGTTATACCCTCCGCGTTGCAGAGTTTTGTCATCTCGCCAAGTGATTCGCTGTCTTTCGCACTTACAACAAGAGGGGATCCGAATTTTTTGGCGAGGGCACACATTGGTTTATACGTATCAATCGTTGCGGAATAAATCAGGGGGCGGAAATTCCCACATTTTTTCAGCCCTTCTTCCTGCACTCCCGGGTCTGCTGCCATCAGTACCTCAGGAAGGTGTGTCCCGGTTGCTTCCACGATGCCGACAGTTTCTGCGAATTTCTCACGATCACCGCTTTCGTTTGTGATCGCCACTCCGGAGAACGTTAAGTCGGTGCCGACCCTGACAAAATGTTCGGATCCTACTCTCCGCGTAACGGATTCTATCTTTTCAGCAGGCCATAGGTCCGATACATGGAACATAATGCCTGGAGGGTGGTAAAATGTCTTTTCGTGGCGAAAAACCACGAATTCCTCACCGATAGCGAACCGCCGTTCTCCTACCCCTATCTTCACCAGCTGGATGGGAGGCCGTGTCGACGCCCCGAGAATGTTTTTTGCGTTGAGGTCGAGATATGGACATTTATCAATGTCACCCTTGCCACTGGCAAGTTTCATTGCAAACGTGAGGCATGTCGGGTCCCCGCATTCTTTGCAGTTCTTTTTAGGCAATAGTTTGTATATATCGAGGGCTTTCAGCGCCATGATTTCATGCCTCCCCGGCCTTTTTTCCCGCCCATAATTCGCGGAACGCCTGTTTCAACAGCGGAACGGTCTTCGGGTGCCGTACGCAGACAATTGAAGACCCTGCAACGGCCGACGAAAGTGCTGCATAAAATTCCCATGCAACCGCAATATCGTCCCTGGTTGCAGGATCGGCCTCCCTTACTTCCTTTACATTAAGGGAATCCGTGGCAGAGGTGATCATCGGCATGGCAAGATCCACATCTCCCTTTAATGCCGCATAGCGGATCCGTTCCATTACCGAATAGGAATATTCAAACCCGTATCCGAGCGTCCCGGTGTAAGGGTCAATCAGAATATGGTCTGATGTAACCCCGATTTCACGGAGGAGGATGTTGAGTTGCTTCGCGAGATTTATATCGATTGGCGATTGTGCGACCACGGAGTGATTGTAGGCCAGTGCAGCAGCAGCAACACTGCGGTACCTCCCGGCTTCGGCTGTACCAAGGAGCAGGCGCTCCCCCTGCCCTGTCTCACCACACCGCTGGAATACCTCTGAGTCGATTGCCGGTTCATTGCTCCCTTCGACGATTAACGGCAGTCCGGTTGCGGACAACACACTTTCCATAACCCTGGTAATCGCAGGGAAATCATCAAATCCACGTCGTTTTGTGCTGGTCAGGTAAAGCCTGACAAGGTCTGCACCATACTGTTTTTCGGCTTCCCCGGCCCATTTCGGGGTATCATGTACAATATCTCCTGCAAACGAAGTCACTATCGGTGACCAGAGACCCGGGTCGTCACAGATTTCAAACGCAACAAGCGGAATCGTTCCAGATCCTGATTTCATCCCGATGAATGGTAGATCTGTTTCTCCACCAAGGAGGTACGAAATGGTTCTTGTGCCCCCTTCGGCCTTCGTTGCACCAATTGCCACAACCCCTATTTTTCCGCTCAAATCCGAGCTGTTGTCTGCCATCAGGGACTCGCCTCAGAGTAACGGTTTCATTGTGAGTGCCGGGTGCTGGACTTCGTCGAGGAATGCTATCAATTCCTCGAGGCTCGTTGCCTTCGTTTCATCGGCGATTTTTTCAAACAGGCCAGGTTTCCCAAGTTCGTTCAGTTTCTTAACCAGCCTCTCCTTCAGCTCTTCCTTTAACAATGATGGGATCCAGACAAGCCGCTCGATTCCTCCTTCGTCCTGCAAAAACCTGTCCGAAAGGATATAATTTTTAGAGATCCCGGCAAATCCAGGCGTCTGGGCTCCACCACCAATTGTACCGGCGAGTGTTGAAAAAGACATCCCCGATGGTGTATCGCCCTTATACTCGCGGTTCACGACCATAATGCCATTTACTTCCGGAAGCATCAGCGCAATACATTCAAAACATCCACAACAGGTCATCGGGTATTCCATGATACTATAAAGTGAGCACCGTTCAACCTCACCATGCGAGGCTTTCTTCACAAAACGGTTAACACCGTCGAACTCACCCTTCTCCCGGTCTATCACGACCCCTTTCTCGACCGGCTGGTTTGCACCCGAAGGAGAAATTTCATAGGCTATTTTACCATCCAGCCAGGATATAGCCCCGCACAAAGCAGGTCTTTCAGGCGTAATAATACAGACATGGTTCGGAGCAAAGGTCTGGCAGAGGGTGCAGGAATAAAACAAGTCGACATCGGTATCTTTCATTCCCTTGATCCGACTATCCCGTTCTTCATAAATCGCCTCGGCTTCCGTTTTTCCTTTTAGCACTGTCTGAAGATCTGTCACCATCGTCACCTGGACGGCATCGAGGAGGTCAGGAAAATCTATCCTGAATTTGGTCGCGATAAGCTTGCCAATGTGCTCGATTTTTATACCGTTTTTAACAGCGTCTTTGGATATACGTACCCAGATGAGGTCACGTTGTGCAACATGCCATGAACCTTCGCCATAATTTACAAAATTGTGGATCCTGCGTTCTAAAACTGGTTCGAAATCCTTTTTCATTGTTTTTCCAGCGACCTCAACAAGAATACCAAGCGGCACTGCAGACCCCTCCCTGACCTCCCCTATTTCAGGACCGATAACACGGATCAGGCCATCCGTTACTTCAGAGGCAGGCTTTACGCGGAGCAGCTCGAATGCAGGAGAGCGTCCACCTCCAAATTCCACGTACATCTCTTCCTTCCTGATACTTTTGCCTTCAAATGCAGGGGAACAGGACATCGGAATGGGTATTGCCGTTACAGTGACCTTGATCCCTTTCCGTTCCATCCCTTCCCTGACAGCATCCTGTGGGACAGTGCTGATCCACTCACCACCCTCGTAACCCCCGAGAGAAATTATCGGGATTCCGAGCAGCCGAAGGGCGTCGACCAATGCAATTCCTTCACTATCAAGGCCCGGGAACACGATAGCTATTGCCTTTGCACGCTGGTTTGCGTAGGCAAGCAGCCTCCCGGGATCGCCGGGAACGACACCCCCGAACATCAGGGCGACACGTGTGATAATATCAACAAAATGTACTCCATGGACAGGTGTTGAACCGAGAGGAATAAGCCGGTATTCAAGTCCAAGTTTAACAGACGCCGAGGATAGAGAGGATATCACATCTCCGGCCAGAAACGTTAGCATATATTTCTCCTGGAGTTCACGGCATATCCGCGAGGCGGCATCGGCGTTTCCAGGTGTACCAATAACGAGTGCGAGTCCGAGAATACTCCCGTCGACAAGGGAGTACCCGAGTTTTCTGAGAACTGCATCCCCTATGAATCCTGTGTACGGGGCAGGTTCATGATCAGATCCCTGCACGGAAGAAGCAAGTATTGACTCACATGCAACGAAAGGGTTCTCATTGGTGAGTTTGTACACTTCGAGCGCTTCTGTTGCCGTATGAACAGGACGACCGGTAAGTGCATAGGAGATCGGCAGGTGATAAGCCGTCTCTTCGTACACAAGTGGTCCATTCAATGAATCCAGCTTTTTCTTCAGGCTTGCATTACCCGATGTTATTGCAGTCTTTATTTCGGTCATCGGCAAATTCCTCTGTAACATGTATTCCATCGCCATATGGTAAATGATTTCGGATATTCCCAATCTTTGAGAGGATACGATCCTGATATAACGGTTAGCCGGACATTTTCTTGACAAGTCATTTTGCAGGTATCAGGAACCTGTTAGAAATCCCCGATCGATGTGAAAAGTCTGTAATGACCATGGTATGAATGGTTTTGGAAAGCCGATACCTCCGATGAACCCTTATATACTACTTCTTTCAATGCTAATTGACAATAAGAAACCCGAACCTAATGGTGAACCGGATGAAAATGGAACATGTCAATGGAAGAACAGCAGGAAAGGTGGTACTTTTTGCTCTCTCAACCTGTGGGTGGTGCGGGAAGACCAAGGAATTACTAAAAGAACTCGGGATTGCCTTCGATTTTGTCTACGTGGATCTTCTCCCACCAAACGAAATGGAAGATGCGATTTCATTTATCGAGAAATATAACCCGGCCGGATCATTTCCAACACTCCTGATAAACGATACGAAAGTAATTGTCGGATTCCGGGAGGAAGAGATCAGGGGTGCATTCAGGAAATGACGATAGTCCCTGTCAGCGAAAAGGACGTGGAACTGAAATACCAGATACTCGGACGCGAGGTTGAGGAAGGTGGCTATCACCTTAACCCGGACACGGAATTTACAAAAAAACTTGTCCGTGGATTGCTCGTGAATGAAGCCCGTTATGGTTATCCCGGATGTCCCTGCCGCCTCTCAACGGGAGTAAAATCTGAGGATCTCGACATTATATGTCCATGCGACTACCGCGATCCTGACCTTGACCAGTATGGTGCCTGCTATTGTGCATTATACGTCTCCGACGCGATCCTGTCCGGAAAACAATCACTTTCCCCAGTGCCTGAGCGAAGGCCCCCCAGGTCCGAAAGGGAAAAGGGGAGATCGAGTCCGATAATGGGCCCGGGATCTCTTGCTTACCCGGTCTGGCGATGCAGAGTTTGTGGGTATCTCTGCGCAAGGGATGAAGCGCCACTTGTCTGTCCGGTCTGTAAGGCCAAAAAGGACCGTTTTGAAAGATTCATGTAGATAAGGGTAATATTCTCGCGTGACTTACCGGAACACATGTGAAAAGCCTGCTTTTTCACATAAGGGATCCGGGCTTTATGAAAAATAATATCAATCGGGTAAAATTAAAGAGCCCGGTTTTCCCGGGTTATTTTTTATGAGGGGTGTAAATGAATAGTACGGATAAGAATCTGATCGACTCCTTTGTGTGGATTATCCGGTACCCGATTGGTGCAATAATTATTTCCTGAAATTCAATTGCCGAAAAGAAAAAACGATGTTCGTTTTTCTATATGACCTTGTCCAGGTTCATTCGGTCTTTATAACTTCTCATAATTAATATAAAAATATTCCTTACAAAAGACTTACCGCAATATATCGAGAGAAAAGATGAATTCTCATGCTAGGCTTATTTTATTGATAATTAATCCCTTTGAAGGGAATTTTACGATACCAACAATAAAAGTTAATAGACCGGCCAGCCTGAAAATCGAACATTTCATTTACGTTAAATAACCTCAAAATTATTTAGAATTAATAATTAACCAATATTTACTGCGATTTCTTTTTTATGCAATATCAGTTATTACAATGCGCGTTTTTCCAATAAACTGGCACTGGTCCCGGACGACCTGATGTCGACTTAACTATCAAATACTCCCTGTTCAATGAATTAGTATGGTAAATACTATAACAGTCGAGGTGATTGGACTCCGTGGCTCCCGTTGTTCACCTTTTCCATGTGACGATGAGAGGAGTTGCGGCCTTTCCGAATGCTATCCAATGGGAAGTCTGAACAAGGCATTTGAGGTACTTGAAAAAGAATTGCAAAAAGAATATGGTGACGAGGTCTCGCTAAAGCTGACGGTTATTGACGATGAAGTACCCTCTTATGTCGAAAAAATCATATCAGAACACTACCCACCCATCCCGATTATCCTTGTTAATGGGAAAGTTACACCAATTGGAAGGGTCTCTTTGCCTTTGATAAAAAAAGAGCTGGAAAAGTGCCGGGGATGAATTATTTTTTTGTATCCAGGCCTCATTCTTTTAAATCGACGGTTCCAACCATCTCCTTTGTAAAGGGTTTTAACCTTGAGGGAAATTATCAATGGATATCTTCGGTTCATCAATATCGCAAATATCCCCCGGGATTTATCATATAATTGTTCATGTTACAGGTTTATTCAGGAGATTATAGTCGGAATATATAACAGGGATTAATTAATTAACCACTTAAAACGCAGTGGGCCCACAATAATTCTTGATTTCAAACCCGTGTCCGGATATCGGACTAATGAATTACTTACGGGAGAAAAGGACAATTGGGATAATTTTTTCCCATAGTACTAAAATGAAAAATAGATTTCTTTCCGGACCTACACATGCGAATAATTCAGGATCGCTGGATTTATCGCCGTCAGGTTCCGTAATCTTACCCCATTGTCCTGTCAGGTTACCCGGGTCAGTGCCCCGTTTTCAAGGTCGTAATAGAGTCCATGTACCTCAACCCGCTTTTCATCAACCGCTTTTTTCAGGAGGGGGTAGGAATAAAGGTGCTCAATCTGGAGCCGGACATTTTCCTTTTCTATAAGCCGGTAACGCTCTTCCTTTTCAAGCACTGTGGACGGAGGTGTTATGGTTTTATCCACCCTTGTTTTTGCCTCTCGGGCATTGTTCAGCCAGAGCGGGATGTATGAATCTGTACTTTCCTTATCCAGCGCACGGATCGCACCACAATTAGAATGCCCACAGATAACAACGTCCGAAATCTTCAGGTGAACGACCGCATATTCGAGTACGGTAGCGAAGTTCCAGTCGTGGATCGGCACGATATTCCCGATATTTCTCTGGATAAACAACTCTCCCGCCTTTGCCTGGGTAATGTGCCCGGTCTGGAGACGGGAATCTGAACACCCTATCCACAATGCCGTAGGATGCTGGCTGGATGCGAGATCCCTGTAATAATCAATATTCGGAGTAAAATCTGATTCCCTGAACTTAAAATTTCCAAGAAGAAATTTGTCGATCATAATTTTCTGCTCTCCATTATGGCATACCCTCTCCTTTGGCCGACGACTAGTATGCCGTAGTTTTCACTCGTATGGGAAATCAATTAAATTTTGTCATTTATCACATACCAGTTTTGGGAGCCGGAGATGTTGAATACGACTCAATCGGACTCCTTTTTTCAAGGTCAGAGATTTATAAATTCGCAAAGATACGCGCAGGTCTCCCGTTTTCTTTTCGATGCTGCCGTTTAAACAAATCAGAGCTGAAATTCTTTTTAAAATAAAAAGATCACGGCTTATTCAGTACATGATTCAGATGAAAGTTCACAAAATTTTGTGTATTATTACAAAATTAGCCGATGCTTTTATTGTGATGCAATAACAATAAGTAAAAATTAATTTTAAAAGATGATCTGAATGGATTTTAACCCAATTCATATCCGCGTCCGGTTATTATCGGGTTTGATGGAGGTGTCATATGCCAATTATCTCCACATACACTGATTCCGAACCATTCAGTGAAGATCAGACCCTCCTTACGCTTTACACTCTCGCGGGAGAGGAAAGCGGCGGTTTTGTTACGTTCAGACCCCATTTCTTCCTCAGGATAGGTAAAAGCCTCCTCCCGGGTAGTAATGCACCTAAATCCATCGAGGGAATAGGAATAATTAATGTCAGGGAACTTACTCATGCCGAGCTTGTCCGTGCTGAGAAGGAGATATGGGTCCACTATCATCAGCAAAAGGCAGATAGCAAGAACGACCGGCTCTTCGCTGCCTTTAATGGTACCAGGCTCATAGGAGTTGCCCGCGCTTCACGACACCCGGATGGCCTGGAAGTGGACGCTGTATACATCCTGGAGGAGTACAGGCGCCGGGGTTTTGCCCGGTCGGCGATGCTCCTTCTTATTGAAGAGTGCGGAAGAAACGAAACGCTTTACATGCACTCGAAAATCGAACTAGTGGATTTCTATGGAAGCCTTGGTTTCTACCCAATCCCTGAAACCGAACTGCCAAAAACAATTCAAGACAGGTTCGGATTTTGCATGGGCAATCTCAAGGGTATTGACGTTTGTCCCATGAAACGCGACCCGACAGACATCGGATCAGAGGCAAATACCTGATAAGAGGCATTGGATGAGAAAGCAGGCTGTTTTAGGACAAATAGTCTGTAAATTACAGGTATAACCACCTGCAATATTCAAATCTGCATGGAACCACCAAGGTTACGGGTTGGGCATGATGCTGGTCGAACTTTTTATTCTTGTCGCCATAGTGCTTCTCGTAGGAATAGTATTGCCCCTTGCAACATCTTCTGGGGACCGGAGATATGTCCGGACCCTTTCGATGTGCTGTCCTATCATTGCATCATTCCTTCTGGGTGGCCTCGCACTAAGTATCCTTCTATCAGGTGAGTCCATTGGTTTTATCCTCTACCAGCCATTTGCTGAAATCTCATTCTCATTTTTTATCGACCGTCTCGCGTCGTTTTTCCTTCTGATTATTGCGATAGTATCTGCATGTGTGGCCCTGTATTTTACCGAGTATATAGAGCATATGGAGGGATTATCCCGCAGGAACCTGCTATGCGGCTTCACAAGCCTCTTCATTCTTGCAATGGTCATGGTTGTCACTTCCGCAAACACGCTCTCTTTTTTCTTCTTCTGGGAATTGATGGCAGCCAGTTCATTCTTCCTCGTTGCGTACGAATACACCCATGATGAGACCAGAAAAGCTGGCATGTTTTATTTTTTTATGACACAACTTTCGTCCTTTTTTGTCCTCATGGGCATCATCATGCTCTTTTTGGAAACAGGTTCGTTCGCAATCGCACCGATTGGGATTGCCTCGACACCATTCATTACCGCCGCATTTCTTGTTCTCTTTGTAGGATTCTCTATCAAGGCAGGGATTATTCCATTCCACAAGTGGCTGCCCTATGCTCATCCGGCAAGCCCTTCGCCTATATCGGCCCTGATGTCAGGAGTGATGCTTAAAATAGCGGTTTATGGATTATTACGCTTCATCCTGGACGTTTTTACCCCTGAACTCTGGTGGGGTGTCCTGATCCTTGTTGCAGGTATTGCATCGGCAGTTCTCGGCGTCATCTACGCCCTGAAAGAACATGATATCAAAGGAATGCTTGCATATTCAAGTATTGAGAATATAGGTATAATTTTTACCGGGATCGGGTTGTCGGTCATCTTTTCCACCAGTAACCTTCACCTTCTGGCAACCATCAGCCTTTTGGGAGCGCTTTTCCATTCCCTGAACCATGCACTCTTTAAAAGCCTTTTATTCCTTACATCAGGCTCGGTTGTTCACGCGACGCATACGAGGGATATTGAACATATGGGAGGCCTTGCCCACCGGATGCCCGTTACTTCGGCACTTTTCTTTATCGGGGCTGTTTCAATTGCCGCCCTGCCACCACTTAACGGGTTTGTGAGTGAATTACTAATCTTCACCGCTTTTTTTTTATCTGTTGCAGTCGTCGACCCCCTGTTCAAGGTGCTCCTTTTTACCTGCCTCGCACTCTTCGCCCTGGCCAGCACGCTTTCCGCAGCATGCTTTGTCAAGGCATTTGGATCGATCTTCCTTGCGCTGCCCCGTTCACCGGAAAGTTCGAAGGCTGATGAAGTCCCACTCGCCATGCTCGCAGGACCAGGAATCCTGGCTGCTTCATGTATTCTTCTCGGAGTGTTTGCGTTCCAGATTTTCGGAATCGTGGGGTTCAATGTTCCGGTGCCGGATATGTTCCTTATCAGCCTGCTATTGCTTGGAATGATAACGCTGATCTACGCAGTATTGTATGTCACCGCTTCCAGAAAGGTACGAGTTAGTGAAACCTGGGGCTGCGGAATACTCTCTCAACAGCCGACCACCGAATATACAGGCCATGGGTTCTCTGAACCAATTGACATCATATTCTCTGCGATTTATCGTACCAGGACAAAAAATGAGCGGAAATATTTCGATCAGAAAAACTGCATTTTCAAGGAAGGCACAGGAGAAATACGGCTTTTAAAGGTATTTGAGGAATATCTCTATCTTCCAGTTGCGCAAATGTCCCTGCGATTGGCCACAAAGATTTCACAGTTCCAGAACGGTTGTCTTGACACGTACCTCCTCTATGTGTTTATTACGGTGATTGCGCTTGTCGTCTACCTGGGGTGGTTTGCATGAACGTGGATTTTATCCTGTATATCGCAATAAATACGGCCGTAGTGCTGGCAATCGCACCACTCTTTGTCAGTATGATAAAAAAAGTAAAAGCATGGACCCAGGGACGCAGAGGGCCATCGGTGTTCCAGACGTATGCCAACATTGTAAAGCTGTTATCGAAGGAGGTCATCTACTCACCGAGTTCGTCCCGGATCATGCGGGTCACCCCGCTTATTACAATGGCATCCATCCTTGTTGCGGCCCTCTTTGTCCCGCTGGTCTTTGTTCCGGAACCGGTTGGGGGAATTGGCAATATTATCCTATTCCTCTATCTCCTTGCACTGGCCCGTTTCTTTATGGCACTTGCCGGCCTTGATGCCGGTAGTTCCTTTGGAGGGATGGGGAGTTCGCGGGAAATGAGTATCTCCGCAATTATTGAGCCTACGACAATTATTGTCTTTGCTGTACTTGCATTCACCTTTAACACCCTCAATATCTTTGATATGGTCTCTCTTGCTGCAATTGTAGGATCCCCGGCAACCCCGACGCTGATCCTGATCGCGATCTCGTTGTTTATCATTCTCATCGTCGAGACCTCGCGGATCCCGGTAGATAACCCTGAAACACACCTGGAACTTACAATGATACACGAAGGAATGATACTTGAACAATCAGGCAGGAACCTGGCTCTCATGGAGTATTCAGCCGCCATTAAACTGACAGTCCTCATAGGACTGCTTATCAACCTGATAACTCCGTTCGGGCTTGCGACATCCCTCAGCCTTTATCGGGATCGTCATCGCGGTCATCCTGCTGGTTGTAAAAGGTTCAATTCTTGCTGGGATAATCGGACTTTTTGAGTCATCGATGGCCAAGAAGAGGTTCTTCCAGCTCCCCAGCCTTTTTGCAATGGCATTCTTCTTCTCGACCCTGATTATCATTATCGAGGTGTTTTCGAGATGATTGATCCATTCACTATCGAGGGAATCATAAGGATCCTGTTTGTAGGTATCATTATTACTGCGGCGTACATCATCTCGGCAAGGAACCTCCTCTCGGTAGTGTCAGTCTATGCAGTCCAGTCCCTTACGCTCGTCTTTATTGCCCTCGCTCTCTTTTCTCTGAAAGGATCTCTCGTTCTCCTCGCCATTGCCGTCATTACTTTTATCAGTAAGGTTCTGATTATTCCCTATTTTATTGCAACTATACAGGAAAAAATCCGGATCAAACGGGATATAGAGTTCCATTACCTGAGTCCTACAACATCCCTTATCGTTTCCATGATACTGATGCTGGTCATTTACATCGTGCTTTCGAAAGTCATGCTTGAAACACCAGCAAGGGATAGCCTCTTTTTCTTTGGGGCGGTTCTGGGTATTTCCCTGATGCTCATGGGTATGATGGTAACCTTCAGCAGAAAGAGAGCGATTACAAAAGTGCTTGGTTTTCTTTCAATGGAGAATGGCGCCCTCCTCTTTGGGTTGTTTGTGACAGAACTTCCGTTTATCATTGAGTTTTTGATTATCATCGACCTGATTATCCTCGTCCTTCTTACGGCGATCCTATCAGTCGGTATTGATTCAACACTTGAGGACTACCAGAAGCGTCTGCACCGCTTCCATCTTTGGGAAAACCTGGAGGACGGCTCATGATACTGCTAGCGTTTGTCCTTGTCACCCTGCTCGCCCTGATCGTAGTCATGGTAAGTCATGACCATCTATGGATGAACTCGGTATGTATCCTCCAGGCATTTATATTTACAGCCCTGGTCGCCTACATCGTATTATTCCAAAATATCCCCGTGGATTCATTCGTTGTAGGCAGCCAGTATTTCTTCATCGATCACCTGGGCCTTTTCGAGGCGGGTATCGCGACCGTCATTTTTACCTGCGCAGCCATCTATGCCCGTGGGTACATCGAAGGACTTCTCCAAAGCGGAGAACTCGAGAAAAGCAGTCTCAAATTTTTCTATACCGCATGGGCTTTGCTTCTGCTGATAATTGTTCTTGCATTCTTCTCTGACGATCTCGCATTGTTCTGGATCTTTGCAGAACTTACTACAATCATCTCTGCTATGCTTATCGCCATCCTCTCGGCCCGGGAGAATATAGATGCGGCCATCAAGTATATTTTCATCGCGTCCGTCTCCATGCTCTTTGCATTTGTCGGCCTCATTTTCCTCTTTGAAACCTCCCGTTCGACTATAGGTGCCGGAACCCTGAACTGGACAGCACTGATGCAGCACGCATCTGAATTTCCCCCAAGCATGATGATTGCTGTTTTTGCACTGGTCTTTATCGGGTTTGCGGCAAAGTCAGGGATCTTCCCATTCCATACCTGGCTGCCGGATGCACATGCAAAAGCCCCTTCCGCAGTCAGCGCTATCTTATCCGGAGTCCTCCTGAATGTGGGTATATACGGGATAATTCGAATCTACGCAATAGTGCATCAGACATCGGCTGGAATTTCCATCGCACCTTTACTGATGCTGTTCGGCATCTTCACGGTTGCAATTGCTGCATTCTCTATGCTCCCCCAGAAAAATTTAAAAAAACTGGTTGCATTCTCCAGCGTGGAGAATATGGGAATCCTGCTTATCGGTCTCGCCATATCAACCCCGGTTGCACTACTATGGGTAATTTTCCAGATTATGGCACACTCTTTTACCAAGGCATCATTGTTCTTTTCAGCTGGTATCCTCCACAGGCAATATCGAAGCCGCTTTTCAAGCGAGGCTGTTGACGATATCAGGGATGTGTTTCGGCTCCAACCCCTGGCGGCATGGGGGATAATTCTCGGCGGGCTTGCGATCATTGCGATGCCCCCGTTTCCCATGTTCTTCTCGGAATTTTTTATAATGCTTCAATTGGGGGAGGTTTCCCTGTTTGTACTGGCAATAACGTTGGTGTTGCTTTTTATTGCAGCCGGGGCACTTGGGTATTTCGTATTGACAAACTTTACCCGGACGTCGGATATGGGATCTGAACCAGATACTGCACCATATCGCACACCATTAAGCATGATGCTCCCGGTCATGTTCCTGCTGGCCCTTCTCCTCATAATCGGGCTGGTGCTTCCCCATTCTGGAATGGAGTTTCTTAACAAGATAGTAACGGAGTTGAAATTCTGATGAACAATGACAGCGATATTGGAATCAGGGCGGTAAAAGAATTTTTGGGGGAGGATTCACCAGGGCAACGGGTCCAGGCGGGATTCAATAATGAGAATTATCTGGTGCTCGAAGACTCCGAATTTGAGACAGCGGTGATTCACCTGGCTGCGAATAAGTTTATCCTGATAAGCCTCTTCTGCTACGAAGGGTTCTCAGATCGAGCCCCGAACTCCCTCTTCTACGTGTTTGAAAGGAGAAACAGCATCCTCGTATTAATCAGGGACGTGGATACAATGACATCATCTGTTGCATGTATTTACCCATCGGCATCCTGGTTCGAGCGTGAATGCAGGGATGGATTTGGAATAGAGTTTGATGGTGCTTTTGATACACGTCGCCTCTTCCTGCACGAGGAATACCCGGAAAATTTCCACCCCCTGAAAAAATCATTTAAGAATAAACCTATCGCTACCAAAGAACGCATAAATCCTGCCGACGAATACCCGTTCCGGGTAGTTGAAGGCGAGGGAGTATACCAGGTCGCAGTTGGTCCGGTCCATGCAGGTATTATCGAACCAGGACACTTCCGGTTCAGTGTTATCGGGGAGACTATATTCAACCTCGAAGTCCGGATGTTTTACAAGCACCGTGGGATTGAGAAGATTTCCGAAGGGAAATCCCCGTCTGATTGTGTCAGGATCGCGGAAGCAGTAAGTGGCGACGAGTCGGTGGCAAATGCCACAGCATATTGCCTGGCGGTGGAAAAGATCTCGCAACTGGCAGTACCGGATCGCGCATGGTATCTGCGTACGATCATGCTTGAACTGGAACGTATCTGCTCACATCTGGGTGATTTATCAGGTATGCTCGTCGACGTGGCATTCCCACTTGGGGCAAGCCAGTTTTCAGTATTACGCGAGGAATGTTTCCGGCAATGTGACAATCTGACAGGCTCCAGGTTTCAGCGGGGTATCGTCTGTATCGGGGGATTAAACCGTGACATCCCAGGGAACCGGCTCGGTGAATTCTTATTATTCATCCGGCAGTTGCGGAAGCGTTGCAGGATCGGCCTGAAAATTGTTCTCTCGACAACGTCGGTGATCGACCGGTTCGCTACAACCGGCGTGATCCGGCCTGCATTGCTCCGCCCACTCAATATCACCGGCCCGGTAGCGCGGGCATCTGGCGGAAAGGTGGACGTGCGGGTAAACCACCCCTATGGGGTTTATGATGTTTACAAACCAAACCCCCAGAGGCTACGTGATGGTGACGTCCTTTCCCGGTTCACGATAAAAGCGTCAGAAATTATGGACTCGATTGATCTTATTGATCGGCTCATTACTGCAATTCCAGAGGGAGAGATCCGTTCCGAAGGCCGGATCCGAGATGGATATACCATTATCCTCGTTGAATCGCCACGGGGACAAAATCTCTGCTTTGTCCGGATCAGGGATGGGTTAATCGAGCGATATAAGATCCGGACTGCATCATTCTGTAACTGGCTTGCAATCGAACATGCAGTACAGGGAAATATTATCCCGGATTTCCCCGTGATCAATAAAAGTCTGAACCTCTCATATGCCGGGACGGATTTGTAAGGAGGGGTAAGTAATAATGGTAAACGCTCTGACCTGTATGCTAAAGAAAAAAGTCACGGAAGAAAATCCGGGCCTTGATGAAGATATAGATGCAATCGGTCGTGAAATACATGTTGAAATAAACGCAATATTTGGCAGAAGCCTTGCAATTCGCGAGCTTGATACTGGCAGCGATAACGCGACCGAGATCGAGATAAACAATCTTAATAACCCGTTTTACGATGTGGAACGTTTTGGTATTTCCTTTGTCGCCTCCCCCCGACATGCGGATGTGCTCATGATAACTGGAGCGATAACGCATAATATGGCAATTGCAGCAAGAAAAACGTATGATGCTATGCCCGCTCCGAAGTTCGTTGTGGCAGTTGGTGATGATGCCTGTAACGGGGGAATATTTGCCGGAACTTATGCGGTCCTCGGCGGTGCCGAAAAACTGTTCCCTGTCGACGTGAAGATACCTGGAAATCCACCGGCACCCAAAGAAATTTTATCAGGGATTCTTGCATTGATGAAAAAGGCGAAAACAGGAAAACGATGAGAATGGGTTATGTTCGTTTTATTACAATTTTTCTAAATCTGGGTCTTTTAACAATTTCCAGGTATTGAAAAGTTTTAACCTCCCGGGCAGATGGAGGTTTTCAACACCCCTATTAATTATTGAGATATTCATTTGGCAGGAAATTTTCTAAAAAAATCATTCGAATAATCCAGGAATTTCCTGATCAAGCCACCTCAATACAGGATAGATGGACTGTACTCCGATAATGCCGGGCATTGACAAATTATTGCATAACCCAAAATCGACAGAATATGATAAGGCATTGAATATAGGCCGTATTTTTCAGGTAAGTCAATGGAGATGAAGAGTGAACAAATTATTGAGGTTATTACCTGACATCGGCATTATCTCCCCGGTTTTGTTTATGAAAAAAAATAATGTTGATGTTTGAAATTTAATTCCAAAATCGGATTAAATATGTACTTTTATGACATATATGTCACTAAACAAACGAGAAAATAATCAGCAATATTCTTCAGCGGAACCACCCATTCATGACAACAATTCAAGAGCGATTCGCAGAATTAGACCTCGTAAGAGGTCTCGCTGTCCTCATGATGGTTCTCTATCATTTTCTCTTCGATATCACTTTTTTTGGTATTTATCAGGTCGAAGTCACAACAGGGTTCTGGAAGATTTTTGCCATGGTCACCGCTTCATTGTTCCTGCTCCTCGTAGGAATTTCATTTACGATTAGTGCGTCGAAAGCCGAAGCAACGATGGACAAACGAAAAATTTTCATGAAATATCTGAAAAGGGGCGTATCGATCCTGCTTATTGCGGCCTTGATTACGGTTGTAACCTGGTGGTATCTCGGGGAGGGTTACATTATTTTTGGGATATTGCACCTCATCGGGTTTTCCATTATCATCGCCCCATTTTTCCTCCACCGGAAGTTGATTTCTTTGTATGGGGGCATCTTCGTAATTATTGTGGGAATCCTGCTCCAGGCAGTCAGAGGACCATTTATCCTGCTCCCCCTGGGAATATATCCAGCATCATTTTACAGTGTGGACTACACACCCATATTCCCGTGGTTTGGAATCGTGCTTATAGGGATATACTTCGGTGGACTACTCTATCCGGGAGGTAAACGGGGCTATGTAGTATCGGAACGCTTTAAGCATTCCCTACTTCCTGCTGTTCCGGGGAAAATACTTACATTCCTTGGGAGACATTCGCTTGCCATTTACATCCTGCACCAGCCGCTTATTATCCTACTTCTTCACCCACCGTGGGGTTGAACGAAATCCAGTAAACCAGACTTCTCTGGACCACTAAATAAAAAGCACTGTCAGGCAAATTCCTGGACCCGTATTTTCAGGAACATTGGCCTTTTCTGAAAACTTTTCATTCCAAACACGGGCCATCTCAGGAATCACATTGGAAGCTGGTATGTCTGGTAAATTCGTTATTTCCATAGAATTTTTTTTATACTGCATGGATAGGGTCGCTTCAGGATTTATCGTATTTCTGCGAATGGTGAGATAACCTTTCAAACGCCCGGTGCCTGCCACTTCTTCATTTTTTTAATATCAATGATATAATAGAACAAAAATAAAAACGGGAATATGAATAATTTTAAAATTCAGAAGCATCAATGTGCAGGAAAACAACAATCAGGGCATTGCTTTCGGCAGGGTAAACACGAATTCTGCACCCTGGCTGGAATCTCCCCTGACCCGGTCCTCGACCCAGATTTTTCCTCCGTATCGCTCGATGAGAGTTTTTGCAATAAATAATCCCAGCCCTTTTCCGCTGCCTTTTTCCTCTCCCGTCTGGAACCGGATAAAAATTACCGATTTCAGTTCGTCCGGTACGCCAGGCCCCTCGTCACCAACAGTAACTTTCACGAAATCATCGGGCAAGTCCTGTGCATGAATGCTTATATGCACACCAGGGCCGCCGAATTTTGCACTGTTCCCAACAAGGTTTGTCATTACCTCTGCGAGCAGGTCATCCGCCATGACACGGAAATTGCATCCCAGGTATTCAATTGATGCCGATGGATAATGCCGGATTTCCTGTCTGATTAATGAATCAAGGTTGATCGGCTTGAAATCAAATTTTCTCTCCTGTATGTGCCTGATAGTATCGAGATTCCGTATGACTTCCCGGCTTTTCAGGACTCCTTCTATCAATTTTCCCGCAACCTCTTTCTCTTTACCTGATAACATTTCAGTGAGCAGTTCGCCATAACCGAGAGAAGCGAGGTTGGCATTATTGATGTCATGGACCAGGATATCGAGATAGAGATTGGCCTTCCTATTCGCCTCGATGAGATTTTCGGAGAGCTGAAGTTTCCGGACTGCACAACCAATCTCTTTACCTATTGATTCGAGAATGACACGGTCATCCTCTGCAAAGGGCTCATTTCCGGGACTTACAAGGCATAACAATCCGATTACCTTGGATTCGCAACTTATTGGAATGATAGCGCGTAACTGCTGTTTATATGATTCATTTCCAACGGAGGAGTAGGTTGTATATAGTGCGCTCCCATGAAGCACGACATCTTTGAACGGTGGGGTAACGACCTGAATATTCTGAGGTAATGAAGACGGGGTTTCTTCTCCTGACCGGTACTGGGCCACCAGAAGCTTCCTTTCTTCATCCAGGAGATAGATGGCACCGGAAGTTATGGATAGCAGATTTTTTATTTTTTCAAACGATTTATCCAGGAGGTCATGAACAGTCTCAGAATTGGATGTAATTGTGATTACTTCGTTCACGATGGCGAGCTGACTATTCCGCCGTTTTGTCCGGTCTTCAGCTTCCCGGATTGATGAGATATCCATGAATGTGACAACCAGGTGGTGTTCCGGAAGGCGTGCGGCACTGACAAGCACAGGAAATGACGTCCCCTCGCGGGTCCTGAAAGAAGACTCTATATCCGAAAGACTGGATTCTTTATCCAGTCGTTCTATTGCCTTTTGAAAGGCAGGAGGTTCATTCCAGATTGTGGTAAGCAGAACTCCGGTAAGGTCTTTCTGGAGATATCCGAGGCTTGTGCCGGCACTTTTATTTGCTTCTTCTATTACCAACTCCCCGGACTGCTCTGCTACCAGGATAACCCCAGCCTGCGAATCATCAAAAACAGCCTGGTAGCGCGCTTCCTGTAACTTCAGGTTCCCTGAAAGGGCCGATACCACCACTGAAACCGCAACAAGGACATAAAAACTCGCTGTAGCAGTCGCGTATGTCAGGGGGGCAAGATCTGGATAGTTGAATTGCGATACAAGAATCAGTTGCAGAATTCCGATGCCTACCGCATACAAGACCCCCTTCTGAGGGAACCAGTATGCGGCGAGAATAATGGGGAGAAAGAAAAGAAGTGGCGCAAAAATTGATGCGCCGTTGACCTGGCCGGAAATATCGAATATAATTGCTCCAAAAGTTGTAATTCCAATAATAAGGAGTTTACTACTGCTTTTTTCTATCAGGTCGGGGGTTTTCTCCATATTTCACCCTAAGATATTGTCATTATTACAAATGAGGCGGTTTACTGAATATTTCCCTGAGTGTCAAGACGACGATGCAATAACACCTCGTCATATCGATCTGAATGCCCCCGGAATAACATTCTCTGCCACCTAGGATACGTCATTTTTCGTAGGGGCTGACTATTTCTGATACTAGCATATGACGGATACCCTGATATAAATTATCTGATACCAAAAGGACCAGAGAACCGTATGAAAACAACTGGAATAAATGATAGTATCAAACATACGATTGAAATTAAGCCCTTCGGAGCGGCACTTATTGCAAGTCCCTGAATCAATTCCGAAAAGCAGCCACGTATTATATGCGGTATAGGTATGGTTATGGTATAATATTCCGGCAGACGAAGAAGACCGAAGAAATTATTTGAATCATTATTTCGATGTAATTCCAGAATAATTAAGAAATTACAACCGATTCCTGAAAAATTGTAATTATCTCCTGGACGATTTATTCTGGCCCCTCCGGATCAGGAGTTGAGCGTGGTCGAAACAACGCTTGGCTTCTTCATATCTTCCAAGTTCCTTGAGGCATACACCGCGGTAATTCCATCCATATACATGGTAGGGATTCAGGTTCAGGACCGCATCGAAACTTTTTATAGCTTCTTCAAACAATTTCATATCCCCATTTGTCTTTCCAAGTTTTTCAAGTGCCTCCCCCCGGTTATAATGGACTTCCTCATCACCCGGGTTTATTGCGATAACCTTATTGAAGCACTGTATTGCTTCCTCGTACCGTCCCAATTCCTTGAGACAGATACCCCTTCCATTCCAGGCACCCGCATGCCCCGGTTCAATCTCAATTACCCGATCAAACGACTGCAGGGCTTCCTGGAATTTTCCATGTTTGTAGTAAAGGTCAACACCCTTCTGGTACCACGAGTTTGCCGTTTTCCCAAACATACGATCGAGTAACCCGGGTGAAGGTGCATCCGCTTGTCCGGGGGCCTTCCCGGAGGTCGCTTCACCCCTGATGATATCCGGGGCGGGTTTTGTCGGCTTCCGGAATTCTGAAATATCCCTGATCGATTCGATAGCCCCGATAATTTCGCCTTTAGGATTGTACAGAGGAGTTGCCTTTGCCCAGAGCACCGAAGTTTTTCCCTTCGGTTTTGCCCTTTCAGTTTCAGCAATGAGCATGTCGCCTTCACTGTTTCATGATCGAATAATATTTCTGTCGGACTTCATCATCCGGTTTCGTGATTAAGTCAATAAGGATCGGCCGCCTTGTCCCATAAAAGGGGAGTCGAGTACTCGTAATTGCCCTTCCCCATGATCGAATCTGCGTTTATCCCTGTCATCTCCTCCATTGCCTTATTCCAGGAAATAACAGCCCCGTGGTATCAATTGCAAATGTCGCATCCGGCAGGAAATTTATTATCTCGACGAGTAATTTCTCTGACGCTTTCAGGTTCTGTTCTACATTCCGCCGCTGGAATGCCTGTTCGATCATATGGGATAGTTCGGTAAACTGGGCCTTCGGATCGCCACCCTTTCTGCAGGTAATAATCAGCGCCGTTATTGAGGGCATCGATTACAACATGTTCCCTTCCTTTTCCGGTAAATATCAGGAACGGGGTATCATTCCCTTCGGCACGGAGGATCTTAAGGAACATGATCCCATCCATCAGTGGCATCTCGTAATCAGACACTATTACATCAAACTGTCGGTTTTTCAGGATCCCAAGAGCCTCAAGGGCAGACCGACAGGTTTCGACGGTTATTGAACCGGATTTTTCAAGGTATAACCTGGTGATCTCGAGCAGTGCCGGTTCGTCATCGACGAATAGGACTGATATCATAGAGATCCCCATCCCGTAACGTTTTTGCCCCCAATTCGTCCCATGGGATTTTCCTCTCAAGATGTTAGGTGTTACCGTATTTATACATTAATTAATTCATATTCATGGATCTCCGGAAAGTGGCGCGATGCATGGGTCTCGACCTGTTGCATCATGGGTAGTGCAGGACGGGGAGGCCTTAAATCCACGGTTTATTGAGAAAAAGTTCCGGTTGACGCGAAAAATCTGCAATGTGCATCGAAAACGTTATATTATCTGAAGGAGACAAAATCTGTACTGAAATTGATATGGTACGGTTGACTGGTATCATCATATCATAATGCTGATACTCTTAAGATATGAATTACCGGCTGATACTCCCGGCATCAACCAACCACCGAACCATATCGTTCAGCTCATTCTATGAAAATCCAGCGGCTTGATTCGAGGCCATGGGCGTTGACGATTAATGACAGGTACTAGTCTGTCCGTACCTTTTTGGGATATTACAGGAAAAAAGTCTTTTTGGCCAATCAAAAAAATATGGGGACATTTTCAAAGTTATCAACCGAAAATAGTCCGCGGACTGTCAGCCGGAGTTCCGGAATTACAGGCAGGCAAAGGAACGAGAGGTACATAAACGGGTTGTCAATCCCACCCATTTCACGGGTTGCAGAATGGAGCAGTCCGAGCTTTTCAACCACCTCTTCAAACGGGCGGGCTGACATGAGCCCTGCGTTTTCAAGTGGTAAAACCATGATCTCGTTGCCATTCACAGCGGCCAGTCCCCCATTATGGCAGATAACGGCAGTTATTGCTCTTTGAATTTCTTCATCACTTGTGCCCGCTGCAATGATATTATGTGCATCATGCGATACACTCCCTGCGATAGCGCCATGATTGAATGAAAAACCATGCACAAGCCCTGCCATATGCAATCCGGGACGATAGCGACTGCAAACGATGGTTTTAATGATGTCCCGGCCGATATCTGGCAAATCTGCACCACATATTTCATAGTGGAGTTCTTTCGTAATAATCTGGCCAGGGACGAGACCAATCACTCGTGCAAGCCCGTTACCGGGAAGATCTAACGCCTCTTGACCTGGTACTGTAGCCTTCATGTTCGAGGGTGCGTATGCAGTTGCATTAAGAGGCATATCAAGGACCTCTTTTCCTCGCCGAAATGTCCTATTTATACAAAATTCTGCTTTCGTATCCAGGATGGAGAAATCAGCGAGACGTCCAGGAGATATTGCCCCCCTGTCATGCAAACCGAACCTTTCGGCACCTGATAACGTGGCCATCCGAAGGGCGAGTTCAAGTTCCAGGCCCTCATTAACTGCGGTACGGATCGCACCATCAATGTGGCCAAGGTTCACAAGTGTATCTGCGTGGCGGTCATCCGTCGAAAATGTGCACCGACCTACGGTGCAGGGGCTGACTACCGGAAGCAGGGCATGGATATTCTTCTCTGTTGAGCCCTCCCGGAGGTAAATGTACATCCCCCGGGAGAGCTTTTCCCGTGCTTCGGCTTCCCCAGTGCACTCATGATCACTCTGTGGCCCCGATAGGATGTAGGCATTAAGGTCATTGCCGCTCAGCATCGGTGCGTGCCCGTCTACCAATGAGAAAATTCTAAGTTTTTCAATAATTCCCTCATCCCCGGACAGGACCCCGGGGGTATTCATCATTTCCCCCAATCCAAGCACATGGTCTCTTCCGGCGAATGAGGCTAAGATCCGGTGCCTCAAGTACAGCACCACCGGTATCAAAAGGTATCGATGGCACACAGGAGGGCATCATATAAAAAAAATCAATTCCGGTATTTTCAGACGCCCTAAGCATATATTCTATTCCGGATTTTCCAAGTACGTTGGCAATCTCGTGGGGGTCCGCAATAACAGTCGAGGTTCCATGGCGGGCAACCAGGCGGGCATATTGTGCAGGAGAAAGCAGGGAGCTTTCAATGTGCACATGAGTATCAATTAATCCCGGGATAACACGGGCTCCTTTGCAGTCGATTTCGTACTTGCCGGAATATTTACCGGTTCCAAGTACGATCCCGTCTTTTATTGCAAAATCAGCACATTCAAAACTACAGGTAAACGGGTCGTAAAGTTCAGCATTCCGGACAACAACGTCCGCCGGATTAAGACCTCGTGCCGCCCTGATTAACGCCTGCAGGTCAGACTTCAAAATCCCTGATCACCACCGGGTAACGGATCGCCCCTGAACTGATATAGATAAAGCACCGGTAATTCCCAGGACCGAGTGCCATTGGCAGAGTGACATTATTATCTCCTGCCTTAAGGGGAAAATTGTCTGCGTTTCTCAGGAGTTCGACCTGTCTGAAGTCCTGTAAACGAAAGACTGCAACCTCAAGCACCCCATCAGGGACTGCATTTTCGCTCTGGATCGAGAACGTCAGGGATCCTGATTGATACATGACATTCCCTGGTACCTGGTTGACGCAGCCGCTTCCCAGTACTGAAAATAGCATGAGGATTAAGATCAGCAGAACAACCTGAATGCGCATACTATCCATAACGACTGACGCACTAAAAATTATGACGGTCCGATCCTGCCGTAGGACGGCTGATATGATATCGATCCAGTTTAATTAACTGACCTTTTTCACTGGTTTCTTTACACAAAAACAGAGAACGACATTCTACTGATGAAATCAAATTTCAAATCATTTTTTTTGCAACCCGCGGTGTAACGTAATTTCACGTTCGTATCAGATTCCTTCTGAAAAAAGAAAATAGGCTTTGTTGAAATCCTGCGGGTTTGAGGGAAATACAAAAAACAGGAGGGGGTTTTCACCCCTCCTGCCCCACCCCCAACAATATATTCATTGGGCGGAGTTTCCCGAGGGCTCATTAAATTCAGAGTTTTGGGGGAGGGTCATTATCCCAACCGGGGTCGCCAAAACGGAGGGACTGAGCCCTGAAGCGTGAATAAATTTCGGAATAATCCTAATAGGCAAGATAATGTTAGAGCATTTCCCATGAAAATGCTTGAATAAACCCCAAAACAGGGAAATTTTTTGAAAGGGCATTTTCATGGTTAGGGTGTGAACTCAGTTCATGTGTGTTTAAAAAGAGCCAAAAAAATAAAAAAATGAAGGCCTGTGAACGGAAATCCACCCTGCAAGTCTGTTTTTTTACAAAAGATTAATGAGGTAGTATAAATATTTGTTTATTATGAAATTAACGCCAAATATAATAGTAACCATTTGTATCGTCATAGCCGTCTGTCTTGTAGCGAGCGTTTTTGCTTACTCAGCGTATTCCCGAACAGTACCGTTAGCCCAGCCAACCGTTCAGCCGACTCCGGAACCTACTGCGGCAGTTGCCCAGCCAACACCCGGACCAACGGTTATCACTCCAGTTCCTACGTCGGCTTACGCATATCTGGACTATATCCAGTCAGGGACCGATAATGTAAACCGTGCGAAGAAAGCGATTGAAAATGGAAAAGCATTGATGGTGCCCCCGCTTGCTATCAGGTCTAACCTCAATAATGAAGCCAATGCGGTCTTTAACGCCAAACAGAATTTCACATCGGCGGAAAACTTATTTGTGACTGCTCAGGCAGATTATTCTAACGCCCTGAAAACTGCGCCTGAATCACAAAAGCAAACTCTGTCGGTTTTGATATCATCGTTGAACGCGGTCCAGAGGAACTCGGTAACATATATGCAGTCATCTGACTACGCACTTGCAGGTGACTGGTATACTGCCAACGATGTATATAACCAGGCAAACGTAGGTTACCAGAGTAACATCGGCATAACAAATCAACTCCTGGCGGCGATGAATCTTATCACGTAATATCCTGTTTCGAAGAATCAGGGAGACTAATACCAATCATTTTTTTCATTTAGAAAACAATGAAAATCGATTCCGATGGATCTCGGTCCAGAAAATGCATTGAAAAATAGAGATTAACCAAATATCTCCTTTGACATTTCAAGGGCTTCAACAGCAGGTAATTTTTTCCCTGTCAGAAACTCGATGCAGGCACCACCACCAGTTGAGATATGAGTAAAGTGCTTCTCAAGCCCGAGTTTTTCGATTACCGCTGCGGTATGTCCTCCACCAACAACAGAGAAATCGACCTGTGATGCCGCTTTCAGTAGTTCATACGTCCCTGTTGCAAAATCTGGTTCCTCGAACACTCCTGCCGGGCCATTGAACACAACGGTCCCTGCAGATTTCAATTGTTTTGACAGTGTACTGATCGCATCCATCCCTAGATCGAGGACGGGTGCATCTCCAGGTATTGCATTAACCGGGAATTCTACACGTCTGTTCCCTGACCGGACTGCGACCCAGTCAGGTACTATAATGCGATCCCGGAAACGGGCCAGGAGATCCTTTGCATGGCCGATCTCCTTATCGTACTTCAGCTGATGGATCAATTGTGTCGAAGGTGAGCCGATATCAAAACCAAGTGCAACGAGGAAAACATTGGCTACAACTCCAATCACCATGACCTCGTCGGCAATATCGTGTTCGAGGACATGACGCGCCACGGCCATCGAATCATCAACTTTTGTACCTCCAAGTACCATACACACGGGTTTCGGCGCTCCGAGAAATACCCTGCTCAACGTGGAGACTTCCTTCTCCATCAGGAGGCCGGCAGCGGATTTCATAACGAGGGGAAGACCGACAACAGTAGGCTGTGAGCGATGTGCCGTCCCAAATGCATCGTTGATGAAAATATCACCCATTCCTGCCAGTTTACGCACAAGATGGGTTTTTGTTGCTTCTTCGGGTTTCAGTGTCAGGTTCTCTTCTGCGTTAAACCTCACATTCTCAAGCATGAGTATGTCCCCGGGACGCATATTCCTGGCGGCATCCCGTGCCGAGCTCCCGAAAATATCATCAACATAGAGAACCGACCGCCCGAGCATCTGGGACAACTTCTCCTCGTGGGCTTCGAGTGTTGTGAAGTCTTTCTTACCAGGACGACTCTGATGTGTGACAATCACAACCCTGCTTCCTTTCAGGGCCTGTATCGTGGGTATGTGCTCACGAAACCGCTTATCATCAAGAATAAGATTTGATGTGGGGTCGATAGGGGAATTAAGGTCGAGCCTTAACAGGACCGTTTTCCCTTCTGTTCCCATTTCATTCAGCGTGCCGATCGGCATCTTCACCTCAGGGTTACGATTCAGACTTTGGTTCTTGCCTTGATCTTCTTCAGGCGAAAGAGCTCTTCACGTTCCATCTCATCGAGACGCATCTTGATAAAGTTCCTCGCTTCGCTGAGTTCCGGGATCACCTTGAACTCAAGGGCATTTACACGGCGCTTGGTGGACTCTATCTCATCAAGGAGCCGTTTCATGGTGGTTTCGATCTCGGCACTCTCGATGATCGCTTCAACGAGTTCCTCAAAAGAGGTAGCGGTCTCATCGATGATCGATGTTGTGCCGAGGACTCCATACCCACGGTCGACCAGGCTCTTCCTTACTTTCGAGGACTCTATTTCAGGGACTACGACACCCATAATGTTTTTGGATGACAGGGTGATTTGCGGCACTTCCTTTACGGAAAATGCAGCGGATTTAACTCCTATTGCCCCTTCAACTGTATTTGCGAGCGCCATACTCTCGACTGCCCGCTGGTATTTCGTCAGAAGTTCCCCGCGACTGTCTTTTGCATCCGCAAGAACCTTGAAAAATTCAAGGATCAGTCCGTCACGCTTCATCTTGAGAATTTTATAGCCACGCTCCGAGAGCGCAATCCTCCTTTTAAGATTGATCAGTTCTGAACGTGTAGGCTTAACATCTCTGAGCGCCATGTGACGTTACTCCTTGACTGCCCCTGCTTTAAATTTGGGATGATATCTGGATATAAGGTCCCTGTCGATACGGGTGAGCTGTTCCACTGGCAACGTGGAAAGAAGGTCCCAGCCAAGATCGAGGGTGTCCACGATTGTCCTGTCCTCGTCATATCCCTGTTTCACAAACCGCTTCTCGAAGAGGTCTGCAAACTCGAGAAGCATCCTGTCACGTTCAGAAAGGGCATCCTTTCCCACGATTGCAACCAGGCCGCGAAGGTCGTTTCCTTCAGCATACCCGGCATACATCTGGTCAGAGACTTTTTTATGATCTTCCCTCGTGTGGCCTTTCCCAATACCAAGGTTCATTAGACGAGATAACGAGGGTAGAACGTTAATTGGAGGGTAGATACCCTTCCGGTGGAGCTCTCGGGAAACCACGATCTGTCCTTCGGTAATATATCCAGTAAGGTCAGGGATCGGATGCGTGATATCATCGCCCGGCATTGTAAGGATTGGGATCTGGGTAACGGAACCCTTCAGCCCTTTGATGATCCCCGCACGTTCGTAAATGCTTGCAAGGTCAGTATACATGTAACCGGGATAACCACGGCGACCCGGCACTTCTTCACGGGCTGCACCGATCTGACGGAGTGCTTCACAATAGTTGGTCATATCGGTCAGGATTACCAGCACATGCATGCCAAGCTCAAATGCAAGGTACTCTGCTGTCGTAAGGGCAAGACGTGGTGTGATAATCCGTTCGACCGCCGGATCATCAGCGAGGTTTAAGAATACCACTGCCCGTTCGAGCGCACCTGTGCGCTCAAAGTCCTTCATGAAGTGATTTGCTTCTTCCTTCGTGATACCCATTGCTGCGAAAACCACGGCAAAGGGTTCGGTTGAACCGATCACTTTTGACTGACGGGCAATCTGGAGTGCTACGTTATTATGAGGAAGACCCGCTGCCGAGAAAATCGGGAGCTTCTGGCCTCTGACAAGCGTGTTGGTCCCGTCGATTGTTGAAATACCAGTCTGGATAAACTCGTTTGGTGATGCCCGTGCATAAGGATTGATCGCAGCACCGGTAATATCCAGGCGTTTTTCGGGGACTATTTCGGGGCCCCCGTCAATCGGTTTTCCACCGCCGGACAGTATACGTCCGAGCATCTCCTTTCCAACCGGCATCTTGATTGTTTCGCCCGTGAAACGGACACCGCTATCCCTGCCGATACCGGCAGTAGTCTCGAAGACCTGTACTACGACGAGGTTATCGCTTGTATCAAGTACCTGACCACGTTTGATGGTCCCATCGAACGTGACAATGTTGACAAGCTCACCGTACCCGATAGGCTCGGTCTTCTCGACAAACACCAGAGGACCGGCTATTTTAGAAATCGTCCTGTATTCCTTCATGCTGCCGCCCTCAGAGCATTGAATTCTGTGTCCATAGCCTTCAGTATCTTCTCAAGCTCCGGCTTGTAGTCCTTGGTGAACTTGATCTGAGGCAGGTCGTTCTTTGCCTTGGAAGCAATAATCTGCGCAGGAGTCACTCCGACTGCCTGTGCCGCAGAAGAGAGATCAGCGAATAACTTGATCGACTTCATGATATCATATTGCTTCTTCATGTCACAGAACGTGTCCACCGCGTCGTAAGCATTCTGCTGGAGGAAGATTTCGCGTATCATGCGGGCCACTTCAATCGTTATCTGTTCTGTCTCCGGCAATGCGTCTGACCCTACCAGTTGAACGATCTCCTGGAGCTCGGCCTCTTTCTGGAGGACTTCCATCGCCCATGACCTGATCGTATTCCACTCGGGAGAGACCTCACGGTCGTACCAGTCGTGGAGAGTATCAAGATAAAGAGAATACGAATTTAACCAGTTAATCGCCGGGAAATGGCGACGCTGCGAAAGTTTCGCATCAAGCGCCCAGAACACCTTGACAATACGGAGTGTATTCTGCGTAACCGGCTCCGAGAAATCTCCACCGGGCGGTGATACTGCACCGATAACCGATACGGAACCATCCCCACCGGCAAGTGTTTTTACCAGCCCGGCACGCTCATAGAATTCCGAGAGGCGGGCTGCAAGGTAAGCCGGGTATCCTTCCTCACCAGGCATCTCTTCCAGACGGGATGAGATCTCACGCATTGCTTCTGCCCATCGCGAGGTGGAATCTGCCATCAGCGAGACATCGTATCCCATATCACGGTAATACTCTGCAATCGTGATACCGGTATACACCGATGCTTCTCTTGCCGCCACAGGCATGTTGCTCGTGTTTGCGATAAGAACGGTCCTCTCCATCAGGGGTTTACCGGTCTTCGGGTCTTCAAGTTCCGGGAACTCCGTCAGCACTTCGGTCATTTCGTTGCCGCGTTCACCGCAACCGATGTAGACCACAATCTCCGCATCACTCCATTTTGCAAGCTGCTGCTGCGTAACGGTCTTACCACTGCCAAACGGACCCGGAATTGCAGCGGTCCCGCCTTTTGCGATCGGGAAAAGCCCATCAAGGATGCGTTGACCGGTAATCAATGGGATTTCCGGGTTCAGTTTTTCTTTTACGGGTCTTGGGACACGCACTGGCCAGCGCTGCATCATTGTGAGCGAAGTGCCATCATCAAGGACACACACCACGTCATCGACAGTAAAAGAGCCGGATTTAATGCTTTTTACTGCGCCTCCCTTGAAATTTGGGGGGACCATGATTTTATGGACGATGTTTGTTTCCTGCACTTCACCGATAATGCTTCCGCCAATGACCCTGTCGCCTTCTTTGACCAGGGGTTTGAATTCCCACTTTTTATCGTGAGGAAGCCCTGGTGCGGAGACACCCCTTTCAATGAAATTTCCCATCTTATCGACAAGGACGCTTAAAGGACGCTGAATGCCATCATAAATATTCGTCAGGAGGCCAGGCCCGAGTTCAACCGCAAGAGAGAGTCCTGTATTCACAACAGGTTCTCCGGGTCTGATACCTGAAGTATCTTCATAGACCTGGATGATTGTTTCCTCTCCCTGGATCTTGATGACTTCACCCATCAATGCCTCATTCCCGACTTTGACTACGTCGTACATGTGGGCATCGAAATTCACAGCCGTGACAACCGGCCCTGAAATCCTTTTAAGAACACCCTTTTTGTCGATTTTTGAATCTTTTTCCTTCACTTCCACAGATCAACACCCACTGATCTCTTGATTCTCTCTCTCATGGACAGCCCGCCTTCTTCCCCGCCGATTGCGATTACCGTTGGCTTTACTGAGTTTTCGAGTTGTGTTCTGAGCCGTCCCGGGATCCTGTTCATGTCGCTGCTATTCAGGACAAGTATCCCGACTTCGTTGTCCACAAGAACCCCGTTGATATATTCTGTGAGCTTTGCTTCGTTTTCTGCTGCGTAGGTCTTCCTGATACCGGCAAGCTGGAACCCGAGGATGAACTCACTGTTACCAATAACTGCAATCTCCATTTTACACCACCAGGTACCCTTTTATCCGTTCGGTGGGAAGTTTCGATTCCTTACCACGGGCAATAGCACGCAGATTGAAGACCTCATATTTTTTCTTCTCGAGGTACACGAGGATCGGGTGGATAGAAAACGGGTTTAATTTTGCCATTTTCTCCATTTGCTCGATTTGCACTTTTATCAGATCAATCTCAATCTCCCGTATCGGTTTCTCCCCTCGTAACTTATCGAGGACTGCGAGGAGGGACTTTACACGGACTTTTGCCATAAGTGCATCAATAAACTCATTCTGGTCAGCGATGCTATTTAACCTGTGTAAATCTTCAACCGAAAATGTCCCACCAGGGATCATCATTTCCCGTGCATCTTCCGGAATCGTATCCACACGTAACCGGAAGAGGTTCTTGATATTGGTGATATCAATATCAAGGCGGATATAATTGAGGAACAGGTTTCCGCCCTTCATCGCGTTCGCATCGTTGATGAGATTCCGGTAAAAGTCCTTATACAACTCATTCTCCATGTGTGAAAACGAGTTGGTCTGGATTGCCGCTGGGAATTCCCTCGCAACCACAGGGTACATCTTCTTCCCCTTAAGTGCTTCAACAATTTTTTCGGGTGAATCCTCGGTCAGCAACCGGTCAAAGAATACCCGGTCAAGCTCGCCCGCAGGGATCAGGACTTCCTTGATTTTTCCCGATTTCAGGCCCTGCCGTTTACCCCGGAGAATGGCGAGGATATTATGAATATCCCAGCGGCTCAGATAGGCCTGTGTAAATGCCTTGAGCGTTCCGGGTGTGATCGCGATAATTGCCTGGTATTCCTTGGCAAGGTTCCAAGATAACGCGATCTCAAGGAGATCAATTCCACGAAACGAGGAACTAAGTTCGTCAATCTCCCGCTTATACTCCAGCTCTTCTATCGACCGGGTGATCTCCGGGAGGCTCATATTCAGCATCCTGAGGTACTCCTCTTTTGGCAGGAGTTTTGATTTTCTGACCCGCATCCTTGTACATACATAAATATAAGGAGCTGGTCCAGCCCTCATTTCAGCCATTCACTACCTCCTACCTGAACAGGATATCAGAAGCATCCTTGAGCCCTGTTTCCCATACGCGATCCAGAAATGTGCGGTAACTCAGATCAATCTGAAGGGTCCCGTCTTTACTCTCTATGATGACCCCGCCTTCGATATCCATCACATTCCCAGGGGTATACCCTGAAAATTCACCCTTTCTTGCGATTATCTCCTTAAGGGCAGGCATATCACGCGCATTGCAGTGGACTACCCCCTCGGAAATCTGTTGTTTTGCGTCTGAAAGAAGTGCTCCGATTGCCTCCTTATGGAAACTATCAGGCAACTTTTTAAGGGATTCGAGGGCATTACGGTATGTTTCGTCGAGCAGTGCCTTCTGAGTATTGAGTAGATTTCTCTTTACCAGTAGGTTTGCGGCAGAGACTTCCTGGCTCTCGATATGCCTGACCTGCTTTTCGATGGATTCTTCTGCGGCGAGCTTAATCTCCGATGCCTTTCCCTGGCTCACGGATAGGATCGATTCTACTTCCTTCCGGGTCTGCTCGCGGATTATTCTCCGCCTCTTTCTGCCCTTTAGCCCTGATCTCTCCGACGACTGCTTCCAGTCCCATCTTCTACTCCCGTTTAGAATAACAACAGTAGAGCGACAACGAGCCCGAAGATAACAATCGTTTCAGGGATAACAGTAAACAGCAGGGCGAGACCAAAGATATCCTTGTTTTCTGCTGTGGCTCCGACGGCTGCCGAACCAATTGCCATCTCGGCAACTCCAGTGCCGAGTCCTGCGAGACCAACTGCGAGTCCTGCGCCGATTGCCTTAAGTCCAAGCTGCGATGCTTTCATTAGTTCAATATCTGTAATTGCTGCTGCTACAACTTCTGCTGCCATTTTTAATCCTCCGTAAATCTTCTAATCATTCCAAATGGATTGTATTTTACGCCTCCACCTTTGTAGAACTTGGTGAAGAATTCGACATACTGCAACCTGAGGGACTGAAGCCCTCCACCGATTAGCCCAAGTACACAATTACCGAGGTGACCGACTATAAAGACGAGCGCACCTACGAGAATGATGACAATACTCACCGGGGTAAAGTTCTGGAGCTGTGGTGAAATTATCATGCCAATGGCAATCAGGTTGACTACCATTGCAATTGCTACCGAAGACAAACCGACCGCCACAAGACGGGCAAATGATAACGTATGACTGATAATAGTCGGTACCTCAACGATTTCAAGCGGGCTGTCTCTTGCAATGAACAAGATACCAAGGACAAGCATCACGGCACCGATTATTGCGGCAATGTTAAGCCCTGCCACGATAGCGGGGAATACTGTGAAATCAGGCATGTAGGGAATGGGGAATGCCGACCAGATCATGAACAAGATTCCCCACATCACGAAAATCCAGCCGACGTTTGCAAGCACGGCTTTCGTCCGGTGGGAACCATGATCCATTCGTGCATGGTTGATTATTCCCAGCACTCTTCCGAGTGTGATATAAACGATTCCGATCCAGATAGACATTACCATTAATGCGGGAATTGCGGCCCCTTCACCTTGCTGAGGTCCCTATATTCATATGCCGCGAGAATATCAGGGGTTCCCATGGTAATTTGAATCCGAGGAATTCGGAAAACAAAATCCCGAATATGATCGATGAGATTGCGAAAATCGTGAGTAAATTCACCAGTTGCGCACCATCACCTCTCTTTATGTAATGACGCAGTATCAGGCTCAAACCTAACAGCATCAACCCGTATCCGACATCACCAAGAATTAACCCGAAGAACAATGGAAACACGAATGAGATGATCAGTGTCGGATCGATCTCTGTGTACCTCGGTCTCGCATAGGTATCCATAATCAGCTGGGCCGGGCGGGCAAACGACGGGTTCGCATATTCCATTGGAACGGCATCGTGTTCCAGATCAACCGGTAATTCGGTGACGAAACATTTTTCGTTGGTTACCTGGTTAATTGCTAAGGTCAGACCTGCTACCTCATCAACCGGTACCCATCCTTCTGCAACGAACGATTGATCAGTTGTCGCAAACCGAAGCGGAGCTTCGGCTTTTGATACATCTGTTGTGAGGAGCTCATCACAGGCGAGCAGGAATCCTGCGTATTTTTTCCTGTTTTCCTCTAATTTTGCAGTATTTGCAGCAATTTGTTCCGTTAACGAAATTATCTGCAACTGGTACGAACTGATCGCTGCGGATGCAGGACCAGTCTCCGCAGGTACCTGGACCGGCTGGAACATCACATCATTGAGAGTTTTTTCAACTTGTGAGCGGTAATCAACCGGTACAATGACAACAATAAAATTCCCTGCTTTGGAAGGGGAATAGAAACGTTCATGCGGGATTTCCAGGACTACATCCTGTGCAACCGATCCGGCGAATACCACAAGAGACTCATAACCACGTAAAAGGTCGAGATTTACGGGTATTTCCGCAAAAGGTTTCAGGGCTGCGATCTTCTGTTCGAGCTCCTTCTCTTCGGTCTCGAGCCTTGAACGGATAGCGGTCAGGCCATCGGTTTCTTTCTCGATAGCAGGAAGATCCCTCTCAATCAGAGACCTGATTTCAGAAGTACGTCTACGGGCATCAGGTTCCTCATCATCAGGTTTCACCATATACGCTGCGGTGAGGGACCTGATTTTCAGGAGATCGCTTGATACCTCACCAGCACCTGCAAGAGGCATTCCGATCCTGAAGCCTTCATATTCCTGTTTGCCCTGGTCTACGAACTCTTCAATATGAAACACACCGTGGCGATACAGCTCCTGGATTACCGGCTCCATCTGGTCCTTGGAGGCCGCAATAAGCAGGCGACTCATCTGCCTAGGCTTTAACATGGATTTGCTCCCTGAACCGGGTTACCAACAAAGCCACCGCCCGTTCAAGGTTTCTTTTGCCCTGCTCCCGCAGTGCAACCGCACCTTGTTCACCTTCTTTGATGATCCGGGCATGGGTTTCTGCGGCATGTGTCCTGGCATCAGCCATGCGTTTCTTTCTGTACTCTTCCGCGGTGTTGTTTGCCTTTATTATCAGGTTATCCGCTTCAAGCTCCGCATTGGCAAGACTTTTTTTCCTGTCCGCCCCTGCATTACGTATTGTTGTTCCACTCTCTTCTTCTGCAGTTTTGATGTCTTTCAAGACCTCAGTCTTCATCCAACCCTCCTCTCATGATAATAGTATATTTTAGGAAAAACACTCTTAAATGTGTTGTTATTTATTTCATTACAAAGAAAGAAAAACCAGGTCAGGTGGCCAAAAATGCCGGATTGTCTTCTAAAACTGGAAACAGATTAATAAGTCTCATTTTTTTCGGGATTTCGAATATTCATGAAGTCAAAGATAAATGGAATTATTTTCAGGTCAGTGGTGGGATAGGGGGAATCGAATATCTGATCAGAGAGATCGGGTAATCAATTCCAGGACCTTCCAAAACGACCCCGCCTGTCACAGTCTTCAGCACCAATCCGGTAAATTCCCCGCTGGAACAGAGAATATCCTGTTCAGGATGGGTGCCGCGCTCAATTGAACAACTGAGTTTTATCGTTTCACCGGCAGAGACAACGTACCTGAGCCGGTCTGACCCGGGATGCCCTTTAGGTAAAACTACCAGGGGACACCGGTATCTCCTGACAAGTTCCAAAAGCATTACCGCCGGCTCAAGGGGACCCCCTTCCGGGGCTGATATAACGATAATGTCCTCGGGTGCAAGCCCCTGGCAGTATTCGTTGTCTGCGGTTTCAATACAGATGCAAAAACGGGTTCCTGCTTTACCGATGAGGAGAAAAGAGTCTGTCACCCCGGATGAGGAGGTATTCATCCCCCGGTCCAAGGCTATGCTTCTTCGACATTATCCGACTGGCATGAAGGACAGATTGGTTTTTTTCCAATTCCTTTGAATCGCTCGCCACAATCTTTGCAACGGTAATCCTTTCCCTTGATACGTTCGGTATACTCTACATCCATCGGGCCGCCGACACTACACATGGTCTGATCACCTGTTCAATCCATCATCACGTGAAGTATTTATTGGTATTCCTTATCCCTGATTATTTCGGAATTCGTGCCCATAACAGTTGAAATATCCGGTTTTAAAAAGAAATATAAAATATCGTAATAGTCCCCATCCTTGAGCATTTACTATTAAGGTATTATAAATTCTGGCCATGAAATGACCCTTCAAAGGTTTAAAAAACACTACCGAGTTGATATCGCCAGGTTTAGAACAAAAATTGAGGCAATAACAATTACAAGGGGAAATTCAACAGTTGCAGAAGGATCAGGAGCAGTGCACCAGGTAATCCTCCAAACAGACATATAAGAAATGTCAGGGGGTTAATTGGGATATCAGGTTTTCCGACCGCTCCGAGCACGTGAAAATAATTGACAAAAAATAGCAATAGTAACCCAAGAATGGAATTGATTACCAGCTTCATAAGGTTCTTAATAATGAAAAATCCCACAACTATCGCCACAACGAGGACCATAATCAGAAATGTGTAGCTGGAAAGAGGCAGATCCGTCATTGGTAATTAAAAAAACCTTCTATAATAAAGCGTTTTCGGTTTATCGGAATATTTTGGCTTTTCCCCCGATTATTCATACATCCGCAGGATATAAGCAGGTTGTCCATCGCATTGCAATCACCTGAGTTGCGACAATTTTTTGGAATATGATATTTTTAATTCGTGTAATCTAAAACGAAAAAACAATTGCATTAAAAAGAGAAAAACAGGCAGGTCAAATCCCGATTATTCGCTGTCCCGACAGTCTTACTTCCGGAAGTACCATCGATCCGATAACCCGTTCTCCGTGAGCTATTCCTTCAATCTCATTAAGAAGATCAAAGACATTCCCTGCGTACATTGCTTTCCGCACCGGTTTTCCAAAATCACCGTTTTCTATCCAGGACGGGTTGGAGATCTCGACTGAAAAATCCCCGCTCATCGGATTGGCAGTGTGAGCCCCAACTACGTCATGAACATAAATCGCTGGTTCGTCCCATATCCCGGTACGCGGACCATCGAATACCAGGTTGTGGTAACCAATCCCTGGCAGTCCCCCGTATCCCGAGCGCAAAGCACTTCCGGTACTTGGTTTGCCATATCGGTACCCGGTCTTCAGGTCATACAGAAATTCGTTAAGAATACCACCCTTAACAATATCTACCCGCCTTGTGGGGACTCCTTCTGCATCCCACCAGGTACTGCCAGGCCCGAATTTCCTGAACGGGTCGTCGTAAATTGAAATGTTTGTACCTGCGACAATTTCGCCGAGGGAGTTTGCCAGTTTTGAACGTCCTGCATGGACACTCCGCCCGTTTACCGCCGGAACAAACACATTTCCAAGCAGCTGTGCCAGGGCCATGGGGGAAAGGACGAGGGAATGGTTACCGGTCTCGATGTTCTCGCCTGACCTTCCATGATGTGCAAAAAACGCAGCCTTTTTTCCAACACCTTCCGGATCGACCGACTTCGTGACAGACTGGTCAAACTCGTACCCTGTTGACTGATCACTGATTGTTTCAAGGGAGACAGAAACCATCGATCTCTTTGCAAAATACCGGACATTGTGTGAATTTGCAAGCGTGAGATAACCCGTCGATACATCTGCGGAGCCCGACATTACATGAACCGGGAAATCTTCTGCCCCGGCAAGCATTTTATAGATGGCATTCTCAACGAATTCAGCTTCGACCCGCACATCCGGATCGAATGAAAGGAATGGTTGTTCCCCGGCAGATGGCAGAGGAAGTCCTCCCCATTCCTGCGGGGTAGCAAGAGTCCCGCTTGAAACCGATGCATCAAGACACTTTCTCCATGCGGATGGATCACTGGTCCCCGAAGACCCGATTTTCCCGTGGTCTATGGTGCGGATACCGAGGCCCAGAGACTTTGAACCGGTCGCGATACCGATTTTTGTCTTTTTCAATTCGGCCGAGACAGACTCCCCCCCGGCAATATAGACCTCAATTTCTTCAACCAGGGCCTCACCAGCCCGGATTATGTCGTCGATCAGGCCGCCAACGTTATCCGGTGACGACCCCTCATTCTGTTCCACTGCCACCCACCACTGCATTCCGGAGCATTATATACGGTGCCCCATCACTTACCGGGACACTCTGGCCACCTTTGCCGCAATATCCCTGGGACATTTTTCGTTCTTTTCCGCACATTTCAATCGAATGGAGGGTAGTGAGAATTTCACCGGAAAGCGAGACATCCCTGACCATCTGTTTTCTTTCCCCATGCTCGATTAAATAGCCATATTCGGCATTGAACTGGAATACACCTCTCCCCGGGTCAACCTGACCACCACGGGAACCATACAGGAGAATTCCATTTTTGATCCCTTCCAGCATCTCTTCAAGGGTCGCGTCCCCTTCCTCGATGAATGTGTTGGACATTCGTACAAGGGGGGGCTCACCGGGCATGGCCCTTGCATGACCGGGAACGCCGTTTCCTACCGACGCGAGCGTTTCCCTGTTATGCAGGTATGCACAGAAAATCCCCCGGTTTATAATTTCTGTCCTACCTACCCTGACACCTTCGGCGTCCACCGGGTCAAATCCAAACTCGTGAAGCGACGGGTCATCAACGATGGTAATAATATTGTTCCCAATCCGTTCCCCGATCTTCCCCGAGAGAACTGAATTACCTTCATGAACGAGATCTCCCTCGCTGGCATGTCCTACCGCTTCATGGGCGAACACTCCGGCCAGTTCCGGATCAAGAATTGCATCCATCGTGCCACCGGATGCTGCCTTCGCATCAAGAAGAGAGAGAGCCCGTTCCCCGGCCAACCTTCCCATTTCCTGCTGATGACGGATATTTAACCCATGGATTGAGTGCAGGCGCTCATACCCCATCTGGACAGTCCCTTCCCGTGAGGCAACCGCCATGATATTGAACCCCGACCTGCATATCCCAAAGGAATATTCGTTTGCACTGCTATCAATAAAAGAGACCTGTTCTGCACGTTCAATATAGGTTGCACGTGTGTTCACGATACCAGGAAGCCGTGCGGAGAATTCAATCTCCCCGAGTATACCGGTTTTTTCCTCAAGACTTACATCCCGTGGGTCTTCTTTCATCGGGGGTACCGGGTGCACCCCATGGGGGGCATCCGCAAGAGTCACAGGTTCCGTCGTAATATTCGCAAGTGATATTGCAGACGAGAGCAGAGACTCAAATTCCCTTCCTTTCGGTGACGAATAATTATCGATTGTTAAAATCCCCCAGCCGGAAGGTCCCAGCACACGGAGTACCGCCGTGCTGAAAAAAGAGGTTCCGGCCGATTCAATAACCGAATTATCAATATCGATATGGGTTGTCTGACCTTTCACGTGCCTGACATCATAATACCTGATGTCCCCGATCATGTTCATACCAGTGTCGGGGAAACAGGCGTTGTTTCGAGAACCCTGCTTGATGTGGATGCTGCCATCTTCCTCAGTTTGGCGAGGAAACCTTCGTTGTTCTCCGGAACGAGAGCATACTTCAATACATCCTCAATATGGTCAACCGGGATTACTTCCACGATTGATTTGAACCGCTCTTCGATCAGTACGTCATCCACGTTCGATCGTGGAATCAACACCATCTTGAGCCCTGCTTTGGCTGCAGCCTCAATTTTAAAGGTTACACCGCCAACAGGCAGGACATCTCCCCTCACAGACAGCGATCCGGTCATCCCTACGTCCTGACGAACTGGAATCCCTTCAATGGCGCTAATTACCGCGGTTGCAACGCTGACTGATGCAGAATCACCTTCAACACCGCCGTAGGTACCGATGAACTGGATATGGATATCCATATTTTTGATATCCTTCCCCGTGAACTTCTTGAGGATTGCGCTTACGTTCTTGATGGATTCCTGTGCAATTTCCTTAAGCATCCCTGTGGCGATAACACTTCCACTCGCCCCCTGTGCAGGGGTGACTTCCGCCATGATTGGAAGGACCGAACCTGAATCGGTACCCATGACCGCTAGTCCGTTCACCCTGCCGATCCTGGTACCTTCAATTACGGTAAGTTCGTACTCACGGTTACGCTTGATATATTCATCCGAAACCTGGTCTTCTATCGACCTTGCAGTGGATTTCGCCGCAATAACATGTTCGGCGGTAGTAATCTCCACTCCTTCCTGCCTGGCAAGGTCGCCCGCCACGCGGATCAACCCGCCCATGTCGCGGAGTTTCAGTGTTAGATGACCCTTGCGACTTGATCTTCTCCGCGCCTCACGGATTATTTCTTCTATGGCAGACCGATCGAAATGCGGAATCTTCCCGTCGTTCTTGATCTCCTGCGCGATAAACTTGATATATTTATCCCGGTTTTCAGGTGTATCGGGCATACTTTCGCTCATATAGACCTCATACCCGTACCCCCGTATCCTCGACCTCAACGCCGGATGCATACCCTGTATCGCATCCAGGTTGCCTGCAGCAACCATGACAAATTTGCAGGGCACGGGTTCGGTCCTGACCATTGCACCGCTTGAACGTTCGCTCTGCCCGGTTATTGGGAATTCTCCTTCCTGCAGTGCAGTGAGAAGGTTTTGTTGTGAATGCGGACCAAGCGTGTTGATCTCATCAATAAACAGCACACCTTCATGGGCCCGGTGAATCGCTCCTGCTTCAACCCGGTCGTGCGACGGGGTCTCCAGGCCACCACTCTGGAACGGGTCATGCCGGACATCACCAAGCAACGCCCCTGCATGCGAACCTGTGGCATCGACAAAGGGGGCAACTGCATTTACATCGTTGGATACAAGGAGCTTTGGCACCATGGCTTCTTCGCGGGGCGTGGCGTAACGGAGCGCCATGAACACGAATGCAGCTGCAATAATTCCCATCAGCCATTGGAAGGTGATAAACGCGTAACCGATAATCCCAATCATCAGGAGAAGCATCAGGGTGTTTCGGAACTGGATCTTCTTTCGTGCCTCGGCTTTGTGAGCGGTGACAATCTGTTTGCCCCTGCTTGCGGGGACGGTCCTGATAACAGGATTGTTATTATCGTCAGAATTAGGATAGACGAGGATATCCTGGAGTTCTTCCTTCGGGAGAAGTTCTGCCATTGCCTTGGCCAGCATAGACTTGCCGGTCCCGGGGCTCCCTATCATCATCACATGACGCCTTTGGATCGCAGCCTTTTTGATGACCTCTACCGCGTGTTCCTGGCCAATCACCTGGTCTATCAGCCTGGCAGGCACTTCCACCTGGGAGGATAACTCTGTCTTCTGTTCTTCGGCAGTAGTGCTGTCTTGCGTTTCTGCCTCGACATTTGTGGTTTCCATCGTCAGATTTACCTCTTTCTCCCACGTAAGTACTGGTATAATTATTTCATGCTAGTTTAAGTACTTTCAGCATGAGGTAGCATGGGATGAAGGTTATCAGTACGGAGTATTCGCAGATTCTTGGTGCAAGAATCTCACAACGGCTTGGTGTGGGCCTTGTGGACGTAAAATTTTCAAAATTCCCCGATGGTGAATTGTACCTGAGAACAGATGCCATTGATGAAGAGATGGTAATTGTCGGGTCGGTCACCGGAAGCGATGCGTTGGTCCAGCTTCTCCTCCTGATTGATGCATGCAGTGAATCGGAAAACAGACTTGTGATACCTTATATGGGTTACGCCCGCCAGGACAAACAATTCCATTCCGGTGAGCCACTGAGTGCCCGTGCAATAGCAGGGGCGGTGGCAAACGGTGTCCAGCTGCATCTATACGGTCAACATTCACGATGAAGACGTCCTCAGGCATTTTGGCCTCCAGACTGTCAATGTCTCCATGGGAAAAGATATCGGTTCGTACCTAAAGACAGAATTTGACAACCCAGTCATCCTCGCACCCGATGACGGGGCAGGTTATTTCGCCGAACAAATCGCAGAAGCCGGTAACTGGGAATATGACCAGCTCGAAAAAACCCGTTTATCCGGGGAGTCTGTCCGGATGGACCCGAAAATCCTTCCAGGTAAAGGAAGGGATGTCGTAATTGTTGACGATATCATCTCAACAGGAGGGACAATTGCAGCCGCTGCAGGGATGCTGTACGAACAGGGGGCACAGAGCGTTCACGCGGCCTGCGTCCACGGTGTTTTTACCGGTGGCGCCTATACGCACCTTGCTGCAGCCGGCATAAAATCGGTAATCTGCAGCGATACCATCGAAAGGGCCTGTAGTGAAGTATCAGCTGCAGGGATCGTATCGAAGGCTCTGCTGGAATGCTAACCATTGATGGATCGGTCCTTGAGGGAGGAGGGCAGATTGTCCGTAATGCGGTTGCATTATCCGCGATTACGGGCACTCCCATTACTATTAATTCCATACGTGCCGGGAGGGAGAAACCAGGGATGAGAGCCCAGCATATCGCCGCGGTCCAGGCCGTTGCAAAAATCTGCCGTGCCCGTTGCGAAGGCCTTGTTACCGGCAGCGACAGGATACATATTCATACCTGGTGATCCGGTCAGGGATTCCATCAACATCGATATAGGTACTGCGGGGAGTATTCCTCTCGTTCTCCAGGCATGGCTACCTGTTGCACTCCACGCAGGAGGGATGCTAACCGTTTCAGGCGGCACCGAAGTCGTGAACAGTCCGACAATCGACTACCTGCACCACCTGCATATGAATTTTCTCGAACAACACGGTGCAACTCTGGACCTGGACATACAAAAGAGAGGATATTATCCCGGAGGGTGGGGGTCAGGTCAGGGTGAATATCAAAAAACCTGTGGAACTTGAGCCTCTTACAACGGAAGACCAGCGATTCCCGGTGGCAGAGATTATCAGCTGCTCGTCACATCTTCCGGGCCATGTTGCCGATAGGCAGGCGGAATCGGCAAGGAAGAACCTTGGAACGTCAGGCAGCGAGTTCCGTATCCGGAAGGATATAAGGCCAGGCCCTGGAACGGGCAGTTCCCTCACAGTGGTTTGCGGCTGGAAAGGGTCGTCTGCAATTGGCAGGAGAGGGTTACCTGCCGAATCTGTCGGTGAGATAGCCGCAAGGGGCTTGCTTGATGAACTTAAAAAACCGGGTGCAATTGACACGCATCTTGCCGATCAACTCCTCATCTATCTTGCCCAGTATGGGGGTTGTTACACAGCAACAGATTGTTCCCTCCATGCCCGCACTGTATGTTTCGTCCTCTCCCGGTTCGGATACCATGTCGATGTACAACAAGCTGAATCAAAACAGTGGGACGGTTTTTTCCTCATGATCCCAATCCTGGATTCATCAGTGTTTTTTTCGGATTTTCCTGTTGAGTTCCCCACCTTTACTACGCATTCAGTAGTCGCCGAGCTGATTGACCTGCGTTCAAAATGCCGGTACGAGGTTTTTCTCGCATCAGGGCTGATCGTGAAGGAACCGGACCCGGAATATCTGGGACACGTAAAGGAGGCAGCAGGCCGGACTGGTGATGTATCGGTCCTGTCACCGACTGATTTCGACCTTTTATCCCTCGCTCTCGAATTGAACGGCACGATTGTTACCGACGATTTTGCAGTGCAGAACGTCGCGAGGAAACTGGGGATAGCAACCCTGCCAATCCACCAGCGATCCGCGCGAGAGAGAGTCTGGAAATTTCGTTGTTCGGGATGTGGACGATATTTCCAAAAAACCGGGGAATGTCCTGTCTGCGGCTCACTCATCAAAAGAAAACTTAAATAGATGGCTGGTTACCTCTGTTCATGTCATCCCTCGATGAGCTGATCAGAAAGGCAAAAGAACTCCTCTCTGAAGGCCACAGTCCAGGTCAGATCGCTGATGAACTTTCACTTTCCATGGAGACCGTAACATGGCTGCTCACGCAGGCGAAGGGTGCAGACATCCCAAAGGATGTGCATATCGACTGGACCTGCGTAAGCAGTGAAGCCTCACTCCTTACCGCAATTTCCGGGATGCTCCTCACAAGACTCCAGTGTGCTCATGGTATTTCACCCTCGTGCTCATGTGAATCGGAAGATAATCCGGCGGTTATCGTGGGTATTGCACTTTCCGGGATTCCCCTCGCCACCCTGATGGCCGCATCCCTGGAAGCGAAACTTGCGATTTACCATCCGGTGAAACAGAGTTCAAGTGATAAACCGGTTGGATCAATCAGTGGAAATTTCGCTGCGATCAAAGGAGAGTCATGTATTATAGTCGACGATGTGATCACGTCGGGAAATACAATGAGAGAGATGGTAAAATACCTAAGAAAACATGGGGCGACCCCGACTGCAATCCTTGTAATATTTGACAAGCGCGGTATCAGCGATATTGACGGAGTCCCGGTGTATAGTCTCTTCAAAATCTCGCGCATCGACTGACGAGGAAACAAAACCTACCCCCATATAGAATTACTTATATAGAAGTTCAATTCCATCTTTTTACCACATTGGAGGGTTCACTATGTTAGCCGGACAACAGGTTATAATTCTTAAGACAAGATGTAGAGCGAAACCGTGGCCAGGAGGCCCAGCGCTCCAATATCGTTGCAGCAAAGGCCATTGCAGGTGCCGTAAGGACAACACTCGGCCCACGTGGAATGGACAAAATGCTGGTCAGTTCTACAGGCGATGTGGTGATCACAAACGATGGTGCCACCATCCTGTCGGAGATCTCGGTGCAGCACCCCGGTGCCAAGATGGTCATCGAGGTAGCAAAGGCACAGGACGACGAGGTAGGCGACGGGACAACAACCGCCGTTGTTCTTGTCGGTGCACTTATGGAACAGGCAGAGCTGATGCTCGCCAAGAAAATCCATCCGACCGTCATTGCCCAGGGCTACCGGTTAGGGATGGAAAAAGCCCTTGAAATTCTCAAGGACCTTTCGGTCAAGGTCGACCCCTTCGACAGGAAGACCCTGTTAAAGATCGCCGACACCGCAATGACCGGTAAATCCATCGAATCGGTCAAAGGAAAACTTGATGGGATTGTCGTCGATGCAGTCATGGCAATCGCAGACCAAGGCAAACGGCAAGGTGCTGGCCGATGAAGACGATGTCATCATCAAGAAGCAGAAAGGCGCCAGCATGGACGATGCCGAGCTGATTAAGGGTATTGTGATCGATAAGAAGAGGGTTAACGAGGCAATGCCGAAGAGAGTAAAGAAGGCCAAGGTCGCCCTTGTCGCCAGTCCTTTCGAGATCAAGAAGACACAGGTCAAGTCGAAGATCAAGATCACGTCCAGCGATCAGATTGAAGCATTCGGTCTCCAGGAACGCGAAACACTGAAGAATCTTTCTGATGCGGTTATCGCGAGCGGGGCAAACGTACTCCTCTGCCAGAAAGGAATTGCCGACCCGATCCAGTTCTATCTTGCAAAGGCAGGCGTCCTCGCAGTCGAAGATGTTGCCGAGAACGACATGAAATACGCAGCGAGAGCATTGGGTGCCACGGTTGTCAACAAGGCAGAAGACCTTGTCCCCGGTGTCCTTGGTGCGGCAGAACTTGTCGAGGAATCTGACGATATTGATATCATCAGGATCGAAGGGTGCAAGAACCCGAAGACAACTACCATTCTCCTCAGGGGGACCACGGACTACCTGCTCGATGAACTCGAGCGTGCCGTCGTCGATGGTACCCGCGTGGTAATGGATACCATGGAGGATGCAAGTTTCGTCGTTGGCGGAGGAGCTGTCGAGACAGAACTCGTCATGAGGATCCGGGATTACGCATCAACAGTCGGAGGACGTGTGCAACTCGCAATCGAGGCATACGCAGCATCCTTTGAAGTGATACCGCTCACCCTTGCAGAAAACTCCGGGTATAACATGATTGACAAGCTCGTCAACCTGAAAAATGCCCATGCAAAGGGTCAGAAGAATGCAGGCCTCAATGTTTACAACGGCCAGATCATCGACATGCTGAAAGAGGGAGTCATCGAACCGTCCCGCTCAAAGCGCCAGTCAATCCAAAGTTCAGCAGAGTCTGCAATCATGCTCATCCGGGTGGATGACATGATGATCACACAGAGCGGTGCACCCCGCGGCGGGATGCATTAGTTCCAAAAACCTGAGGTATAACCCTCTTAAAATATTTTATAAATATTCCAGGTTATTCTCCACAGAAGATGGAATTGTCAAGAGCTATCTTCGCATTCCGATACCCTTATACGAAATCCAGTAAAAAATATCACACTCATTCTATGCCGAGGTAGTCTAGTCCGGGAAGGCGGTAGCCTCGAAAGCTACTGGCGCCCTGCGCCTCGGGAGTTCAAATCTCCCCCTCGGCGCTTTATTATCTCCCTCCAGTTCCCTCAAACAGCGGGCATTCCGTCACACAGAGGCTGCAACGGATCGATGCCATCCGGGCAATCCAGGGGGCAAACGGTGCTGCGCATTTCAATAATAACTGCCGTCCCAACATCCATTTTACAACCGGAACGAGGTATGGAGGTACCCATGTCCTCACCGTACGGCACCGGAACGCGTCGACACCCTCAGGCCCGAATGCACCCCCAGGGCATAATTTGATGCAGCGTTTACACCCGGTACAGAGATCTGAACCTGGATTTCCTTTAATGACCGGTGTAACACCGCCCTGCTTGTGTTCAGAAACAGGCATGCTGGTGACGATACCGAGTAACAACAACCGCGGGCCGAACCGGGGGGAAAGAAGAACGGAGCTTTTTCCTATCGATCCCAGCCCGCCTGCTTCTGCAACATTCTTTAATCTGACCAAACCCTGCACCCGCCCATCACGGATCCTGACTGGCAGGTAGAGTGGAACAGGCATGGAGGGTATGGCATCCATGTTCAGCAGACGGGCAAGTCGTTTAGCAGTAGTATCCAGGTGCCCGGCTATCCGTAGCATCACCCGGGTCTGTTCACGTGGGTTAGTCAGGTATGCCTGGACGGGAACCTCCTTTCCGAACACAATAACAGATCGGGCTGACGGTAATATCTCCACCACGGATTTCCGGTCGGCATCCGTGAGATTCGCAATGTCTACCTCTGAAAAAACGTCAATTCCGGTTTCACCAAAAAAAGTCCTGATATCCAACCTGGTTACTCCGTGAAAACAATTGGACGGATTCCCTCTTCAGGGTATCTGCTCCGTGAAATTAAAGTATCCGAAACAAAACGAACAGTAGGTCCTGATCAGGGATGGATCGGGATCGTAAATGTCCAGCCTGGCTATCCGGACAGAAGCTTCCCCTAGGCAGTTCATCGAGGATTTTTTTCCGATGACTTCAATGTTTCCCTGCTGTTCGGGGATTAGTTTTTTATAACTTCTATGATAATCCTATTCCAGATGTACTATTCGCATCTTACCTCGTCAATTATCACTCGTCCGGTACGGGAAGTACTTGGTAAGCGGCTGCTGTTTTCTTGTACATTGAACAGATAAATTAGCAACCAGGATTCTCACCCTTCCGGGCAGAATTTGGAACGCATCCTAACATTACATTTCAAATTCATCACCATTTACATTTGCATTACGGGGAATACAATGGCAGTAAAATCAAAGGAATCTAACAACGAGTGGTTTAGCGGGTTCGCGGGGACATCGCTCATCTACCGTATTATGGAAGACGTCATGAGTGGAAAAGACAGGGAAGATAGGATCAGGGCGGTGAAGTCCCTCGGGGAACGGGGAGACCCGAGAGCTGTTGAAACACTCGTGGAATGCTGCGGCGACCAGGATCCTGAAATACGGATTCACGCAATCGAGGCTCTTTCCAGATTGAAAAGCGGGAGATCCGCCCCAATACTTATCGAATTCCTGGATAATGAAGACGAATTGCCTGAAGTTCGTCAGAAAGCTGCGCAGGCACTTGCAGAAATCCATAGTCACAGTGCAATCGAATGCCTGATGGACCATGTGAATAACGAAGACGAAGATCCGGCCCTTCGGGAATATATTGCGGTATTGATAGGAGGTGGAGAATAAGGAGGTGGCCGAAATAAAAGACAGAAACATCACTTGTGATCTGGCAAAAGGAACCAAACCGGTCACCCCACAGACTAGTCATTTGGGTAAAACCTGGCGGCTTTTGTCGCATCAGCCAGGGTTATTTGAGGTTTCGGCGTTGATGGTTTTTCAGAGAAAATTTCGTCTGTAGAATTATCCTTTGGGAAAATTCCATTCGTCTGAGGAAATATTAAAATCCAGAGAACCCCGTTATAGTTGGGGTTAATAGTTTCCCGGATGTTTCATCCACAAATACAATTAACGTAAAACCCTATACCTCATGATAATTCACCGGGAGGTGATTGTAGTTTCTCTCGTCCCAATCCCTTTCCAGATCGTCGCATTGATGCAGGAAAGAAACAGCCTGTTCGAATACCCGCAGGAACAGCTGGCAGATATTTTCAAAGAACTGGGATTTAAGTGTACGCAATGCGCACGTTGTTGTACCCGCGAATTCAATGGTCATGTTTTCCTGCTTGATCACGACGTTTCCGAGGTAAAAAAAATCGATCCGGAAGCCCTTGAACCGGCCCCGTATCCGGAATTTTGTGATCAGAACGGGGTTTTTTATGTATCGGGGTATGCACTACGAGCGAAGGACGACGCACCGGGGTCCTGCTGGTTCCTGGAAAACGGCAGGTGCCGGATTTACAATAAAAGGTTCTCCATCTGCAGGATATATCCCTACATGCTTCATCGCGAACCTGATGAAAAGGGGAAGATCGACTGGAGACAGATTTCAGGGCTTAATGAGCACGGGGATTATCACGAGGATATTCCCCCGGAAAAATGCATTGCCATAGCCCGTGAGGTAAAGGAGTATGAAAATGCCATCCTCACCCAGGAGATATCATTCCTGGAATTTCTGCAGGATTATTTTTCAAGACGCCACCTCAGGCATGTCCAAAAAGTGTATGATGACCGGATGAGACACTATGCCAGGGGAGAAATCGTTACTATCATGGTATACTATGCAGGTCAGCTGGAAGAGCACCAGTTGAAAAAATGCATCTGAATTGTGGAATATCCGGATGAACCATTTTTCCCGCAAATATAAGAACGCCGGTTTTTTTCCCCAAGCGAGAAATAAAATAACCAAAACCAAAGAGTATCAGGGTAAAGGCTGATATCTGTGGTATTAATTTATTAAAGCAGAGGTCAGGCTCCTTAAAAAACTTAATTCAGACGTCTTTCGAGTGGTTTATTATAATTCCGGGAGTTGTGAAATGAAAATCCCGTCCTTTCAGGACTCTTCATCTCCCACATCAGAATCTTCATCCGGGACCACCTTAATTTCCCATTCGTCCTCATCGAACTCCAGGATCCCTTCCCCGTCGCATTGTGGACATGGTACTGTAGGGCTTTCACCACATTCAGCCGCCATTAATGCCGTATCTGCATCTGATTCCATCATTTCGGTCTTTGCATGGACATGGAAATGACGTTTGGCCTCTTCGGATTTAAGCGCTTTACATATCTCAAAATGTTCATTCGCAACAACGCCGGTTCCTTTACAACGTTTGCATGTGAGTATAATCGTCATTTATCTGGTATGTAGTAGATTATACTCATGATTATTCAAATTTCCGTTTTCCCGGCAGGATTTGTTATTTTTTTATGGGGCATTACACACGGTTATCTGTCCTGCCTGATCATCCGGATTAATAGAGGTTACAGGAAAACCTGTTATACAATCTGCACAGACAAAATAATATGAAAATCAAAGCCATTGTAATTATCTTATTCGTCTTTTCCATTCTGACGCTTTTTGCCGGGTGTACCCAGATCCCGGGACAAACGCCGGCCACTGTCACGCCGACGGCACCGCCAACCACTGTCCCGGCAACACCTGCAACTGCAGTCCCGACAAAAGTTGTCGTTACCACATCGACTCCCGGGGTGGTCCAGACCCTCCCAATGGAATATGCCGTTGAAGTACAGGTCGCAAGTAACGGGAACCCGGTTAACCCGAAAATAATTACCACATTCCGGGGCGGGAGAGGCATCAACTTTATCACGCAGGTTGAAGTGATAAATACCCACGCAGACGGAACAACCGAAACAGCAGTGAAAAGTCATCCTAATGTCGGAGATACAATAGAATTAACATCATCAGGCGGAGATACCGACCGGATCTCAGTATATGTGACAATTTCCAATGGACAGAAGTACCTGATATACGACCAGGTTGTCCCACTAAAACAAAGAGGATAAATTAACCGTTATGTATCAGAATAACGGGGGTTCATCCGAAATTCCTGATCTCCCGGGAACTGGGAAAAGATTCTTCAACTAATCAGGAAACACTTTTTTCCTTCACGATTCCAGGAATGATGGCACTTTTATTCCGGTCCCTTCAAATACTGCAACAATACGATTTTCCGCAGACACAGTTACCCGGTATAGGGAGCATAATTCGTTTCCTGAGACACGTTCAGCGATTGCCTGAAGGTGACCGCTTGCAGGACTTATGTACTGTATTGTTGCCGACATGGCGACCTGTCGTTCTCCACACATGTTTGCGGCAATACCAAAGGCGTGGTCTGCAAGCGAGAAGACCGCACCGCCGTGAGCGACCCCGTTTGGCCCCGCTTTACCTTGGGAGGTCATGGAAACCGCAACACCATGATCCCATACTTCCATCACATGTATTCCAAGGAGCCGGGCAAATTCACACGAATTAAAAGTCTCCAGAATCTCATTTTTTATCGGTATACCAGACGGGTTCATCTCGTAATCACTAAATAACGGTACGGGAATACTACTTGTATTCCCTTTTCGTATAGCTATGCTTGTCAGAAGATCCTCCATGTGCGACGATATAGAGCCATTCATAAAGGGATTTGAGTGTCCCGTACTGTTGGTACCGGCGCATGGAAAAACCCACTCTGACACGATTGGAAAACTTAACTTTCCCAAGCTTTCTCATCCTTCTCGCAATTTCCAGATCGTCTCCGGCGTCGACTGTCCGGTACATTCCGGCCTTTAGAAATGCATCCCGGTCAAATGCGGTATTACAACCAAGCGTATAATACAGGACACCGGTATAATAGCCGGCCCTTGCAAACGTATTTGCAAAGAAAAGGGATATCCGGTTCTTAATACCGCCTTCGATTGGATCAACTGGACCGTAAAGCTGGACGATCTGTCCTTTCGAAAATTCGGATTTGATACGTTCCAGCCAGTCGGAGGGTAATACGCAATCGGCATCTGTTGTCACGATAATATTACCCCTGGAACGGAGGACGCCATCATTCCGTGCTCCTCCTACTTTTTTACTTGTCTGGATAAAAACAAGGTCGGCATATCCTTCTGCAAGTTCCCGGGTGCGATCTTTCGAATTGCCATCTACGACAATTATTTCATATTCGTCTCTTGGGATCGTTTGTTTCAGAAGGGATTCGAGACACCTGCCGATATTGGCCTCCTCGTTATATGAGGGAATGACAACTGAAATCATGGTTCCACCAGTGAATGATATAAATCGACATGTTGCTTTGCAACATTCCTGATATCGAACATCTTTGTATAATCCCTTGCACCCGCAGCAATTCTTCGTAAGGCAGGGGTATCATTGATCAAGGCTGCGGCCTCTTCCTTGTTAGCGAAATACAGGATCTTATCGCCGAAAATATCGTGGAATTCAGGGATGTCTCTCGCGACAACCGGAAGACCACAGGCAAGTGCCTCAAGTATCACGAGCCCGAATGTCTCCGCATACGATGGCATTAGAAAGACGTCCGCCCCGTTATACGCATTGACTACGTCCTTTATATGCCGGGTAAGAATGACATTTTTTCCGCAACGATCACGCATAAACCGGATTTTCCGGTAGTCTTTCGAAAGAAACCCGTACGGGAGTCCCCCTACCCAGACCCATTTTTTCTCAGGAAACTGTTTGGACAACGCAAAGAAGTCATAGAGGCCTTTTCGTGGTGTCTGCTGTGCTACGGTAAGGACTACCTGCGTATCATCTTCAATCCCGAATTCTTCACGGAACGCTTCCCGTTTCTTGTTGTCTTTCCGGAATATTTCCCGGTTGACACCGTTCGGAATATAGGTAACCGGCATATCAGGGACCATGCAGGTTACTTCATCATGGCACGACTTCGAGATAGTGATAATGTGATCAAATTTCCGGTACACTTTCGGGTACTGCTTGTTGATCACCTTCACAAACGCGATATTTCCCTGGTTAATTCTCGGTGTTGAATGAGCAGTGAGTATTTTGAACCCGGTACTGATCCGCCGGTTTATCGACGCAATGGGACCGAATGTATGGTAATGGACAATATCTGCAGTCCTCGAATAACTTTTCCATGTCACGTCAATATCGTAAGATGCCGCGATCTGGTGATACAGGGTCTTCGCTACCGTCGCACTGCCAATATACTTAAAGAACAACTGGTCTTCCACATAGAAATTAACCCTCATTATCAGCTGCCTCTTACAAAATCAAAGACATTCCGTATACATCCATCCATATTCAGGTATTCAAAGCGGGAGAACCGGCCCACAAGTGCAATGCCAATGTCATTACAATATTCCCTGACAATTGCGATGTTTTTCAGGTAATGAAGATCATAGACGACGTATGCAAAACGATGGCGGAATAACCCGGTGGATATAACAGATCCCGGAGAAATGAGTCCCATTTCAGTAAGGGAACAGATGATATGATCAATAACTTCCTGGTCACTCATTCTTGAAACCGTATCCCCTTCATTATACGTGATCTCCGCCAGGATCGAACTACAACCAATTGGGGCCGTTCCAGGGCTGAAATTTGAAGGAAACGAGATACGATTTTCCATTCCGCTCTTTTCATCGGGAATATACATCCACGATATCGGAGGGACCTTGCCCCTTATTCCGATACTGACGGATATCAGGGAATTATATTTCAGATCAGCAACCGCCTTCTTCACTTTATCCGGTACATTCTCCAGGGCAGGAATTAGATATTGGAGAGGGATTGTGGAAATGCACCGGTCTGCAATAACGGGCCTGGTCCCATCGCTGATTATCCATTTCCCACCTTCTCTTTCTATCGTGGTAACCCGGAAACCCGTAATAATCCTGTCTTTCACTGGCTCACCAATTGCCCTGACAAGTGATTCGATACCCCCTGTTTGCGGGTAAGAAAAAACTGACTGATGGGCGTACCCCTCGGTCTCGATGCCGATAGCTGACCGGATGACATCCTCAACCGGAGGTCTTGGTACCCTTCCTTCCATCCAGTGCGCAGACATCATTTCAGTCCTGTAATTCCAGATTTTCTCATTATAGGGCACCAGGTAACATTCTGCAATTCCTTTGCCGAATGTCTGGTAAATCCATTCCTTAAAATTGGCAGGTGCCTTGAATTCTCCCTTCTCTTCAGCAATAAGCGCCTTCACAAACTCATTGATGCAGAAGAAAAGGTCCTCTTTCGGGAGATCGTAGAGACCGTTCTCAAATGGGTATTTAATGAAAAGCCCCTTGTAGAATATTTTTGTATTCCGGGCACAATCGTTCCGGTTATACCCAAGAACGTCCTGCATGAAAGAAAGCACCTCCTGATCCCTGGAAAAAATAATGTGGGAGCCGCCTGTATCAAATGTGAACCCCTCCTTTTCAACAGACTGGCAGAGGCCCCCGGCCCTGTCCCCGGCCTCAAGTACGGTAATATCTTCATTCCGGGCATTAAGAAGCCTTGCAAGCGTGAGGCCGGAAAGACCCCCACCAAGTATTGCGGTTTTCACTTCTTATTAGTAAGTGGCCACGATTTATATGATTGACCATCGTGTTCCGGATGTGTACCTGTCTTCTGACACCGGACTTCCAAGGTAAAAATTTCACATCGTAGGAACTGATTTTATCAGGTATCTGCCACAGCACCTGGGGATCCCTTGTAACGAAACATTCTCCATTCTGATATTTTCCCACGAAAAAAAATGCAGAAATATTGTATAGCATGGTATAGCACCCTTGCATAGTAGTCGTTTTCAGTCATTTCGGTTATCTTAATTTACTAGTATGACATATGTTAACAATTAACATAGTGGGATTTCCGATGCTTGTTGCACATCAGGTTAAGAAAAAGTTCGGGGGCCTTGTGGCGGTTCAGGATGTAGACCTGACTCTGAAGGAAGGTGAAATCCTTGGACTTGTCGGTCCAAACGGCGCGGGAAAGACAACGCTCCTTAATGTTATATCAGGTCTCTATCAACCGGACACCGGCACAATTCATTACAGGGGAGAGAATATTACCGGCCTCTCCCTCAACAAGCTCTGTAAAAAAGGAATCTCCAAGACATTCCAGCACCCCCAGTCTTTTCCCGGCATGCAGGCGGCTGAAGCCGTAATGGTCAGCGCCATTTTTGGCAACCATCACAAAGTTGGGATGAAAGATGCCCGTGAAGAGGCAATCGCGCACCTGGAATTTGTTAGTTTCCCAAAAGATAAGATTGAAGCGCCCTTGTCCGAGTTGAACCTCATGGAGTTGAAGCGCGTGCAGCTTGCCCGGGCCCTTGCATCGAGACCGAAACTCCTTCTCATGGACGAACTCACCACCGGACTCAATCCAAACGAAAGCGGGGAAGCGATTGGTCTGATTAAAAAAATCAGGGACGACGGCACGACAATCATGCTGATTGAGCATGTGATGCGGGTAATTACCGGTGTTTCTGACCGCATCGTTGTCCTTGATCATGGGGAGAAAATCGCGGAGGGGACGCCCCTCGATGTGCTTAACGACCAGCGGGTAATAGATTCATACCTTGGCGAAAAATATACTAACTAGAGGTAATTTTTTGCTCAGGATCGATCATCTTGATGTATGGCACGGTAATCTGCATGTAGTCTGGGACCTTTCCCTGGAGGTCCGGAAGGGCGAAATTGTCACGCTCCTCGGACCAAACGGTGCAGGAAAAACTACACTGGTCGAGACAATTATTGGACTAAACCGAAACGCCCGGGGTTCAATACAGTTTCTGGAACAAGAGATACTCGGGCTGCAACCCTATGAAATTGTAAAGAGAGGTATTGCCCTTGTTCCCGAAAAAAGGGAACTATTTCCAAAGATGTCAGTCAGGGAGAATCTTAGTCTCGGAGGTCACCTGAATACGAACGGCAAAAGTGATCCCGGAACCGATACTAAATATGTTCCCTGTTCTCAGGGAGCGGCAGGAGCAACTCGCGGGCACATTATCCGGAGGGGAGCAGCAGATGCTGGCAATTGGCCGGAGTCTGATGTTAAAACCGAAGTTGCTCGTACTGGATGAGCCATCGCTGGGTCTGTCACCACTTTTTGTAAAAAGTGTGCTCGAATCGGTTGCCAAGCTAAACCAGACCGGTCTTTCAATTCTCCTCCTCGAACAAAACGTGATGCATGCCCTTGAAATTTCGCACCGTGGATACGTTCTTGAAAACGGAAGGATCACGATCCAGGGTACTGCACAGGAGCTCGTCGATAACCAGGAGATACAGGCCTGCTATCTTGGATTATAAAACCAGGACTGAATATCCTGGTTTATGGGAAACAATAAGTTAAAAATAAAAATCATCTTGAAAATAGTTTATTTATTCGTGCTTTCCACCCAGGTGCTCTTTTTCTGATCTCTTGTGGAAGAGAGACGAGTCCTTTCGGTAAAAATATTACCACCAGCACGAGAATAACGCCGATGATGATAAACCGGGCGTAGGTGAGGCCCAGCGACTGGAGACCATCCCAAAGGAGCGTAATAACAACCGTGCCGATGATCGGCCCCGCAAGGGTGCCGAGCCCGCCACTGATGGAATAAATAATCGGCCAGAAGGAAATATCAACCCCAAAAATTTCGGGTGTGACATACCCGAGATAGTGAATTTCCAGTGCTCCTGCAAGGCCTGAGAAATATGCACTGATCATGAATGCAAACAATTTGTACCTTACCGGGTCAATCCCTGCCGCTCGGGCTTCAAGATCATTTTCACGGATTGCTGAAAATGCAAGGCCCATTTTGGAATTTAAAATAAACCTGAACAGCAGTATTACGATGACCGCTATGAGCAGTATTGAATAATACTCGTACACGAGGTAATTCGGTACCGTATTGCTGATCAGCGGCGGTGCGGCTATGCCATCCCATCCTCCTGTAACAGACCTGAACTGGCTCGCTACCAGTACCTGGATGATGACAGCGAACCCGAACGTGACCATTGCCAGGAACCATTCCTTCATTCGCACACAAATAATTCCAATAAAGAGACCGACTGCAGCTGCAGCCGCCCCACCAAAAAATATCGTCAGGTATGGGGTCAGGCCGCTTTTGACTGCGATCAACGTGGATATATATCCACCAATCCCGAAGAATGCCGCATGCCCAAGTGATCCCTGTCCGCTATAGGTAAGAAAATTCCAGGCCGAAGCAAATATGATGAAAATGACCATAATAATAAGAACGGTCAGATAATATGCATTTAGCCCGGTAACTAAGGGGAAAAAGGACAGCACATGCCAGAGCAGCAAGAGTAAGATAAAGGACAACCCGGTTTTTTTCCATCACAGTCAATTCACTCCGCCTCTTCTCCGAACAGACCGGTTCGGCCTGACTATCAGGACGATTATTAAAATGAGAAAAGCCACCGCGTCTTTCCAGGCACCACCTATCGTGAAAACAGTGAAATTTTCCGCGATCCCGAGGATGAGACCGCCGATAATTGCGCCGGGAATGCTCCCGAGCCCCCCGATAATCACGATCGCAAAGGCCTTGACCGCCGGCACCGACCCCATGTACGGGTTGAAAACCTGACCGCTGACAACCCAGAGTGTCCCGGCAGCCCCGGCAAGGCCGGCTCCGATTCCAAAGCTCAGCATGTCCATCCGTTCGACATTAATCCCAACCAGCATTGCTGCCTTTCTGTTCTGGCTTGTCGCACGGACCGCTAGCCCGAGCCTTGATTTCTTCAGGAAAAGATAGAGGGCAACAAGGATCAGCACCGTCATGACGATGATAATGAGATAATCCACGGGGATTTTCATACTTCCTACCGTAACGGTAATCTCTTCGAACGGGCTTTTAATCGTTTTCCATTCGTCGGTCCATATCAGGGCAGCAACATTTTCAAGGATGTAGATCAGGCCGATACTGATGAAGATCTCGTTAAGTTTTCCCGTGCCAAGAATTGGTCTGAAGCATAACCGTTCGATGCTCACCCCGATGATGATCAGTATCGGGATTGATGCCGCCAGGAGGACATAGGGATTGAATCCTGTAAGGACGAAAAAAGAAAACGTTACATACGCCCCGATCATGAGCAACTGCCCGTGGGCAAAGTTAACAACCTTCATCACACCGAAAATGAGGTTGAGACCCGTCGCGAGGAGGATATAGATGCATCCGGCATACAGCCCCCATACCATAACCTGCAGGAAGATATCAAGGCCGAGATCCATTTTTAATCCTCTTTCGTGTTACAATAAAAAATAGGTGTTACAAGGGGTTATGCTTTACCCGGTACATACCAGTCGGGGAGCACAAAATCGGCCTGCTTCAGGCTTGCCGGCCAGACGATCTGTGGCCGGGTCTCATTAACCGTCGAATTCCACCTGAGTTGCTCCATTGTCAGGTCGAATTTACTTTCTCTGAAATCAGGGGAGAAACTTACAGTCTGGTTCTGCATCGCCTCGACCATTTGTGGCATCCGGAGGGTTGCAAGAGAATTACGGATAGCGGACTTATCAAGTGATGCTGCATTTCCTGCTGCATCTGCCCCGATATACACACCTTCATAGGTTGCGACTCCCATCATCCCGGGGAACCCGCCGTATTTCGTATTGAAATCTGAAACAAATTCCTGGTAGGCTGCCTGTGTTGCTCCGTTCGGAACCGTATACGGGCTGAAGCGGCTCTGGATTATCGAATAGTCCCCGTATTGTCCGACCGCTTTATAGAAAGCCGGATCGTCGTTGGGTTCAATGGCAATAAAGATCTTCTTAAGGTCGACATCCTTCATAGCCTGGCTTTCAATCGGTGCCTGCTCATTCAGGAATGCCGCCACATATACAACATCCGGGTCCGCATTTTTAATAGACGTAAGGACAGTCCGGTAGTCGGTCTCTCCCATTTTGAAAGTATCTTTTGATACAATTTTAATATTTAAGTTATTTTCTGCGATTGTGTTATTGATGGCACTTAAATGTCCCTGCCCATATGGGCTGTCCTGGTAGAGGACCGCGAGTTTCAGGGGGCGGTCGGCCGGGTAACCAAACTTCGCATTGATTGCGGGTCGTATGACTTTATCAATGAAAAGAGTTGTCTGGCTGCCGGAATCATCGGTTGTCGGAGCGTGATGGAACATATACGTCGTGTTAACATCGGTTCGGCGGGTTATGACGGGCGTCGATGCCCCGGTAATAATGTACGGCATATTATTATTGGCAACAACGGACTGGTGTGCTGAAACGACTGCACTGGAAAAGCCACCTACCAGCATATCGACGTTATCCTGGGTGATTAATTTTGTAACGGCCGTCATGCCACCTTCCCTCGTCGATGCATCATCACCAAGTACCAATACGACGGGGATTTTTTTGCCAAGAGATTTGACATAGACACCACCGTTCGCATTGATTTCATCGGCGGCAAGCTGAGCCGATTGCCACATCCCCTTACCCGTCGTACTCGAAGGTCCTGTCATCGAGGCGACGACACCGATCTTTAAATTCTGATTAGGTGCCGCTGACGCCTGCTGCTGCGTGCAACCTGCAAGGAATGCACCGATTACAACCATTCCAATCAATAAGAAAATCCATGTATGTTTCATTCGTTTCCTCTGCTATGCTATTGCATGGCAGGGTTTGTTATAACATTGTATAAATATTCCTATTTAGGGTTCAGACGGCCTATCTGGCCTGGCAATTTATGGCCCGGATAGGTGAAATAATCTAGAAAATTAATAATTATTTTCCGCTCTTAACAGTTTTGGAACCGCGTAAAATTCCAATTTTACCGGTCCTCACAAGTTCCTTCACGCCATACTGCCGGAGCAGTGTTTCAAGTGCATCGATCTTCTCAGTGTTTCCCACAACCTGGAGCACCATTGTCTTTGTTCCCATGTCGATAATCTGGGCACGGAATATCTGGGCGATCTGCATGATTTCACTTCGGTTGGCCCCGGAATCCGCATTCACCTTGATCATCGCCAGTTCCCGCTCTACCCGCTCATTATCAGTGAGATCTGACACCTTGATAACGTCGATGAGCTTATTGAGTTGCTTCATCACCTGTTCTATCTGGGCTTCGTCACCGATACAGACAATGGTAATCCGGCTCATGCCGGATTCTTCACATGTCCCTACTGCAAGGCTCTCGATATTGAAACCCCGGCGTGAGAAAAGACCGGTCACCCGTGAAAGTACCCCGGCCCGGTTCTCGACGAGGATCGAGAGGGTATGTGGTTTCATGAATTGTTCCCCCCGATCATCTCGTTGTTCGCCGCTCCGGGAGGGACTATCGGAAACACATTCTCTTCCCTTTCGATCCGGAAATCGAGAACAAACGGCCCGGGAGTATTAATTGCCGTCTTTAATGCGGACTGCACCTCATCCGGGGACTCGACCCTGATCCCATCAATTCCATACGCCTGGGCAATTTTCACAAAGTCGACAGGTGGCAGCTCGGTAAACGAATACCTCCGATCATAGAACAACTCCTGCCACTGCCTGACCATACCAAGGTACTGGTTGTTCAGGATGGCAACTTTTACCGGAATCTTATATTGTGCGATAGTCCCGAACTCCTGGATATTCATCTGGATACTTCCATCACCGGCAATATCAAAGACGGTCTGGTCAGGTCGTGCATAATGCACCCCCATTGATGCCGGCAACCCGTATCCCATCGTTCCGAGACCACCGGAGGTGATCCAGGTTCTGGGTTTCCTGAAACAATAGTACTGGGCGGTCCACATCTGGTTCTGACCGACTTCAGACACGATGATCCCTTCTCCTGCCAGAAGATCGGACAACTGCTGAAGGATATACTGGGGTCTGAGTTTCCCATCGTCCTTGTAACGAAGAGGATGCTTTTTCTTCCAGCCTTTTACCTTGTCAAGCCAGTTCTGGTAATGCCCCGCTTTTTGTAACTTGTGCAACATCTCACCCAGGACGTTTCTGACATCACCAACAATCGGTACTTCGACCTGCTTGTTTTTTCCGATTTCTGCAGGGTCTATATCGATGTGAATAATTCTTGCGTGGGGGGCGAATGTATCCAGCTTGCCCGTAACCCGGTCATCAAACCTGACTCCGATTGCGATAAGGAGGTCACATTCGGTGACGGCAAAGTTGGCATACTCTGTGCCGTGCATTCCGAGCATACCGAGGTTTAACGGGTGGTCGCAGGGGACTGCCCCGAGACCCATCAGGGTAGTAGTAACCGGGATCATCATCTGTTCGGCAAGACGCAGCAGTTCTCCGGAAGCGTTTGAAAGGATCACGCCACCACCGGCATAAATCAAAGGTCGTTCGGCAAGTGTAATCAGGTCGATCGCCCGATCTATCTGCCTCTGGTGACCCTTAAAGGTCGGCTGGTACCCGCGAAGGGTAATGGTCTCCTCCCGTGGAGGTTCAATTTCAACAGTCCCGGTGCTTACGTCCTTCGGTATATCAATCAAAACCGGCCCGGGTCTGCCGGTTCCTGCAATATAAAATGCTTCCTGAATAATTCTTGGCAAATCATACGCTTTTTTTACCAGATAGTTATGCTTTGTCACAGGCATTGTAATGCCCGTAATATCCGATTCCTGGAATGCGTCGTTTCCAAGCAGCGAAGTTGGGACCTGGCCTGTAATCGCAACAATAGGGATCGAGTCCATGTAAGCGGTGGCAATACCTGTCACCAGGTTACATGCCCCGGGACCTGATGTGGCAAGGCATACACCGACACGACCGCTTGCCCGTGCATAGCCATCGGCTGCATGGGCGGCTGCCTGTTCATGCCGTACCAGGATATGCCGCAATGGTGAATCATAGAGTTCATCATATATGGGCAACACTACACCGCCGGGGTAGCCGAATATCGTTTCGACCCCTTCTCGCTGTAGTCCTTCAATCAGGAGTTTTGCTCCGGTTTTCATTCTCTTCCCTCAATAATCTGTTCATACCGGCGATCACCGCTTCCACGCTGGCCATAATGATATCGGTGCGGGCACCGCGTGACGTAATTATCTTTCCGTCTTTACTTAATCTTACCGTTACATCGACAAGCGCGTCTGTTCCCCCGCTGATTGCGTCCACATGGTACTCCTCGAGCCGGATATCCGCTACATCGGCAACGGATTTTCTTAACGCCTCCATGGCTGCATCTACGGGCCCGGTTCCGGTTGCCGCACCGGTTATTTCCTCGTTATGTACAATGAGGGTGACCGAAGCCGTCGGAATAACATTGCTCCCCGATACAACGGTAAATTGTTTCATCCTGATGACAGGCCTGCATTCTATCGCCATCACAGCATCAGCAATGGTCATCAGGTCTGTATCGGTAATGCGTTTACCCTCGTCACCAAGGACTTTGATCCGTTTTACGATCTCTTTTAATTGTTTTTCCTCGGGCCTGTAATTCATCTCGCTCAGAGCTGCATCAACCGATGCGGAACCTGAATGCTTGCCAAGGACAATACGACGTTTACGCCCGATCTGTTCGGGTTTAACAGATTCGTAGGTAGATGGCTCCCGAAGAACACCGTGCGCATGGATCCCGCTTTCATGGGTGAATGCCATTTCTCCGACAATCGACTTGTTCACCGCCAGCGGGACGCCGGAAAGTTTCGAGACCAGGGTTGAGAGATGATAGATCTCGCTGGTAACAATAGAGGTTCGGTAATCATACAATATCTCCAGTGCCATCACGAGTTCTTCGAACGGCGTGTTACCTGCCCGCTCACCAAGTCCGTTAACGGTTACATGTGCGCAGCTCGCGCCTGCCTTCAGGGCAGCGAACGTATTCGCGAGCGCAAACCCGAGATCGTTATGACAATGGATAGATAACGGGGCAATACAAAGAGGAGGGATAAGCGTCGCCGTCTTCTCAGGTGTCAGGAGTCCTACGGTGTCACAGAAACAAAGACGATCAGCACCCCGTTCTACACCACCCTTGTACACTTCGAGCAGAAATCCGGGATCAGCACGAGATGCATCTTCCCCTGATAGTTCCACAATCAAACCCCGTTCTTTGGCATATTCAACAGCATCGTAGGCCATTTTCAGAACATCTGAACGGGTTTTCCGGAGTTTCTTCTGGATATGAAGATCACTTACCGGGACTACAAGGTGTACCGAATCCGCACCGTAATCTGCGGCAAGATCAATATCCCCCTTCAATGCCCTGACATACGTGCAGCATTCGGCACCGAGTCCGGCGTCGGATATAAGGCGTATTGCCTCACATTCACCTACCGAGGCTGCAGCTGAACCAGCTTCGATTACATTCACTCCGATCGAGGAGAGTTTCTCTGCAATCTGGAGTTTTTCAAGAGGTTCAAGAGAGACACCGGGCGTTTGTTCCCCGTCCCGTAAGGTAGTATCAAAAAAACGCAGGTTTTTAACAAATAAAACGATCTGTCATGGATGTTCCACCACAATAGAAAATGGAGGCCGGAATATTTAAAATCTCGGATGAACAGTTCTTTTTTCCTGTCAATCATGCAATATTCGATGATAACAGATGGTTACAATATAAAATGACGGAAGGTGTGATAAGGATTGTTTAAAATCCGGTTTTTATAGAAAATGAACATTATACAATTTTTTCAGCCAGAATTTTCATCTGACGAAAAATCATGGTATCACGTAACTTCTGGGAAAAATAACTTCCTGAAATGTGGAAATATAGAAATTTTTTTTAATTTTGTTCCAATGAACCGGTAGGTTGGGGTGCGGCGTATTCATAGACTAATGTAACATATCGCGCCGAGAATAAAATGTATGGGACAATAACAATAATATAAACCAGCCAATAGAGGAACAGCCCTGCAACCGGTACCAGGTTCAAAAGTTCAAGGATAACAAAGAAAGCGATGCTTATTACCCAGTAAATAATCATTGCAACGATGTAACGACCCCAGCCAATTGACCGGATTGTCTGCAGGATCGCACTGAAATTAAACCCTTCAGAAAATTTTCCTTCTTTTGCGAGCCTTATCAGGGCAATTGTCGAAACAAGAGAGATTATAATGGCGAGAATCACGGCAATCAGCAATCCGAAGCCTATACCAAGAATGACATTAACAAACTTGTCCAGGTTATTTAAAATATATCCCGGGTTTTCTGAAATAATATATGGCATGAAGCTTATCATGGCATAGAAGATAGTCACCAATAAAACTGCGATAACAGGTATTGCATAGATAAGCCCTGCAAAAAGGAGTTTAAGCCCGGATATGAACAGACCGCCTTCTTCAAACCTGGGTGCGGAAGGATCCCCGCGATATATCTTTGCCATATACCCAACTATTAAGGGGAAAATCACAACACTCATCAGGAGAAGAAGCCAGCGCTCCCATTTCCCCCATATCGCATTTTTTGTAAACTGATAAGAATCACTTATTATTTTTCCATAATCCATTGGCATCACAATAATTTGTCAGTTTACCAGTCTGAGAGGTTAATAATGACTGATAAAATTCGGAAAGAGGTAAATATTCTCTGATTCTAGTGCAAAAATTCAGTTACTCTCTGATTAACGCGCACAAGGAACCACCTTGAAATCCGGGCAATGCTGCGAAAATTCAAATGACCCTTGGAAATCTGAAATTGCGCCTTGTTAACCGCCTATTAAAAAAATTCTAATTGAAAATGAAAAATTATGCCGGTCCGGCTGCTTCTTCGCCGGCACTATCGTAAAGCAGGCAGAGGTACCGTGCCTGGAACAGGGTAATGACCGGTGTCACGATGAGCACCAGGATAACTCCAATATAGGGTATCAACTCCAGAATGAATATAATTACAAAGACGATGATGGCCTGAATGATCAGGGCAACGATGTACGATCCAACGCCGATTTTACCAATACGTGAAAAGATCTCTCCGAAATTGAATGCTTCCCCGATGCTGTTAGTCCTGGAAAAACGGACAACCGCGGTCGCCTCGATCAGCCATATGATGATTGCGACAAGAATAATGATTATAACTCCGAATATGGCCGCACCTATCAGACCCATCATGGTATCGGGGATCACCATGGGTTGGGCTGTATTCATAAGCTGCGGAAGATATGGAATCATCGCCATGATGACGCTCCCCAGAAGCGCAATAACAAGAATAATCACGGGGATTGCGTAGATCAAGAGAATAATAAACAGCTTCAACCCGTCAGCAAACAGGGATCCCCAGTTATTTACCTCGGGTGCGGGCGTTTCTCCACGGTACATCCGAACAGTATATCCGAGAAGAGGAAATGCAAGAATTATTGCGAGTATTACCGCAATAATGATGACCGGGATTATCATAGCCGGGATAGTCATGACCGATACAATACCAAATATCACTCCGAATATGATTGGAATCGCTGGCAATAATGAAAGGATAATCAGCACAATCCATTTGCCCCAATGTCCGACAAGTCCCTCTTTTGCGTAACCAAAAGAATCTCCAATAAGTTTTCCAAACTCCATTTAAATCACCTGATATTAATCAAATCTTGATAGACTCAATTATATATAGATACCTTAAAAATAAGTGGGTTGATTTTCAGGTCAATGCCTGAAATACCGGATTCCGGTGAATATCATCGCGACATTGTGTTGATTTGCCGCATCAATCACCTCTTTATCCCGGATAGATCCGCCAGGTTGCACGAGCGCTGTAGCGCCTGCTTTCACAGCTACCTCAAGAGTGTCAGGAAACGGCAGGAATGCATCTGATGCTACAGCGGAGTTCGCCAGAGGTGAAAGGGCTTTATCAATGGCAATCTTTGCGGCATCGACCCTGCTCATCTGTCCGGCACCGATACCGATGGTTCTCCCCTGGGCTGCAAATATTATGGCATTACTCCGTGTATGCTTGACAACCTTCCAGGCAAAATTCAAGGCTGACATCTCATCCGCAGAGGGGTCCCTGTCAGATACCGTTTCCCAATGCTCCTGGTATGGCGGGGTCCGCTGGACCAGCACCCCGCCGGAGATTGTCCGGATTTCATCCTGGACAACGGGTTTGGGAAGATAAATAACCCTCATATTCTCTTTTGCTTTAAACGATTCAATTGCACCCGGTGTAAACGTTGGTGCGCAAAGGACCTCGACAAACGTGGAACAAAATTCTTTTGCGAGGGGTTCATCCACCAGACGGTTCAGCACAACAACCGATCCATAGGCAGATACGGGGTCTGTATCACGAGCATTCCGATATGCTTCGGCTATCGATGCAGCGACAGCCACTCCGCAGGGATTGTTATGCTTTACGATCACAGCACACGGCTCATCAAATTCTTGCAGGAGGCCGGATGCTGCACTCAGGTCCAGGTAATTATTGTAAGACATCTGTTTTCCCTGGAAGGGTTCGGCAGAAGCAATTCCGCTGCTTCCATAGACGGCAGCGGTCTGATGAGGGTTTTCCCCATACCTGAGGGGACGACCATTCGGAAACTGGACCGTGTAAATATCAGGAAACTCTTTTCCCGCGGTATTGAGGTAATTGCTAATTGCCGCATCATATGCAGCCGTGCGAGAAAATGCCTTTCTGGCAAGCATTATCCTTTCCTTATCAGTAAATGCCCCGGAAAGAACTGCGTTTTCAACAAGCGGATAATCACCCGGGTCAACAACAACCCCCACATCCCGGTAATTCTTTGCTGCAGCACGGATCATGGCAGGACCACCGATGTCAATATATTCAATCAACCGGTCGAGAGGCAGGTCACGTCCCGACATTTCTTCAAACGGGTAAAGGTTCACCACGAGCAGGTCAATCGGGTGGATTCCCTGGGTCTGCATTACAGGATCATCAACCCCCCGTCTTCCCAGAAGCCCGCCATGGACCCTTGGGTGAAGTGTTTTGACCCGGCCGTCCATCATCTCAGGGTACCCTGTATAGGATGAAACTTCTGTGAAGGGAATTCCTGCCAGAGAGAGTGATTTCCCGGTCCCTCCCGAGCTCAGGATACCGACCGAATGTTCATGTAATACTCTTGCAAGCTCGACAATCCCATTTTTATCCCACACGGATAGAAGCGCCCATTTCATAGACATGTATAGGCATGTCAGGTATTATGACATTATTGTACTGGTCATGGGTTTACCAGATGATTTCCAGGATCCCGGGTTATTCGTGAAGGAGGCGTTTGGTTTTTCATTGGTTTGTGCTTCAAGTGAGATATTTTCACCTTATTGCAGATCCCCTGGTAAACAAGGTCTGCGCGGAGAATTTTTGTGGGTCCCAATGTAATGCGAATCCAAAGCATTTAAAGAAGTGAAATTTAAAAAGAAGGATAATTATCCGTTTGTCTTGTGAGTAATCTTTATATAGAACTACAATACAATAGATATTAGACCGTCATATGGCTCAAACGAATGGAGAGAATGGAAAAGCACAGATAAGAGGAGAAACGGAAGATCCAGCGCCAGATCCTGGCACAGTCATTTCGGAAACCGGGACCGGACAGGATCAGCCCCCTTCTGATGCCGGAACAGATCTCATCCGGGAAGAACTGAAATGTCTGAATGAAAAGTACCTGCGTCTGGCAGCCGATTTCGAGAATTACAGGAAGCGGACCGAACGCGACCTTGACACACACATCAGGTATGCAATAGAAAAGTTTGCCGTTGAATTGATCGGGGTGATCGATAACTTTGACAGGGCAATTAAATCGGAGAATTCCAAGACCAGCGAAGGGCTGGAACAGATCAGTAAGCTGTTCCGGACTCTCCTTGAACAACATGGAGTCACCCCGATAGTATCGGTCGGGGAGAAATTCAACCCGGCCGAACATGAGGCGGTTGTCTGCATCCCCTCTGAACAGGAGGAAGGCATGGTAATCGAAGAATTTTGTAAAGGATATCGAATGCATGACAAAATTGTCAGATGCGCTAAAGTTGCAGTTTCAAAAGGAAAGGAGTAATAATCATGGCACATGAGAAAATTTTAGGTATCGACCTCGGAACCACGTTTTCCTGCATGGCAATCCTCGAGGCAGGAAAACCAGTGGTCATCCCGAATGCGGAAGGAGCAAGGACTACTTCATCGGTTGTTGCATTCACTAAAGATGGTGAACGGATTGTAGGGAGCCTCGCAAAACGGCAGGCAGTAACTAACCCACAGCGGACGATCCAGTCGATTAAAAGGAAAATGGGGTCCGGTGAACGGATCACTATCGACGATAAATCGTATTCTCCACAGGAAATTTCTGCAATGATCCTCCAGAAACTGAAGGTTGACGCCGAAGCGTACCTTGGTGAGAAGATCTCAAAGGCTGTGATAACTGTCCCGGCTTATTTTAACGATGCACAGCGGCAGGCAACGAAGGATGCGGGAAGGATTGCCGGTCTCGAAGTTATGAGGATTATAAACGAGCCGACTGCAAGTGCACTTGCATATGGTATTGACAAGGAACAGGACGCAACCGTCCTGGTATACGATCTCGGAGGTGGAACCTTTGATGTGTCCATCCTGGCACTCGGCGACGGGGTATTCGAAGTAAAATCAACGGCAGGAAACAATCACCTTGGTGGCGACGATTTCGACATGCGGATCATGAACTACCTTGCCGACGAGTTTAAAAAGAAGGAAGGCGTCGATCTTCTCAAGGACCCGATTGCCACACAGCGGCTCCGTGATGCAGCGGAAAATGCGAAAATTGAACTTTCTCAGAAGCAGAAGACAAACATCAATCTCCCATATATCACAACCGGCGCAAACGGCCCCAAGTTCCTGGATATCGACCTGACCCGGGCGAAACTTGAACAATTAATCGGAGACCTGGTAGAATCTACCGTGGGACCCGTAAAGCAAGCCCTTTCAGATGCGAACCTGACGCCTGACAAAATCGACCATGTCCTGCTCGTTGGTGGTTCGACAAGGGTACCTCTTGTTGTCGAGACCGTGAGGAAGATCCTCGAAAAAGAGCCGGATAAAGGTATAAACCCCGATGAATGCGTTGCCCTCGGGAGCTGCCATCCAGGGTGCGGTCCTCACCGGTGAGACAAAGGATATCGTCCTCCTTGATGTTACCCCTCTGACGCTCGGTATTGAAACACTAGGAGGTATTGCGACCAAGCTTATCGAGAGAAATACGACAATCCCGACAAGGAAGAGCCAGATCTTTTCAACGGCGGCCGATGGCCAGACAAGTGTCGAGATCCATGTTGTTCAGGGCGAGCGTGCACTTGCAAAGGACAATCTTCCACTTGGGCGATTCCAGTTGACCGGGATCCCACCTGCCCCCCGCGGATTGCCACAGATTGAGGTCACGTTCGATATCGACGCGAACGGTATTATCCATGTATCGGCAAAAGATCTCGGTACAGGAAACCAGCAGGCCATTACCATCAAGGGAGACAGGAAACTCTCGGAAGATGAAATAAAACGCATGGTCAATGATTCCAAGCAATTCGAGGAAGAGGACAAGAAGAAGAAAGAGGAGATTGAAGCTCCGGAACACCGCTGATACCGCAATCTTCACCGCCGAAAAAATGCTGAAAGACAGCGCGGATAAAATCGAACCCGAGGATAAAGTCAAGGTCGAGGAAGGTGTTGCCGCGCTCAGGAAGGCTCTCGAGTCCGATTCAACAGATGAATTAAAGAGTAAAATGGACACTCTCACCGAAGCTGTATATGCAGTCACCGCAAAGATTTACCAGAAGATCCAGCAGGAACAGCAGGAAACAGCATCTGCAGCAGGGAACCAGGATCCTGGCAGTGAAGAAAAGAAGCCTGAGGATAACGTTGTCGATGCCGATTACAAGATGAAAGAAGAGTGAGCAGAAGATGGGTACTGGCGACTATTACGACGTTCTCGGTATACCGAGGACGGCCGATGAAAAAGAGATCAAGAAGGCCTACCGCAACCTTGCCCGGAAATATCACCCGGACGTTTGCAAGGAATCTGGCGCAGAAGAGAAATTCAAGGAGATAAACGAGGCATATAGTGTCCTCTCCGATTCCCAGAAAAAGTCCCAGTACGATCAGCTCGGCCATACCAACTTCACCAACGCCTCGAAAGGACAGTATTCCGGGGCAGGCGGACCACATGCAGGTGGTTTCTCAACGGATTTCTCGGGTTTCGGGGATATCTTCGATTTCTTTGGCGGCGGGTCGTTTGGCGGAGCCAGGGGCCCGCGTGGTCCGCAGGCAGGCAATGACGTCCTGATGAGGATGCAAATCTCACTGGAAGAGGCAGTCGCCGGTACCGATAAAGAAGTACAGCTCATGCACAACGAGCCCTGCCCTGCGTGCGCCGGAACAGGGAGCGAGACTAAAAAACTCCAGACCTGTAAGAGATGCAACGGGTCAGGCCAGCTCCAGCAGATGAGCCAGACCGTTTTCGGCCAGTTTGTCCGCATGGCCACCTGTAACGAATGTATGGGTCGCGGCAGAGTGCCTGAAAAGAAATGTCCCGAATGCAAAGGGAGCGGGCACTCCCGGGTAAAAAGAACATTATCTGTTCACTTCCCGGCTGGTATCGATTCCGGTATGCGACTCCGGATGGAGGGATATGGTGAAGCGGGTGATTCTGGGGCACCAAGCGGTGACCTCTTTATCGAAGTACACGTCCGGGCGCATAACCGGTTTGTCCGTAATGGCGATACCCTCGAAACAACCCTTGACATCAGTCCCGCACAGGCCGTGCTTGGTTCCGTTGAGACCATTGAGACAATCGATAAAAAACAGGTCGATCTCACGATTCCGGCGGGGGTCCAGTATAATACAGCCCTGAAAATACCGGGTGAAGGAGTCAAGAGAAGAGGAAAACCAGGCGATCTCCTGGTCCGGCTAAAAATTGTGATCCCAAAAACAGTCCCTCCCGAACAACGCGAATCCTACCAGAAAATCCTCGAGGCAGAAGGAAAAAAGACAGGTAATTCAAAGAAAGGAATTTTCTCGGGTTTAAGGGGCAAGAAATAGTAAGACGAACTGGTGTGATTCAGGCTCAATCCTGGTTCATTCCGATTGTACGGTTAATTATTTCAAGCAATTCTTTCAGGATATATGGTTTTGGAAGTATCCCTGCAAACCCGTATTTTTTGTACCCGTCGGTCAGGCTGTCCTGAAAGTGTCCTGTTGTCGCAATTGCCTGAACACGGGGGTCGATCTCTTTTATCCTGGCAACAGTCTCAATCCCGCCCATACCGTAGGGGATTGAAAGGTCAATTATTGCCACGTCCACTTTCTGTTCCGATAATAACGCCCTTTTATATATTTCCACGGCTTCCTCTCCGTCAGATGCGGTATGCACGGTATACCCCTTCATCCGAAGCAGATTGCCAAACGAATCAAGGATGCTCTCTTCATCGTCCATAAGCAGGACAACACGGGGGGGGTTGCTGCTGATTCCTTCGATACGATCAGGCAGATCATTATCCGCTTGAAAAGGTGATTTCATCGCTTCAAATCCTGGAGCAAGGCTGATTGATTTTATATTTTTATTCACTGAGGATTTATTGTACTTTTAATCGGATCATGGAGAAGCTGGGATTCTGTAAAACAATTAAAATGTCAGGGGAAACCTCGATGTCTTCTTTTCATAGACCCGGATACCGATAGTAAGTCCTATAGATACATCATTGTGACGATTGTACCCAACCCCGGGATAATTGATCCTGGTGCTGTTTACAGGCCAGATAATATCCTGGTGAATCCCGGGGGCGGTACCGTGCTGGTACCCCAACCAATTTCTTTCGTGAGGACGATTTCTATTACGATGAAACTTCTCTTCCTGTTGTCAGGGGAACATCCGACACTGCCATATTCAGAATTATCATGCGTGGGAGAGGTAATTGATATGCGTCCGCAGGTTGCTGTTGCATTGTGCGACCAGTTATCCACCGTAAACCGGTTGGCAATGGCTCATTCCGTAATGGAGTACCTCGGTGAATGTCCGGGAGATGTCAAATCATTCGTACAACTCCTGAAAGAACTCTCAATTTCATCCCAGGACCCTTTTGTCGCAAGAGTAAAAAAAATTGAAGGGGCAGATATCAAAGAGCCAACGGTATCACTTGAGAGAGCGATGGGTGGAGCAATCGAGGGGACTGTATCACTTGAATCCCCTGTTCATACGTACAAGGCAATTTTTTCAGGAGACCGCTGTTACATTGGAAAATTACTCTGTGAGATCGACAGGGGTCTATTTGATGCAAGGAACCCTGGAAAGAGGGCTTTTTTTCATCCGGGGGTCATGATGCCCAGGATGGCGAGGTCTATTGTCAACATTTCTCTGGTAACCAGTGGAGGACACTTTCTTGACCCATTCTGCGGCACTGGGGGAGTCCTGATAGAGGCGGCGATGGTAGGCGCAGATATCACCGGTTGTGACATGGACAGGTTCATGGTGCGGGGAGCCCGGTCGAATATTAAAAATCCGGGACTAATTCTTTCAGATGCAGCGCATCTCCCGATAAAAGACAGGTCAATTGATTCCGTTGCGACCGACCTTCCCTATGGGCAGTCTTCGTCAATAATGGCAGATGGTCTTGAATCACTGTACCGGGAATCCCTCGAAGAGATACGGAGAGTGCTGAAACCTGGAAAAAGAGCAGTTATCGTCACCCACCGCGATATCCGGGAGGTTGCTTCACCAATTATGGACTTACGCGAATTCCATGAGCAACGGGTCCATAAAAGTCTTACCCGGCGGATAATGGTCCTTGAAACATAAAGATTGAACGCTAAACCAGTTTTGGGAATTCAGAAATCAAATAACGCCCTTGATTTTCTTACGATAAGGGACACTGGTTTAGTAGTGGTCGGGGGTCAGAACGATCCATCGCTCCTGTAGGTTTCCCCGGATCGCTGGCCAAAACTTTTCAAACCAAAAAATTTACGGAAAAATTACAGGCGTCGTAATTTCCGGTCAACCTTTTCAAAAAAATTCTTCCGTGCATCCACAAACTGGGCCGGCTGGGGTGCTTTCCTGACGGTAATTATTCCACCTGTATCAAATTCAAATGTATTCTGCCCATCAATCACAAGTTTTGCAGGCTTGGTACTTTCAAGCCGGATTTCGAGCGACCGATCCGTGCTGATAACATGTGGCCGTGAAGAGAGGAGGTACGGCGCAAGAGGAACAAGCACTACACCTTCAATTCTTGGATCGACAATCGGACCTCCGGCGCTCATTGCATAGGCCGTTGATCCCGTCGGGGTGCTGATAAGGAGACCGTCAGCCCTGAATTTTTCAGCTGGTACACCATCAACAACCACAACGAACCTGAGCATCTTTGCCGGGCGGCTGGTGATAATAAGAGCTTCGTTCAGGGCATTTCCGAGCACCTCCCCGTCCCGCGTCAGGATCAATCTCATTCTTCGTTCAATCGGGAAACCAGGCTCTAATTCACGAAGAAACTTTTCTGCTTCCGCCGGTTCGATGTCTGCAAGGAAACCTACTTCCCCCCAGTTTATTCCGAGTACCGGTTTCTGGGACACCATGCGCTGTACCGAATGAAGAATCGTTCCGTCCCCGCCTATGACGACAACCAATGAGGCGGTTGCGTCCTCCAGTAAACAGCCCCTGGTGCCGATAGCCTCAGCAGTGGTCTTGTCAAAACAAATAGTATGACCCCATCCTGAAAGAAGACGCCCTAGCTGTTCTGTATATTGCAATGCATCCTTGTCATCAATCCTGGATACGAGTATGATTTTCATGCCCCGCTACCTCAGGTACTCGATCACCTTATGGTGCAGTTTTGCATTGGTTGCAACCATGCACCTGCCGATGGTAACCTCATCGGGGAAATTAATTGCATTCCCATTTAAATCGGATACCGTGCCACCGGCTTCAGTACAGATAAGCATCCCTGCAGCTGCATCAGTAACCCGGAGCGTCCCCCGAAGGTCAATAAATCCGTCGATGCGCCCAGCCCCGATATAACTCAGTTCAAGGGCAGAAGCACCGAGAAGGCGCCATCTCCTGATCTTTTGTCCAAGTTGCATTACCCGCTTCGGGTCAAACTTACGACCGTAGATGCTCATTGCCGCCTCGTCGAGGTTCGCCGTTTGTGAAACGTGAAGGATATTCCCCGCCATGTAAGCCCCATTCCCACGAATCGCGGTAAATGTTTCTCCATTCGCGAGGTCGCACACATAGGCTTTATTAACAATCCCCCCCTCCGCATATGCAATTGAAAGAGCATAAAATGGGATTCCATTCACTGCATTATAGGTCCCGTCAACCGGGTCAAGGAATATTGTCCCCTTTTCGCCTCCAAATTCCCGTTTTCCCAACTCCTCACTGATCAATGTACGGCAGAGCGGGTGTTCTGTAAGATATGCTACGATGCAGTCCTCTGCGACCTGGTCGATCAGCTTGGTCGGTGTCCCGTCCGCACCCATCCTGATCTCCCTGCCACCTTCGGAAGTACCGACAAGATCATGTATTGCATCATCTACCGCTCCCGCCATCTGATCACAGGATTTGAGGAATTCCATATCAGCACCAGTGCATTCTTACGCTGTATTTATGTAATGTCATAAAGATAAATTATTACTGCGTTTAAAGAGTTGAACTATGAAGGAACAGACCGAAATTGGAAAATTAAAGGAAGGCCGTTACATGGTCATTGAAGATGAACCATGCAGGATCGTTGCGATATCAATATCGAAGCCTGGGAAACACGGGGCTGCAAAATCAAGGATAGAGGCCATTGGAATTTTTGACGGTGTAAAACGTTCGGTAGTACAACCTGTTTCGCAAAAGGTCTATGTGCCGATTGTCGAACGGAAAAGCGGGCAGGTCATTACTATCACGGGAAACGTGATCCAGATGATGGATATGAAGGATTTCCAGACGATCGAGATCCCAACGGATGCAGATAAACTTGCGGGGATCGAGGTTGGAAAAGAGATCATGTACATCGAATCGATGGGAAAACGGAAACTCGATATTGAGTGACCTGGCGAACCAGCGTTAAAAAACGGCCATACTTTTTTATTTTTAAAGGATTGAAAGTTCACATTTAGTTTCTATGGAGTCAATCTCAAAGAAAATGATTATTTCATCGATCAATCACGATAACTTCAGAAGTTATAAAGAATTTTCAACCTGTTCATCTGAACTTGGTTCTTGTTATCGAAACGGTAAATGAATACAGGATTATGGTTGTATTGAACCATTTGTAAGATAATTACAGCCCGGGCCTGGAGGGTAGATCCAACCCACGTAAAGAGGGTCTATTGAGATCCGCTGGCGTGATCCGTCCCCATTTTTCGTCAGAGAGGCTGTGTCAAGCGTATATATAGCCGGATTGTTCAAAACACCAAAAAACTACGAGCCCTTCACTGGGATTCCTAATATTTACCTACATAACGTGCTGGTACCATCACATCAATGCGGTAGGAATGGATCATGTGTGGAGTAATGACGAGGTAATACTTATGATTTTCAACACCCTCATAGAATTTTTCAACCCAGGGTCGCGGGTCATATTCCTTTCCTTTTTTCCAGAGGGCGGTATCCAGTCCTCCTGGCGGGGTGATTGTCCTGATTGTACGGTTTGGTTGATCGGCATCAACTACCTGGATAGAGAACGAGGGAAATACCTCGGTACCAACCGATGATGCTACGCCTGCTGCCTTATTTTCAGTTGTTCCCGTAAATGTCGTCTCATACGGGTTTACCGTATAACGAAGTTCCCAGTAAGGAAATGGCATTGAAATCGGTTGAGTTAGTCCAGGATCCTTTCCTTCAATAGTGACATATGTGATCAGAGGGTCTGATTCGGACTCGCCTGTCTGCGAGAAGATCCCTGTGTGTGGAATCGGGGTCGGGGTCGGAGTCAGGTTGTACCGTGCCGGATCCACGAATCCAAGCCCTGTTGACTGCCCGCCCCACGAAGGCACAGGCGTGGGCGTTGATGTAGGTACTACTGTGGTTTGGGGGAGGTTCTGCGATGCCTTATATTTGGCATAACTGTCATCAGCGGCAACGGGGTCGGGGGTTGGGGTTGGGGTTGCTATCCCGGGAATTGTCACCGGTACGCTCATGTCAACCGGTTTGCCGGTTATCGCCGGTTTTACGACAAAGGCTACCACTAGCACGATCACGAGACCAAGTATGACCATCATTACGTCCCGCTTCTCCATACGATAATTTTGGCGGCCACTACTATAAGATAATGCATCCTGTCATAATGGAACCTGCCAGAATAATCGGGAGTCTGATTCAGAAATATTGATTAGCGGATTCGGAGCATAATCGCAAATCAACCCGGCCACATCGCTGTTCAAGGCAGATCAATGAGGACAGAAAATACCTTTTAGCGGGGTAACAAGGACAATATGTCGCAACTATTCATGTACCGGCCCCAGGATTTTTACCATTACCAGGTATTAAAAAAGGTTGATAAAATTGAAAAGAATGGGTATTCGCGACCTTGGGTCGTCGCGGGGGCATCATTACCGACCGTATCGCACTGATACCTCCCCATATTGAACAACATGCCCGGCCATGGCTTTGATAAGGCCATCTTTGTCGGAACCCGGTATAAGGTCAAGGATCGTATCCAGACCATATACCTTGATATCATAGCGGTGCGTCTGCCCGTGCGGCGGGCATGGCCCTGAATACCCTGTTGTTCCGAAATTATTCCTGCCCTGGAATGCGCTGATTGGAAATTTTATGGAAGGTGCCTTCGGGATTTCTTCAGGCAGAACAGATACCAGTTCCATATTCCACATTATCCAATGTGTGAATCCTTTTCCACCCGGCGCGTCAGGGTCATTCATTACAAGTGCAAGAGATTTTGAGACTGAATTATCTATACCATGAATTTCAAGAGGCGGAGATTTGTTTTCGCCATCGCAGGTATATGCCGCGGGTAATGTGAGTACAGATATGATTACTTTCAGTTCCTTCATAATGACAGAAACCGGCTAATGCCTAATGAAGTTAACGGTGCCCGGTTCAGGGAATGACTTACCTCATATCCAATCCTGCGGTTTCCCAAATTAACCTCAGCCATTAATTATTCCTTCATCTACCTGGTATACATTGCAACCGTTTCTCCATACTGCAGGACATGCCCCCTCATCGCCGCCACAAGCTCGTGGCTCGTACTTCCGGGAGGGATATCAAGGAGAATATCAAGCCCGTACACTCTGAACTGGTAACGGTGGGATTCACCAGACGGTGGACAAGGACCAGTATATCCGGTTATACCGAAACCATTTTTTCCCTGTATACAGGAGATGGGTGAAGATACAAGGGGAATTTTTGGGATATTTCCCGGAATGATGTCCCGTTCCTGAATATTCCAGACCAACCAGGGCGTAAAAGAGCAGCACGAACGGATGAAGGGGTTGACGACCCATATCGCCACCGACAAGGATTCAAGCCCTCGCAATTGTAACCGGGGAGATTCGTCACCCCCATCACATGTGCAATCTGGCGGAAATTCAAGAAAATCCAGCGATACATGGAGATGCCCGACCATTAGTAAACCCGAGTCCACTGTTATCGGTAATTATATTTATCATCTTTGGGTTTCTGATTGCCGAAACAAGAAGCGGTTATTAATGGCTATGTTTGACCTAAAAGGGTGAAAGAAGTGGCCCGACTATCTCCGATAATTTTCACCAACTACATGTTTAGCGCAATTTTTTTTAGAAATCCTTTGACCCTGATTTGGAAAATAGCAATAAATTATATTCCCCGCCAATACGAAGGATTGTACACCCGAAGGCAGATTTGAAATGGGACGTCCAGACAGTTCACGGGATTCGGAATTTTTCTGCTATACAGACGGGGCTTCCAGGGGAAACCCGGGGGCCTCATCCTATGCATTCATAGTCATAAAAGAGGATCTAATTCTCCATGAAGAAAGTGGATTTATAGGGATCGGTACGAACAACATGGCAGAATACATGGCAGTCATCCATGGTCTGCGATGGCTGAACGAGATCACAAGTGGAATTGTGCAGGTATGTTCAGACAGCGAACTTGTGATGCGGCAGTTATCAGGCACATACGCGGTTAGAAAACCACATCTTGCCGAGTTATACCGTGAAGTCTCGATTCTGTCAAAAAAGTTCACATCGGTCACTTACCATTCTGTTCCAAGAGAGAACCAATACATTATGCAGGCAGATTTTCTCTGTAATCAGGAATTGGACCGCATTAAAATGCATGCGAAGCGATAATATTATTCACGTTTATGTAAGTAAAAGAGCAGGATTCAATTACTAGGGAATCCGGGTAAACGGATCTGACAACAACCAGGATAACCCCTGGATATTGATGAAATGATTTTCCCAACCCCGAATTACTCTAATTGATCTAACGGGAATTAATTCCAGACATGAAATCTTGTCAGTATGGCCGTTTAAATTGAACGATTATATATTTATGGACCGATGTCCTTATAGAAAGAAACAAAATAGCGATTTGGGAAGGACCATAAATGCCGACACAAGAGAATAAAAAGGCAGCAGCTGGGCAGGAAGCCCCCTGTACCAAAGATTGTAAGACCTGCAATGCTGCAGAAAAAGGGCAGCGGCCCGAATGCAACCAGAAAGCGAAGATCGATGTAAAACATGTAATACTTGTCCTTTCAGGCAAAGGTGGGGTCGGAAAATCAACCGTTTCTGTCAACCTTGCATTTGCACTTTCGAGCCACGGATATAAAGTCGGTCTGCTCGACCTTGATATCCATGGACCTAATATTCCTAAAATGCTTGGGATCGAGGAGCACAAACTTCAGGCACTTGGTGAACTGATCGAGCCGGTACATATTACCGGGAACCTGGCCGTCATATCAATGGCATTTCTTCTTCCTGATGTAAGCACCCCCATTATCTGGCGCGGCCCCATGAAAATGAGCGTTATTCACCAGTTCCTGGAAGAAGTCAACTGGGGTTCTCTTGATTTCCTCGTTGTTGACCTTCCGCCAGGGACGGGAGACGAAGCACTAACGATTGCCCAACTTGCACCAAATGTGAAAGGTGCGGTTATTGTTACAACCCCGCAGGACGTTTCGACTCTCGATTCTAAAAAGGCAATTAAATTCGTCCAGAAACTGGGACTGCCGGTTATCGGGATTGTTGAGAATATGAGCGGAATGGTATGCCCGCATTGCAATGAAGAGATCGATCTCTTCGGAAAGGGAGGGGGTAAAAAGATTGCAGATGAGTTTAATGTCCCGTTCCTTGGAAGCATCCCTATCGATCCCGAAATGAGAAAGGCAGGTGATGAGGGTCGTCCCTATCTTCTCAATCGTGAAAGAAATGCCACCTGGAAGAGCGTGGACAATCTCATGGAAGCACTGGTGAAGGTGGTTGAGCACTAAATGGATTATATGAGGGTAATTTGCGGCAAGGAGAAACCCATCGGTATCTATGATGATGTGATCACCTGCCTTAATGACATCCGGATGATCCCCGATATGATCGAGCCAATCTACAAGACAGCAATGACCTTTGACGAAGAGACGCTTGATCGGTTCCGTTTTGCCCTGATCCGGCTCCAGATCTATTCGGATATTCACCGGTACGAGGATCTCGAGCGGTCACAGCAGATAAAATATGTCGCACAGGTTCTGGAAAAGATTATATTCGGGACACTCCTGATGGAGCATGAAGAGCTGACCAACGAATAGGGAGAGTAAGAATTTTCCCTCGTGATACAAGATAGATCCCGGCTGGTATTGCAGGAATTCTTTATTCCCGCGGCTCAGGCCAGGCATCGGGTCGCACAGGATAAACCTCTGAATTTGACCCGAAAAAACCTCGTGCAGGTTCCAATAAATATTCTTTGTGAATAGTTTCGTACGCCAGATGGTTGGTCGGACCATTTTTTAATATTTTGAAAAACCGGAAATTTCTTCTCCTATGGTTTTTCATTTCGGAGAATATCAACGATTTAATCCCCGGGGGTGGAGACTCATGGAATATCAGCCATTGGACCCCAGAAACAAGGGCAGGTCACGTGATCTCTTAAAAACCCTGGAAGCGCCCCGTTTGAACCCGGATAACTCAATATAATTACCTGGATGAGCAGGAATTGGCAGCATCATCAAAGGAATTGATCCCTTGATTATATTATTACAGTTACCTGTGAAGAACGTCAATGTTGGAGATTTTATAAAAATATTTATTTATTCTTCACTTGTCGAGAAATGCAGGACATTTTGTTTTTCCAATGGGGCAAACATAAGGACCATTCCATTAAACTGGCTGTTTTCATCCTTCATGGGAGCAACCGTTCCATGGATATGAATTTTTTTCCCGTCCGCCGCAACAAGCATCGCATATTCAGGGATATCACGCGCCATCAGGTCGGTCCTGACGGCATTCAGAGGATTCTCAATGTGACATCCATTTTCATCGGTAATATTCACCATTTCGGTGAAATGAGTTTTTTTAGAAGATTGGAAATGAAATCCTGTCAGGGATTCGGCCTCAGGGTTCACGATATTGATAGTCCCTTCCCGGTCCGTTGTAACAATCCCGATTCCCGCATATTTAATAATGCCTTCAAGGAATTTTTGTTTGTTTTTTATCTTTCTGTGCGACGCATACTTGTGAAAAGCCATCTCGATGGCAATACGGAGATCGCTGTCACTGAAAGGTTTAATAACGTACTCACTATCTTCAGTAATTTTTGCTCTCTCAAAGGTTTGCGGATCCGAGCTTCCCGTAAGATATACGACCGGTATCGGATACGTTTTCTGGATACGCTGGGCCGTTTCGATCCCATCCATTTTTCCAACGAGAGTGACATCCATGATGACAAGATCAGGAGAGTGTTCTGAAATGGCTCGTATTGCATCCTCGCCCGTGGCATACATACCTGTAACGGAGTACCCCATTTTTGCAAGCCTGATTTTCAGCAGATCGCAGAGGATCGGATCATCTTCAACAATTACAATTTTCAGATGGCTCAAATACGTTCCCCCATTCTACGGTACCCGATTTATCGGGACGAATATTACTATCCCACTCTATTATGAAGATATATAATAATTTCCGCTGGACACTGCCAGTTCGCCCAGACAACCAGAATGTATATCGAAACGAGGGTCTAAAATGTATTCCAATGTCAGAAGGCAATTCCCATACTCGTCATGCATTTATTGCCCGCGTACCGGATAAGCCGGGTTCTCTTCACAAGGCAGCAGAAATTGTGAAACGATATGGTGCGAATATCAATCGTATTCAATTCGATCGCCGTATCGACCCATTTTTAGTGTTTTTTGAAATGACAGCAACTGAAACGGGCTACCGGGAAATTATCCGGGACCTTGACGAACTCGGCTATCTGCAGACATCATTAAAGCCCCTGAGTTTCCTTAAAATTTTTGTCTGCCTTCCTCACCGACCGGGCGCCCTGTTCGAATTTCTGAACTACACGACGTCATGCAGGGCAAATATTGCCTATATAGATTTTGATGACACAGGGAGAAATCCGGACAGGCTCACTATCAGCCTGAACCTTGAGGAAGATGAGGCCGCCGACAGGTTACTTGACGAACTTCGCTCCAAATACCGGATCGAGGTGATAGAATATGATAATTCGGGTGCTCAACTCGATGACACGGTTTTTTACCTCCGTTTTGCCCAGTCAATCCGCGATATTATCGGAGATTCCCCTGATGATTTCCTCCTCCCCCTTCTTGGGGATATCAACCATATCGTCCAGGAACTTATGAGTCTCGGGGAGTCACCGAAAGAGGTTTTCGAGAGTATACTCACAACAGGAAGGAGCTTAAAGGCAACCTCGGGGGAACATTTTTATGCCGATGTCCAGCACATTGTCGTGGATAAAGACCTGGATCTGTATTGTTTCCAACCTCCCTGTGGAGGAAGCATCTATATCTTCTCATCTCCTGTCGAGAAGGTAATTGTCGATACCGGTTATGGCATCTATTATGAAAATATCCAGGATATGCTTTGTGCATATAACCTTCTGTTACCAGGAAAACTTACGCGCATTATAGTGACCCATGCAGACGCCGACCATTGTGGTGCAACGGGCTTTTACCCTGTCCCGACCCTGATGCACCGGGGGACACAAAAAATAATTGAAGAGGCAAACAGGGCTTATGGATCCCGCAGTGAAGAATCCATCCTTGAGGAAGTGTATACCAAACTGATAGGATTATTTTCGAAGTTCAATCCTCCCTGTAATATTGTCCTTTTTGAAGAAAATACTGGAGAAAAAATTGGTTTGTTCCCGATAATCGGCCGCGTAACAATCGGCGGCCTTCAGTTCCAGGTGCTCGAAGGACTTGGCGGTCACCAGTATGGGCAAATTTACTTGTTCAATGAAGATGCGGGCCTGATTTTCACGGCAGACACTATTATTAATTTTGAGCATCTTACGAGTGACCGGGCGGCTTATAACTCGCTCGCAGCATTCCTGGTAACCACGGTAAACGTGGATAGTGATATTGCAAAACGCGAAAGAAAGTCCATCTTTGAAATTGTAACAAAAACAAATCAAAAACTTGAAAAAAACGGGAGGCAATGCCTGATTTGTGGGGGACATGGGCCGGTATCCGTCCTTTCCAGAGGAAAACTTGTACCTTTTGGTACGATTGAAAAATACCAGGCACGAAAGGAATCAGACATAACGTTGTAAACGCATCGATGAAGGGGATACTTTTTTTTAAAAATATTTCTTATAAGGGGTCGGTATTGATGCGTATGTATTCCAGATAATTTGAAAAAAGGCCGAAAAGTTATCCGACTCCAAATCGTGAACCACTTATAAATTACGATTCTGTTCTAAAACTATCAGATTTGTCGGATGATTCGGGTATTCGAAAGTATGATTAAACTTAAGGAAGCCCGCCACTTTGGCATCCGGCAGTGATAATGACTGTTTCCGAATTTCCGGAAATAAGAAGTATCTTAAAAACCGGCCGGTATACTTCATCGGGGGCGGCAGAGAGGTGTGAAACCATACCAGCCGGTGTTTTATTATATTTTTTCCAAAACGCCGGGTATTCAACAAAGCTGAAATTCGGTCAATATAAAGGATAATCGTATCTCAATAATAACCGGTTAGAAATTAGCCCGGGTTGTTCGTTTAAAAGACAAAGGTAGTAAAAGTGATTGTTTACCCATTATCCGTCTCCCCGCCAGAACAATACAAATAGTACGAAATGCTCTTCTGTTTTGCAGTCGGATCTTTCTACAGGATCCCAGCCATGCCTGATCACAGAGTACAGGAAATGATGAACCTGATGGTGGAACGGATCAGGTCTATAGCACATTCACTCTCGGAAGAAGAAATTGAGAATTTTTTAAAGGAGATACTGAAGGCAGACCGGGTTTTCGTAATGGGTGCAGGAAGAAGCGGGCTGGTAGCAAAAGCCTTCGCAATGAGACTCATGCACCTGGGTCTCAATTCTTATGTTGTTGGTGAGACAATTACTCCTGCATTGAAACCAGGCGACCTCCTGGTTGTCTTCTCAGGTTCGGGAAAAACAAAAACCATCGCAGATATCGCAGAGACGGCTAAGGATATAGGGGGCAGAATTTCGCTTATCACATCGAATCCGGACTCTAAAATTGGAAGAATTGCGGACTGCATGGTGATTATCGAACACCAGCGCGACGCGGTAAATGACGATAGCGAGGAATTTGAGATAAGACAGATGATGGGAGATCATAAATCCTTCGCACCGCTTGGCACGCTTTTCGAGACCGCATCCATGATATTCGCTGATGCTGTTGTCTCACGCCTGATGGAGATCACAAAAACGGATGAAACAGAACTTAAAAATCGTCATACTAATATCGAATAAAAGAATTGACCAGTGAGGACCAGTATGAAAATCGCAGGACGTGTAAAAGATATTGAAGTTTCGGGGATCAGGAAATTATTTGAATCCGCAGGTCCGGGTTCAATTAACCTCGGTCTCGGGCAGCCGGACTTCGATACTCCAGCCCATATCAAGGAGGCAGCAATACAGGCAATCCGTGAGGGTAAAACCGGTTACACAAATAACACAGGCATCATCGAACTCAGGACGGCCGTATGTGAAAAATTCAGAAGAGAGAACCATCTGTCCTACACCCCCGAACAGATCGTAATTACTGCCGGTGCGAGCGAGGCGTTGCACCTTATTATGCAGGCCCTTGTTGAGGTGGGAGATCGGGTACTGCTTGCAGACCCCGGATTCGTATCATATGCGGCACTTACATCTATCGCCGGCGGACGCCCTGAAGGGGTGCCGCTTGATGCAACCCTCCATCTTGATGTTGACAAGGCAAAAGAATTAATGGAGGGTGCCCGGCTATTCGTTCTCAATTCACCTGCGAACCCAACAGGTGCGGTCGAGGACAAGGAAACGATCAGGGACCTCGTTGAATTTGCAATGGACGCCGGCGTTACGGTAGTCTCCGATGAGGTGTACGAACATTTCATTTATGGTCGGGAACACATCAGCGCAGCCGCATTCGGCGATGACGTGATAACAGTGAATGCGGTAAGCAAAACCTATGCAATGACAGGATGGCGTCTGGGTTACCTTGCTGCACCTGAAGAATATATTACTCCATGCGTGAAGGTCCACCAGTACTGCCAGGCATGTGCAACATCCATATCACAATATGCTTCGATAGCAGCCTATACAGGCGACCAGTCACCCGTCGCCGTCATGCACAGGGAGTACGAAGCACGACGGGACCTCATATTTAACGGGTTCAAATCCATGGGTATCAATTTTCCCAAACCGGAAGGGGCATTTTATGCTTTCGTACCGATGGACCAGCCCCTGATTTCAAGAATTCTTGCAAAAGGTGTTGTTATCGTACCGGGCAGTGCATTTGGTAACAATGCCCCTGACTATGCCCGTCTGAGTTATGCGGCGCCACGTAAAACCCTCGAAGAAGCCCTTCAGCGAATACAATCAGCTCTTTGATATCAGGATCAGATAAGAACCCGTCAAAAATCGGTTTCACCAGGTAACGGTATCGCAATCACCTTCGTTCTGTTATCAGCCACATGGTTATTGGACCTGAAATAGATGTCCTTATCCCATTGGTTTCGTTTAAAAGCGAACTTTTGATAGTGTTCCGGAAACAATAGTCCTGTACTATGGTTAAAGAACTTCTTAAGAAATTGTCCAATGCCCACGGTGTCTCAGGCAGCGAGGGAAGTATTTACGATATCATCAAAAAGGAGTTGAAAGGGTCCGTCGATGAGATCAGGGAAGACCCGATGGGAAACCTGGTTGCTATTAAGAAAGGGGGAAAATTCTCGATAATGCTCGCGGCCCACATGGACGAAATTGGCCTGATGGTAAAATACATCGATGATAAGGGATTTATCAGGTTTGTTACCCTTGGAGGGTGGTATGCCCCGACACTCTATAACCAGCGGGTAATACTTCATGGATCCAAGGGGCAGGTCTTCGGAGTAATTGGTGGGAAGCCAGTACATATAATGGACGAAGACGAGCGAAAAAAAGGAGTAAAAACGGACGATATGTTTGTGGATATTGGGGCTACAAATGCTGACGAAGTCAGGGAACTTGGAATCGAAGTCGGTACCCCTGTTACAATCGACCGTGAATTCACCGAGCTGGCGAACGGACGAGTGACAGGAAAAGCATTTGACAACAGGGCAGGGGTCACCATGCTGATAAAGGCGATGAAAACCATGAAATCACCTCACACAGTTTACGCAGTATTTACGGTACAGGAGGAGGTAGGCCTGAAAGGTGCAAGGACAAGTTCGTACATACTCGATCCCGACTGTGCAATCGCCACAGATGTCACGATTCCCGGCGACCATCCTGGGATCGATAAGAAGGATGCCAATATCGAAATGGGGAAGGGTCCGGTTATTACGATTGTTGATGCAGCCGGCCGCGGGCTGATTGCAAGCCGCCCCTTAATAACATGGTTATGTGGGACCGCTGAAAAAAATGGCATTCCAGTACAGCCGGAAGTCGGAAACGGTGGTACAACAGACGCCACTGCAATACACCTGACCAAAGGGGGTATCCCAAGCACGACACTCTCAATTGCAACCCGGTATATTCATTCACCGGTAGAAGTCCTCGATTTGCAGGACATTGAAGAAGGGGTACGGCTGATTGTCGAAGCGTTAAAAACCAAACCTAAATTGTAATTTTTTGCCGGCATCAGATATTTTTTCATGCAGAGATTCTTAATGTATTTGAGAAATTGACTAAGCATTGTGGTTTTTTAGTTTTGCTGACAAACACTCCAATCAATCTGTTTGAATAAGTCCATTCAAAAATTTAACCTCCGGGTTCAGCCCTCCCGCTATGGTGACAGTGGTTGGGGATCAGGGATGGACTCTGAATCTCTGAAGTTTTTCGTGAACCAAAAATAAAAGATCCTTTGCCCATTGGACCTCTTATCGGAGGTGGGGCAGGGAGGAGTGAAAACCCTCTCCCTGTCTTCATTCTTTAAACTCTTTTTTAAATCCCAGGATTTTGACAAATCCATGGTCTTCAAAAACCCCGGGGATCTTCTGGGAAAAAAGATTGGTTTTTTTTCATAAAATTTTGAAAAAAATTATGGGAACTGGCTTACGCTGATCAGGCCCGGGAACGTTACCGTATCATCGCCATAACTGTTGCTGGCGAACAGTTTCACGGTGTAGGTGCCCGGAGCATTATACGTGTGCACAGGGTTCCTTACATTTCCGAATGTCCCGTCACCGAATGTCCAGAACCAGGTTGTCGGGAGATTCGACGAAGTATCAGTGAACTGAACGGTTAACGGGGTGGATCCTCCAGTCGGGTTGGCCTTGAAGGATGCAACCGGTGTTCCGGTGAGAACTAATTCCTTCGACACTGTTGAAATGGCACCATTATTAGTTGTAATTGTCAACGTGACAGTGTAATTCCCGGGTTTTGTATAGACATGGACCGGGCTCCTGTCTTTCGAAACATACCCATCACCAAACTGCCATTTATAGATGAGAATCGGATTACCCGCAGAAGTATCGGTGAACTGTATCATTAATGGTACGTCTCCTTCTACCGGTTTCATGGTGAAGTCAGCACCGGTCGGAGTTCCGATAGTAATCAGAGAGGTTTTTGTGACCGTGCTTGACCCGATTCCATTGGATACGATCAATCTGACACTATAGACACCTGAAGACAGGTAGGTGTGGACCGGGTTCTGCACGGTAGATGTTCCCTGGTCACCGAAATCCCAGTTCCAGGAATTTGGAACACCTGTTGACGTATCAGTGAACCGGATTGTCGTTGGAGCTATACCAGACGTCGCATTGACTACGAAACTCGCCTGGGGCAATTGCGTTACTGTAATCAGGTTCTCCTTTACCGTGGTATTAAATCCTGCGAGATTCTGGACGGTTTCTGTCACGGTATATACGCCAGGCCTGGTGTAGTAGTGAGTGGGGTTCCTCTGATTGGAGAAAGTCCCATCGCCGAACTTCCAGTAGAACCGGATCGGGCTGCCCTGGGACTGATCCGTGAACCTCACGAAGAGGGGTGCGGTCCCGTTTGTCGGGCTCGCAGTAAATTCAGCGAACGGGGTTTTTGTAACTGTTATATACGCGGTCCTTGTCAGTGTGGATGCAGGCTGACCGGCTGTCGTGTCATTGACTGCTAGGGTAACGGTATAAGTGCCTGCCTTGTTGTAGGTGTGGAGCGGGTTACGGATGTCCCGTGCAAATGTGTTATCTCCGAAATCCCATGCCCACGTATTGGGAATATTCGATGATGTGTCGGTAAACTGGACCGCCAGCGGGACCGATCCCAATGTTGGTGTACCGGTGAAGTTCGCTGATCGCACGTGCATTCTTTACAACAATCGGGCCCTTGGTTTCATTATCGCTGCCGCCCACGTTCGTAGCCGTCAGTGTTACGAAGTAATTTCCGCTCGTGTTGTAGATGTGAGTCGTGTTTCTTGTGTCGGACGTGGCTCCGTCACCGAAATTCCAGTGCCATGAAGTCGGATTATTTGTAGACAGGTCAACGAAGTGGAATTCTGTCACCTTCGCAGTCCCATTTGCAGGGAAGCCGGTGAAATCTGCTTCAGGTTTCGGCTGGGTAGCGTTAATCAGGTTTGGTCTCACCGATGTGTTAGTACCGCCGGCATTCGACACCTCAAGCCTCACGGTATATAATCCCTGTGCAGTATAGACGTGACTTGGGTTTTGCAGGTTGGACGAGGTGAAATCTCCGAAGTCCCAGTTCCAGGCTGTCGGAGTGAATAACGAAGTGTCATTGAACTGGACGGTTAACGGTACAAATCCCTGGGTCGGGGTTGCGTTGAAACTTGCAACCGGTCCTGGTACCCTTGCCGTGATATAGTCTATTCTAACGAGCGTATCTCCACTGCCCCCGGCGTTCTTTGCGGTCAGGCGGACACTGTAAGTGCCTTCATTTGCATAGACGTGGCCGGGGTTCTCCTCGGTCGAATTGGTACCATCTCCAAACTCCCAGTACCAGCCGGTTGCGTCAGTCGACAGGTCTGTGAAGTTCACCAGTAACGGTCTGACACCGGAAGTCGGGGTCGCCGTGAAATTGGAGACGGGCTTGTTGGTTACAATGATGTAATCCGTTTTCACCAGCGTATTGTTTCCGCTTGCGTTCGTCACTTTCAGGCTTACGGTATAGTTACCGACTGCATTATAGGTGAAATCGGGATTTTGTGCACCCGCACTATACTGGTCCGGTCCGAAGGTCCAGAGCCAGGAAGTGATGTTGGTCACCGAACTATCGGTAAACTGGACGTGCAGAGGCCGGAATCCTGCAGTCGGGGACCCGGTAAAGTTCGCTACCGGCGGGACCGGTGCCGGAGTTACCATAATCGTAACGGGTGCCGACGTAGTTCCACCCGCGTTATTGGAAGCATTGAGTGTTACATTCCAGTTTCCTGCGGTGAAATTATGGACCGGGTTCTGTTGGGTCGAATTCGCTCCGTCACCGAAGTTCCAGAACCATGCCGTCGGACCATTGGATGATGTGTCATGGAATGCTACGAGAAGGGGGCTGACTCCGGAAGTTGGATTCGCATCGAAACTCGCGACAGGGATCTGTGGTAACACGGTAATATAGTTGGTTTTGACCATTGGATCGCCGTTGCCACCGGCATTCAGTGGGGTCAGAGTGACGGTGTAGGTCCCTTCGTTCACATAGGTATGAGTCGGGTTCTGTTGGGTCGAATTCGTACCGTCACCGAATTCCCAGTACCATCCGGTTGCATTAGTTGAGAGGTCCGTAAAGTTCACAAGTAAGGGCTTGGAGCCTGATGTCGGGGAACCGGTGAAATTCGCAACGGGTTTTGTCGTAACAACCACTATTTTTTCCACCGAACTAGTCCCCGAGGCATTCGTAACGGTCAGGTTAACGGTATAGTTACCCGGATTATAATAGGTGAAATCAGGGTTCGGGTCTGTTGCGGTGTACTGGTCGATTCCAAAGCGCCACAACCTGCTGGTTATTCCTGTTACAGATGTGTCACTGAAGAACACATGACGCGGAGCAAAGCCATTCGACGATGTGAAGGTGAAGTTGGCAACCGGCGGAACAGGTGCAGAAGCAACAAAAATTGTTGTTGGGGCCGATGTATTGCCACCTGCAAAGTTCGTAGCAGTTAGTGTGACATTCCAGTTCCCTGTTGTGAACGTATGAGTCGTATTCTGCAGGGTCGAATTCGTCCCGTCACCAAAGTTCCAGAACCATGCCGTTGGGTTGTTGGATGATGTATCGGTGAATGTTACCAGAAGCGGAGTAGTCCCGGAAATAGGATTTGCGTCGAAACTGGCAACGGGGCTCTGCGGAAGAACGGTAATGTAGCCGGTTTTTACCAGGATGTCCCCATTGCCTCCCGCATTGGAGGGTATCAGGCTTACCGTGTAGACACCTTCATTCGTATAGGTATGGTTCGGGTTCTGCAGGGTTGAGTTCGTGCCATCGCCAAAGTTCCAGAGCCACCCGGTTGCATCAGTAGAGATGTCGGTAAATTGCACGAGCAAGGGCTTTGTCCCCGAAACCGGGGTACCGGTGAAATTCGCGACCGGTTTTGTTGTAACAAGGACAGATTTTTCTATTGAACTTGTCCCTGATGCGTTGGTAACGGTCAGATTAACGGTGTAGTTACCAGGAGTATAATAGGTGAAGTCGGGATTCTGGGTTGTTGCTGTATACTCATCAACTCCAAAATGCCATAACCTGCTGGATATGCCGGTCACGGATGTGTCATTGAAGAATACGTGAAGCGGAGCGAACCCATGATCCGGTGTCAGGGTGAAGTTTGCGGCCGGGGGGGGCGAGACGGTGATTATTTGCACTGCACTTGAGTTGCTGCCGAAGGCATTACTTACTGTGAGCTGAGAAGACCAGGTGCCCGCTGCATATAGATGAGTCAGATTTCTCTGAGCAGGATCTGTCGTGTTGAAATAATTACCATCACCGAAACTCCAGTTCCAGACAGTCGGATTGTTTATTGATGTATCGTTGAACTGAACATTCAACGGAACCGGTCCTGATAACGGGACTGCTGTAAAGGATGCGATAGGAGCGGGTGGATTGGTAATGGTAAATTGGATATCGGTATTGCTGGACTGGGTATCGTTGTTCGTGACGATTACATTCCAGGTGTCAGCCGGTGCGCCATTGAGCGGTAATGTGGCATTAATTGATGTCAGGCCATTTACACTCACAAACGTCGCCGAAATATTGCTATGAGGAGCTTTATTGAGTATTACCGTTGCCCCAGGCTGGAAATTATTTCCGGTTATCGTGACATTCTGGTCCCCATTATTTATTCCAGTCCCGGGTGAGATCGTGGATATTGAAGGGGGATTCGGATATAGAACCATAAATGCATTAATGCTTGTTACATTCTGGTTATCCGGATTTGAAACTGTCACATTATACAGACCAACCTGAGCGCTGACCAGATTCAGACCTGTATTGATCTGCCCTGAATTAATCCAATTTGGCGGAACACTCAATGGAATGGTATTATTTCCACCATTATTGAACGTTACAGATGCCCCAGCTATGAATCCGGAACCAAAGATAGTCTCATCTTTATTAAACTGGCCGGCACCATTTATGCGACTTGCAGGACTAACCGAACTTATGGCCGGTGGCGGGTTATTGATAATGAAAGGAAGAGAATTTGCCGCCTGGTCATCGGGGTTAGTAATGTTGACATACCATGTCCCATTTGAGGCTCCTGAAAGATTGAAGGTACCGGAAATTGCTGTTTCAGTAAAGGTGCTAATCGATCCGGTAATGTTTGCGAAACTGGGTCGGGTAAGGTTTACTCTTGCACCTGGGATGAACTGCACACCGTTTACTGTAAATGGCAAAGCAGTATTGTTATTGTAACCGGAATCTGGGGTGATATTCGTAAGAACCGGAGGGGGGTTGTTTACCGTAAAATTGTCGATTCCGACTCCGGTTTCCAAGCTCGAAAGATTTTTTACAACAACATTCCATTTTCCGAAATGTGGTTTCAGTGTCAGATCGAGGATACACTGGATTTGATTACTTGAATCCACAATGACGCTATTTGCGTAAAAGTCTGGTTGACCGGTCTGATTCAAGTACACGCTCGCATTGTTTTGATCGGGAAAATTTGATCCCGCAATATTGTTGACTAATACGAGAGAACCATTCATCCCACTACTGGGAGTAGTACTGACAATTATCGGTGCCACTGCACATGCCGGCAGCACCAGTAACATTAGTACACTGATAATAATAGCCGCATTCGTAAACTTCGTTTTTGTCACCTTGATCACCTGAGCTCAGTTTTGTTTTGTACATCCTTGAATCGGAAATCTGCGATGCTTGACACCTCAAAACCCCGATATAAATGTATTCAACATATCCTCTCCTGTAACATATTTAAACTTTTCGTGAATTTAGGTCTCTTTTTCACCCGTTTTTTCCGATATCCCATCACCGGAGCGCGTGAAATTGAATATCAGATTGCCAACGGGTTCCTTAACCAGGTACGTAAATTGAGAGGGGATTCGGGTAGGATCCACAGAATTCAGGGTCAAATCGAATATAGTTGATTAATAGCTTAACACTATAAACAGGTTTCAGGGTATGACATTTTTTTCCGGCAGCCATATGTCAGCGCTTTGGCTGACATTTCTATGAAGAAACCCTTACGCGCGGTAATTAAAAAATAATCCCAATGTAGTATCATTATCGGTTTTCAGATTATTATTATTATTGAAATCGGGAACGGAGTTAATATGTAAAAAATGATAGCAATTATTGAACAGCTTAACAATATAAATCATGTTTGGTTATATATCGGGACATAACTCTTTATAAATACATTTTTATTTTGCATTTTATAGCCGGCCTTGTGCGTCCATTAGTCCAGAAATAATTATTTTGGATTACGTATTTTTTCTGATAAACTACCTCGAAAAGCTTTGAAGGGGAAAATACGGTCCAGGGTCTGTTCTGATAAAAACTGGTATGATGCTCAAATTTTTTAACGAAATGTTATTTTATACCGAAAAAAAACAGAGGGTATATGAAACATTATCAGCCGGTTTTAATTCTTCTGATCGTTATACTCACGTTGTCCTTTTCTACGGGCTGCTTGTCAAAGGATGCATCATCACAGCGGGAATCAATTGAACGTCCGTCAGTGGATGTCACACGCCGGGCATTAAATCCTGACCATGCACCCGCACAGGCTACTGTCAGCAGCCGCTCAACATCGGTAACACATCCACAGATTACCCCGGGGTCAACAATGCCAATCCCCACCGGAACAATTGGCACCATGGTATACGGGAATGTTTCTGAAATTGTATTAGCAGCACAGGAAATTTCAGCGGCCTGGGACCCGGATGGCCTTACATGCACTGCAAAATCATGTACCGCGGGTTTTGTGAACAGCAATGGAGATTCCGTACAGGTTCGGACAACCCTGTACGATTCATTCGACGCAGCGAAGGCTGGTTATAATGTCGAAAAACAAGCTGCCGTGGCCAACAGGATAATTACCCTCGATATCCCCGACGAAAGTTTTGGCTGGACACAGAAATCACGGAGCGAGGTCGTCTTCCGGAAGAATAATGCAGTGGTAATCGTTGATTATACAACACAGGGCGGACCGGCATCGGTTAACATGGCAAAGGAATTTGCAGAGATGTACTCACAAAAACTATAGACGACCCATCATATGGCCGAAGAGTTACGTGGATAAGACTCTCACCATACCCTTTTTTTACCCCGGGACCTCAGACAGGTGGGCGAAGTTTCTGATTCAACGCTCTCCGAGTCTCTTTTTCAGTGCATTGACCTGGTCACGAATCCGGATTGCCTCCTCGAAATCAAGGTTTTCTGCAGCGGCTTTCATGGCGGCTTCGAGCTCGATGATCAGGTTTGGCATCTCGACCTTCGGAATGTGTTTAACATCCTTTATATCGACCTCCTTCTCCCGTACCGGTTTTATGATCGTCTGTGGGACGATGTGATGCTCCTCATTGTACCCCAATTGCATTTCGCGGCGTCTTTTCGTCTCCGAAAGGGCCTCTGCGATTGATTTCGTAATATGATCGGCATACAATACCACGTGGGCATTCACATTACGGGCTGCACGCCCGATAATCTGGATAAGGCTCCTCGCATCCCGCAGGAACCCTTCCTTGTCGGCATCGAGGATCCCGATAAAACCCACTTCAGGGATGTCGAGCCCTTCACGGAGGAGGTTGATCCCGACAAGGACATCGAATTTTCCGAGCCTCAGTTCCCTGATAATCTCGGTACGCTGGAGTGTATCTATTTCAGAATGAAGGTACCGGGTCCTGATTCCCCGCCCGGCAAGGTACTCGGTATATTCCTCGGCAAGTTTTTTTGTAAGGGTTGTCAGGAGTACCCGGTCGCCACGGGCAATTGTCATCTCGATCTCGCCGATCACGTCCTCGGTCTGACCTTCCGTCTTCCTGACTTCCACTTCGGGGTCGACCAGGCCCGTAGGCCTGATGATCTGCTCGACGACCTGGCCCGAATGCTCAAGTTCATAGTCCGCGGGGGTTGCGGATACGAAAATAACCTGGTGCATATATTTTTCAAACTCGCTGAACATGAGCGGCCGGTTGTCAAATGCACTTGGAAGACGGAAACCGTAATCAACCAGGGACTGTTTTCTTGAACGGTCCCCTCTGTACATCCCATGAAGTTGCGGGATGGTCTGGTGACTCTCATCGATGAAGAGAATAAAATCCTGGGGGAAGTAATCGAGGAGACAATATGGTTTTTCCCCGGGTTTCCTGAAATCAAAGTGCCGGGAATAATTTTCTATCCCCTTGCAACTCCCGCTTTCCTCGATCATCTCGAGGTCATACAGTGTCCGCTGTTCGAGCCGGTGTGATTCGATAAGCCCGAGTTGCGGAAGGCGTTCTTTCAGTTCCTCCCTGATAGTCACCATGGCACGTTTCTGGTCTTCCTCAGGAATAACGTAGTGTCGGGCAGGGTACACGTAGAAATAGTTCATCCTTTCCTTGATCTGGCCGGTATTTTTATCGATCTCCATAATCCGCTCGACTTCATCACCGAACAGTTCAACCCTGATAATATTGTTGAAATAGCCGGGTATAAGGTCAATGGTGTCTCCTTTGACCCGGAAACGTCCGGGCATGAGCTCGAGGTCGTTTCTCTGGAACTGGCAGGCGATAAGATCACTGATGATTTCTTTCCTCGAACGCCGTTCATTCGCCTTTAATTCGAAACCCATATTCCTGAAATTTTCAGGCCGGCCGAGTCCGTATATACAGGAAACCGAGGCGATAACAATGACATCGCGGCGTGACAGCAGCGAGGCGGTCGAAGAAAGACGGAGTTGTTCGATCTTCGGGTTTATCTGCGAATCTTTCTCGATATACTGGTCTTTTGCGGGAATATACGATTCCGGCTGGTAGTAATCGTAGTACGATACGAAATATTCGACGCGGTTATCCGGGAAAAATTCCTTGAATTCATTATAGAGTTGTGCGGCAAGGGTCTTGTTATGGGCAATGACGAGGGCAGGCCTTCCCGAATCCCGGATTACATTTGCCATGGTAAACGTCTTGCCCGATCCGGTGACACCGAGGAGGGTCTGGTATTGCATGCCTTCCCGTATGCCGGTGACGAGTTTGTCTATCGCCTCGGGCTGGGAACCTTTTGGTTCGAATGGTGCATGGAGATTATAATCGGTCATAACGATGGGAAATTAGTTTATTTTTTATTTTGATTCTTCAACTGAAAGGTTTAACTCAAAGCTGGGCCAGGGCTTTATTTCTTAAATCATTCTTTTTACATTATGAAGTTTACAAATTTATCTCCCGGCTATCCAATAATATTATAGAAACCGGCACGTCATACCCGTAAACCAGCTTACCGACGGCAGGGATCATTTCCTGGAAAAGAATTTCGTGACCTTCATCCTTTTATCGACTTCTTTTTCCGAAGCAACCGGTGATAGGTTATTGCAAACCGGTGTGCTTCATCCCGTATCTCCTGGAGGAACAATGAGGCCCTCTCTTTCCGGTCAACCGGTACCGGGTATGCATGCCCGGCCATATAGATCTCCTCTTCGCGTTTTGCCAGGGCAATAACCTGCAATGACAGGCCTAATTTTTTAATTTCCTTCGTAGCAGCAGTTCAACTGCCCTTTACCGCCATCAACCATGACCAGGTCCGGCATAGGACTTCCTTCATCCACTAACCGTGCGTACCGCCGACGTACGACTTCCCCAATCGCCATAACGTCATCAACGCCATCGACGGTCTTGATCTGGAACCTCCGGTAATTCTTCTTGTCAGGCCGGGCGTCGCTGAACCGGACCATTGAACCTACAACGGATGTGCCAGACAGGTGCGAGATATCGAAACATTCGATGACCCGCGGAAGTTCTGATAGTCCCAGCTGGTCCCTGACTTCATGAAGTTTTATTTCATCGCCGAAGAACACCGTCTCGATATTCACCCTGACAAGGTCGAGGAGCCTCCGTTTTGCACCCTTCTGAGGGACGGTAACCGTTACTTTCCTGCCCTTCTGCCGCGAGAGATATTCTTCCATCGGCTCGCTGACCTCTTCCGGCAATACCAGTTCCCCGGGGGGATCATGCTCCGAATAGTACTGGACGAGGAATTCTTCAAGGAAGTCTTCACGAAAATCGAATACATACTCCTTCTTATTCGCAAGGGTACCTGAATGGACGGGAAACAGCATCAGGTATACTTTTTCATCATGGATCAGGTAATTTATGATATCTTCCTCGGTTGCCGAAGACCGGACCATATCCTGGCGCTGCCCCAGCCGTTCGATGGCATTTATCTGGTTTCGGATCATCATCGCCCCTTCATAATCCTGTGATTCCGAACGGACCGTCATCTCTTCCTTCAGGTTCCGGACAAGTTCGGTACCCTCTTCCCTTTAGGACCATTACAGCATTTGAAACCTGGTCAGCGTATTCTTCGGGCCTTTGGTCACCGAGACAGGGAGCTGAACACGTATGGATGTGATGCCGGAGACACGCCCGCCTCCGGAGATTTTTACACGTCCTTAACCGGAATACCTTTTTGACCACGGAATATACATAGTCCCGTTCGGCGGCCGACACAAACGGTCCAAAAAACGAACCTTTTATCGCGGCCTTCCGGGCGATCCTGATGCAGGGGAACACTTCATCCGTAAGTTCGATATAGGCATACTGTTTCGCATCTTTCAGGTCGATATTGTATCGCGGCTGGTTCTCCTTGATAAGACTGTTTTCAAGGATAAGGGCCTCAACCTCGTTCGTCGTGACCATGACATCGATCGACGCGATGTGGCTGATTAATGCCGTCGTCTTCGTATCATGGTCGCTTTTCTGGAAATATGATGTAACTCTTTTTTTCAGGTTCTTGGCCTTTCCAACATAGATAATCGTGGCTTCTGCATCACGGAAGATGTAACAGCCCGGGTTTTCGGGGACCATCGACAGATCAATCAAGGCCGGTTACTCCTGCTGTCGGGTCCCGGATTGCTCATACTTTTTTTATCGGCTTCCAAAAAAACGGAATTAATACCGAACCGATCAAAACAAGTATTACGGGAATAACAATTGACATTTTCACTGCCACAATTGAAAAAAGATAACATCACATGATTTTTATACAAATCAACACGGTTGCCCCGGCCGATCTGAATCTGACAATTGCTCATAACGTTGCCGATGGAATTATACCGCATCGTAGTTCCCACTTTTTTTTACTCCATTGGCTTCTTTTATTCATTTTAAAATAATAATTTTTTAATTGTCAGCCAGATACACCGGACACTATTTTGGCATTTTCGGGTTATTCGCGGCGGATAAGGCATCATATCGATCGCCCTCAAAAATGAAGGGAATCCTCTACACCTTACCCGTTCTCCGGGGTTTTGACCTGGCGGAAGGTTTCACTTCTATCACCGAATTAATTGGAGATCCCGGTGTTTCGGTCCGATCTTCGAGCAGGGGTTTAAGGAACTCTCCCGTGAAACTCTTTTTATTTTCCGCTATTTCCTCCGGCGTACCGGTTGCGATTACTTCGCCACCTGCATCCCCCCCACCAGGTCCGAGGTCGATAATATGGTCCGCGGATTTAACAACATCAAGGTTATGTTCGATTACGACCACGGTATTCCCCTTGGCCACCAGTTCGTCAAGGACCTTGATCAGTTTTTTGACATCATGGAAATGCAGACCGGTCGTGGGTTCGTCAAGGAAATAGATCGTTTTTCCGGTGGCTTTTTTTGCAAGCTCCCGGGTAAGCTTGATCCTCTGGGCTTCTCCACCGGAAAGGGTTGTCGAACTCTGTCCGAGCTTGATATAATCCAGTCCTACGGCAGAGAGCGTCTCAAGTTTCTGGCGAATTGCCGGAATATTTGCAAATAGTTCGCCTGCTTCTTCTACCGTCATATTCAGTACATCGGATATCGATTTCCCTTTGTACTTTACCTCGAGTGTCTCCCGGTTATAACGCGACCCCTTGCATTCCTCGCATTCTACGTAGACGTCCGGGAGGAAGTTCATCTCAATTTTTATCAGCCCGTCGCCTTCACATGCCTCGCACCGTCCCCCCTTCAGGTTAAATGAGAACCGTCCCGGTTGGTAACCGCGTTCTTTCGCCTCCCTGGTCTCGGCAAAGACTTTCCGGACTTCATCGAATACCTTGGTGTAGGTCGCGGGGTTCGATCGCGGAGTCTTTCCGATCGGGCTCTGGTCGATCACGATTACTTTGTCGATTTCACTATCAAATTCCAGCGTTTCATATTTCCCGGGGCTTTCTTTGGAACCATAGAGTTCCCTCATCAGGGCTTTGTAGAGTGTATCGTATATGAGGGTGGATTTCCCACTGCCCGATACCCCGGTGACGACCGTAAATACGCCAATCGGGTATCTCTACATCGATTTTTTTCAGGTTATTCTCCGAACAGCCGGTTATCCGGACATGGTGCCGGCTTTCCCTTCTCTTTTCAGGGACATCGATCCGCATCGTCCGGGCAAGGTACTGGCCGGTAAGTGACTTTTTATTCCGCTCGATCTGTAACGGGGTCCCCTCGGCGACAACATGTCCCCCGTGAAGTCCGGCCCCGGGGCCCATATCGACGACATGATCTGCATGCCGGATGGTATCCTCGTCATGTTCTACAACGATCAGGGTGTTCCCAAGGTCACGGAGCCGGCGCAGGGTGTCGATCAGTTTCTGGTTGTCCCGCTGGTGCAGGCCGATCGAAGGTTCGTCGAGGACGTAAAGGACACCGACGAGGTTCGATCCGATCTGGGTTGCGAGCCGTGATCCTCTGTGCTTCCCCACCGGATAATGTGCCGGCACTCCGGGAGAGGGTGAGGTAGCCGAGGCCGACTTTTTCAAGAAATTCGAGTCGCGCATTGATCTCTTTCAATACCTGCCTGGCGATTTCCTGTTCTTTTTCGTTCAGGTCAATTGTCCTGAAAAAGTCCATGCATCTTTGTCACCGGTAAATCGGTGATGTCGATGATCGAATTTCCTGCAATTTTTACGGCAAGGATCTTGTCTTTCAGGCGTCTGCCATGGCATTTCGGACAGTCCGATATCCGCATGAATTTCTCGAGTTCCCGTTTCCGGTATTCAGACTGGGTCTGGTGATACAGGCGGGTGGCCTGGGGCAGAAGGCCCTCCCATGCTCCCTTGTGGGACCATTGGGCGTCACCGTTCTTCATGCTCATCGAGAACCGGATCTGATCTTCGGAACCGTACATCAGGGCATTATATTGCGGAGTGGTAAGGTCTTTTATGGGCGTAAACACCGAGAAACCGTAGTGTTTTGCAACAGCCCCAAGATACTGGCTCCGGTAACCGTCGAGGAAATTGCGGTACATCGCAACCGCCCCATCGGCAAGCGAGAGTTTTTTATCCGGGATAATAAGGTCGGGATCAAATTCCATCCGGATTCCAAGCCCGTTACATTCCTCGCAGGCACCGAACGGGCTGTTGAACGAAAACATCCTCGGCTGCAGCTCCTCGAAGGTAATACCACATTCGGGACAGGCCATTTTTGCCGAATATGTAGTTTCCCTGCCCTCACCGTCAGATGCAATGACAAGTCCTTCCGATTTTTTCAATGCATTTTCGCAGGCTTCGGCGAGACGCGAACGATCGGATGAATCAAGACGGTCTATGACAACATCGATATCGTGTTTTTTGTAACGCTCAAGGGGGACCTCTTCGTCTGTCCGGTGGATTTCACCATTGATCCGGACCCTTGCATACCCTTCTTTATTCAGGTCTTTGATTACCTGCAGGTATGTGCCTTTTTTCTGCCGGACTACCGGTGAAAGGATAGTGACCTGGCCGGGGTACTCTGCCGCAATACTCTCGGCAATGCGGACAGGCGATTGTGCCTCAATCCTTATATTATGAACAGGACAGTACGGGACACCAATACGGGCAAAGAGCAGCCTGAGATAGTCATAAATCTCAGTGACCGTCCCAACGGTACTTCTCGGGTTCTTCGACGTGGTTTTCTGTTCGATGGAAATTGCAGGAGAAAGCCCCTCGATCACATCGACATCCGGTTTGTTCATTAACCCGAGAAACTGGCGGGCATATGCTGAAAGCGATTCGACATATCGCCGTTGTCCTTCGGCGTAGATGGTATCGAATGCCAGTGTGGACTTTCCGGACCCGGAAAGCCCGGTAATGACAATTAATTTATCCCGCGGGAGCTCGACCGTGATATTTTTGAGGTTATGCTGCCGGGCTCCTTTTATGACGATTTTCTTCATTGTGAACAGTGGAAAATAGGTCTGTGCTAAACCCTAATAGAGGGATGTGTAGGGGTAATGCCCAGAGTGATCAGGGGCTGTTTCTCATAAATGACGAATGCTTCTCCAAAAAATAATCCGGTGAGTTATTCTTCAATTCCAAACCCTTGATCGAATAACACGGCAATCAGAAAGAAAGTACAGATGACGGCTGGGGATTATATAACCCTGATTTTTTTTACATGTATTAAATAGAATAACCTGCACATCCAAAGCCCAAGGGCGATTGCCATGAAGGGGATCCATATTTTCCGTCTTGCAGGAATATTTTCGGATCGAAATAAATAGGGGCCGAACCTGAATAGTAACCCAAAAAATTTCAACCGGTCACCATAATTTTTTCCAATTTCCTCGTCGGGATATCTTTCCGCCGTACCATGGGCAATATTGAATTTTCTGGTATGCAGGATTTTATCGACATAGCAGAATCTTGTACTCATCAGCATTTCACAAATTAAAACAAGGTCACCAGCGAACGAGTTATCAAAATTTTTATAAAATTTTTTAAAGTCTTTTAATCTGAACAGGCCGTACCAGTAAAATGTGATCACATCGTGGCCTGAACCGTACAGGGCCATTTTAAACCTGCTATAGTCCGGGTCACTCAATGCGGAAAACCGTGTGATATCTAAGAAGTTACCGGATTCGTCCACCCTCTTTACACCACACATTGCCACAGAAGCATCAGGGTATTTTTCCAGCGGGCCTATTAATGAGCCGATAAATAACGGGTCCCATGCGTCATCATCAGTCTGCGAACATGAAATATTCACCAGTAGCCTTCTCAAGCACAAATCGGAAATTAAATGCCGGACCTTTATTCGTATCCTGTCTAAAATACTGTATCCGGTTGTCTTTCAAACAGAATTCCCTTACTACTGCTTCTGTTTCCGATCCTGGTGAGCAGTTATCCGATACTATGATCTCAAGGTTTCCGTAGGACTGTTCAACAATGCACCTGAGAGTCCTCCGTAAACCATCCGGATGGTTAAAGGTCGGAATACCTACGCTTACAAGAGGGGTCTGGGATGAGGAGGAAATCGTTGTATTCGGCATGGTACCAATAGTAACGGTCTGGTTTATTTTTCACATTATTCTAGGACTGTTTAATATGCAACTACATTATTTTAAATAATTTGCACGGTTAATAACGGTTTTAAGCGCATATTCTGACATAATCGATTGGACTGGTATGATATTTTTCGTAGTCCGTTATGATAGTATCGGATTTTAATAAGCTGATTGCTTTCAAGTTGGGTAGCATTCCAGAACAACTTCATATCAATACCATGGAAAAGACACCTGAAGTGGATCGATGGATCCCGCTGCCGGAAGCACTTAACAGCACCAGGGAAATGCTTGTATTTCATCCACTCCTTCGGAAGGATTGAAACTATTCATTACTATTGAATCCATTACGAAACAAACCCGGGGGAGCGGTTATGGTTTATACTAGTCTTTTTAGCTGGTTTTGGAAATATTCCGGTATTTCCCTTGAAAATTTAATCCCGTCAGTATTATTTGAATTCCGAACTAATACAACAGGGTATTAACATAGTTGGATCTCTTGACGAATGAGATAATTTTATCTTGATGAAAGAAGGTCCTTTCAGAAAATTTTCATTTTTTAAAATTTTCCTTGTTCAATCCATTTAATATAGTGTTCAATTCCTTTTTCAAGGCTATATGATGGATACCACCCCAGTTCATGATTTATTCTTCGGGTATTCGCAACCAGGAAGGGGGTTTCATCCGGTTTTTGGATATTGCCCCGCAATATTAATTTCTCCTTATTCATTTGCGAACCAATCACGTCGAGGATGTCCCGTATCGCAATGGCTTTGCCCGAACCAATGTTAACCGGACCCTCGATGTTACTATCCAGTAACCTCACGAATACATCGGCAACGTCCTGAACGTACAGGTAATCACGGACCTGATCCCCGGGGGTTGTTTGTACCTCTTTGTTGTCCAGAAGGGATCGAATGACTGATGCAACAAGTTTTTCCCGAGGTTCTCCGGGACCATACAGGAAAAATACCCTTCCCCAGCAATTGCTAACGGAAACATCCTTTAAAATCCGGGTAGTCATTGATTGTAGCGAATTTTTACATACCCCATACAGTGATGAAGGGTTCAACGGCGTAATATTTTCAGTGCAGTAACCATAATTCCAGTCATATTCGGCACAGGATCCGGCAATTGTAACCCTTTGACCATTATTCCGGATGAAGGATTCAATAAGGTTAAGACTCGCCCTTACCCACTTTAAATTTTCAATAGAATTCCAGTATAATTTGGGTTCTGTATACCAGGCAAGATGCAGCAGATGTGTTGGCTGGACCTCCTTAACGATATTTTCAACTTTTTCGGAATCAAAAAGATTTGCCGTATGCCAGTTGACGGGATGGTCCCGGTTATCCGGAGGATTTGTGGATATTGCATGGATCTCATAATTTTTAGAGATCAGGGGTGCAATACAGTGGCGACCAATAAACCCGGTCGCCCCGGTAAATAATACTCGTTTCATAAAATATAGTCCGGATATTGCTTATCTTTATCAGATATGATAAATTTTTTTATCGGCCATTCGATCGAAAAGATGGGGTCGTCCCAGCGGACCCCTTTTGCAGATTCATTATGATAAGACTCAGTCATCTGGTAATAGACCACACTGTCATCTTCTAATGTTTGAAATCCATGTGCACATCCCTTTGGTATGTAGATGCTGCCATAGGTCCGATCGCTCAGCTCAATGGCTTCCCATTTCAAAAAAGTAGCAGAATCTTCCCTGATATCAAGAATAACATCGTAAATGGTACCTTTGATACAACTCACGATTTTAGATTCGGCAAAGGGTTCTTCCTGGAAATGCATCCCACGTATTGTCCCCCTGAACCGGTTATACGAGATATTACACTGGACAATCGTTGAATCCAGGTTATTCTTTTCAAATTCGTTTTTACAAAAGGAGCGTGAGAAATATCCACGGTTGTCTTCCAGTCGATCAAGGTCAATCCGGTATGCCCCTTTAATGGATAATTTGTTGAATTTCATTAAATTACCTTTAGTTCAGGGATTGGAACAACAAAATGTCCACCCCAGTCCCTGATGAAGTCCAATTGATCCATTATCTCCTCTTTTATATTCCAGGGGAGGATTATCACGAAATCCGGCCGGGTTTCACGTATCTTATCAGGGTGGTAAACCGGGATATGCGTACCCGGAAGGAAAAGTCCTTGTTTGTGGGGACTACGATCAACAGTATAGCGTATAAAATCCTCCCGGATCCCACAATAATTTAAGAGGGTATTCCCTTTTGCCGGGGCACCGTATGCAACGACAACCTTTCCCTTCCTGTTCGCCTGGATCAGGAAGTCCAATAGCTCCATTTTAATTTTTTTCGCCTTTTCATTGAATTTTTCATATTCCGCAATATCATCAAGACCGGACCCGGTTTCTTTCTCATGTAACATTCCCACACTTTTACAGACAGGAATTGCATTATTCTCCGAATGTCGGCCATATATTCGTAACGATCCGCCGTGAGTGGGTAGTTCCCTCACATCAAAGATGGTCAGACCGTGCGAGGCAAAAATTCTCTCTACGGTCAGGAGCGAAAAATATGAAAAATGTTCGTGGTAAATGGTATCAAACTGGTTCCCGGCAATTAACGTGAGAACATGGGGGAATTCCAGCGTAAAAATCCCGGCGGGTTTCAGCAGTATTTTGATTCCCTCAACAAAATCGTTTAAATCAGGAACGTGAGCGAGAACATTATTACCAATAATCAAATCCGGGCGACAACCATCATTAATCAATTCTTTTGCCGTCTGTGTCCCAAAGAATTTTGAAATTGTGGGTATTCCTTTTTTCCGGGCTTCCTCCGCCACATTTTCTGCCGGTTCGATTCCCAGGATCGGTATGCCTTTTTCCTTAAAATACTGAAGCAGATAGCCATCGTTGCTCGCAATTTCAACAACGTAGCTGCCCTTATTAAAGCCAAACTCAGATACAATTTCATTTGTATAATCTTTGGCATGTTTAAGCCACGTATCGGAAAAAGAAGAGAAATAGGCATAATCGCTGAATATTTTATCAGGGGTCTCAAATTCTTCTAACTGGACCAGGTAGCATGAATCGCAGACATAGACATGTAAAGGATAAAATTTTTCTCCCTGATTGAGTTGATCGCTTTTCAGGAAAGCATTTGATATCGGTGACATTCCAAGATCGACAAATGTATGGGTGAGCGGAGTGTTACAAAATCTGCATTTTGATGTATTCATGAAATTTTCATCTCCATAAAATCAAGGATCTGATTTTCGGTAATTTCTTTCATATTGCTGTTATTCCGGTATTCCCTCATCCATTCGACTACCCATTTCAATGACATGGTGATATCAAGTTTAGGGCTCCACCCCAGTCGCAAAATGGCCTTCGAACAGTCAAGTGACAGTAACGTTGCTTCATGAGGATTGGACTTCCCGTCAAGTTCCCAGGATATGTCCTTACCCGAGATATCGATAATTTTCTCAACAATCCATGAGACTTTTCTGGCGCTGTTCCCGGATGGACCAAAATTCCAGGCCTCCCCAAATTCAGCCCCGTTTTTATACAGGGACTCCGCCAGGAGAAGGTACCCGTTGAGGGGATCCAGGACATGTTGCCAGGGCCTTATTGCGTTGGGATTCCTTATGACGATTTTGCGATTATTAAATATCGAGTTGAATATGTCAGGGATTAACCGGTCTTTCCCCCAGTCACCCCCGCCAATTACATTTCCTGCCCGGGCAGTTGCGATTGCCGGGTGACTGATTTCCATCTTTGAGTTGAAAAAAGAGTTCCTGTACGCTGTCGTAATTATCTCGGAACACGCCTTGCTGCTGCTGTACGGGTCAAACCCACCCATTGAATCGGTTTCCCGGTACCCCCAGACCCATTCATGATTTTCATAACATTTGTCTGAAGTGACGTTCACAACTGCTTTAACACCACCTGTTTTTCTGATTGCCTCAAACAGGTTAATCGTGCCGAAAATATTTGTCTGGTAGGTAGTAACCGGATCCAGGTACGATTCTCTCACAATCGGTTGTGCGGCGAGGTGGAAAATGATCTCCGGCCTGTGTTGAGATATCACTGATGTCAGCTCGTCAACATTCCTGATATCCCCCTCAATTGAGGTTATTTCCTTTTTGATACCCGCAACATTGAAAATATTCGGTTCTGTAGGAGGAGTTAATGCAAAACCCGTTACTTCAGCACCTGCCAGCGACAGCCATAACGAAAGCCAGCCACCTTTAAATCCGGTATGCCCCGTAACCAGTACCTTCTTCCCTTTCCAGAAATGTTTATCCATTCACCAGACCTTCCAGGGTGCCTTTCCCGAATTCCAAAGATCGACAAGGAGATTTTTCTCACGCAGGGTATCCATGGCCTGCCAGTAACCGGAATGTTTGTACGCGACAATATCATTATTCTTTACCAGGTTTTCCATCGGCTCCTTTTCAAAGGTGGTCATATCACCCTGAATATAGGAGAAAATATCTTTATTCAATACAAAAAAACCTCCATTTATCCAGGCACCGTCACCATACGGTTTCTCCTGGAATTCCAGTACTGATCCTGACGTATCGATATGTAACGATCCATATCGTCCCGGGGGTTGGACTGCCGTTATTGTAGCGGTCTTATTATGGGCTTTATGATACCGGATCAGTTCTCCAATATTGATATTTGAGACACCGTCACCGTAGGTAAAACAGAAAGGTTCGTCCTTTATGTAATTTTCAACACGTTTTAATCTTCCACCTGTGAGAGTCTGGTCCCCGGTATCTACCAGCGTGACCCGCCATGGCTCTGCATGTTTTTGATGTACTTCCATCGTATTCGAATTCATATCGAATGTGACATCAGACATGTGTAAAAAATAATTTGCAAAATATTCCTTGATTATATAGCCTTTATATCCGCAACAAATGATGAAATCGTCGATCCCATACGCAGAATAAATTTTCATTATATGCCATAATATTGGACGACCCCCGATCTCGACCATTGGCTTAGGTTTTAAATCGGTTTCCTCCGCCAACCTGCTGCCCAAACCGCCGGCAAGGATTACTACCTGCATGTGTATTAGTTGTATCAAATACCAAATATACCTTTTTTCTCCTTTTGCAAAAAATATTATGAGAATATCAGGAGAATCCGTAAAAAGAATTGCCATCCCTGTTTTTTTACCAGGATATTTTTTTTCTTTGACCTTCACGAAAAAAGTTTATCCGGCGTGAACGTTAAACCGGGAATATTTCATTTCTGTTTATTTTTTATTTGTTTTAAAAATTCGAATACCCCTGTTTTTTTCAGAATTTTGATAATATAGTGCCTGGTGTACGAATAACCTGCAATTTTTAGAATGTTTTTAATTTCCCGGACCTCGTAGGCCGGATTTATTACCAGAATTCCCGGCTCTTTAATACATACCAGGTTGAGTCCTGAGGTTTTCCGGTTTATATATTCACCTTTCTGGGGCCTTGTTCCGTCGATTCCTATATTCCTTATGAGATTTTTCGCAGGGACAATACAAAGTCCTCTTTGGACCAGGCCCGAGAAAAACCACTGGTAATCCCAGGTATCATCCTTCCCCTGATAGATTTCATCGAAGATCATTTCGAGGTACTTTCTGAAAAGCTTGTTTTTAGAGACGGATTCAAGCATTTTTTTCGATTTGAACTCAGGCCACCTGCTCATTGTTATGTCATATTTTGACCAGGACCTTCTCCATGTGGCCCATCCCCAGATAGAAAAAAATTGGGAAAAATAATAGGATTCTTCAACTAAATCATCGTCAAATAACAGATTGGTCCCGGTGATCATCATTACCCGGTTATCATCCCTGTATGCATTGAGCATAATACTGCAAAAATTAAAAAAGGATTCACCGGGAACGCAGTCATCTTCCAATATGATCGCCGCTTCGACGTGCTCAAAAACCCAGCTGATCCCACTCGCTATACGATTTTTGCAGCCGAGATTAGTCTCCGAAAAATTGGTGAACAACTCACATTCCCAATCTACGGCTTCAATAATTTTTCTTGTTTCCCGGCATTTTTCGATCTCTCCTGGCTTTTCAGTCCTTGGCCCGTCTGCAATCACAAATAATTTTTTTGGTCTTGCCTTTTTAATTTCGTTAAAAACCGTTTTCGTTGTGTCGGGGCGGTTAAAGATTATAAAGGCAACCGCAGTCTCCAATTGATAAGGTTCCATCCGTATTCCTCTCTATTTTTTTTATCCGGGGTTTTTTGAATGAATCATTGCTGGAAAAAGATCCTGTTCAGTATCATAAGTATTACAGAAGTCTATATTATATAGGAGTTGCGCAGTTGGATTTTAAAAACAAGCCTGGATTAAATTAAAAAATCCGGTTTTAGAAAATTATCAGATTCACGATTGAACAACGTAATAACTCGAAATGCATACACTATTCTGACTCCTGACCTGACCAGAAGAATATCTGATTCGCTTTTTTTTGGTACAGGAAATTGGTAGGGTTATCGGATTTTTTATAGGAATTTAGCAAAATTGAATTTAGCAATAATCAGTTTTTAAAGCCAGATTCCTGTCAGCACCGGCTAAACAGAATTATAGAAAGTAGTATACTAATATATGAATCGACTAATAAAAAACAAGGATGTTGTAAATCTTAACAGTTAAAAATTCTTTAATGAAACCAGGTATAAAACAAAAAAACTTCAGTGGGATTCATCATGAGATTCAGCTTTCCATTTATTCGGGAAATTTATTTTTCCTATATCAGGGCCAGCAGAAAATTTATCGATATCGCAAAATTCCATACAGGTCAATACAGGAGTAAAAAACTGCAGCACCTCAAACTACAGTTATTATCAGATTCAGAAATTACAATCCTGGGTGCGTTAGGACCGAATACCGACATAAAACGGAACAATATCCATATTGGAGAGTATACTTATGGTTTTCCAGTAATTCACATGGAAACAACCAGATATCACGTTTATATCGGTAAATTTTGTTCAATCGCATCGGACGTCCATATCATTGTCGATTCAAATCACCGTTACGACACGATTTCAACCTACCCTTTCGACAAGTTTTTTGATGAAATCCCCACAAACCCTGATACTCCGGTAGGTAAAGGTGACATTACTATTGGAAATGACGTATGGATAGGCCAGAACGTAATTATTCTCCCGGGGATTTCCATAGGAGACGGGGCAATCGTCGGAGCAGGATCGGTCGTTTCAAAAAATATCGAAAACTATGAAATCGTCGCTGGAAATCCAGGACGGCACATTAAGTTCAGATTTTCACAGGAACACAGGGACCTCCTGGATCAGATTCAATGGTGGAACTGGCCTATAGAAGAAGTTATCTCTGAACGCGGATATCCTGACATCTTCGGATTTCGACGAACTAAAAAAGCGACGCCATTCTTAATACTCAGTTATTCCTTTATTTCGCCCGGGGCTCCGGTCCTTCAGAGCGCCCGATAAAAATACTTCTATAGCAAAAAAATTCAATACTACTTTGAAATGTTGACAATTTTCAGTATTCCAAAACCATTCCACAATGAGATTTCGATTATTCAGAAAAATGCCATCCGGAGCTGGGCACACCTTAATCCGGCCTGTGAGGTGATCCTGTTTGGCGATGAAGAAGGAATTGAGGAGGCTGCAAAAGAGTCTGATGTAAAGCATATCAGGGAAATCAGGCGGAATGAATACGGGACTCCGATTCTCTCCGATATATTTGAAAAAGTTCAGATCATTTCACAGAATGATTATATCTGTTATGTCAATGCGGACATTATTCTTACCTCAGATGTGATGAATGCATTATCGAAGATAACACATCTTCCTGAATTTCTTCTCGTAGGAAAGCGGATGAATACGAATATCCGCGAACCAATAACAATTACCGGAAACTGGGAAGCTGACTTTTTAAAATACGTTGAACGGGACGGGACCCGGGGAAGACCCGACCAGATAGATTGTTTCATTTTCCCTAAAGGGCAGATTAAGGAGATGCCGCCATTTGCGGTAGGACGGGCAGGATGGGACAACTGGCTAATCGCAAGTACAAAGAAACGGAAAATTCCCATCATCGACGGGACCGATATGTTTCATGTCATTCACCAGAACCATGGCTATTCCCATGTAAAAAATCAGAGATCCGACTCCTGGGAAGGCCCGGAAACGGATAAAAACAGGGAGTTAATGGGAGGTTCCAGGAATTTATACAATATCGATGATGCGGACTGGATCCTCTTGCCCGATGGGTTACAGAGAAAAAAGACAGGTCTCAGGGATATTTATCGATCAGCCTGGAGATCCCTTAAAAAATAATATTTCTGTTTTACTCGATAAACTGGTCAATCGTTCTCCTGATTCCATCGGTGACCGGTATTTCGGGGTCCCATTCCAACAATTGGTGAGCTTTACTGATATCGGGGAATCTCCTCTTCGGGTCATCGGGCGGAAGAGGACAAAATGTCATTTCAGATCCCGAATTTGTTAACCGGATAATCATCTGTGCCAGTTCAAGTATTGTCATTTCATTGGGATTACCGATATTGACTGCTTCTCCTGATAGGTGGTCCCTGCAGAGGAGGTTGAGCAACCCCCGGACCTGATCGGTGATATAACAAAAGCTCCGTGTCTGCAAACCGTCACCAAAAATTGTAATTGGATCGTTGTTGAGAGCCTGCTGGATAAACCTCGGAACCACGCGGCCATAAAACCCATCATGTCTCATCCTGGGGCCGTATGTATTAAAAATTCTGGCAATGCGCGCATCCAGGCCGTATTGTCTCACGTATGCCATGCATAATGCCTCCCCGGCCCTTTTCGCCTCATCATAGCATCCCCTGATCCCGGTTGGATTGACATTACCATTGTAGGTTTCGGGCGTCGGGAATACTTCAGAGTCCCCATATATTTCGCTGGTTGATGTAAAGAGGAATTTTGCCTTGTTCTTCTTTGCAATTTCCAGCATATTTATCGTTCCAAGGGTATTGGATTTAAGAATTTCAAGGGGAAACTTATCAAATTCAAATGGGGAGGCACGGGAGGCCAGGTGCATCACATAGTCCAGATGGTCACCGGGATCTGAAAATGAGATCACATCTTCGTTGAAAAAGGAGAAGCGGGGGTTATTCACCAGGGAGGAAATATTATCTTTTCTTCCACTGGCAAGGTTATCGATACTGGTTACGTTTGCGCCCGATGCAACGAGGACTTCAGATATCCAGGAGCCTATAAAACCTGCCCCTCCTGAAATCAGGACATTTTTACCTTCAAAGTCGCAATTGGTGAGGCTATCGGATAAACCCTGGATTTCATCTGGTATCATTTGATATACCCCGCAAAAAATTCCGGATATCCTGTCCTAACTCTTCATCCTCCAAAGCCAGCTCGATGTTTGCTTTCAGCCAATCGCCCTTGTTCCCGATATCGTAACGTCTGCCACGGTAGTGGTACGCGTATACGGCCTGCTCTTTTTTAAGGAGTTTCAGGGCATCCGTAAGTTGTATTTCATTTTTATAACCGGGAGCAGTCTTCCTGATACATGAAAAAATCTCCGGGGTAAGGATATAACTTCCGAGGATCGCCAGGTCGGAAGGAGCCGTTTCCACCGTTGGCTTCTCGATGAGGTTATTTATCTTAAAAATGCCCGGTTCGATTTCTTCCCCGCCGATGATACCATAGGAAGAGACTTTTTCGGATGGGACTTTTTCGACAGCGATAATACTTGACTGGAACCTGTTATAAATCTCGATTAATTCCTTAATACACGGTGGCCGGGTAATCGTATCACCGAGGAGTAATGCAAACGGCTCATCACCTACGAATGACTCCCCGTAGCTGACTGCATCACCGAGACCCCTGAGTTCTTTCTGACGGATGTAAAAAATATTCAGTTCTTTTAAAATCTTTTCAAGATTTTCAAGGTACATATTGCCCAGGTTATCGCCCATTATATCGAAGTGGTTCTCTATCGCATCTTTTCCTTTACCAGTCACGATCAGGATATCGGTGATCCCGGCATGATACGCCTCCTCGATGACATACTGGATTACCGGTTTGTGGACGACCGGTACCATCTCTTTCGGTTGGGCCTTTGTAATCGGGAGCATTCGCGTACCAAGACCTGCCGCAGGAATGATGGCTTTTGTAACCTTTTTCACCAGCACACCCCTTCATAAATTCCGGCTTCACTCATTGCTTTTTCAACCCTTCGCCCATCAATCACAATTTTTCCTGAATAATCAAGTTCCTTAAACTCATCCCATTCCGTGACGATCATGACGGCATCGGCATCCAGCGTTTCCCGGGCACTCTTTGCATACTCAATTCCGGGATAAACGGCTCTGAACGGGTTTATTGCCATTGGATCATAGGCGATGATATGGGCGCCCTCCTCCAGCAGATGGCCGATCAGCGGGATTGCCCTGCTATCCCGGATATCGTCAGTATCAGGTTTGAAAGAAAGCCCCAGGACACCTATTTTTTTCCCTTTTAATAACGGAATATGCCTCTTCAGAAGTTCAATTAAATATAATGGCTGCTTTTCGTTCACCGCCAGCACAGACCTCAGGCAGCGGGGTGTCGACACTGATATTCCTGGAAAATGCAACAAGTGCATTGACATCTTTAGGGAAGCATGAACCGCCAAACCCGATCCCACACCGGAAGAAGGCAGGACTTATCCGGGAATCAAGGCCTACTCCCTTAAAAACTTCATACGCATCGATACCGGATTTTTTACAGATATTCCCGATTTCATTTGAAAAACTGATTTTTGTCGCGAGGAACGCATTACTTGCATATTTTATCATTTCGGCGGTCTTAACGGTTGTTGCGAATTTCGTGCAGTCAAACTGGCGATACAGGTCTTCAAGTACCTTTTTCCCATACGCATCACCGGTCCCCATAACAATCCGGTCGGGTTTGAAGAAATCATTCAGCGCATCCCCTTCCTTTAAAAATTCCGGGTTCATTGCAACGCTGAAGTCGGCCCCTGCTTTTTTACCGGATTCCTTTTCGAGAACCGGGATCACCACATTATCGGTCGTTCCCGGTACAACGGTACTTTTTACGACGATGCAATGTGTCTTCATGACCTTCAGTGCCTGGCCAATTTCTTCCGCGGCATTCCGGATATAGTCGAGATTGATTGACCCATCGTCGTTCGAGGGTGTTCCCACGCAAATAAACGTACAGTCCGTCCCCGGTATTCCCTGCCTTATGGAATTATTCGTGCTGATACGAAGGGCATTTTTTTTAAGAAGGGCATCAAGACCGGGTTCGAATATCGGGGATTTATGAGATTCGATAGCTTCCAGTTTTTTTGGATCGATATCGATAAAACAGATCTCGTTTCCCATTTCTGCGAAGCAGGCCCCGGTCACCGCACCGACATATCCGCACCCTATTATTGATAATTTCATTGGATCCAGTCCTGGTTAAAAGAATTAAGAATTATATTGAGTATTTCCCATAAATATATCCTTCAGGCCGCTATCAGAATGAAAATTTATGAGGAATTGCCTCCTTTAACCTTATTATCAATGGATCTATGGGAGTATAATTTTTATGTTTTTTAGGGAAAACCCTTTATTTTCCGATTCCCGAGATTAAATTTACCATATGGTGGATCGTTGATTTCTTTGTTTCCATGAAGGGTAATTTTTAAATTTAACCATAATACTGTTTAATTCGATTATTGGGTAGTTAATGGGAAATAATTTTATTGTATAAATTGATCGTTTTATCTACGGTTTTCTCCCAAGGAATATTTTCACACGCTCATGACCTCGTTTTCTGAGTTTGTCTCGTAAATCCGAATTTTGAATGAGAGACGAAATACTGTCAGTCATTGATTGTGAATCGGTTGGATCAAAATATATTGCAGCGTCCGCTGCCACTTCAGGAAATGAACTTGCATTACTTAACACTACAGGACAATTACAATTAAAGGATTCAAGGATCGGAATACCAAATCCCTCGTATAAAGAGGGATACACAAAGCATATTGCATTCCGGTAAAGTGTTGCTAGCATCGGGTCATTTATCGAAAATAAACGCACCTGTTTTCTGATTGATAACTGATTTAACAAGATTTTCTTCATTTTCCGAAAAATTACCACCTCCTGCACAAATTAAAAATAAACTCCTATCCTCTTGCAACAGCGGGGCAACAGATTTCACAAAACGATCAAAATTTTTATACTCGCCGCGAATTCCAACAAATAGTAAATATTTTTCCGGAAGGTCCGCAATTTCACATTTGCTTTCGAAATTAAGTGATGATGCCAAATGGATTACTTCAATATCATCAGATCTCACATCATACACGGTTAAGAGGTCGTTTTTAGTATTTTCTGATATTGCGATTATTTTTTTTGCGTTTTCTATCACTTTTTTTTTATTCCGGATAGTACTGTCGTTTTTTTTGAAGTTTTCCGGGAAAAATTCATGAATCATATCATAAACAGTAACAACAAATGGTTTATTACTAAGATATTTTAAGAAATAGGGGTCATAATACGTCGGATGAAAAATATCATAGTCCCCTTCGCTGATTTTCCGGATGGAATGCCGTTCATTAATTAAATTTATACCCCATTTGGAAACCCGCGATTCAACTCTGTCATAATAATTTCTATACTCGGCAAAACTATGGTTCTTTAAATAAGCATTATTGGAATATTTTAATGACAATTCAAATCGAATCGTTTCCGATCTTCGGAAGTTCCTCATCAATTCAAAAAAATATCGGGAAATACCGCCATATTTCTGCCAGGAGAAAATCTGGTGATCGTATAATATTTTCATATTCTCTGATATTTGATGTGCAATTTAATGAAAGTATGTACAATTATTATCATGTTTACGGAAATACCGCCAAATTAATGCTCACATTAGATGCAATATTTCGATGTTGTTTGATTTGGGTTGTTATCTAAGAGACATTTTTCTTATTCTAAATTGTTTTTAAGGAAATTCATATCTTCATTGGTTTTACTTTTCAATTTCATTTGAACTAGAGGAAATATCAATCCGATGCCGAATTTACATACTAGTTTCCACAGAGCCTTATTTATTTTTTTTCGCGTAAAACAGTGCAGATTATTATAGGAATATAAATTCAATCCAGATGATTTTGCGATCGTTTGCAATGTACGTAGAGAATAAAATGAGATATGCTGCCCATGCTCCAAACCATAATACCACCATTCCTCCGGTAAAGGTATAGGATGGGGTAATATTTCAGTTGAGAAGATAATATTGTCAGATATTGAAAAAATCTTTGCCAAATCGTCTTGTGGATTGGTAAAATGCTCAAAATTCTCAAATGACGTTATTACCTCTATATTAGCGATGTTTTCCTGATATTCAAAACCTTTCGCAAATAGATTTTTAGTATATGGATATAAGCAGTAAAAATTGAATCCAAAATCTCGCATTAATCGAGTTAGAATCCCATAACCACCACCATAATCAAGATATTTCCCATCCTTTTTAAAAAATAGAAATATAATACAGGAGGTAATTTTTGAAAGACAGATGTTACGGGATAACATCCCGGTATCTGTAAGATTTATTGAATTCTTATATGATTCCTGAAGCCAAAATGGATCTTCGGTGCAAACGTATCCACAATTCGGGCATTCATAATACTGAACCTCAAATTTTTTAAGTATTTTACCAGAAAAAATGGGTATTATTGGCATCCCACAAATATTACAGGTCTTTTTCATAATTCCCCGGGTTAACATATTATTGTGATCTATTCTTCAATATATTGAATCTAGAGTTTAATAAATTTTTAAGAAATCCATTATGTGAAAACCAGATTTCTTCTGTAAATTTATCCGCTTGCATGTCACGTATAACATATTTATTGTGAATCAAAGGAAATTTCATAGTTACTTTTGGCAGTTTTGAAAAAATGCTATTCCCGGTTGTGTGTGTTCCAATTTTATCAAAGCCAATGTTTGAAACAAGATTTTCATTTGGGATAATTGAAAGCCCTCGTTGAATCAAGCATGAAAATACCCATTGGTAATCCCAAGTATTTATTGATCCATTATAGACCGAATCGAAAATTGTTTCCCAATATTTAACGATTTTTCTTTCAAATAAAATATCCTTCAAGAACCCTTTTTTGCGGATTTCGGGCCATTCTTTCATTTCTTTGTCGTATAATTTCCATGATCTTTTCCAAGTTGCCCATCCCCAAATATGAGCATAACGTGAAAAATAATAACTAGAGTCGGTTCTCTTTCTACCAAACTGAAAATTATTACCAGAAATCATCATGATCCTTTTATCGTCACGATATTTTTCAAGCAGTTCCTGACAGAACAGAAAAAAACTCGGATCAGGCACACAATCATCCTCTAGTATTATACCTTCTTCCACATTTGAAAAGAACCAGTCAATTGCTGAACTGATAGCATTTTTGCACCCCATGTTTTCATTCCGGTACAGCTTCGACACTGTACATTCCCAATCCACCTGATCAACAATTTCCCGTGTCTTCTGACACATTTCGGTTTCGCCAGGACGATCCTTCCTTGGACCATCCGCTGCTATGAAGAGATATTTTGGCTGTGCTTTTCTTATTTCATTGAACACAACCTGGGTTGTATCGGGACGGTTGAAGATAAGAAAAAGCACTGCGGTTCTCAACGAGTTTAATTGAGCGTCTATCCCAATCTTATTCATAGTTTAATGTCACCCCTAAAAATATTAGGACAAATGGTCGAATCTTAAACCTGCTCCATCAATAATAAAGGTCGTTTTGTTCATATGTTTTTTCACCATTTCATCAATTCTTGTAAGATTTTTATCGAATAGAATAAAGAATATCAGAATATGTATCATTTGAACTTAAGACGGTCTTGATCTCGTATTTTTTTCCAATTATTCCCTCAATTTTCTCTTTCAGTTCTGGCCGAACTTCAATAAGAAGATACTTAGGAGCATGCCTTTCAAAGTTAATTCCTCGCAGAACCTCTACCTCAAACCCTTCTACATCAAGAGACATAAAGTCAATATTATCCACATGATAGAAATCCAATATATCAGAAAGCGGCTTTGCGACTACCGTAATTCGATATGTGGATTCATTTTCCTTAAGAAATTTTTTGCCCGAGTTGATATGATCTGATGCAGTAATATCATTATCAAATGCACCTTCGACACAACTCATCAGATTGCAATAATTTATCTCAATTGTTTCATCGGGATAATCAAAAGCAACGAGTGCACAATTTTGAACAATAGACTTCGGGCGGTTTTTACGACATTTCTCTGCAAGATCAGGAATCGCTTCAATCAATATTCCGTTCCATTCCAAATATTTTTCAAAATACAGAGTGTTACTCTGGCTTATTCCATCGTTAGCCCCAACCTCAATAAAAAAACCCCTTTTAAAATTAAGAAATTCGAGTAACTCTAAATCAAGATTGTTTAATGAGAATGATTTTTTTTTGTTAAATATGGATAATATACTTTTTAATTTATTTTGAATAGAAATCACCTTCCAATTAATTTCCTGAACCTTCATTAATTTGATAATCTTTTCTTTTTCTGCCAACCTAATCATTATACAGTGTTACAAGAAATTTGATTTTACAAATCTTTTAATAAACATTCTGGGACCATATGCAAAGTACTTTTCCAAAGTACGCTACCCTCATACTTTTCTCAAAAATCTCGTGATTCGGTGCACCTTGTCAGATGTGAGATTCTTCCCGCGCGCGATACAACCTGACAACACAGAAACAGTCCGATATGCGGTTACCCTTATCATACCTATTAACGGTTCAGGATCTCCCCATTTTTTGGCCCGCCGCAACAAACGCTTTGCTCCTTTATGTTCTGGATTCGTCAAAAGTACGAGTTTGGCCGTTTCAAACCATTCATCTCGAAGCGGTGGGGGACTTTTCAGCAGAGCACGAACCCACACATCGTACTGCTCCGCAGAATCATGGCGCAATGTATTAACTCCACTATCCGCCAGGATTATTTCCGGACGACCGCTTTTACATAGATCATTCTCAATCTCGCGGAAAACCTGGTTGAGAAGAACAGGACCAGTGTAATCACGCTGTGCACGTGCGTATCCACATGCGGCAATTTGCTCGCGTTCATCAGGGTGTTTAAGATAATACTGAATCTTTTGGGCAGCCTCTTGTGCTGTTTTAAAGCATTCAATCTCGCGCCCAATCTCGAACCACCTTTCTTAAGTCAGGAAAATACTCTGTTAACAAAAACCCGCCACATAAGGGAACCTCAAAAACCCTGGCCAAAATGATAGATTTTTCAGTTATCCCTGATGAGAAATTAAGGTTAATACGTGATTGGTTGATAATCTTCACCATTTGCGAGGAGTGCATTTTACCTCCATTCCCCGCCCCCAAATAACTGACTTCGGCACCTAGGGCAGCAAGATTTGCAATATAATCACGTCGGTAAGGATACAAGCTGTCCTACGAAAGTCGCATCATAAAATTTCTCTTGGTTGTTAAGTTTACGATGTATGGCGGGGTTAAATGGCATTGCAGGTGTCAAAATACAGCGTGCTCCGAGGTCCTCATACTTTTCTACTAATCGAGGGACGTGAGTGATAACATAATCCAAACATGGAATCATCCATCTGCAATAGCACTCAAAGAGGTTATCATCATCAAAAAAATCTACCACCACTATACAATCCATCTCGCGGAGTGCAATCAGGGTAGCCTCGGTAATAATACCGGAGAAGTTACAAGGATAAAGTACATATCTGGGATGATAGGTCTGCACAATCTCAATAATCTCACGGTTTGCAGAGCATATTCCTCCTATATTCGCACCTTTAAAAATGTCATACCGGATAACGCCGCTGGAAACTTGAGTCAATGAACCATAGTAGGCATCATCTACATCGGTGCGACAATTCAGATGGATCTTTTTTGCAAAGCCCCAATGATGTTGGTCGGTAAGGGTGAGTAATAGCACCGTGGTTTCCATCATCTAAAACATCCTTTCCTTCCATATTCTCTGATGGTGGTTTGCTCGATCCCGTTCACTGAACTGATTTTGGGATTGTTTACAACACTGCCTTTAAATTGCATCGATCAACCCACTGAAGTTCAAATTTATCCTGCTTCTTAGCTATCTTACTAATGTTTTATTTCTTCGCGATATTTACCTTAGTTCGTTTTTTTTTTATTTTCACTAAGTAATTTCCCCCAGATTGCTGAAGGAGTAGTTCATATTACCCAGATTATTAGAAATCATTCTCCCTTCATCCATTTACTATACTCTTTTAAGAAAATGATTCTTATTCAACTTCGCTGAACGATTGCTGAAGTATGCATACACCTTCTCTAAAAGTTGGTATTTCCCAGTTGGTCTCAAAAGGTTGACATTCGGTTATAGTGAAACCGATAGCATTTTTCCAGGTATCAGTCCGGGGTCCACCAATCAATACACTCAGATCAATTTTGTATTTCCCGCTTGTGAGAATGAGAGGCCCTATTTCGATTTTGACTTTCCTGACTTTTCCAACAAAATATTTGTCATGATATGGTCCGGATGCGCCAACTGAAACAAGTTGATCCATTTCATTATACAACCAGAATTCTACGCTGTATTTTTCTTCATCAAAGTGATCCATTGAAGATTTTCGATCAAGTTCAACAATTAAAGTCAATTCTTCATTATATTTGAAACAATTGACTTGTTCGCCGTTTTTATTCAATATTTCAACGTTACTGAAAAAGAAGCTTAAATTTTCAGTATCACCGGGATGACGTTTTACAATGCATAGAGACCCGTCGAAATGTGTCATTTGTTTATTCTCGTAATCCCTCACAACTTTATTTGAATCGCCTTCTTCTACAATATGCCCATTATCTAACCAGATTGCTCTCGAACAGAAATTTCTGATTGCCCCCATGTTATGACTTACAAATAATACGGTACGCCCCCCCTTGGCAATATCACCCATCTTTCCCAGGCATTTCTTCTGAAATGCAATATCTCCCACGGCAAGGACTTCGTCAATGATAAGAATTTCCGGGTCCAGATATGCTGCCACGGCAAATGCAAGCCTTACATACATCCCACTTGAATACCGTTTCACAGGGGTATCTATAAACTTTTCAATCTCTGAAAACCTGACGATTTCATCGAATTTATCCTGGATTTCCCGTCTTTTCATTCCAAGGATCGAACCTGATAAAAAGATATTCTCACGCCCGGTCAGTTCAGGGTGGAACCCTGTACCAACTTCCAGTAATGAACCAACCCTGCCATGGAGTGTAACGGTCCCTTCAGTAGGTGTTGTGATCCGTGAAAGGATCTTGAGCAGGGTACTCTTGCCAGCACCGTTCCGTCCGATAATACCAACAACTTCACCCTGCCGGACATTGAAAGAGACATCCCTCAACGCCCAGAATCCCTCCGGGGAGAGAGAATTCCGGCTGGATTTAAATGGCCCCTTAATGGTACTGACGATCGCGTCACGCAGAGTATGATACTGTTCCTGGGGTCCGCCAATCTGGTAATTTTTGCCAAGATTGTTGATTTGAATGACAATATTATCGGATGACATGATTGTCCATTTTTATTGTGTGATTCGATATTTATACGCCTGATACTTTTATTGACTTAATGTCCCGGGCAGAAAGGATCTGGTGCATTCAAACTGTAATATCCTTCGAGAAATTGATCTCCCTTAAAGTCATCGAAATTTGGGTTTAAAAAAAATCACAGGATTATGACGATTCAAATCAACGAGTGTTGTTAAATAAATCAAAAATACGTTTCACCGCGGGGTGCAGTTCCCCGAATGATCCCTTTGTCCGACGATATTCCGAATGACTGTTATCCAGTTGTATCGACTGCGCAGGATCTTCAGGTTCCATCAGGCATACGACATTCACGGTGTGAATAGAGATCGATTTGCCATTGATAATCACGTCATCGAAAATACTCTCGGTCACACCCAGGACTTTTCTAAACTTGCAATCAAGATGGACTTCTTCTTTTGCTTTCCTGACGCTGGCCTCTTCAATAGTCTCCCCTTTAAGAATTCTTCCTCCGGGTGTCCACCACTGGCCCTGGGCTGGTGGTTCCATCCGTTTTACTAGTAAAATTTCTCCATCTTTTGGAATCACCAGGTCTACACAGACAATTGGAATTGCCTTCCTGATCTCCTCAAAAACCTCGCTCTTAATGAGAGTCATAATTTTTAAAAAATTTCTTAATATGTTGAGACAGAATGTTCATCCGATCTTCGTTTACAAACTGGTTATTGCCGATATAAAATCCGTTCATATGAACAAAATCAGAATTCGAAAATTCTGATTTTTTATAATATTTTTGCAGGAATGGCTGGAGAAGCAGGTTCCCGCTGATTATTGGCCTTGTTTCAATTTCATTATCGCTTAAATAACGCTGTAAATGTTGTTTTTCCTTTGCATTTTTCATGAGAAACGGTAGACATAACGGCGACATCCCCGGTTGCCGGAGCGGAATAAAGTGATCGGGATAATTTTCCAGGATCTGGATGAATCGGTCATAATTTTTCCTGCGAATATCAATGAATGAGTCAATTGATTTCAGCTGTGAGATCCCAATCGTTGCATTAATTTCGGTATTCCGGACATTGAAACCGTCGGTCAGGAAAAGAAAATTAAAATCAATATTTGGATATTGTTCGGCGTACTGCCGATGTTTTTCTTTTGGTAATTCTCTCGCAAGCCCATGAGAGCGTTTTAGCAATAGCATTTCATAAAGTTGTTCATCGTTTGTACTGATCATACCCCCTTCAACGGAGGTCATATGGTGTCCCCAGTAAAAACTGAATGTTCCTGCAACCCCGAAATTTCCTACTTTTATTTTCCCGTATGTCGCTCCTTGCGCTTCGCAGCAGTCTTCAAGAATAATTAAATGGTGTTTTTTTGCAATTTCCTTTATTAATTCCATATTTGCAGGGAAACCCATAAGATGAGTGACAAAGATTGCGACAGTATTTTTAGTGATTGCTCCTGTAATTTTGTTGTAATTGAATGATAAATCCTCCAGATTAACGTCAACAAAAACCGGGGTCATTCCATTTTGCATAACGGGTGATACATTTGTACTCCATGTCACCGCGGGAACAATGATTTCTGATTCCCCACTCCAGCCATGAATTTCTTTCAGTGCGTTAATTAATATCAGATTTGCAGAGCTACCTGAATTTACGTAAACACTGAATTTTGATCCTTCCCATGCCGAAAAATTCTCTTCAAACTGCCGGACTTTTTCAAACTGGGTGAACCTTTTTGCCGTTTTGATATAGTTCGTTAATTCGTGAATATCTGTTTCAAATAGCACGTTTTCTTGTAAAGGCCAGTACATGATATCAACCCGTAATCGTTATTTTATAAAAACATCGGTATTCCAATTAATAGTCTTTTGCAGTCCTGAATGTAATGGAGTAAAGTTAAAATCCCCGAATTCCCGGATATACTTGGAAATATCAAGTTGAACGATATCGGGTGTGTTCTCGATAATCTGTTTGTCCGTTTTCTCAGGTAAATTCAATTCTGAATGAGTTAAGTCACCGATCATCTTGGCTAGTTGATATATCGTGATTTTCTCTGTTCCACCCACATTATAAATAAACGACTTTCCATAAAGAAGTATTTTGAGGAGCATCGTAATACAGTCCACAATGTAACAATATGTTCGAACGCTTCGGCCACTATCTGCTAAGGTAATTGATCTCCTGCATAACGCCTGATTTAAAAATTCGCCAATAACACGTTTATCATGAATTGTCATGCCCGGCCCATATACAGACGAGATCCTGGCAATTTTCACATTATGGCCTCCGTCCCGGTAAATATCACAAATGGTCTCTCCAAGACGTTTCGATTCAGAGTATACTGCTCTTGGGCCGGTGGTTGAACAATTTCCAAAATAGGATTCCGGTGTTGGGATATACTGTGGACTTGTGGTTCCATAAATTTCCGAAGAACTTAAAAAAAGAAAATTAATCTGACGATTATCTGAATAGTATTGCAATACCCTGTCCGTAACCTCGGTGTTTAACTTAACTGTTGAAAGTTTATTCTGAATAAATTTTTTCGGTTGTGCGTAGGTAGCTCCATGAATAATATAGTTACAGTCTTCCGGAAATTCTTGCATCACTGTCAAATCATGTGCAATAAAATGGAACCGGTTATTTTTTCTGGCTTCCTCGAGCATCGCGCCAGGCTCACTTTTACTTATACAAAAGACGTTGATATCCTTGATTAAATTCAATTCTGTTGCTAAATGCAAAACATTTGTTAGATAGGTCCCAATCAATCCATTTGAACCCAGGATTAAGATATTGTTACCTGATAGTGGTGACAAATCCATGTTAGAAAGAATTTGCTCAACATCTGCCTTAACGATTGGATGCATCATCAAAACACCATATAATCAAAACTCTATTAAGTAAGAAGTATTGGTTTAAAATATAATTATGAATACCGATTGACGCATGCTTTTTTCAATTACAAAGGGAAACCGATCACAGTAAATCGGGTACTTTTAAGTCCCAACATTAATTTTTTTTAATTCTTTGTTAATAAATCTTTGACAATTTTTATAATACTGCCCTCATCGAGCTTGTTCAACGAATGGAGATATTCCCTGCTTCCTATATCAAACACATATGCATCTTCAAAACCTAATCTTATTAAATGTATAGCTGAATTATTCTTGTCTAATACATTGGAAATTAACCCATCTAATCCACCTTTACCAATAAAAGCTTCTTCGATTGTGATGATATGCGTGTATTTTTTTACTTTTTCGAAAAATAATTCCTCATTAAAGGGCTTTAACAGATAAACGTCAATGACACCAACGGAATAATTATTTTCTGTAAGTTTTTTTGCTAACTGCATTGCTTTGTTTGTCATATAACCTGTAGCGACAATACAAATTTTTTCCCCGCTGATCAGTTCTGAAAAGCCATCTTCAAATTTTATATCTTCAGTTTTATTATATATCCGGGGAATTGGTTTACCGTCAAATCGCAAATATTTGGGTTTTTTAACATTAACTGAATAATCTAAGAATTCTTTTGCTAATACCCAGTCACTCGGTGAAAAAACTATCATGTTTGGTAATGTCCTCATGATGGATAAATCTTCAAGACAATGGTGAGTAGGTCCGGAAACATCATAGCTTAAACCAGCCCCGACACCTATCAGATTAATGTTTATCGTTTTTACCTGAGCCAGCAGGGAGAGATTTACTCGAATCTGTTCATACGCCCGCATGATTAAAAAAGGTGCAATTGCGTAGGCATATACCGTGAACCCTTCGAGTGCCAGGCCTGTTGCGACGTTAATCAAATTTTGTTCAGCTATCCCCACGTTAATAAACCGGTCTTTAAACTTTTCTCGTAATGCATCGAGTTTAGGTGACCCAAAATCTGCACATAAAAAAAAGATGTTATCATCTTCATGCATCCTGTTGTAGATTTGCTCGATAAAAACATCCCGGGTTGTTTTTATTTCTGACGTCATTCTAACCCCATTAAAATTTCATCAATTTCTGCAGGTTTCAGGCTTCTTATATGACTTAATGAATCCATTTCGAGACTTGGAACCCCCTTTCCTTTTATTGTATTTGCGATCAATATTTTCGGTTTATTGTGTTTCTCTCCTTTAAACCGATTTAACGCAATATATAATTGATTTACATCGTGACCGTCAACTGTTACGACGTCCCATTTAAATGCTTTAAACTTCTCCTCAAGGGGTTCCATATCTAATATTTTTTTACAATAATCCAGCATGCATACCCGGTTATTATCAAGAATAAATATTAGATTATCCAGTTTATGCTCTCCAGCGAACATTATTGCTTCCCACACTGCCCCCTCATACAGTTCCCCATCCCCGAGTAGTACAAACACCATTTCTTTGGCTTTTTTCATTTTCAGTGCCAAAGCCTATACCACCTGCCACCCCGGGCCCATGACCAAGGGAACCATTAATGGTTTCAAACCCAGGTATAATTGAATCAGGAATGCCCCCAAGGAATGTACCTTCTCTGCAAACGTTATTCAATTCCTTTTTATCGAAATATTCCAGGTCTGCAAGAATAGGATAAAGTGAAATCGCACCATGACCTTTACTGATTATGAAGCGATCCCTTCCTTCCCAATTAATATTTTTTGCGTTATAATTGAGAATCTTACCATAATATAAGACAACAAAAATTTCAACTGGTGAGAGTGATGAAGAAATGCGGGTTTCAGGGGCAATTTTATGAATTTTCAGGGTTTCCTTACGGACCCAGGTCGCTTTTTCTCTAAGAAAATCCATAAGAGAGTCGTGGGTGGAGTGTGACACATCAACACGCCCCGCTCGGATTACTATTTTTGTACCAGTTATAGGTGGTTTTGATACCGTCAGTAATATTGGTATATGGTCTCCACCCAAATTCCAAAAATCGCGAACTATCAAGAATTTTTCTTGGAGTCCCATCCGGTTTCGTTATATCCCATTCAATCTCACCGTTGAATCCAACAATTTCCGATATCATCTGTGCGAGATCTTTTATTGAATAATCAACCCCGGATCCAATATTATAGTGCGTATTTTCTAGTTTATCCGCATTATTCATGGCAAATATGGAAGCACGTGCAACATCGTCATTAAAAATAAATTCTCTTTTGGGTGTTCCGGTACCCCACAAAATTACCTTTTTCCCACCATCTTTTTTTGCATCATGAAATTTCCGAATTAACGCCGATAGGACATGGGAGTTCTCAAGGTCAAAATTATCATTGGGACCATACATATTGTTGGGAAGCAGCGCTATAAAACGGTTATTTTTATATTGGTTGTTGTAGGCCTTACATGCGAGAGTTCCTGATATTTTTGCGATTGCATACCCCTCGCTGGTATCTTCTATCTCTCCGGTCATCAGATATTCTTCCTTAATCGGCTGAGGACAATTTTTCGGGTACATACATGAAGAGCCATAGAAAACAAGATGGGCGACTTCCGTTTTTGTCGATGCCTCGAAAACATTGTCCTGTATTGCAATATTTGTGTGTAAAAAAGAGGCTGGATAGGTCTTGTTTGCCAAAATGCCACCAACAAGGGCAGCAGCGAGGAATACATATTCAGGTTTCTCTTTCTGAAAAAAATTATTGACCGCACTTTCGTCGGTCAGGTCCAGTTCTTTGCGTGGTCTTGTAATAATATTACGATATCCATCCTCTTTTAACTTCTTTACAAGCACAGTGCCTAGAAGGCCTGTATGTCCTGCAACGTAAATTTTTGCATCTTTATGCATTACGGCACCCACCTAAATTAATTATGATTTATAATTAAAATGATTTTTCCGGATCGATTGTGGGATATTGCCCCCACATTGAAAATTTAGATTCCTCATCTAATTATGTACAATAAAAGGTCTGATTACAAATGAAATAATCCCTTTTGTTTCCTTCCCAAACAGATTTTCTCATCATAGTTAACATGGAAAATATAACCGACCATGATCAGGAAAGATATTATCGCCCTGATATCCGGAATGTTTTAACCCCGATAAAACTTGTGTGATTTTTTTTCCAATCTGGTCACCATGTTTTAACGAAAAAGAAATCATAATTCAGGTATGGAATAATTTTTTAAAGGGAATGTAAATAGAATCCCATTATATTGTCAGTTATTTGACAGAAAGATTATACAATATCCGCAAAATACTGCTCCATCCTCCGGAAATAGAACACGCCGCTAACAAGAAGGATGATTACAACCCCTAACGAAATAAAAATCATCGTACTGGGAGGGTTCGTTCCCAGTAATGCCCACCTGAACCCTTCAATCACTCCTGACATTGGATTGAGTGCGTATAAGAACTGGAACTGCTGGGGGATCATGCTTGCAGGATATACCACCGGCGATGCGAAAAGCCACATCTGGATCAGGAACGGGACGGTATACTGGAAGTCACGGTATTTGACATTCAGAGCCGACAGCCAAAGTCCAACGGCAAGCGACGTCATCATAGCAAAGATTACCAGCAGGGGAAGGAAAATCACGTTGATAGTTGGCACAAATCCGTAATATACCATCATAAGAAGGAGGATACCAAATGCAACGCAAAAATCGACAAGCGGTGACATGATACTCGCCGACTGGCATTATCAGGCGTGGAAAGTAGACTTTTGTCATGATATTTGCATTGCTTACCATGCTGATAGTCGACCTCGTCATCCCTTCAGCGAATAACGTCCATGGAAGCAATGCGGCTAACGAAAATAACGGGTAAGGAATTCCATCTGAGGGAATTTTTGCCAGCCCCCCGAAGAACAGCGAGAACACTATCATCAGGAATAACGGCTGAATTACTGCCCAGGCTATCCCAAGTCCCGTTTGTTTGTACCGCAGTTTTACATCACGCCACGTAAAGAAATAGAGGAGCTCCCTGTATTCCCACAACTCATGGAAATCCACCGGTACCCATTTGCGGGGTGGTTTGATAACAACGGTTGGGATATTATACGGGTGGATTCCACCCTCTTCTGGTTCAGCAGTGGTCGTTTCCACGAGTATCCGCCTTATCTTTGTTGTTCTGGTACCATTCTATCGATGCTTTCAGGCCTTCTTCAAATGTCGTTTCAGCTACAAACCCGAATTCATTTTTTGCACGGCTTACATCGAGGCACCGGCGGGGCTGTCCGTCGGGTTTGGATGTATCCCACCGGATTTCACCCTTGAAACCGGTAATCTTCCCGATAAGGGTAACAAGGTCCCTGATACTGATTTCTCTTCCTGCACCAATATTAACGGGGTCTGGTTTATTATAGCGTTCAGCGGCTAGGACAATTGCACGGGCACAATCATCAACGTAAAGAAATTCACGGGATGCAGCACCCGTCCCCCAGATTTCAACAGTCCTGTGATTATCTTCCACCGCTTCAACGAATTTTTTTATTAACGCCGGAATAACATGCGAGCTCTCGGGATCGAAGTTGTCACGCGGGCCATAGAGGTTCACCGGGAGGAGGTATATTGAGTTGAACCCATACTGTTGTCGGTATGCCTGAGACTGGACAAGCAGCATTTTCTTGGCGAGACCATAGGGGGCATTCGTCTCCTCCGGGTATCCATACCAGAGGTCCTTCTCCTGGAATGGCACCGGTGTGAACTTCGGGTATGCGCAAACGGTACCAAGGATCACACACTTTTCCACCCCTTCCCGGCGTGCCGCCTCGATCATCTGGATTCCCATGATCGCATTGTCATAAAAGAGAAGAGCGGGATATTTCTGGTTAAATCCTATTCCACCTACACGTGCTGCAAGATGGATCATCACGTCCTTTCCCTTGACCGCGTCGACGCAGTTATCCCATATCCGGAGATCGGTTTCGTGACTACGGGGGATTGAAATCTGTTCTATGCTTACCCCTTTTTGGAGAAGCTTCTCTACAATACTCGATCCGAGAAATCCCGCACCTCCCGTCAGCAGGATTTCCTTATCATCCCAGAATGTCATAAACCACTCCCGTTAAAGAATTGACTGGAAATTCCCTTACGATACATTGTTGTTTTAGGTATATCAGTCATTATTTGGAAAAATCAATACTTAATCCTTCTTCCACCATTTTCCGGGGAACTTCTTCATCAGGATCTCGTCACCTTCACCGGGAGGCTCAAGCCCAAGCGCCCGCACATCCGCATCTACCATGATTTTAACCAGGTCGCTAAACCGGATCTTCGGTTTCCAGCCAAGTTTCTCGTTTGCCTTTCTCGGGTCTGCAATTAATACATCAACTTCGGTCGGGCGGAAATATTTCGGATCTATTTTAACAAATTTATTTACATCGAGTCCTGCATACTCAAATGTGGCATCAACAAAATCCTGGACAGAATGTGTCTCCCCTGTCCCTAGGACATAGTCATCCGCCCTGTCCTGCTGCATTATCAGCCACATGCATTCTACGTATTCAGGTGCGAATCCCCAGTCACGTTTCGCCTCGAGGTTCCCGAGATACAGGTATTTGTCCTTTTTCGCCAGAAGCCGTGCAATACTCCGGGTGATCTTCCTGGTCACAAATGTTTCTCCGCGGCGCGGGGATTCATGGTTGAAAAGGATACCATTGGAGGCAAACATCTGGTATCCCTCCCGGTAATTCTTCGTCATCCAGTAAGCGTACAACTTGGCACACGCATAGGGACTCCGCGGCTGGAAATTTGTTTCTTCGTTCTGCGGCGGACATGCCGAGCCATACAGTTCGCTGCTCGAAGCCTGGTAAAATTTTACCTTGTTGTTGCTGCGTCGTGCAGATTCAAGGATCCGGGTTGTCCCAAGCCCGGTCACATTCCCGGTATATTCGGGGGTATCAAAACTGACCCTCACATGACTCTGGGCACCCAGATGATAGATTTCGTCGGGCCGCGTGTTGTACATTATCGAGGACAGTTGTTCCGAATCGGACAGATCGCCATAATGCAGAAAAATCCTGGCATTGGGATCGTGCGGGTCGAGGAGGATATGGTCAATCCTTCCCGTGTTGAATGAAGAGGACCTTCTGACCAGCCCGTGCACCTCATACCCCTTCGAAAGAAGGAGCTCTGCAAGATACGAACCGTCCTGTCCTGTTATACCAGTAATTAGTGCCTTTTTCATCGGATGTCACCGGAATAATTACATATCATATGAGATTTGGAACATATCAAACCTCCACCTGAGGGATCGATCGATGATGATCTCTGAATATTCTGGCGGAAGAATTGTTGTAGTGTTTTTAACGATCACTCTGGCAATTACGTGGTTCTAAAAACCGCTTTCTTTTCATTCAGATTCAATCTGTTTTGACAACCCTGCTACTCCAAACCAAACAATCATCTTATCCGGGGATTAGGGAGGAATCCTAGCTCCGGTTAAAATCTGCCTGATAAGAATCCATTCAAAAAATAGCGATGAGTCTGATATACACGAGGATGTTCACCTTTTTCACCATTAAATTTGAGTTAAAACAAGCCGGATTGCTGGAATGCGGCAATATTAAGGGCTTTTATCAGCAAAAGCAGGGATTATATTACATTATTCAATACCAGTATATTCCTGAATTTTCTGATGGGTATCAATATGCAGCCAAATGGGCCGGATTATGCGTTATTTCATAAATTATCCTGCATTTACCGTATATTTCCAAATACCCTCAAAATAGCGCCGGATTATCAGTAAATAACCCCATATTGTCGTTTATTTTATTGTTCTGAAAGCAGGTAATCAATGTTACAGGTAAAATCATCCGATGGTGGCACTATGAGGTTATTCTGATAAATTAGGAGTTTAAACTCGTTTAAACGAGCTTACAAATGTTCAATAAATGGAATAACGATATCAGGATCACCCCGAATACAGTACGATCCATTTATGTACCTGATTTGAGGGAACCTGAACCGAATAATTGAAAATATCGCAATATACGGAGAAACAATTAAAAAGAATCGAATAATATCTCTTCTTTGGTTGATACAATGAGTACGGTGAACTCCACCTCCGGATGGACGAAGGAATATGAGGCGTTACCAGTACTGCGGAACTGAAAGACATATCACATATCCAGGGATTTGAGAAGGTACAGTTTATCATCTTTTACGGGTCTGCGGCTTGTGGAGAAGTCAACTCCGGACTCGGACCTTGATATCTGCATATATTTTAAAGGCACAAACGACGAAGCATCCCGGTTCCGGTTCGAAGTCCTTTCGCAAATCGGGAATGACAGGTTTGATGTACAGATCTTCCAGCAACTGCCTTTGTATGTAAGAATCCAGGTCCTGAAAGGGGTAGTACTCTTTTACCGGGACCTGCCGTTTGTGTATGAAACAGCCGTCATAACAATAAAGGAATTTGAATCATTCAAACACCGGCTGTACGATTATACCGGCCAGGCTTCGATATCATGAAACGGTCACGTTTGAGAGAAGACATTATCAGAATTAAGATAACGGAAATCAGGGAGTGTGTTGATCTCGTCAGAGAGAATCTTCCGGATACTCTGGAGGACTTTTTACAACTCGGACTTATTAAAGATGGGATCTATAAGCGGATGGAATTTGCAATCGAAGATGTTTTTGACATTTGTGCAATTCTCAATACCGATCTCTCACTCGGGATACCGGAAGGGGATGACGATATTCTTGACCACCTTGCGGTGCAGGAGTTCTCAACCCTCAACTATTAAGAAAGATACGATATATGCGGGGGTTCCGCAACATCGTGGTGCACCGGTATGGCAAGATTGACGACCGCCTTGTATACACTCTCCTGAACGAACAGTTGGATGACTTTTCAGAGTTTATTGAAGCAATTGAAACGTTATTAAGAGCACATTGTTAGACTGAATTGTTCTTAAAATTCCAATAAAGGATATTTTTTATTACCCCCCTGTCAATCTATTGAACAACAAGAGGTCCCTTATGCCAGATCCATCACCGCGGATGAACATTGTTATCAATATCTTCTCGTACATCCCTCTCATCATTTACTTCTTTGTCGCGATCCTCCTGACGATCGTCGCGGTGGTATCGCTCTACGACGCAGCCCAGTTACTATACGACTCAGCCCTGATTATCAGGACTTTGGATTATGCTCAGTTATTAACAGATGGAATAGTCAAAGTGGTAAATGCTATACTCCTGACCATTACGATAATTGTCCTGTTTGAAACAGTGACAGTCTATTTCAGGACGAAACATGTGCCGGTCAGGGCACTCCTCATCGCAGGACTTACCGGGACAATCAGAGAAATCCTTATCATCAACTATTCAACGGGAATAAATCCCCTTCAATTATTTGCAACTGTCGGGATTCTGGCAGCATTGATTGCAGGTGTGATTCTGATAAAGGAAGATTAATAATCGATTTTTTTCAGGAATATTAGAGATAAAGACAGAGAGATGCATTTCAAACCGGGTTGAAATATCAGATACCTACTAAAAGATTCCCTGTTTCACACTCGCACAACGTCATAACACTGCCATCGGTAACAGGTGATGTGAAGCTGGCCGCGACATAGCCAGGTAAGCTGAATATTCAGGTTGAATTAATTTGATTATCGGTTTAATTTTTTTGAATCAGAAGTACGAGGAGGTCTTCATCAAACACACGTCTTTTTATTACGATCTCAACCTTGTATGAAAGTTTCGTAAAAATTTCAATAACCGCCTCTTCCCCTGTAAGCGACGATATCAGCAACAATATTCTACCTCCCGGAGCAAGGACCATGCCGACCTCTTTTGCAAACCGGGACAGTACCGCACGACCATCAGGGCCACCATCCAGGGCATATTCAAGCCAGTCTTCTATTCGTTCTTCCCGTGTTGTGGGGAGGTACGGGGGGTTAAAAACGATAAGATCAAAGGGTCCCCGCAAACCATCAAAAAGATTCGTCCTTATCACTTCCACACCATTCTCCCGGGCGCAACGAACCGCATGCGGATTTATATCGGTCCCGACTACAAAACAGGGACTATCGCTACCTTCCTTTTTTGATTTTTTCACCATGCCCATAATTCCGGCTGCGATATATCCCGAACCCGTCCCGACTTCGAGAACACGATCACCCGGCCGGATCTCGTTAAGGGCCACTTCAAGAAGGAGGTAGGTATCTGCTTCAGGCTGGTAAACCTGATCCGGATCATATATTGCAGACACAGGAATTTTTTTCATTTTCGATTATGATCCATATGCGATATTGTGCAATAGCTCAGGTCACGGATTTCGCAACTTATTCCGTTGTTTACATCATCAGGGATGTTACATTGAATTACTTTGATCCCGGAATTCGGCACCCATATTCGTGATCGTCGCAAAGTCTTCAAGATACAATTCTTCCGGCCGGGAGGACAGGATTTCAACGGGAATAAGCGACAACAGGTTTTCCACCATTTTTTTTTCAAGCATCCCGGACGAGCCCTTCAGGCAGTTCCTGACAGTTTTTCTCCGGTGGGAAAATAGCGCGCGTACCACATCGGCATACAGCTGCCTGTCGTGGATTGGAAAAATCGGCTCACGTGGATGAATTTTTACCACCATCGACCTGACCTGGGGCTGCGGGGAGAAACTTTTTGGCGACAACTCAAAACATCGCTCGACACAGGCAAATGTCTGGACCATGACAGACAACCTCCCGCATTCGGGAGTCCCGACGGGTGCGAGCATACGTTTTGCAAACTCGCTCTGGTACATCAGGACCGCGGTCTCAAACCCGATATTAAGGAGACGGAACGTAATTTTTGATGAAGCTGAATAGGGAAGGTTCGATATAACAATATCAAAGGGGGGAAATTCACATTTTGTTGCGTCACCACGGATTAATTCAAGTTTTCCAGAGGTTATCTCTTCTTCAAATTCCTCCTGAAGATATGAAAAAAGTTCACTGGTCGAGTTCTATTGCCCGGACATGTGCCCCCTTGAACAGGAGGGCACGGGTAAGTACCCCAGTACCCGGACCAATCTCAAGAACGATCCGGCCTTCCACCTCAACAAGCTCTGCAATGCGCTCAACAGCATTCTGGTCGACCAGGAAGTGCTGGTCTTTCGGTGCCTTCATTTCGAGGTGAACACGTGGTACTTGACATCCGGGTCCTGGAGTTCTTCCATGATCCGTGCGATAATCATCTTTTCCGGGTGGGGAATTGACTTTGATCCTTGCACTGATATCGGCAAAACTCTCAAACGGTTTCTTCTCACGTGCTTCAAGGATCTCCCACATCAGTTTCTTCCCGATACCGGGAAGCAGGTGGAGCATGTGGAGCTTCGGGCTGATGGATATTGACTTGTTAAAGAACTGGACATAGTCCGCCTCATGCTCTTTCACCAGCTGCTCAATGACAAACGGCAGCTCCAGACGTGCAGTCTGGGTGAGTTCGTTATAGCTGATCCTGCGTTTTACCCGCTCAATCTTGTCACGTTCGCCGTCACCGATATAGACCTGGTCATGGATCTGGATCTCTACCTTTTTCGGGACCAGCTCGAGGAGCTTGAACTGTTCAATTCCTATGGCCTGAATGACGGGTTCGCGTTTAAAAACAGGGCGGGGATCGTCAGGGTGGCCCTTCAGGAGCACATCGAGTACTAACGCCTTGATCTCCTTCTTGTCAGCCTTCATGATCCAACCCTCAGAAATGGGTTTTTACGAGATTGATAATTGTTTCAAGTTCTTCAGTGGATAGTGAATACTTTTCCTTCGCATAGATGGCACGCAGTTCATCACGGGTACGGGGCATGATATTCGCGATACGAAATGCGATATCGGGTTTCATCTTGTCCATTTTCAGGAGTGCCCCGACAAGATCCCTCGATTTCTTTGCATCAGTTTTGGCAAGGGTGTTGGCATGCTCAATGCTCTTCCGGAGTTCATAGGGCATTTCCTTACCTGATTCCAGCCGCTGGCCTTCCATCGACTGTAACTGTTCGCGGAGTTCCGGTAAGGTAATCCGCTCCTCGCTCACGATTGCTTTTACTTTCATGCCGGCTACCTGTTGGGTTATTTACCTCTGTGCTTTTAGATGTTGCGATCTCGCAATTACGACCTTATCGGCGTCTCCGTCACGGATCTCAAGGACCCATGCCCGGCCCCGTTTGCCAAGGACTGTTCCGGTCTTTCCATGGAACCGCCGGTGAGGCATCCCTTTCTGGATGCTCGACTCGCAGACCACATGAACCTTTTCTCCGATCTCGAACTGCTGGATGACCGAGGTCACCGGGCAGATGCCGCGTTTTCTCAGGTCCTTCTTGAATTTATACCGTGTTTTCTTTCGTGGGCCGTTGTGATGTGCCATCTTCTTTCACCTCTTCTGTTCCTTCCACCTGCACGACATCAAGGGTTTCCACCCGTGCAGGCATGCCGAGGACCTCGGTCAGGCTCGGGTGCGTCCTGCCATTATCGCCGGATATGAGTTCCTTGATATAGAGACCTGCTTCACCGGTCACCTCGATGATATACCGGCTTTCCTCTGTACCTAGGTACTCGATATCGAGGACACGACGTTCCCGGACCTTGTCAGCCCGTCTATGAGCGACCCGTTCCGGGGTGCGCTGAAATATTGTGACTCCTGAAATAGAGGAGAGCGCAGATGTTAGCCTCTCGACCGTTACAGTACCGTCTACCTCGACCAGGATCCTGTATTTTTTATGCGCTTTGTTCGATTTAATGGTTTCCACGTCGTCTCGTCCGCACCACCGCGACAGCGTGACAGAAACTCTCCCCTGAGCGGACTCGTTGATGAGTGCTTCCAGCAACCCAAGATCCATCGACCTCCTTTTCGGGGTTTCGATCTCGAGGATAAAGGGTCTCCCGGTGCCGACCATCCGGGCATCGATATCCTCCCTCCCGGACCCGTGCAGGACTGCCCATGAACCACCAAGAGCCTCTGCTGCCGGCCTGCCGATAAGTTCCTCAACCGAGTCCTGGTACTGCTTTCCGGTAAAGCCACAGCGCTCACACCCGGCCCCCCGGCATTCCCGGCAGTCCCAGTGAGTCTGGGGGATCCCCCTCTCGTATTTCATATAGCGCCCGGCAACGAATACCGGGTGGACCTTAAGTTCCACGACTTCACCCGACAGGTCAAGAATAAAGACGATGTCAGGGTGAATCAGGTCAGCTTTTTTACCCGTCAGCAGCCCGATCTGTTTCCCGACTTCCCGGTTCATTTCTGATTTAAGAGGCTCCGGATCGGCCAGCGATAGATCACTCCAGACCATCTCCTCGCTCTCGGCGATGAGTGGCGGGACCCTCGTGCCGACGAGAAACGTCGAAAATTCAATACCTGATACAGCCGCGACGGCCCGCGCTGCCCATTCACCGGTTCGTTCAAATTCGTTATTGCAGATCCAGCAGTTCCCTTCCTCCCCGGTATGGGGAACATAGGGAATATTCGAATAAAGAGCCCGGGCCACACGCAACCCTTCGCCACGTGCCTTGTTGGTAATCCCAAAGGAACGTTTCCCGAAAAAACGGCCCAGGCAGTTATCGCAGATCTCCCCATATCCGAGAATTTCTCCTGTTTTTTCCAGCATTCCCGATCCCTGGGAAGGAACGTCGCAACGCTCATCCCCGTGGTTCTCTTCCTTCATTTACAGGTATCTCCAGGTCGTGACTATGTGATGATACGGGATTATCAATGATCCAGTACCATTTCGCTATACTGAATTGACGTAGGGTGTAATAAGGAGATGGAGCAGTAACAAACCCCCGCTTTAGAATTGGAAACGATAATTCGACGCCGGTGACATTATTCACGGTGACCTCAGAAAGGTCAAGGACAGATCTACCAGATCAGATGGATACTCATACTAAGCAGAATTTTAGAACGGGCAGTTTTTCTATATTTTTTCCGGAAAACATGTTTTCCGGGCGCTCCGGCGGTCAAGGACGTTTAAGAGAACGGTAATTGTATGGTCTGCATGGAGGGTTTTTGGGCCAACTGAATATTTCGGGCAATCCCTCGTCATTTCCAGATTCTTCAGGAGTGAAGTCGAGATGATCTGACAGGATAAATGCTTCCGGGAACGATGTAATGCCTGATATATCCGTTCCACATTCATCGAGCACAGCGAACGCGTGCTCCGCGAGGAGACGGGAAAGCCCGCCACGACGCACGTAGACCCCCGGGGTCGATTCCCGGAACTCCTCTCCTACAGGGATTTCCAGTGCTTTTTTTATCAGGGCACCGGCGCTCCGCTCGTCGGGATTCAGGGACCTGACTTTCTCTCCTGAAAACATGAGGGTCTTGGGCGCATCAGTTCCTCCAAGCAGTACCAGGTAGACCGTCACATCCCTCCGGAGATCGTGGGACAGGAAGAGTGAGGTATTCACAGAACGGCACATGACATCCATTCTACCGGCACCCCCCGGCATATCATTGAGGTTAAAACCTCCTGTGGTTGCCGCGAGATGGCCGATGACAGCAAAAATAGTCATGGAGTTATCCATTAAACCGTTTCATCATGCGCTGCATATCGAATTTTCCGCCACCACCACGGACTCCCTTGAGCGCACGTTTCATCATTTTGTAATATTTGATCAGTTCCCTGACTTCTTCGGGAGTGGCACCGGCACCAAGTGCCACCCGCTGGATCCTGGATGAGCTGATCAATGTGGGGTCGTCAAGCTCGGCACCCGTCATCGAGTCCATGATAATCCGGTACCGGTTCATCTTGGTGCTGGTGACATCGTAGACACCTTCAGGCACCTTCATATTCCCGAGCGGAAGCATGCTCATAATCTGCTTAAGGGGACCCATTTTATTGAGCGATTCAAGTTGCTTGTACATGTCGCGAAGGGTGAATTTTCCACGCATCATCGCATTGACATCAATGTCGCTCGAAGCAATCGTCTCTTCCGCCCTCTCGACAAGTGCTTTCAGATCCCCCATACCGAGGAGCCTTGAGATGAAACCGTCAGGGTCAAACCGTTCCAGGTCATCTATCGTCTCCCCGCTGCCAATGAAGACAATGCCACTTTTCGTCTCAGAAACGGCGGAAAGGGCGCCACCACCTTTCGCGGTACCGTCCATCTTGGTAATTATCACGCCATCGATCGCGATCGCTTCGTGGAACCGGCGCGCCTGCTCGCTTGCCTGTTGTCCGAGTGCCGCATCGATCACGAGCCAACGGTGCGTCGCTTTTGCGATCGTATTGATATCGATGATCTCCTGGATCAGGTCATTTTCAAGCGCATGCCGGCCCTGGGTATCGATAATAACGACTTCGAGACCCGACATCGAAGGGAGACCTTCCCGGACAATCTTAAGTGCGTCCTTCTCCTTCGGGTCACCGAAGCAGGGAATATTGATTTTTGAACAGAGTGTCGTGATTTGCTCATAGGCGCCCGGGCGGAACGTATCCGCGCAGATTACCCCGACACGGAGTCCTTTCCGCTGGAAGTAGCGGGCAAGTTTGGCCGTCGTCGTTGTTTTCCCGCTACCCTGCAGGCCTGCCATGAGAATTGTCTGGGAGCCGAGTCTGACCTCACCCCCATCCCCCATGAGGTTGACGAGTTCCTGGTACACGATCCGCAGGACGTGTTCCCTGACATTCACCCCCTTCGGGAGTTCCTCTTCGAGCGATCGCTTCTTGATCGCGTTCGAGAGTCCCATAACCAGTTTGACATTGACATCAGACTGGAGAAGTGCCCGCTGGAGGTCCTTGACAAGTTCCTCGACAGCCGCGCGGTCTACCACCGTCTTTCCGGCGAGTTTCTTCAGGGCATCCTTCAGGGAGGAACCAAGCTTGTCGAGCATCAGGCCACATCCCCGAAGAGTTCTTCGATCACTTTGTCGGGTGAGAACGGCGAGATATCGTCATAGCCCTGTCCGGTGCCGAGAAACATCAGGGGTTTGCCTATCGTATGGGCGATCGAGATTGCTGCACCGCCGCGGGGGTCCATGTCAGCCTTGGTAAGTACAACGGCATCTGCACCAACCGTCTTTTCAAATTCATCGGCACGGATGACCGCATCGTTTCCGGCGACCGCTTCATCTACATAAATGATAAGGTCGGGTTTCATTACCCGCCTGATCTTCTCCAGCTGGTTCATCAGGTTGGCACGGTTGTGAAAGCGTCCTGCAGTATCGGCAAGGACGACATCGACATTATGCGCCACCGCGTACTGGACCGTGTCGAAGAGAACTGCTGACGGGTCTGCTCCCTGCTGGTGCTGGATAATTTTTATCCCGATCCGCTGGGCATGCACATCAATCTGTTCGATGGCTCCTGCCCGGAAGGTATCACCGGCCCCGATGACAACTGAAAATCCATTCTTTTTAAGAAAATACCCGATTTTTGCAACGGTCGTTGTCTTTCCGGTGCCGTTAACCCCGGTGAACAGGATCCTGACGGGGTGCTCGTGAGTGTTGATATACTTGATGATATCGAACCCTTCGCCAAGAACCGCCCCAAGTGCCTTTTTCAGTGCGGACAGGACAACGGCATCGACAGGTTCACCGATCTTCCGGTGTTTCCCGACCAGTTCTTTCTTTAAATTTGCAATAATTTCCTCGGTTACAGGAAATGCAACATCATTCTCAAGAAGGACAATTTCAAGTTCAGACAGCGCTTCACCGATATCGGATTCGCTGATGACCAGTTCGCGATCAATAATGAGGACTTTTACCCGGTCGACAATCCCTGTACCACCTGCCGGGACTTTTTTCTGCAGGCGCCTGGCCAGGCGGGCTTTCCCGGATTTCGGCTTCGTTAATCCCGCTGTCCAGCTTGTTCCTGACTTCTTTCAACCGGGATTTTAGTTTTTCGAACATATTCCCGGGCTCCCGGCAGTATCAGCCCTGCCCGAACTGCGGAGGCGCCGCGGCCTGGACCTGCTGGTAACCTGCTTCAATGCGGCGTGCGATCTCGTTCATCTGTGTCCTGATACGGTCGATGGTCTCTGCGACTTTTTTACCCGATGCTTCCATTTCGGTAATCCGGTCCTGGAGATATTCAATCGCTTCAGGATTACTGCGTTCTACAACTACGTCAGACCCGATATTGAGGAGCACTTTTTGTGGCTCTACAATCTTCGCCCTCACACTGGCACCACCGCCGAGCTGGAGCAGGACCACTTCTTCTTCTGCAGATGTGCCTACTGATTTGAGCGTCTCAATCGCAGCGGTTGCTTCCATCCTCCCTTCTTCGATCAACTGGAACTGCTGCGAGTAGATCTCCACCTGCTGGCCATACTCCTGAAGGTAGCGCTGTAATGCCTGTATTTCTCGCGGGTCGACGGGCTCCACGTTATTCACCACGTACAGTGTTGACAGACTCGATGGTGATATATCTTCTTTTCAGGCGGTGTTTGCTTCCAAAGACAGCGAGGGTCTGTTCCCTGGCCTGTGCCTCGTTCGGTGCATCAATTACTTTTGTATACGGCTTCCAGTCGTCGCCGATTTTAAAGGTGCCTTTCACCTCAAATGAATTTTTCTCCATAATTCACTCCAAAAATCCAAATACATCTTCAATTCTCCCCAGCTCAAACCCGCTTGTCGCGTTCCCGGCCAGGTATCCATGTGTGTTCACCAGAAGGCCGGTCCCAACCAGCCCGGTACCCATGTTGACCGATCCGGTACCGACAGGGATATCCACAGTATCCTCAAGGTGCTGGATTTCAGCCCTTGTGCTTCTCGGGTGGACGATGATTCCCTTGTTGGTTGCCACAGCGGCCATTCCAACTGTCTTAATCCCACCGAATGTACTTTTTATCACGGGGACTTCGAGCGCGGCCCCGATCTCTTTTACGAGGTCTGAAGGCATATCGGGGTGAACTGCTGCAAATGAATCATTTGCAAGGATCACATTACCTGCTGCATTCATGGTGTGTTTAAGCGTAACAACATCCCGGTACTTTGCAAGCTTATCACACTCCTCATCGGTCACCAGTCCGCTGACGATGAAAGCGCGACTGTTACCCGCAAGCAGCGACCCGATAATTGCACTTCCCTGGATCGTGGTTTCCAGCAGGTCCACGGACAAGGCAGCCGAAATCTGGGCCCTTAATTCCTCGGGGGTCTCGGGGGGGATTACTGCGACATCATCAAATACCCTCATGAAAACCCCGATATTGGGGTCGCCTCCAAACGAGACCGTCCGTTCCATCTTACTCACCGGCGAATTCTGCCTGGACCTGTCCGTCTTCGAACTTCATCGCGCGGACACGGATCTTTGCCGGGGGTTTTTCACTGCCCCTTGACCAGACATGCTCATTGATACTTTTATCGAGTTTTACATCCTCGCTCTTCATGTGCTTTACGAGGTAGGAACGGATGTCCTTGATCGCGGTATTTGCCCGCTTCCACCGTGGTGAACGCTTCACATCACGCAGGGGAATAATATAGATATGCTCCAGCATCTTGTCTGCCATGATTCTACACCTTTAATGTACTTCTTCTCCAGTTCCGGCGTTTCGGGTGAGATACCACGTTACGCTTCGTCCTGATCATCACCCACTGGGGCACGCGGCGGTTCTGATCGCACGCCTTTGCCAGCCGGATTTTACGACCTTTTGATAATTTACTCATACACATTCACCTTTTTTTTATCTTCTTCTTATAACAAGGGACTGCTCATGATGCCCCGGGAAGAGAGTTCCCGTATCATGGCCTTTTGCCCTTACTTCCGCCCTGATCTCCCGTTCATAGTCCCCGTTCCCGATGCTCCCGGTTTCTCCCCGTGACACCACAAGGAATTTTTCGACAAGCCGGTCAACCTCTGCTTTCGGGTAACCAAGCAGGGGCCTGACATACGAGCACCCGTACAGGTTCCAGAGTCGCTGCACTTCTGCCCGTGGAAGCTTCGGTACGCGGTCATTGAATCTGGTGCCATCGGCAACAACCTGGTACTCCTTTGCAAGCGCGGTGACCGCGCAAAGGTGCACCATATTGATCGCGTCATTCGGGAAACCGCAGGCGATGACCATATCCGCGGCCTGCGAAAGGAGACCCGGCCCGAATTCCCGGGTCCTGTGAGGGAATCCGAGAGCCTCCGCCGCCGCAGTGACTTCTCTCGCCTCCTGCCCGGATCGGAAGAGGAACGAGATAAGTTCTACTTCATAATCCCGGGAGAGAAGGATCGCCGCAAGTGCACTGTCTTTTCCCCCGGAAAAGAGCACCGCCGCGTTCATCCTTTCCGTGAGATCCTGAACTCCTTTTTCTTCGGAGTAAGCTGGAGGAGGAGTTCCTTCAGCTGCTGGTCGGTGATCTTCGATTTTAAGCGGCCACTCTGGGCGAGGAGGACAAGCTGTTGCTCGACTGCCTTTGCAAAGTCGGGTTTGGTAATTTTGATGGTATTCAAACGCTCCCGTGCATCAGGCTCCATGATCTGCATGAGTACCATATGGATCTGTGCTTCAACCTGCCGTTGACGTTCCAGCTCCTCACCCTGGTCGCTCTGCTGCTGTTGCATCTGCGCCATGCGTCTCCTGCGGATCTCTGCCAGCTCGTCGTCACCCATGGAATTTAGCCCCTTAATATTTCGCCAGTTCGGGTGTTACCCCGACTACGTCCTGCTTCAGGCTCATTGCGACACCGTCGAGGAACGAGGCCCCTGCAGGTGAGACACGCCGCCCTGCCTTTTCATGGAGTACAAATCCTGCAGCCTCAAGCTGCTGGAATGCCTTCCTCGAGCACTGAACCGCTCCCCTTGCGGAACTGGCTGGGCTTTGAGCCCCTGTTCCTTTTTCCGCCATAGAAGCTTCTCATTCTTTCAACACCAACCGGGCCGTCGACATAAATCCGACGGAGCACGGCCGCTGTCCTGACGAACCACCAGTCGGGGTCCTGCGGGGGTTGCTCTTTGTGCACCCCTGTCTTTGCAAATTCTGCCCATTCCGGTGGGGTGAACTCCGGACGTTTTTTCATCTCCTCAGCTACCCTCCTGATCAACAGGTCAGCCGGGATATCATATACTGTTGTCATTGTAAGACCTCACTGTCACCATATCGATATAACAGTCTTTACTTATTTGTTCAATACATTTTTATACATTTCGAGCAAGACCGAAAAAATCCGGCTCCAAAGAAGAATAATTCCTAGAAAATCATAATTTTCGGCGTTCTTCGAGGATTAATGTCCTGCCCCGTACCTGGATGAGACGGGCTCCGGTTGAATGGGCCAGTTCTTCAGGGGATACTTCAGTATTCTGAAGCCACTTCACCTTTATCGTCTTTCTTGTTTTCAGCTGGGCAATTACCTCGGCAATGATCGGTTCCGTACATCCCTGTTTCCCGATCCAGACGGTCGGCTTCAGGTCCTGCATAAGATTTCCGCTGCCCTTAGACACCGAACGAGTGGACACCGGTAGACTACGACCTCTTCCGGGTGATTTCTCTCCATCCTTCCCCCTGGTACCTGATATACTCCTTGATGACCGTACCCGGGGCCTTACCCCGCGGGAATCCCCGCGTTTCTTATTTCCACTATACTGACTCATGCGACCTCCCGGTTGGGAACCTCGACTGCCTGTGGCAGTGCAGGCAGGTAATCACAACTTTTCCTTTCCTGATCCTTACTCTCATCGTCACCCCGGGTACATGGAACCGGTAGCAATGCGGGCATATTTTTCGCCGGTGCTGCCATTCAAGACCCACACGCTGGCGCATTGCGATTTTCCTGGCAAGCACAACACAACGGTCACTCCATTCCGGGTTCTCGGGAAAAAATTCCTCGGCACGCTGGAACAGTACCGCGATACGTTCACGCGCCAGCCGTTTAATATCCCCGTTTTTAGATCTTCCTGCCATCCGGAACCCCCGGGCTTCCTCGTGTCTTCTTAATGTACCCCCCTTGTATATGATATACCCGCTCACGCTGCTATACCCGTACAACTGATACCACGGACCCGGTTATCAATTCAGATTCAGGTTAATCCCCGGTGCACATTGAAAAGTACCTGCCAGTGAAGATAATGATTACGACGATTACTAAAAGCCAATGAAATAATTCCAAAGATTCGTCTGTATAATTATAGGTCCCTGAAAGACCGGGCACCAGGCAGGACCCTGACTATTCTTCCTTCAATTTTAAGGCGGTCCTCGCAGAAGAGATTCACGGCATACGGGTAACACACGTGTTCTTCATGCAGGATCCGTTCAGAAAGGCTGTCTTCATCGTCATCCGGAAGGACCGGTACGCATTTCTGAATTATGATCGGACCCGAATCCATCATCTCATCCACGAAATGGACCGTGCAACCTGCAACTTTCACCCCGTACCCGATTGCCTGCCGTTGTGCATGGAGCCCGGGAAACGAGGGCAGGAGAGCAGGATGAATATTCATTATTTTTCCGTGGTATGACCGGACAATATCTTTACCAAGGATTCTCATGTAACCGGCAAGTAAAACAAGGTCCGGGCAGCATTCTTTTATTGCGAGAAGCAGTGCCTTTTCAAAGGCCTCCTTTGAGGGAAATGATTTGTAATCAACAACAGTAACCGGGACACCGGCAAATTTTGCCCTTTCGAGCGCAAAGCAACCCGGGACATCTGAAATCAGCCGGACACATTTGCCATTGGTATACTTCTTCCGAAAGTGCATCCAGGATCGCCTGGAAATTAGACCCCCTGCCTGAGGCAAGCACGACAATCCGTTTCTTTTCCTTCTCCTTTTCTTCGTCACGCGGGACACCCGGGATCTTGTTAACACTCATACGACATTTTCACCTCCCGTTTCGGGCTTCATGATAATCTTTACCTTTGACGATCCTCCGGCCCCGCATCTGCACAACAACCAGCGTTGCATTCGCCTCGTGAATCGGTGCACTTTCGCCCGGGTGGGGAATATGACCGAGACGGTCGATTAATAATCCCCCTATTGTCTCGTATGACTCGTGGACCGGCAGGTTGAAATCCAGCTCGTCATTTAAGTCCTCTACCCAGACCTGGGCATCGACGATATACACCCCATCCCCGACCTTCTGGATATCCGGTTCCTCCTGGTCAAATTCGTCAAGGATGTCCCCTACCAGTTCCTCAAGAATATCTTCCACGGTGACGATCCCTGCGAAACTGCTGTATTCGTCAAGGACTATTGCCATCTGCACCTTTCTGACCTGCAATTCCTTGAGGAGATCATCGATCTTCTTTGTTTCAGGGATAAAATACGGGTCGTACATGATCTCATTGATTGAGGTCTTCTTTTTCCCGGACAGGAGGACCGAGAAGACGTCTTTTACGTTCAGTACGCCGATGATATTATCAACTGAATCGTGGTAAACGGGGATCCTTGAAAACCCGGTCTCATTGAAGAGTTTCAATGCGGAATCAACCGTATTGGTATCTTCCATCATTGCGACGTCAATCCGGGGAGTCATGATTTCACGGGCAGTCGTGTCACCGAACTCGAGGACCGAATAGAGCATTTCCTTCTCTTCTTCTTCGATACTCCCCCCTTCCTGGCCGACATCGATCCATTCCTTGATCTCTTCCTCGGTTACCACCGGGACGGAAAGACCTTTTAAACTGAGGGACCGGGTCACCCGGTCAACTAGCCAGATAACCGGGGTGAGCACTTTTGACAGGAACAGGATGATGGGAGCAACCGACAGGGCATAGTGTTCATCTGACCGCGTCGCATAGAGTTTAGGTCCGATCTCACAAAAAATCAGGAGGACAAGGGTAACGAACCCTGTCGCGATCCCGATACCGGGTGACCCGAAGAATTCAATCGCGATCGCCGTCGCAATGGCTGCTGCACCGATATTGACAATAGTATTTCCAATCAGGATCGTGATCAGGATATGATCGGGGTGCTCTTTGAGTGTTGCAAGTGCCTGAGCACCATTTCGCCCTTCATTGAGAACCGTCCTTACTTTTACCCTGTTAATTGCTATCAATGCCACTTCAGAGCTTGAAAAAAAAGCTGACAGGCCGAGGCAGATTACAAAAAGGACGATATATAGATAGTAATCTGTCATCGGTCCCTCGCCGTTGGACTATATCGGATGCATTCCGTCATAAGTGATAAAACACATCATAATCGCAGTCCGGTTAAATAAACCCAGCGATTAACGGACACGGCAGGCCATCAGAGCATGCTTTCCTTTATAGCGCCAAGCTCCCGGACAAGCAGCTGGCATTTTTCTTCTGATGAATATTCATGATCAAAATTCCTGTCCTCTAACTCCAGGGTCAGGTTACCCTGGTAGCCGTAATCCATGAGTGCGTGAAGCACGGTTACGATCTCCGGGCTGCCTTCAACGGGAAGGTGCATGGATCCTCCGTTTGCCCTTGAGAGGTGAATATTGACAAGGCGATCGTGGCAGAGATCGATATACCTGATCACTTCATCGAGAGACACACCCATGGCATGCGAGACATCGAGCGTAAAAAACAGCCATTTTTCCCTGTCGAGGAGCTCACGGACACCGTCCGGCGTGCAAAGGAGCGAGTTTACCTTCACTTCCATATTCTCTATTGCAACGGTAACATTGCTCCCCCGGGACGCACAACGCATCTGTTCAATCATGTGATCAAAACGCTCGTAATCTGCAGCGCTCGGGACCCTTTTCGCGGTCCTTCTCCCCGGATGAAGTGTAAACACGGCGGCATTGATCGCTTCGGCCAGCCGAAGTGATTCGATGGCATGGTCTAACGATAAACGGGCAACCCCGGGATTGATCGAGCATGGATTTAAATCGAGAATCGGGGTATGAACCGTATTACTTTCGAATTCCGGATGGTTACGGAGGCATGAGACTAACTCCTGCACCGGTTGACCCCGGAGCCAGAAATCCGGGGTTTCAGGCCAGAACTCGATTGCATCAAGCCCGGTTTCCGCAATAAAATCGAAGATCTCGTCGATCGGGTATTCGTGGAAAAACATGCTTGAAACCGAGAAATGAACCATGATCGTAGTTAATATCCACACAGGCAATAATATCTCTGCTATGAATTCCGGCCAGGGCACACTTGATATGTGGAAGGCCCCTGAAAATTCACCGGTACTGCGGGTATCCGAGCTTTCGGCTGTCATTAAAGAGCTGTTCCTGGACGAACGCCTGCAGGATGTCCTCGTGGAGGGCGAGGTAACCAATTATAAACATCACTCACGGGGGAACCGTTATTTCTCGCTTTCGGAGGAGAACGGACGGGAAAGTGCCGTCATCCGATGCATGATGTGGAGTTCCGATGCCGGAAAACTTCCTTTTGTTCCCGAGGACGGCATGCACGTCGTAGCGAGAGGGCGGATAGATTTCTATCCCCCCGGCGGTAACTGCCAGCTCTACGTGAAAAGCATGAGGCTCTCGGGGGCCGGCGAGAAATTCCTGCTGGTAGAACGCTGGAAGCAGGAACTTTCCCTGGAAGGTTGTTTTGATCCGGACCGGAAACAATCTCTGCCGCTCTACCCTTCGGTGATAGGTGTGGTAACCTCGGGGACAGGAGCGGTCTTACAGGATATAAAAAATGTAATCAGCCGCCGTTACCCGCTCAGAATTGTCCTGTCACCCACCGCGGTTCAGGGTGACCGTGCCTATCTCGACATCGCGGCGGCAATTAAGAAAATCGATGGAAAGGTGGATGTAATAATTGTTGCCCGTGGGGGCGGAAGTTTTGAAGACCTTTTTCCCTTCAATCACCCGGATGTTGTTCGGGCGATTGCTTCCTGCAGTCACCCCGGTGATAAGTGCAGTCGGACACGAAGTGGATACCACGCTTGCCGATTATGCAGCTGATGCCCGTGCTCCCACCCCATCGGCAGCAGCCGAGATGGCAGTCCCGGACAGGACGGCGCTATTAACCGCACTTCGTCAGTACCGGTGTGCAATGGAAGATGCCCTGGGCAGTCAGCTGGAGAGGGCCTTCGACGAACTTGCAACACTCCGGGAAAGAATTCATCCCAAAAAACTGGGGTACCGCATTATTGAACGGCGGCAGAACATCGATGACATGGCAGACAGGCTCCTCCTGGCCACCAGGGGGAAAATTACCGGAGGCCGTCTCCGGCTGAACGAGGTCCGTGCGGTGATCGAAGGAAAAAGTCCGCTGAACATTCTCAGCAGGGGCTATTGCGTGGTGGAAAAAGATGGGAAAGTTGTCCGTTCTGTCCGGACACTTACACCTGGTGACGACCTTGTACTAAGGCTTTCTGACGGAAAGAGCGGTGTGCTGGTCAGGGAGGTATCGTATGACAAAGAAATTTGAAGAGTTGCTTGAAGAACTCCGGGGGGTTATGAGGAAGATCGAAGATCCGGAGACAGGCCTGGACGAGAGCATCGAATTATACGAAAAAGGTGCCGCACTGATTCATCAGTGTGAAGAGGTGCTGACCAAGGCAGAGATGAAAATAACCGAACTTGGTACAGAAGAGATCTAAAGACATGTACCGGACCGATATCCTATACGGGTTAAAATTTATTTCCGGCAATAATCCATTTAGCATAGATCTGCAGGATTGACCGGACCTGGTATAAAATAATCCCGGATTCAGCTTATTCCGGACACTCCGCGACCATTTCCACCCTGATTGTGGCCCCTTCACGAAGGTACCCGATCAATTCCCGGGGGATCGTACGGGCTACCTGGTCCGATCCGGTCGCGATAGTCCGGCTGCAACAGAAGGAACTTCTTCTCCACACAAGGTCAGTAGGGTGTTCGAGCGTTATCCCGGGACCCCCTGTGGATCGTACATCGATAGAAAGGTCTCTGCATATCAGCCGGGTGGTAAGGCTGGCTCCTTCCCTCGAAAGGACATTGCGAAAATTCTCTGAAAGTGCTGCTGCACCCTTATCGGCCCCAACAGCAATGATGCAGTCACCATATACCGTCAGTTCCTCTTCGGTGGTCACTTCAAAGGTTGTCGGGTGTGTCCCCCTGACAAGGGGGTGACCATGCGCGATGACCGTCTCGGTTGCCTTCATCTTTATTAAAAGGGGCATCTATTCCTATTCAATGTATATCGAAAAACGCTGCCCGGCATGTGGGGAAGAGGACGATCAGGAGATCCTATCCGAATCCCATGACCTGCTTGTCCGCTGCACACGCTGCGGCAATGTCTGGCACACACCGAAAATAAAAATCCCGGAACCAGTTTTCGTGAAAACTATCGTATCGAAAGAAGGGACCTCACGTATCTGCAGGACAGAGTTCCTGCCTGAAGATTCTGTCTCGGTCGGGGACAGGTTTGTTGCCGAATGTGGGGAAGAGGTTTCAGGTGTCCAGGTGGCGTCTATCGAGGCTGGTCCCCGAAGGGTGGAACGTGCTATTGCATCCGAAATAGATACCCTCTGGACCCGGGAAATTGAGGAGGTTGTTGTCCGGATTTCCATTCACGAAGGGTGGAAAACGATACCCGTCACACTCACCTGCAACGGTGAGCAGCCGTTCCTTGTCGGAGAGGTGTATAAAGCAGAGGGAAGGACTTTTAAAATCTCCCATATTAAACTCAGAGATGGAGCCGTTTTGAGAAAGGAAGGCTGGAAGACGGTTGCGAGCCGGATAAAACGGATTTATACCTACCCCGCCTGAACTGATTTCCCCCGGGCCCATTGCCGGCTTATCGATACTTATTTTTTCACCGGGACAAACGAGACACTTTTTAAATTTTCCCGGATCCGGATAAGATTTTCGGAGGAGGTTTCCCGTGGAATGGTGCAACTGGTATCCTGCAACCAACCAAAAATCATGATATCATACGGACAGCTCCCCTGCGGTTAGAAGACCCGTGAGCGGGATTTATAGATCATCCTGGTCCGGACCGGAAACTATGATTTGATGATTTATTGGTCCAAATGGAGCGTATTACCGCGTATTGACAGCAAATTTTCTGTAAGAGAATTTAACCACTCACAATTAAACAAAAAAAGAATTACCGGGTTTTAAGACTGATAATCTGGACATCAATTGTTGAATACCCGTATTTCATATCGAGACCTTCCGGACTGATCGATTTCACGTAGAATGTCCTCATGTACTGGTCAGCCGGGGTAGTATTATCAAGGTTGATCTCCGGGTGTTCAGCGAGGGCAAGCACTATCTGTTCATTCACAAAAGTCTGGTTGACGGGTTTCACAAGGAGGGCGAACTGCTCGGCATCCACCTGGGTCTCCAGGGGGTCTTTCGGCATAACCAGTGAAATTCTCTTCTGCTCGTTCAGTTTCATTCCGGACAGCCCTGTAGCGATCAGGTTCATCTCGTCCCTGAATAACCCGAAATATGTCTGGTACTGCTGGTACATAACGGGAATTCTGGTTACATTTGTCATCGTAGTAACATTAACTGGGATTTCAAGAGGATTGGAAAAGAAAACCGTTCCACCTTTATTCAGGGTGTCGTTGTAGATCTTTGCGTTTGACGTAACGATTGGCCGGTTCTGATCATCGTAAATCGTATATGCCACCGTCGCAATATCACCGCTCTGTGTACCTTTCAGTGATGTGAGCCAGCTGATACCGAGCGAAGATACGATCATGAATACTACAAAAGCAACCCCTACAACGACAAGGGCAATCTTTTTGCCCGTCCACGTTGAGGCCTTTTTGGTCTTGTCCTTGGATTTTTCCTTATTCTTTGGCTTCATCCTTATTATATCGGCGATTCGTCAAGATAAACGTTAACATATAGTTCCTTAAAGGCAGGAAATATTTATAACCAAATATCACTATCCAAAGGATAACCTCAACGGGGTCACCTCACAGAGGTTAAGGGGAATGACTAATGGCATTACGGAGAAATTATCCAATTGTATGGACTGATCACGATTTTGACGCCCTGCGGACCGAGCTCATGAACAGGTTCGATCGCCTGATGACCAGCCCCCTGCTCCCGCCGGGTAACTTTGTGGAAAGAATTGTCCCGACGATCCTGGGTGAGTTGCGGGTGGATGTGGCGGAACAGGAGAGTGAGGTAATTGTGGTGGCTGATCTTCCGGGGGTAGAAAAGGAAAATGTTGAGATCTCCCTGGTCAACCCACGGACGCTTGAAATCAGGTGCGAGCGAAAGCAGGAGACAGAGGAGAAAGAGGAGGGTTACTACCTGAAAGAGAGAAGGTCAGGTTCCCTGTCCCGCGTTATCCCTCTTCCACACGAGGTCACCGATGAAGGGGCCGCGGCAACGTTCAAAAACGGAGTGCTGGAAATCCATTTCAGGAAGATAAAATCTGAACGCGGCGCAAAAATTAAAATTGACTAAATTTTCTTTTTCCCGGAATTTTTGTGAAGAATAATCCGTGGAGATCGGAACCCGGGTTTAAAGGTGCAGTACGAAATATTCAGTTTACTCAACTAAAGGCGGGTATTAACGGCCAACAGAATAAATTTCCCGGTTAAAGAGTGCGTCAGGATAGGATATTTAATCCCTGTTGTAGTACATGGTAAGAGATATTCACCGGGATACTAGATTTCGCGGGGTCAGGGTGTAAAAAACAATGGACAAGAAAAAGGTCAGGGATTACATGACCTACGATGTTGTGACAGTCGATGTCCATGGCACGACGAAGGATGTCATTGAGAAGATCCAGAATACGGGGCACGACGGGTTCCCGGTTGTCGACGGTCGTGAGGTCGTGGGTTATTTATCGGCAAGAGACCTCCTTTTTGTCCCATCGACAACCCAGATTGACAAGGTCATGTCGGATCACCTGATAGTAGCTGATCCGGAAATGAGTATCAACGATGCGGCGAGAGTCATCTTCCGTTCCGGTATCCAGAAACTCCCGGTTGTGGACGAGAAAAACACCCTGCTCGGGATCATCTCAAATACTGACGTTATCCGGAGCCAGATCGAGCATGTGTCCCCCGAAAAGGTCTTTAATTTCATCGAAACCCTGAAAAAACTTCATGGGATCTCACCCACACTGAAACGCGAGACGGTTCAGATCGACCAGCTTCTCCCAACCCAGTCGAAGATATACGAGGATGAACTTGAGGGACGGATGTATGAGATCAAAAAAGGTCTTGCCGAACCCCTCATTGTCGTCAGGCGACCAGGGAGATTAATCCTGGTCGATGGTCACCATCGCGCTGTTGCGGCAAAAAGAATGGGGCTCAAGGCCCTGGACGCGTACCTGATCGAGATAGACGACGATATCGAACTGGGGATGGAACGGACGGCAAAAGCGATGAACCTGAAAACGATTGACGATATTACCGTCCTTGACTACGCACGGCACCCGCTTGTCGCTATTACCCACCGTCTTGTACGGCGGGTCGAATAACACACTATTTCTGAAAGAAAATATTTCTGGGTCTTTTCAGGACCCTTCACACCGTACATCAAATTTATCGTTCAGGACATGCTCTTTCACGATCGTATCATCCCTGATCACAACTTCAGGCCATAACCGGGTCCGTGAATGGACGATAACACGGTCCCTCAGCACGACGCGGGGCCCGAGGACCGTATCGTTCTCAATACTACACTGATCGCCTATCAGGGTATCATTGTCGATGATACTCCCGCTGACGGTAGTATTTTTCCCGATGATGACCCGGTTGTAAATTGATGAAGAAAAGACCTTGGCATTATTCTTGATCAGGCAGTTCTCACCGATGCTCGTATAGGGACCTATCAGGACATTGTCCCCGATGGTAGTTCCTGATCCTATTGCGACAGGCCCGATGAGCCTTGAATTTACCCCCATGGAGAAAGAATCGCCAAGCTGGACAGGTCCCTGGATCTTCCCGGTCTTAATCGTCAGGTCACCACTGATACTCGTGAATGCAATATCCATCAGTTTCCATTTTTCAGCCTGCCTGAGCATATTCGGGCTCCCGACGTCGGTCCAGTTCCCCCGTGCAAGCCAGCCGGAAAGCGTGAAGCCCTCCCTCATCAGGTGGGGGAACAGGTCCCGGGCAAAATCAAATTTTTTTCCGGCAGGGATATGATCGAAAATTTCCGGGCTGCATACATACATCCCGGTGCTCGCAAGGTTCGAAAAGATCTCGCCGGGTGCCGGTTTTTCCTTGAACCGCTTTATATGGTAATCGACATCTATTTCAGCGATGCCGTATTCTGACGGGTCGTCGATACTGATTAGCCCTATCGATGCAGGCACACGTTCCTTCATATGCTCCCGGTAAAACTCAAGGAGGTTCAGGTCGGTCACGTGATCGCCTCCAACCACAAGGAAGTCCTGGCCGTCCAGGAACTTCTGGGCATTTTTTACACTACCGGCTGTCCCGAGCTTGCTCTTTTCACGGACGTAGGTAATATCCACTCCGAACAGTGAACCGTCACCAAGGGCCTGCTCAATCACTTCGCCCATGTACCCGAGCGTAATGACCACTTCACGAAACCCAAGATTTGAGAGGTGTGACACCAGGTGCTCTATTGAGGGTTTGTTCACGATCGGGATACAGGGCTTTGGCCGTTCAAATGTGAGGGGACGAAGTCTTGTACCTTCCCCCCCGCACATGATACACACCTTCATGAAGGAATTTAGGTCCGCATCATGTTTAACCATATTGAACCCATTTCATCGGGATATACAATGCGAAGGAAATAACCCGGGGCTTCCACAAAAAAAATAATCCGGATTCATAAAAAAACGTTATCATCCTCCCGGGAACCATATATAAAACGGTATATTTGACAAGCATAGAAAAAGACCGGTGGCCGGGCGCAGGCCGGCAGCATGAAATCGCAATCGCAATTCCAGTCATCTCTTTTGCAGGCATCGCAACCGGGGTTTTACTTCAACTGGCGGGCGTGATCCCTGATGCCGCAGAATTCTGGTTTGGCCCTGCAATTGGTGGATTCCTGCTCGGTTACCTTGCATGGCTTAAACCCAGGCTGGACGTCGTATCAATTTGCGCACCAATCTTTACCGTCATGATCCTGATCGTGCCGCTCGATACTAAACCGGGCCTTTTGATTGTCACCCTGTTCGCGGTCAGTATTACGATCCTTACGGTGCGACTGGAGAAACGGTTTAGCATACCGGCAAAAAATATTGAGGATGATCCAATGGAACACTATCTGTATGACTACATGGAACGGCTCAGAAACATGTTTGGGGATGTCGATCGCAGGACTGCACATGAAGTCTCCCAGGCGTTTCTTTCGTTCCGGTTCGGCCTGTATGGCAATGCGGTGAAACAGGCGGATGAAGCCATCCTGCTGATGAAAGATACGGAACCCCAGAAAGTGCTTAAAAAGGCGCTAACCATAATGAGAAAGAGGGCTGATAACCTCGAAAATGCTGACGTGACGCCGGTTACAGATATTTTCTTTTTGCAGGACGATGCGCCGTATCTTGCCGTTCACATCCCTGAAGAAGCAAACCAGGACCCGGCAACACTCCAGCTCGATAATGCGATCATTCTCATCTATTCGGTCTCCTACATGAAATCGGAAGATGATGAAGAGACACTGGACGAGCACCAGAAATATATCGTCGGGATCCTTAATTCGTATAAAAAAGCCATGGGACTTTGAATTTCCTTTCCTGGGGAAATTCCAGTTTTTTTTGCTACAGGGTAAAACTATCCTGGCGTGTTCAACCGTTTTCAACAAGGGTCCCGGTTTGACCATGCGGTCCGAACACTCATCGATACACACGAACTTTTTACCGAAAAAAATTCAAAAAAATTACAGCGTGTCAAGACTGACGCCGTTAAAATCCTGCATTATCTCCCCGATTTCCCTGACACCAAACGCAGTCTGTACCTGGTTCAGCTCCAGTTGCGCCGCCACGTCACACATATAATCGAGGATATCTATCGATAATTCCTTATGTTGCTTACTTTTCCTGACCTGGTCGATGAGAGAGGAGATTTTTTCCGGGGGCTCCATGCGTATCTTTGCAAGGCTGATCACGCACATATAGATCCTCGTCAGGTTCCTGTCGGTACCGGTGATGGTATCGAAGAAATTCCGAAGGATCTGCGCCTGATAGACTTCGCCACCCATGATAAAAATGTGTCTCTTTTACAAGTATATAAGAATATGTTCGCCAATACGGCAGGATACCTTCCATACCTGCTGTTTTTGGAAGAATTTCGATAATCGCGGCGGTGTCGTCGAGAATTCATGCAAAGGCAAGATTTGCGTATGACGAATGATAACGTGGTCATGCAGATTCCATCAGGTCCATCCGAAAATCCCGAATACGTAATGTCAAAAAAAAACAAAGAGGTGTCACTTTGCTGTGCTCACGATCCTGATAATATCACCATCTTTCAGTTCATGGGTGTCCTTTACCCGCATCTTTGTCCTCGCATCGACTGCATACAGGAACCCCTTCCCGATATCCGTATGGACCTGGTAAGCAAGGTCACGTGGAGTGGAACCTTTTTTCATCAGGAACGCATCGGGAAGGACCCTTCCCTTCCCGTCACAGTAGTGGTGCTCGTCTTCCACAGGGTACACGACAATCCTGTCGAGCAGGGAGTAGACTGCGTGGTTAAGCGCCTGCTGAACACCGGTGCCGCCAAACTCTTTCATTGTTGCAGCAATCTTTGCCAGGCCTGCCTTCTGGGCCGGACTCAGCGAACCTTCATCAACAACACCGAACGACGGGTCTCCGGGAACATAGCGGATTACGTGGGCATTTGATGCATTCCGGAGCGCGAGTTCCCCGGCAGCACTTGAAAATGCCATCTTTTCATTTTTTAACCGGGCAACGAGGTCCGGGGGTGCTGCGTCGACCTTATTCCCAACCACGATCATAGGTTTACTAATCTTCACTATTTCCCGGCAGAAATTGATCAGCCCCTGCTCGTCGGTATGGACGAGGTCTATTCCTGCTGCCACCTCGGCATCCCTGATCTCCTCGGGGGTAACGGCAAGACCGGTGAAAACATCTGCGACACCCCGGTGGATTGAGAAACCTTTTGTCTGTGCCTGCCGGTGGAGCTTTGCCCCAGTGTTTATCCAGGATACCGTACACCCACATGGTCATCTCAAACTTGAGGAATGCAATGTCAACAAGGGGGTCGTGCGCACCCGGTTCAAGGGGGTTGCCCTCGCTGTCGGTCGCTCCGCTGGCATCAACAATATGAATGATTGCATCGGCCTGCCGGAGGTTATCGAGGAACTGGTTACCAAGGCCCCGGCCCTTGTGAGCATCCGGAACAAGTCCCGCCACGTCGATAATATTTACCGGGACAAAACGGTCGCCGTCCTGGCATGCGCTGCAGACGAGCCCGAGTTCTTTGCAGGGGCATTTTGTCCTCACATACCCGACCCCGAAGTTGGCGCTGATGGTGGTGAACGGGTAATTTGCGATCTCGGCATGCGCAAGGGTCGCTGCCTTAAAAAATGTGGACTTGCCGCAGTTTGGTTTTCCTGCTAATGCGAGTGTGATCATTGCAATTCACTTTAAGTGATCAGAGTTTATTAATTTGTTATTATGGCATTCACAGAGAAAATTATCTATTATTTTGATTCTCCCGGACCTCATAATACCGCTGATGCAGCCCGTATTGCAGTCTCCCGCGCAAAGGAACTCGGCCTTTCGACAGGTTCTGGTGGCAAGTACATCCGGGGAGACTGCGTTGAAATTTTATGATGAACTGAAGGGCATCGGGCCTCCAGTCTTGTTGTCGTGACTCATGTGGTGGGTTTTACCAAACCAGGAATCTGGGAATTTCAAAAGGATCTCGCAGAGCGGCTTACCCGTGATGGTGTGACGATTGTAACCGGCACCCATGTGCTATCCGGACTCGAGCGGGCCATCTCAAGGTCTGCAAAGGTTGGCGGCGGTTCAAGGACCGATGCTATCGCTGAATCGCTGCGCCGGAAAACTATAGCAGTCGGTCTTAAAGTAGCCATTGAATGCACCCTGATCGCTGCTGACCAGGGTGCAGATCGGTGTGGAGGAGGAGATTATTGCTGTCGGCGGGACAGGGTCGGGTTCCGATACCGTGTGCGTGATCAGGCCCTCCCACACATCCTCATTCTTCGATCTGCAGGTTCGGGAGATCGTCGCCATGCCAAGGAACAGATAATTCATGGTCTCGCATCACTCCGGGAGGCGCTCGGTCTCATAACCAGGCATCCGGTCCTCTGGCTTCCGGGAATATTACTTGCCCTTGTCGGTGCAGCAGATTTAAACGTCGAATACTATGGGGGAAGTTTCATTGCCGGAAAATTATGGGTACTGGAAATCATCGTCCTGCCCTTCTTCGTTGCCGGTCTCCTCGCTGCGGTAAAGAATAATGACATGACATTCCGTGGTTTTGCTACACAGCGGGGTCAAGAATTATTTCCGGGTGCTCCTGCCGGGGATCGTCATCCTCTTCGCAGCACTTATTACCGCCCTCCTGCTCATCATTCCGCTCTCGTTAATCGGAACACCAGGGTCAGCGATGGGACTCTATGCAGGCATCCTTCTGGGTGTTGGCGTGCCATTTATTTTCCTGATGTATTTCTATGATGCTGTCGCGGTCTTTGAACAGGAAAAAGTCTTTGAGTCGATCCGGAGGAGCATCGAACTTACCATGAACCATACCGGGCTCGTGGTAAAATTTTTCCTGGTCAATATCGCGATACTGCTTATTGGGTTCTTCATCATTTTCATGGTCTGGACAATGATGTTCTTCGATAAACTCACCCCCCTGACAACGATGAATGCCACTGAAATCCAGACGATCACCCCCGAATATTTCACATCACTGCTTGGAGCAGATGGAATCTTCATAACTTCCATCATATTTGCCGTAGGTGCCCTTGTCCTCGTTACCGTCCTCTATACCTATAAAGCGTGTTTTTACAAGGTGCTTTCCGGGACAACTCCGGTCGTTGCAGCGGTCCAGGGAGAGTTCGACGAAAAAGGACGCTGGTATAAATATTAATCAGCCCCGGGAGCTAAAACCCGGATTTCTTTTTTTCGCCTGGTGTACCAACCTGAAATTTTCTCTGCTTATAAAACGACTGGCAGAACTACGGGGGTTTCATACAAAAAGTGCCCAGTACACCGCGAGGGCAAAAATCCCTCCACCGAGTGTGCCGATGACATTTGTCCCTGCATTCCCGATATAACCCCGGTTTTCTATAACGGCGCCCACAATGCTGTCAAGGTTGGTCCCGACAAGCCCGGCAATACTGCAGATCGCGAAGGTCGGGAGGTCGATGACTCCAAGGAAAAAAGCCGTGGCCGATATCCCTATGGCACAGATAAGTGCCGACATCTCGCCAATAAGAGTGACCCCGCCGTTTGTTCCTGCAGGGACTTTTTTACCGGTTGTAATCATGTACGGCGTACCTCCGGTTACCCCGATCTCACTTGCCACGGTATCGGCTGCAGCGGTTGCCACGCTTCCCACAAACATTGCCGCAAATACCGGGTGCTGGGTGACACCGAACAATATTGCAGCCGCCGCAGAAACACCGCCATTGGCAAATACATTCCGGTAACCGCGTGCCCCTCCCCGGTTCTGCTCTACCCCGAGTTTTTCCTTATACCCATACCGGTAGTGGGTACAGGCGGATCCTGCGATAAAAAATGCCAGCATGATGAGGAACCAGCGCACATCGGCGAAGACTATCAGGAGGATCCCAAGCAATGCCGCTGAAAAGAGGCCTGAAAGATCTGCGGTTTTAAAACGGTATGCGAAGTATCCGAAACCGAATGCAATGACAACCGCTACGGATATAAGGGAAACGCTGACCTGGTAATTCAGGTCACTGAAGAGGAGCATCGTCATCGATATCCCCAGGGTCTCGACCATGAGTGCATCATCGCGATCGCCAAGAATCACCTTCAGGAGGACTGCTACGATTATACCCATAAGCACGATCAGCGGTGCGGAGTGCTGGAGATACAAGGTTATAAGGACGGCGCTCACGGCTGCGACCACGGCATAGACAAAATATGACCTGATGTTCTCACCGACCGACCGGAATGCCAGTTCACCGATAACGACAAAAGCCAGGGTACATGAGAAGATGAAAAGAGGAATCAGCCCAATACCGTAAAAAATTGCAAGTGCGATGATGGACAGGGAAAAAAATTTTGTTTTCTGTATCAGGAGGAGGATAAGTGCAAAAAGCACGACAATTATCGAGAAAAACCAGGGGGGCTGAATAAATGGTGCAATTGCTATGCATACAATGGCGAGAACTGCGGCGAGCCGTTCGCCGAGCTTGTTCATCATTGTTCAACTATTCTACCGGATTGCATTAGAGCTTTCTTCTCCCGAAAACATCAGGGTAATATCTTCTGTGCCGTGAGAAAATCACGTTGCTTTTTAAAAATGTCGTCTTTGTATTCGATTACTATATGTGATAAAAAGACAAATAATTGCGAGATGTCATCACATGAACTCCCGAAAATATATGATTATGCCGAAGTAGAGCCACGCTGGCAGAATGCGTGGCGTGACGAGGACAATTTTTTTGATAAAACGTCGGGCAAACCCCGGTTTGTCATCGATACGCCGCCGCCTTACCCGACCGGCAACTTCCATATCGGGAATGCCCTGAACTGGTGCTATATCGATTTCATCGCCCGTTACAAGAGGATGCAGGGATTTAATGTGATGTTCCCCCAGGGCTGGGACTGTCATGGTCTCCCGACCGAGGTTAAAGTTGAAGAGACCCACGGGATTACCAAAAATGACGTTTCGAGGGAAGAGTTCCGCACGATGTGCCGTGACCTTACGCTCACAAATATCGGGAAGATGAGGAAAACACTGAGGCGGATGGGGTTCTCCGTCGACTGGTCGAATGAATACATCACGATGATGCCCGCATATTACAAAAAAACCCAGCTCTCGTTCCTCCGGATGTTTAATTCAGGTTATATCTACCAGAGCGAACACCCCGTCAATTTCTGCACGAGATGTGAGACGGCAATTGCATTTGCCGAGGTCTCGTATGAGGCGAGGGAGACTCGTCTCAATTTCTTTGATTTCGATGGCATTGAGATAGCGACTACCAGGCCTGAACTCCTTGCAGCCTGCGTTGCGGTCGCCGTGCACCCGAATGACGAGCGCTACAAAAAGATCTGGAATACCAGCCTCTGTGTGCCTCTTTTCGGGCACACAGTCCCGGTTGTTGTCGACGAGGCAGTGGATCCAACGTTTGGTTCCGGGGCCGTGATGATCTGCACGTTCGGGGATAAACAGGACGTCCACTGGTGGAAGCAGCACAATCTCGCGCTACGGAAGGCAATCGACAGGAAAGGAATGATGACTTCGATTGCAGGGAAATACGAGGGTATGTCTTCATCCGACTGCAGGGAGGCGATCCTGAACGATATGAAAAATGGTGATATCCTCTACCGGCAGGAACCGCTCGAACAGCGGGTGGGGACCTGCTGGCGGTGTAAAACCCCGATCGAGATCATGAGCGAGCGCCAGTGGTTTGTCAGGATTCATCCCGAGGAAATTTCAAAGGCTGCGCATGAGGTCAGGTGGAACCCCGAGCACATGCTGCTCAGGATGGAGAACTGGGTCGGACAGATGGAATGGGACTGGTGCATCTCCCGGCAGCGGATTTTTGCCACCCCGATCCCGGTCTGGTTCTGCAGGAAGTGCGGGGAGATGGTATTCCCGGATGAAAAAGACCTCCCGGTTGATCCGACTCAGGCGAAACCAGATCATCCGTGCCCGAAATGCGGGTCGACAGAATTCACCGGGGAAGCGGACGTGCTCGATACCTGGATGGACTCGTCGATTTCGGTCCTCAATGTCACGGGCTGGGATGGGTCAGGTAACCCGCCTTACTTCCCTGCCCAGATCAGGCCACAGGGCCATGACATCATCAGGACATGGGCATTCTACACGATTCTCAGGTCGGTGGCCCTCACCGGGCAGCGCCCCTGGGACCAGATCCTGGTCAACGGCATGGTACTTGGCGAGGACGGGTTCAAGATGAGCAAGAGCCGCGGAAACATCATCGAACCTTCTGAAATAGTTGACAAGTACGGGGCGGATGCACTCCGGCAGTGGGGTGCAATGGGGGCTGCAACCGGCTCGGATATTATGTTCAACTGGAACGATGTTGTCTCGGCGTCGCGGTTCCAGACAAAGATGTGGAACATCGCCCGTTTCTCTCTCATGCAGATCGGGAAACAGGAGATCGGTTGCAATGCGAAGGCCACCGCGCTGATCGACCGCTGGCTTCTCGGGAAACTTTCCGATACTATCGCCGAGGTTACCGATGCGATGGAAAACTTCCAGTTTGATCGTGCCCTGAAAAGTATCAGGGAGTTTGCGTGGGAAGTGCTGGCCGACGAGTACATTGAACTTGTCAAGGGCAGGCTGTATACCGAAGGAGCGGACCGCGAGAGTGCATGCCTGACACTCCAGACGACGTTCGATTCGCTCTGCAGGATGCTGGCGCCGTTTACACCTTATTTTGCAGAAGAGTGCTATTCGTTTCTTTCGTCCGAAAGTGTCCACAAACAGGAATGGACCAGGTTTACCTACGATGACGAAGAGGCGATGAGGGAGGGAGAACTTCTCGTAAAGGTGGTTTCCGACCTGAGACGATATAAGCATGAACAGGGTCTTGCGTTGAATGCACCGCTTGGAAAGGTGACCATCTATTCCGAACATGGCATCGATGACGCAGGGGATGCGTCCCGGACCCTGAACGCGGATGTCCATTGGAGCAAAGACCGTGCCGACCTCGAACAGGTGGTTTCAGATGTGCAGTTCAACCTCGGTGTGATCGGTCCTGCACTCAGGAAGCAGGCAAAGGGGTTCATGGAGGCGGTAAAAGCGTTACCAGCCGATCAACTGGCCTGTCCCCCGTCTATGGTCGTTGTCGACGGCGAGGAAATAATAGTCCCAGCCGGTGCATTTTATCCGAAATATTCATACATGGTAGGTGGAGAAAAAGTTGATTTGGTTAATGTCGGCGACGTGATCGTGACCGTGCAGCGGCCGACCTGATGGCATCGGCAACAAACTTCTGAATTTCTTTTTCATCTTTTTCTGCATCCACGAGGATAAACCGTGCGGGGTCCTGCCGTGCCAGTTCGAGGTAATTGTCCTGGACTTTCGTAAGAAGCGATTCGTATTCGAAATGTTCCCTTGCGGCGGAACGTCCCGAACTCCGGCACAGCGCCGTTTCAACTGGGAGGAACAGGAGAAATGTCAGGTCTGGCACGATTGTCCACCCGTTATGTACCTGCCTGAGCCATAGAAGAGGGTCCGGGAACAGCCCTTCAAGGGTCACCTGCTGATAGGCATAACGGCTGTCGGTGTAGCGGTCGGAGATAACCAGGAGGTTTTTTTCCAGTGCCGGCCGGACAACGGTGGCCAGGTGAACGGCATGATCGGCAACAAAAAGGAGCGCTTCGGCCACCGGGTCGATCTCCTCGGCAATTGCCCGCCGCACCGAACTTCCAACCCAGGTCTCCCCGGGTTCACGGGTCATTACGGGTGCGAGATCTGTAAGAGATCCCGCGAGCGAGGCAACGAGGCTGCTCTTGCCGCTCCCGTCGATTCCTTCGATGGTAATTAACAGAATATTCCCCTCCTGATCATTTCAATGGGTATTTTACCGGTATGAAGTGCAGTCGCAATAATCGCACCGTCGAATCCTGACTGTTCGAGCATTTCGAGGTCATCTGCGGACGCGACACCCCCACCCCAGAGAAGCGGTCCGGAATATGATTCCCTTAACTGGACAAGGTATTCCCTGTCCAGTCCTTTCGAGGTGCCGACACCGCTGATATCAAGCAGGATACAACCGTCAAACCCAAGTTCATTGACAGACCTGATGAACTCCACCGGGTCTTTCCCGGACGGGATTACCCTGCCACCTTTCATGTCGATACTCAGGTATCCCGATCTGAAACAGGTCAAATCATTACCCGCCGTTTCGGTCCCGATAACGTTTTCGACGTGTTCGAGGACCAGGAGGTCTTCGGGGTACCTGCATCCCCTGTCAACGAAACTGTGGCTGACAAGCCTGTTACAACGGATGATGATGTCATCGTGCGACCCGGTTCCTGTTATCCTGTCGAGGTCAGCGATATAAACCGAGCGTGGCCTGATGTGACGGATAAATCCTTCCGGGTCTGCTACGGGCGAAACCCCCCAGGTAAGCGGACGATAGTTAGAGCGGTTGCCACGTTCACCGTGGACAACAAGCCCTTCCTTCAAATCCATTGCGAGAACAAGTTCCATGCCAGAACGCAATCACTATTAGGATAAAAGATCATTAAATCCTATGCAATTACTGGTCAGCCCGCGGGATATTCCGGAAGCACGGAAGTCCCTCGCCGCTGATATCATCGATGTAAAAAAGCCCTCCGAGGGTTCGCTCGGGGCGAACTTTCCCTGGGTGATCAGGGAGATTAAAGCCCTGTCAACCAAACCGGTGAGTGCAGCGATTGGCGATTTTGATTATAAACCCGGTGGAGCCAGCCTGGCAGCCTATGGAGCCGCCTGTTCCGGGGCTGATTATGTCAAGGTTGGACTGATGTTCGACGGGATCGAGAAAGCGTCGGTCCTGATTGAGTCCGTCGTGAAAGCCGTGAAAGATGAGTTCCCTGAAGAAGCGTGTCGTGATTTCTGCATATTCGGATTACGTTCGCCTCGGGAGCATCTCACCGTTCGACATGGCACCGCTCGTTGCCGAAGCCGGGGCCGACCTTGCCATGATCGATACCGGAATCAAGGATGGAAAGAGTACCTTCGATTTCATGGATGAGGCGACGCTCACCCGTTTTACCTGGAAAAACCACGACCTCGGTATCGGCACTGCAATAGCCGGTGCATTGAAAATGGAAGACATCCCTGTGCTGAAACGCATTAACCCCGATATCATCGGAGTACGGGGGATGGTCTGTGGCGGCGACCGGAATGCATCGATCCGCGAAGATCTTGTCCAGAAACTGGTAACGATGGTGAAGTAGATGTTTGTTGAAAAACTGGAAGCTGCAACGCTGGCCCTGACATTTGACGATGTCCTCCTTGTGCCTGCCGAGTCCCATGTCGATCCCGACCAGACGGTCGTCACATCACGTTTCTCAACAAACATTCCCCTCAATGTCCCGCTTGTCAGCGCCGCCATGGATACGGTAACAGAGGCAACGATGGCGATCGTGCTGGCCCATGAGGGAGGTATCGGTGTAATTCACAGGAATATGCTGGCAGACCGCGAAGTCGAGGAAGTCCGTTCCGTGAAACAGGCGGAAGAATTGATCGAGCGGAAGGTCCTCACCGTAGGTCCCGATTCAACAGTCGCCGATGTGGAGCGCCTGATGAACGAGCACCGGATAGGCGGGGTGCCGGTCATCGACGACGGGAAAATTATCGGTATCGTAAGCCGGCGTGATGTCCGCGCTATCGCATCAAAACGTGGGACCGAGATGATACAGGCAATAATGACAAGGAATCCGATAACGGCGGACACTGATATCACCATGGACTATGCGCTTGAGACGATGTATACCAACAAGGTCGAGCGCCTGCCGGTTGTCGATAAGAAGGGAAACCTGATCGGGATCATCACGATGCAGGACATCCTTGAAAAACGCCAGTACCCCAAGGCGACCAGGGACAGGAACGGGAACCTCCGTGTTGCAGCAGCGGTCGGTCCATTCGATTTCAACCGTGCGATGCTCCTCGACGAGGCGGGTGCCGATGCACTGGTCGTTGACTGTGCGCATGGCCACAACATGAAAGTCGTCGCGGCAGTGAAAGAGATCAAGGCCAGCGCAAAGGCCGATGTGGTGGCCGGGAATATCGCAACCGCTCAGGCGGCCCGCGAACTCGTATCCCATGTGAACGGCCTGAAAGTAGGTATCGGTCCCGGGTCGATCTGCACGACAAGGATCGTCGCCGGTGTGGGAGTACCACAGATAACCGCCATTGCAGCAGTTGCTGATGTCGCCCATAAATCCGATGTACCGGTAATTGCAGACGGTGGGGTGCGGTACAGTGGTGATGTCGCCAAGGCAATCGCAGCAGGTGCGGATTCGGTTATGATGGGAAGCCTTTTTGCGGGGACCGATGAAGCCCCCGGTCGGGTCATCACTATAAAGGGACGACGGTATAAGCAGTACCGCGGTATGGGTTCCCTTGGGGTCATGAGTTCGGGAGTATCTAGCGACCGGTACTTCCAGCCGAAAGATATCGGGAGGACAAAATATGTACCCGAAGGCGTGGAAGGAGTGACCCCCTACGTGGGTAATGTTGCAGATATTATCTACCAGCTCGTGGGAGGGCTGAAATCGGGAATGGGTTACACGGGATCGAAAAATATCAGTGATATGCATGAAAAGGCGACCTTTGTCAGGATCACCCAGGCAGGACATTTCGAGAGCCACCCACACAATATCCTGATCACCGATGAAGCCCCGAATTATCGGATTAGCGATTGAGACGGGGAATATTCTTTAATTACTTTTTTATTCCGGCCTGACAGGGTAGGGTTTGATGAATATGGATTTTATGGGCGACAAAACAAGCCTGACGGTTGTTGCCAGCCTTGCGGGTCTGACGGTTGCATTATTTTTCATCGGGTTTTTAGTAAAGTTTTATGCAGATACACCCTGGTTACTCAATGATTCCAGCATGATTCTCTCCCTTGCTTTGGTATTTCTCGTTATCACGATTGTTTTTGTTTTTTACCGGGCCTGTTGCATGCGACGATGTAAAGTTGAGAAATAATAGGTATTCTGTTTTGCCTATATTCATAAAAAAATACTTTCCGATTAGGTTGAATCGAAAATTTAATCACGTTTCCTGGGCTCCTCCCCGCCGCTGTGGCGACCCCGGGTTGGATAGTGAGGGGTCCGGGATCTCTGAAATTTTGGAGACTATTGATTACCTTGCCCAATGATCAGTCACTTTTATACCCCGAAAAAAGTCCCTCCATGCAACGGCGATTTTTGAAAAAGTAGAAGTCCCGCGAACGCACCAGAACAACCCACCCACCCCCTTAAATATAATAAAACCTAACATTAGGTTATTAATGCTTGACAGCATCGAAGTTGCCCGTGTTCTCGATATCCTTGGAAACAGGAACCGACGACGGATAATAGAACTCCTGAGAGAGAAACCGTGTTTTGTAACAGAGATATCCGACCGGCTTGCACTCTCCCCGAAAGCGGTAATCGAGCACCTTCAGCTGATGGAACGGGAAGAGATCCTTGCATTCCGGATGGACGAGCGGCGGAGAAAATACTATTTTCTTTCCAATGATATAAACATCGAGGTAAGCCTGCTCAAAAAGGAAAGTTCCGCATTTTTAATGGAAATCGATGCCGGGACAGCATTCTGGCGGTCCCTCCACACCATGCGAAAGATGGTGCAGGCCAGGGACGAACTTGTGACGAGGATCGGGCATCTCGATAACGACATCGAGGAGCAGATGCGTGAGATTGCGAAAAAGGGAAAAACTATACTTCATAACGACACAGAACTCGATCTTGTTATTGCCCTTTCCCATTACCGGCTGACGCTTCCCGACCTCGTCGAGCTGACCGGTAAAGATGAAGGTGAACTCCTCCCGGTTATCGAAAGCATGGCGGTCCGGGGCATCATCGAGCAGGAAGGCCAGCAGTACCGCATCTGTGATAGGTATGCCGAATAAAGAGAACCCGTACGACGATTTTCTCAAATCCCTTGCAGAGCTGGTAGAGGATATCATGAAAGACATGCCGGACGATGAGGGTGCGGCATTTATCGGATGTACGATTATCGCCGGCGGACCACCAGGGCTCAATCCATTTTCCGGCGGCGGACATGGGGAGAACCGGGAGATTAAGTACGAAGTCATCGAATCTGATGACCGGATTTTTATCACAACCCAGCTACCGCCCGATATAAAAAATGCCCCGTACGCGGACATCGACCCTGACTCGGTTCGGCTGTGTATCGATGACCTCGATGAACGGATCCCGCTCCCGGTGTTGATCGACGTGATCCACAGTTTTTACATGGTACGGCACGGTGTAATGGATGTCGTTCTGAAAAAGAAGCCAACTGCACCGGATATCAACTGAATTAGATAAGTTCTTTTCCATTCTGAAGAGTAACTAGTGGAATTATGAGAAAATTGGGCTTTACTGGATTGTCCCTATGCAAAAATACTCTGATTACTTCTGACGATTTCAGGTTGTTCCGAAATTTATCAACGCTCCCGGGGCTCCGCCCCGCCGCTTTGGCGACCCGGTTGGGATAGTGACTATTACCCCATCCTCTGAAATTAAGGGAGCCTGTGGAGAAACCCTGACCAACGAATATCTTATCGGGGGTGGGGCAGGGAGGGGGGGTGAAACCCCTCCTGTCTGCGCATTTTTTCTCATTTTAAATAAAATGCAGGAATTTAACCGATTTTATGAGACGAAAAAAGAGTAAAATGTTCCCGGATTCCCCGGATAACCGATCAGACCTTAACATTGGCGTCCGTCGATGCCCACTCGGTAATTTTTCGCTCTTTCCTGTCGTACTCATGGAACTGGCGGAGCGAGACGGTCAGGTCCCTTGTAAAAGCGAAGTAACCGATCTGGGTGCTGCGACATAATTTCATCGCCATGTCCATCAGGCCGCGGGGGTCGGGTCTCGATTCCCCGAGCCAGATATGGAAGATATTCCCCCCGTCAACGATCGGGAAGAATACATGTTCGATCTCCATACGCTTTGCAAGGGGAATCTTCGCCCCGGGTGCGACATGGGTACCATTGGTATAGTATATGGGGAGGTCACGGGTCGTGCCGATCCTTTTCAGCGATTCTTCGAGGTCGCCCTTGACGACTTTCTTTGCAGGTTCGCGGAAGTCCTTGTTCAGCAGGTCCGAGACGGCAAAACGCTGCCCGGTCGTCTCGGCAGGTGTCCTTGCAAGCGCGATAGTCATCGAGTGCTTTTCTGTCAGTTCATGGGCATACAGTTCCATCTCGGTCATCGCCCGCACGGCAAGCCTGAACGCATCTTTCGATTCGTGAAGTTGCGAGCCGGTATGCGCCTCCACCATCTCGTTCACACCGACGATTCCTATCGTGTAGACCAGTCCTTCGAGGTCGACGGCAACTGCTCCGCGTTCCCCGGTTGCCGGGTCTTTCGGCCTCTGCATTGCAAACGGCATTCTGCCATGCGCCCGGATAATATCAAGCCAGCGCCGCTTGATATTGAAGACGCCCACTGCCACGTCCATCAGGGCACGGAGTTCCGAAAAGAGTCGCTCGTCGTCTCCTTCAGCCTTGTACGCGGCACGGGGGCAGTTTAAGGAGACGACCTGCCAGGAACCCATCGAGAAATGACGGCCATCCTCGAAATACAGCTTCTTATCGAAATCTGTGTCCTTGTCCGCAACGCAGGAGAACTGGTACGCACAACACTGGTAACAGGAGATCCCTTTTCCTGCACCACGGTATGCCGGCATCTGGTTATCGTAATATGGGGTCCCGAATTTCGAGGCAAGCTCAAACGTCAGTAGATACAGGTCGCTATAGGTAGGCAGGTCCGGATGGGCCTCGTTATATTCGGTCATCTCCTTCATGAAATCCGGTTCGATGCTGATCTCCGGTTTCGGGAAGGAGAAAGGCTTTCCCCATGAGTCACCTTCGAGCATGACCTCCATGAGCGATTTGAAGAGGAGACGAACCTCACGCTCGAATTCCTGGTAGGTACGTTTCGGCGCGGACTTTCCGTCCCAGACCTTCCCCTTGTAGACGCACGGCTTATCTTTCCAGAGCGTGGGAACTCCCGGGCAGAGCTGGACCGATGAGAATACCAGCTGGCCACCTCTTGCGACCATCATCTGGGTCATCTCGTACACGAACATCTGCATCATCTGCTTAATTTCGCTATAGGGCATTCCTTCAAAGTAAGGTGCCAGGAATGTCAGGAAATTATAGTACCCCTGCCCGCCTGCAAAATTCGTCTGGGCACTACCCAGTGCCTTGACCGCGTGGAGAACCGCAACTTCAGCGCGCTTTGCGGGTCCGGCGACCGATGCCTTTGTACCATTGCCATCAGGCATGAGCCCGTAGTAAAAGAAATACCTCAGGTCCCAGTCCTGGCAGAACGGCCGTGTCCCGAAATACTCGAGGTCGTGGATATGCAGATCCCCCATCAGATGATGGTCGGCAAGTTCGGGCGGCAGCTGCAGGAGGTACTGCTCTTTGCTGATCTTGTCAGCCTTTTTCTTATGGGAGGTCTCGGCATTTTCCTGGAGGTTGGCATTGTCCTTTGCCTCGAATCCCCGTCCCACGTCGATCATATGCGCATCATATACGGGCGTCCCGACCCGTGTGCAGACATTCCGGTATTGTATCAGCCCCCGCTCAAGGAGCGAGATATTCATGATTTCCCGGATTAACGGTCCTGAAAGGGACTGAAGCCCCATTGACAGGATCTTCCGCTCGACTGACAGTGCGATCTCCCGGGCAAGGTCCTCCTCCGCGCTCTTGTACCCGTAAAAAGTCTCGACGAGACGGGTTTCCTCTACTATCTGGCGGACGATCCGCTCCCGGTCCCATTCGATGATATGCCCGTCCGACGTCCGGACAGGTGGCAGCAGCGGGATAAAGATGCCATCAAGGGTCTTCTGCCGGGTATCGCGCTTCGGCATTATGCACCTGCAAGCAGTTGCGTGACCGTATCTTCCCGGACACGTCCCCCTGAAAAGAGATCATGTGACGTAAGGAAATTGTCACCATTCTGGAGGACAGGGGCCTCGCTGACAAAAATTCCATTGATCCGGAGTTCGGTCAGTGACTCAGCCGTGGACATATCCCTCTCCTGAAACGGGATTTTTTGTCCTTTCAGATATTCTTTCAGCAGTTCGCAGTTGGGACAAAGCTCAAGTGTATAAATGGTCAGTCGCGGTGATTCTGCCAATGCATCACCCCCCTTATCTCACGTACAATAGCGCTTAATTTTAAAAAAGTGTTCGATACTTTTCACGGAATGGATTAGAAAATTAATTATTCCCATACCTGACACAAGATATAACCATACAGCGGAAAGGAGGGATTCATCATGGTAAGGGCTTTTGTAGCGATCGACCTGTCACCTGAAATTCGGGAGCAGTTACGTGAAGTTGAGGAAGCAATACGGAAGAGCAGGGCACGGCTTAACCTTGTCGATCCTTCCATTATTCATATCACGGTAAAATTTCTCGGGGAAATTCAGCCGGGCAGGGTCGGACTGATAACTGAGGCACTCAAAGAGATAAAGCTTGAACCTTTTAACATCTCGATTACCGGCATTTCCACAAATAATAATCGAAACCCACGGATAGTCTGGGGAACGGTTGAGGACAGGGGAGAATGTAATCTCCTCTTTGGACGGGTTGAAACTGCTCTCGCGGCCCTTGGATTCCCGCGGGAACAGCGTGGGTTCACCCCTCATGCCACTGTTGCACGGGTAAAAGAGTTTGACCCTTCCCTCATGCAGGCTATCAGGCCGTATAGTTCAAAGATCCTTGGAGAAAGCCGAATTCCGGGATTCAGCCTGAAAAAAAGCACCCTTACACCGGCAGGACCGGTTTACGAAACCCTTTCGGAGGTCCTGTGGTAAAACGATCGGCACTTGAAACATCGGTGCTCGCACGGATTCAACCGGGGACGGATGAACGAGAGCATATCCATACAGTAGCCGGAATGCTGATCGATCTGGTCAACAAGAGTGGATGCGCAACCGGGATGATCGTCGGATCAATCGCACGTGATACCTGGATACGTGGCGATCGGGACCTTGATGTTTTCATGCTGTTCTCTCCGGACCTTCCCAGGGAAGAACTTGAAACAGCCGGACTCGGACTCGCGAAGAAGATTACAGAGTCGGTCGGTGGAACATACCGGGAAAAGTACGCAGAACACCCTTATATCAATGCGAGTATTGACGGCCTCGATGTAGACATCGTTCCCTGCTACGCGGTTCCTGATGCCGCGGCTATCCGGAGTGCCGTGGACAGGACCCCGTTCCATACCCGATATATCAAAGAACGGATCAAAACTCTCATCGACGATGTCCTGCTCCTTAAACAATTTGCAAAAAACGGCGGAATTTATGGTTCCGACCAGATGACCGAGGGTTTCTCCGGATATCTCTGCGAACTCCTTGTATATCATTACGGGGGGTTTATCCCACTTCTTACTTCAGCTTCCGACTGGTGGCCGGGAGTGCTTATCGATATTTCAGACCACCGAACAAAGACGTTTCATGAGCCGCTGATTGTGGTGGACCCTGTCGATCCGGGGAGAAATGTATCCGCCTCGGTATCGCTCACACGCATGTGTGAATTCATCGAGCTGTGCAGGGGATATCTCGAACGCCCGGGGGAACAGTTCTTTTTCCTTCCCGGGCCACACCCTGGATCCCTGGAACAGGCAAAAAAACTCGTTGAAAAGCGTAGAACTTCGATCTATACGCTGACATTTCCGACGCCGCCGTATATCGAAGAGATTATCGTCCCCCAGTTACGGAAAAGTCTTGATGCGATCTCCGCTCTCCTTGTACGACATGAGTTTGTCGTGAATCGTGCGGCATACTGTATGCAAAAAGACCGGAGTATGCTGCTGTTTGAACTGCTCACCGACTCGCTGCCGCCTGTAACACGCCATTTTGGTCCGCCGCTGTGGGCCCGGGAAAATGCGAGGCAGTTTTCCGAAAAATATAACCGGGGAATGGAAGAAGGACGTATTTTTTCCGGCCCGTACATTGAAAAGGGGATATACGTTGTCGAGATGGCCCGGCGCTATTCAAACGCATGGGACCTTCTCACTTCCCCCGATATTCTGGAGGTTGGCCTTGGGCGCCATGTAAGATCGGAAATGCGTAATTCACTCACCGTTAAATGTGGCCTGGACTGCATTGACGACGAGTTTGTCACATTTATCACAACATTCCTGGAAAAAACATCCCCTCTTACCCGCATCCTGCAAATAAAGAACCGTGGAAAGGATATCGATGAAAGAGACTAATATTTTCCATACGGGGATAACGAATACACAGTCACGTGCCCAGGCCTTCGGCAGACTGGTTTGAGATACCTTCATATCTCCCGAAATTAGAAGATTCAATAATTAAATCCCGGCAGGACTCCGGTTGAGGCTAAAGCCGATCCGAGATGGGTATTGACGGGCGGAGGACCATGAACACTGAGGATGCTTTATCGAGAAACTCGATCATTGTCATCGTAATATCGATTATTCTGATTGTCGCTGCAGCAGGGGTAATGATCTTTTTCTCATCGGGCCCGGACAAAGTTCCAAATATGAATGCAACGGTTGAGGCCTCGGGGAACGTTGTATATCTTTATCATGACGGTGGGGACCCCTTTCCCAGGGACAGGCTCCTGATCCGGATAAACGGTGAAGATATCCCGGACAACCAGGTCGTGCTTCTTAACTCCCAGGATTGGCCCTGGACTGCGGGAAAGACAATAAAAATCCAGTATTCCGGAAGTTCGAGCCCGGATGTTGTCCAGGTAATTTACAGGAATGGTCAGAAGCAGACGGTCGTAGTCTCTCAGCAGTTGCAGGGCAGTACCACTAGTCCGGCAACCACGGTGACGACGCCAACAGTCACACCTGTCACCCAGGTAACCATGGAGCCGGGTATCACACCGGGAGCAATCATTCCCGTCGAAACACCAGTAATCCCTATCATCCTTCCAATAACAATGGTCATTCCCCAGGTCACCCCTGCACCGCCGCGGGCAGATTTCATTGGTGTGCCCACTTCCGGGCAACTCCCGATCGATGTCCAGTTCACCGACATGTCAACGGGCATCCCGACCAAATGGTCGTGGAACTTTGGTGACGGAACCACATCGGCTGAGCGGACCCCCCTGCACAGGTATTCAACCCCGGGCAGTTATACCGTGAGCCTCGTTGTAGAGAATAAATTCGGCTCCGATAAGAAATCGATCCCGGGCTATATCTCAGCAGGCATCGCGCCGGTTGCGAATTTTGTCGCATCATCCCGTGACGGCACCGCACCTCTTGAGGTTCATTTCACGGACCTTTCACAAGGGCTGCCCGTTGTATGGTTATGGGACTTTGGTGACGGTACGAAGTCATCGGTGGCAAATCCAACACACACCTACTCGTCTGCCGGATTGTATTCCGTCACCCTCACGGTGGCAAATTCCTACGGGGCTGACACCCGGATCCAGAATTCTTATATTTTTGCCAGGTCTGCACCCAGCCACGACATATATCTTTATGGCAGCACCTTTGGTTATCTTGCCCCCGAAGGGTACATTGCCTGCACGATCACAACTCAGGACTCCTATATTAAAATTGGGGGCAAAAATTACCGTTTCAGGCAGGGCGACAGTATTCAACTCATAATCATGGACCCGTCTGAAGGGGAGATTGATGCATCTTCGTCAACCATCGACGACTTCAGCTTCAATAAAGTAGACCTGTATGTAAACGGTGCCCTTATCCAGGAAGGAGGGGTAACTGATACCGGTATTACCGGTTACACTAACTTCCGTTCGTCAACGACCCTGATAATTCCCGCAGGCGATAGCACTACCGTATTTTTTGCAGATGGACGAAGGACACTGGTGGGCCCGGGACAACAGGTCATCATCAGTAACTTCAAGCCAGACTCGACAGGCAGAATGGTCTTCAAGAAAACAACCGGGGAGGTCTTCTACAAAGGCGGTGCTGAATCCTGGCAGCTGCTATGATGAGAAAAAGTTGAAAACCCTGATACCCGGGAAAATTCCGATCACAATAAGATTCAAGGCATCAGAATTTTTTTCTTTTTTTGTCAGGATGCGAGGAAATTTATGGTTATATACAAGATGGGCTTCAATTACCCGGTCTTCATTACCCCACTTCCGAAATAGTTATAGGACAAAAGAATGCATTTAGATGTATGAGAGGATATGTCGTTGTGACGAAGACAACGATATAACCCGACATGCGGCCATTAGTTCCTGTTATAGAATGTGCTGGCATTAAATTCCGGAATAACAGGGGAGAATTATCACAATTATGCCAGTGGGAGGTTTAAATCCATGAAGACCAGATTAGTTGCCATCGCGCTCGTTCTTACCATCGTAAGTATGACCCTTATCTTACCCGTATCAGCTGCAGATCAGGCTGCAGCATCTTTACCACAAGAAAAAGTAACAATCTACGCGACGAATTTCACAACGAACCCGTCATGGCAGACAAACAATCCAACCCGTTACTACTGGGATCCACAGAAGGGGATGTACCATTATCTCGTTCAACCCGGTACCGGTGGATATTCATTTGTCCCTGTCGACTATAACGAGGAATCATTTACGCTGGAATACGACTGGTACCCTATCAGGACCGATAAGGAAATGACATTCCAGTTCGGGATGGGAAGCAGTGAAATGGATATCACCCGGGGTACCAATGTTTTGTCGCTGTTTTCCAACAAGAAAAACGGGAAACTGATGTGGCTCCAGGTGATCACCCAGAACAATAACATGGCTGCCGTAAGCAGTGCCCATGACACCTATGGCGGTATAACGACGAATTTTGAGGACAACGAGACCTACCATGTCGTCGTCCGCTATAATAAAGAACTGATGAACGCCGATATGAAGGTCAGTTATAAAAACAACCAGTCTGTTGTGTGGGGATATTATGTAAATTTCGGGCAGGAACTCCATACCCTGGATAGGCTTATGATTTCATCTATCGGAGAATACGGTAACACCGAGTCTGTTGCCGAGGGATATATCGACAACGTCGAACTCGCAACATTACGTGATGTAACTCCGACTCCGACGACCGCCCCGCCTGTAATCACGACACCGGTTACAACTGCAACGACTATACCCGTGACTACAGCACCGACCCCAACCAAATCCCCCGCATCACCCGTTCCGGTTATTCTGGCACTGGCAATTGCAGGAATTGGCGGTTTAATGGCTGCCAGAAAATATTAATCCTTTTTTCGTGCCAGGGCGAGCTGCCACATATAACCCTTGCCTTTGCCGAGGGCTATCGTAAAATTGCAGTCACGGTGGCAAGAGCTGCGGATGATGCACAAATACGGGTGATTTGTCCGGACGCACTGATTATTGCTGTGCATACAACGGGCATAACCCAGGAAGATGCCCAGGGATTGTCGGTTACAGCTGACCTCATTACGGCATGTGCTTCGAAATTGGTCAGGGAAATCACGGGGAAAAATGCGCTTCTCCAGGCAGGAACGGCCATCCCTGTATCTGCCATGACGAAACGCGGTAAGGATCTGATACTCGATAAACTAAAGGCAACCGATGAGCAGGTGTTTATCAAAGGGACCCCGGCTGCCGTTTACCGGAGATATCCAGCCGTCACCGCTGGTATAATACCATTAATAAGACCACTCCGGAAGTTCTATCAGGTCCAGTTATACGGAGCTCTCCATTTTTTGATCTTATTTTTCCAATATGCAAAACTGAAAAATGTCCGGTAAAATGGTGAGGGTTCTGGTTGAAACAGAGCACAGGTGAACGGTTCTTATTCATTCACGTGGTCGTAGAGCAACATCACTCTCGATATCATGAAAACCGCCGCGATATCTCCATCGGGGCCATTAACAGGTCCCAGATAAAAATAGCGGGCCATTTCCCCTTCTTCCACCAAGTAAACCTCTTCTTCGCACAACGGTTTTCCGGATTGAAAAACCGATCGTATCATCTCCTCGATCCGGGCAGACTCTGATAACAGGGTATTAAGTTCACGGGGTGTTTTCCCGGTGAATTCCCCGGGTCCCATTCCTGCAGACAGTGTCCGGGCCGTGTTCACAAATATATAATGACATTCGCGGTCAAAAATGCTGATTTCATCGGGAAATTTTTTAATGATCTGATGGAGCAGGTCCCGTTCCGCCCTGGCATTGAGGAGTTGTGAATCCAGCTTCTGGTCCTTTCGTTCCCATTTATCAGTTTCAAGGATATCAAAAAAATAAATTATGGCCCCGGTGTAAGATCCATCTGTCCGGTGAAGGGGAATGGTCCGCGAGACGACGAGCAACGTCGACTGGTCTTTACGGAGAACCTTGTGGAGCGTGTGCACACCATCTTTATCAACAACCTTCTTGCCGGACGCCTCCGAATCCGCGAAGGTAAGGTATTCAACCGGAGAATGTCCAATCATCTCTTCCTGCGAGCGACCAACGATTGCTGCACCCTTTGGATTTACCGCAAGTATGCAGTTGTTCTGGTCGAGATACCAGATCCCCTCGCCGGCATTATCGATAATAGAATGGAGAAGAGAGGGCGGAAACTCTCCCCGCCAGTGAATTTCATGTGAGCTTTCCTTTTTTTTCATGGGATTCACCGGTCATCGGGGTTTAAGGGACTGTAAAAGTTCTATTTGGGTACATTCTTGCTTCACTAACTAAGTTAGAGTCAACATTTGAAGAAGATTTCTTTTTTATGACTTTGTCTGGTCTTTTTCAGAGACCTGCCATAAGCAATATTCGTTAAGATTACCATACCTTCACTTCAATATTGAGTTGCAAACAAAGTTGCCTTATAAAAATTGAGGATATAGAGTAATTAGGAATCATGGTAAGGTCCGAAAAACCTGTATACCTGCATTTACAAGGGAGAATATTAGTCGGATATTTGGAAAAGATTAATGCTTTTTCGGTTTGTTCGACCACAAACCATGCACATTGCAGTAAGAACGGGCTTTTACATCAGGTGAACCGACGGCAAATTCCGCTTCCGGCGCATCGCCCGGCTGAAGGCCCTTAACATGAAGATAACTGCCTTCTGCGACTTCGATCCATTCAATGTGGTGCTCTGCAAGCATCGGGTGAGGGACTGCCCCTACTTTCACTTTGATCCCTTTTTCGGTCTTCTCAACAACGGGTACGTGCTTTTCTTTCCCCTGGTCCTCTGCCTTTTCAATCTGTAGTTCCATCGGCTGGTTACAACAGACTAATGTCCCGTCGCCATTGTGAATCACCATCACAATCTTGCCGCATACGTTGCATTTCATTACTTCGAGCATATGGTTGCCTCTGTATTAGGGAGATCTCCTTTGAGATATAATTGTATCGATACGTGAATCGATTAGTGTGATTTCTGAAAAATGTTTTCGCGAACCATTACGGTATTAACAGATTTGATCCTGGAACTCTATCTCTGCCAGGAAACCACCTGGAATACCCGCGAAGAAAATCCACCTTATTTGACAGAATTCCAGCTGACAGGAGAATCCATAAAAGTCTTCAAAAAAAGGTTTGGACCATCGTTTGATAGAAGGATTCAATATATTCTTCCGGATTTTCCGGTTCAACTGAAATAGTGATGTCCAGCATGCCGGAGTCATGAACATCGGTTTTTTTAGTTTCTCCCGGTCATCGTGACAAAAATGGGTATCTACCAGAAGTACCAATAGTACTGGTAGTTGAAATATCCGAAAAAAAACCAGAGAGGTGTTGTGTTACATGTATTCGTGCCGTTATTACCGCATATATGATATCGGCAGGGAAATCGATCTCGAACGACTGGAAAAAGCCCTTGCCGAGGCATTGGCAGCGAACTATTCACTAGGACGTGCCAGCTTTCAGCGGGTCCAGCCTAAATCGATCATGATGGAGGAACCGCCCCTCATGCTCAGGATGGACACGGTCCGTGTAAGCCGGGGTGGAAGAGAGTATGAATTCTGGGTGATAGCAAAAGTATACGATATCGGGGCCATCAGCCTGTGTTTTGTGTATGAGAATGGAAAATCTCCCATAAAAGATCTTGAAGATACCGCGATCCTCTTTAACGGACAGGAAGGGATGTCAGGTATTTTCCAGCAATACCTGTCGACAATCGGGGATATTCTCCGCCCGCACCTGAAGGATATGACGGTCGATTTCGAATTTTTTGAGGACTACACAATTTACGTGATGGACAGGATTGATAACGCCATAGATCCGGTCACCCTGATGACCGGTGAGCAGGGTAATATTTCTCCCCAGATGCGCGAGGAGATCACCAGAAACTCCCTCTCCTACCGCACTGACGACCTGGCCATCCTTTCCTGGGATTCTGCCGTTTTGTGCGAACCAGAAAACCCGACCGATATAATCGACCTGATTGAATTCGCAAATGTTCAGGTCCTTGAACTCCGGTATTATGACCGTGAACTGACACGCCAGATGGGAAAGATGTATGACGATATCGATCTGGCCGACAAACTTCCCGGGTTCCGGCGAAGCAGGCAATACCATGCTATTATGGCTGCACAGATGAGGACTTCGGCAGAGATATCGGAGATCACCGAAAAAGTAAATAACCTCATCAAGGTCACGGAAGATGTCTATTATGCCCGCGTATATGACATGGTACTGAAGGTAAGCCGGAGTCGTCAGTGGAGCGACAGCGTCAGCAGGAAAATCGAGGTAATCCAGGAGACCTATTCCATGCTCTCGGACGAAGTGAGGATCCAGCATTCCAATACCCTGGAATGGATCATTATCGTTCTGATTGCACTCGAATTTGTATTTGCAATCTGGCAGACCCTTAAATAGGAAAGGAATAAGATCTGCCCGTTATTCCGGTTTTCGTGACAGAAAAGTCATCTGAAATACATAAAATTGATGGTCCCCCTAAAATGGATTAGTCCGGTGAATACATGACATTCAATTGCAGGCAGTGTGGAACTTGCTGCATGTATCTTGGAGATTATATTGAAATTGACCGCCAGGTTGGTCAGTTTGAATTTGAATGCAGTTCTGTTTCCACCGGTACGCCATTTTATGCAAGGATTGACGAAGATAAAAGGGAGCTTTTTCTCGATAAGACATGGATTGGGGAACACCCTGCTGCATGTCGGTTCCTTCGCCCTTCCGGGGAACGGATCGTCTGCACGATTCACGAGACCAGTGCTGTACAGTGCAAATTCTACCGTTGCGTTGTTTTCCGGGTATATTCCAGGGAAAGAAAACTCCTGGGAACGGTGACAGGGACCCTTGCACTCCATACTGAGAATAAAGAATTGCAATCGGTATGGGAGAGGGGTGATCGGATAATCGCATGGGACGCCCCTGATGTGGAGGACCAGATAGCGACCTACCTTGCCGATCATGGATATATTCCCGAATAATTTTTCCATTCTATGAAATCTGGAGGGAACAAAATTTTCATCAGTAAGTTGAACCGGACCCCATGTCCAGAGTTTCTTAAAAAAAATTGTATCTGGCATCCACCGCTTCGGCCGGAATATTAATTCCTTTGTGCAGGAAAAGACATTTATTAATGATTCAACGCGAGGTCATCACCGGTACTGTCTTTGCAGGACACGATTGTGAAGGACATCCGGAATCCCAGTCCAGGCTTCTTTGTGCAATGAATGGAATTCCCGGGGATGTAAAAGTCCTCGAACCGGAAATTGCATCGCGAAAAGACCTGGCGATGTGCCATAACGAATCTTATCTTGATATGATAATAGAACGTTGTAAAGAATGCCCGCCGGGAAAGTGCCTTTACCTGGATTCTGACACGTATGTAACAGCTGCATCCTATCATATTGCGAGTCTGGCTGCGGGTTCCGCGATATCAGCGGTCAGTAGGGTCTTTGAAGGCAGTAATTGTTTTGCACTGGTCCGCCCGCCGGGCCATCATGCAGGGGCCGGGTATGCGATGGGATTTTGTATTTTTAATAACGCTGCTATAGCGGCGTCTCACGCACTACTCCGGTGTGACAAAGTCGCGATCGTCGACTGGGATGTGCACCACGGAAATGGTACCCAGGAAATCTTCTACAGTTCCCGGGATGTTTTGTATTGCTCGGTCCACCAGACATCCCTTTTTCCCGGTACAGGTATGCCCGACGAAACCGGGGCAGGGGATGGAAAGGGGTTCACACTGAATATTCCCTTGCCTGCGGGATCAACGATAAGGGAATACCGGGCAGCATTTGAGCAGGTAATTATCCCGGGCCTGGAAAAATATAAGCCTGATATCATTATTGTATCAGCCGGCCAGGACTGCCAGTCTGACGATCCGCTGGGTGATATGAACCTTTCAGCCGCTGACTTTGGCGAGATGACCCGGATGATATGCAAAAGTGCCGCCGGACCGGTTGCATTCATACTCGAAGGGGGATACGGTCCGTCCCACGGTGACGCTATAGCGGAGATTTTCAAAGCCATGGGAAGCAGTTGAATTACTCTTCCGATATTTAAGCACGGGAAAAGTGTAATCCATGTTAGTTTGGGTCATTTTTTTGCAATCCTTCACCGGTTATCAGAAATCGTTATTCACATGGACCGATACAAGGGCCGTGTTCCTGTGAAACGCATATAACCCGCTCTGTTCAATAATCAGTACAAACGCCCGTGTCCGGCAAGGAGTCGGTAATGGATATACTGCTTGCAGTGATCATTGTCATATCCCTTTCAATCACCCTGCTGTACCTTGGGAACCGTTTTAAAATTCCAAGTATCGTGAGTTTTCTGGTCATAGGAATACTTGTCGGACCTTTTGGGTTTGCCGTAATCCAGGACGAGTCACGCATTGCGTTGTTCGGCCAGTTAGGGATCATTCTCCTGCTCTTTACAATCGGGCTTGAATTCTCATTCGAAAAACTTCTCGGCGCATGGAAGGCAATAATAATCGGAGGTATTATCCAGGTCTGCACCACTATTGCAGCGATCACCGCGATTACCTACTCGTTTGGCTGGGATTTTAACGTAGCAGTATTTTTCGGGTTCCTTGTCTCACTTTCGAGCACAGCAATCGTGATGAAGGTGCTTCAGGAACGAGGGGAAATCGAGACCCTTTCAGGCCGGACGATGCTCGGGATATTGATCTTCCAGGACCTTGCCATCATCCCGATGATCCTGATCACCCCGCTCCTTATCGGGACTGGTGGACCCTCGCTTGGATCGCTTCCCATGCAGGTCTTTAAAGTGGGGGTAATACTCCTTATCATCCTTGTCGCTGCGCACTGGCTGGTGCCGGCATTCCTGTACAGGGTTGCAAAACAGCGGAGCAGGGAACTTTTTTTTGTAACAATTGCCGGGATCTGTTTAATTGTTGCATGGCTCACCAACGCCGCAGGGCTTTCAGTGACACTCGGTGCATTTGTTGCCGGACTTATTATCGGGGAATCCGATTACAGTATCGATGCCCTCGCAAATATCATGCCATTTCGTGATGTTTTTGCGGCGATTTTCTTTATCTCAATCGGGATGCTGCTCGATACCCGGGTTGTCGCAGCAAACATACCCATTGTAACGATAGTTGTCCTGACGATCATCATCGTAAAATTTCTTACAGGTTCACTGTCATCCCTTGCACTGGGTCTCCCACCCCGTGTAACGGTTTTGACAGGCCTTGCACTTTTTCAAATCGGTGAATTCTCCTTCATTCTTGCAGAAACCGGCCGGAGTTCATCGATTATTCCTGATATGACCTACCAGATTTTTCTTGCAGCCGCCATTGTGACCATGGCACTTACCCCGTTTTCTATCCGTGGCGCACCAGGAATCATGGACGGACTATACCGGTTATTCCCCCGGTGGCTGTCGTCATTAAAAATTCCCAAACGGGACACCATCGGGAGCACGACGAAAATTAGTGATCATATTATTATAGCGGGGTTTGGGGTCACCGGAAGAGGAGTCGGCCGTGCAGCCGAGATCGCGGACATTCCCTACGTCATCATTGAACTGAATCCGGATATTGTCAGACAGGAGCGAACCACGGACAAGATGGATATCATTTTTGGCGATGCGACCAACCCGGAAGTCCTCAGGCATGCCGGGGTGCATCGTGCACGGGCCCTTGTCATCGCTATTTCCGAGAAGGGCGCCGTGCCCCGGATTGTCCATATGGCCCGCGATCTCTCTCCGTCGCTCTACATCATCACACGGTCGCGTCACCTGGATGAGGTTGATGATTTGCTAAAACTTGGTGCAAACGAAGTGATACCCGAAGAATTCGAGACATCGATCGGTCTCTTTTCGAGAGTGCTCTCAAAATATGGAATCGATGACACCGAGATTGAGAAGGTGTGCCAGCGTATCAGGAGCAGGGGGTATCACCTCTTTACCCGGGCGGATGAACCGGAACAATCACTTTCAGATGTAGGACTAAGGTACGAGGATACCCAGGTTCACTCCCTGCGGGTTGGACAAAACTCCCGGATAATCGGAAAACCCCTGGCCGATCTGGATTTAAACACCCGGTTTGGCGTTACGTTGCTGGCATTCAGGCGTAGTACAACGACGACCGCAATACCATCTGCAGAAACGACAATGGAGCTTGGTGATGAGCTTATTATACTTGCATCAAAGGAGCATCTGGAACAACTATCCGATCTCCTCTCCGGTAACGCTACCCCGGAACCGGTCTCGTCGGCTGATCCGGGTGGGAAAAAGAACAGGGATTGAAATAATATTAAATCCACTCGATGGGCTCTTCCAGCCGCGAATCACTGATTGTTCACCTGATTGAAAAGTTATAATTACCGTGGGATGTAATCCTCGTTTACGAGTTGCTATGTACTGCCCGGGGTGTGGAGAGAAAAACGATGATGCAAATGTCTGCTGTAGTAAGTGCGGTATAGACCTGGCCCGTCTCAGGGCAGTAATTTCAGAAGGAAATCAGGAGACCCGGGATAAAGGGAATGGGAACGCCTTTCCTGATGCGCCCAATCTTCCGGTGGACTCCAATTTAACCAATACTGTCCCATCCGATCCGGGAACAGAGAGTATGGAGAACATACCACCTCCCGGACCAGCAGATTTTGATGGTTCAGATCCTGTCAAACTGAAAGAACGAGGAAACGAGTTATTCAGGCAGGAAAAATTCCTTGACGCATTGGATTGCTATGAAAAAGCACTTGCTATAGACCAGTTCTACAAAGAGGCATGGTACAACAAATCAATTGTCCTGAAGAAAATTGGCTATCAGGACCAGTCAAAAGTGTGCTGGGGGATCTACCAACGCCTCAACTCCGGGGGTTCTGAAAACCGGAAACAATAGAACACCAGGATGCACCCCTGAAGAGGCGGCACAATATTGTACCGGGGGGTTCATGAGAATAACCGCAAGGTATGATCAGCAGAAGCAATTTATTGCATCCCGTTACAGCCTTGTGTAGGAATATGATCATGGAGTGGTGTGAATGAATAACCCAAAAATATTATATGTTGCCACGGTGCTGGCATTAGCTATCCTGATAGCCCCGATAGTTACCGCATCAGCTACATTTGGTAACAGCCTGATAAAAACGGATTCACAATTTTCGGGTGATGCCGTCGTCAACGAGACCATTAACCTGAAATGGTCAACCGGAACGGATACCTATGAATGGAACCAGGCATCTGTGTACAAGAATACATCGGGCCAAAGGACACAGTCAGTCCTGAATGTAAGACAGGAAAATGGAAGCATGACCTGGTCGTACCAGAGAAACGGCTATTCCATGCCATTCCAGACATCCCAAAATCAGTATACGGATGATTATTCCATCATGAAACCACAATACCGCCTCTCATTTCCGGTGAACCGGTTTATGCCCATTCTTGGGTTCATCTGAAATTTTTTTAAGGTCTGAAGGGTTGTCCGGCCGGATTTTTCCTGCCGGAATAAAAAAAAGGCCCGGGATTATTATTTGCCACTCCTTACGGTAAGTGATGCCTTAACCTCCTCTGCATGCCCTTTAACCGTGACCTTTCGCCAGACTTCCATAATGGTCCCCTCAGGATTAATCAGGAAGGTATCCCGTTCCGTCCCGAACAATTCTTTTCCGAAAAGGGTTTTTGGTTTCCATGCATCGTACGCTTTCAATACATTATGGTCGGTATCGCTGAGCAGGATCACAGTAAGGTTGTGCTTTTCTGCAAACCGCTGGTGACTTTCGGGGGAGTCGCCGCTCACCCCGATAACCTGGGCCCCGAGTGCGGCAAACTGCTCAAGAGCGGCTGAAAAACTGACTGCCTCAAGCGTGCACCCTGGCGTATTATCTTTTGGATAAAAATACAGTACCACCCACTTTCCGCGGAAGGCAGAAAGACATACCTCTTTTTCTTCAGCGTCAGGGAGACAGAACTCCGGTGCCAGCCGGTTAATAAACACGTCATTATCGGTTTTTGCCATTGCTACCAGCTGGGTAGTAGCCCTCGTTGGTATTTGAATTTTTGCCGGAGTTCCCAAGGCAGACCATTAAACGGGAAGGATCTGATAAGTGACTTCTTTCCTTTGTCACACATTATTTACGTGTAATACCCGACACTTTTTTTACGATAAAACAGATTTTCATAGCAAACAGGTATATCCGGGAATAGTGAGATGACAATTGCTTCCTACCTTACCCTTAAGAAAAACGGCACCTTGAGGGAACGGGTTCAATTTGCATGGGAATTGCTTGCCTCGTGTACATTATGCCCCCATAAATGCGGAGTCAACAGGAGGGAGAATGAAACCGGGTTCTGTAAAACCGGAGTCCACTCTCTCATCGCAAGTTATGGCCCGCATTTTGGGGAAGAGCCACCTCTTGTCGGACAATTTGGGTCCGGGACAATATTTTTCTCCCGCTGCAACCTCAGGTGCTCGTACTGCCAGAACTATCCTGTCAGCCAGGAGTCGGCTGGACAACCTGTCGGCTGCATGGAACTGGCTGATATCATGTTGCGGCTCCAGTCAATGAAATGTCACAACATTAACCTGGTGTCCCCAACCCATGTAGTGCCCCAGATTCTCGCAGCGGTAGAAATTGCATCCGGCAGCGGACTTGTCATTCCATTAGTCTACAATACGGGCACTTATGATGATTCCGTGACCCTCGGACTCCTGGACGGTGTGATTGATATCTATATGCCGGATGCAAAATATGCCCGGGACGATGTGGCATTTGCCCTTTCAGGAATTCCGGATTATACCCGTGTTATGAAAACTGCCTTGCGGGAGATGCATAGGCAGGTGGGGGACCTCCTCTGCGAGGAGGGAGTGGCGAAACGGGGATTAATCCTCAGGCACCTTGTGCTGCCGGATAACCTTGCAAACAGTGAACGTATAATGGATTTTATTGCAGGAGAACTTTCAAAAGATACCTACATCAATATCATGGCCCAATACCGACCGATGGGGAAGGTCCTTGAAGGGAAGATCGATCCCTGTTACAGCGCGATGAGGCGACCTATAACTGCTCAGGAGTACCGGTATGCAAAAGAATGCGCGAATACTGCGGGTCTTTCCAGGGGATTTGATGGACGTGGTTGTTAATCACCGGAATTCATAACGAAAATAACCCAGTCAGGGATCTTAACGATCATAAAAAACAGACCTGGTTAGTTGCCTGTCGGTCAGGATTCAATCGGGCAGCAGAAAATCCAGCACGGTCCGACCAGTTCGAATCCCGGCTATTTTTCATCCCTGTTATCCACCGGAGCATTGCCTCCGGTCTCTTCCCGGAAAAAATCCACCCATGCCTGCCGGGCTTCTTTCTGGATTATATTTTCCTTGAGGTATGCATAGAGAGCATATATGACAATGAGATAGGCAAGGGCCCGTATGATAATTAATGGCAGGGTTAGCGGTACCTTCAGCCCGGCAAGTGTTGCCGCATGCGATACACCAAAAAGGCCGAATGCAACCCCGATATAAAGGGGAAGTCTCTCCCCGCTCTTTTTAAAGATCAAGTATCCAAGCACAACGATGATGATGCAAAGGATAAGGTTAATAAAAATAATGGGGTCCCATTCTATTGCCATACAATACTCACCATTACAAATAATCTATCTCTATATAGTCCCAATTTGTTATTAATCCTGAAGGTAAGATTCCCGGTGATAGTTCCTGGCAGAAATCCGGGATCGAAAATATCAGATGGTACAAGTAAAGCGGGATTTAGAATGAAGATAACGAGAGTCGATGGGATCGATATTGTCAGCATGATGGAGAGGGCAGACTCCGACAGTGCGGGGCTCCTCGAAAAAACATTGAATAATCTTGTGACGGGGGGATCAAACGTGATTTTGTGTGATTTCTCGGCAACGGCCTATATCAGCAGTGCGGGTCTTCGCGTTTTGCTCTCAGTTACGAAAACACTTGTCCGTTCCCGGGGCAGGCTCGCCATCTGTTCCTTGCGGTCCAATGTGATGCAGGTTTTTACCGTTGCAGGAATGGACCAGGTGATTCCGGTATATCCTACACGGGATACTGCCGTCAGAAAGTTGTCAGGGAAATCAGCCCCCTGAAACAGGGAACCTGATTTTTCTGATTTTTCCCGCTGATGACCTCCCAAATACCCAAAAAATATTGTCCATTATTCTGGTTGGGGCCGTATGGTGTGGTGCACTAACATTACGTATCCTGGTGTATTTTTGTATCAGTCATGGTAATCAGTGCAATTTTATCAACGATATCATGCAGGTCACTATAAGGCTGGTGCACCAAGGAAATAACATTGCAATTACCAATGCACTGTTTTTATTACAATGCACCACAAATTATTCAGAGAGTGCACCACGCATGAACTGCACTTTTCAAGGGCTGTAAATCAGGTCCGGCATCCTGATAACCCCTCGCCAGATTGATCGCTGGTACCTGATATGGACCGGGTGATCTTCTTGTCAGGGATCTCAGGCACCACCTGCAACGTCCTGTTTACCAGGAGAGGAACTTATTGACTGAAATCAAGGATACAGGCAGGAATGATATTTTCCTGACAGATAATACCGCCAACCCGGCACCACTCGGACTCTGTGCATTTGGGATGACAACATTGTTGTTGAGTATACATAATCTGGGACTTACGACATTGGCAAGCCCCATCCTCGCTATGACGATTTTTTACGGTGGCGTCGCACAGGTCATAGCCGGTATCATGGAATGGAAAAAGAACAACACGTTCGGTCTCGTTACATTCGGGAGTTTCGGATTTTTCTGGATATCGTTCGCAACAATCCTGATGCTTCCGGTACTTGGTCTTTCAAAAGCACCCGGACCTGTCGAACTCGCCACATTCCTGGGTGTATGGGGTATCTTTGCACTGGGCCTCTTTATCTGCACATTAAAAATGCACAAGATCCTGATGATCACACTCCTTGCAGTCGTGCTCCTTGTAGTCCTTCTCGTCGCAGCACAATTGACCGGTAATACCGTTATTCTCCAGCTGGGTGGCCTTATGGGGATCATCGCCGGAGGCCTTGCAGTATATATCGGAATCGGCCAACTCGTCAACGAAGTCCACGGGAAAAAAGTATTCCCGGTCTAATCTTTTTTTCCATACCACGATGGCTATTCCACAAGGACCGGTCCTATTTTAACTCACCGGGTTTTCCGTTGTATCCCGGGTTAATCTCCTCCGGGTAGCACGGGAATCGTGAGTCGGGTAACAAAGATTAAAAGGCTAAAGGATCCAAATACCGCTGCATGAACAGAATTGTCACAGTTACCCTGATCGCCAGCATGGCCGTCGCGATGATTATTGCAGGATGTACCTCCACGCCATCAGCACCTCCGGCAACAACAATCACAACCCCGGGAATGACGGCAAATCCAACATCAGTTCCTGTTTCAGTTCCTGTTCCAATAACTGATCCGATGCTTCAGGGAAACTGGTATCTTCAGCAGATGGGAGAACAGGGAGGCGCTGCACCGTTACTGGTGACAAATGTTCAGATCAACATTATATTTGACAACGCCGGTAACTTCCAGGGAACAACTGGCTGTAACAGCTATAACGGCCAATTCACTCTGTCGGGTCGGCAGATGTTCAGCGGCATGGGTATGACAATTGGCCCCATCACCTCTTCGAATAAGTACTGTGCTGATTATGCGGACACAGAATCCACCTATTTCCAGATCCTTCAAAAAACAAATAGTTATGTTGTGAATTCAAATGGGGAACTTACCCTGACGGATACAACAAACAGTAACCTGATCTTCACGAAAAATCCGGCCTCACCAATGCCGAGTTTCTAACCTTTTTTTTCGATAACAACCTTTTCACACGGGAAATCCACCAATGAAATCCGGAGTTATTACCGATAGCCAATAATTACAGGGAAAGGTTCGCTCTGAAAACCCATGAGTCGACCAGCATGAACGCCATCTTTTAAAAAATAAAATTTGTTGACAGAAAAAGGTTCTTTTTTCATTCACGCAATTTCCGGAGAGCCCTGCAATTCAAATTTTATTACGGGACATTGGAAACGGGACTACGATACTTCTCCTTCGGAACCATTATCTCAAACCTTACACCACTGCCTTCTATCCCGGTCTCTGAAACGGTAATGCCGGTAATCGCAAGAATTTCACGCACCAGGAACAACCCAAAGCCGGTATTTTTGCCAAATCCCCGCTGGAAGACAAGTTCCTTATCGGTAGTTGGTATACCAACCCCGTCATCCTCATAAAAAATTGTAAGTTGTTCTCCGGACTCTATAGCGGAAATCCTGATTGAGGTCACCGAATCCCCATGGCGGATCGAGTTCTCCATGAGATTATAAAATACCTTTGAAATAAGGGGGTCTGCCATGACGGCAATTCCTGAAAGCAACACGGTGAGTATGATCCCTTTCATTGGAAGATGGGCTGCCTCCTCACAGACACTTCTCTCGATATCATGCCATTCAGGCGCCTGAACCCCGATATCCTGGTAAAATCTTGTGAACTGTATCTGGTGACGGATTTCTTCCGATGCTTCAGCCTGTTTCCTGATATAGGAAAGCAGCACGGGATCTGTGGTAAGGTCTTTTTCAATTTCCATGTATCCCGTAAGAATGGTAAGTTTATTCAGGATATCATGCCGGGTAACAGAGGAAAGAATATTTAATTTCTTATTGGCTTCCGCAAGTGCATCGGCAACATGTTCAATTTCCTTTGAATGAAATTCTATTTCCCATTCCAACTCTTTTTGATCCGTAATATCGTGCAGGATACAATGGGATCTGATAAAACGTCCTGTTTCAGCTTCCCGCTGTATCCTGCCCGTGAAGAGCGCAACAAACCGATCTCCGTTTTTCCGGACCAGATGAATCTCCCTGTTAAGGAGGGTCCCCGTTTCCATAAATTCAGCAAAAAAGGGAGTGAACAGGTGTCGGGTTTCAGGAGCCCAGATTTCTTCGAATGACCTCCCGATGACTTCGTCATGCCCGTAACCGAGGAGCATGCTCCAGGGCCCGTTGGTATCAATTATTCTCCACATTTCATCGAGCGACTGATAAGAGACCGAAAAATAATCAAAAATAGACCGGAACCTTGCCCTGTTTTGATCACTTACGGGTTCATCCCCTGCCACAGCCTTATCCGGGTAGAGTGTGTGAAGAATCTCGTCCTGTTCATCTATTATACTGGAATATTGCTGGATTGTTTCAGCAAGCGTGATTTCTGTCTGGATCCGGTCTCCGATATTCCTGAGGGACTCGATCGCTCCAATTACTGTACCGTTACTGTCATAGAGCGGGGAGGCAACTGCCCAGAAAAATGCCCCTTTTCCCTGGTAGATGTGTGAAATAAAAATTTCTGCGATTATTTTATCCGCTTCCCTCCTTATTGCCTGATATTTTTTTGCCCATCCCTCGTCCCAGTTCAGGATCAGATCGATCAACATCGGTCTCTTTTCTTCATAAAACGGAAGGGAATAGATATAATCTCCCTGCCCCAGTACATCCCCGGCAGACAGCCCGGTCATCTCCTCCATGGTTTTATTCCAGGCAATCACCCGGCCCTTAAGGTCAACCGCAAACATCCCGTCCGGAAGGAAACTGATGATATCAGACTGAAGCTGTCGGGAATTCTTCAATTCACGTTCTATCCGATGGTGCAAAACGGCCTGGTGAATTTTATGAATTAATTCAGCGTACTGTGACTTTGGGTCACCACCTTTCTGGAGATAATAATCTGCACCACTGTTCAATGCCTCAATAACCACATCTTCCCTTCCCCTGCCGGTGAAAATAATAAACGGAATATAAACTGCACGCGACCGAACTTTTTTCAGAAAATCTATGCCATTGAGGTCCGGCATTTCATAGTCAGAAATTATTATGTCAAATTTTTCCTGCTCGAGCAGTACAAGGGCGGAAGTCACCTTTTCGCAGGTTGTAACCCGACATTCGTTATCCCTTTCGATAAAAAGCCTGGATATTGCAAGGAGAGTAGGCTCATCATCGACATGGAGGATAGAAATCAATGTTATTCACCGGTCTTTGGTTAATCCATCACGAGATAAAGAGTTAAATAAGGCGAATGCCCGACAAACCGGGGCCTGTTCCTATTTTGACTCTAATGCAGTTTCGACCGCACTGATGAGTGCTGCCTTGTTTACTGGTTTTAAAATAAACCCGTCAGCTCCATTATTTCGTGCAGTCGCCATGTCGATACCGGAACTTTCTCCCGTCACCATCAGTTTCTTCATACCAGGATCGATCTGGTGTATCCGCCTGACCAGTTCAGTCCCATGCATATCGGGAAGATTAAGATCGAGGAGACAGATAGTATATTTATTTGATCCGACCTTTACCAGTGCTTCTTCTGCGGTGGATGCTGTATCAACCCCGTACCCCCTGCTTTCCAGTACTAACCGGAAAATGGTCAGGATATTTTCCTCATCGTCGACAAGAAGAATTTTTATTTTTTCCATAAAACCCGGACATCCTCTGGTATCTTCACGATACACTCCCGTTAAACTGAGTTCTAATAATACATAAAGATATTAAAAATAGCCTGTGGGAATCAGGGATCCTGGTAATATGAATGAATTTTCGTTCGTGGCTTTGATTTGCCAGGTAAAAAAACAATCGCATTCAACCGGAAGACGGGGGATTATATTCCCTTAACGGCCAAAAATATTCCGGGATTTCAGAAATTTGCCAAATCTCAATAATATAACCAGGGCTTTGACAAAAGTAAAACACCAGAGGCTTCGGAGACCGAAAATTGTTTCCGGGACCAGAAAAATGCCCGGTTATTGGATAAGCTCCCACAATTTTATTCCGGCGGATTTTAAAATTGGTCTATTATCCGTCGGCTGACTGGTTAATATTACGACCGGCGCAACCAAAAGGAAATAAAAACTCCGCCTGCAATAAAGACTAACCCGGCAGGCGAAGCGAAGGGAATATTCTTTGCGGGTGTCGGGGTCACCTGGCCTGCGATGGGGTATTTATTGTAGTCTACCGTAGTCGGTGTCGCCTGCACACCGAGAGATTCCAGGTTCCTTTTAGCTTCGATACTATTGGGATTGATGAGAAGCGCCCTTTTATAGGCATTAATCGCGAGGTCATTCCGGCTGATCGAACGGTACACTTCGCCTTTTTTCAACCAGGCCTGTTCATCCTTCGGGCTGAGTTCGGTTACGCGATCAAGCGCCTGTATTGCTCCTTCCTTATCATTTAATGCCGCGCTTGCCAGCCCCTTCCCATACCAGGACTGCGAACTATACGGATCGAGTGCAATCGCTTTGTCAAAAGAAATCTCCGCATCCTGGTACCGGGCTGCTTTATAAAGGTCAAACCCTTTCGTTGTGAGGATCGTTGCATCATCACCGGGATTATCAATCGATGCCGACACAAACCCCGGAATAGCAATGAGTGCAAGAAGCAGGATAAAAATAACCGTGAGTTTCATGGAAATAACCAGCGCATACTTATTATTTTTTCCTGCGGTTTTAATAATTATTATTCTGAAGCGATCCCGCAATTGCATGTAACACTAAACGGAGAGGTCCTTTAAACTGACCACAATAATTTTTATTCTTGCTTATCCTTTTCATCAAATGAAAATATGGCCTTTCATTCACAATCAAGGGTGATTATCGCCCAGATATCCAGCCAGGTGATTAAGTGCCGCCGCTGCCCGCTCTGGGAGACGGCAACACATGGAGTCCCTGGAGAGGGCTGCATGGCTGCGAAAGTGATGTTTATCGGTGAAGCACCGGGTGAACAGGAAGACACCTTAGGAAGGCCATTTGTCGGCAGGGCAGGAAAGGTCCTTGACTCTCTTCTTTTTGGGATTGGACTCTCACGGGATGACGTATTTATTGCAAATATCGTAAAACACCGCCCGCCTGCCAACCGCGACCCGAAACCATGTGAAATAACTGCCTGCACACCATGGCTTGAGCAGCAGATCACTACCATTCGCCCACCTCTGCTTGTCCCGCTCGGCAGGCATGCCACCCGTTACGTGCTTGGAAGAACAGGGGTTGAGTTTGTAAAAATCACGGATATATCCGGGACCGTATTCGAAGGCCAACCCTTCGGGTTTCCCCAGAAAATCATTCCGGCCCTTCACCCCGCAGCAACGCTTCATAATCCCCTGAGCAGGGACCACCTGAAGGAAGATTTCAGGAAACTTGGGGCGCTCCTCATGGAATTGGAATAATAACAGATGATCCGATTTCGAAAAGAAAGATGTTTCCAAAATACCCTGTTTAAAAGGCCGGATTCTCACTGATAATCCCTCCCCGGCTGGTGGAAATTGTACTTCAGGGGGCATCCCCGGGCCACCCGAAAAAAAGGTTATATAATCATCCGGTTCACGGCGTTGGGTTCGGAAGCCCGAATGCCATGACGTAGCCGGCATTATTCGGTATCTGGATACCGCCGACCGGTACGACCAGATAGCCGTTTCCGATTGACGGGCCACCGACCGCAACCTGGCCGCCGACGTTAAACTCCCAGAGGAGTCTTCCGTTGTTGTCGTCAAAAGCGGTGATCATTCCCGAGGGCATAAGGGGTGTAACCTGAGGTCCGCCGAAGTCACTGAATGTGTAAGGCTTGCCGGTATCAGTTATATGACCCGAGAACACGACCCCGTTGGTTACCAGCGGGGAGGTGAATGTGCAATAAGACGACTTGTATTGCCATACGATTTTCCCGGTTGTCGCATCAATTTTTGTTACGGTCCCATTGCCATATCCGTTGTCGATCGCGTCGAATACAGGAACCGCCCCGCCTTCGAGCAGCTTGTTGTTACCAATCGTCTGGCTGTAATACTTCACAGGAGTTGAGCTCCCGGCTGCATAAACATAATTCCCGGATGTGGCAGTGAAGGACTCGACACCGGCCCCCGGCCCGGGCCAGACAACATCACTGCCTGAAGGTGACGGGTTCTGGTCGGTGTTCTGCGTGTAGATCACATTCACATTCCAGAGGGGTTTGCCGGTCGCTGCATCTAAAGCCATCACGTCACCGCGTTTATTATGGCCGATAACGATCTTCTGCGGGCCTTCCCCCATGTTAACAGTCATCAGGTTCGTACCCCATGCGGTATCCCAGTCATGCCCGTCAGGCAGGACAAGACCTGTCAAAACAGTTCCTGATTCTACCAGAGGGGTTGACCAGAGGATATGCCCGTTAGTGATGTCCACCGCCGTCACACTGTTGGCATACTTGTTTGGTTCCGGCATCCGGACATCGGGCTGGAAATCAGGTGACGGGTTTCCGATCGGGAGGTAAATGATACCGAGATCCTTATCGATCGCCCCGCCGCTCCAGGTTGTCGCGCCTCCATTCTGGCTGGCGTTCGGACTCGTCGTTACCCAGGGACCGACTGCAAGCTGGGTCTGCCATAATTTTTTGCCTGTTGCTTTGTCAATGCCGGTAACCGTACCTTTCTGGGCAATACCGAATGGTGGTTCGTCTCCAAGCGCGGAACCCGCAACGATGATATTATTCCATATCAGGGGCGGTGCAGACTCACGCCAGGCAGGACCGTTGTCAATGACCGGCGATTCCCAGATCAGGGATCCATTTCCGGCATTTACTGCGATAATCGTGCCATTTGGACCAGTTGGGGCATAGATTATCCCATTTTCATATACCATCCCATGGGAAGATGAAGCCCTGGGAAGAACATTTCCCGTGTAGGTCAGGTGGGGATCATATCTCCAGTTGCAGAGGCCCGTTTTCAGGTCTATTGACAAAACCTGCATGGCGTTGTTCTGCACGAAAACCGTATTCCCGATAATCAGGGGGGGGTTTTCTATCGCGTAACCGGTGTTCAGGATCCATCTCACCTGTAACTGGTCCACATTATCTTTACCGATGTCCGTCTGTGGGCTGTTCCTTGAATACGTAGTATCGTAATTTACCATCGGCCAGTCATTCGGTCCGGAAACCGGTGCCTGTGCGGCAACCAGCCCCGTACATGCACCGAATAAGACCAGGATCAATGCAATGGCGAGTATAATTTTTAATTTGTGTCTGTTCATCGCGTTTACCTCAGGCCTTGCACTCGGCTCCCGCTTTTTAGGTAATCTCCCACATATATTCAGGACTGTTCCCGGGAACTTCAAGACCAGTTCCGTGGTGATCGGGAATACTGATAAAATTATTGCCGGGTGAATTTCCAATCAGCCTTTCCTGCAGGATTTACCTTAAATTCCATGCATTGAAGGAAAATCTTATTACAAAATTTGAAAATACTAATAAAATTTAATTATGATACGCAGGATAATGACTGGATTTGCAAAATCAGTAAATAAAACGTATAGAAACTTTATTCAGGTCTGCGGAACCTATTGTCCACCATGCCTAAACTTATTCATTACTCTGTACTTTTCATAGTACTCGGGATTGTACTGTTGTTAGCCGGATGTTCATCACCTGCCCCGTCAGGCAGCGGTGGAACGGTTCAGCCAACCGCAAGCGTAACGACACAACCGGTCCCTTCAATCGTAATCGTATCCCCCCAGAACGGAGCAACGTTGCCGGCCGGAAATGTTACCGTGACAACCCAGGTGAGCAACTTTAATGTCGTTGACAAACAAGGACAACCCAGTGTTGTCGGCCAGGGCCATGTCCACTTCTATATGGATGTAACGCCGATCCCGAGCGACCCGGCCAAACCTGCGATTCCATCTGATCCAAAGGCTGCGTGGGCCCACGTTTCAGGGAATACGTATACCTTCGTCAATGTCCCTGCGGGCATGCATACGTTCACGGTGCAACTGGCAAATAACGATCATACACCTGTAATTCCGCTTGCGACCAACAGTATAATGGTCACCGTAACGGGTGGGAGTGCAACAGGCACCCCGGTCCCTGCCTCAACTACCCCTGCCTCCAGCGGAGGAACTACCATCCCCTCACCCTGACGTCACAGAACATCGCGTTTGATAAGAGGTACGCTCACAGCCCCGGCAGGGTCAACGGTCGTTATGACCTTTGTAAATAATGATGCAGGGGTTCCTCACAATTTCGCACTTTACACCGATAATACAGCAACAACCAAGATATACGGGGGAGCGATCATAAACGGGGTGGCCACCACCACGTACACGTTCCAGGCACCGTCAAAACCAGGCAACTACTTCTTCCGGTGCGATGTGCATCCCACAGTTATGTATGGTACATTTGTCGTGACCTGAACAATTCATTTTTTTAGAGGTTCAATTTCCGTACTGCATTCATTCTTTGCTCCGTAACGGATTCCACCATGATTTATCCGGTTTTATGGAACGGTATAAGCAGGCAAAAGTTTATTTTATTTGGGCATACAATGCGGGAGTGTCCCGGTCACCGGAATACCAGCCCTGATAATTTCTCCATTAAACTTACGTCCGGAAAGGTTTTCAGATCCAGAAAATAAGGGAAAATCCCTCAACGATCCGAATGAAATTCTGCACCGGAAAGGTAGCAGCATCCGGTAACCGGGCAACCACTTTGTCTGGTTAATTTGCCAAATCTCTTACCAAAACCAGTGACTGCTTAATGATCAGTTATTTATCCATGTTCAGGCATCACTGTAATTGAAAATGGAACCCTACAAGCGAATTCTTATCGGGGTTGACGGATCTTCATATTCTAATCTTGCGGAGGACTGTGCCCTTTCGCTTGCGGAACATATTCCCGGGAGCCATCTCATCGGTTGCCACGTTTACGCAGCGGGTCTGCACCGGACCCGTTTCGAAGATATGGAAGGCGGGCTTCCTGAGCAGTACCACAGTGATGAGAGGCTGTCGGCACTTCGTTCTGCCCATGACGATCTCATATCATCAGGGATGAAAATCATTTCTGATGCATATATCACCCCGCTTGGGCAGGAATCGGGAAAGAAAGGAATAAAATTTACCGGTCTTACACCGGAAGGACGGCATTATATCCAGCTCCTGAAAGCCCTGACTACAGAAAACCCTGATCTCCTGGTTATAGGTGCAAAAGGGCTTGGAGAAATTTCCGGATCGCCTCTCGGAAGCGTTGCAGAACGGATGGTCCTGCATGCAGGAAAAACTGATGTCCTGGTCATGCGGGACCAGTTGTGTTCATCCAACCGGCCAGTTATCGTTGGAATTGATGGAAGTCCTGAAAGTTATGGTGCCCTTGCCCGGGCAACTGAACTGGGGAAAATAACCGGGGCCGCCGTTGAAGCTGTAGCCGTGTATGATCCATATTTCCATACCGGGATATTCCGGACTATTGCAGGAAAATTGCCTGATGAATCCCGGAAAAAATTCAATTTTTCTGCCCAGGAACAATTACACGATCAGATCATCGATAACGGGCTCGAACACTTGTATGAACAAAAATTAGCCACCGGGAAGGAATGGGCAACGCAGAATGGGTTTGATATTAAAACAACACTCCTTAAAGGAAAAGTATATCCTGAGATCTGCCGTTTCGCCAAAAAAACAGGTGCAGGACTCATCGTTGTCGGGCGATTTGGGAACCATCACGAAGAACCATCACTTATCGGGTCAAATACCCATAACCTGACCCGTATAGCCGGAACAAATCTCCTTATCGTTGCTCCCGGGAGGCAACCACTGGTACTTCCCGAAGTACGACCAGTTAAGGGCAGCCTTCCCTGGACTCCCGAAGCGGAAGAATGGTTGAAAAATGTCCCGTCATTTGCACGGGGAATGGCCCGCCAGGCTATTGAGGAAAGGGTACGCACCCTCGGAGGTACGATTGTAACTCCGGATGCAGTTCACGAAATGGGCCGGCAAATGGGTATGCAACAACCGGGGAACAACGAATTGACAGGTGGTCCTGTTGATGCCGAACTTATTGTTTTACGAAAGACAAAACGGTTTGCCCCGGACTTCCACCGCCATATCGTGCGACCGAAATTAATCGGAAAGACCCTTCAGAAGGGAGACCGGATCATGATGTACGAGGTCTCGGAGACAAATCCACCGGGCAGTGTACATGTTGTGGAAAAGACAGTAATACAATTCGCCTGATTATGAACCCCCGGATATCGTGCAGGGAAGTATCGAAACAGATCGGAATAACCAGGGCGTTAAAAAATATCAGTTTCGAAGCGGGTCCCGGAGAAATAATCGGTATCCTCGGGATGAACGGTTCCGGAAAGACGACGCTCCTGAAAACCATCTCGTCACTTCTCTCTCCCGATTCAGGATCGGTCTCATTGTTTGATGGAGCATTTTCAGGGAATAAACGGGATACGCTCCGCCACATTGGATTTCTTTTTGATTGTCCCTCACATTGGGAGCATCTCTCAGGGTGGGATAATGCATATTTTTTCGCCACCTCATACGGTGTCCCGGGGGATGTTGCAGGAGTCAGGCTCACGAACCTGTTTAACAGGTTTGGCCTCTCCAATCGCAGTTCAGACCCGGTTAATACTTATTCCTACGGGATGAAGCGAAAGCTTACTATCATCGAAGCACTGGCACATCATCCGGACCTGATTATCCTCGATGAACCGTCAATGGGACTCGATTTCCCTTCCCGTATGGCTCTTCGGGAATATCTCAAATCCTGCTCGGCAAACGGCGCGACGATCGTTTTCGCGACGAATGATGTCTACGAAGCCCAAACCCAGGCAAATCGCGTCATTTTGCTGTCCGGAGGAGAAGTAGTCGCATCCGGTGTACCCGGACAACTTCTTCGAGGACTCGGTCGGAAAACGGCAATCGAACTGAGACTGGGTACACCGGTTGGCTTTGAACTGCTGAAACAAATCCAGGGGATAGAACAGGTCCGTCTTATTGAAGACCTGCCGGCCAGGTGCCGTGTCAGGTTGATCGCCGGTCGGGATTCCTGTGAAAACGGATATGGTGCTCTTCTTGCATCTGTGACCGCTGCAGTCATCAATTCAGGCGGCACACTCCTCGGGATTGATATTTTTGAGCCAAATCTCGGAGATCTGCTTATTAAAACAGGGGGTATCTCCGACGAAGCCTGATACATTCTGGAAAATTGAATTCCTGGAAAATACCGGTAAGAGAACTTCATTCCTGCTCAAGTTCCTTATCCCGCTGGCACTTGTAGTCCCGCTGTTAATGGACGCCATTCCATTGCCCGTGAGGGCCGGTGGATTCACCCTTGCCCTCGCGTTTATCGGTATATTCGGAACCGCTATCGGGGTCGCCCGACTCAGGGAATATCATCATACCGACAGGCTTGCCCTGCTCCCGGTTGCCCCCTGGAAAATGCTCCTGGGATACATCGGCATAAATTCAATGATGGACGCACTCCAGTTCCTTGTGCCCCTCATATTTTTTGTATTGCCCTGGAAGCAGTCCTTTTCCACATTGCTCATCATCGGCATCTGTTATCTGTCAGTGATACTGGCCTCGAATACCATTGGGATTTTCACGGCGGCCGTGGCACGATCGTCCGGGGAAGGACATCTCGTTTCAATACTTGTAATTCTCGCAATAATCGGGGTATCAGGTTTGTTTATTCCGGTCAATGCCGGAGCCGGATTTGCCCCGGTCATGATTGTACCGTTCCACGATCTTTCGGGTGCACTCCAGTCAGGACTGTCCGGGTACGAAGTAAATCCCTGGTACCTCCTGGCCCCGGCATCCTTACTGGTATTTCTGGGATTGGTAATTCCTATTGCACCATCGATTATCAAAGGTGATTAACATTCCACAGAGGGCTTGGAAAAATATTTGAGGTTGTAGTATCTTTGAGGATATATCAGCAGGTGGGAAGGGATGTCAAAAGAAAATTGCATGTCTTTTATCCAGACTAAAGGTGGCGAGGCGAATTGATAACCCGAAAAACTGGTAATATGCAATACATTTTTCTGAACCTGGGTTTCCTGAAATATGTAGCAATAAATACCTCCGGTAATTCCTGAGGAAAATATTTATCACATTATTATCACAAGCGGATTCAGACCCAAAAGAGGCAATTATGAAAAAGATCATTGCGATAATCGTTGCGCTGGCTGTTTTCCTCATCTTTTTGACGTATGTTGTAATCCCCGATCAGGGCGGAAACATATCCTCCACATCAATTGAAGCATCTCAAATCGCCGGGGCGAATTCCTCGTACAATGAGACGATTCCCATCCAGGATGTAGGTCTTGGTGCATCAGGGCGTTCAATTTTCATCGCTGTCGTGATGCTGGCCCACATCCTCTTTGCGAATCTTCAGCTCGGCGGCGCCTGGGTTGCTGCAGGGACGGAAACAGCCTACCTTAAAACAAAAAAGCCGGGCGCAAAAAGGCTTGCAAGGTCACTTACCCTTTTTAACGTGATCCTGTTCAGCACTGGTGCAACATTCGCCGTCGCCGGTGTCCTCTTCTTCATTTCACTTTATCCCGGTTTTTCGAGCCAGATATTCCACATTTACTGGTGGCCACTGTTCATTGAGGCGGTTACATTCGCACTCGAGATATTGTTCCTATATGCATACTGGTTTACATGGGACAAAATATCTCCTAAATGGCACCAAGTGCTGGGTTACGCCTTTGCAGTGGATGTATTCATCCAGACCCTTATGATTAACACGCTTGCATCAGGGATGCTAACCCCCGGCCCCACATCGATCACCTGGGGACAAAGCGGGATGCTTACAATGCCGCTGTCGGAGTTGGCCTCCTGGTGGTTCAACGGGACTACCTGGATCCTCCAGTTCCACCGGCTCGCTGCGGCAGTATCCTATTTCGGTTTTCTGCTCGCAATGCTCGCGATGTTTCATTATCTCGACCGGAAGGACCCGGCGTCGAAAATGTACTGGGATCGGGCTGGATCGTGGGGACTCACGTGGGGGTTGCTGGGACTCATATTCCAGCCACTACTTGGGCTCATTTACCTGTCGATGATAAAAACCCACCAGATCGCTTCCTTCGCGATGATCATGCTTGGGCCACGGGCATGGGAAATGCTCCTCATGGTGGGGTTACTTTCATTCCTGTTCATATCATTGCTGGTATACCTCTATGACCGGAAGGAGCAGATACTCATGCAGGTAGAAAACATTCGCCTTAAAAGCCTGTTCCGGGTATTCATCGTCATTGCAGCGATATGTGGGTTCATCCTGGTGCAGCCTTCGACCCTGTCCTTTGGTGTGAACCCGCTCGGTTATATGAGCTACAAACTTGTTGCATTATTCATCCTGATTTGTATCGGGTCAATCGTGCTTGGTATCGACCTGATCATGCTAAAAGATCCGACCAAAGTTGAATGGGGACGGTTGTCAGTTACATCGAGATCTGCTTTAATGATAGCCGGGGTCCTCGGCATGTGGATCGTGATTGCGATGGGTTTTGTCCGTGAATCTGCAAGGGAACCCTGGCTTGTCAACTCTATTATCCCGGTTCCCGGCGGGCAATCCTATCCCACACCTATTCCGGTGACCCAGATTTTCGCGGTCTGGTTTATTATCACGATAATAACACTGCTAATTTTCTGGTTCACTTCAAAAGTTACCGCAGAACATCCTGAGGAGGCTGAAGAAGTATGACATCCGGGCTGGATGTAATCAGGGATCTTCCCCTCTGGCAAAAGATCACGTGGTCCCTCATTGTGATTTACCTGCTCACCGTCCTGTATGTGTACTGGGTAATCGGGTGGAGTAACCTGGCATTTCCACTCTGACAAGGTAATTTTCTGTCAGGGGGAATATTTCGGAACACCGTTAAGATTAGTGGAAGGCGACAATAGTTTCATTCATACAACAATTTTTAGCCGGTTCAATGGCAAGGGTGTTTGATCTTTCTTTGTCCATTACCATCTTCTTTAAACGTTTTCTTTTTCGAGAAATACTTTCAGTGCTACCGCGTTATTATGATCCGTATCATGTGCAGAAAAAATAAAAGTCACTACACCTTTCTGCCGGATTATCCCCGTAATTTCATCAACAATCCCACTTCTTTCTTTAATTTCCCCGAAGTACCTTCTTTTAAATTCCTCCCATTTCGCGGGATCATGCCCGAACCAGACCCGGAGTTCCGGGCTTGCCCCTGCATCTTTCAGCCACAGATCGATTTTCGCTTTCTCTTTTGAAATGCCACGCGGCCACAGCCGTTCAACAAGAATCCGATAATTGTCTTCTGCCGATGGCGGATCATAAACACGTTTCAACCGGATAGTCATTTTGGTATCATCCATCCTGCTGGTTTGATTCGGTGCTTCCTCCTCCAGGGGTAATCCGGAATTAACCAGATAATTTGAGATGATCGCATCGAACTGATTTAATGGTTGTCCTCACAGGTCGAATGAACGATTAAAAGGGAGATAACAAAATAATCGTCCGGATTTTACTGGAGACTTTTTCACGGTATCCGGAAAAGGCGGGTTCCCCTCATCGATTCGGGGACAAAATATGTTTCGGCGGCTGTATTTGCACCCTTATCTGTCGGACATCTCTTAATAATTTTGAGTATGGATACCACTCCCCGCATCAATTGTGCTAAAAGGTGAAATTATGACCTTATGGTATTGATTAACTCGTTTAAATCAGCCCGGAAATGGTTACCAGAAAAATGACCCGGGTCATGGTGAAAAAGATTATGAAATTGGATTTCAGCCCGCCTAATTAATACAATTCGCTTTTTCTGCCTTTAATTTTTCCATTTCCCTATCCTGGTCATCAAAGTAGGATTCGAGATACACAAGTGTCTCAATATCCACATCCGCATAGGTATGCGCTCCGAACTCGAATGGGTTATCCATATCCCTGATGAGAAGCAACAGGCCGATAAGCATTGTCACGATGACGGCGAAAATAATTACCCCGACAAGATAGGGATCCAACTGGACAAATAATAACAGAAGGATAACCCCGGCGGTAGCAACTTCTGCAAGTGCATATGCAGCCGGGATGAAATCTGTCCGGATTATAACGTCAATCCGGTTTACCATTTTGTCGATCGCACCTAGTTCATTTCTCAGTTTTGCAATCAGCGGGGGAGCGACATTTGCATAAGAAAGGATCCTGATGTCGTTGTTGATTTTATTCATTTCGTGGTTCAGGTCCGGGAGGTTCCAGCTATTTTCCATAAAACTTTTGTACATCGTGCGGTGAAGATCCCGGACATGCGCCCGTAATGCTCCGGCAGGTGCTTCGTCTGCCAACGGGAGGACCCGGCTGTCGTTATACAATGCCTTCAGGGAAGCAGCAAGATCTCCCCCGACTTTTTCGCTTTCCTTGTAATCGGTGAACGTCCCGGTGAAAATAATTGCAATAGTGAAAATTGCACCGGTGATGAAGGCACCAACAAGCGTATTGACCGGGACTACATCGAAGCCGTAGAAATCAATAATTGTTCGTGGTACGAGGAGTATGATCATCAGGACCAACGCCTGGGTCATAATCCCCCATTTCTTTTTCAATTCCATACTAGGTATTGTACGGTATTCATTTTAGGGATTTTTGGTCCCTCACGATCGGGAAAAATTAACCGGATAAATCCTGAGTGGGGCGACTCAAAATATATTGCGCAGATGGAAAATTTGACTGATATCCCCGCTTTTTTCCTGAATATTCAAAAATATTCGATTTGATGCTATTTGAAAAAAAAACAATCGGGATTTTCGATACACACGCTACGAGTTTATTTCTGTCAGATTCCAGCAATACTCTTTGACCCGTCTCTGCTCTAAAATTCTAGCAAAAGCAATCTTGATACCAAGCAGATGTAAAAAAAATTACAGTAACCTGAGTTTCTGGCCGAATGCCGGGAGGAAATCCTTTTTTCTTGACATTACGCCGTCGAGCCTGACAGGTTGATCGGTATACCCCAGCCCGAGCAGTGTATTCTTATCCCCTGCTGCCAGGAGATAACTGGTATTTCCCATCACGTTGGTGAAAAGGACAATGTACAGATGGATACCATGCTCTTTCCTTAAGATTTCCAGTTCATTCCTGACCTCTTCAGCACGGTTCACCGGGTAGTCATCCGACGCCGTCATCACCTGTGCGATAATCACATCCCTGCCAAAAAGGGTATAGTGTTTGATATCTGCCGTGAGAAGGTCACGTGGTGCTGCATGGACGAGGTCCATCCCCTGCTTTATCAGGGATGTCCCGAATTCTGTCGGATCGATCCCTGCAATGCCGGCAAGGAACAGAACGGCCTTCCGGTCTTTTTTTGTCGTCGTCGACATCCGGAGTCCGAGGGTGTCTGAAAGGATCCCGGCAAGGAGCATCCCAGCTACAGGGACGGACGGAGTCTCTCCCTCCTCCATGAATTTGTGGGTAATGATTGTCGAGGTCGAACCAACGGGTTCGTTCAGGAACGAGACCGGCTTCAACGTCGTAATCGCCCCGAGCCGGTGATGGTCGACGATCTCGAGTATCTCGGCTGACTCGATTCCATCCACCGACTGGGTAAACTCGTTATGGTCGAGGAGGATGACCGACTTGTGTATCTCTTCAAGGAAAGTGTTCCTCGATATCATTCCAAGGAGCACCCCGTCCTTGTCCACAACACATGCCGTACGGTACCGTGAATTGGAAACCAACTGTTTTGCATAAGCAAGTTGATCTTCAGGCCTTACCAATGGGACATCCGTCGCCATAACCTGGCCTGCCGCCCGGGAGAGATGGATCATCCTGCCGACGCTGAACGCATCAAGGGGCGTGGCAAGAATGGATACCTTCCCGGCCTGTGCGGCGGAGATGACCCGGCTCCCGACGGGAGCACCTTCTGCAACAATAAGGGCCGCAATCCCCGCGGAGATAAGGGCCAGCTGGGAGGGTTCATTATCTCCGGTAATCGCTACATCCCGCCCGGTCAGGGAGGATAAGGCATTATGGAGCGCATCGATGACAATGATCACCTTGCCGTTCAACTCATCCCGGCATGAAACAAGAACCTCGGCCTCGAGTATACGAGCAAGGGTGGCCTGGGATATCGGTCCGATAACCAGTTGTTCCCTCCGTTCAGGGGTTACATACGCCTTGGCAAGTCCATACTCGCTGACAAGCCCGATCACCCGCCCATCCCGGCTGATTACCGGGATATTCCGGATATCATGTTCATCCATCATCAAGGCAACATCGATTGCCGGCATCTCCTCCGGGGCATGGTGTGGGTACAGGAACGGAATATCTGCGACCGATGGTTCAACGGACTCGATCAATTCGGGCGGTTGGAGTCTGAAATGCTGACAGGGCGAACCGGGTCTCTGCGTTCAGTTCCCCGCACCTCGCAGGAATATACCGGCCCGGGGTCTTTCTGTTGAGTAACTCTGCATAACCTATAACGCTTGCAATACTATCGGTATCGGGATGGGAATGCCCGACAACGTATACTTTCTGGCTGCTCATTTGTAACGAAACCTCTGGTCACCGGTCTTTGCATCAGCCGGATTTTACGGCAGACTGTCGTACCATATCTGCTCGCTACCCTATAATGATCTCGAACAGGATAAGAGTAAAAAATTCGCGATCTCGTCCAGGAGAAACATCAATCAGGATCCGGTTCCGCCGTAAAATAAAAAGTAGGATTAAAAAGAACCGGATAAAGGAAACTCTCCCATTCCAGCCCTTTACAGATTAAACAGGTCATCGACCGATGTGATATCCTGCGTTGCCGGGATAACCGTGGTCGGTATGGTTGTGGGGACTAACGGTAGTCGGTATCGTGGTCGGAATAACAGTGGGTTGTACTTCAGGAATCTGCCGGAATAATTCAATGACATCCCCAAAATTCGCTACGCCGTCATTATTGATAATCAAATGCGGCAATCGGTTCATTTTCACCAATCCAGACGAGGTTATCAAAGTAAACAATAACATCCTGGAACCCTGCAAACCCATCCCCGTTGACGTCCTCAAATGATCCGTCACCGTCAGGATCTATGGGCATCGTTGTATACCCGGGGAGAGGGAGTAATGGTTTCACAGGGGTTGGCACAAGCCAGATCTCGCAACCTTCCTCCGGGTTTGCCGTACCGACAAAGAATCCATCAGGTGAGGCCAGCATTGTTCTGAACCCGTAATTATTAGGATTACCCAGCCCATTCAGGTCGACCGGTACCCAGCTTGTACCGTCACTGCTCTTCCACATATCGGCACCCCCGAGGTACCCTGCAGTAGTTGCAAGGTCCTGGTTTGACACGTATGGGGTGACATCCGTGGGCAGATCACCAATATACTGCCCAAGGCTGCCGATATCGAACGTGCCGAGGTACATGGTTCCGTGGTAATCCTCCATGGACCACGCGTACAGATTAAATGGGTTTCCAAATCCGGACGGCAGCTTGCTTAAAGGTGGATCACGGGGAACCGTCGGGAGGGTCGGCTGGTAATTTCCTGCGATCAGATCCCACTGGTCACCGGTATTGATACGTACCAGGTCGAATCCTTTTGTCCCATTCGTCCCTGTAGCGAAGGGCAGGTTCATCGATCCTACATACAGGTCCCCATTGTACGTTTCCATCGTCGCAGCGAGGACATTCCACGCATCTCCTGCCCCGCCCGGGACCACCCTTACCCAGTCACCAGGACCAGCCGGTGAAGCGGTTGTGCTCCTCCATACTTCGAAACCATTCGTTTCTGAATGGCCGCTCGGATTCCCGGTCCCCGCATAGAGGTAGCCATTAAAACTCCTGAGGGAGGCAACCTGGAAGTTGGCCACCTTCAGCCACGTATCTGTATCCCCGGAAGGATTGCCGGATGCATAGATCCCATCGGCTGTCCCCATGTAGAGCCTGCCTGCATGGGAGGTCATTGCACGGGTGTCCTTCGAGGGGATGCTTTTAGTGTTGACCGGCACCCACGTGATCCCATCTGTCGATTTAATAATGATAACCGGCCCAAAGCCGAATCCCACCCCGGCATAGAGGGCTTCGGTTCCCTCCGGTATCATTGAACGTAGTCATGATACGGTAACCGATTCCTTCAGGATAGGTATATCCATTCAACGGATTGATGAAGGTGGATGCCTGGTGAACCCTTTCCCATCGTCCATCATGGTACCGCCAGATCTCCGCCCGCATATCGTTTGACCAGGTCATCACCTCTGCCGGTGAAGGTGGCGTCTGGTTTGTGAAAACAAATGGTGGGGGGGGCACACCACCGGGATGAGTCAGGAATTGGAATGTCGTATTGTTCGGGAATACTCCCTGGTATTTCATCCCGAGGGCAACAAAATAGGGGATGTTACGGCCTGTACCAACGTAAATATCCCCGTTAAACTCACTTATTGACCAGGCATAATTGTTCTGCGGGTCCCCGAACCCGTTCTCACTGATTTTTTCAAACGATGCGGCGGACATAATTCCCTGCGTGAGGTCTCCGGTATATTGCGGCACCGCAGACACCAGACAGACCTGGGAAACAGCAATTACCAGGAGTACTGTCATTATAATTTTATCATATCGCGACATTTTTTTCCCCTTCCTAGTAATACTCTGATGATAGTTGACAGGTAATAAATTGTTTGACGCATTTTTATAAAAACGAATAATACTATTAAATTTTTGTTATTATGAGAAAAGATGCCCTGGCTAAACCCGGCCCTGCAGGAAACGTAACAGGTACAAACCCGATAACCGGTTCTCTTCAGCGACCGTCTACAATGCCGCGGTATAGTGATTCGGTTATCCCTCCGAAGACCTACCCTGGCGGACCCCTCTATTAATTTTTATTCTGCAGAAGTCTGCAATACCAGAAAATTAGCGATGAAATTTTTCATCCAGTCATTCCCGGTGTTACAAAAATCTCACAAATTCATAAATATTCCCGGTGCCGATTCGGGTATTGCCCGCGATTTTGCCGATTCGAAATATTTTCATCATATAATTTTAATTTGGATTCCCGATCCCCGGTAATGTTATCCTCCGAAATAGAAGTTAATGACACACCCATCCTGCTCACCGATCACTCGTGAAGGAGACAGACCTCGGTATCATCGGTATCCCATGTTCCTCAATGGCATATAAAACCCTGAACCCGCCATTATTATATTGGATCACAATTTTCTTCGGTTGAAGTCTCCTCAGGTAAAAGGGGGGTAAAATCCGGTCGAGTTCACCTAATCCTCCGAAAAAAAGTGACACTATATCATCTTCTGATGGATTTGTAAGGATCACTTCAATTAACAGGGACCGTTGCTGCCTGTCGGTAACATCCAGATCAAAAATCAGAAGGGAATCAGGTCGATTATTCCCCGGGATCTTGTATATCCGGGTTAGCTTTCCCGCAAGCTGGCGGATTTTTTTCCGGCCAAGCCGGCGTGAAAAGGAGTCTGCAATATAGCCAAATGGCAGTTCCTCAATTCCGATTATTACCATGAAAAACTCAGGTGATATACGGGTGCTGCCCGTTCTATCCCGGGAATATATCCGGGTCTTGAGAATTTCGCTGATTTCATTGAGAAGCCCAGTTGTTTCAGAGTCCGGGGAAATCAGATCGCACCAGATCCCATATTTTCCATGGGGCCTGTCCAGCAGGGCGACCCTTTTGTCTGCCGGAGGCCCGTAATTGGGGATAAATTCCGGATCAAACAGTTCAACATTGATGTCGAGTGCATATTCCCCATCCCCTAGTTTTATGATATCCCCGGAAACAACCCTTCCTACCGGTGGTTGACGGGGATCGGGAACAGAATACACGGGGACTATCACGTGATCTATCATATCCAGGTGACGCTTCAGATCATCATATGTTATAACCGGATGGTCCGGAATAACATGCGTGGTGGAAATTCGGACAGATCGACGTGTCATTATCTGCTACGGTACCATTTCGCTGTAACCGGATTAAAATAACCGCTACTGGAATTTCATGAACCGTCAGCCCGGTTGTACCGCCATTTCCATTAATTTAAATAAGGATATCATTAGATAATCGCCAGGTATTGTGAAAGAACGAATATTTTCAGAATTTTTTAAACCGTCGACTGAGTTTTGTTAAATTGAAACAAACGTCATTATCCTGATGGTCCAAAATTCCGGAACGGTATCCCAAACATTCATTGTGGATTGCGGGAGATTTCGACAGATGTCGAATACAGCCACTAATTTGAGAATATCCGGTATATTATTAACGATTATTGGATTTATCGGAGCATTTTCTGACATTCTCCTGGCAGGTGCCTTACCGTTCAACGGTGCCTGTGCCGGCAATATGGGTTATTCTCATCGTTATAGGAATCATCCTCTTCGCGAGAAAACCAGGGATAGTAAAGAGTTACGGGCCGGGGATTTGGTGTCAGTTTTTTTTCCCAGCCATTCCAGGATTATTTCTCGATCCTTTTCTTCGTGACGAACGAGGTCTTTTTTTTGAAATTCCACCCGATCAATATCAATCGGGCCGGAATCCTTATAGTAAGCATGTAATATCACGATCAACCCGGCCCGGCCATGATCACTGCAGCGCGGAAAGAGGAGAACCAGGGCAGACATAGAGGCCCGGGGTGTGCCGGCTGTCAGCCAGGCTTGTGAAATACTTATTTGGGGAATAAATAATCCAATTCTTTTTTCAACAACCAAAAAAAAACGGAGTTTTTGGGAGTTTTAATCACGTTCCATCCGGGATGGGGAATGGAGTCATGGTTGGGACTGGTGTTACAATTGCCACGCCAGTAACCTGTGATGAATATCTCATTTCCTTGTTGAAGGCAGTAATGGTTCCCTGGGCACCGGACATTTCCGAATAGGTGAGATCTTCTGTTTTTTGTTGAGCAGTTGGGAGCCATATCCATGCCAAATTCTCTACCTCTCCCTGTTCGGTCATTGATGTTATGGGCGCGGTTACGTTCACATAGTTGGCAGTTCGTGCTTCCTGGAGGTGGGCCCTGATATAAGCAGATGTCGAACCAATTGCCGGGATCTGTCCAGCGGTTGTGTCATATGGCTTAACATTAATAGCATAATTCAGGGTTACAGGCAGGCTTGCATCGCTGCTGACGAATTTATCGTTCGCAATTGTTGTCACTGACCCGATGGTAAGGTCATATTTGCTCCCAGCCTGGACGATGTTGCAATAGGCTGGAATTATACTATTTGAAGATGATGCAAACGGACAGAGCACCCGGTCTGATGCTGACGTTGTGCTACCGGCTCCATCAACCAGGAGGTTCTCGGAACCGACGACATTACCCCCATCCGAGGTTGCGATATAAGCAAGTCCGGTCTGTGCATTGAGGTTGGACTGCCCGATGACCTTGTTCCGTGTGTCGAGGCTCATACTCTTAACCAATGAAGTATGCCCTGCCTGTGCTACGATATTAGCATCATAGGCTGTCGTGTATTGTCCTTGTCCCGGATCGATTACACCTTCATGGATGCCTTTACCTGAAACAGTCGGTGGAGACAGGACGTCCATCCCAATATATGCATTAATCAATTCCTGATACGTAGCGCCAGGAAGACCCGGAACACCCGCATCCAGGAGCGATTGGGGTACATTAAGTTGAGTGACTGTCCATAAATTCTCACTTTCGCTCCAGACAGCCTGTACGGATCCTCCTGCTGCCCCTAACTGGGCCTGAACTAAACCGTATGTTCCAGGTTGGAGAGTTATCATATCCGTCAGAGCGTTGTATGAATAAATCGTCACAGGATCATTCGTCAGTGTCCAGGTCCCTGCATCGGTCTCCGTCACAAGTCCGACAACATCCGCGGTCGTAGTCGTTCCGAGACCCTGTGTTTCAGGTGTTGCCGTCACACCCTGATCGGCGCAGACGATCCCGGTCAATATAATGACCATTCCGAATAATAAGAGCACGATAACCCCAAAATTCATGTATTTCAAACCATTCACTCCGTTGAAATGGGAAGCCCTGGGAGGACTCCTGATAGCTAAAATTCAGGTTATTCCGGCAATAAAAGTATCTTTTTTTGATATCGTTATATCGCAGGAATTCCGAACTTTACTGGATGGTGCGGTACAACCGATGACGGTGTCTTTTTTCCATGGTAATTCACAATTAATATCAGGCATCGATTCTCCCGCATTTTTTGCAATGGTATGATAATAACACTGATAACAGTAGTTTACCAAGTAGTAATCATGAAGTATACAGCGCGACACGTGCGGAAATTCATCGAGCAGGGGAAGATCGACCCCGAGTTATGGAAACTGCATTTTCCTTCACTCCTCGAATCAAGAGTACCGACATGCGAGGAATGTGATGATTTTAAAAGCAACCTCTGCACGGGTGGAAAGGACCCGGTCGAATGTTTCCTTGCGATTGAAATCTGCACCGATAAACAACCTGAAGATGAAACCAGGAAACCGGCAGGAAAAGAAAAATCAAAAAAGTTCAAGTGGAGCGGAAAAGGAAAAGATACAATCATCCCGTCGGGTGCAAATAAGGCGTACGACCAGTCCAAATTATAGAATCTTTTTTTATTAATACAGGATATTAACGGTGTCCAGGCCCCGCGGGACTGTCCGCCGGATGGAAAACGATGCCCCACCCGGGGGTTTGACCTCCAGGCTGGAACTGCGTTCCCGGTCGGATCACGCCGGCCGGTCTCGCATTGATCGTCCATATCTGGTTTTCTTTAAGGACACCATTGCTAGTGCCGTTCCCGACACCGGAGATATTCCACTGCGCCTGGCTGAGCAGTCTCCGGAAGAATATCCCAGTGACTCGAGCGGCCCATCCGTGCTCATGATCATCTGGGTCCCCCTGAAATCGAAAGGGCTCATTCCTGACGAAAGTGTCACCCCGAACTGGAGCGTGTCAAGGCCTAAGCGAGGTATCGGAAGCCATTCCGTAGATGTCCCCTACAACCACGACTTTTGAAGCGACACTCTGAACCTGTGCATTGGCAACATTCTGGCTGACCTGGGTGGTAAAAAAACCGGTCCCGAGCATGATATAGGTGAATACGGAAGCAACTACAATGAATGCGATAAATACGATTGCTGCCTCTATGCCAGTAAATGCATCTTCACGGAGGGGGGATTGCTTCATTTGATATCATACCACGGGTTTTTTCGGTTTGCTAATATTACCGCTGAATAGTTAAGTAATTGAGCAACGTGACTCTTTGAGAACGGTTCCATTGGAATCTCATAGCTATAAATACATTATGCCTGATTGATGTAACTGGTGAAAAAATATGGAGTTCAAAGATATCGTGATGAACCGCTACGCGGTAAAGAAGTTCGACGGGAAGACTGTCCCCGAAGAAAAGATCAACGAGCTGATTGAACTTATCAGGTATGCACCCTCCGCCCTGAACCTGCAGCCATGGAAAATCAGAATTGTAAAAGACCAGCAACAAAAAGAACAACTCCGGCCTGCTGCGTTCGACCAGGAGCAGATTACTACCTGTTCGCACCTGCTCGTTTTTTGTGCAGATCCAGATTACGACAGCCTGATTAAAAAACTCGGAGCCCTGCTGAAAGAGAACAGTGTACCCGATGAAATGCGGACGATGGTAACCGGAATGGCAGCCCGGTTCGCGGAGGGCATGACTCCTGACAAGCGGCTTGCCTGGTCACAGGCACAGACCTACCTTGCATTGGGAAATGCATTGAACGGGGCGAAATCACTCGGCCTGGACTCGTGTCCGATGGGCGGGTTCAACCCTGATGAATTCACGCGGATCCTGAAGATCCCAAAACCCCTTGTCCCCGTTATGCTGTGCCCGGTAGGTTACGCAGCCGATAAACCGATGCCGAAACTGCGGTTCCGAAAAGAGGATATCCTTTTCTGAATATGACCGGTCACGGGAAGATTTTCAATAAATCTTCCTTTCAGACAGGAATCTATACGATTTCGAATATCCCGGATAATCCAAACCGGATTCCGGGTCACGAATCGCAGAAGATTTTAGTCGATATCGCAAGAAGTACCAGCTGATCTCACATGACCAGACAAATAAGCCAGGTACCCGGTGATCCTGCAGGTTACCTATCGGTGCAACGAAAAGAACAGTTACTCGATACTCTTGGACTAGGATTTTTTTTCTGGTTCCTTGGTTATATCGCTTCAATTATCCTATACTTTATCGTCCCCTCCACCATGATCGGGTGGATTTTATTCGTCCTGTTCACGCCGGTGTTTATTGCAGTTACGCTGGTAAGGTTCAGAAAAAGGTCACTTCCTTTCAGGTATTTTGTGATGGTTTCCGTGATCTGGACCGGAATTGCAATTGTTCTGGATTTCCTGTTCATCGTGAAACTGTTCAACCCCGAAAACTATTACCATTTAAGCGTGCTCCTGTATTATCTCGAAACATTTCTTGTCCCCGTTGCTACGGGTATTCTCTATCGGCACGATGCATAAACGGTTGAGTTTGATCTGCTGAAAACGAAAAATAGCCTGGCGGTTTCCCGGACTCTGGGGATAAAAACCGGCAATATGCCAGGAAAAACCCCGTTCAGGGATAATCGATACAGGATCCGGTATTTCCGGGCACGCAGCGCCGTATCCTCCGGACTGCAAGGGACCATCCCCGAACGAACCCATGTTTTTCCAGTGCGAGAATCGCATACCGTGAACATGAAGGATGAAAACGGCAGTAGATACCTCGATTACTGTTATAGGCACGTCCCAATTTCCCATGCCACACGGTACGAATGACCAGGATGGAGATCAGGACACACGGGTTCCTCTGAATCACTACACATAATACCGATTGCGGGTTATAAAACCTGATGGTACAGGAATATAAAAGGACCTGTTATAACTGTGAAACGGTCTGGCATTCCCTGAAAACCCGTGAAGATACAATAAAAGCAGGTGCGTCAGGAGAAGCAGGCTATCCCGGGCAGAGGGGCGGATCAGCCCGCTCGTGCTCGTATTGCGGGATGTGTGGCGGAACTGTGATTACTACGGGACCAAATAGTGCGAATGGCAATGCGGCTGAGCTCAATCGCCTGCGGACCTGTCCCGGTTGCGGCTCGCATAATTATTTTGAAGAGGTCCTTGAACAGGATATACTTGAATAGTCAAAAGAACCGGTGGCGTCGGCACTTATTGAACAGAATTTTTTCATCACATAGCTCTTCAGGTAAATAATACATTATCTTCCTTTCTTTGCTAAATCAGTCTCACGGAGATATCCGGGAATGCAAATCCACCGGTCCGCCCTCATCCATTCGCCGGTTTTTAGGAGTATTTCGAAACTACCTGTAATGGATTGAACTTGCGAGACCTGGTTATCCAACCGATATTTTGACAGACTGAAACGCACCATGCAGGTTTATTTCTTCAGTGCCATCCAGCCTTTTTCAATTATGCCTGTCCGCGGATATCCATCACTTTCACCCTCCACCCTGCGAGACCTGATATAGCAGGCTCACTCAGTCCTCATCACCAGGAGTGAGCAGACATGAGCATGACTACCGGGATGAAAAATGTAAGCGAACGATGGAGAAAGGCATCACGGGCATTGAAAATCGACGACCAGAAATACGGGATTCGTCTCGCAGAAGCACTTGAACGTCACAAGGGCCCCGAATATGCAATGTTTGACGACCCACTTGAAGCATCCGTATTTTTCCTTCTTATCGAAATGATGAAGGAGAAGGAAAAAAGCCCGGTCGTTCTGACAACTGGGAAGTCCCACTAGCAGAGGCGTTGATGAATCCCGGGTGATATTATTTTTTTCACCGAACCCTTTGTGGGTGTAAATTATTTTCAGATTTTCTGGGTTTAATAGTAGTTTAGACGAATGATTTGGGGATTTACAACCAACTAAAGATTATTCATCGATTGAATCAAGAAGAAAAACATCGTCTATCCGGACTTTAAAAAATTTTGCAATTTTTGTGGCGAGGATAAGAGAGGGATCATATTTTCCATTCTCAATAGCAAGAATGGTCTGCCTCGTTACCCCAACCTCCTGAGCCAGTGCCTCCTGGGACAGGTCATGCATCGCCCGGAACACTTTGATCTTGTTCTTCATACATCAGGCCCCGTATTGCTTATTATAATAAAATGAGAGCATCACGTAGAGAACGATAATCCCGCAGAGGACAACAAGAAGGCGGAAACCGAGTATACCTGTCGGACGATTGAAATGCCTGAACTCTTCCCCGAGGGCATCGATAATGATCCAGAGGGCAAAGAGAAAAAGGCCAATCCACGTTACCTGTAATGTTCTCAACGCGGTAATCTCGGTGACCTTCCGGGTCCTCTCGTCTTCGATGACCTCGTCGATATGCATTCTCGCAAGATATATCCCGATTATCCCCAGGATAATGGCAATAACAGAAGGTAACGGGTCGGCAATTTCCACGGACGCCCAGAATATTGCAACTTCAATAAAAGCTACTGCAGCAACACACAGGTAAAAAATATTACGTTTCATGATCCCCCGTCTGGCAGCATGGTCAGGGACACTGCTAATCACTTGAGGTTTGTCCTCCCACCTATATAACCTGATACCGTAATTTCCGGAGAGAGGGGTATTTCTGGTACCTCCCGGAGATTTTTTTTAAATATATGTCCACTATTCGTTCCTCAACGCGTCGATCGGGTCCATGTTCGACGCCTTCCATGCAGGGTACAGCCCTGATGCAACACAAACGACTATTCCTATCACCATGCCGTACGGGACATACATGATGCTGTCCGGCAGGAAGAAATAGGCCGTATTGCCGATCATGGCACTCACCACCGAGTACCCGATGACCAGGCTGCAGATACCACCCACTCCTGCTCCGATGATGCCGAGGATAAATGCCTCGTACAGGAACATCCGGCGTACTTCTCCTTTTTCTGTCCCGATTGACAGGAGAATACCGATCTCATGGACCCGTTCGTTCACCGACATCATCATGACGTTGAAGATGCTTACGGCTGCGACCACAAGTGATATGCCACCAATCGCCATGATAAACGTTGTAATTGTTCCAAGGGTCTGTGTAATACCGGTTAGCCGCGAGCTGGCATCTGATATCCTGATAACGTCTGTCCTTCTGTTGACTTTTTCATCGATAGCGGTTTCCACATCACCGATGGTATCAACATTTTTGACAATCACATTGACCTGGTCGTAAAGGTCTTTGTCACCAAAGTGATCCGTGTACCACGTATCAGGCACGATGATCGCATTGTCGGTATTTATCCCGTCTGAGGCAAATCCCCGTGCCGGCAGAATACCGGAAACGCGGACCGTCGGCCTGCTGTCTGTGTTCGGGGGGCCGATCTTGATCCGCGTTCCAACGACCAGGTTAAAGTTTGCAGCCAGGCTGGACCCGACAACTGCATCATTGGCTCCGCGAGGAATATCTCCGACATCAAGGGTCAGGAATTTTTCGATGTCATTCGGGTCAAGACCATAGATCGAACCTCTGCCGTCAGTGGAACCGATCGTAAACTGGGTATTCGTCCGATGTATCGGGATAACCACGTTTGTCCCTGCAGCATTCTTAATATCATTGAGCTGGCTTTTCGTCACACCCGTTGACGTGGTGGGGGTCCCTGCGGTATTTGTAGTCCTTACCACATCAGATGAAATCATCACCGTATTGACATCCGATGATAGCTGTTGTTTTACTGACAGCTGCATATTGGCCCCGAGCATGCCCATCGAGGAGATGGCGACAACACCGATGACGATCCCGATCGATGCCAGGAGCGAACGCATGAAATTGAGCCTGACACTCCGGATTGAAAGGTCGAAGAAAATATCTCTCACGATGCAACAATCCTCCCGTCATCGAGCTCGATCGTCCGGTGTGCATATTCAGCGATCTTTGGGTCGTGGGTTACGAGGATGACAGTTTTGCCTTCCTGATGCAGACCTGCAAGGAGCTCCATGATCTGGAGCCCCGTTTTCCGGTCAAGGTTACCGGTCGGTTCATCGCAGAGGATTATTTTCGGGTCATTGACCAGCGCCCGGGCTATCGCTACCCGTTGCTGTTGTCCCCCCGATAACTGGTTGGGACGGTGGGAACTCATCTGCTCGTCAAATCCCACAGACTTGAGGACGGCCGCCGCCTTGCCCGATGTGTCGCGGTGCTTATATCTGAGAATGAGCGGGATATTCTACATTCTCATACGCGGAGAGGAGGGGGATCAGGTAAAATTTCTGGAATACGTAACCGATTGTATCCCGGCGCATATGAGTGCGTTCGAGCGGTGTCATATTTGCAACATTCTTCCCATCGATATAGAGCTCGCCGCTTGTAGGAACATCAAGGATCCCGAGTTGGTTCATTATTGTCGACTTACCCGATCCGGATGGTCCCATGATCGCAACAAATTCATTCTCCCTGATATCGAGCGAGACATTTTTCAGTGCAGTAAAATCACCGCTCTCGAGATGGTACACTTTTGTGACATCCTGAAGGCGGATGAGGGGAATTTCGCTCATCTCAGGCCCCTTCATTTCTTCTTCAGCTTTGAAGTGATCCATTTCCTTTTTACCCAGAGGACAATCCCGACAACGACAACGATACCAAGCCCGATAACTGGGTAGAATGCACTTAGTCCTCCGCTTCGGTTTCCTCCGAATCCGAAGATACCGCCACCGCCCTGAGGTCCGCCTCCACTGCCTCGTGTTGCGGTATTCCCGGTTGTCCCGCCGATAGTGGTACCGCTGCCGGAACTACCCGTGCGTGCACTGGAAGAGGAAAGGCCTGAACTGGATCGCAGGTCAAGGTTCTTCACGGTCGAGAAGGAATTCCCGTCTGTATCCTTCCATGTGACCCGGACCGGTACCGACGCCAGGTCCTGCACTGTAAAGGTAAGGGTGAAACTTGAGAAGTCATCAGAAGCAAGCGAACCGACTGCATACTCCGCATACGGTTCTACCGGTTTCGCAGGCTGGAGCACGGTAAGTACCACGGATTTCGCATCGGTAATACCGGCGTTGTTCACATCACCGGTCAGGGTATAGGAATTCCCTGAAGAGGTCGAGTACAATATTATTGACCACAGGAACCGCAGCGGTCTTATCTTCACCGATGTTAATAGGGAGGACTTCATCCACGGTATGGTCATTATTCCCGTTATGATATTCTACATGAAACGTAATGTCAGATGCCTTGTCCGGGGTAATCTGGAACTGGATTATTTGGGATGTCCCGGCGTCCAGGCTCGGGATAAACTTTTGAAGCGGGTTAACGGTAAAACCGGTACCCTCGGGGGAGACAACTACATCGGTGAGAGCTCCGTTCCGGGAATTCGAAAGACTTAGATTGACTGTGTCTTTTTTTCCCACTGCAAAGTTGTCAGGCTTGTCAACGACCCTTGCAGAGAGGTTTTTTGAATCAACTTCCAGTTCGAAGGGATAACTGATACTCCCGGCTTCGACCGTAGAGACGGTAAATATCGGGAAGTAGGTACCTTCGTCACCAGAGACTTTTACGAGGAACGGATAAGTCATCGTATTACCGGGACCAAGCCGGACATTGGTACTAAAAGCATCACCGTTCGATACAGCGACATGTGTATCCAGTATGTCAGGATGAGACAGAGTTACGGTCTGGTTACCGGAGTTCGTTAGTTCAACCATGATTGTTCCCGTTTCATAGGGAAAAAAAACTTCAGGGTCCAGTGTTACAGAAGTTACGTGGGTCTGGTAAATGCCATCACTGGCTGATACCTGGCCGGTAGAAGTTGCAGCAGTTGCACATGCAACAAGGCTGCATGCTGCTACAAGAATAATTAAGAGATATTTTCGTATATCCGCCATCAATGCACACCTTTTCTAATTCAGGGCTGCTTCGGTATTGCTAGCTTCCCGAATTATATACTTTATGTAAAGTATATTTGACATTATGTTATTTAAATCACACCTTGATCCCCATCAGAACACCTACCCGTGTTTGTATTATCCGAGAATAGATGTCCTGAATTGTCGGGAAAAACGAGATCTTTTCTTCGGTCCAAGCCTGATTCCTTTCGCGAAATCCTGGCAGGCCCCGGTTTGGGCCACAGGTATCATCATGGCATAGGTAAACTGCAATCCAACCGGAATTGTCCTGTTGGATTATTGCCCCCGATATCCTTATCCTTCCGTATTTCCTACATTTGTTCGGTAATCCATGCAAAGTGAACACTTCCCCCGGTTAACACCTTTTAAACCCTCTGAAAAGTTAGTCACCTGGTTTATTGCCGATTTCTTCGTCCTCATATTGTTTCTTCTGCTCTGTTTTGTTGCGCCGGTTGCATTCATCCCGGATTTTCCATTGTATGGCAACGTCATAATACTGGGAATAGTCCTTGTTGTCGTGGTTTTGTACCTCATATGGGTAAAATTGTACTATGAAAGCATGTGGTACGAGCTCCATGATGACGAGATGAGATGGAAACGCGGGGTTGTTTTCCGGAGCACCGGTATCGTGCCCTACAACCGGATCACGAATATCGATATCAAACAGGGACCGGTAATGCGGGCTCTCGGCATATCGACACTCTCGATCCAGACGGCGGGATACTCCGGTGCAGCGGTACCAGAAATCCGGATCGAGGCGATCGAACATGCCGATGAACTCCGCGAGTTAATCCGGAACCTTGTCCGGAGCTGTTCGGCAGGAGGGGACGGTACCGGTACCGGGAAGCATGAAGTACGGGGGCTTGCCCCATCTGTTCACCAGCAGATGCTTGAGGAGCTGCAGGCCATCCATGCACTTCTCGAAAAACAATCTTAATTTTCCTGTTTTATTGATCTGAATTATGGGTTATACCGGATCAGGATTCATTTTTTGAACACGCTAAAGATTAGCAAAACGAAAAATCCGGAAAGTCCCAAAGTTTCTTACCCTTTAATTCTCCTGTTTCTGGTCTGAATCACATTTATTTGCCCGCTGAAGAGACGCGTATATCCCGACCACACAAAGGACCGTGAACAGGATAAAAGCATACTGGACACTCAGGACAACAGCAGGGTAATATTCCGGGGTGATCTCGACCCGGCCGATCACCAGTGCAAAGATCATCGTGGCGATTCCCATGGAGAGCATCTGGCCGAGGAGTCTCATGGTACCGATGATTCCGGAGGCAACCCCGTAGTATCTCTTCTCTACGGCACACATAATCGCATTCGTATTCGGGGAACTGAAAACCCCGAAGCCCGCCCCGATAAGCACAAGGGCACCGATGATATACCAGAGGGAAGTTTCACCGTTAATGAAAACCAACAGGAACAATCCCAGTGCTGACAATCCCATGCCAATCGAAGCAATAACGCCGGGATCGATCCGGTCCGACAGTCTTCCCGAAAACGGTGATATGACTGCCTGCACCACCGGGGCGGCGACAAGAATAAACCCTGCGAATACCGGGGAGAAACCCCTGGAATACTGGAGGTAGAGACTTAATAAAAAAGATACTGCGAATGTTGCGCTGTAATTGATAAGGGCGGCGAGGTTGGAATACGCAAAGACCCTGCTCCCGGTGAACAACCTTGTCTCCAGCACCGGGAATTTAATCCTGTGCTCGTAACGGATGAATATTGCTGCACAAATCACTCCGGCAATTATCAGAAGGACGCCGGTAAAATCAGGAAGACTGGTGAAACCAAGCATTACTGCCACAATCGAGAGTGCGTATATCACCGAACCGGTAATATCGAACGGTTCACCCCTGCTGTCGGCCCACTCCCCTTTCAGTTTCCAGAGAACGAGGACCAGCGCAACGATGCCGATCGGGACATTGATATAGAAAATACTCCGCCACCCGAATTGTTCTGTCATGAGACCTCCAAGGAAAGGACCGATTGAAAGACCAATATAAACAGCGGTAATGTAGATGCCAAGGACTTTGCCCCGTTCCCCGGGTGGAAAGACAGAGGTAAGGATGGCAACAGCCGTGCCAAAAATCATCGAGCTCCCGAGTCCCTGGAGAACCCGAACTGAAATAAGCATCCCGGAAGATCCTACAAACGTCATCACAAACGATGCAGCGGCGAAGATGGCTATCCCGATAAGAAATACTTTTTTCCTCCCGTAAATGTCTGCGATTTTCCCGAAAGGAACGAGAAATATTGCCGATGCAAGCAGGTATGCTGTTGACACCCAGGAGAGTGCGATGGCGTCCATGTGAAATTCGGCGCCGATAACAGGGAGAGCGATGTTAACGGCAGACCCATCAAAAGGCGTGATAAAACCGGCAAGAATCGCGATCAGGAGGACAACGCGTTTTCCGGATTTTGAGAGGATTTGGTCCGGCGTGCTGAAAAAACCCGGTCGATTGGAAATAGTGCCTGAAGTACTTGTACCGGCTGCCATATATCCTTCCTGGAGGTCTTATAGTACACTAATCTATCTGAATTGAATGTATTTCTTATGAAAGGTAATGGAGACAATACGATTCCCGACCATTATCCGGAGAAGTGCTACCAGGAAACCGGGATTACAAAGTCTGTCAGATGGTATCGGTCGAAATTCTATGAACTCGAATTCGATGAATCCTGTTGCTGTGGCCTTTTTGCGTATGCATTAAGTAATTAGTGGAATTTTTTATTGTGTAACAAAAAGACCAGGTCCGTTAACATCCGTATCTCGCATTTCAATGCAATTCTTTTAGAGGATATACAACAAAATTGGTAACCGCATCAGATGAAAAAACGGAGTGGAACGGTATAGCAGGTAAGATGAAGATAATCGCATATATTGCTTCTCTGACTGCCATTACAGTGATCGTCCTGCAAACGCTGTACCGGAATTTTTATGACACGTTTCCATGGTCGGTCGATGCGTTCCATACGGTAAAATATAAAGCCAGCCTCGAATTCATCCACCCCGACAGCCTGACATTCTGGATCCTCCTCACCGGTGTACTTCTCGCCCTTATCGTCCTTTTCTGCCATCCTTCAGAGCAGGAACCCGGGAACATGGCCGGACCATGATCTTGTTGGAACAAGGGGATTTTAACCATCACAAACAGAATAGTACTAACATGAGCAAACCAGCATGGCCCTGTTAAACCGTGATACAAAACTTCTGATATTCCTGACTATTATTGCAATAATCAGCAATGCAATTCCCTTTTACCTGCTTCTCAACTATGGAAGACCCTGATAAAAGAATTCCGGCCCGGCGGGTTCCGATTTCCCGCCTGTCCCGGATTATTCTGCAGCCCGCCTGATTATTCCTTGTTCGGCCTTACCTGTTTCCGGATAAGATAACTCAGGTTCTCCCCAACCGGGACGGAGATGAAATACAGATAGGCAACCGCGACCGCGGCCAGAGATCCGATTGTGTGGGCTACTACATCGCCGATAATATCCGAAAGGCCGTCATTGTATATCGTGTGGTTGAGTACATCGTTCGAGACTTCAACGATTTTCCAGACACCACCGAAAAACGCCATCAGCATAAAAATTGCGACAAGTATGGTGGTTTTCCGGTACCTGATCCCCCACATGTCAAGGAGGAGAAAAAAAACAAGGATAATCAGGCCAACCGAAAGGCCGGAGACGAAATGTGCGCCTTTGTCAAACAAGGGAAACGTCGGCGACCAGTACCACCGCATGACTCCGCCTGCAATATGGAGGAAAAGAGAAAGGACGATAACGCTTTTCACCCCGAACGGTAGGGTGATTTTCAATAATTTCTCAACCAGCAGGGGGACCAGGGAAATTATCATGGCTACGATTACCGCATATGCCCGGGCGGTGTCGCCTATTTCAATCGCCCAGAATATGAGGCCGAGAAAAATAACCTCAAAAACCAGGAGTATGAACAAATCCACCCGGTTTAAAAAATATTTTGATATTGCCATTTCAACACTACAGATGCGTTTCTTTATTGGAAATACTTTGTTCACGGGCGTGTTTTCGACAGGGATTTTCCAGTTCAGACCAGGGCATTATCTTTCTGTCTGTTTTGCCGGGCAGAAATTGCAGATTGAATAGAACACTTCTTTTTCTTTATCCCTGATCAGGCAGTAGTAGTCATTGCCCCTCTGTTCGACCTTAAATCCACCGGGAAAAGGCATCCCGACAGGATGACCGGGTTGATCGAGGACAAACATTGTGAAGGCTGAAATCAGGTAATAAAACAATCGCATCTTCGGATTGCGAAGACAGGGATTCCTGTCCGATTGATCGTCCCATGAAAAACATCCCTCGGGTATTATCCTGCAAAAATCACTGAACGCGACGGGATCCCGAAGAGGAACGGATAATAAGTGGATCTTTCCGGACCGGGACATCATGAGGAGGGCGTGGTGCATTCCAAACAGTTGTTCGATAAAATACGGACGGATCGCTTCCCTGTAGGGTGAGGGAAGTTTCCTGATCTCATTGTTCAACCGTCCCCCGATCAACTGCAAATCAAAATTGGAATAATGCCCGATCTCATTGGCAAGAATATCAAGCAGCCCGGCTTTTGTTGTTGCCCCGCTAATCCGCACTGCAGCCTCGCGTATCAATGCCACTTCCTTCGGGAACTGGTCCATTACGGTCGATATCCGGGGATCGGTGTTCATGTGGTATACCAGTGTATGGCAGTGAAAGGCGTAAAATCCAGCTGATCCTGCCCAAAGATCGTAGGAAACACCAATAACCCCGTCATTATTTATTCGGAAACGGGGGTTTATTTTTCAATCCCGGACATCGGGCTGTTTCTTTTTGTGTTCTTGCCGTATTAAAAAAAGTGATTAATACAGATTATTCCTTTCCACCGATCAACTGGGCTACTTCATTCAGAACCACGCTCCATTGATACGGTTTATTGATATAACTCAGTGCCCCGGCTTTCACTGCTTCCTCGATATGGGCCATCTGCCCATCCGCAGATATCACGATGATTTTTGCATCGGGTTTGATCTTTTTAATAGCCCTGATGGTTTCAATGCCATTCATCTTCGGCATGATCATGTCCACAATAACGATGTCCGGGTTGGTCCTGGAAAACTCCACGACCCCGGCTTCTCCGTCGCCGGCCTCGCCAGCAATGGTATAACCTCCTGAAAGAAGGATTTTTTTCATAATATCTCTTGCATATTCTGCATCGTCAATGACCAGGACCCGTGGCATATATCGAGTATTCTGCCTTCACAGACTATAAGATCTTCGTATCGAAGCTCGTCGCCGGTTAATAAAAGAAATAGTGGTTGGAGAAAAAGTGTGGAATTCAGGCCTCGCCCCCGGAGGGTCTAGTCCATCTGCCACCGCTTTTTTTTACAGATAGTCCCTGATTTTTTCCGTTTTGCTCCAGAAGAAGTGTCGGGAGCCCTAAAATGATGCCATGTCCTTACCTTCCCATCTTTTATATCCTCTCCTGATCAGTCCGAATGCGGGAATACCTAACAACAGTGCAGCTACGCCAAAATACGGGTTGATAAATGCCAGTGCTATTACCAGCATGACCGGGACCCCGACAAGCACCATGAACGCAAACAGCACTTTCACATCGTACACAAGGACATTCGGTGTCAGGCCGGTCAGGTATATTGAAACCGACAGGGCATAGAATGAGACCGAGCCCCAGAGAGCAAGTGCCGGTACAAGGTATGATACCCCGCCCGTGAAGAGGGTAATAACAACAATAAACACCGCCGGGATGACCTGAAGCACGGTAAAACTGCAAATCTTACTCGTGATAAGCGTGGAAACGCTGACCGGGAGACATGCATAGGAGCTGAAAGAATCAAAGGACGTGATCCACGTGTACATTGTTGCCGAAATAATCCCGGTTGTCACTGCGAAGACAAGCAGGACAGCATAATCAGGGACCAGTGCCCTCAGCACGGACAGGAAAAACCAGATCAGGCCGAGCGGGAGGAGGAACGAAAAAAGGACCTGACCGATACCTCCGCCACTCCTCCAGAGGTCGACCAGGTCTTTTGCTGCCAGCGGCGGGGTCGGGAAGAAGGATAATTTCCTGGTGAGCGGCGTCAGGATATCCGGAAACCGTTTGGAGGTCCCGGAATAGTCCGGTGTGAAGAGGACTATTGAAATGGCAAACGGGACTGAAACAAGGATACAGGACTGAAATAAAGCAACCCAGCCACCACTGCGGAGCAGCTGCAGGGGAGGGAAGAAGTCGGCAACGCCGGTCCCGTATGAAAGGTAAGCCCAGCCTGCGATGAGCAGTAATGCAATAAATAGTGAGCCGAGTGCGAGTTTCGAGCGGGAATATACCGTGGACAGGAAAAAAATCAATGACAACCCGGACAGAAATGTCAATGTCAGGCTTGCAAGGAGGAGAAGCGGATAGAACAGCGGTACACCGATAAAGGGCGTTGCAACGGCGAACCCCAGGACGAACGGGAACACCCAGAGGAAAAGGTAATAGACGATGTCTTTTACGATGAAATTGGTAAAGATATACCGTTCCGACAGGGGGAGGCTCCTCGCGGAATAGGCAAGCAGGCTCATCTGCCCGAACCGGCGGTTCATTACTTCGTTCCCGAGAAGACCAAAGCCCCCGACCATCACCCCGAGGAGGAGAAATACCCCTGTAATCACCAGGGCCAGGTCGCCGGGAGGAAGCACTGCACGGAAAAGGGGGAGAAGGAATGAACTCATAAAAACGATCGCAAAGATTAACACCGGAAAAAGGGCAAAACTCAGGGACCCGAACATGGTAGAATGGAGCCGCCACTCTTCTTTCATCATACTGGTAAAAAGTTCGATCCCCACTGTCATTGCCCCCTTGCACGATTTGGTTGCAGGATTTCAGGCATTCCCGTCATCCTGCACCTGGGAAAAGAAAAACTCTGAAAGGTGCTGTTTTTTACCGGCGAGTTCACTAATCGCCCCGGTATAAAGCAATTTACCTTTGTGCAGGATGGCAAACCCCGTGCAGATCTCTTCCGCGATCTCAAGGATATGGGTCGAGATGAAAATCGTCCCCCCCGATTTTACGTAGTCGGCGAGATAATCCTTTACCTTCCGCTGCATAATCGGGTCGAAGTTGATGAGGGGTTCGTCGATGAGGGCCAATACCGGTTTATGAAGGAACGCCTGGGCGAACATCAGTTTCTGCCGCGTACCCCGCGAGAGGTCTTTACACAGAACATCCTGTTTGTCCTCAAATTCGAGAAACCGGAACCACCACCTGGCCTTTTCATCTATATCCGGGATCTTCCTGACTGCCCCGACAAAGGCAAGATATTCCATGGCGGTAAGAAAACTCGGCGGCGTCTCCTGTTCTGGGATTATCCCGACAGCACTGCGTACACCAATCGGGTCTTTAAGGACATCGAGTCCCAGCACCGTGGCCGTGCCGGACGTCTGTCGTATCTGACCGGTGAGCATCTTAATCATCGTCGTCTTTCCTGACCCGTTCGGACCAAGCAGACCGAAAAGTGAACCCTGCGGAACAGACAGGGTAACATCGTCTACGGCCGTGGTATCGCCGAATTGCTTCGTGAGGCCCACTGCTTCAATAACCATAACCATTCTCGGTTCTCCTCCTGATCTTCCTGATAAATCCAGACCGTACACCAGGAATGTACCGGGAGGTATATCATATTTTCCCGGGCACCAGGTTATTACGGGCAGGTTTCGGAATCGCTTATACCTGACATATGTTTCCAGGTATATTGATGGTTACTGGAAATCCCCCGCTTCTCGTGAACCGGCTGAAACTTTGCCAGTGATAATGTACCGTTGCCCTGGTAATGCCAGGAACCGGTTAAATGAGAATGAAAAAAAGTGAAACGGTCCGGTCACACGGCATTGCCAGCAGAACTGACCGCCGCGATGAGTTCCCCGATCTTCTCGTTCTTTGAAATTTCTGATTTATTGAGAACAATTTCTCCTACCACCCGGAGACCCTTTTTCCCGAGTGCGGATTTCATTATCGGCAGAGTGTCTTTTGCCGAGCTGCCACAAGTCGCAAAGATTACGGCCTTTTTTCCTTCGCAACCTTTGAGTGCGGCAATTGCCCCATTAATGACAGGTGTCGCTTTCCAGGCCCAGACTGGTGTGCCGATGACAACCAGGTCATATGCAGAAACATCGATGGTTTCCGGATCTATCGGGTCGCAAACCTCCTTCCTCGCACGAAAACACCCGACTGAATAGGCGGACAGCGTTGAATAATTGTCCTTCGGCGTTACCTCGATAAGGTCTCCCCCGCAGGCGGCATTGATTTTTTCTGCAATGCCCCGGGTGACACCCGAATATGAATGATAGATGATACATGGTTTCATAATTCACCTGTTTGAGACTTCCTTTCGTTATCCTTCCTGCATTTCTCCATTACATTCCGGGACAACTCATTGAAATTTTCCTGGTAGCGTACCATACTCTCACGATTAAACGAGTAATACATGTGATTTCCTTCCTTTCTTGATGTGATAATACGCACATTTTTCAGGATCTTAAGATGTTGTGAGACAGCCGGCTGTGATATCCCCAGCATACCTGCAAGATCATTGACGCCGAGGGTGCCAGTCTCGTCGTTAGCCAGGAAATAAATAATGCAGAGGCGGTTGAAGTCCCCAAGAGACTTAAAAACACCGGCCATCTCTTCAACAAACAGCCTGTTGTCGCACTGATCCATTATGATATAATTATATTATTATATACTTAACATTTACGGGTGCTTGTTAATCAGGCATTCCTAAATCCCGGTAAGAAAACATATTTACATTAAAATCGCGGCCAGTCCAGGTAATTACATCGTTACACTGATCAAAACATTAGTCATTACGCATCCGGGATGGAACTGTCCACCCACATGGGACCGGGGAATTTCACCATTTCAGGTAAGGCGGAGAGAGTCGGGAATAGTAATTTCAGACAGGATTGTACCGTCAGGGTAACCAAAAAATTAAGGACATGGGTGGTGCCGATACAGGAATTAATTATTCTTTTATTGTTTTTAGGGGTTCTGAACATCGTGGCGTTTTTTTCCTACTATAACGACAAAATGAAGGCAAAAAATGACATCTGGCGGACGCCTGAAAGTACCCTGCTGTTATGGGGGTTGACGGGCCCGTTCGGTGCGTACCTTGCAATGCGGATGTTCCGGCATAAAACCAGGAAAACCAAATTCCTGCTGGTCCCGGTTTTCTGTATCCTGCAGGTGCTGCTGATTTCATATGGCCTGGCAAGACTCAACTTCTGAATTCATCTTTTTCACCCGAATCCCCAATGAAGAGACGGCCCCTTATTCACAAACCCTGCTTCTTTAATACAAAGTCTTAGCATATTCTCCTGAATGCGAACCAACAGGCACCAGTACTTTCTCGACCTCGCATTCCGTTGTGCCCACCAGGGTACCTGCCTGCGGCGGAATTTCGGAGCCATCATCGTGGACGAATACAACACGATCGTTTCCACGGGTTATACAGGGGCCCCAAGGAAACAGCCGGACTGCACTGAACTGAATAATTGCTGGAGGAAAGACCATAATATTCCATCCGGGTCGAACTATGAGCGTTGCAGGAGTGTCCATGCAGAAATGAACGCCCTGCTCCAGGCAGGAAAACTTGCGCGCGGTTGCACACTGTACCTTGCAGGTTATGATGTGGAAACGGAAGGCCTGACCCGGATCTGGCCCTGTTTTCTCTGTTCGAAAATGATTGTCAACAGTGGTATCAAAAACGTCATCATGAGGACCGGAACAGATGAATTCAGCGAGATGGACCCCATGTCACTCTACCAGATGCGGAGCAGGGAAGCACTTGGTGACGAGGCAAAATAAGCGGTTTCTGGCGATAAATCGGTTATAAAAAAGATATATCATCAAGATACAGGCGACCTGTTTAAAACTTAATTGTGGGGTCCCCGTATCGCATAGTTACTTTTTTCTGGTACCGGATAATGAGCCGAACATTCCCCTGATAATTTCACGCCCGATCTGGCTGCCGATAATGACCGCTGCGCCCTTTGCCGCAGTACCGAAAAGGTCGGTACCGCCCTGGTGTTTTTCGGAGGAGGGGGATTTTCGTTGGCTTTCTTTTGGTTTTTCTGCAATTCCCGATGGAACTGCTTTTTCTGCCCGGGATTTTAACTGTTCGTAGGCCGATTCCCTGTCGACGCTGGTCGCATATTGTGCCTGTAATGACGACTTCCTGATAACCTGGTTACGTTCCTCGGGGGTAAGCGGGGCCATCCTGCTATGCGGAGGATAGATAAGTGCCCGTTCGACGACCATGGGGGTCCCCTGCATGTCAAGCATGGAGACCAGTGCTTCCCCGATCCGGAGTTCCGTGATTACACTCGCGGTATCAAACGCAGGATTTGCACGTAATGTCTGGGCAGCACCCTTCACACTTTTCTGGTCCTTCGGCGTAAAAGCCCTAAGAGCGTGATGGACCCTGTTCCCGAGCTGACCAAGTACTGCATCGGGAAGATCCAGGGGGTTTTGCGTGACAAAAAATACCCCGATCCCTTTTGACCGGATCAGCCTGACCACCTGTGTGATCCGCTCCTTCAGCAGGTCCGGCGTATCCTGGAAGAGTAAGTGGGCCTCGTCGAAAAAGAAGACCAGTTTTGGTTTCGCTGGGTCCCCGACTTCAGGAAATTTTTCGAATAACCCGGACAGGAGCCAGAGCAGGAGAGTGGCATAGATTTTCGGTGACTGCATCAGCCGGTCGGCCGCAAGGATATTGATCATTCCCCTGCCGGAGGTATCAGTCCTGATGAAATCCATAACATTTAAGGCGGGCTCGCCGAAAAAGCGGTCGCCACCCTGTTGTTCAAGAGTTAACAGGCTCCTCTGGATTGCGCCGATGCTTGCGATCGAGATATTCCCGTACTGTGTCCGTAAATCTTTTGCATGATCGCCGCAGTACTGCGAGATCGCCCTGAGATCTTTTAAGTCGAGCAGCAAAAGGCCCTGATCATCCGCAATTTTAAAAAGCATCGTCAATACATCGGACTGGATATCACTCAAATCCAGGATACGGGCCAGGAGCAAAGGACCCATCTCGGATACCGTTGTCCGCACGGGATGACCGAGTTCCCCGTACACGTCCCAGAACGTGACGGGATAACCCTCGTAAGAAAAACCGGGAAGACCGACCTCGGCAGCACGTTCGGCGATCTTCGGATTATCTCCCCCTGGCAGTACCATGCCGGAAAGATCGCCCTTTATATCGGCCATAAAGACCGGGACACCCATACTACTGAAGTTTTCCGCAAGTACCCGCAGGGTGACGGTTTTTCCCGTACCGGTTGCTCCCGCAACCAGACCGTGGCGGTTCGCCATTCCCGGCAGGATATTGACTATTTCACGCCCTTTTGCGATCGGAACGGGCGATACATTATCGGTCATCTCAATCTGATGCAATAGTAGTACCCGGGAAGATATGGTTTATTCGGTGGATGTCTTGTGGGAAAAGTGACGTAATACCGTTACCGGAGCGAAGATTTGGAGAGACTATTGAGAAATCCATCTTTCTCCGCATAATGAAAGCCGCATTTTCGGAATCTGCCGTTATGGGAAATAATCCGGAATGGCCAAAACTACAAAACCTCTATCGTATACCTCAACAGAATTTATAAGGAGGAAATGAGCGACCGCCCCGTTGTACTTGTCCACGGCTGGAAGAGCCACCCGGGGATCTGGAAACAACTTATTCCACGGTTATCAGAGGAGAATATTACCTTCTGGAACTTCGATCACGTGGCGATGGATGATACATCACTCGAAGAGATCGCCAAAGGGTTGCAGCACTATATCGGCTCAAAGAGAGAAGAGATCGGTTATTGCGGCCAGCTGGATATTGTCTGCCATTCCATGGGCACCTGCATTGCCCGGTACCTGTTCGAGGTAATTGACGGGAAAGAGAAGAGAGAGAACGTCAGGCAACTCATCGGTATAGGGCCGCCTAATAACGGTTCGGCAATGGCTGAACTGTTCAATCACCCGGATCATGGCCCTAAGGTGATCGATACCCTGACGGGAGTCTTTGTGCCTGACGGGTACATTCCTGCAAAGGACATAATTGTCCAGGAATTCCGTCCCGGGAGTAAGACCATGAAGACACTCTCCCAGGCCGGACTGCGGAAAGATATTGCATACCGGATAATCATCTCTACCAACCCGACACAAACACCCGACCTTTTCCCCCGATTCAAAGGGCAGACGCCTGAAATTCTCCCTGATGGTACCTGGCGCCTGACCTGGGAGGGTGACGGAATCGTCACCCATTCGGATTCTCATCTCCCAGGGGCGGAAATTGTAATACTGCCAGAGGATATGGCCAATTTTAACCAGAACCCTGACCACTATTGCCATATCAAACTGCCAAGGAATTCCGAAACGGTTGAACAGGTCATCAGGTTCCTGAAAAACAAATGTGATTAAGGCATACTTCTCGTAATTTCGCCGGAATTATGGCGATCAATTCCAGGTCTATGCAATATCCCCTATTACCCGAAATCGGATCTGCCTGGATTAGACCTGTGTCCAATGATATTCGGGTAACTACCTGGACTTTGACTTTGTCGTTGTTCCGATAATTCCGGATAACATGACTATTTTTATGAGCAAGGACGGAACAATAGCTTCCTGAATGCAAAAAAATTCCCTCATCTTTACCGCTGTCCTGGTGTTGATACTCATCGCAGTATCTGCAATGGCGTGTACATCCTTACTTAACCCCGCCGGTGCAAAGGTTACTTCCGTGACGACGGACAAGGACCTCTACCATTCCAACGAAGTCATGATGATGAAGATCATCGTCAATTCGACGGGCTCTTCCAACGATACGTTCCTGAAAATTGAAGGAATAACAGATACATACGGGCAGACCCGGTTATCGCATGTAATGCCTGCAAATCTCACGCCGGGCCCGAACAGCTTCCTCTATGATTATCATCTCCCCTCCTGTTCGAAATGTTCGGGACTGGACCCGGGCACCTACCCGATCAATGTGACACTCGAGAAAAATGGAACAATTATTTCGAATTTGTCAATAAAGGTCAATTTAGAACAATAATTTTTTTTACAGGATGCATTTCTCACAGGCCTGGTTGCCGCACGCGATGTTATCTATCTTCCATTTCAAAGCCCACCTTTTCATGCCTTTGATGATATCGACAATCTCGAGGCCGCTTCCTGTGAGGATGTACTCACTTTTCACCGGGAAATTTTCCGTTTCAACGTGTCGCTGGATTAAACCCTCAGCTTCGAGTTCTTTTAACCGTGCAGAGAGCACCTTCGAAGTGATCCCAGGAAGAGAGTCTTTTAATTCACCAAACCTGCGGGTATGGGCTTTTCCTTTGTAAAGTTCCAGGATTACCAGAAGCGTCCATTTTTTTGTCAGATATTTCACCGTCAGGTTAACCGTACATCCTTCCTGCATGGTATCATTTCAGAAACTTCCCACTATATATCACATAGTATCAAAAGGATACATTGTAGCAAAAAGAAACTATGAGGAGTATATCGTGTTTTGTAACCAGTGTGAAGAAACTGCAACAGGGACAGGATGCACAATTAAGGGTGTGTGCGGAAAGGAAGCAGATACCGCAGCGCTCCAGGACGTCCTTCTCTACCTGTGCAAGGGAATATCAATACGGAATATCGCAGCAACCGGGCAGGGGAAAGGGAGCAGGGAAGCAGGATCGTTCATCCCCGGGGCACTTTTTTCCACCCTGACAAATGTCAATTTTAACAATAGCAGGTTCCGGGAATTAATTAGCCGGGCAATCACAATAAGAGATTCCCTGCCGCCACTCGGGGAAACAGAGCCGGATGCCTGCACCTGGACTCCAGAAAATGAGGCAGATATTACAGAAAAAGAGAAGGAAATTGTTCTTGATGCGATGGTACCTGATGATATCAGGTCACTCCGTTCACTCCTTGTCTACGGCTTGAAAGGCGCCGGGGCATACTACCACCATGCGGCAATGCTGGGCTTTACAGATGATAGTATTGTTGCATTTCTCCAGAAGGGACTGGCTTCAACCCTCCAGGACCTTCCGGCTGACCAGATGACCGCACTGGTCCTTGAATGCGGTGGAATCGGGGTCAAAACACTCGCCCTCCTCGACCGGGCACACACCACCACCTACGGTAACCCCGTGATCACCTCGGTTAAGACAACAGTTGGGAAACACCCCGGCATCCTGATCACCGGCCACGATTTAAAAGATCTTGAACAACTGCTGGAACAGTCGGAGGGTAGTGGCATTGACATCTATACGCACGGGGAAATGCTTCCGACCCATGCATACCCTGCGTTTAAGAAATATTCCCACCTGGTTGCGAACTATGGGGGCTCATGGTGGCACCAGAAGGAAGAGTTCGATTCCTTCAACGGTCCGGTCCTCGTAACGACGAACTGCATCGTCCCACCGAAAGACACCTACAAAAACCGGGTCTACACCACGGGACTTGCAGGATATCCCGGCGTAACCCATATCCTCTCGTCAACCAACGGGAAAAAGGATTTTTCGTCGATCATTGCCCATGCGAAAACATGCCCGTCACCATCAGCACCCGGCTCATCAGGCAGGGACCTGGTTACCGGTTGCGGCCATAACGCAGTCCTTGCGATTGCCGGTACCGTGGTTGATGCAGTAAAAAAAGGTGATATTAGGCGTTTCATCGTTATGGCCGGGTGCGATGGCCGGCAGCGCTCCAGGGAATATTACACGGAATTTGCAAATGCCCTTCCGAAGGACACGGTCATCCTTACGGCTGGATGCGCAAAATACCGGTATAACAGCCTGGACCTCGGCACGGCCGGTGGACTGCCACGGGTTATCGACGCCGGCCAGTGCAATGACTGCTATTCACTCATCGTAATCGCAAAGGCACTGGCAGATGCATTCGACGTAGGGATCAACGACCTCCCGGTCTCCTACAATATTGCCTGGTACGAGCAGAAAGCGGTGCTTGTCCTCCTGGCATTATTGAACCTCGGGGTTAAAAACATCACACTGGGGCCTGAACTCCCTGCTTTCGTTTCACCCGGCGTCCTTAATGTGCTTGTCGAAAATTTCGGGATTGGGAAGAACAGTACCGTTGCAGAAGACATGCCCCGCTTGGTCCCGGGAGCATGAACCTGTCCGGCTACACAGAGTCGGGCATTCATTTCGAATGATACCAGGAGAATACAGATTTAAGATGCCAGGACTCCCCCTGCACCGCAAATGAGTACCCCCTCCCGTTTTATCGGGCGCGATCGCAAGAACTACAATGGCTGACTCCGGACATTACCACGTACTGGTCCCGGTTGTTTAATGAGATACAACATACCACTCCATGAAAAGAGAGTTCCAGGAGGACTCAATACAATGGTTGAATATATACCCGAACATCACGATAAACCCGACACGAAACGCGAAGAACTGAAAGGCAAGGTGCTCCGGTTAAAGGACCTTGTCAATTATTCCGACGGGACCGTGGCAAGCCGGATGGTCATCAACCGTAAAACCGGGAGTATCACCCTCTTTTCCTTCGATGAGAACGAGGGGCTTTCAGAACATACCGCACCATTCGATGCGACGGTGACCATTCTTGAAGGGGAGTGCGAGGTGTGGGTGGCGGGACAGACATACCAGATGAAAGAGGGGGATACCATTATTTTCCCCGCAAATGCGCCCCACGCACTTTCAGCAATAACAAAGTTCAAGATGAGTCTTACCATGATAAAGGAGTGAAATACAATGGCGGGCGATGAAAAAGACGGATATTATTGCTCGATCTGCGGCGGTATCCCGCCAGATAAGATCAAGACCCGGCTGGTCTGCATCGATGGAAAAGATACCGGTATAGACCACCTGGATTTTATTATCAGCGAGGTTAAGAAATTAAAACTCACCCTCGACGATGAAATTGCCGACGAACTCATCAAACGGGTCAACGAGTTCAATTACGTCCCATCGAAGAAAAAAGAGCAATATAAAACTTCACTCCTGAAGGAATTCAAAAAAATGGCTGGATAATCATGTTTGACCGGTGCCCGGGTGCCGCAGATCAGCGGACACCGACCCTTGCCATCAAAAAATGTCCGCAATGTGGCGAAGAGGTCGAGGTATTTTCCAACGATTTCAAGGTGACATGCCAGAAATGCGGTTTTGTCATCTACAACGATATTGTTTCCTGTGTCCAGTGGTGCAAACATGCGAAGGAATGTGTCGGGGAAGAAATGTACAATAAGCTCATGGAGCAGCACGAGAAATTGCACCCTGCCAAAAAAGGTTGATAATTTTCCCGGGAATAAGGCAGAATCCATTTTGAGTCAGATGATTCCTGCATTTCCCGCTGAAAAAATATGTTCACGGTTCGAAAAACCATGAAAAGAGAAATTCAAGGTCCTGCCCGCTTGTACCTGCATAACATAAACCGGAATCACCTGACTGACAATGGTACCCGTTGCCAAAATGGGCGGTACTGGAATACCAGCCAACCGGATTACGATCGGGCAGACCCATAAAGAAAATTCCTGGCCCTGATAAGCCCTGCATGGAATTCCTCCAGGTATTCATCCATTAACAGGCTTCCTTCCTCAAACGGGCAGTCTTCTTCAATTATTTTGTTAATCATATCCCGTGTCGGCAGTACCATATCTATCGGGACACCTGCTTCCTTTGACCCCCTGACCAGGGCCTCACGAAAAACCCCGATACTGTATGAAATCCGGTATTTGTATGATTTCCTGGTCTTTTCCAGGTAGCCTTTCACCCGTTCGGTCTCAATCCGGAGGAAGTCGGCCTGGATTTTTTCATCCTTGCATTTTCCAAGCATATACTTGTAGTGTGCATACGGGTACATCTCCTCAAGTTCTGCAGGGAGTATCCCACAGGTACCGAAGATAACAATGTGATAGTCGGTCGGTTCGAAAACATCGGCAATAACTTTCCTGATAATCCTGTGACTGGGACTTGCACTGTAAGGTTTCCGGACGGCACACGGCATGAAAATTGCAATATCCCGGGGTGCGACTTCGTATTCGTCGATGATATACCGGTATGACGTTTCAAACTCAGGGAGGTAAAAAGGGGGACCTGTCAGGAGATCTTTTTTTCCGGTTTTCAACGGTAGCAGATCCTTCCTCATCAACCATGATAATTCCATATCAGATTGACCCGGTGATACAAGAATATAATCGCAGGATACCATTACGCCCATGTGTACATCACCGGTTCCTGCTCCGGGGTTTTGCACCGACCGAAACACCCGCACAACCATTGGGAAGTCACAATCAGGGATTTCATTAATTCAAAGGATAACAGGGGATATAAAACAGGCATTCATCTCAGCCCACCCTGAAGATGCGGCGATTGATTTAGCGCCGTATCTCAAATCCCGAAAATTCTTCTGTAGGAATACCCCATTCAACCTCAAGTTGGCTGACATAGATCACCGGGTCGCCGTCTGCATGTAAATACCTGACAAACTTCAATAGCGAATCCTCGCTCCCTTCCGCGATTACCCGGACAGACCCGTCGGGCATGTTCCGGACAAATCCTTTCAGATCGTTCTCCCGGGCACCGTCAGTTACAAAGTACCGGTACCCGACTCCCTGCACACGGCCTTTGGCAGTTACAACAATGCGTTTCATTGTCACATAATCTACAGATTTCCCGGATAAAATGGTATTCAAACCGTCACAACACATCAGTTCCGGTCTTTTGTAATATCCGGTACATGTTAAATCCCGAATTTAAGATCCAGTGCAATCCGGATAACTCCGGATATATTCGCAGTTATCCGTACCCTTAAGTGTTTCGAGGCAGACATTACCACGATCAAAAAAGGTTGTTACTATGAACTACTCAGTAATCCTGGTTGGTATTGGCATTATCTGCCTGCTGACCGTTGCTTCATCCGGTTGCATCGGCACGACACCCGGGCAACCAGTACAGACCCCGCCCCCGACACCATCCGGGACGCCGGTTCAGGTCGGGCACGTGGTAGTGACTGAACAGCAGAACAATGCAACCACAAACCTGTCGTTAAACAACACCATCACGCTGAAGCTGAATGAAAACCCGACAACAGGGTACCAATGGAACCTGACGACAAGCCCGGGCCTCGTCGTGACCGCCGATAATTACCTGCCCTCGGCACCCCAACTCACGGGTTCCGGCGGGACACATATATGGGACATGAAAGCAGTCCAGACCGGGACGCAGACGATAAAGGCGATCTATATGCGCTCCTGGGAACCGGTGACTGGCAATGAAACAACATTTTCAATGACGGTAATCGTTACAAATAGCTGAAATATATCTTCATCCCCGATCTCCTACTTTATTTTTTCCGGTGTTGGAAACGTTACTCCCTGTTGATACTGCTGGGCGCACTGGATTATTTGATGCCCTGTTTAACGCCCGTCCGAACCTTACCGATGAATGAACAATTTTGGTACGATCCTGATTATGTTCCGATATATGAGGAGTATCAGGCATCCGAGAATAAACGATGCAAGGATCAAAACGGCCAGATAAATGATTCCATCAGGAAAAGGTATCCCCGGTGGAGCCCGACCGGCTTCGAATGCCGTTCCGAGGGCCGACTGCAGGGATGCATGTGGATTGGAAGAGACAGATATGAATGCTGAAACTACAGCCGAGGAGAGAACTGATGCAATCATGACAACCTTCTCCGTTCTCCCGGCAATCTTCTTAACAGGGCAAATGATGAAGGCAGGAATCATAGCAAATCCAAACAAGAGTGTTGAGAACATGATCCCGTCGACCACGCTTCCTGGTAACAGAAGACTCATTGTGTACGCGTCAATCAGTACGACAGGGACAAGGAACAACACGGCGATAAGAATCCTTTCTGTTTTCTTTGATATTGCCTGGAATATCACGTAAAGACCGACAGGGAAGAACGCGATAAGTACCGAGGGGAGCGCGACGAATGCCAGAACACACAATACTGCTATAACGAGAACCGAAGTTATTTTCCCGTCTTCGAAGAACGAGTCCGCGAGGAGGAGAATTCCATACACTCCGGTCGACACCACAAGAGCATTGACAACCATCAGGAGCATCTGGCCGGTTTTTGCCATATCGCCTGCGAGGGAGAAACTGTCGACGAACGACCCAAGGATAGTGGGGTCACAATGACCGGACATGCATATGATCCCAGGTATTGACAGCACCAAAATGGTGGGAATTGTGCATAGCAGGATGATTGCTTCCTTCTGCTTCAGCCTGAAGCGGTCCATCATGAATGGGAACGGGACGATCACTGCCATCGCCATGCTCCCGAACAGGAAGATACCTCCGACAATTTCCAGGGCCGGGATCGGGATCAGCCGGGTCACCGTAGGACTTATAATAGCAAGGACAATTGCAATGACAATGGGGATGAGACACAAGAGATAACGATTATTCACCCATTTTTGCATAAGATAAAATGTTCCGGCAGGAAGCAGAAGTGGTATTAAAAAACCGATCATCGTACACACTCATTATGTTTTTTCGGTTTGATATTTTCTCAACTCTCTTATTTTTTGTTCCAAAAAAAGAAAGAGGGTTTATTCTTCAATCCAACACGTACCTGACAAGCCCCAGCACTCGCATTTCAGTCTGATAGAGAACGTTATCAGTTATGTTCATAACATTGACATTGTTCTGGATCTGACCATTGCTATTGTAAACCTCCCACCAGAGGGTACCTAAATCCCCATGGGAATACTGTGCGAGGCCAATTGTCTGCGCAGTAAGGTCGTTTGTTGGGTAGTAGTAATTGGTCTGCACCAATATCTGTTTGAAATTGTGCCCACTAACCCAATTTGTGTATACATACCCTTCATACGCACTATGAGTCCATTGGAAAATAGCTTGTTCTGCCTCATATCCTGTATGCATAGGATTACCAATGTCTGAAATGAAATGGCTTGAATATCCCAGATTGGTGAATGCCGTGTAGGAATCGGAGGGATACGCATTCTTAGCAATATTCCCGTAATTACCACACTGTAAGGGTGCATAACCAGTTGGCGGAATTCCTACTGGATTATAATAATGGTCCCATGAATGACATATAGCCCTTACGAGAGCATCAAGAGGTTCAAATCCGAATGGTGGAATTATAGGTGTCCAATAATCAGGATCATCTGCAGTCTGAGCAGCCCATCCTGCCTGGTTGGCAGGAATCCCCCATTTAGTGCACGCAATATATACTATGTCAGGATGTCCCTGAACATTAGCCCAATCAAGTGCCGAAGAGTTATACTTTCTGTTGAGGTAGTCGGATTGTATCGCATTGATACGCCCAAGAATAGCATCCTCCTCAATAGTGAGTTTAGTAGCCTTTACATTGGGATCAAAAGATATCGAAATCTGGTCTTTTGTTCTTATGACAGAGACTGGGTATTTTTTCCAAATGTTTTGAAGGTTTGTCAGCTAAGGTTTTTTTCTCCGCTGCTGAAATATCACATTTCATAAGATCATCCAGTTTTATCTTTTTCCCATCTTGATCCACTGTGAGAAGTGTCCAATTCTTACCCGATGACGTTATCGCCGGATCGATTGCAAGATTGGTAACTGGCTGAATATTCAATTGTGAGTCATTAACTATCGGTTGAGGGAAATCGATCTTATCTGTCAGCAATCCCTCTGCAGATGCAGTTTGGAACCCCACCGCGAGAATTGCGATTAGGAGTATGCATCCAAAAGCTGAAATTTTCATTTTCTATTCCTCCTTTTCATCAATTCCCGAAGGCGTGGAACAAAAGTGCTTTAATATTAGCACGCAGATTAATTCTTTGCCTTCGGGCTGCGGGATGTTCATCGATCTGTTGAGACACGGTGGACCCCCGACAATTTCCCTTTTGATGCCACTATAGAAAAGGTTTGTCTTGCCTGCGTTTTCAATATAAACCATTTAACAATCTAGTTCAATGAATATTAATCGAAGAAGCTAATGAAGAAATCTGGAATCGGTAAGAAGATAGCATAAAGTGAACGTCCATTTACTATTTTAGGGTAAATCTGATTTGGTTTTTAAAAAAAAGATTATTTATAGGCATATTTCAGATGCCCGCCCGCATAATAACTAATTTTCGGGTGGTTTCCTGATGTATCAACGACCGATGAGGAGTATGAACCTCCCGCGGTATCAACGGTTTGAGTATGCCAACCGGAAGCATCTTTATATGCATATTTCAGGTAGCCATTAGCAGAATAACTGATTTTCGGATAACCTGATGCATCAATCGATAATGAAGTGAAAGGACCTAATGTACCACTATCCACAACTTCCTTGTGCCAGCCCGAGGCATCTTTCCATGCGTATTTCAGGTTCGAGTTTGCTTCCTGGTAGCTTATCCTTGGATATCCATTAAAATACGCAAGTGATGAATAGCCACCTTCATAGTTCGAACCTGTATCCACAGTCTCGAAGTGCCAGCCCGAACCATCGGCCCATGCATATCTCAGCGACATGGGTACTAACAAAGTAGTCACGTCCTTTGAAGGTGAGATATTCACTGCCCTCACGAATTCCTCACGTTGGTATGGGTAGGGATCAAACATATGAGTATTATTTTGTTGCAAATTCATTAGTGCACCCCCACTTGGGACCGCTGCATATGTTATGCCGGGGTATCCATTATTGAACGCAAGCGAAGAATGGTAGTCCAAATCCTGCTCATATTTTATTCCATCATTTTGCCATGTCGAGCCACTCTTATAGGCATAATATACCGTTCCCGTATATCTGTCACAATAACTAATGTAAGGAGAGCCGCCACTGAATGCAAGAGATTCTCCGGTTCCCTCAAACGATCCTAAATAATTAACCATCTCGGTGGTCCACGTGGATCCACTCTTATAGGCATAGTTTACGAAATCGTAATAACTACTGCTTTGGTGAGAAGCAATAGAAGGATTGCCATTATTGTAGGCGAGAGAGGAATCAGTGACACCCGGATTTGAGTTGGCTGTTTCCATATGCCAGCCTGAATCGTCCTTCCAATTGTATTTTAATCCCTGTCCTGTTGTCGGTGTGCAAGAGGCGATTCCTGGATAACCGTTGTTCAGTTTTAAGGACGAATACTGGCCTGAATTTGCAGTGCTGTCGAGCGTTGAAATTACCCAAATTGGCGGCTGGAATTGTTCAAACATTCTCATGCCATCTGCTCGCCCGAAACCGTAGATATAATCGAATCCTGTAGCGCCTAGATCAACCGCTGATGAAGTCAATGCAGAACGCAACTGTTGTGCAGTGGCGGAGGGGCTGGCGCTCCATATATCGCCAATAATTCCTGCAATATGTGGGGCAGCGGCACTTGTCCCCCAGAATGGATTATATTTTCCTCCTGGACCACTCGTAGTGACTCCATCCACACTAACAATATCCGGTTTGTTCCTCGTCACCTGAGTTGGAAAATAAATTGTTGACGGCCCTTGATTTGCATAAACTTCAATTGGACCATTCGGAGTTGATTGGCCAACTGCAGTTACGCTAATTACATTTGTTGCGGCTGAATGTCCGATAACAGAATCACCTGCTACCACATTTGATGCGGGATATAATGGAGGAATTCCATCCGGTACGACAAATAACTCAAGGACTTTTGCAGATGCAGATGGCGTTTTCTGGATCATTATTTTTAAGGGAACAGCCTGATTTCCATCATTCCGGATCGGAATTTCCTCAAATGGATTACAACCTGCACCATTTTGGACATGAGTGCTGCTCCAGACTAATCGGCCCGTGTCAACTCTGTAGAGATACAGGTTATAATCGTTTGAAGACTGCCCCCACTGATCATTCCATTGTAGAACAATATCTAAATCTGTTTTTGGGGGCAAATTAACAAACAAATCTTTATTAGCCCCTCCCCTGCTAAAGTCATGGTATGTTCCATTGGGATAATACATACCTTGGTAATGGTGTTGGGCAAAATTACCAACTGAACTTACCACTACAACGTTGTTGGTTGAAGCGACGGAATTAATATGTGATGCCAATGTTCCGTCTTCGAAGAATGGTTCATTAAGAAATACAACGTCGTCACAGATGACGTTAGTCCCATTCGATACTAAATTATCAAAGGCGCTTTGGAATTCAAGCTGATTAATCCCTTTATCATGGAAATAGAGGGTCGCACTAGGTGACAAATCATGGACAATTTCAAGCATCGCTGTTCCTTCGTCACCCCCGATATTGTTACGTAGTACGTGGACATCAGAGGGCAAATCACCAGTCGCTATGGACTGGCTTAAATTGGAAACTCCATTTGAAATAACACCTATTTTTTTATTGATACCGTTTGCACCATATGTTGCACGTAATTCATTAGTCCTGTGAATGGAATCACCCTGCGTCATGGCACTACCCGCAGCATCAATACCGGGATAAACAATATTGATACTTTTTACTTCGGCAAGTGATGCAATAGCACGGATATTCTTTAAAGGCACGGTTGCGACGATAACGTTCTCGTCTGGCCAGTAGCCTCGGACATTATTAACATATTGTTCTATGGAAGATGTATGCAAACCCGGCTTTAGGTATATTTCGATAATGACCGATTCTCCGAGAATTGGATCATTAATCCAAACACCCTTGTTTATTAGAGCACCAATAGGATTAAGGTCAGGATCCATTGTTTTTCTGTAATTCGAATCCATCAATGTTAATAATGTAGTATCCTGAATTTTCGTTGTAATATCACTTACGTTACTAGTATTAAATCCCGAATCTACTGGTAATTGCTCAATAATCTGTACTGGAACAGTGAAGTTATTCACTGTTTTTTCATTAAGTACTACTTCTGCGGATGCAAAAGTTATCCCCATGCCAATAAAGGCAACGAGGAAAATGCATCCATAGATTGCTGCTTTCATTTTCCCTTACCTCCTTTTTTCTTTTCCGGAGGCATGGAACAAAAGAACTTTAATATTAGAAAGCTAATTATTCCATGCCTTATGGCAGCGGGAAGTACATCGAGTTGTTGAGAGTACGGTGGACCCCCGCCACTTTCTGCTAAGTTCTGAGTAATGAAATACTTTTGGATTACGCCAGCAATTTGGTATTAAACCATTAACCAGTCATTTGATTAATTTAATCATTATTATAATGCGTTAAATTATTGAATTAACAGTTATTTAACAATAATATAATCATTGAGCTCATACTATCATATGAATTTATTATTCTGGAGAACCCATAGAATTTAGGGGTCGTCCATGGTTAACAATAATCTAAAAATAATCGGTGTATCGATAATCTGCTGTATCTTACTATCAGGTATTGCTTCGGCATGGGCGCCTTATTCAAATCAACCATCCTATAAATATTCAAAATTTATAAACTATCTGATGTCTAATTCCGGACAGGAATCCACTATGAGAGAGACGATCGTGGATGATACATCGAGGAATGCTGATATTATTCCAAGTATCTTTGATACTAATACGGCCAACAGACGCCAATTAAATAGTAGCACTCTCCCATCAATAGATAAACAACCCAAACCTTATCTAATGAAATCTCTTCAATTGAATTCCAATAGAAGAAATAACCTGTTCATTTCCGACAAGGGTCAGAATAATAAAAATTCCAATGAAACCCAGGCTTTAATCCCCATTAACCCGGATGATCCCGTACTTCAGAAGATTCACGATACAACACTGCTCCTTTTAATCAATCCAAATTACAGAAAAACAATGGATCCTGACCTTAATCCAATTGGCGCTCTAATAAACAAGGGTGTTTGGATTAATGATCCAATTCTCGGAGAAATGGCAATTATTGAAATATATTTGAAACCTGGTGAAAATCCTGTACGAGTGGAACAATATGCTTATCAAGTTCGGGGTTATTACCCGAATGAGAATGTTGTGGTTGCAACAGTACCGATAAACAAAATATACTCCATTATTTCATTACCTGAGGTTAATTCAATTAATCTTGTTATCCCTGGAATTACAGATTAAACACTCATCAATATCCTTTACACAGATAAAAAATATCTTCTTCCGAAGCATGGTTGTTTTTTTGTCTTGATTAAATATTATTATTGATTCATTATACTCGCTCAAATCGCGATATTCTTAAAGTATATCCCGTTCTGCCAAACGGAAAAATGAGGAATAGAGAGGATTGTCCTTATTTTACACATTTTCGCTCACTCTTCGTTTAAATCGCCCGTATTTCTTTCATTTCTCCTCCGATGTCTATTCTCATTATTTAAGCGATTTTATCTCTTCCGCCAATCATTAATCCAACTAATCGAGTCATTCCTAGTAGAGACTATTCATAATTAACAAGACGTTTTCCATTCCAGTCAAAAATCCACAAACTATCACTTATCTGACACCTTACCTTCAACCGCCGTAATCCTCTCTAACAATTCCTGATACATTGCAGTCCCTTGTGTAGCCCGTTCCTGTGCTACAATCGACAGGGCAAACTTCGCATCGAGTATGAGTGAACATCCCGAACAGATCATTGCTCCTGGCGGGTTCATCGTCTTGCAACGGGGACACATAACCGGCTGCATTTGCCTCTCACTTGTGGAGGACTCCTCGATCAGTCCGGCCTTCTGCATGATCTTTTTCCTGACATCGGCACTGCTTATGTGGATATAAACAGCCGGCATATTGGAAGACGGGGTCCACCCGAACATGATCCGGAGACCCATTTCCGCGTAACCATCCCGGGCTTTATCGGTTGCGCTGGCGTGTCGGAAGGCCTGGGGGAATGCCCGCTCCCCGGGAATATTCGCTCCCTTTGCCAGCACCTTGCAAAGGTTTTGTACGGCCCGACATTTAGCCGGTTCGCACCTGTTCCGTACCGGGTGTATGTGACAACCAACGGATTATCTGGTTTCTCTCGCCCGGGGTGAATGTTTAGCCATGCCTGGTGGACCCCGGTCCTTTTGGTAACCAGATATGGGAGACCAGATTGATGGACCCATCAAGATAGAAACAAAGGGAACTGATTTATAATTGATGATCATACTATTCGCCCATGTCTCCAAGACACATTACCAAAGAGAGACCCATAACTATACGATCACCCCTGACAGGGCAGGACAGGGCACGTCACCGGGACGGGCACCGGCACCATCCCGAAACAATCCCGTTACACCATGCACCTCACGTGGCGTACAGAAAGCCGGAGCTTACGCCGAGGCACCACCCTCACACCAGGCCGGTTGACCTGAATATCGATCACGGGACCCGGCAAAACAGGCCCCAGCCGGAAAAAATATTCGGTAAACTCAATAAAAATGAGTTCAGACGTTGATTAAAGCAATTCTTTATAATTTTACTTTTTTTATCCTGGACCAAATCTCTTGATGTAGAGGAACCCATTTTCTTTTCAGATTCATTGACTGGGAGAAGGGGGACGGTTTTTGGGAATTATTTGGAATAATAAACCCTTTCTACCATAAGCACAAAGTAATGCAGAAAATTTTTTATGAAGGTGAAAATGAATGGGACTTTTTGATAAACTGGCTGGGACCAGAACGGTGGAACTTAATCCAAAATCAGCACTTGTGTTAACCGCGCTTACCGTTGTTGCAGCAGATGGTGTAATCGACGAAGCAGAGATGCTGGACCTCGCAAAAATCGTCCGTGGGGACCGGAAGTCGATTGATGACGCATTGAAGGTGCTCAAGGCAAACTCACTTGAGGCATCGATGGACCTCGTCACAAAATGCTTAAATGAGAAACAGAAGATTGCCACCCTCGCCATCGTCATAGATGTCGCAATGGCAGACGGTGTCCTCGCAGAAAATGAGCAGAAACTCATACAGATGTATATTACAAAGTTTGGGATATCGGAAGACGTTCTGAAACCGATCTTCGATACCGTCGCCATCAAGAACGATTTCTCAATCTTCAAATAATTTTTCTTCCGTTTTTCGATTTATCTCTCATCCGGCCGTCCATTGCAGGCCGGGCGGGATGATCGCCATTGGCAAGGCTTCCTCAATGATGGTGGACCATATATAGCTGAAACGACAGTTATTGAACTATACGGCCCCCACGCGACGGAGAGGTATGGACATATGAGTAACGGCCATCCGCCACACAAATGAGATCTTCATGGAACTTATAAGCCAGTTTATCCTGCCCTATTGGCTCAACCTGCTCGCCCTGTTCCTGATGGCATTAACCGGTGCCCTTGCAGCGATTGAAGAAGGGTACGATATCATCGGTGTGACTGCTCTCGCATTAATCACCGGTACCGGGGGGAGCCTTATACGGGACGGTCTGATCCTCCAGCAGGGGGTCCCCATGTTTTTCCGGGACCCTTCGTTCCTCTATGCGGTGATAGTTGCCGTGCTGGCAGGAATAGTAATGCGATCTTACGTATTCCGGTACAAACGGCAGTTCACCATATCGTTCCTCCTCTTCGATGCCCTGGGGCTTGGGATATTCGGCGTGGTCGGGACACAGATGGCCCTTTTTGCAGGCCTGGCCTCAGCCCCGGCGATCCTCACCGGTGTGATAAACGCCACCGGCGGCGGCCTCCTCAGGGATGTCCTGACCGCACGTGAACCCCTGATTTTCAAGCCAAGCCAGTATTATGCCGCCACATCGCTCGCCGGGTGTATCGTATTTGTCGCCCTGGCATTGTGGCTTGAACTGGACGCGGTCATGGCTGCCTTTATCGCAATATTCCTGACGTTCTTCCTGCGTGCCCTTACCATGTGGTTTGACTGGAAGACAAAACCGCTCATCGATATAAAACTCCTGCCGGAAAAGAAACGGGAATAAAGTGGATAAGGGCTACCCGGGAGCTGGACCCTTCAACCACAGATTTCCGGGACCTGGCAGGAGACATACATTAAAATTGAAAAGGATCGCACAAATTATCAGAGGAAGTGTTTCCCACATGAGAAAGATTTTTTATGTCACCATTATCGGCATCCTGCTCTCCCTGGTTGCCATCACCCCGGTAATCGCAGGCACTGGCATTGCAGCCACGGCCACGCACAGCAATTATTTTTCTTCTATAAAGCTGCTTCATCCTGAACAGGGAAGGTTTGTCGGATCTGCCGATATTTTCATGCCGGTAAAACCGGTCTCATCGAACAACCGTTTTTCCCCGTACATCAGTTCCCCCACGAGCCAGACCCGGACATTGACGGAAAGCGATAATGGCAGGACTATCGCCATTACCAGGGGCCAGGTAGTAAAAGTCCAGCTGAACGAGAACCCCACTACAGGATTCCGGTGGGAACCATCGATAAGCTCAGGCATCCGGATTACTGATGATATCGTATGCTCGCATCAACATCGGGCCGCATGGGTGCAGGTGGGATCCATACCTGGACACTCCAGGTAACAGGGACAGGGGACCAGCATTTTAACGCAGATTATAAGCGGTCGTGGGAGACCGGGTCTGAAGACAGTTATTCGGTCCAGTTTGTCGTTTCGTAACCGGTACTATCCAATAAATACTTTTTCCGGTTTAAACGGGATTCCCGTTTCTGGTCATCACTCCCTAAAATGATCTGATGAATCCTGGTTATTCTAAAAGCCAGCCGTAACCCGGGTTCCCGCGATTCCTTCGGAATATTTGAGAATTCCGTGACAACATCGGGGATTTTATTGTTTCCGGGCCCAGTTGTAACCCTTTCCCGCTGCTAAAGAGTTGCGGTTGTTCCGAAATTATCCAACGCCCCAGTGACTCAAATGGTGCTTTTGGCGACCCAGGTTGGGATAGAGACAATTCCCAATACAGAATTTAATGAGTTTACGGAGAAACCCTGCCCGAAAGTATGTCTTATTGGGGGTGGGTCAGAGGGGGGTTAACCACCACCTGGTCTTCGTACCTCCCACTTCTTTTTTCCACAGGGTTTTCAACAAAGGCCTGTTTCTGATAATTTTTTCGTTCTCAGTTCACGAAGATTTAACGGGTTTTTGCACTGTTTTCTTCTTTTCCGTATGAGATCTTGTTTCCCGGATCCACACCAGCACCATGAAAACCGGGGCAACGAAATAGATGAAAATTCCCCAGGGTATCGCCACCAGGGCAAGAAGAATTGCTATGGCGGATAAGACCGGGAAAATATATGCCTCAACACGGTTCCGACGCAGGATTCCTGTATCAGTATTCGGATTAAGGCATGCCGAATGGGTTAACATGTGATTCCATTGCAACACAGACAACAAGCCGATCACCAGCAGGTTCATTTCAAAAATAATCGCCGCATGAGTGTTCAAAGGGAAGTCCCCGGCCAGGTTGGTTGAAAACGGAATTAAACCTACGAACAGCAGGGTCGTAATCGTAAGGACGCTCATCGTCTTGTCTATTGACTTCAGGTTATGGGATCTCAGGTGGCTTGACCACCAGAATACTGCAAGCAGTACGAATGCAATGATGTAGTGAATAAAATCAGGGAAGAGATCGAAGAGTAAAGAATCTACAGAACCGGATGTGACGATTCCATTCAGTTTCGGAATCTCCATACCTGTCACCAGCAGGGTCATGGCGATAGCAAAGACACCATCGGTGAGTGTCTCGATGCGATTTTTATGAAAGACCGTTCCTGTTTTTTGGTAATTTTGGGCTTCCAAAATTTCACGCTCCTGATTCGACCAGGAATGCCGATAGATTAGTATCGGGCCACCCCATTTGTCAAATAATATTGACACAATGTATAGTATAACATACACATTCACAAAATAAAAAGTTTCTGGTTTATGTAAATATAATCCTGAATCGGGGTCAGAACAATGATCCAGGTAGATAATGAAATTATTTTTGAATGTTGCAAGCAGGCCGGTCAAATGATGGACCGGGCTTTGGAAAAATATATTTTAGTGGTTAATGGACCGGGTAAATTATTTTACGAGGCAATTGGGAAACAGATGGATGATCCAGAATAATCACGAATAATTCATGCAATAAAATATTTTCAATCCCTGGATTGGCCCGGGAAAAAATCATTATGTGTAGTTTCTTAAAAAAAGATGGTTATACTGTTTTTCTTCTGAAACAGAAGATCAAAATACAACATATTCCGAGCGCCGAAATTACACCCAGAGGACTCAGTGGTTGTGTCGGTGCCGGTGTCGCAACAGGTGCGAGTGCGGCGTTAACCTGGATTGACTGTCCGGGTGTTACCTTTCCTGAAGTTGTGTAGGGTGAATAGCCATCCAGTTTAATTGTCACCGTATAGGTCTGAGTCGGATCGATCTGTACGTTCTGGAATTCAAGGGGGGTAACACCCTTGTAAGCGTTGTTGATATAGACATCCGCACCACCAGGTGTCGATAATATTTCGGCATTCACCGTACCGGCCGGCTGGGTACCCGAAGCCTGCAGGGTCGCGGCTACCTGTGCGGTCTGCCCGGCAACAATCTGGACAGTAGTCGTATAGTCCTGGTAACCGCTCTTTTTCAGGACTGCCGTATAAGTACCGGCTGTAAGACCGGTAATATCGAGGGGGGACCCGGCAGAGGTTGTAACTCCCTGGTAATTCCCGTTGAGGTAAACTGCCGCACCCGACGGAGATGATGTCACGAGGAGGTCCCCGGTACTCGGGTTCTGGACCGGTACCATGGTGACGCTCACATACGAAGTCTGGCCGGAGTTGACCGTGTAGGTATTCGTAAAGGACTGGTACCCGGCAAGCCTGAGATTGACGGTGTGCGATCCTACCGCGAGGCCACCGACAATCTGGTTTGTTTCACCCTTGTACGCACCGTCGACGTAAAGTCCCGCACCTTTCGGCGTCGAACTCACTGAAAGACTTCCGCTCTGGACAATCTGGACAAGATTTGCAAATACCTGGGTAGTCCCGCCATTTGTCACCTGGACATTATTGTTCGAATAAACCTGGTACCCCGGCATCGACACCTGGACATTATGATACCCGTTGGCGACGTTGTAGAATGTCCCGGGGGTGACAAGCGAGTCTGCCCCGTTATCGAGGATCGCGGTCGCACCAAGCGGGGATGAGCTCACGTAGATGTTACCCATCTGGGGTACGGGGCTCAATACCGCATTAATCGGAATTGTCTGACCGGCAGCAGGGTTTCCCTGAATGGTCTGCCGGTAGGTCTGATAATTGGTAGCCGTTATAACGAGGGTATGACTCGGCGTACCGGTCGGTACTGACGTCCACGATAACCGGAGTCGACCCGACAAAGTTACCGTCAAACGTGACAGACCCCGTCGGGCTCGACGATATGCTGTAATATCCTTTCTGCCCGCCAACCCCGGAGGTGGTTGGGATGGTGATAATAATGGGAACAAGCTGGGCGGTAACCGTGACCGTCTGTCCCGCAGCCGGATTTGGCTGGTTCGTCCTGATCCAGTCCTGGTACCCATCCATTGAGACCTCTATTGTGTGTCCCGGGGTACCGGTTGTATAGACCGTTGCAGTCGTTGGTGTTGTACCGACATTTGTCCCGTCGACCGAAACTGTTGCCCCGGAGGGGATTGAAGCGATATAGTAATAGCCCTGATCACCGCCAATAGATTGTGCTCCAACGGAAGGTACCGTTGCCATGGCGACAGCGATTGCAAGCACGATCAAAATAAGGTTCTGGTTCTTCATTGTAATCCTCTCTTTATAATGTTCACTCTTTTCCAAGGGTTAAATATTCATCGATAAAGATTATTCAGGCCGGGAATAAGGGGCTACAATAAGGAAATTATCATATCCCGGCTAAAATGAGTGGTTTCAATCGAGAACATAAATTTTAAAAAGACTGTCCTGTCCCAACAATTTATCCTCTCCCGGACTAAAAAGATGGATTAATGGGGGAAGTTCATGATTATAAAAAACCATTCAATTAGTATAACTTTTATCCTGCTGATAATATTCGGAATATTGTCGATTTCCGCAGTTTCAGCTATACCGATTCAAAATAATCTGCCTGGTAGCGGTGATGGGATCATTCCCGCTACGAACAGGTTTAATGTGCTTCCTGGTCAGGGATTCGGCCCGATTAAATTACCTGTATATGCGTCTGCAATAAAACCATCTCAACCATATTTCCCAACCATCTCTCAACCCAACAAGATGCCAATAATTTCACCGAAATCCGAAAGTAATAATTTTTCTGTAAAAACTCTTACTTCCTATTCAAGTATTACGCCATTATTTACCCGTACGGTTAAAACGGGGATCGATATACCTTTGCCACCAAAACCCAGTCCGCCGCTGACAAACTGGGCACTTGTGGTGGATTTTGATGGCGGTGTTACGGAAGTTCAGGCGAATGAAATTATATCCAGCTATAACATCCCCGCCGGGGCAAATATCGGAGGAGGAGCATTCGTTGAACAATACTATGTGATAGTTTCTAATAACGACTATAACTCGGTAATAAGCAAAATAAAAAGCGAAAAAAATGTATCAATAGATTTGACGCAACAGCGGACCGCTGATAATAAAATAATCATTGTTTCCTTTGTCTTAGATTATCCAGGATACGGCGCACTTCAAAGATTAATAGCGGAAGGAGTGCCATTAAAGAAGATTAATGGATTGTATATTTATTATTCTAAAGATACGCCAGATACGGTAGCAAAGTTGATACAATCTCAATTAAATGGCGATGATCGGGTACTCTACACGAAAATCTTCTATGGCTGGTGGGTTTGCGGAACTGGTGGTTGTGGATGATCCCGGTCATGCAGCCAGGGATATTAATAAACTAAACCTGATTTACTTCTCCCTTCTATTCTTCCACTTATTCAGACCTGGCACTCAACTGACGAAAATCCAGGTCTCAAAAAATTGAAAAGACCAGATTTCCCTTCATTCAAGTGTCCGGCGGTAGGCGAGAATACCGAGCATCATTGCCAGTGCTGAAAAGATGGCAAGCGCAACAAGGTCGAACCAGATTACACCGATGCCCTGTCCCCTGAGGATAATACTTCGTAGTGCCTGGATTGCATAATACTCCGGGTTGATTACCGTGATCCACCTGAGCCAGGACGGCATCCCGAGCACGGGATAGAATGCGCCGCTTGTCATAAACAGCAGGAGGTTGGAAAAAGCAATTACCGACGAATATTCCTGCTGGCTTGAAAACCGGGACGCGAGCGAGACCACGAGACTCGTAACCCCGATACTGGTCATGAAGAGCACGAGGAGAACGAGGAGAAAATCTTCAGGCGCCCGGATAATCACGCCGGCAATGAAAATGTCGACCATGAAAATGATGAACCCGGCAATAAACGCTTTTACCGTACCGCTCCCGATCGTGCCGAGGATGATACTCGACCGTTTAACGGGTGTAACAAAATAACCCTCGATGATCCCCATCTCACGGTCCCTGATCAGGGCGAGGCCTCCCCCGAACATCGTGGTCATGAAAATCGCCATCACGATCACACCGACCCCGAAAAACTGGAGGTAATTGATGACCCCGTAAATGTTAACGGTTTCAATGGGATTTTTTGCACCTGTGGCCGCAATCGCACCGGTTATTCCCGATTGGATCAACGCAGGGATGGTATATTCGGAACTGTCCACGTAGATCCGGATGGTACGGCCAGGCTCAATTTCCGATGGAAAGACCACATATGCCAGTATTTCCCCATCATCCAGGGACGTCCTGGCTATGTCCTCGCTGGTGAAACCCTGGACACTGAATAGCGCCGGTTTGTCGGGCTGGGAATGAAAATTCTCCAGATTGTCGACCCCTTCAAGGTATAATGGTGATTCGTGCACGAAGGGCTGTTCCTGGACGACCCCGATCGGGATTCCCGTAATTGTTCCCCCGATCGCATTGCCGAAGATCAGCAGGTACATGATCGGCATTGCCAGCGTCATGACGAGCATGAACGGGTTGCTCAGGAATTTCTTGAAATCCCGCCTGAATATGGCGATTGCTCCACGCAGCATTAATGGGCGCCTCCCCGATCCTGAACAGGCTCATCCTGGGCTGAACCATCAAGTTTTTTACCGGTGAGGTACAGGAAAACGTCCTCAAGTGAAGGGGACCGGATCGAGATAGATGTAATGGTGATCCCGGATTTTTCAAATTCCGCCAGAAGGGCAGGGAGGAGATTACTCCCGTTTTTCGCAGAAATCTGAAGTTTTCCTTCTTTTTTCTCTGCCGATATCACCAGGTTATGCGAGCGGATCACAGGGAGAATGGCATCGTCGAAATGATCGTACCCCAGCTCGATTAGTTCACCGGCAGGCATTGCCCGTTTGAGGTTCTCGGGAGTATCAAGTGAGACCAGGCGACCATGGTCGATAAATGCAATCCTCTGGCAGAGTTTCTCCGCCTCGTCCATGTAGTGGGTTGTAAGGATGATGGTTGTCTTTTCCGTGTTCAGCATCGAGATCTGCTGCCATACTTCACGACGTGCTTCAGGGTCGAGTCCGATGGTCGGCTCGTCGAGGAACAGGATCAGGGGGCGATGGATAAACGCCCTTACAATCTCGAGTTTTCTCCTCATCCCCCCTGACAGGGTGCTGACAGGAGAATAGGCCCGGTCTGCCAGGTCTGTCATTTTAAGGAGTTGCCATATCCGTTCTTCCAGGACAGAATCATCGACATTCACGAGTTTCCCATAAAATTCAAGGTTGTCGTACGCAGTCAGTTCTACATCGAGGGTGCTGTTCTGGGGGCAGACACCGATGATCCCCCTGACTTTTTCATCGTCGCGGGTTACTTCGTATATATCGAGAAACGCCCTCCCGCTTGTCGGTCTCAGCAGGGTTGTGAGGATCCGTATCAGGGTGCTTTTACCAGCCCCGTTGGGACCAAGGAGTCCGAATATCTCCCCCCTGTACACATTGAACGTGACGTCGTCTACTGCTTTGACCGTCCGGTTACCGGTCTTGAAAATTTTTGAAATATTCTCTATCCGGATGATCGTGTCGTCATCTACCACGGTGGCAGCTCCGGGCGTTTTATAAAAATTCTCATTGAGGCGGAACGATCACTCGTGACGCCGGAGTCCATACCATTTTTCCAGCGGTTTCTTCCTGACCGGGGTTGGCTTGTCCCCGCTGGGACCACGATAAACAAATATCGCGGGTCCTGATTAAATCCCGATTGTCCTGCCATGATTTAACGTGACTTTTTTCTTCGCCTGACAACGCCGAAGTATACGGCCACTACGACAATGAGGAAGATACCAACCAGGGCATACGGATTGGAGGTTATTTCTTTAAGCAGTGATGTTGACGTGACATCCACTGCAACCTTTATCCTGTCGGATACCTGGTCGTTACCCAGGGCATCACGGTACATAATCTCCGAATCGAGGCCGTACTCCTTGGGTGTTGCCGCCGGATCTGCAATTACATCAAAATATGCAGTTTTCTCCATACCGGGTGCGAGATCTCCGAGATACGAGGTATCGTCCTTGCTCGTAAACGGATCGACCGTGAAAATTCTCGCCTCCGCACTGTTCACGGTATTCGTACCGGTATTCCTGTACGTAACGGCAATCACTTTCGTCTCACCCGGGCTCATCTGGACAGGCGGTGAAACGACCGAAAAGGCGATCTTCCCGGCGACCGGAACTCCAAGGGTAACCGGGTCGGTAGTAACGAGGTTTCCATCGCGGTTTTTGTAGGTGACCGAGATATTTACGGGGTACGTTATCGCCTCCGCATCCTTCGACACCGATACTTTATACTGCAGCGAGACGAGGGAGTTTTTCGGGAAATCCCCGATAAACACGCTGCTTACCTCCGGGACGACGGGGCTGTTACCATTCCGGAGAAGTTGAACGACTGATTCTTTGCCGTCTTCATTGCCAATATTTTTCAGGGTGATATTCAGGTAACCGGTAGTCCCCGCATTCAGGTCGCCCGCCCCGACAGATGTGACATCCAGGAGGACTTCCGGCTTGATCCTGATCGGCAACGACAGGGTCTCTTCTGTTACCTTGTAAAAGTACTGGAGGACGTCGGTCCCATACTGGTCGGCCCTCATCAGGTACGTGTATTGGATTGTAAGCGGGAGGTCGTAGGTTTCAAGGGGTGCATCGGATGCGATCGTGACCTTAAAATTGGCCACCATATTCTGACCGCCCGGAAGATCGCCAAGCAACTGGGGGTCTGATTTAATCGTGACCGGGGCATCCCCTGCGCCAAGTGTGACCGTCATCAGTTTGGCAGTATTTGGAAGATCTGCGGCCGTCAGCTGGTTCGGATAGGTAAAAACATAATCGAGCAGCCCGCTGTTCTGGATCGTGACCGGGATGGTGACATCCTGGCCCGGGGAGAAATCATTCGATCCAAGGATAGCGGCAGTCAGGTTCGGGCCACCGCTTACAAATCGTTCTCCCGCCATGGCAGGCGCTGTTATCGCCAGCAGCATCACGAGGACAACCAACGCTGCTTTTAACAGCGTATCGGGCATTGTCGCCATCATATTCATGTTCCTGATATGTTCTTTCATTACTCCTCCCTGTAAAAATGTTCCATTCTCATCCCGGTCATTCCAACTTGTTTTCACGGTCTTTTGCTGCATCCGGCAATGGTTATCCCTTTGAGTGTATCACCTGCGGGTATGCTGTAATCGCAATGGGTTACACGGGCTTATTCTTTAATTGTTTGTTATTTTTCATCCACTGTAATGTAGTGCAGGTACATCACCGGTACGTAAGGTGAAAGCCCGTGAAAAATAGTGAGGAATGAAAATGCCGGGAATGCAATAAACCCGAAAATCAGTAGTTTTCACACCATACTTCATAGTAGGCCCGCGGGTGATCGCAAACCGGACATTTGGCAGGGGCGGAGATGTCCTCGTGTATATACCCGCAATTCCTGCATTTCCAGTGTGTCATGCCCGACTTTTTAAAGACCGTGTCCTGGTTGATGTTGGCAATGAGCTTCCTGTACCGCTGTTCGTGGTGGACTTCCACTTTAGCGACTTCACGGAATACGTGGGCCGCCTTCGTAAATCCTTCTTCATCGGCAACGACTGCAAACCCGGGATACAAGGTTGTCCATTCCAGTTTTTCCCCTTCGGCAGCTGCGAACAGGTTTGCCTTTGTCGTCCCGATTACTCCTGCAGGGTACGACGCGGTTATCTGGGCATCGCCACCTTCAAGAAGCGTGAAATAGAGCTTGGCATGTTCTCTCTCGTTGTCCGAGGTCTCCTGGAAAATTGCAGAGATCTGTTCGTACCCTTCTTTTTTTGCAACGCTGGCGAAAAACGAATACCTCATTCTTGCCTGGGATTCCCCGGCAAATGCCGCAAGAATATTTTTTTCAGTTTTCGAGCCTTTCAGGTTCATATCGGTTATCTCTCACGATGACTGAGCTGGGAATCGTTTAACGTTTTGCGATTCTTTTTTTGGAGAGAATTGTTTCGCCAGATAATGATATCATGGGACTTTTTAAAAATGGATAGTTTGGGATTTTTGGGAAACTAATTATATTGTCTTTCTGGGGTTCCCGGATTCACAACGGCATTAAGCTTTACTCAGGCGATTTCCAAAAGATGAGCATTATGTTGTCTCCTGTCTGGTTTGTCCTGTTCCTTCCGACTACATCAGGAGCAGACACTGATTTTATCGAAAAATATGATCAAATACCCGGCCCTCAATGTTCCTAGAGGTGGTTCATGATAAAATCCCTGATCTTTTTATGATCGACCAGACGTCTGACGATATATTTTGTTACCCTGACTGTCTGTTTATCAAATAATCTTGTTACAATCAACCCGGCCACAAATATGAGGACCCCCATGAAAACTGCCAGAACAACACCTATCTGGCCAAAGAACGACACGTAAAAGAAGGTAACGACCATCGCCAGGACCGACATCAGGGCCGACCGGATAATAAAATATAATCTCTGCAACCATGTAGAAAGCAACAATGCCTTTATTACCGCTCTTTTTTCGATAACCCGGTCAGCTCCGGACGGAACACTCTCTATCTCGTAAAAAATATTTTTTGTATAACTGAGATCTGATAACTGCAATATTTTTTTTGCATATTTGGCTTCGGATAAATCCTTAGAACTTGCTGATTCAAGCTCCACCAAAATTCTCTGGGATATTTCAGTTATATCGTTATCAATCGGGGATGGTTTTCCAGAATACAGAGTTTTAGACATGGCATATCCTGCTATGGAATGGGTTGTCGACGGCAGTTCATTCAAGCAATTCATATCTCCACTTATATTAAAAGCTCCGAAAACCCGGGGTCGGGACGAATCATGAGAGGGATGCCGGTTCAATCTTATCCGGTTCTGCCCCGGACTTTTACTATGACCTCATCCAGGGTTTGCATTTGGCTCCCATTAGTGGTGAAAAAATCCAGAATAGCAATCAACGGAAAGGACCCCGCAAAACAGGAAACGACACCATCACTCTATCGGTGGCCAGTAATTTCAGCAATCTTAAAGGGGTCATTGCTGACCCCATCGATCCATTCATCGCCCAGGCTGAGGGGTAACTGATATGTTGACCTCCAACGAGCTTAAGGGATGATGTCCGGTTCACCCACATTCCCGGAGTTTTGCCCCGGTGAATGCGTCATTGCTATAGACATTTCCACTGACGACTCCTATGCAGACGACCCCATTCGCCACAGCAGGACTCGATCAGGGAGGATCTTTTACGACGTTGTGAGGGCATTTCATTCCTCTTCAACATGGATAACCTCCACGCAGCAGGACCCTGCTGCACCGGTGGAGCAGTCTTCAAAATCTGCAGAAGGTCTTCCTTCGGCGTTGTTTCCGTTCAGCCGATACTTTTCCACGATCTGGCTGCGTGAATCGTCCGGGTTCTCCTCGAAAATGTCCGGGCATATCTCCCAGCAGGTCCCACAACTCGTGCAGTTTTCACGGTCAATTGTAATTTTCATGATCTAACACCCCCTACTTGTCATTTCCTCTTCAGGACATCCGATAGTGGCGATATCGCCTCTTTCGTCATCTTATCTGTCGTAAAGAGGAAATTAAAATTATCCGACCTTGATCTCCCGTTTCGCCGACCACAGGCCGTGGAGGTTGCAGTACTCAATAGCGTGGATCACTCCGCTCTTCTGAAGTTTCACATTCAGGACCAGTTCAGGCTGGGTCGTCACAGGGTTCATGGATGCCTTGCCGAGATAAACCGGGTTGAAGGCCCTTCCCTCTTCCTCGAACATGACCATGATCCAACGGATCGAGTGCTCCACGGTATTGGGATGTGGCCCGACGGTCACTTTCAGGCTGAACGGTTCATCAGGCTTTACCTGTGCAGGTGCCTCGATTTTCGGTGTGTGGCTCTCCCGCTTGCCAAGTGCTTCCCCGGCTGCGGCATCAAACGTGTTAATCAGATCTCCAAATTTCTGTCCTGTCATAAGATCGATGACCTATCAAAAAAGCGGACAGATAAAATCATTCCTGAAAAACAGATTTTGAAATAATTGTTGGAAAATCTCTCAAAAATTACAATATCGGAATAGCTTGATATTGTGACAAAAAGATGAACCAATATGCCACCCCACTGTAATACGAGAGACGGTCCCTCACCGGGAAATTTTCCGATTACGAAATGAATGGAGCAATGGAATTGGAGGAAGGATAATGCAGCAGATTTCAAGCAGCAAAAAGTACCAGAACGGGGTCCAGGTCTTCTGGACCGATGCAGGAAAAGATGTCAATGATTTCTTCTCCTATGAAGAACTCGTTGACCAGAAGATCAATGCACTGGATTTACTGGACAATCCCCGGATCTACGTAATAAATGTTGCAGGCCACAAAATTGAATCGTCCGTGGAAGGATGCGGTTTCTCAACGAAAACCTGCGTGGACGAGATCGTCATCACACGCCTCTTCTATGCACCGCGGGACCTCGTCTGGCGGGCATGGACCGAACCCACATTCGTTATGCAGTGGTGGGGACCGAAAAACTACACGTCACCATCCTGTACAATCGATCTCCGCGTGGGCGGGACGTATCTCTTCTGCATGCGATCACCGGAAGGTAAAGACTTCTGGAGTACCGGCGTTTACCGGGAAATTGCAAAACCGGAACGAATCGTCTGCACGGATAGTTTTGCCGATGAAAAAGGCAATATAGTGCCAGCAACCTATTACGGCATGAGCCCGGACTTTCCGGCCGAAATGCTCTTGACAGTGACCTTTGAAATCAAGGCAGGCAGGACACAGCTCACGCTGCGGCATGCCGGTATTCCCGCCGGCGAGATGCGTGACCTGACGAGGGCCGGCTGGATTGAGTCCCTTGACAAGCTTGAGGGGGTCCTGGGCCAGGCGGTGTATAAAAAATGACGTTAAAACCGGGCTGCTCCGGCCCGTGGAAACCCAGCGAACGCATGAGAGGTGAATTATTATGAAAGTCACTATCGATCGTCCAAACTGTACCAGCTGTAGTACCTGCTGGGAGACATGCCCGGAATTCTTTGAAGAGAACCCGGACGATTCGTTCAGCCAGGTTATCGAAAAATTCCGGTCTGCGGGAAACATTGCAGAAGGCGTTTCCCCGGAGGATCTGAAGGCCTGCGTGACAGATGCTGCAGATCTCTGTCCTGTGCAGATCATCAAAGTCGAAGAATCCTGACGGGTTCTTCTCCCCGGTCACGGTCAGGAGATCGATTCCGCTGGTCGCCGAATCTGAAGTGGTCCATTAAGTCTGATAATCGTGGAGAAGTCGAAAAAACCAGAAACATTATGCCCTGGAGGAAAAGAGATGCCAAACCCAAAAGATGGAAAACTGGAATTGCTCACCGAAACAGGAACAGTGGATTCACTGGATAACATCAGCCAAAGTTGCCAGGTTTGCTGAACCCTTAATGAAAAAGTTACACTAAATGTGGAAGGCGAACCTCCGACCGTTACTAGTACAAAGTACTCATCGGTAACATAGTCGTAATCACCGGACCACCCCTGTCAACTTCTTAGCAACACGTCGGCAGGATATTCGCAATCATTTTTCGGCAAATTCACCTCAGTATTTTCATTCCGGATATGTCCACCTGGCATACCAAAAAACCTCTAAGATCCCCCCGAATTATCGAAAAACCTTCCAGATAGAGGTAATATTACCCCTACCCATCCGACATCCCCCGTCACCGTTCGTTAGTAGAGCCCGATTTGGCCTTATTTTTCCCCCGGTACCTTTCCCTCGCTTTTGCGACGATTTCATCCCGATTGCTATGATAATAAGCCCCACTTTATTCTTTATCCCTTTCCGGGCGCCTTAAACGCCATGTTTTTCCACTTCGGAAGACCAGGAGGGGATA